>CAYSAW010000007.1:0-177865 GCA_964429225.1 uncultured bacterium
CGCTGGTTGGCGTGCCTGGGCCCTTGCAAGGATCGCGCAGGCCCAGGCGAGGGCGGGGCTATACCAGGAGGCCCTCCAGACCGCCCGGGAGATCAAGGACGCTGGTGGTTGGCATGCCGGGGCTCTTTCAGGGATCGCGTGGGCCCAGGCGAGGGCGGGGCTATACCAGGAGGCCCTGCAGATCGCTCGGAGGATCAAGGACGCTAGCAGTCGCGCCTGGGCCCTTGTAGGGATCGCGAAAGCCCAGGCGGGGGCGGGGCAGGTGACGGAGGCAAAGCAGACCATCGAGCAGGCTTTGCAGACAGCCCAGGAGATCGAGGAGGCTGGTTGGCATGCCGGGGCCCTCGAAAGGATCGTGGGGGCCCAGGTAGCCATAGCCCGCGTTCTGCTTGGGGACAGCAAAGGTGAGCAGAAGGGATTGGATGAGCGGTAGCAGGCCACTCTTCTCTTCGGAGGAGAGCTGTTCAACAAAACATCTTTTGATAGTTAAGACCGGGGGAACTTTGTTCTTTATCCGAGGGCAAGGAGGAGAGCCGCTCTCCTCGTGGAAAAAAATCCTAGAGGCTGACGGTAAGGCGGAGCAACCCATCAGCCTCAACCATCCTCAAAGGAGGTTTTTATGAGAGGAACTCGGTGCTCCATTTATGTTTGGGTTGTTCTCACCGGGATCTTTGCTGTTGCCCCTATCTGGGGACAGGGTACCAATTTAGCCCTTCAGGCAAAGGCTACTGCGGACAGCGAATTCCCCGGAGGTGGTTTTGAAGCTAGCCGAGCTATTGACGGAAAAGACACTACTCGCTGGAACGATAACTGCCAGGGAGGGGATCACTGGTTAGCTCTTGAATGGCCTTCGCCCCAGACTATTGGTAAAGTAGTCATTAAACAAGCCTTTGACCGGATCAAATCGTACAAAATCCAGAGCTGGGATGAGGCCAAGAACGATTGGGTGGATGTATTCCAGGGAACAGGCCCTGGGTCAGGCCGTATTGACATTAATCAGACTTTGACTGCTGACCTCGCTCCACCGGTGATCACCAAGAAGATCCGCCTGTGGATTAGTAATCTTGCTTGTGCCTCTATATGGGAGCTGGAAGTCTTCGCACCTCCTAAGCTGAATTTGGCTCTCTTCGCCAAAGCCTCTGCGGACAGCGAATTCCCCGGAGGCGGTTTTGAAGCCAGTCGCGCTATTGACGGAAAAGACACTACTCGCTGGAACGATAACTGCCAGGGAGGGGAGCATTGGATCGCTCTCGAATGGCCCTCCCCCCAGACCTTTAATAAAGTGATTATCAAGCAAGCTTTCGATCGTATTGGCTTGTTCCACCTGCAAACCTGGGATGCCACTAAAAATGATTGGGTGAACGTCTTCGAGGGAAGAGGGCCGGCTTCGGGTCGAATTGATATTAACCAAACGTTGGTCGCTGTCTTAGATCCCCCGGCTACCTCGACTAGGCTTCGCTTGCATATCCCTCAAATCGCTTGTGCTTCTATCTGGGAACTGGAAGTCTTCAACGTGCCCTTTGGGACTGTATTCGGTAAAGTCACCGATGAAGGAGGTCAGCCGGTGGCGGGTGCCCAGGTAGTTGCTGGAGACGCCTCGACTGTGACGGATCAACAGGGGAATTATACTCTTGTCGTAGACCCTGGCTTGAATAACATCACGGTAAGTAAAACTGGGGAGTTTAAAAGCCGAACCGCTCGAGGAGTAGAGGTTCCTGAAAAAGGGAGGGTTGAACGTAATTTCGTCCTGTTCCGCCAACCTCCGAATCTGGTAAAGGGAGCCACAGTACAAGCCTCTAGCGAAAGTGCTCAAACCGATCCGGATACAGGGAACCCTCTCTATCCCGCTTCCTTTGCGGCTGATGGGGACTTAAAGACCCGCTGGATGGCTGGGGGTACTGATAATGAGTACCTGGACCTGATCTGGGAGAAGCCTCAGACCTTTAATCGGGTGACTATCCGGGAGTTCGGCGATGCCATCACCGAATATAAACTCCAGCGGTTTGATGAAGGTAAGGGGGATTTTGTAGACATCGCAACCCGTAAGGTAGTTCAAAAAGGAGGGGATGCGATCCTGACAACAACTTTGGCAGACCCGGTGACCACGAAACAGCTGCGGATTCTCATCTCAGGTTTTGTATCCCCCGGAGGGGGTCTACCTGCTCCCTCCATTATGGAGGTTGAGGTTCAGAACACCCCTGTGGGTACAGTGAAGGGGCGAGTGATTGACGTTTTCACAGGGAATCCGGTTCCCAACGCTGATGTGATTGCTGACCCAGGGGGAGCGATTGGAGTCACGGACTCTGCGGGAACCTTTACCGCCATCCTCGACCCTGATGATTTCGCCCTTACTGCGAAGAAGGAGGGTTTCTTCCCTGGAGAACCCGTGATTGTTACCGTTGAGCCGGGGAAAGTAGTAGAAGTAGAGGTTCCTATTCCGGCCAAAGGGGAGAACTTAGCCCGTAAAGCTCAGGCGGAGGCTTCAAGCGAGGATGGCGATAACACCGCCGATAAGGCTATAGATGGCCAGTTGGAAACCTTCTGGGGCTCAGCAGGAACCGAAGAAGGGTTTATCGGAGGGCAAGTGACCAACGCCTGGATCCAGCTGACCTGGCCCCAGCCGATTACCTTCAATCGTTTAATCCTCCATGAGTTTGGAGACCGCAGCCGGGAGATCAGCTTCCAGGCCTGGGATGATCAGAAGAAAGACTGGGTGGAGTTCGCCTCCGCTGCCAGCCCCGGTGGAGGAGCCGATATCGAAATTGTCCATGAGAAGATCTTGAGCTCTCCGGTGACCACCAAGCAGGTTCGAATTTTCGTCCCTACAGGTCAGGCTCCTCCTCGCTTCCGGGAGATTGAGATCTATAACTTTGTCTTGCCTCCTAAGGTTACTCCTCCTGCGGTAAAGAAGGGGGACCTCAATGCGGACGGCAAAGTAACCCTGGCCGATGTGATTCTGGCCCTTCAAGTGGCGGTAGGGCTAAAACAGCCTACTAAGGAGCAGCTATCAGCGGGAGATCTCAACAACAACGGCAAGATAGAGCTCCCAGAAGTGATTACCATCCTTCAAGTCGCGGTCGGAAAACGAACGCTCTAACAGAGACCTGTCGGGGAGGAAGGGGAGTGAGGCGTTCCCTTGCTCCAGTAGTCATAAAGGCTAAGGAGATGAAGGGATTGCCTCCTCCCTTCTTTCCCTCGGTTCTAGGAGTATCCGGAGAGAAGGGAACGGGTCATTGGAGGTAAGCCACAAATGAAAGAAGGATCTTACCTTGCTCCAAAGGCTTTTAAGGCCTTTACCTTAATTGAACTCCTGGTAGTGATTGCCATCATTGCTATTCTGGCAGCTATTCTCTTCCCAGTATTCGCGAAAGTTCGGGAGAAAGCCCGGCAGACTTCCTGTGCTTCTAATTTAAAACAGCAGGGGATTGCTTTGCAAACTTATGTAGAGGATTGGGAGGGGGTGCTTCCCAATGCACCGGCGATTAACGAGGCCGGGCAAAGCCCACCGGACAAACCTAATCCTCGGCAATATTGGGTGAAGCTTCTGCCTTATGTGAAGAATAATCGGGTCTTCTGTTGCCCTAGTGATCGAGGTTACCACGAACCCGGCCAACCGGCTCTCACAACCTATTGGGATTACTTTGGTACCTCCTATCAGTGGCGTGGAGGCAATGGGAGTGTCCCCAACTTAAATGAGTTAGCAATGTCAGACGTCCGAGACCCCGCCGACATTGCAGCTCTTCGTGACGGTTTAGCTTGGCACCAAGCCAAAAGCAATATCGTTGCCAGTATTTTCTGGAACCGACCGGATAATGGGGCCAATTGTCTATTTCTAGATGGACACGTTAAGTTTCATTTCGGCACCGCCTACGCCTGTGGTATCAGATAGAAGGGATAGTTGCACCCTTTAGGGTACGCTAGGTCTTACGTTACCAATCAGGAGGAAGGGTAACGGATATAGGAGGGTCGGGCTACTTGTGGAAGGACCACTTTCCCTACTACGTCCTCCAGGGGGATAGGCCCGAAATCTCGACTATCCATAGAATCATCTAGGTTGTCCCCGATGACAAGAATATGCCCCTCAGGCACCTCATAGGCGTTCTTTTTCAGCCACCAGGGGCTTAACCAGAAGTAAAGATTATCGCCCTTTCCGGGAACTTTTTTTACTTTTTGGCCTGGCAGAGCATAGACCCGCTTTACTAGGATTAAACCATCTACCTTTACCGCCACGATGTCTCCTACCTTCAAATCCTGCGGGCTAATTTTCTTTACTTCCAGTAGAAATAAGTCAGCGTTATTTAAAGTGGGTTCCATACTATTTCCTAACACTATCCCTAACCGAAAGGGTTGGAGGTAAAGAATTAAGGTAATCGCCAGCAGTACCAGGTATATTTTTAAGCGTCGTTCACGAGAGCATAAGGCTTTTCTGAAGAGGTGGTACAGGCCAATCATTCCAAACCTCCCTCAGGCGATGACCTTCTAGGTAGAGCACCCACAAACTTCTTTATAACTCCTGTACCCTCCACTTATATTTGACGAATGAAGGGGGAGCAGAGTTCCTCCACTCTTCCTAAAGGTACTTTACCTGGGGGGGGAGGGAACCTTCTGTGATTTGGGAAGCTTGGGGAATGTGAATTTGAGCACTAATTTTGACGAAGCATCTGCTTCAGTTCCGCCAGTTTGTTTAGAGCTTCAATAGGGGTAAGGGTGTTCACATCTATCTCCTGGAGGGCTTGAAGGACGGGGTGAAGGTCCGCTTCAAAAAAGGTGAGTTGGAGGTGCTGGATTTGCTCATTAATCTTGGGAGCGCGCCTGCCGTTGGTTTCCAGGGATTTGAGAACTTCTTTGGCTCTTTGAATCACTGCATCAGGGAGACCTGCTAAGCGGGCCACTTGGATACCGTAAGAGCGATCAGTACCCCCCGGTACCACCCTCCGCAGCCAAACGATCTGGTGTTCATCCTCTTTAACGAGCACTCGGTAATTCTTTATTCCTGGGACCCGCCGTTCCAGAGCATTCAGCTGGTGGTAATGGGTGGCGAAGAGGGTTTTACAACCGATCTGGGCGATGTACTCTACCACCGCCCAGGCGATGGAGAGGCCATCATAGGTGCTAGTTCCTCGGCCGATCTCATCCAGAATCACTAGGCTCCGGGAGGTAGCATTATTCAAAATGTTTGCGGTTTCTGTCATCTCGACCATAAAAGTGCTTTGACCACTGGCTAAATCATCCTGAGCGCCCACTCGGGTGAAGATGCGATCCACCAGGCCGATATGAGCTCTCTCTGCAGGTATAAAACTCCCCATATGGGCCATAAGGGTGATGAGAGCCACTTGACGCAGGTAGGTGCTCTTTCCGGCCATGTTCGGGCCGGTAAGAATCATAATTCGCTCCCTATCCCCTCCGATCCTGGTGTCGTTGGGAACAAAGGGTTCAGGGTTAGTAACCTCCACAACAGGGTGACGCCCCCCTATAATCTCGATCCGGTCTTCCCGGGAGATTTCAGGGCGGACATAATGATAGTCCACGGCAACTTGGGCCAAGGAGCAGAGAACGTCTAACTCTGCTAAGGCCCGGGCAAGGGTCAGGAGTCGAGAAGATTGGCTGGCAACTTTAGCCCGGACCTCCTGGAACAGGGTGGTTTCCAGTTGAAGAGCTCGTTCCTCAGCCCCTAAAATAGTTTGTTCGTACTCTTTAAGCTGGGGGGTGATAAACCGCTCTGCATTGACCATCGTTTGCTTGCGGATGTAATCAGGAGGTACCCTTGAGAGGTTAGGTTTGGTTACCTCAATATAATAGCCAAAGACAGCGTTATAGCCGACTTTTAACGAAGCGATGCCCGTTCTTTCTCTCTCCTGCTGTTCCAATCGGGCAACCCAGTCCTTTCCTTCCAAAGAGATCTTTCTTAAACGATCCAGTTCCTCGTGATAACCCGTTCGGATGACGCCGCCTTCCCGAAGATGGGCGGGGGGGTCCTCCACAATTGCCTCTTTTAGAAGTTGCTGGATTTGGGGAAGGGGATCCATTGAATCGGCCAAAGCCACTAAGGGAGGGGCTTCTACAGAACGAAGGGTTTTAAGAAGGTTTGGGATCACCTCTAAAGAGGAGCGTAAGTTAGCCAGGTCTCGAGGGCTACAGGTTCCCGCAGAGACCCGACTAGTCAGTCGCTCGACATCCGCGACCCGGCGGAGGTGATCGCGGAGCTCGGCTCGGAGTAAGCTATCTTTATAAAGGGCTTCAACAGCGTCTAAACGTTTCCGGATGGAGTCTAAATCCAGAAGGGGCTGAAGGAGCCAACGCCTTAGCAGACGACCTCCCATTGGGGTCACCGTCTTATCGAGAACCTGAAGGAGAGATCGGCTCTGAGAAGACCAACCTAGGGGTTGAATCAATTCCAGATTGCGCCGGGTTTGGGTATCAATCACCATAAAGGATTGGAGGGAATAGGTGGACAAGCTCTTAAGGTGTTCTGCGGTAGAGGCTTGGTGAGCTTGGAGGTATTTCAGCAGATGGGCAGCCGCTTGTTGAGCGAGCTCCATCTCTTCACAACCGAACCCCCGTAAAGAGGAGGTGCCAAAATGCTGGGTTAACACTTGATATGCGGAAGAATCCCAATAGGCTTGAAGCTCGGTGAGTGAGACCTCCCTTGGAGTGGAGGGAGTTTTTTCTGGAGGGAGGTGGTTGAGGTGACCTTTCCCCTGGGGATGAAGGAAGTCCACCCGTCCTCGAACGATCTTCGCCACCGCTTCTCTTAGGTCGGAACCAGGTGGGAGGAGACACTCAGCCGGATTCAGGCGGGCGATCTCTTCTAAAAGAAGAGTTCTAGCATTAGACCCGTGAACTTCGGTAACTGCAAACTCCCCGGTGGAGACATCTGCCACCGCTAAGCCATAATTTCCCTCTTTCTCCACAACAACTACCAGGTAGTTATTGGTTTTTGCCTCCAGCATCCCTTCTTCCAGGACGGTGCCCGGTGTGATCACGCGGGTCACTGCCCGGCGGACCAGTCCCTTTGCTAATTTAGGGTCTTCCACCTGGTCACAAATAGCCACCCGGTATCCCTGAGCAATCAGCCGGGCCACGTAGCGTTCTACCTGATGGTAGGGTACCCCACACAAGGGGATCCTCTGGTCTTTCCCGGCCGGCCGAGAGGTGAGGGCGATTTGCAGTACCTCCGAGGCGATATGAGCGTCTTCACCGAACATTTCGTAGAAATCACCTAAGCGGAACATTAGGATGACATCAGGATATTGGCGTTTGATTGCTTGATATTGTGCGAGCATAGGAGTCAGCTTTTCTACGTGGGTCGTGGTACGAACGCTCATTTTCCCTTCAGAACACCCCCGAGTCTGGAACTGCTAAACTTATTATACTGCGGACTCCTTCCTTTAGGGAAAGAGAGGTAACGGTGAAAGTCCCCTTTTATAATGGATTGCCCCAATGGAGGGAAGCCTATCCGTGGAACATCCACAAGGCCAAGTTGAGGCTCTCTCTACTAGAAGGAGAAAAACCCTGCAAGAAAGAATGCATCTTTGAAAGTCCTCTTCTGATCCCTGAGGAGGTTTCGCCCTTAAGAGGTTTCTCTTTTGAGAAGACCGATGAGAGTTCTCTATGATTTCTTCTCCCCGTTCCCCCAGGAGGGACAACCTTTGGCTTTTGACCAAGTTTATGGCTGGTTGGAGTTGCCTCCTCCTAAGGAGAACCGTCCTTATACTTACCTCAATATGGCGATGACTCTGGACGGGAAGGTTACCCTAGGCCAATGGGGAAAACTCCTGAGCGGGAGTCCAGCTGATCGGTTAGGGATGGATGAACTGAGGGCGGTATCGGATGCGGTCATCATTGGAGCCGGAACTTTAAGAGTAGAAGACCCTGTAATGAGAATCCGAACCCCCCGACTGCGAGAGGCGAGGATTGAAAAAGGGATGCCCCCTGATCCCCGGTATATCATTGTGACGGGGAGAGGGGAGCTCCCTCCTTCTGCTAGGATTTTTTGCGAGGATTATCCTCTTATTTTAACCACTGTGAGGGGCCTAGACCCGCTTAAGCCCTTGGAGGGGCGGGCAGAAATCCGAGTCTTCGGAGAGGAGAGGGTGAACCTGGGGCAAGCTCTCTTCGCTCTCAAAGAGGAGTATGGGATTCGCCATCTCCTTTGTGAGGGGGGGCCCAACCTCGCCTTTGAGATGATTCGAGAAAGTCTAATAGACGAGCTCTTCCTAACGATCACCCCCTTTTTGAAGGGGGGCAGAGATACTCTCACCCTGTTGGAAGGAGAGGGATTCCCTCCTGAGAAGATCCCTCGCCTCCAACTCCTCTCCCTTCGGGAGAAGATGGGAGAGCTCTTTTTAAGATACCGAGTTGTCTAACCCCCTTCTTGAGGAAATGGTTGATTAAAGATGAAACCCTTGGAGGACCGAAGAGGAGAAGGGGTTCTGAAGACCCTGATAGATCTTTCCCTTCCTGTCCGCTCAGGAATGCTCCTTTGGCCGGGAGATCCTCCTTTCTCCCTAGAAACTATCCTATCGGTAAGCAAAGGAGACCTTTTCACCCTCTCCTACCTGAAGATGGGGTCCCATACTGGCACTCATATTGACGCTCCCCGACACTTTTTTGCCGAAGGAAAGAGTGTAGATAAGATTGAACTTGACCTTCTTCTGGGACCTTGTGAAGTGTGGGACCTCTCTCAAGTTGAGGGACCTCTAGAAGCCCTCCATCTGGAGTCTCTTGAAAAGAAGCCCCCTCCGCGGCTGTTACTGAGGACTCGGAATAGTGAAAAGGGCCTCCTTTTTGCAGAGCACTTTACAGAAAATTATGTGGGCTTAGGGCTATCCGGTGCCCAATGGCTCTTGAACCAGGGGGTTCGACTCGTTGGGATAGACTATTTATCTATCGAGCCTTATCATCAGAAGGATTTTGCCACCCACCGCTTACTCCTAGAGAAGGAAGTCATTATTCTTGAGGGCCTGAATTTGGCTCAAGTCCCCGAGGGGACCTACGAGCTCCTTTGTCTTCCTTTAAAGATGGTTAGTGCTGATGGTGCCCCTGTCCGAGCAGTGTTGATGCAAAAGTGACGAGGTGCTTCTGAGACAACCAAAGAAGCCTTGGATCTATCTTGAGAGAGGAGGAGAAAATGCCAGAGCGATTTATCGGGATACAAGTGGGAGCTATCTCCTTTTTAGATGAAGGAGTCAACCGAGTTTTGGATACTTTCCAAGAGAAAGCCGGTGTGAACGCCCTTCTACTGGCTTCTCCAACCTGGACCCGGGGGACGGGAGGGAGGCAGATTCCAGGCCACCCTGTCCCTGATCATGGTATCCAAGAGTACGACCTTAATTTTCACGGTGGCAATTATGCTCGGATCCACAGGCAATATTATGCTAAAACGATCATCGGTGAGGATGTGCGCGCCCCTGATCACGGAGATTGGGATTTCTTCGAGACAGTTCTTCCCGAAGCTAAAAAACGTAAGATAGCTTGCTTTGCTTGGATGGAAGAGAGTAGTGGTTCGCCCCTCCCTAGATATATTGCCAACTGGCCGAAGCTCTTAGAAGTGGATGTCCTTGGCCGAAAGAGCTCCGCAGCTTGTATGCGCAACCCCGATTACTACAACTGGTGGTTCTCTGTAGTTGAAGACTACTTGAAATCCTATGACCTGGATGGGGTTGTTTGGTGTTCTGAAAAGGGAGGACCTCTTACCCGGATCCTTAATGGGCCAGTGGGGGCGGGAAGTATCGTTTGTTTTTGTGAGTACTGCCAGGCTGAAGCCCAAAGAAGAGGGATCAATGTTGAGAGGGCGAGAGCAGGCTTTAAAGCCCTTTTGGAGTGGAACCAAAAAGCAGGAAGAGGTGAACGACCTGTTGATGGTTTCTTCGTCACCCTCTGGAGAATCCTCCTAGAGTATCCGGAGGTTCTGGCTTGGGACAAAATGTGGTCGGATGGTCAGCATAATATTCTGCGAGGGATGTGGGGCACGGTTAAGGCGATTGACCGGAACAAGCGGTTGGGATACCATATTTGCCATATGATCTCCTGGAGCCCCTGGTATCGTGCGACAGAAAACTTTCATGAGATGGCTGACTACTGCGATTTTCTCAAGGTGGTGATGTATAATAATTGCGCTGGCCCCCGGTACTACGCCTATCACCAGAGTATTCATAAAAGCTGGTTGGCTGATGCCAAGCCTGAAGAGACCTTCTCCTTGATGATGCGGATCTTAAACCTAGAGGAAGGGCCTTTGAATGAACTTCCTCAGAAAGGATTCTCGCCGGATTATGTTCGTCGGGAGACAGAGCGGGCAGTATCTGCAGTAGCGGGCAAGTGTGCTATCTACTCAGGTATTGACGTGGACATTCCAACGGGGGAGGGACAGTCGAAGTGTAGCCGAGAAGGGGTGAAGGAGGCGGTGAAAGCTGCTTTTGCCGGGGGGGCTCAAGGAGTTATCCTCTCCCGGAAATACTCGGAAATGTGGTTGGACCATTTGGCTGGAGCGGGAGACGCTCTCAGAGAGTTGGAGGCAGGAGGATAAGGGATGAGGGAAACGGTATGGGACCGCTTGGCACAAGTGTTGGTTGAATATTGTACTGAAGTTCGACCAGGCGATCTAGTGACGTTGGAAGGCAGTACCTTGGCAGAGCCTCTGTTGAGATCTCTCTATGAACAGGTCCTCAGAGCGGGAGCATATCCCCATCTTCAGGTGACTTTTCCCGGCCTTCAGGAGAGCTTTTTCCGACTGGTGAAGGAGGATCAGTTAACGTTTATCTCCCCACTAGACGAGCTCATTACAAACCGCTTTAATGTCCGGATTGTGATCCTCAGCGAAGCGAATACCCGGGAGTTAACCCATATTGATCCAGCCAAACAAGCTCTTCACCAAGAAGCCCGCAAGAATCTGGTCCAGACCTTTATGGAGCGTCACGCTAAAAGAGACCTACGATGGGTTGTAACTGTTTTTCCTACTCCCGCCTACGCCCAAGATGCGGAAATGTCGGTAAGGGAGTTTGAGGAGTTTCTCATCTCCGCTTGTTTTTTAGCGAGTCCCAACCCGGTTGCCCGCTGGCGGGAGCTCTCCGAGCAACAGCAGAGATATGTGGATTGGCTCGAAGGGAAGCACGAAATACGGATTCAGTGCCCGGATACCGACCTCAGCTTTGGGATAGAAGGGAGGAGATTCATCAATTGTGATGGCAAGAATAATTTTCCTGATGGAGAGTTTTTTACCGCCCCTATAGAAGATTCCGTCCGGGGCCATATCCGTTTCTCGTTCCCTGCTTGCTACCAGGGACGAGAGGTAGAGGATGTCCGGTTAGTCTTTGAGGGGGGAAAAGTGGTGGAAGCTACTGCGGGAAAGAATGAGGAGTTCTTGCATCAGATGCTGAGTATAGATGAAGGGGCAAAGCGAGTGGGGGAATTCTCCTTCGGGGCGAACTATCACATCACCCGGTTTACCCGTAACATCCTCTTTGATGAAAAGATAGGAGGGACGGTCCATCTCGCTTTGGGGGCTTCCTACCCCGAGACTGGTGGGAAGAACCAGTCAGCTCTTCATTGGGATATGATTTGTGATCTACGAGAGGAAGGCCAGGTCTTCGTAGACGGGGTTCCCTTCCTGGAAAAGGGGCGCTTCGTCCTAGAGCTTTGAGAACGACTGTTTGGGGTAAGTCGTCCTACCTCTTGGTTCGGAAGTTTTATCCCTCTCGATAAAGGCTTTTGATAAGATCAGCATAGTTTTGCTGAATAATATGCCGTCTTACTTTTTGAGTAGGGGTGATCTCTCCCCGCTCTACGCTGAAATCCTCTTCTAACAGAGCGAAAGCTTTTACTTGCTCAAAGTCCCTTCGGTGCCCGCTAAGACGGCGAATCTCCTCCCAAAAGAGCTTCCTCACTTGAGGATGGTCTTTTAACAAAGACCTTTTAGGGTCAAGGTGGTGCTGGCGGGCATATCTTTCTAGAGCTTCCCAACGGGGAACGATCAGAGCGACAAGATAAGGCCGTTCTGATCCCAGGACGACGGCTCGGGAGATCCATTCACTGGTTTCCAGCTCAGCCTCTATGGGCTCAGCGGGTATGTTTTCCCCGTTGATAAGGACGATGATGCTCTTCTTCCGGCCAGTGAAGTAGAGGTATCCCTCTTCGTCAAAGCTCCCTAAATCCCCTGTATGAAAGGTTCCGTCCGATTCTATGGCTTGCTGGGTTTCTTCAGGTTTTTTCCAATATCCCACAAAGATGTTAGGCCCTTTGCAGAGGATTTCGCCATCCTCGGCCAACCAGACCTCTATTCCGGGAATAGGTTTACCGATACTCCCAAGCTTGGGCTTTTCCGGGGGGTTAAGAGTGACAACTGCAGTGGTTTCGCTTAATCCATAGCCTTCTAAAACTTGAAAACCCATCCCGATATAGAAGGCTCCTATAGGGACCGGTAAAGCGGCTGCACCAGAGATGATCAGCTTCAGACGGCCTCCTAGGGCTTTTTTCATCCGGCGATAGACAAAGAGGTCTGCTACTTTTGCTTGGAGGGATAAGACTAAAGGTGCCCTCCGACGTTCTAGGAGGTAGGCAGATCTGTGGAGGGCTACCCTCTCGGCCCAGTGAAAGATCTTCTCTCCTATTTTTCCTTTACTTGCCGAGGCGGTGAGGGCTTGGGACCGAAGGGCGGTAAAGACTCGGGGTGCCCATAAAGCCACTGTAGGCTGGTAAAGAGTGAGTTCTTTCTTTAAAGCGAAAAGATTGGTCAGATAGCCCACCGACATTCCTACTCGGATAGAGCCATAAAGCCCCGCTAAACGCTCCATAATATGGGCTAAGGTACCGATAGAGACCAAACAATCACCAGGACCTACGGGAGCCACCTGGGCGGCACTCTCCAAATCGAAGAGGAAATTACTATGGGTTAACAAAGCTCCCCGGGGTTCCCCTGTCGTTCCGGAGGTATAGACAAAAGAGGCGATGTCCTCGGGGCGGACCTGGGCTATTCGTTCTTCCACCAGTTGAGAATAAGTTTGTAGAACTTTCTTGCCTTTTTCTATCCAATCCTCAAGGTTAGATACCTCCTCATAGGGGGTCTTCTCAAATAAGATCGTTCCCTTAATGAAGGAATATTTTTGCCAAAAATCTTTAATCTTCTTATACTGCTCTTCAGTGGAGACAAACAGGAAGGAAGGCTCTGCGTCCTCTAGGACATATTGGATTTCTCTCTCTTTAAAAGACGGGTAGAGGGGAACGTTAATCGCTCCGGTGCAGAGGATACCAAGGTCAACAATCCCCCATTCAGGCCGGTTTTCCGAGAGGAGCGCGATGCGGTCTCCTTTTTGTACTCCGGAAGCGATCAGTTGAGCCGCAAGGGCTTGAGAGGCCTCCCATACTTCTTCATAAGTCCACCACTGGACACTTTCACCGATCACCCTTCCCCAAAGGGGCATTTGAGGCCAGCGTTCCAGGGAACGGCGGAACATTTCGGGCAAGTTCTGAGGGGAAACCTCCCCAGGTCCAGGTTCTCCAGCGATCCGCGGGGGGAGTAAATCCCGGACTCTCCTCCGGATCTGATGGGTTCCCTCCTCGATTTGAGCATGGGTGGGATGTTCTAAGGAACCTTCTGCTAAAGAGAAAGGCGAGCCGATGGTCACAAATATTCTGGCCCGGCGTGGCCACCACTTTTTCAAAGGCATAACTTCAGCAGTCCCCACAATCCCTATAGGTACAATTGGTGTACCAGTTCGGAGGGCGAGAAAAGCGGCGCCTCTGTGAAACTTCCCCAATTTTCCATCTCTACTTACCCCTCCTTCAGGGAAGAGAACTAGGCATTGTCCCTTCTTGAGGGTCTCTTCGGCCCATTTTAAGGATTCCTTCTCAATCCGACCTGTTGCGACGGGCCGGGCATGGCATAATCGGAGGAACCAGCCTACCAGAGGAAGGTTGAGAATCCAGCGGGCTGCCAGAAACCATAAGGGCCGGGGAAGGAGAGCCATCAATAGCGGAGCATCCGCTAAGCTCTGATGATTCGCCACAAAAAGCACAGGCCCTTTTTCAGGAACACGGTCCAGACCATAAACTTGACAATCAGCATATCGCTTCAGCAGGAGTCGAGATAAAAAGACTGCGAAGGAGTAGGCCATTTCCTCCTCCTAATCGAAGTGAATTCCCACTCGAATCGCCTTGCCCGAGGAGGCGAGTTCTAAAGCTTCATTAATCTGCTCAAAGGGGAAAAGATGGGAAACGATTTTATCAAAGGGGTAAACCTCTCGGTATTTCTGGAGGAACTCTAGGGCGCGGGGAATAGTCCAAGCTTCATAGGCGATAACACCATAAAGCGTTTTGGCTCCCCTAACAATTTGGGCCGGCTCCATCTCGACCGTTTTGCCCATAGAGATATTCCCTATCATTAGATACTTCCCACCTGGTCTTAGAAGAGAAATCCCCTCAGGGATGGCTGAGGGATTTCCGGTGACCTCCACTACCAGATCAGCTCCTCTACCCCGGGTAACCTCCTGGATCCACTGGAATCGCTCTTCCTGGCTCGTGGCCTCAATATTCAAGATGTCATCGGCTCCGAATTGTCGGGCGAGCTCCAGTCTTTGAGGGAGGCGGTCTAAAGTGATCACTCGACCCGCCCCCATCGTTTTGGCCAGAACAGTTCCGTATAGGCCCAGACCTCCAGCGCCTTGGATCACCACGGTATCACCGAGTGTTACCCCCACTTGGTGTAAACCGTACACCATTTCTGATAAGGCACAATTGACCGGAGAGACCACCGGGTCTGGAAGTTCTGGGGGTATCTTAAAAACCCAGTGACCGGGGTGAAGGTAGTGGTATTCCCCGTAAGTACCGTGGAAATGAGGGGGATCTTCCACAGAGACTCCAATCCAATCCCGGTTACGGTACGGGCAAGCTCCCGTGTGGGAGAGGCAAGCCCAACAGTGACCACAGGGTTTAAAATAGGAGTAAACGATCCGATCCCCTTCCTCCAGTTTTTCCCCTAAGAAATCGGTTTTTACCCCCTTGCCTAAAGCAGCAACCGTCCCCACTGCCTCGTGTCCCAGGACTATCGGTAGAGGGGCCTTAAGTTTGAGAACTGCCCCGCGCCAGAAGTGGAGATCTGAACCGCAGAAATTGGCCTGGCGCACTTTTACCAAGATACCCCCCGGCTCCACCGGGGGGACCGGATATTCCCGAATCTCCAGGGGTTGATTTACCTGGGTCATCACCGCTACTCTTCCCTTCATTTCATTCCTCGCCTCCTGTTGTTTAGTGAAAGGGTTTATAATAAAAACAGAATACAATCTCTATCCCCAATTGGAGAGATGGCTTTTTCCCTTTTACCCAACCCTGGAGAAGTTCTTTCCGCGCCCCTCCTTCTCTGGGTTTACAGATATTTTTGATTTTATTCAGGGAATAGGAGATGAACGAATCGAAATTCTTAGAACACTCTTTTTTTCACTCCCCAGGGGAAGGCCCCTCGCATGGCCATTCTCACGGAGGGTTAGATCCCTCGATCCTCTCTCATGAAAAAGGGATTTGGGCCGTAAAATGGTCCTTCTGGGGGTTAATGCTCACCACTCTCCTTCAAGTCATTGTCGTTTGGCTTTCGGGGAGTGTGGCTCTGCTAGCAGACACGATCCATAATCTAGGCGATGCAGTCACTGCAATTCCTCTCGGAATCGCTTTCTGGTTGGCAAAGCGCCCTCCTTCCCGCCAATTCCCTTATGGCTTAGGTCGTACTGAAGATTTGGCAGGATTAGTTGTTGTGGGCCTTATCTTCTTTAGCGCGGTGGTAGCCGGTTACGAATCGATCCAGCGTTTGTTACACCCAGTTCCCGTTCAGTATGTAGGGGCTGTTGCCCTGGCTTCTCTCATCGGATTTTTAGGCAACGAAATTGTCGCTCTCCTTCGCATTCGGGTGGGAAAACAAATAGGGAGTGCTGCTCTGATCGCTGATGGTTACCACGCCCGGATAGATGGTCTCACCAGCCTCTCCGTTTTAATCAGTGCGATGGGAGTTCATCTAGGTTACCCTCTCGTGGACCCCTTAGTGGGGTTGGCCATTACTTTTGTGATTCTCGGGATTGTTTGGGAATCGGCTCGGGTAGTGATCAGTCGTATGTTAGATGGAGTGACTCCGGAGATTCTGGAGGAAATTGAAGATGCTATCAACCACGAGGAGGGAGTTCGAGGGATAGGGGAGGTCCGGGCACGTTGGATTGGGCATCGCCTCCACGCTGAAGTGAACATCGGAGTTGACCCTCAGTTAAGCGTCTCTGAAGCCCACCGGATTGCAAAGGCAGTAAGATACCACATCCTTCAGCACTTGCCTCATCTTGATAACGTGGTCGTTCACGTGGATCCCGCGGATGAGCTCGGGGAAACCCACCATAAAGAGTACGTTCCTCACTTGAAAAAGCCGGGGGAATGACCCTTCTTGGGGAAATCTCCTCTAATGGCCTAAGCGTCGGTGAAAGAGGAGGATAAAAAGAGAGGTGAGCGGGGCAGAAGCCATTGCTTTGGCTCTGGAATCAGCGGGAATAAAAACGCTTTTCGGAATACCAGGCACGCACAATGCGATTCTCTACGACGTTTTGGCTCAAAAGAAGACTTTTCGCCTGGTGACTGTGCGTAATGAAGCCTTTGCCCCGGTGATGGCCGATGCCTTCTTCCGAGTCTCCGGCCAGCCAGCTGGAGTACTCACCATTCCGGGGCCTGGTGCCTCGGCTACAGCGATTGGTCTGGAAGAAGCTTGGGGAAGCTCGATTCCCTTGTTGCAAATCTCGATGACTACTGACCCTAGGTTGGAACGACAAGGAGCCCTCCACGAGCTTCCAGGTCTCCTGGCCCTTCTGCAGTCGGTGACTGTTGAAACCTTCTATCTGTGGCCGCCTGCTGACACTCACAAGATTCTTAATCAGGCTTTTAAACGACTAAAAAACCTTCGCCAAAGACCAGGTCCCATCGGCCTGTTGGTTCCTACTCCTCTACTAACCCAAGAGGTGAACTTTCAACCTCTGGATGACGAAGAAGCTCCTCCTGAGGGGGAGCAGAAGAGAGTAGAGCAAGCGGTTGATCTGCTATCCCGGTCGAGGAAACCCATTATCTGGGCGGGGGGAGGGGTTCATACTAAAGGAGCTTGGCCGGAGTTAGCATCTCTAGCGGAATATCTCCAAGCCCCAGTCTTTACTTCCATTAAAGGGAAGGGGGCCTATCCTGAAGATCGCCCCCTAGGGATGGGAAACCTTAGTGGAGAACCTACGGTGCGGGCCTTAATAGAGCAGGCAGACCTGATGCTTGCGGTAGGCACCCGGTTTGGCCAACGTTCTACCGATAACTGGTCTATCCCTATCCCTAGAACGCTCCTTCAAATTGACCAGGACCCCTCTATCCTCGGGCGCAATTATCCCGTGGCTTTGGGTATCCCTTTAGAAGCGAAATCGGCTTTAAGAAGCATCTTTGAGCAACTTAAAGAGAGGGTTCCTCCAGTAGAAACCTGTTGGGCAGGAGACTTATCCCAACTTAAGACTGCTCTCTACCAAACTCTGCAGAGAGATTACCCCGAAGAGATGGGCTACCTTATGGCTTTGCGTCAGGCTTTGCCTTCCGAGGGGGTTCTAGTGTGCGACTCGACCCTTTTGGCCTACTGGGCCAGGAGATATTTCCCTGTCCTCCGACCCCGTACCTTTCTCTGGCCTATGGGGTCGGGGACTATCGGTTGGGCCTTGCCCGCCTCCTTAGGAGCCTCTATAGGAGCTCCTGGAAAGCCGGTGGTAGCCTTGTGTGGAGATGGGGGCTTGATGTTCAGTCTCTCTGAGATGGCTACCCTCGTTCAGGAAAGGTTACCTGTGGTTTTGCTGGTGTTTAATGATAATGGTTACGGTATGATCGCTCATTTTCAGAGGAAACGTTACGGTCGGGAAGTAGGAGTCTCTTTGCGAAACCCCGATTTACAGAGCCTATCCAGGGCTTTCGGCATCTCCTACTCTTTAGTCTCGAACCCTAATGCAATGGAAGCGATGATTCGAGAGGCCCTTTCTTCGGGCAGGCCCGCCCTGATTGAGGTCCGAGCTTCCCTCAAACCTCCCGTTCGGTTAGAATAGGAGGGAATTGTTGCTCTGACTTTCCTCAGGAATCTTTCAAAAATGGTCTCTATCCTTGGTGTGGATATTCCGGGTAATCGGGTTGGTAAGCCCTTTCACTGCGCTCATCTCCTTTTTAACCTTTCTGAAGAAGGTGATGGAGAGCCATATAGTGAAACTTTTCAAGAGAAACCCTACTTAAAGCAGATAAGGCCCCTGCCAACTCCTTCTACAGTTGCTCATTATGCTCAGGAGATCCAAGCCCTTGTTGTGGCAGTAGACTGTCCCCTGCCTCCGGGGGCCACTTTCTCCAAGAAGTTCCGAGAGAACTTCCCTCCCGATTGGCCCAAAGTGCGTCCTGCAGAAGCGGAGCTCCGCAAAAGAGGCTATTCCTACTTTCCGACGACACCCACCACCTTTCGGGCTTTCCAAGAGATGTTGTTGAAGGGTTGGGAACTGTATTGGGAGCTCTCAGCGAGGGGCTACTCTCTAGAAGGTGATAGGAGGGCAGGAGCCTGCTGGGCTATTGAGGTTTATCCCTTCTCCGCCTTTGAAGAGCTGAAAGGAGCAGAGGGCAATTTTCCTCGTAAGACCACTCGGGAGGGAAGGGCGGAGCGTCAGCGGTTACTCGGAAGGAGGATCAAGGGGGTACCTTCCCCGGAGGATTGCTTATTATCAGCGGATACCTTGGACGCTCTGGTATGTGCCCTTACCGGCTGGTTTTTTCTCCAAGGTCAAACGCGGGCCCTGGGATTGCATCAGGTAGGAGGGCCTATTCACCTGCCTCCTCGGGACTCCTACTGACCCGTACCACCGGGGGTCTGCTACACCGATCCACCCCCTTTGTTGCTGATCATAAGCGATAAGGTGAACTCTGCCCACACTCTCTTTGAGGGGTAGGGGGATCAAGGTGAAGCCGAGAGCCTCTAGCCCCTTTCTCTCCTCCTCCACAGGGGGCGAGGAGGCAACTCCTAAGTGGTGGGAAGTTTCATAAACCAATTCCCACCTTGTTCCTTCTTTTGCCCTTTGCACAGCGATCCTGGCCCTTGCCATAGCAGTTTGAGGTGTCATCTTCTGTCCTAAGATAGCATAGAGGACCTGAGCGATTGCCGCGGGGATCCGGTCGCCACCCGCCGCGCCTAAGGCTAGAAGTGGTTTACCTCCTTCCAAGACGATAACCGGAGCAATGGAGGAGATAGGCTCAACCTGGGGATTATGGTATTCTAAATACCCTAAAGTCGCTCCCCAACAGAAACCCAAGCCTTGGGCGGATACTTTCGCACCAAACAGAGGTCCCAAGGATTGAGTTAAAGAAACCACATTGCCCCAACGGTCTGCAGTAACAAGGTGAGTTGTGTGCTCCTCCGGAGGAGGGGTGTCTCCTGCGGAGGGGGTTCCCTTTAAAATCCTCTCAGCCCGCTGTTGGGCGAAAAGGCGGGAGATAACTCAAGGAAAAGCTGAGGAACCCGCTACCCTCCTCTCCTCCTCTTCTCGATCTAAGCTGACTTGTTTCAAGGTTAGGGCGAGGGTCCCTAGATTTAAGCCCCTCCCTCTCTTCTCCAAAGCTTCAAGAATCTCAAGGGTCTCAAGGACGGAGGCCCCCAAAGAGGGATAGTGCAAGGTGACTATCGTCCACTTTCGGTATTGGCCTTGAAGGATCCGGCCTGGGCGAGGGCGGTAAGAGGCCAGGTCTTGAAAACGGAGGTATCCCCCTTGTTGGACCATTTGTTGGTGAATCCTCCGGGCAATCCATCCTTGATAGAAAACTTTCGGCCCATACCGGGTTAACGCCTCCAAGGTGCGTGCTAGGTCAAGTTGGATGAACCAATCTCCCTCCTGATAGGGTTTTCCGTCAGAGCGCAGGAAGTAACGCCGGGTAGAGGGGTCGCGGGCAAGGTCTTTCGCCGCCTCCGCGAACAGACGGCTCTGAGTTGCTCCCACAATATAGCCGTACCGAGCATACCGGATGGCGGGGTCCAGAACCTCTTTAAAGGGTAATCGCCCAAAAAGGCGCTGGGCTTCCCATAGGGCGTAAGGGGTACCCGGAACCGCCACAGATCGAATTCCCCCGGTTAAGGGCTTTTTCCCCTTCCGGTGAACCTCTATCCAAAGCCTGGGCCAAAGAGTTCCTCCGTTAATTCCCACCATTTTACCGGAGCTTAAACGAATCAGAATTTGGGTTCGCCCTCCTAAGCCCGACATCATTGGTTCCACCACACCGAGAGTGAAAGCCGAGGCGATAGCGGCATCAATGGCATTACCACCTCTCTCCAGCATCTCTACCCCGGCCTGGGTGGCATAAGGGGAGGCAGTAACAACTATGCCCTCCCTTGAAAAAGCGACCTTTGGGCCAGGAATCTCTCCTGCGAGAAGTCTTCCGTTAGAAAACAGGGAAAGGAGGAGGCCCACTATCAGGGCATTCCGCAATGTCAGAGGGGATACTCTTCTTCCCTTCTTCGGAAGAAGGGATAGCCAGTTTTCTAACTTCCCTAACAGCATTCCTCCCTTTCTCCTCAATAGGCCGGAAGCTGGTGTGGAGGGTGGGAACCAGGATAAGAACCCCTCCTAGGAGGGTGAGAAGGCAGGGAACCTCGTGAAGAATCAAGGGGGCACCGGCTGCCGAAAAAAGAGGAGGGAAGAGAAGGAGGAAAGGAGTGTAGCCCCTGGTCCGTTTCCTCGTTCTTGGTAGATCACCACCCTCTCTTATCCGCTGTTTTTGATCTCCTCTTGGGTCCGCCTAAGGCCCGTTTGAGTTCCTGCTTTTGGAAGTCCTCTGAGGAGTGTTCTCTCAGCTCTCGGATTTTGTCCCTCAGGAGGGCTGCGGTTTCAAAACGGAGTTCTTTCGCTGCCTGCCTCATCTCCCGTTCTAATTGGGCGATCAGTCGTTCCAGGTCTTCTGAGTGGAGGGGAGCTTCCCGGACTTCATAAGAGGCTTTCCTTTCCGCTACCTTCGTGGAGGATTCCTCAGAGGGTAGGAGGAGTTCTCGTACTGCTTTTTGCACCGTTTGAGGGATAATCCCGTGTTCTTTATTATAAGCGATTTGGATCTCCCGGCGGCGGTTCGCCTCTTCGATGGCCCTACGCATTGAATCGGTGATCTCATCCGCATACATAATTACCTTGCCCCGGACATTACGCGCAGCTCGACCCATTGTCTGGATGAGGGAGGTCTCGGAGCGGAGGAAGCCCTCTTTGTCCGCATCCAGGATAGCAACTAAAGAGACTTCCGGAAGGTCTAGGCCTTCTCGCAGAAGGTTGATGCCAACGATAACATCGTATTCTCCAAGGCGCAAGTCTCGAAGGATCTCTGTCCTCTCTAGGGTGTGGATTTCGGAGTGGAGGTAATGGACCTTGATTCCCAATTCCCGGAGGTATTCCGCTAAGTCCTCGGCCATCCGCTTAGTCAGGGTGGTGACCAGCACCCTTTCCCCTTGCTCAACCCTTTGGCGAATTTGGAAGAGGAGGTCATCAATCTGGCCCCGGGTCGGTTTAACCTCGATTTCGGGGTCTACAAGACCTGTAGGCCGAACGATCTGTTCTACAATCTGTTCACTCTGTTCCCGCTCAAAGGGGCCTGGGGTAGCGGAGACGAAGATACATTGACGGACTTTTTCTAAAAACTCTTCAAACCGGAGGGGGCGGTTATCCCGGGCGGAGGGAAGGCGGAAACCGTATTCAATAAGGGTATCTTTGCGGGACATATCTCCTGCATACATTCCCCGGAGCTGGGGGATGGTCTGGTGGGACTCATCAATAACCAGAAGAAAGTCTTCGGGGAAGTAGTCCAGCAGGGTGTGAGGAGGTTCACCCGGTTTTCGTCCATCCAGGTGTCGGGAATAGTTTTCGATGCCGGTACAGTAGCCGACTTCCCGGATCATCTCCATATCATAGCGGGTCCTTTGTTCTAACCTTTGAGCTTCGAGGAGCTTACCTCGCTGACGGAACCACTCTAAACGCTCTTGGAGCTCCTCTTCAATACTGCGCAAGGCCCGCTCAATCCGCTCCCGGCTGGCAACAAAGTGGGTGGCCGGGAACACGGTCACTCGCTCCTTCTCTCCCAAGACTTCTCCCGTTACTGGGTGAAGGACAAGGATCCGATCCACTTCATCTCCAAAGAACTCAATGCGAAGGAGGTGTTCCTCGTGGACAGGATGAATTTCAAGGACTTCTCCCCTTGCCCGGAAGGTGCCTCGTTCCAGGTTGATGTCATTGCGTACGAATTGCATTTCCACCAGGCGGCGCAAAATCTCTCGGCGGTTGTAAACTTCCCCTTTCTTAAGGATCAGGATCGTCTCTTGATACTCCTGGGGAGAACCCAAGCCGTAGATGCAGGAAACCGAAGCGACGACAATAACGTCCCTGCGCTCTAGGACTGCCTGGGTAGCAGAGTGGCGGAGACGGTCAATCTCATCATTGATTTCGGTCTCTTTCTCTATATAAGTATCGGTTTGGGGTACATAAGCTTCCGGTTGATAGTAATCGTAGTAGGAGACAAAATATTCTACTGCATTGTGGGGGAAGAACTCCCGAAACTCGGAGCAGAGCTGGGCAGCTAGAGTTTTATTATGGACGATAACAAGAGTCGGCTTCTGTATCTGAGCGATGACATGGCTGATGGTAAAGGTTTTACCGGAGCCGGTGACCCCCAGAAGAGTTTGAAAGCGATAGCCTTTCCTCAACCCCTCCACCAGTTGAGCGATGGCTTTTGGCTGGTCTCCACGTGGGACATACTCGGAAACAAGTTCAAATCGCTGAGCCATAGGAGGGTACCTCTCTTGCCCATTGTATCATATTTGGCAGAGATCGTCAGCGTCTTTTGCGGTTTCCAGGAGCACCGGGAACGGGATGGTAACCAAAGGCTTAAGGCAATGCAGAAGTTTTGCCTTGTTAACTTCCTATCACCGATATTCTGGGGCCATCCAGTGGAGGAGTTGGTCTTCTCCTGGACTGCTCAAGTGAGTTAAAGACTCCGGGTTCTTGCTAGGGGAGCTTTTTAGGAGGCTACTACGTCGTTGAGAAGGGCCCCACAACCACCGCGGCAAAAAGGTTTGAATGGCTTTCAGTGACTTTACCCGACCATCCAAGAGGAGATAATTGATGTACTTATTATGGTGATGGACTAAGCCTCGTTCCGTTCCGGCCCAAGGGCCGAAGTAGGGGCCTGCCCCTCCTACTTCCCCCAGTCGAGTTTCCCCTAGAGCGATCACGTCTGAGGTCTCAGGGAGATCTGCTAAGGTGATTCCCCCAGAGTGAACGTAACTCTCTACCCGAAAGAGATAGGAGTTGGCGCTGTAAGAGACCGGGAACCGGCCCGTTGAGTCTCCCGGTGAATTTGCCCCTTCTCCTTCAAACCCATAGGCTCCCAGGGATTTCCAATAGTCGCCCACCTTTCCCCAACCTATAGGATTAGAAAGGCAGAGGAAGACTTCCCGGGATAGGAGGTAAGGGAAAAGGGCATCTTTCCAGGTTTTTACCTCCTGCCTCCCGCTATCAAAAGCCGGAGGAGGGGAGGAATATAGCCCTCGAGGGAAAGTTTCATCCCAGTCCTGGAGGTATTGTTGTAAGGCTTTTCCTATTTGCTGGAGATTGCTCCGGCAATAAGTTGCCAAGGCCTTCTCTCGGATTAAGGAGAAAACGGGGGCGAGCAGAGCGAGAAGAAGAGCCAAAAGAGCAACCAGAACCAAGAGCTCCCATAAGGTAAACCCCGAGGATTTCATCCTTCCCTTCCTGTTCCCGCCATCCTTACTCATTTTTGGATAAGGCCTAGTTGTTTTCCTTCTCCGTTCTCTGCGGAAGAGGTTAGTACTTTCCCTCAAGTTCGAAGTACTCCTCTTTACGGAGACTTTTTGGCTTATCCTTGCCCTTTTTGTTATAATAGAAGAGCTCCCCAATCTCAATGTTTTTCAGGAAAGCCGGAAACACCCTTTGCCGATCTTCCTGTTTTAAAGATGATGGAAGCCCTGTTAAAGATACTCGAATCTGTCCCCTCGGTTAAAAAAATTGATCAAGCTCTTGATCAGAATCGTCGTTTAGTTGTGGATGGCTTGGTAAATAGTGCCAAAGCGGCGGTAATTGCTACTTTGTCTTTGCGCTATCCGGCTACCCTGATCATCACCCCCACCGATGAAACGGCGCGGAGCCTTTTTGATGACCTCTTCTCTTTCCTCCCGGACAAATCCTATTACTGCCCTCCTCTCGATTTATGGACCGTTAATCCAGATCCGGAGGCTTCTGCTCTTCGGATTTTGTGTATCGAGGCGTTGACCCAGGGAGAGGGTATTGTATTGGTGGCGAGTGCTCCCGCCGCTTTTCAGCGCACTCAGCGAGAACTCCAACGCCTTTCTGTCCGCCGAGGGGATCGTTTGGACCTGAAAGTCTTTCTAGACCAGCTCGCCGGTCTCGGTTACGAGCGGACAAACCAAGTGGTAGCCCCTGGCCAATTCGCTCACCGAGGGGGAATTGTAGATGTTTTTCCCTCCACCCTGTCGAATCCCGTGCGTATTGAGCTCTTTGATGACGAGGTAGAAAGCCTGCGGAAGTTCAATGTAGAGAGCCAGCGTTCGATTGAACATATCAGCGATGTGGAAATTCTGCCAGCCAAAGAGGCTCTTAAAGCCGAAGATCAGTGCCTCACTTTCCTAGACCTCCTTCCTCCCGGAGGGTTAGTGGTCTTAGAGGAGCCGAACAGTCTTCGAGGGCACTGGGAGGAGTTTTTTAAGGATTTCCACTTCCGTCGCCGTCGTTCCTTGGAGGGCTTTGGGGGTGAACACCTTTCTGGAGGGGCAATCCCTCCAGAAAGCGCCTATATCAGCTGGAAGCAGGTTCTCCAACAAATCTCCGGGCGGACTCGCCTTTACCTCAATACCTTTCCCCGGACAGTACCTTGGGAGAGAGACCTACCTACCCTACTTCTGGAGTGCCAGCATCCCCAGCGTTTTGCCCGTCGGATTCCTGCCTTCCTTGAGACTCTTGAGAAGCACTTAGAGGAGAAGAAGAAAGTTGTCATCCTTTCGGAGCAGTATCCCCGGTTATTAGAAATCCTTCAAGAGAAGGGGATTCCTTATTTACCTGGGGAGAGTAGAGAACCCCTGCAAGAGTCTCCAGAGGAGGCCCAGCTCTTCTCCAAGCTTTCTGCTTCTCAAGGTAAGGTGGGCCAGGAGAGGGGATTTGTAATCGTTTATAAAGGCCGGCTTTTCTCTGGCTTCGCCTTGGAGCAGGATTCCCTGATCTTTTACACGGACACCGAAATCTTTGGTGAGCGAACCATCCCTCGCCAACGCCGGTATTTCAATGCAGGACAACCGATCGTTTCAATCCAGGAGCTAACCGAAGGGGATTACGTGGTTCATATCTCGCATGGCATCGGGATTTACCGAGGGATGACCCGTTTGACGGTAGATGGAGCGGAGCGAGAATTCCTCCAAATTGATTATGCGGGAGGGGATAAGATTTTTGTCCCCACCGACCAGCTGGACAGGGTACAGAAGTACATCGGCACAGAGGGGAAAACCCCGGAAATCAACCGGCTGGGGACGAACACTTGGGCTAAAACCACCGAAAAAGCCAGGGAAAGAGCTCAAGAGATTGCTAAAGACCTACTCGAACTTTATGCCCGGCGAGCTGCAGTTAAAGGGTATGCCTATTCCCCTGATACGATCTGGCAGAAGGAGTTAGAGGACTCCTTCCCTTATCAGGAGACTCCCGATCAAAAAAAAACAATTGAAGAGGTCAAAAGGGACTTAGAGAGTGACCGGCCGATGGATCGGCTTGTCTGTGGGGATGTCGGCTTTGGGAAGACCGAAGTGGCGATCCGCGCCGCCTTTAAGGTGGTTCAGGATGGTAAGCAAGTGGCGGTTTTAGTTCCCACTACGGTACTGGCTCAGCAACACTATGAAACCTTCACCGAGCGAATGAGTGCCTTCCCCGTTCGCATTGCTATGCTCAGCCGGTTTAAAACCCCAGCAGAACAGAAGGAGATTATCCGAGGTTTAAGGGACGGCTCTATCCAAATCGTTATTGGTACCCACCGATTATTAAGCAGAGACGTTCAATTCCAGGACCTTGGTCTACTGGTTATTGATGAAGAGCAGCGTTTTGGAGTGGTTCATAAGGAGAAGATTAAAAAGATGCGGGCCAACGTGGATGTGCTGACTCTCACCGCAACTCCTATTCCTCGAACCCTCCAAATGGCTCTGTCCGGAATTCGGGACCTCAGTCTTATTAATAACCCTCCTGAAGGGCGAAGGCCTATCCTCACTTACTGCGTAGAGTACAACGATGAGCTGGTTCGTCGAGCAATTCTAAGAGAGCTGGATCGAGGGGGACAGGTTTATTTCGTCTTCAACCGGGTGGAGAGGATTGAGTGGATGGCGGAACGCCTTCGAAAACTCGTTCCTCAGGCTCGGATCGAAACCGCTCATGGTCAAATGGCGGAACGGGACCTGGAACAAGTAATGTGGGATTTTTACCACAAAGCGTTCGATGTCTTGGTTTGTACTACTATTATCGAAAATGGTTTGGACATCCCTAATGTTAATACGATCCTGATCTATGATGCTGACCGATTAGGTCTGGCTCAGCTTTATCAGCTTCGGGGAAGGGTGGGGAGGTCCAATCGTCAAGCCTATTGTTATCTGCTCTATCACCCCCGAAAGATTCTCACTGAGGGTGCCCAAAAACGTTTGCAAGCGATTCGGGACTTTGCCCAGTTGGGTTCCGGCCTGAAAGTAGCTATTCGGGACCTGGAGCTTCGGGGAGCTGGGAACCTTCTAGGGAAGGAACAGAGTGGCCATGCCGAAGCAGTCGGCTTTGAGTTATATTGTCAGATGATCGAGTCAGCTCTGAAGGAGCTGAGGGGCTTGGAGGAAGAGGAGATTCTTCTGCCCCCGGTAGAAGCGGCGGTATCCGCTTATATCCCTTCGGAGTATATCCCTGATGAGGGGACCCGGATCGCTTTCTACAAGCGGTTGGCCCAAGTAAAGAGCTGGGATCAGCTGCAGGATTTGCGGGTGGAGATGGAGGATCGCTTCGGTTCCCCACCCGAACCGGTCTATAACATCTTGGCCCTCTTGCGTATTCGGTTGACTGCCCGGGAGGTGGAACTAAAGTCTATCTCCGCTGATCAGCGAAGGGTTCGATTCTTCCTTGAGAAACCCTTGACCCGAGAAGAGATGCAGAAGTTGAAGCAGAAACAACCCCTATGGAGCATCACCGCGGAAAGAGTCGAAATCCTCATTGAGGGGCAACCGATCCTTCGGGCCATAGCAGAGAACCTCCTACGTTTGGGCAAATTCCTATGCCCTGAAAAGAATCTCCCGCCCCCCTTGCCAGCTCGCAAGCTCCTCCGAAAAGAGATGACAAGGCAAAAGAGTGAAATCTTAGCAGCCACCCCCTCTTGGAACCGAGAGGCGGAAAAAGCGGTTCTGAACTGAAAGAGTGATCCTCCTCCGCAATGAAGGTCGCCTTCTTCACCGAAAGCTATCTGCCTGTAGTTAACGGTGTAGCGACTTCAGTGAATACTTTTGCCCGATCCCTCTCCCAACAAGGGTGGGAAGTGCACATTTTTGCCCCTCACTACCCTGGTTACACCGATCCTCCCGGATTAAAAGTTCATCGGACCCCTTCCGTTGTAACTCCTTTCGCCCGGGACTACCCTATTGCTCTCCCTCTGGGCCTCCGATGGAGAAGGCTTCTGGAGAGAGAACAATTCGATCTTATCCACACTCAGGCCCCTTTTGGATTAGGGTGGTCAGGAGTTTTTTGGAGCCGGATCTTCCGCATCCCTCTCGTCACCACCCATCATACCCTCTATACTGAGTATGTTCATTATGTCGGCCCTTTGTTTCCTCACTCCTTACTTCGAAAAATAATCCGCCACTGGTGTGCCCTTTTTTGCAATCTTGCGGAGAAGGTGATTGTACCGACAGAGGTTATTAAAGACCTTTTGATCTCTTGGGGGGTAAAGAAGCCTCTCTGCGTTCTCCCTACTCCCGTTGACGTACTATCCCTCCAACGTGCCACCGGTATAGGGGTACGAGAGAGCTTTGGTATTCCCGAGGAAGCTTTTCTTATCCTTTTTGTCGGAAGGTTGGCTAGGGAGAAGAATGTTCGAGTATTAATGGAGGCCTTTTCTCTGATCTCTAAAGAAGCCCCTCAGGCCTTCCTGCTCCTTTTGGGGTCGGGGCCTTTGGAGGAGGAGTGTCGGCGGTGGGCCAACCAACCTTCACTAAAGGAGAAGGTTCGCCTTGCAGGATGTGTGCTTCCTCCTCTTAGGGATCAATGTTATGCTTCTGCCGACCTTTTTTTATACCCATCGGTGACAGAGACCCAGGGGATGGTCCTCTGTGAAGCCTTGGCAGCAGGTTTACCCTGTGTTGTTGCGGATAGTATGGGGGCCAAAGCGGTGGTGCGTCATAAGGTGGACGGTTTGCGTGTGCCTCCCCAGCCCGAAAAAATGGCTCAGGCTGTTATTGAGCTAATTCATAACCCATCTTGCTTAAAAGAGATGTCCAAGAAGGCCCGTATCGGAGCGGAGCGTTTCTCCATCGAAAAATGTACCCAAGACCTTATTAAGATCTACTCATCAGTGCTGGGTCAAAGAGGATAGGGACCTGCCAAAGCCCTCACCTACTGAGGAAGTCGGAACTCGATGGTTCGTCTCCGCTTTACTCCCCGGGGAATGCCATCTTGTACCGCGGGAAGATACCGCCACTTCTTGACTGCCTCCACGGCGGATCGGTCAAGCCGGTAATCCCCCGAGGACTTGACTACCCGGACCTCCTTCACCTCCCCCTTTTCATTGATCAGGTATTCTAAAGTGACGGAGCCTTCTACACCCTCCTCTCTCGCCTCTAAAGGATAAGTCGGAGGAACAAAATGGATCAACTCGGGTTCCTTTCTATCGGCCAGGCGGTTTTGGTGAACGGGGGAAGGAGCTTTTCCTGAGGAGGAACCTCCTCTATCTCCTCCATCGTCGGCAGAAGAACCCGGTTTCTCTCCAGGGCGACCCTCTCCAGAGTCGGCTCGGTTGCCTACCAGTGGGCCTCTTTCAGTCCTCAGAGGAGGTCCTCCTGCCAATTGGGGCTTTTCTGCCTGTCCCGGACCTTCTCCTGGTCCGCTCCCGGTTCCCTGTCCTTCTACATTAGGGGGGATACCAACTGGGGTGGTTCCTCTTACAGGCCCTAAATCTTCTCCCTGAGCACTAGGGGAACCGAGGTTAAGAGGCCCTCCTGGTGTAGGCCTAAGGTCCCCCGGGGAAGGGAGGGGACTTCTTGCATCCTTTGAAGGCTTGGGAGGGTTGGAAAATCTTCTTTGGTGAGATGGTCCTGAAGCGGGAGGATTAGGTGGCCCTCCCCCTGGTCCCTTCTGAAAGGCTTTCCTAGAAGCAGTCCTTAGGGTTTGCTGGGGTTGGTTTTCTTTCCCCTGGGGAGTGTTAGTTCGGAGAAGGTGGGGTAAGGGGACCTTCTCGGGTAGGCTTTGGTTTGCGGCCCGCTGGGTATCCATAGGAATGAGAGGCGGGGTTGCAGCTGAAGGGGGAGGTTTCAGGGGAGAGGGGGATTTGAGACGAAGGGGAATGACTTCTATAAGATCTGGGAGAGGGTTCGTTGGTTGGTAGGAAAGGGAGATTCTTCCCAGAAACAATAGGAGAAGGGTATGGAGTATAAGGGAGCCGGCAACTGCTTTGTAAAAACTGTCCTCTGTTAGCCCTTTCATTGGTGCTTAATATCCTTGATGCGATGAAGGGGAAGAGGTTCCGTGGCCACCGCCATTCTTTGGACTCCTGCTCGTTTCACCGCGTCCATAAGGGAGATAACCTCACCATAGCGAGCTTCGCGGTCTGCATTAATCACCACTAGGGTTTCCGGAATTCGGTTCAAGCGATCGCGGATTAGCGATTCTACCTGAGCAAAGGCTATAGGCCTTCGGTCCAAAAAGAGGCGGTGATCTTTGGTAAGGGTCAAGTATAATCGTGGCCCAAGGCTTCTCTCCCCGGTGCTGGCCTTGGGAACCGCCACTCGAATCCCGGCCATCGGGGTCATCGCCAGAGTAGCTAGCATCAGTGAGACCACGAGGAAGAACATCGTATCAATCATCGGAATGATTTCGATTCGCGCTTTTCGTAAGGAGGGTTTAGGAAAGTTCAAGGTGATTCCCCCTTTGAGCAACAACCCGCCTCAAGGCCAAGGCACTCTCTTCGATCCTCTGGAGGTGAGCCTTTACCTTCTCGCTAAACCCATTGTAGGCAATCAGAGATACAATGGCGACTGCCAAGCCGAAAGCGGTGGCGACCAAGGCTTCTGCCACTCCCCCGGTGATAACCGTAGGGTGCTCTGCTCCCCCTGTCCCTAACACTCGGAAAGCCTTAATCATACCGGTTACCGTTCCCAGCAATCCTAGGAGAGGGGCTGCGGTAATAATTGTATCGAGCCAGGATAAACGGTGTTCCATTATCCAGACCCAATGGAGAGCCTCCTCCTCCATACGGCGTTCCAAAGGGAGTAAACCGGAAGGTAGCTCTAATAACCCTGCCTTAAGCACCGCGGATTGAGGGGATGGAGACTGTTCACACTCTTGAAGAGCAAGAGAGACCTCCCCTTTCTCCACCCAGGAGAGGATGCGCCTTAAACTCTCTTCGGGAAGAGGTTTTAACTGAAAGAAAAACCATAAGCGGTCCAAAATCACCGCCAAGGCCAATAGAGAACAGGCTAGCAGGGGGACCATCATCGGCCCACCGCGAATGATCAGGTCGAGCATAGAAAGAGCCTTCCAAGGAGGATTCCCGGGGGTTTCTCTTGGGAACCCCTACACTAGCGATAGAGGTCTTCCTAGACCTTCCTCCTATATAGTAGCGAACCGAAGCCCTTTTTCACAAACATATTGCGAACTGGAGGACTTCTCAGGAGGAGGAATCTCTAGAGGAGGAGTATAGAGAAGGAGGGAAAACTTTTTAATCCCTATGAAAGGAGAGGAACTTTGGAAAAGGTACGCTGTGGTGTAATCGGTACCGGGGGAATGGGTCAAGCCCATTGCAAAATGATCCAAGGGATCCCAGAAGTCGAGTTGACCGCGGTCTGTGATATTGACCCTGAGGTTTGTAAGGCTATCGCGGAGAAGTATGGGGTCCCGGGTTTTGTCGAGCACCGGGAGATGTTGGATAGTGGACTGGTGGATATGGTCATTATCGCTACTCCCCACTACTTCCATCCTCCGATCGCCGTCGACGCTTTTGAACGGGGGATTCACGTCCTCTCGGAGAAGCCGATTTCTGTCACAGTGTCGGCGGCGGATCAGATGATTCAGGCGGCTAGGAGGTCGGGAAAGAAGTTCGGAGTGATGTATCAGATGCGTACTGAACCTCGGAACCGAGTGGCGAAGCAGATTCTTGAGGAGGGGCGTTTGGGGGAAATTTACCGAGCCTGCTTGATTATGGGATGGTACCGAAGCCAGGCTTACTATGAATCCGGAACCTGGCGTGCCACTTGGGCCGGGGAGGGGGGAGGGGTACTCATCAACCAAGCACCTCATCTCCTCGACCTCTTCTCGTGGTTGGTGGGTCTTCCTAAAACCATTCAGGGGCAGACCCGGACTCGTCTCCACGATATTGAAGTGGAAGATGAAGCTTTTGCTCTCCTTGAGTTCCCCAATGGTGCTCACGGTTACCTTTACGCTAGTGTTAACGAAGCTCCCGGCCATCTCGCCATCGAAATCTGTGGTGATAAAGGTAAGATGATTATTCGAGAGAATTCCCTACGGTTGTGGGAGTTGGAAACCCCCATCAAAGAGTTCACCCAAACTTCTCCAGAGATGTGGGGAAGTCCTAAGGCCCGAGAAGTTCCGATTGAAATTCCTCAAGCCCCCTCCGGGCATTCAGTGATCACTCAGAATTTCGCTCGTTCTATCCTTTATGATGAGCCTTTGATTGCTCCCGGAGAAGAAGGCCTGCAGGCTGTGGAGTTGATTAACGGGATTATCCTGTCGGGCAAACGGGAGAAAAAGGTGGAAATCCCTGTGGATCGTCAGGAATACGATCAGCTCATTGCAGAGCTTCAGAAGACTTCTCGCCAGAAAACGAGGGTGCGAACTCAGCGGATCACGGACCCCAGCTTTGCTTAGGAGGAGGATAATGGCCTGGTTGATGATTTTCTTCCTGGGCTTGGTATTGCTAGCCTTATCGGCGGGAACCGAGGAGCCGGCTTCTGTAGGCCGCTTGGAGGCGAAAAGCCCTGCCTTTTGGCATATTGTGAGGCCCAACTCGAGCATTGAAAAGGTTGCCGACGGTTTTCAGTTTACCGAGGGACCGGTTTGGCATCGGAGTGGATATCTCCTTTTTAGTGACATCCCCGCTAATACTATCTATAAATGGGCGCCAGGCCAAGGGGTAACCGTCTTCCGCAAGCCCAGTGGGCATTCTAACGGCCTTACCTTTGACCAAAAGCGGCGCTTAGTCGCTTGTGAGCACTCCAATCGAAGAGTTAGCCGGACGGAACCTAATGGGGAGATCACTGTTTTGGCAGACCGTTATAAGGGGAAGCGGTTGAACAGCCCTAATGACGTGGTAGTGAAATCGGATGGCTCCATCTACTTTACTGATCCCCCCTATGGTATCCGTCCGGAAGAGCAGGAGCAACCCTTCAACGGAGTTTATCGCATCAGTAAGGAGGGTGCGCTCACCCTCCTTGTCTCAGACTTCGACCGGCCAAACGGTTTGGCTTTCTCTCCCGATGAGAAGTACCTGTATATCGCAGATACCGCCCGTGCTCACATCCGGGTATTCGAGGTAAAGCCTGATGGAACCTTGGGGAGAGGACGGGTCTTTGCAGAGATGAAATCCCAGGAGCCGGGAGCAGCCGACGGAATGAAAGTGGATAAAGAGGGTAACCTGTACGCTACCGGCCCAGGGGGTGTATGGGTTTTCAGCCCTTCTGGGGAACATCTCGGCACGATCAAAATGCCTGAGGTTACCGCAAACTGCGCCTTCGGAGATAGGGATGGTCGCACTCTCTATATGACTGCTAGTAAGGGGCTTTACCGAATTCGCCTCCGGATCCCAGGGATAAGACCCTAACTTCAGAAGAGATAGATCTTGACAAGCGGGTATCTCCGGAGTGGTTCCGCCTCTCGAGGATAGGCCCTATGTGTGGACGATTTACCCTAACAGCGGATCAGGAGAAGCTGTCTCGAACTTTCCCTCAATTCAAAATTCAGCTTCCCTTGTTTCCCCGGTATAATATTGCCCCTACCCAAGAGGTTCTGGGTGTACCTAACACCGGCGATCAGGAGACGATGTACTTCCGCTGGGGTCTGATTCCTTCTTGGGCAAAAGATCCCAGTATAGGAAGCCAGATGATTAACGCTCGAGCGGAGTCTCTGGCCGAAAAACCTTCCTTTAAAGTCCCCTTCCGAAAGCGCCGGTGTATCATCTTTGCGGATGGGTTCTATGAGTGGGCCCAGGTACCAGGTTCCAAGAGCAAAAAACCCTTTCACGTTCGGTTGAAGTCGGGGGAACCTTTTGCCTTTGCCGGATTATGGGATCTTTGGCGGTCGCCAGAGGGTTCCCCCGTTTACTCTTGTACTATCATTACTACCACTCCTAACGAACTTCTTGCCCCGATCCACAACCGAATGCCAGTGATCCTAAAACCCGAAAACCTAGACTTATGGCTGGATCCTGGGGAAAAAGCCCCTCATCATCTGATTGAACTCCTTCAACCCTATCCTGCCGATGCAATGGAAGCATATCCTGTCTCCTTGTTGGTAAACGACCCCCATAATGATGTGCCGGAATGTAGACTGCCTTCCTCTCTCTAAAGATTTTCTCTCTCTTGGCTCTTTAACCTTTAAGTGGAAGGAGGCTATCACAAAGTTGATTAATCTTATTGGAATGCATTCCACTGGGGGAAATAGCGTAGAGGACTTTCAAGAAGAACGAGAAAGATGAAATTGGTTATTGATAGTAATCTCTTTGTTGGCGGCTTGGACCCCAAGGGTACGTTTCATGCGGATGTCATCTATTCAAATATGGGAGAAAGGAAATCCTCAATAATTTGAAACGCTACCGGAATTTGCTATGAGCCCCAACCTCGGTTCTGTCAAGGGCATCATTGTTGGACTCTTTATCACTTCTTTTCTCTTGTTCCCTGCCTCGCTTTCACCAAGCTTATCTCAGGAAGAGCGTCTCACGACCGTCCTTCCCGCCACGGTCGTTCCTAAGAAAGTTCCCCCCGGCAGTTCCTTTAGGGTCAGATTCCATTGGGAGGCAGAGACGCCCCTTGGGAAAGCCTATACTATCTTCGTCCATTTCCTTGATGATAAGGACAGGATAGTCCTCCAGGGAGACCATGAACCACCCTTGATGCAGACCAATCTCCCCCAATGGAAAGGGAGGATAAGCTATCAGAGAAGATTCCAAGTGCCCAAGGGCCTTCCCGATGGCTCCTATCGTATAGTCGTAGGACTTTACAACGAGGAGGGAAGGTTAAAGCTAAAAGCGGGGAAAGGGGTGATGGAAGAAGAGGGAATGAGATACCGGGTGGGGGCACTCGTGGTGGATTCAAAGGCTCCTCCTATGCCTCCCGATACGCAGGGGAGGAAGACTTTAGACCTGAGGGACTATGAGCTCGTCTTCAATGAGGATTTCAATGGCCCCCTGAATGTGTCTCCCTGGGGTCCCAAGACGAGATGGATTGCCCACACACCTTGGCGCGGCGACTTTGGGGACGCTGCCTTCGCCGACCCCACGCGGGATTTCCCCTTCACGGTTGAGGATGGTATACTCCGCATTGAGGCGAGGAAGGAAGAAGAGTTCGCCAGAACCGACCCCTGGAAAAGACCCTGGCGTTCAGGATTACTATGTTCAAACGACCCTAAGGGAAAGGGTTTCTCCCTTCAATATGGCTACTTCGAGATGAGGGCTAAACTGCCGAGGGGTCCCGGTGTCTGGCCAGCCTTTTGGCTGGTCTCAAGCTACGATAGGACCGACCCCAACGCAGGTAAGAACGGTTCAATAGAGATAGATGTTGTGGAATACTATGGCTTCCCTAACTCCTATATATCCACCGTGCATATCTGGCAGCCCAAGCCCCATCGCGCCGATGGAGTGATGATAACGACCAAGGAGAACGAGGTGAGTGACGATTTCCATAACTACGGTTGTATGGTGACCCCCCGGTGGATCATGATGTATTTTGACGGAGTTGAGGTTTGGAGGGTGAAGACCCCTCCCGAGCACAACAAGCCCCTTATGATTCTTCTTAACCTTGCCCTCGGTGGTGGCTGGCCGATTGAGAGGGTGCAAAGTCCAACCTATATGTTCGTTGATTGGGTGAGAGCTTATGCAAAGCGAGGTCACAGCTCTTAGCTGAATATGCCAACTTCGCCCAACATAGCGTTCTGGACGTGTCTTTGGCACTCCGCCCCAGAATTTCTCTCTCCGTTCAGAACTTTAGATACTCTCAGGTATTAGAAGTAGGAGCGCAATTCAATTGTAGCCTTGCTGATCTATTGGTCTTTCCCCCTTGAACCCATCAGCGGTTAGCAAATAGTTCGTCCTCTTTTTGCTCTCTGGGCACCAAGAAAAAGGGCAGGAGGGGCTAAACCCCTCCTGCGAGTTAGCCTAACCAATGGGTAAGGCGGGCGGCTAGAGAGAGGAAGACTGCGAACCCGATAACATCCTGGAAAGCGGTTTCAAAGGGACCAGCGGTTGTCGCCGGATCAAACCCCAGCCTCTTGGAGATCATCGGGATGAGGGTTCCCATAATTCCAGCGGTCAGCATTGCTGAGGACATCGCCATTCCTATTACCAGGCCGAAGGTCCATTTCTGAGACCAAAGAACGCCGATGATTCCTAAGGTGGTTCCGCAGACAAGCCCCATCGTAATGACCGTGATGATCTCCCGAAGCAAAGGCCTCCACCATAAGGATAGGGAGATATGACCAGTGGCTAACCCCCGGACGACTATGGCAGCTGCTTGGAGGCCGACATTTCCCGAGATCGCCGAAATGATCGGCATAAAGGAGGCGAGGAGGATATAGCGTGCTAAGACCTCATCATAATGGTGGACCACCGCCCCGGCAAAGAGCTCAATGACCATTGTCATCAGAAGCCAAGGAAGCCGCATCCGGGCAATTTGGGTGGGAGACCTTTGCTCTAAGGCTTCGGCGTCCGAACCGGATATCTTGAACATATCTTCGGCGAGCTCTTCGGCAACTGTATCTAAAATATCCTTTGCAGTGACAACCCCTAGGAGGTGATATTCTCGATCTACCACGGGTAGAGCGAGCAAGTCATATCGGGCGGCGATTTCAGCCACTTCCTCCCGATCCTGATCCGCAAAGACAACTACCAGGCCGGGAGCGGTTAACTCCATCACTGGAGTATCCGGAGAGGCAGTAACTAGACGGTGGAGTTCAAGGACGCCTTTGAGTACTCCCTCATCATCTACGACATAAACGTAGTGAGGGGCTTCTATTTTGCCCGTTGATCTCAGTTGCTCCAGAGCCTCCTGGGCGGTGGCATGTTCAGGAACCGCCAGATAATCTAGCGTCATCAGTCCTCCAGCGGTTTCTGGATCATATTGGAGGAGATGACGGGTCTCCTGAGCATCTTCTAAGTCCATTTGTTGAAGGGCTAGGTCCACTTCTTCGGGTTCCAGGGCTTGAAGAGCGTCCGCGCGTTCATCCGCTGGTAGGGCTTCCAAGATAGCGGAGGCCCGCCGGGGTTCCGAACTCCTCAACAGCCGGGCTTCAGTATCTGGGTCTGAAGCTTCTAAGACTTCGGCTGCTTTCTCCACAGTGAGGAGCTGGAATAGAGCCTGCTGTTCTCGAGGGTTGAGATATTGCATTGCGAGGGCAATATCTGCGGGGTGGAAGCGTTCCAGGAAACGACGGAGGTCAGCAGGAGAAGGGCGGGCAAGGAAAGCACGGATCTCTCGAGCCGCCCGGGCTGCATCCTCGGGGCCGGCTAGGAGAACACTGCGGGAGAACAACCTCTCTTTGGCATTAATGGGATTCAGCATCATCGTGGGCCTCCTTTCGTCGGTTTCCTGGAAGGTACAACCCCTACCGGGAACCGTTAAGAGGAAGCCCACAAAAATTTCAGGCTCTCCCTGATCCCCGGGGATCAGGGAGAGCCTGAAGGAGCAAAAACCTTCTTAAGCTTTAAGGGGAGGGGCCCCTTAGCCTCCTTTCCTCTCCCTGATACCCCACAACGGTTCCAGGCAGGCTTAAACTCTGCTCTTCAATCGCCTCGGATCGAGCGAGGCTACGGAAACTGTCTTCCTCTCTGGCAGGATTTGAAGTGGTTTCCATAGTTATCCCAAGCCTCGTGCCGATTTATTTTACCCCATAATAGGGGAGGAGTCAAACCTTTGACCCTGGGGCTGGGTTACCTCCTCCATTCGTAGAGAGAGGACTTTGCTTACCCCTGGTTCTGGCATCGTTAGGCCATGAAGGATATCGGCCACAGCCATCGTTGCCCGATTATGAGTGATGATAATTAACTGAGATTTTTGGGCGAATTCCTTCAGCAAAGCGGTAAAACGGTCAATATTTGCTTCGTCCAAAGCCGAATCTACCTCATCCAGCAAACAGAAGGGGCTGGGTTTAATTTCTAAAAGGCCAAAGAGAAAAGCAAGAGCGGTTAACGCTTTCTCCCCGCCGGAAAGGAGGGAGAGATGTTGTAACTTTTTCCCAGGAGGTTGAACCGAGATTTCTACTCCTGTCTCCAGAGGATTATCGGGATCCGGCAGGTGGAGCTGGGCATAACCTCCTCCAAAAAGCTTTTGGAACATCTTCTGGAAAGAAGCCTGCATCTCCTTAAAGGTTTTTAAAAAACGCTCTTTAGATACCTGGTCTATTTGCTCTACTACCCGGAGGAGGGCTTTCTCCGCAGAGAGCAGGTCACGCTCCTGCTCCCGAAGAAAAGCGATTCTCTCAGTCAACCGTTGATATTCTTCAGGAGCAGAAGGATGTACCGGCTCCATATCTTTCAGTTTCTGCTTAATGGAGGTGATTTCACTGAGGATTTTCGGCCGGCTGAGACAGGGAGAAGAGGACTTTAGGGCGATCTCCTCCTCGGTAAATTGCTCCTTTAAACGCGCTTGTAGTTGCTCCAGCTCCCCCTTTTGAGAGGCCACCCGAATCTCAGCCCGGTGAAGCTTCTCAAGTAAGGCCTGAGAATCTCGATTTTTGGCGTGTAAAGTGTTGCGGAGAGAACCTAATCGGTCCAACTGCTTCTGATAGTGGGCTTCTAGCAGAGCTTTCTGTCTCTCTGCCTCTTTCAACTCCTCACTCAGGGCCTGAATTTGACTATCGAGCTTGCCCATTTGGCCCCTTACCTCTTCAAGGAGGCTCTTTCTTTGAGCGAGGAGGTTCTTCTTCTCCTCCCACTGGGCTAAGAGATCTTGCTTCTCCTCCCGAATACGCTGGGCTATCTGCTGGCAGGAATCCCTCTGTTCCTGCCAGCGAATAAGGAAGATTTTCCGTCTGCTGATCTCTTCCTCAACTTGTCGCAACCGATCTTGATAGTCTTCTCCTTCATTTTCTAGGTGGGAGGTTTGTTGCCGGACCGCCTGCAGCTGGGCTTGGAGAAGGGTGATGCGGTCCTTGAGGAGGGATACCTCCTCCGTAGAAGATCTCTGGGCTTTGGAAATTTGGCAAAGCTCTCGCTGACAACTTTCTAAAGACTGTTGGAGCTTAGGAACCTCTTGCCGAAGGTGGGTGAGGAGAGTCTTCTCTTGAGATGAGGCTAACTGGAGGCGTTGCTGTTCCTCCTCCAAACCTTTTTGTTTTCTGAGGAGTTCTCTGATCTCTTGGGAGAGGGTTTCTATCTTCTCCTTTAGGAAGGCCTCTAGATCTTTTATACTTTTCTCCTGCTCCCGAAGCTTGATGAGGGTCATTCGCCGGCTGATCAACCCCTCGAGGGGTTCTCTGCTCCCGCCGGTCATTGCTCCCCCTGCGCTAATCACCTCTCCTTCTAGGGTGACCCAGCGATGTGCCTTGATCCCTTGCCGAATCCAGCGAACTGCGTCCTCCAAAGTTTTAACCACTAAGGTACGGCCTAGGAGAACCGTCATTGCAGGAAGGACCTCAGGAGGGCAGTCAATTAAGTCCACTGCGACCCCTACGATTCCGGGGAGAGAAGGAGCGGTCATCCGTTCCGGCTTCACCAAATCCAGGGGGAGGAAAGTGGCTCTTCCCGCTCTGTGCTTTTTCAGGTATTGAATGGCTTTCTGGGCTTCTTCGTCGGTGTCGGTAACAAGGTTTTGAGCCGAGGCTCCTAAAGCGGTTTCGATAGCGAGGTGGTATTGGTCCTCCACAGAGATCAAGTTGGCAACGAGGCGATACCGCCCAGGAAGTCTTCCCTGTTGGCAGGCCCTAAGGACTGCCCGAACCCCTTTTTGAAGGCCTTCTAAGTTCTCTATCATCTGTTCTAGGCTCTGAATCTGGGCTTGACAGGTTCTCAAAGTCTCCTGCTGGGCTTCCCTCTCTTTCTGAAAGGCGCTCAGATCTCTCCGCTTCTCCTCGAGAGCCTGATGAACTTGATGGATCTGAAGCGAGCGTTCCTCTAGAAGGGATGACGCCTTCTGGATACGCTGTTCAAGCTCCTTAATTTGATCTTCGATTTTCTCTATCTCAGCTTTAAGAGAGTTTTCCCTGGCCTGAAGATTCTCTTGTTGCTCCTGGTAGTAAGCTTGCCGGGCTTTTACCCCCTCTAATCTTTCAGTTAGGACTAGAATTTCTTGCTCCAAGCTTTGTTGTTGCAGTTGGTGGGCGTCCCTTCGCTGTTCCAGGGCCTTCAAGTGCTGCTTGAGGGAGTCCCTTTGGGGTTGGAGTTTGGAGAGCTCTTCTTCAATCCGGGTGATCTGCTGGTGAAGGAGGGATGCCTCTTCCTCTTTTCTTACTCTCTCCTCCTCTCGGAACTGAAGCTGGGTTTCCATCTTTTGTAAGTCTTTCTCGATTTCAGCGATCTCTCTTTCGATCTGGAGCTGGTGGAGGTGGAGGGTTTTCCTTTCGCCTTCCTCTTGGAGCTTTCGCTCTCGGAGCTGGAGCAACTGATTCTGCTGGTCGTTTAAGCGATGGGAGAGCTGGGAGAGGGTGGCTTCTTCTTGTAGTTCTTCGGCTTGCAAGAGGGCGATTTGGGCACGGAGTTGTTCCAAGTTTTGTTGCAGAGCCTGGATTCTCTGTTTTCCTTCCGCAACTTCTTTCTCTCTCTGCTGGATTTCTTGGAGGAGGAGGGAGAGTTCTAGCTTTCGGAGTTGGGCTTCCCAAGAGCGATATTCTCGGGTCTTCTCCGCTTCCACCTTAAGGGAGTTGGCTTCCCTCTCTAGCTCGGCAAGGAGATCTTGGACTCGGCAGAGGTTACTGCGAGTGTTCTCCAGTTTTTGGAGGGCTTCTTTGCGTCGCCAGCGGTACTTTTTGATACCCGCAGCTTCCTCCAGCAACTGACGGCGCTCTTCACCTCGTGCGGACAGGACAGCGTCAATTTGCGCTTGGCCGACGATGGAATAGGCGTCCCGGCCAACGCCTGTATCGAGAAAGAGCTCGTAGATATCCTTTAACCGGCAGGGGTTCCGGTTGATAAAATACTCGCTTTCACCGGAGCGATAGATCCGTCGGGTTATGGTGACTTCCAAGTAGGGGAGGGGTAGGAGGCCCAGGGAGTTTTCGAGGGTGAGGGAGACTTCCGCCAGGCCTAGAGGGCGGCGTTGTTCCGTGCCAGCGAAGATAACATCTATAGAGCCCTCTCCCCGGAGGTTGCGAATGTTCTGCTCTCCAAGAACCCAGAGGATAGCATCTACCAAGTTGCTTTTCCCACTGCCGTTGGGTCCAACGATGGCAGTGATCCCGGGTTGAAACTCGATTTCCGTTCGTTCGGCGAAGGATTTAAAGCCATAGAGCTGGAGGCGTTTGAGAAGCATTGGCCCATCCTTTAGCTTGGACGAGATTGGTTGGAAAGGGGTTTACCCTAAGAAAACAACCCGCCATGCTTTCCGGGAGAGGGCTTCCCGGTAGGCGGGTTGCAGGAAGGACTCAGAGCTTCGTCAACCTTCTCCCTTAAGGCCGGGGGTCTTTCGTCCCCTGGCCTTAGGGGGAGGGGTTTGGCGATTAGCGTTGTTCTCCGTTCTTACTGGCCCGTGGTCGGCGCTCGAGGTCGAACTTGATCGCGGTGCGGATGTTCCCATCAATTTCGATCTTCTCGAAGGAGGGAATCGCCACCACGTCATAATTGTCCTGCACGAGATAGCTGCGGGCGATAGCCACGGATTTCACGGCCTGGTTAACCGCCTCAGGCCCTACAGCCTGCATACTCACCATTTCTTGGCGCCGCAGTACCTGAGCAATGGCACCAGCCACCGATTTAGGTGCAGATTTACCAGAGACCTTCAGGATTTCCACAGACGACCTCCTACTTGACGTTAAAGGTTCCCCACCACCAGCTGGAGACAGCGTTGTTGAAATCGGCGGCGAAGACACCGATCCGGAACTGCTGTCCCGGCTGGAATCCCGGGGGCACCGGCAGCTGGCCGGTGAAAATGCCATCTCCGGCCTTTAGGTCACTGCCGTGGATGCCATCATCAAACAAACGGGTTTCTATCCCGGTGAGGGGTTCCCGGGCTTTGACCTCCAAGACATCAGCCAAGCCTTGAGGGTCTTCCACCCGGGCCCGGAGAGTGATAACCGTTTGGAGGGGGCCTTCTGTTGGTTCAAGACTGGCCTCAACCACTCGGGGAGCCTCGGGATGCAGAGCCACGGTGATATTCGCGCGACCGACCACCTGAGTAGTTCCTGCACCTGTTTTAATCTCGCCCCGCACCTTCCCCGTGCCGGGGTTGGTAGCGGTAAAGACTCCCCGTTGGTCAATAAACCCTATTTCCCCTTCCACCGACCAGCTGGGCTCCACGGCCCTCTCCGAACCCAGGACCTTGGTCGCAACCGCCTTGAACTGCTGCGTCTGCCCCACCAGTAAGGTTACTTGCCCTGGTTGGATCTCCAAATCCCTTACTGAGCTTAAAGCAGTTTCCGCAGCTCTGCCGGCGAGAATGCCACACCCACTGAGCATCCAAGTGCTCCCAACCAACAGGATGATCCCAAGGGATAAAATCCCCCAGCGAAAGAGAAGACGACCTTCCAATTGGGTTATCCCTCTCCTGGCAGGAGAACACCGGGCAATCTCCCGCCTTGACAATTATAGGCTATCTTATGGCCTATTTCAAGGGTGTTTTTAGGTTACTAACTAGGAACTATGCAATATCTTTTTCGAGAAGGGTTTCCCTTTCTCCTTCTCCTCCTTCAGCTTTATAATGTTAACAGTGAAGGAGTGGTGCTATGAGTGATAATTATCAAAAGAAGATCCTGGAAATAAAACAGTCCGCTGTTGAACGCGGTAGAAGGCAGTCTCCCTCCAGAACTCCTTTCCCCTCCCAAGACCGAATTCCTCCTGGTCAATACATCACCTTGAAATTCCCCGTCCTTGATTTGGGTCTTCGCCCCCCTCTGTCTCCTGAAGAGTTCCGCTTAAAAGTTTGGGGAGAAGTAGAGAATCCCTTGGAACTGGACTGGGAGGGTTTAATGAGGCTTCCCCGAACGGAGCAAGTCTCGGATTTTCACTGCGTTACCCGATGGAGCCGGCTTGATGTGCACTGGGCCGGAGTGCGTTTCAAGGACCTCGCTGAAATCGTTCGCCCTAAACCTACCGCTCGCTATGTGATTCAATATGGTCGAGACGGCTATACCACGAATAACCGCTTGGAAGTAATGATGGAGGAAGATGTTCTCATTGCTTATGAGTTGGAAGGAGGGCCAATTCCTTTGGAGCACGGTGGGCCAGTCCGAATGATCATCCCAAAGCGCTACGCTTGGAAGGGGAGTAAGTTCCTCTGTGGATTGGAGTTCTCGCCCGTGGATAAGCCCGGTTTTTGGGAAGTCCGAGGCTATCACAATGAAGGGGACCCTTGGAAGGAAGAGCGGTACAGCAAACCGGAGGATTAAAATAAGGGGAGAGGGGGTAAAAGACAAAAGGGATTGTTTGGGGCCTTTGAAAGCCTCGGATTAAAGTAGGGAGAAAAACTTTGAATGTCTCCCCTGATTGTCCTTGCGGTGTTGCTCATAGCTCTGGGTGTTTGGGTGCTGGTGCTCCTCTCTTGGAGGTCCTACCAACGTTTCAAGCTCTCTTTGGATCACTGGGATTCCGTTGCTCAACAAGTTGAGAGCTTGTTGCCCTCTCTTGTAGAGGAGGTTCGGAGAAGCAACCGTGATTGGCAATCGCTTACTCAGGAGGTTCGTTCCTCTTTAAACCGAGCCAACCGGGTTTTGGAGGTCCTTGAACGCCTAGCCACCACAGTAGAGCTTCTTCTTCTCGCGGGAAAGGCAGCAGGAACGGGCACTGTGGCCACCCTCGGAGGGCTATGGGCAGGTTTGAAGGCCGCTTATCAAACTTTGCGCCGTCGTTCGGGGGAGACAGAGAAAACAGTGAAGAAAGGAGACACCCATGAGTGAGAATATGGCAAAGGAAACTCCGGAAATGACAACGGAGCCTCGGGAGGATTCTGAGGGCCAATTGGCTGTGTTACTGCTCGGTTTAGGAGTAGGCGTCTTATTAGGAGCCACCCTAGCGATTCTCTTCGCTCCCCAATCAGGGAGAGACACTCGGGAGGACCTGGGTGAGTGGGCCGGAAGAGCCAGAACACGGACGGAGGAATCTCTTCAACATCTAAAACAGAGCTTGGAAGACTTGACGAATCGATTCCGCGCTTTTGCAGAGGCTACCCGAGCCCGCCTTGAGGAAGCGATTGAGGCAGGGAGACAGGCCGCGGAGCAAAAACGGCAAGAGCTGGAAAGGATGGCGGAAGAGATCTCAACAACCGAGGAATCTCCTAAGGAGGAGCAAGGATGAACTACCTGGCCACATCCCATTCCTCCTCGGAGGGCATTGGCTCCGTGGTGGTATCCGGGGAGGTCGATGCTCAATCCGCTCAGGATTTGCGGGAACAGATGCTTTCCCTTTTGGGAAAAGGAGTCTGTAAGATCTTGGTGAACCTCAACCAAATCCGGTTTATAGATAGCACCGGTTTGGGTATCCTTGTAGGAGGTCTCAAGCGGGCCCGAGAGAGAGGTGGAGACCTGGTGATTGTCAGTAATAATGGAGCGGTGAACCGACTTCTTGAGTTAACAGGTCTTAATCAGATTTTCCGGGTTCTCCCCACGGAGGAGGTTGCCCTAGAGTATCTTAGGAATTACGAGGCCAAAGATGGGAAAGAGTGAGGTTTTAACAGGGAAAGTCTGCTTAAAATTACCCTGTAGACCTGAATTCGTTGGAGTTGCCCGCTTGGTTGTACTAGGAGTCGCCAGCCGAATGGCTTTCAACTATGATGAAGTCGAGGACCTCCGCCTGGCTGTTGGAGAGGCCTTTACGAACGCTATTGAGCGCAGTCAGCAGAAGGGTGTTCAGGACGCCCAAATCCAATTGGAGTGCGTGATCGAACCCCATCAGTTGGTGATCCGAGTCAAAGATAATATTCCGGGTGTTGAAGCCAAAGGGACCCTTCCCCTCCTAGAGAATGCTTCGGAGGAACAACAGATCAATGCTCTCCTTATGGAACTCCTTACCGATGAGATTTACGTCGAGTCCTCCCCAGAAACGGGCACCACGATCACCCTGGTAAAGAAGGTAGGTAAGGACGGAAAGTGACAGACCCCCAGAAGGTAAAGCGGATTAACTCCAACGAAGGGGAGATCGAGGCTCTGTTCCGGGAGTATCAGCGGACCCGGGACCCTAAAATCCGGGAGAAGCTAATCCTCCATCATATGAAACTGGTTCGCTTTCTCGCGAGCAAATTTGCCAACCGAGGGGAACCCCTAGAAGACCTGATCCAGGTGGGCACCATTGGTCTTATCAACGCCATTGACCGCTATAACCCCGATCGAGGAACGAAGTTTTCCACCTTTGCTACGCCTACCATCACCGGGGAGATTAAGCGATACTTCCGAGATAAATCTTGGGATGTAAAGGTCCCCCGGCGACTTCAGGAATTGAACTGGGCAGCCAATCGAGCAGTGGATCAGCTCTCCCAAAAGCTGGGACGTTCGCCAACCATCCCCGAAATCGCTTCCGCGATTGGCGCCACTGAGGAGGAAACTCTCGAGGCTTTGGAACTGGGAAGTGCCCACGAGCCTATCTCTCTCGATGATCACCTGAGCCTGGAAGGAGAGAATGTTGCCCTAACCCACGGCGAGATGATCGGAGGGGTTGACGAGAGTATTCGTCAAATTGAAGAGTACGAGGACCTAAGGCGGGCGATAGCTAGTTTAGATCCAAGAGAGCAAGCGATTATTCGATTAAGATTTTTCGCTGGCCTATCTCAAATGGAGGTCGCTAAGCGTTTGAACATCTCTCAAATGCATGTCTCTCGCTTGCAATCGCGGGCTTTAGCCCGGCTAAGAAATCTGCTAGAAGGTTATGAAGTGGTCCCCAGTAAGAGTGGTATTAATAGCAGCCCCTCTTTGAGCAAGGATAAAGCCGGGGAACAGGAGAACATAAACCCAAAAGGAAGGGCTTAATGGCGCCGGTTGAAAGCGGTGAGAGAAGCCCGGGGGGAGGGCGATCCCGCTGGTATGTTGGATTATTACTTTTGGGGGTAGGTTTATCCTTCCTCTATCTGATCCGCTCCGCTTTGCCTCCCTTTATTATCGCTCTCTTTCTTGCCTTAACCTTGGAACCTCTCGTCCGTTTTGCCGAGAGAAGACACATTCCTCGGGGCGTGGCTGTGGTTTTTATCTTTCTGCTCCTCCTCCTTCTCCTCATCGGAGCTTTAATCGGGCTCATCCCCATTGTTATACAGGAGGTGAACGACCTGGTTCATAACGCCCCTCAATACTTCCAGGAGGCCCGGGCTTGGATAAGCAGAACTCTAAACACCCCGTGGGTTCAGAAAATTCCCGGTCCTATCCGGGAGAGAATCGGCCAAGAATTTCAGGGGTTGCTCAGTCTGTTCACTAAAAGTTTAACCTCGGCAACAGGGTGGCTTCTAGGGCTTCTCTCTCGTCTCCTCTGGCTGGTGATCATCCCCTTAGCGACTTTTTACTTTATGCTGGATTTCCCCCGGATGTATCAGGGGTTGTTCTCCCTCCTTCCTCAGCAACATCAGAAGAAAGGACGGAGGATTGTAGAGGAAGTTTTTGAAACTTTCTCCGCTTATATTCGAGGTTTAATCCTCGTTTCTCTTCTCAACGGTTTAACCACGATGGCGGTCTTATGGGCCTTAAAGATTAACTACGCCTTCCTCTTAGGAAGTGTAGCAGGGTTACTCTATATTGTGCCCTATTTGGGAGCTCTTGTCAGTGTAACCCTATCGGCTGGGGTAGCTCTCTTTCAATACTCTGCCAGTAAGGCCCTCTTAGTGGTCCTCCTGATGGTTCTCATCAACCAAGTTCTCTTTGACCAAATCATCACCCCCCGAGTGATAGGAGGACAAGTCGGCCTTCATCCTTTGCTCAGCCTCTTTGCTATGGTATCAGCCGGTACTCTCTTCGGGATATGGGGGATTATTCTAGCAGTACCCGTCACCGCAAGCCTTTTAATTGTTCTCTCCCACCTGATTCCCGAATGGATTCCCAGCTCCTCCCGCCCTTTTCAACCCCCTCAAAAACCTGCCCGGCGGAGGTAAAAGTCTTTCTTTTGATATAATAGAATAAACCAAGAAGAAAGCTAGCTTAGTTTTTAGGAAGGTCGGAGGAAGAAGAGGAGGTTTCTTGGGAATAGACTGGTTTTCTCCTAGGGTACCCTCTCGAAGGGGAACCTAACCTCCATTGAGGAGTCTATAACTTTGGGTAGCACAAAGCCCGATTACTCTGCAGATGTGGAATTGGTTCGAAGGGCAAGGAGAGGGGACAAACGCGCCTTTGAAACCCTCTTCCGGAAGTACTACCAGCAGTTGTTTAACCTTTTGTACCGGATGGTGCAGAATTCCGAAGAAGCCTCAGATTTGACCCAAGAGGCCTTTATTAAAGCTTTTCGGGCTTTACCTTCTCTGAGAGACGAGACGACTTTTTATCCTTGGGTTCGGCAAATTGCAGTGAACCTCTGCCGAAATTTTTGGAAGCGCAACGGGCGTCTGCGAGTTAGCTCCTTGGATGAGACAATGACCACAGAAGAGGGTGAGGAGCTGAGTAGAGAGATCCCTGATTGGACAGAAAATCCGGAGCAGATATTCCAACACCAGGAATTGCGAGAGCAATTGATGAAAGCCATTGCGGAATTATCCCCCGATCATCGTACGGTCATCTTGCTCCACCACCTTGAAGGTCTTCCGGTGGCCGATATTGCCCAGACTTTAGGCATCTCTGTAGGGACAGTTAAGTCTCGTTTAGCCCGAGCTCGAGATCAACTCTACCGTAAGTTGCGCGGGTATGTTTTACCAGAGGAGGTGAAGTCTCAGTGAACTGTGTAGAGGTCCGGCGGCGTTTAGGGAGGTACCTATCTGGAGCTTTAGCCCGAAGAGAGGTGGAAGCCCTCTCCCATCATCTAAAGCAGTGTTCTGCTTGCCAGAGAGAGCAGAAATTTATGCAGAACCTTGAGCGCTTGATCTCTCAACAAGAGATTGTTCCTCCCCCACCCGACTTAGAATCCGGCTTTCTGGAGAAATTGCAAAACACTCCCTCCCCTTCACCTTGGTACGTTTGGTTTGGGGAAGTCCCTCCCTTCAAAGCTTACCGTTGGGGCACTGCCTTAGTTTTCGGTTTGGCCTTACTCTCCCTCCTGCTTCCCCGATTCCAACGGAGAGAGGTCATTTCCAAGGTGGTTATTCCTAAACCCGCACTTCAAACCTTGATCGCTTGGCATAAGTGGTCGGACCAACAGGGGCCAGTGGCAGATATGATGACCGATTTAACTTTACACACCCTGGCTCATCGAGATTGGCCTCCCCAAAGCCTCTGGGGTGGCGGTTTTACAGGAGAATTCTCTAGGGTCGGACTGGCAAGCCCTCTTTCAGACGCACAGAAACCTTCCGGCTCGGCCCTTCTCCTCTGGGTATCCCAGCGATGAGTAGCCTAATGATGACAAAGCGCCTCCTCTTTTTTTTGAGTCTGTTAGCTATTATAGGAGGAGTAGCCCTCCTCCTCAGTAAGAAGGCTCATCGAGAGGATCCCTCTTGGATAGATGCTCTTTTAAGGAGAGCCTTTATCGCTGATGGGCGGTTTTATACGGAACGGTTGTTGACGAATCGTGTTCGCCTGGGCCAGTGGGTGATTGTCAACCGGGTTAAAGTGTTATCTGCTCCTGGACAGAAAATTCGGTGTGAGTATCTTTCAGGGCCGTTAAAAGATGTTACCATCGGGTATGACGGGCAGAAAGCTTGGCGCTTTGACCCCGAGAAGCCGATGTTAGAAATCTTGAATGCTTCCCCTAAACTGCTTGGCCCCCCTTATGCCCTCTTGAAGCAAAACTACGTAGGCCAGTTGTTGGGAGAACGACTCCTTATAGGTCGAAAGGCAGTAGGGATAGGATTGAAACCTAAGCAACCAGGAGAACCCTCTTTGGAACTGTGGATAGATGAAAAGACCGGATTGCCTCTTCATTATATCGAGAGGAACGAGAGAGGAGAGGTGGTTTGCGAGACTCGTACGGAGAGACTTACCTATTTAAGATCGGTCCCCTCTAAACTCTTCTGCCTTCCCAAGATCCCTGTCCTCCTTAAGGTGGTGCAGAGAAAAGAGTTTTCCCCTTGCCAAGGCAAGCCCGAGGTTGTTCGTAGGTGGCTCCAAAGTCCTCTATACCGACCCCGCTATATTCCCGAAGGATATTCCTTGGTGCGGTACTACCGTTTTCGGTGTCCTTGGTGTCGGGTTCCAGGGGTACAAATGGTTTATTCCAACGGTTTGGAAACCATCTCCGTATTTCAATCCAAAGACAGCTGTATGAGGCCTGCTTTGGCTCCTGGCCAGATGGTGGACTTAGGATTAGCTCGAGTAATCTTTGAACAAAGAGGTCCTTCTTGTTTTTGGGTGGTGGGGTTGATTCCTCCTCAGGAGTTAAAGCAGATCGCTCAATCTATCAGACCCTAGGCTCCTTTCCCCTGCCTAGGAGGAGGTTCCAGAACTGGAAAAGAAGTAGAAGGTGTGAGAAGTCATCGGAGCCGGTTCCTCATCCTGACGGCAGGTATTGGTACCGGGCACCTTAGAGCGGCGCAAGCCCTGGGTCAAGTTCTTCAGGCCCGGTTGCCTAGAGAGGAGGTCCTCCTCCAGGATCATCTGGCTCTTCTTCACCCCCGTCTTCCCTCCCTCTGGTCGGCTTTCTATCTGGGAAGTCTCAAATACTTCTCTTCTTTTTATCGAAAGACTTATTCCCTGGGGATCCAAGGAGAGGAACCTTCTCCTTTTTGGAAGGGCTATCGCCTCCTGGTGTACTGGCCTCTTAAGCGGTATCTTCGGCAAGTTCGACCGGATTTTATCCTTTCCACTTATGCTCCCCTCGCCGGAGTCTTGCAAGAGTTACAGGAGGAGAGCCAGAACTTTCCCCCTGTTGCCATTGTGAACACCGATTTCGGTATAGGCCCGCTTCGACATTGGCTCAACTTAGACCTTTACACCGTTGCCTGCCGAGAGAATGCCCAAGAGCTCCTTGAAGGAGGAATCCCAACCGATCGGGTTGCCGCAACGGGGATTCCCATTCCTCCCGATTTTGCCAAGCCCTATTCTCCCTTCCGCTATTCCTCTTTAGCGAGGGGAGCTATACCCAGGGTGTTAATCGGTGGAGGGGGAGCAGGGGTCGGGCCCATCTTAGAAGTTTTACGCTGTTTCCGGAGAGAAACTTTCCCCGGAGAAGTGGTTGTTCTAGCAGGGAGAAATTGGAAGTTAGCAAGCCGAGCTCAACGGATGGCCCAAAGCTGTTGCTGGCCCAGAATTCGGGTTCTCACTTATTCTAACCAGCTGAGGGAACTCTACAGTAAAGCTCACCTTTTAATCAGCAAACCCGGTGGGCTGACTATTGCAGAAGCCTGGGCGCAAGGCTTACCCCTAATCCCTCTAACGCCTATTCCCGGGTTGGAAGAAGAAAACTTACTTTATCTCCAGCGAACCGGACTACCCTCGCCCATTTCTTCTCCTCAGTTGGCCGTTAGCCTTGCCCTGGACCTCCTTCAGTCTCCTCAGAAGCTGGAGGAGCTCAGCGAGAAAGTCTATCGCCTCAGTCGTCCCTATTCAACCTACGAGGTGGTGTATACCCTCCTCCAGCTGATCGATCAGGAACCGGGGCCTATGGCTGTTGAGCCAACAAGAGGTTAGGGCCTGCTGACCTCTAAACACTGGTTTTCCTAAGAAAAAGTTTTATACGGACGAAGCCTGTTCAAAAATGGGCTTTAAGTTTTGGGCCATCGCTTTGAGTTCCTGGACCTCCTCCTGAGTAATGGGAGTGAAATTTTCTGCAACTTCCATAGCAAGGCGGAACAAGCGAATATCTCCGGGTGGAATCGCCGCAGTGATGGGTTGGGAAAGGGTGAACCGGAGGGCCATCCTTGCCTCTTGGGGGTCGGTGATGGGGTGGTACCAGCACTTCGGGTAGTTTCGCTCTTCTCCCTCGGCCCAGTGAGTTTTGGCCATCGCTTTTAAGGCGAGTCGGCCAACCCCCTTTTGTACGGCCTTCTCAACGACTTGGGGGCCAAAGCCCGCCTTATAGTACAAAACATAATTAATAGGAAAGAGAATGCTATCAAAAGGGAAGCGATCCAGGAGAGCTAAAGCGGTCTCTACACTGTGGCTTGAAAAGCCGATGTAACGGATTAACCCTTGGTCTTTGGCCTCTAAGAAGGCTTCTAAGGCTCCTCCGGGGCCGAAGACTTGCTCCATCTCCTCTTTGGTACTTAGGGCGTGGAACTGGTAGAGGTCAAAATGGTCTGTTCGCAGACGTTTGAGGGAGTTTCGGAGCTCTTCATCGGCCTCTTTTTTGGTGCGTTTCCCCGTTTTGCAAGCCAGGAACACTTGGCTCCGGTAAGGCTCTAAGGCGGGGCCTAGTCGCTCCTCTGCATCTCCATAACTAGGAGCAACATCAAAATAGTTGATCCCCCGGTCAATCGCTTCGGCGACGTAACGATTCGCCTCGGTTTGGTCTACACCGGTGACCACGATCCCACCGAAACCGACTACAGAGAGGTTTTCGCCCGTCTTTCCTAGAGGTCTTCGCTCCATTCTCTTTCTCTCCTTTTACAAAAAGGGTAGATATTCCTCTTTTTCCCAATCGGAGATAAACCGTTCGTAACGGTAGACTTCATCCTGTTTTAATTGGAGGTAACGTTTGAGGGTATTTGGCCCCAGATATTCGGCGACATAAGGTCGTCGTTGAAGGTTTTCCAAGGCTTGAGCCAAGCTGGAGGGGAGGGAGATGACTTCCTCTCCTTCGGTGAAGTAAGCGCTTCCACTGCAAGGGGGAGGAGGAGTAAGGGATTCGACCACTCCTCTCAGGCCTCCGGCTAGGGCCACTGCAATGACGAGATAGGGATTAGCTTCTCCCCCAGCTACTCGGTTTTCGAGACGCAGGACCCCTTGAGAGTTGGTGAGCACCCGTAGTGCTACGGTTCGATTATCCCACCCCCAAGCTCCCACTAGAGGTCCTGCGCCCCGGAGGAGGACTCTTTTATAGGCATTGATAGTAGGGAGGTAAATTGCAGAGAGGTAGGGTAAATCTTCCAGCTGGCCCGCGAGGAAGCTTGCAAATTGGGGAGGTAGAGGATGGCAAGGGGTTAGGTAGAAAAGAGGTCGGCCTTCCGTATCGAGAAGAGTTTGGTGGAGGTGGAAGCCGTTTCCACTTTGGCCGGGTAGAGGTTTAGAGAGGAAGGTTGCTTGAAGGCCCTGTCGGTGGGCAATCTCTTTGATGGTGTTCTTGGCGATGAAAGCTGAATCTCCTGCTTTTAGCGCTCCTTGTTCGAGGAGAGTGACCTCAAATTGGGAAGGGGAATCCTCGGCCGAGAGACTATCTACTCCTAATCCCATCTCCCGGAGGTTCTCTTGCAAGGTCTCTAGAAAGGAGGTTTCTTGGGCTGGGGATAAAAGGCGATAGACTTGGGGTGATCGAGCAAGGGGCTGGGATCGTTCATCAAAGAGATAAAATTCCAGTTCTAAACCCAAGAGGACGTCCCAACCGAGGAGTGCTAACTTTTGGGCGATACGGGAGAGCACTCCTCGGGGGCTTTCTTCAAGGGGCTTTCCTTCAGAGGTATAGAGGTCGGCAATGACCTGGGCAGTGTTCCGCTCGTAGGGGAGGAGATGGAGGGTAGAGAGGTCAGGCCGGGCATAGATGTTGGGCCAGACGTCTTCGGGGCTGTCGGTGACCGTCTGGCCGCGGAGGTTCATACAGAGGGAAGCCTGGCTAAAGCTAAACCCTTGCTGGAGATTCTTCAAAAAGGTTTCTTTGCTGTACCGTTTTCCTCGGGCCAATCCGAAGAGATCGCACCAAACAACCCGGACGGTTTCAACAGAGTGAGCCTCAAGCCATTCCTTTAGGTTTTCGGCCTCCTGAAGCAGGCCAAGGTGAGGAGGATCGGAGCTTTTATCCATTGGCAATGATAACCTTCTCTCGTAAGGTAGCAGGGGCACTTAGCGGGGTGCCCCCCTAGTTCCATTCATCCTTTTTATCCTCGGAATCCGTTCTATCGGGGGTATATCGTTCTAACCAAGCGTGAAGTTCAGGAGAAACTGCTTCGAAAGCAAGACCTACTTGGGTTACATTAGGCAGGAGGTTTCGTGACCAAATGACCCTAGCGGTAAAAGAGTATTCTAAGCGAGTTGCTGGGTCGTATAAACTTCCTGCAACCTCCTGCCTTGGGGAAGGGATGTTGTCCAAGGTAATGCACAACCCACCGCGACTGATATTATAAACCGTTAGCCATCTTTCGTAACTAATACCCGCATCCGCCTTTAAACGAAGAGGGCAAGGTACGCGGGGGTACCTTCGTCTTTCTGACACCTTTTTATCTCCTCTAGTACCCCTTTCGAGAATCTGCAAAGATTTCCTTGAGAGAACTCTCTTTCGGAAAAATATGGAAAAATACTAATGGAGTAAAACGGAGGGCGTCCTTGGGAGGCTTAAGAACTCCCTGGTCTCCAATCATCAGAGGGGACACCCTTTCGGAGGTTAGAAGAGAGATGAGATTATCCTTGTCAATCATTGCAGGTTTAGCGATTCTATCAATGCTTCCTGCTCTCGCCAAGCCGACGGTCTCTATTCCTGACGTCACGACTGCTCCAGGGAAAGTCGCCCTGGTAGAGGTTCAAGTTAACAGTGAGGTAAAAAACCTTGCAGGGGCTATCATTACCCTGAGATTGCCTTCCTCTCCGACCTTGCAGGTGTCGGGAGAGGTCCAACCGGGTGATCTTCTTCCCGGAGCTTTGATTCAGACGAACAAACCCGGCCCTACAGAGCTTCGGGTGGCTATTGTTTCCTCAACTGGGAAAAACGGCCCAGGCACCCTGTTTCGAGTACCTCTCTTGATCCCTTCCAGTATAGCTGGTGGAACCACTCTTGAGGTAAAGATCCAATCTGCCCAGCTAGCGGATGCTAATGCTCGGATGATCTCCGATGTGGCTCTAGTTGGTGGGCGCATTTTCGTCAAGGTATCAACTCCGCCCCCGCCTTCTGGAGGAGGGGTAGTCTCTCTTCCGCAGATGACCGCTACTCCCGGCCAGGCAATGGACCTAGAGGTTCGAGTAAGTCCGGAGGTGAAAAATGTAGCCGGTGCCCTTTTGGTGATAGAGTTTGTAGGTGATCCGGTGCTTACCTTAGCTGGAAAACCTAAGCCGGGGGATATTCCTCCAGGTGCCCTGTTAGAGAGCAGCCAGGATAACCCTTCAACGCTTCGTGTCGCGGTGGTTTCGGCTTCGGGCAAAGATGGCCCTGGGGTGCTGGCTGTCATTCCTGTTCAGGTCCCCTCTTCCGCACTTCCTGGGACAACTTATACCCTTAGGCTTTCGGCCCAGCTGGCGGACCCTAACGGGCAAAATATTGCGGTTAGCACTGTAGACGGCAAGATTACCGTGTCGTCAGCTAGTGGAGGTACCGCTTCCGAAATTTTCGTGGAAGATGCCGTTGGAACCCCTGGTGAAACAGTTACCCTTAAAATTGTCGGGAGAAACTTGCCTCCTTCCGCAGGGGCAAAACTAGACTTCTTCTTCAGCGAACGCACTCCCGCTTCAGCTCCCGCTCTAACGGTTGATGCTGGAGGGGTTAAGGCGGGTGGTTTCTTCGACAACCCTCTTGTCGCGACAAACCTCCAAGGCTCTCAGCTCACTATAGGGTTGGTCTCCACAACCCTCAAGCAGGGGGATGGGGTCTTGGTTACTATCCCTGTCAAAATCCCCTCCGACGCCTCTTCGGGGACTACCTATGCTTTCACCCTATCAGGCTCCTTGGTAGATGACACTGGTAGAGAACTGCCTGTCAGCTTCCGAGGAGGGACCCTGGGGATCTCTGGAACCCCCTTAGGAACGGTTTTTGTGGAGGAAACCAAAGGTCGAGCGGGCCAAACCGTGATCGTCCCCATCAAAGCTGAAGAGAGCATCAAAGGGGTCGCGGGGGTTGAACTGAAGGTGAAGCTGGTCTCTCCAGCCGATAAGCCGAAAGCCTCCTTCGACTTCTCCAAGATCACAGCAGGCAACCTTCTTCTGCAACCTCTTGTGGCCATCGAACCGGATCCGACCAATTCCTGTTGTGCTTTTACCGCGGGGATGATCTCCCCTCAGGAGGGGCAGGGACCTGCTGTTGTTCTCAACCTTGCGGTTCAGATTCCTTCTAACACCCCTGTGAACACCGAATATTCTGTAGAGATCACAGGTACTTTCAACGATACCCGAGGCCAGACCATTCCGGTGTTCTTTAAGAACGGCAAGATCATCGTCGAGAGCTCGGTGCTTCGAGGAGACCTGAACGGCGACGGGAAAGTCACCGCCCTGGATGCTTCCCTAGCGCTTTTCATCGCTATAGGGAAACGAAAAGCCACTCCCGAGCAGCTGGCTGCAGGGGATTTGAATGGTGACGGCCGGATCTCAGTGGGCGAGGCCACCCGTATCCTGCGGGTTGCGGTAAAACTGGATAGGGAGCTTTAGTTTCCTCCCACTCTCCCCTTGGTCGGAAAGCCAAAATCCTTTTCAGGGAGGCTTTCCGACCTTTTTATTGGGGAGAAAGGCGAGGAGACTCTCCTCTTCGTCAGGGGAGCACCTCTTGTATTGCGGAGAGAAGGACGGTTATTCCTGATCCTTCAGCCGTTCTCTTTGTTCTTTGATTTTAGCCTCTCGTCCGCGGGAGCTTGGCTGATAATATCGTCTTCCGATCAGAGGGTCGGGAAGGTATTGTTGCTTTACCCATCCACCGGGGAAGTTATGAGGATAGAGGTATCCTTCTCCACTACCTAACTGCTTGGCACCAGGATAGGAAGCATCTCTTAGATGAGGAGGAACAGAAGCATGAGGGGTTTTTTCCAGGTCTTCTTCCACAAGGGCAATAGCTTGGACTACGGAATTACTTTTGGGAGCGCAGGCGATATATAGAGCTGCTTCAGTAAGGGGAATTCGGGCCTCTGGCATCCCCACAAATTCAAGAGCGTGAGCTGCAGAGACCGCCACAACCAGGGCCATAGGATCGGCTAGGCCGACATCCTCAGCCGCGTGAATAATCATCCTCCGAGCAAGAAACCGGGGGTCCTCTCCTGCATCCAGCATCCGGTTGAGCCAGTAAACGGTGGCATCCGGATCACTTCCCCGCATACTCTTAATGAAGGCCGAGACACAGTCGTAATGTTGATCTCCCGCTTTGTCATAGCGAAGGGATCGCTTCTGCATCACTTGTTCCACGAGGGAGAGGGTGATCTCTTGAGAGCCGTTGTTAAGGGCTTCGTAGGCCGACATTTCTAGCCCGTTGAGAGCGGTCCGAACATCCCCGTTGGCGATATCCGCGAGGTGGTTCAATGCTTCGGTTTGGGCTGTTAAGGAGTATTTCCCCAGTCCTCGCTGAGGGTCTTTCAAAGCCTTTTGAAGAATCCGCAGGATCTCTTCAGGGGTTAAGGGCCGAAAGGTATAAAGCCGACACCGCGAGAGGAGAGGGGGATTCAGCTCAAAGAAGGGATTCTCCGTGGTAGCACCGATGAGGATCAGCGTTCCATCTTCTACATAGGGAAGGAAAGCGTCCTGTTGGGCCTTATTAAAACGGTGGATTTCATCAATAAAGAGCAGAGTGCGGCGACCTTGTAGCCTCCGGACTTTAGCTTTAGAGATCACCTCCCGCATCTCAGCGATACCCGAAGTGACCGCTGAATACCGCTCTACATAAGCTTGGGTGGAACGGGTGATCAATTCTGCTAGGGAGGTTTTTCCACAACCGGGAGGCCCATAAAAGATACAGGAGACAAGATGGTCCGTCTCGATCATATGACGAAGAGGAGTTCCAGGCCCTACAATGTGCTCCTGACCGACGAAATCCTCTAGGGATTGCGGACGCATCCGTACCGCCAGGGGGACCTCAGGAGTTTTAGCTTCTTCCGGAGGAGTGCTGGAAGGTTCTTCGGTGAACAGCCAACCTGAAGTCCCTCGGTTCAGTTTAGAGGAGGTTCCTTGAACCATAGGTTCTTTTTCCCAGCCTCCTATTAGCCCTCGGGTTCGGGGGATTACAGAAGGCTAAAAGTCATCTCCTCATAATAAAAGGACCCTGCCGTGCCGTGGGCCTCCGTCAGTTGTTGATGCCCCAATCAACAACCGTGGAAACCTGCGAGACTCCTTAGAGAAGAAGACCTTAGTCTTCCTCCACACGGCGCCTCTGTCCAGGCTTCCTATTCTGTGAGTTTGGCTCAAAACTCCCTGGGAGGCCGCACGCACACGGAAGGGTATCCCTTTAATTCCATTATGGATAACTATTTACTGTTTGTCAAAAACCACCAAGGCATAGAATTCCTGACTAAGAACCTGCTCCTCCTTAAGAAGGGTCTTCTGAAACTCTCTTTTTACCGAAGAGTGAGGTTTTGCTGAACCGGCTCATAGGCCCACTGAACCCTTTCAGGGGCATCAGGAAGGAACCGGGCGACTTCCGGGGCCTCACCTACCCGTACGGACACAGAAGACATCTCCGGTATTAGAGCAATCCCTTGGGGTGATTGAAAGGAGGCTCGGCCACGAACCACAATGAGGTTTATTTCCGAGAGGGTGTCCCGATCTACTGTAACAGAGGCCTCAGCGATCTCTCCTGGAGGGATAACTGCTTCGCCGGCGGGGGTTAAAATCCGAAGGCCCTGTTGGGGAGCCAGATTTTGAAACCACATCTCCCCTCTTACCAACCGGATCTCCCAGTAGGGGTCCTCCGGTTGAGGTGCCCGCACAGGAGTAATCTCCGAGTAAATATTTAGCCGAACCCGAAGACCATCACCTAGGCTTAAAGCAATCCTTTGGTGGTCATCCGTTTTCACCAAAGGTTTATTACTGGTAGTTGCCTCTTGTTTTTGGATTGACTGCAGTGGTACCCCTTGCTGAGGGAGGTGATGAGAAAGGAGCCTCGGGGGAGAAATTCCCTTGTTCTTCCACCTCTTCTGGGGGGAAAGTTGCGCTTTTTTAACTCCTTTGCCAATGAAAGGGGAGGGGGAGGCCTTCGCGAGAAGATCCGCCCTCCTTTCCACCCTTTGAGTAAGCTGACCCGTAAGGTTAGAAGCTAAGGAGGAAGGAGATCTTAGCGGAGCGACGCTCCTTACCTTCGGAAGGGTAGGAGGGAAAAGGCGTTGGAAAATCCCGGAGAGGATCAGAACGCCTAGGAGGCCTATAGGAGCTAAAGTGAGCAACACTCTACGCCGAGAGGGAGAGGCTTTGGGAGGAGAAGCACCTACCTTCATTAAAACAGGCTCCACCAAGCTCCCCGGAAGCGGAGGAGATTCGGTAAAAGCCTGCAGAAGCAGACGATGTTGCTTCTCCGCAAGGTGCCGAAAGCTCCGACAGTTCGCACACCCCTGCAAGTGGCGCTGTAAACGAGCCTCAATCTTGGGAGCTAGCTCCTGGTCTAAGCTAGCAAAGATCCATCGTCGATATTTCCGACAGGGGAGAAAACGAATCATCCCTCTTCAGGCTCCTCAAAATAGACTTTGAGTTGCTGGTGAAGCATCTCCTTGGCCCGATGAAGCCGTATCTCTACATTTTTCACTGATATTCCTAGAATGGCCGCAATCTCCTTATAACTGAATCCTTCCATATACCGAAGCAACACAGGGATCCGGTAGGTCTCCTTCAGGTTCTTTACCGCTTCCAAGACCATCTCTTTCTTCTCTTGGCGCACTAGGTAGTTCGCTAGGTGATCTGAACCATCCGGTATTTCGAGCAGTTGTGCGGGCAACACCGATAGCGGGACCGACTGGCGGTGTTTACGATTTGCTTTGAGCCAATTGATACAGACATTGGTGCAAACCCGGTAGAGCCAGATAGAAAAACGGTAAGTCGGGTCATACTTAGGGAGAACCTGATAAAGCCTTATAAAACATTCCTGGGCCAGGTCTAGGGCATCATCCCGGTTCCCTACCCAATAGTAAGTCAGGCGGTAAACCGTTTTTTCATATTTGCGAACGAGATCTTCAAAGGCCGAATAGTCTTTTAAGCAGCGGGCTACCAAGAGGGTGTCTTGCTCCTCATCTGCTTTCATCTCTCTTCTGCCTTTTAAGGGATGATATGATGGTCGGGAAACTGGTCCCTAACCACCTGATCCCATTTGCCCCACTTTACATGCCCATCTACATAGAGGTAGTTTGCTCCGCCTAAGTGCCGTTTTTCGGCGATCCAAGGGCGGAAAACGCTCACCCCGAGCCAAATATCATAGTCATCCTGCTCGGGGTCTACGGTTTCCGCATTTCTTTCCGAAAAGATGATGAAGTCTCCCTGAATTTTATCAAAATCACTCTCGGTCAACCGTCCGTAGCGGTGGGTCTGATGGCTTAGCACTGAGTTGAGTAGGTAGGATTGAGGGGCCTCCTCAGCGGGGTCAGAAGGGCACTTGTACACTCCGGGGTTACGGGTGTAGGGGAGGAAGATGTCCCTCCAACGAATTTCTGGGGCTAAAGAGGCCCGGGGGTCACCCACATCGGCATCATAGGGATGGTGTAGGAAGAGCTCCCCATCGTTATCCTGAAAGTACATCCGGACCGCTATCCCAATTTGACGCAAGTTGGCAGAACAATGGGTTTGGCGGCCTCTCTCCCGAGCAGAAGCAAAGAGAGGAAAGAGGATACCGGCGAGAATCGCAATGATAGCGATCACAACAAGCAGCTCAATTAAGGTAAAACCAGGATTTTCTCCCCGTCGGTTCATCGGTGTCTCTTGATCTGGACTTTCCTTTGGCTCGGCAAGATTCCTAAAGATTTTCCCATTAAGAACCTTCTCTATAGGGGGATGAATATCCTGCTTCCAGAGTTAGCGGGGAGTCTTGCTCTTAAGGACAACCTCCCAGAGGGCTTCTCCTTGGCCGGAAGGAAGGTTTTGGGTTAGAAGGAGGGGGTGGCCCTCGGGCTGGATAACCGTTATCTGGTACTCACCACAGAAGCCGTTGAAGGCCCATTCCCCCTCTCCATCGGTCACCCCATAGCCCAAGAAGCGCCAGTTCTGATAGATCATTCGCCGGAGGATTTTGTAGGCCCTACGGGGCCTACCTTCAGCGGAGATTAGACCGGTTGGTCTTTCCTCCCAGGGAGAGTCGGCTAGACCTTTAAAATAAATCCCCTTGACTGCTGGAGAACTAAAACCCAAGGTCACCATATCAGCCAGGTAATCGGACTGTGCTCTTTCAGATCCTCCTAGCTCTGCGGATTTCCGGGTGTAGAAAAACCCTTCAGCCGGAGCATATAAATCGTAAAGGTAAACCTCCTTGCCGGCTGCCTCGAGCTGTTGAAGGATCCGGTAGAACTCCCCAAGGTGCCAGCGATCACCGGAAGGAGGGGCAAGGCTAAGGCCCGCTTCTGTGATATCAAGGAAAAGAATTTGATTCAAAGTTAGACCAAAGGGGCAGAGAGGCTTTCCCGTTTGTTCCTCTAAAATTTCCCGCACCTGGCGGATTTCTTCCAAGGCTTCCTTTGAACTCTTTTCGGGGAGAAAAAGGGCCCACCTCTCTAGGTGAAGGGAGGGAATATCCTCCAGAACTTGACACAAGCCCTTTACCCATTCTTTCAAGGGTTGAAGAGGGTGGGGATGAACTGCAAGGGTAACCTTCCAGGAGGCCAACTGGAGAATCTCCTGAGTGGAGGGGGAAGGAGGCCATTCTACTAGTAAATGATCGGTGAATCGGCGGAGATGCTCGGAGAAACCGGGGACAGAGGTTTCTTCCCCCCTTAAACGAACCCCCCAGTTGAAAAGAGATGACCTCTGTTCTACAGTAATGAAAACATTAGGGATAGGATGTCCTTCTGAGGTTAGTACTCGGAGGCGGGCAGGGCGAAGGCGGTGTTGGCTGATCTTCTTTTCGATATGAGTCATTTCTCCATTACCCACTTCCACCTTACTTACTGCCGTATTCCTATATACGCGAGGATCATAGGAGGTGCCTGATCCTGAGAAATCTTTTCCACTATAGTCTTAGGCCTTAGGGGCAGGGAGACCCAATGAACGCCTATGCTCCCGCATCTTTTCCGATTGATGGGTGAGGATTCGGCAGATGGCCTTAGGTTTGGCTGTACAAAGCAGGACAAAGCCAGCCTCCGCATCTTGGGGGAAATAGCGGAGAGCATCCCGATTATCAATATAAAGCTGAGCGTTCCCTTCAAGGACTCTTCCCGCGCAGGTAGTGCACCACCCTTGGAGGCATGTGAAAGGGAGATCTATTCCGGCCTGGGCGGCTGCATCGAGGATATAAGAGTTCTCCTCAACCTCTAGAGTCCGTTCCTCTCCGTTGGGGAAAATTAGGGTAATCTCATAGAGAGCCATTGGAAGTAAGAGGGGATACCCCTAGCGAACCCTTAGGACAGGGGTATCCCCAGGTTTAGAGCTTACGGGTTGTAGAAGGGGCGGTTCTTGCTATGAGGTGCTTCTCCGGGTTCACCCCGGCGGAAGTGACCAGAAGGAACAGGGCCTTGGCCTCGTTCTTTGGCAAGCAATTCGATGAACCAGGCTTCGTGCTCAATCTCCTCTTGCAGGATACGCGAAGCCAAGTCATAGGTGCGGGGGTCTTTCCCGATGGTCAAGTCGCAAACCTCGCTCCAAGTCCGGATGGCGCATCGCTCGGCTTCCAAAAGGACCACCAGGATGTTTTCAGGGGTGGGGTTATCCGGAAGATAAGCGTCTGGGCAGCTTGCTCGATCCGCAAACTCCCGGATGTCCTTAGGGATGCTCCCTCCTAACTCATAGACCCTGGGGAGAACCAGCTCAAAGTGCGCCCGGTCTTCCAGACGGGCGTCTTCGCAGATCTCCTTGTAGTCCTCATGGCCAGCAAGGTACATCCGGAGAATGGAGTAGTAATAGTAGGTGGTAAACTCGGCACCGATGGCGTCAATAAGCTTATCCACTAGCTCCTTGACGTTGACCCCTCGGGCCTCCAGTTGCTCCACTGCAACCCGTTGGGAGATGTCCCCTCGGGGGACGCGACCTGTTGCATGCTTCTTCTGCTGTGCCATTGAACCCTCCTTGTCTACTGGGATTCTGTTGATGCCCCTCTCTCAAAGGGGGAGGAGAGAGACTTTGTCTGAGTAGAGAAGCTCAGGAAAAGGAGATTGAGCATCAACAAATTTTAGATTCATTCTAATTTTCATTTTTATTTTACCCTCTCCTAGTGACGATGTCAATAGGCTTTTGATAACCTTTGAAATAATAAAGTGTTTTACGCTAGAATATTTTCGGGAGGGTAGAGACCTTATCCTTGGGTTGCTCCCCTCCTCATCAAAGAGCTGGATAGGGATATCCCAGGTCTTCCTGTCTGGATCCTCAATTTCGGGAGGCCATCGCTCTCTCAGATTCCCTCCTTGAAGGGAACTCCTATTAATAGGTCTGATGAGAAATCCTTATTGGACAAAGCAGAGACAAGCGGTGCTGGAAGTAATTACTGAGGCGGATAAGCACCTTTCAGCCAAGGAAATTTATGAGCGGGTGAGTAAGCGGATTCCTGGAGTTGCTTATAGCACAGTATATAATGCCCTGAATTACCTCAGAAAAGCCGGTTTAATTAAAGAAGTGCGGACTCCAGGAAGAGGCTTATTATACGATAAGCGGTGTGAACGGCACGACCACCTTATCTGTCGCGCCTGCGGCAAAGTGCTGGACTACCACTTAAATTTGCTGGACCCCGTGCTGGGGCAGATCGAGCTGGAAACCGGTTTTAAGATCGAGACTGCTACCACATCCTTGGAAGGCTTTTGCCCTGATTGCCGAGCCCGGTGTTCCAGTGAGGATTCCTGCGAGGGAGGGTTCTCTAAGTTTTAATCATACCCTAAGGGTATTGAAACTAGGATAGGGAAATAGCGGTGCTGAGTTTCTCCGGTTCAGTCGTACCATAGTAGTACTGAAACTTAAAAGGGGCAAATCCCGGAAAACAGGAGTAATAGCTTTGAAGATGCTGGCAAAAACCCTTGAACAAGCTGGGTTAGGGGATATTTATGAAAAAGTCCTTTCTGGAGAACGATTGAGCTTTTCTGATGGCCTTCGCCTCTATGCATGTCCTAACCTCTCGGCAGTAGGGGCCTTGGCCAATATCCTCCGAGAGCGGAAAAACGGGAACTGGGCTTACTTTGTTCGAAACCAACATATTAATTACACAAATATTTGCAACAAGTTCTGTAAATTCTGTTCCTTCTATGCTACTCCCAAGCAGTCTAATGCCTATACCCTTACCCCTGAACAAATTCAGGAAAAGGTGAGGCAGTATCTAGACCTTTATGTCACCGAAATTCATATGGTTGGGGGTGTCAACCCTAGACTCCCTTACTCCTACTATCTTGATATCCTCCGAGCTATCAAGGAAGTTCGCCCGGACGTTCATATTCGGGCTTTTACAATGGTAGAGCTCGCCGAGATCCAGCGTGTGGCTAAAAAATCCTTAGAGGAGGTCTTGCTGGATCTGAAGTCGGCGGGCTTGGATAGTATTCCCGGTGGAGGAGCCGAGGTCTTCAGTGATCGCATCCATCAGGAGCTTTTCCCGCTCAAGCAGAGGGGAGACGAGTGGTTAGAAATTGCCCGAACTTGCCATCGGATGGGGTTGCGAAGCAATGCGACAATGTTATATGGGCATATTGAAACCCCGGAGGAAAAAGTTCAGCATCTGATCCGGTTGCGAGAATTACAGGATGAAACCGGAGGGTTTGTCACTTATATCCCTCTATCTTTCCATCCTGAAAATACGGGACTTTCTCATCTCTTACCTCCCACTGGGTACCAAGACCTCCGCGAATTAGCGGTAGGCCGATTAATGTTAGACAATTTTGACCATATCAAAGCTTTTTGGATGATGATGAGTCCCGCGGTGGCCCAAGTAGGGCTATGGTATGGCGCGGATGACATAGATGGTACTATCGTTGAGTATGAAATTGTGCGAGCCGACGGGTCTGCAACTCCTTACCGGCTTACCCGAGAGCAGATCATTGAGATGATTCTTGAGGCCGGACGGATACCTGTTGAACGAGATCCTGATTACCGGCCTGTTTGGATACCCGAGGAATTCGCCTCCTCGGTCTCTTAGAGAGGGAGTTCATTGGCCAAATCTTTCAATCCTTACCCCCTTTCTAGAAAAAAGAAGAGTTTTGGGTTTGCTGAAGGATAAAGTTTTTTGCCCTTTTAAGGGGGTTAGGGTAGATGGTATCTTTTTGTAAGAGAGCATGCCGAATTCTTGGCTATGCTATCGCCCTCATCGGGGTAATAGGGGCGGGAATCAGTATTAGAGACGGATTTGGTGATACGGAACGGGTTACGCTGATAAAAACCCCAGAGGGTGGCCTTCAGCCCCAGGCAGTAGTGGATTCCACCGGTGTGCTCCACTTGGTTTTCTTTAAGGGGAATCCTGAGGCGGGAGATCTTTTTTATGTTCGCCAAAAGCCGGGTGAGAGAGGGTTTTCTCATCCTATCCGGGTTAATAGCCAGCCGGGAAGTGCTATCGCCGTTGGGACGATTCGAGGTGCTCAGATCGCCTTAGGCAAGGATCAGCGGATCCACGTGGTTTGGAACGGTTCCGGTAAAGCTCAGCCTAAGACATTAGGACCGCAAGGCCTTGCGCCCCTAATGGATTCCCCGAATAGCGGTTCACCAATGCTCTATACCCACCTCAACGATACGGGGACAGCTTTTGAGCCTCAGAGGAACTTAATGCGAAGAACCTTGGGCCTTGATGGAGGAGGGACGATTGCCAGTGATCTTGCGGGAAATGTTTATGTCGCCTGGCACGCTGTCGGCCTGAGTAGGGGTGCAAGGCCTCGTGCCCCTACTGAATTCCTCGACGAAGTTCACCGCCGGGTTTGGATCGCCCACTCCGGGGACAACGGCAAAACCTTTTCTTGGGAAGTCCCAGCCTCTTCTAACCTGAAGGGGGCTTGTGCTTGTTGTGGGATGCGGGGCTTAGTGGATGGGCGGGGGACCCTCTACCTCTTGTACCGGTCTGCAACCGAACGGATTCACCGCGATACCTATCTTTTGGTCTCTCAGGATAAAGGGAGGAGCTTCAAGAGTTTCCAGCTCCACCCGTGGGAGATCAATGCCTGCCCGATGAGCAGTTTTGCCTTGGCCCAAGGTCCTAAGGAGGTCTTAGCTGCCTGGGAAACAAAAGGTCAAATTTATTTCACTCGCATTCAGCCGGAAACGCTGAGAATATCCCGCCCTATTAGCTTACCTGGGCCCGGAGGAAATCGCAAACATCCGGCTATTGCGGTGAACAACCGAGGAGAGTTTATCTTGGTTTGGACCGAAGGGACTGGCTGGGGGAGGGGTGGGGACCTAGTTTGGCAGGTTTTTAACCAGTTCGGGCAGCCGACGAGTCAGAGAGGACGGTTAAAGAACGCTATCCCTGTTTGGGGGTTAGCAAGTCCAGTTGCCCGGCCAGACGGAGGTTTCACAATTATCTATTGATTTTGCTCTCTATCTGAGGAGGAACCTTTAGGGAAGCCAGACTTGGCCTTTGCTTTACTTTTTTAAAGTTTCACCAATAGAACCTAAAAAGAGACCCCTTTTGTACCACACTGGAGGAGAAAGGTGCGAGGAATTGAGGATATTGCTGAGAAAGTCTTTTCAGGGGAACGCCTCGCTTTTGAGGAGGGGATACGCCTGTTTCGACACCCCAATCTCACAGACCTGGGGATTTTGGCCAATTATGTCCGAGAGAAGAAACACCCCGAGCGCATCGTTACCTATGTCGTCGGACGTAACATTAACTATACCAATGTATGCTGGGTTCGGTGTAAATTCTGTGCTTTCTACCGCGTCCCTGGTGATCCTGAAGGCTACGTTCTCCCAAAGGCAGAGATCTTTAGGAAAATCCGGGAGATGTGCGAACTTGGAGGGATCGAAGTCCTGATGCAGGGGGGTTTAAACCCTAAGCTTAAGATCGACTACTATGAAGACCTTTTCCGCTCGATCAAAGAGCGATTCCCGGTTCACCTCCACGCTCTCTCTCCCACGGAAATTATTTACATTGCCAAAATCTCAAAGCTTTCTTTAGAGGAAACCCTGCTTCGGCTTAAAGAAGCCGGCTTAGATACTATCCCTGGGGGCGGAGCGGAGATGCTGATAGATGAAGTCCGTCGGGAAATCGCCCCTTACAAGGATAAGGCGGAAGAATGGCTTGGGGTAATGCGCTTGGCTCACCAACTAGGGATTCGCACCACGGTGACAATGATGTACGGCTCGGTGGAAACCCTGGAGCAAAGAGTAGAGCACTTGATTAGAGTACGGGAGGTACAAGATGAAACCGGAGGGTTTACCGCCTTCATCCCCTGGAGTTTCCAACCGGAGGGCACGGAACTCCCTGTGAAGAAGGCTACCGGCTTTGATTATCTCCGGACCGTAGCGGTTGCGCGGCTGATGCTGGATAATATTGATAATATCCAGGCCTCTTGGGTAACCCAGGGCTTGAAGATCGCTCAAATCGCCCTGAACTTCGGCGTCAACGACTTTGGAAGCACAATGATGGAGGAGAATGTGGTTTCCGCAGCGGGTACCCGGTTTACGGTTTCTATAGAAGAAATAGAACAGACGATCCGCTCTGCGGGCTATGAACCCCGGAGAAGGGATACCCTCTATCGCCTCCTTACTCCAGAAGAGGAAGCAGAACGGTTGAAGGACTTTCGCCCTCGACGAACCCTCCTAACCGTGATTTCTTAGGAGGGTTCGTTTAATCGCACCATAGTGGGATTGAAACGGAAGATATCGAGGTAAGCCATCCGTGATGCGTCTCATCCATCAAGAGGGCTATAGTCTAACTGTCCTTTGGGAGGAGGTTCCCCTCCTCGTCTACAATTATAGCCAGGAGTTTGCTAAACCCTTTATCCATCCTCTTTATGCTCCCGGAGGGTTGGTCCTCACCCAGAATAGTCCCTCGGATCATCCCCATCACCGGGGAGTCTTTGTAGCTTGGGCAGATGTGAGCGGATATGATTTTTGGAGTGAGGAGAAGCAGCCGGATCCCAAGAAGCGAGGGCGGATCCTTCACCAAGGCTTTCAAAGTTTGAGAGCAAAAAGAGATATTGCCCTTTTTGAGCCGATTCACCGTTGGCTCACCCCTGAGGGAGAAGAAGTTCTGATTGAGCACCCCAAATGGACTGTCTATGCTCCTGAAGACCCCGATTGGTATCTCATTGACGTTGAGTTGGTGTATACCAGCGAGAAGGAGGTATGTTTCAACACTCCTCCTTCTTATGGAGGACTTGCTCTCCAACTTTCTTCTGAGATAAGAGGAGGTTTGATTCTTAATGCCCGGGATCGGGTGGGAGTCGCCGGCACTTATGGATGCCGGGCCGAGTGGTGCGGTTACGCCGGCCAGACCCGTGAGGGAAGATGGGTCGGTTTAGTTGTCTTTGACCATAAAGGAAATCCACGCCATCCCACCTTCTGGTTTGTAAAGGATGAACCTTCCGGTTTCTTGTCCCCTGCTTTTACCTATGCCCAAGCTTATCTTCTACAACCTAATCAACCGTTAAGGCTCCGTTACCGCATCGCTATCCATTCAAGTGAGCCGGATTTCATCGAGATCCAACAGCAGTACACCTCTTATATTTGGTCTACTTAGCATTTTAAGGGGAGGAGAGAATGGATCAACCCAAAGTTGGCTTTATTGGTTTGGGGATTATGGGAAAACCGATGGCTTCTAACATTCTCAAGGCAGGGTTTCCCCTCACTGTGTGGAATCGCACCCGGGAGAAGATGGAGGAGCTGGTAGCAAAGGGAGCCAAACCCGCTCGTTCTCCTAGGGAAGTAGCAGAAAACTCGGAAATTATTATTGATATTGTGACCGATTCCCCTGATGTTGAATCCGTGATTCTAGGCCCCGAGGGGGTGATAGAAGGCGCCCGACCGGGAAGCATCGTCATTGATATGAGTACTATCTCCCCTGAAGTGACTCGAAGAATCGCCAGTAAACTCAAGGAGAAAGGGATTTATATGCTGGACGCCCCGGTAAGCGGAGGGCAGTGGGGGGCTATCGAAGGAACCCTCTCCATTATGGTGGGAGGAGAGATCGAAGCTTTTGAACGAGCCCTTCCCATCTTCCAAGCAATGGGCAAGAAGATCACCTATATCGGCCCTAATGGGAGCGGGCAGGTGGTAAAACTCTGCAATCAGATTTGCGTGGCATTAAACCTTTTAGGAACTTGTGAAGCCCTCCTTTTTGGAGCGCGCCAAGGGATAGACTTGAAGAAAATGATTGAGGCTGTAGGAGGAGGAGCAGGTACCTCGTGGCAACTGATGAATCTCGGCCCTCGGATCCTCCGAGGAGACCTTGAACCCGGGTTTATGGTTAAGCTCCAGCAGAAAGACCTCCGCCTCCTTCTAGAAACGGCTCGAGAAACCCATCTCCCCCTTCTAGGTACCTCCTTAGTACACCAGCTTTATAATGCAGTGGAGAACTTTGGTCTGAGCGAAAAGGGGACTCAGGCCCTGATCACCGCCCTAGAAAGGCTGGCTCAGTTTGAGATTCCAAAAGAGCAAGGCTAACTTCTCTCCTCCTTTAAGATTGCTTCTTCAGCAGGTAAAAGAAGAACGGCCCTCCGATTAAAGAGGTGACCAGCCCAACGGGGAGTTCAGTAGGCGCCATCAGCGTCCGGGCCATTAAATCGGCTAATAGCAAGAGACTCCCTCCCATCAGGGCTGAGCAGGGGATTAAAAGGCGGTGGTCAGGCCCCGCGATCATCCGGGTGAGGTGAGGAGTGATCAGCCCCACAAAACCGATGATCCCGGAAGTGGCCACCGCTCCCGCTGTCGCCATTGTGGAAAAGAGTAAAACCCCTCTCTGCACCCACCGGAGGTTAACCCCTAGATAGAGGGCTGTCTCCTCCCCTAGGGCCAGTAAATTGAGGTCCCGGCTCAACCCCCAAAGGCCCAAAAAACTGAACAGAGTGAACGGGAGAACGAAAAGAACCCGGCGGTAGTCTGCCCCAGAAAAACTTCCCAGTAACCAGTGAAAAACTTGCTGGAGGTCCTGTCCAGAGACCAGAAGTAAGAGGCTGACAAGAGACCATAAAGAGGACCCTAAGACGATACCCGCTAAAAGGAGGCTTCGGGGTAGAGATCGGCCGGCGATTCTCGCCAAAAGGACTACCAAGAGGAGGGTTAGCATCGCGGTGATAAATCCTGCTAGGGGAAGGCTCAACCCTCCCAAAGCCGCCTCGGCTTTAAACAAGAAGACCAAAGCCACCCCTACTGCCGAGCCGGCAGAGACTCCCAGGATGAAGGGATCTGCTAAAGGGTTTCCAAAAAGTCCTTGTAACCCTCCCCCAGCGATGGAAAGACTCGCACCCACTAGGGAGGCCAAGAGAACTCGAGGAAGACGGATCTGCAAAAGGATGTCTTTTGCTTCCGGGGGAATTCCCTGTTCGAGAAAACGCAAGCCGGGTAACTGCCCTAAAAGACAATAAACGGTTTGCTCCCAGGGGATTCTTACTGCCCCTAAAGAGATGCTTAAAACCAGAAGGATCAAGTATACCAGGCCCAGGGTGCCCCAGTAAGGCACCAAGCGATGCCACCAATCCCGGCTCAGCAGTCCAGAGGGGATTAGATCACCTTCCTTCCGGTCTTTATGAGTGAGAGAAGTCATCTCAGCCTCTATCTAAAAAGAGTGGTGATTCAGGTTACTCAAAGACAACCATCGCGTGTTCTCGGATCTCTGGGATTGTGCAGGTTACCCATCCTCTTTCGAAGGTAAAACTCAACTGCTCTTCTTCGGGGGCGAGATAGACCCTTTGAGGAACGCCAGGAAGTCGTAACCGCACCTCCACATTATACAGAGGGATGACCTCCTCAATCACCTCCACGTGGTTTGCCCGGCGTTGAGGGTGATAGTTTACTAAGTGGACAATATATCGGTCCTTCTGGCGGGTAACGGTGACCTCGGTGGTCGAGGGAGCGGTTGTTCTAATGAGGCGGTCAGGAAGAAGGAGATCCATGCAGTTCTCCACTAATCGGCGATAGGCGGTGAAGCCTTGGTGGTGGTAAGTTTTAAAAAGGGGAGCATAGAGATAAAGGACCTTGCCCTTCTGGGTGATGGCTGGGAAAGGGCTTTTCTCTTTCACAGGCGCGTATTGGTGGGAGGTGAAATGTTCCCAGGTGCGGTTGAAGTAGGGATAATAAACTTCGGCTAGAACTTCCGTCCCCGGCTGAGGGTTTACCTCCACTCCACCATCGTAGGAGACATATTCAAAGTTCCGTAGCCCCCTGCGGATTTTCTCCTTCGGCTTAAAGAAGTTAGGGTTAAAGGGGGAAGGCCCTACATAGTTTACACCCATCTCTCCAGCCAAAGCGAATTCCTTCTTTTGGGGGTCTAGCAAGGCTTGGTAGCTCAGCAGGAGGGCTCCTCCTCTTTGGAGAAACTCTTTCAATTTTTTTATCAGCTCTGGATGAGGGGTGCCTTTATCCGCGATAAGGATCAAGCGGTATTTTCCGAAATCCGCTTCTGGGGGGATCACGTCATACTGGACTTGCATCTCGAGGAGCATTTTGCTAGCACCATCATCAGAGTCCGTTTTCTCATCTATTACGAGTAGGCCCACTTCAGTCACAGGCACAGCTCCTCGGCACCAAGGTTCTTTCGCCCGGACTTTGGCATAGACCTCACCGATAACTTGGTAAACCGCTTTATCCAAGCGACCCCTCGGGTGCAATTGATCCCCAATGCTACATTGAGAAGTGTTTGCTAACATAGAACTGCATTCATAATCCAGCTGAGCAAGGTTCTTTAGCCCCCCAAAATCAGCCCAAGAGCGGTGAAAACGACCGGTCATCCCCAAGGTAGGCAACCCGAAGTTGCGCACATACCTCACCCAGAAGGGATAGTAGCCATATCCCCAACCTCCGGTGGGGAGGGCTTCAATCTCTATATGGGTAAAATATCGGGCCTCTTGAGGAAAAGAATACCTCACTCGGCCATTATAAAAGACGGTGGCGGAGGGCTGCTTTTCCCGGATCAGGGTCGTAAGGCGATGCATAAACCGTTCCACTACATAGGCAGAATGCTTGCATTGATCCTCCTCCTTTTGAGGATCTAGCCCCATCTTCTTCATACTCTGGAGGCAGTTGACACAATAGCACCCCGGAGGATGCTGAAAGACAATGTCATAAAAGAACCCATCTACCTCATAATGAGCCAGAAGTTCCTCTGTTTGAGCAACAACGTAATCTACATAAGCACTGTTGAGGCAGAGCCATAGCCACCCTGGTTCAAAAGGCTCTGGGCCAACTGGTTGACCATTCCGTTTGATCTGCCTCCATTCAGGATGCAGATCGCCCATATAGTTATCCCAAACGACACTGTAATAGATGGGGCACCGAATGCCTGCCTGGTGACAAGCTTCAATCTGCTCACCGAGGAGGTCAAAGGTGAGGGAAGGATGTCGGAAGCCTACTTTTGTGGTGTAGTAAGACATCCCGTGGTGGCATTTGGCGAAACAAGTGACCGAGTTAACATGAGCTTCTTTCAAGGTTTGGACAAAATCCTCTGGATCCCAATCCTTGCCCACATCCGGGATATGCGGAGAGGTATGAAAATCTAAATGGATTTGCCGAAAAGCCAGCTCCATTTTCTCACTCCTTGATAGGGATGTTTCCTTTACCTACTTAGGGGTTTTCAGTTTTCCTGAGAAAAGAAGGAGATACTGCACTGCACCCTCTACAGGCTTAATCCAAGTTTCTTTACCGTTATCCGTGACTTGGGGAGGGGGAAGAGGTTTCCCCTCAGCGTCAAAAGCCTCGCACCGCTGGAGAGATCCTCTCACTCCGTAAGGACGCCGGATCAGAAAAGGGCCTTTCCCGGAGATGTGAATGATCCGGAGCTGGTTGGCTTTCTCTGGAAAGAGGGCCAGTGCTCCTGAAGATCCCGCTTCTGGGGTAGCAAACCATGCTCCTCGCCCATCTTGGTAAGTATAAGCTTCTGATCTCAGGTAGTCTACTTTCCTCCCTTCTTGGAGAGCAGAGAAACTCAGTAGGGGAGAAGAGTCTACCTCTTCTGCCTTCCTAGACCCTCTACAATAAACCGCCCATCCCGCAGGGGGAAGGAGAATTCTCTTTGAACCGATACGAACTTGCCAATTTTCTGCTGAATGATCATTGAGCCACATCTGCAAACCATTGGGATACTCGATGTAAATCTGCCGACGGGTTCTGGGTAAATCTCGAATTAGTGCTTGAGAGACCTCAAGCAATCTTTGGCCATCCCAATAGGCGATTCTCTTCGGGGCTTTCAACCCATACCGAGCCTGAACTTGTTGAAGCATATAATAAGATCGGCAGGTGCGTTCGATACCAAACTCTTCTTCAACCAGCCAACCGATATGCCCATACGCAAGGGTATGGAGGAGAAATCGGTCAATAGCGCGGTCAATATTTTGGGGATGACGCCAGTCAGGAATAGCATCACAAAAAAAGGAAGTCCAACCCATTCCGATATCACACTCTTTCGTGTGGATTTGATACAAGTCAAAAACAGGGAGCAGAGGTTCCTTAGCTAGAGGGCGACCGTTGTAGGCCAGAGCATAGTTTCCGTCGGCTAATCCCGCATACATCCACTGATAGGTTCCTTCAGAAAAGATAGGCCCTTGGTAAACAGCAGAATCGTTGCGAAGGAGTTCACCATAGGCGTAAAAGGTCTGGGCAAAGGTGCCGGCGCCGGGTACTCGAGCATCATAATCGTTATAGTGCCAAGGGGCGACAGCGGTGTGGACATCAGTATAAGCACTGTTGGGCTTGTATCGTTCTTTGATTTGAGGGGCCAATTGAGCCTCAAACTCCACCGCTCGCAGGGGTTTCAAGGCCCAACAGCGAGGCCAAGCGCTTCGCCACTCTCCTTCAGAGGTGCGCTGAACCGCCTGGGGATCCCAAAATCCATTCACCGGTGCGAAGTCGCAGTAGTTAGTGTATAACCCGCTCAACCAACCTAAGGATTTCTGGTGTTGGACATAATCCTGGAGGGCCTCATCACCTCCTTTCCCCGGGGCAGCGTGAAGGCGAAGGGTGAAGCTCTCTCCTCCATCCCTCCAAGTGATTTCGTGATTACACTGAATAAGCTTTTCAATCCCATAGGCCCGAAGCTTTCTGCTTCGTTCCTTCTGCTTTGCGTAGTTGTCAGGCCCCCAAGATTCTTGCCACAACCGGTCTACCGCCTCCCTTGCGTGAAGTCCCACTGGGTTCGGGATGGTGGGCAGAACCTCCTCAAACCGGGGGGAAAGGGTGAGGAACAACCGCTCATAGAGAGGATTCCGCTTTCCATCCGTACGCGGATAATAGCGGACCCCTCCGTTGATCCGGGCTGTACTCGGCCTCGTTTCTTCCGCTCCATAAAGTTCCGAACCGTTAGAACGATACCAATCTAACCAGAGGGAGGCAAAAAGGAACTTTCGCCCTGCTCGGCATAAAAGGACGCAAGGGTTACTGCTTCCAAAGGTGATATAGGGAACCCATATCGTTCGGGGGTCCTGTACTCCGAAGAACCGGCCTAGAGTAAGCTCGGTTGCCTGCCCACTGCGGTTGATAATATCTATCACGAGAGATTTCTGCCAAATCCGCAGGCGAAGGAGGGTTCCATCCTCGTACCGGGCGACAACAGTATCCTCCTCCAGGTAAGAAGTTTGGAGAGGGGCTGAGTTCTCTCTTCCTGCTAGACGCACTTCAGCACCCGCCATTGGGGTACCTACCAACTTTCCCTCTATAAAAGCAGTGATCCCTGCCAGCCCTTTGGTCGCGTCAAATTGGTAAAGGATTGTACAATCTTTGCCGGAATACTTAAACTCAAAGAGGTTTTCCCCCTTAGGGATCCTCTCGTTGTGGTAGGACTTGCTGAGGTTTATGGGCAGGATGGTTTCTTCCCGGGTGGGGAAGGGGAGAGTTCCAGGGCCGAGGTTGGCTCCGGGAGATTGGCCTTCAAAGAGGGTGAGATTCCGCTTGGGACGGGGAGAGAAGAACAGGGGAGGGAGGTCCTCCTGGTAGAAATATATGGAGTCGAAGAAGATTTCTCGCTCCTCCGGTTGATACCCCCCCGCAACCTCAATGCACTCTAGATAAACAGGAAACTCCATCCCTTGGGGCAGTCGGCGGTGAAGGAGCCACCACTCTTTCCATCGGACAGTGTCTACTCGGAGGGGGTAAATCCGCTGGCGGTGATCCCTAAGGTGGATCCCAATTTGTACCGCCGGGGTATCCAGAGGGTTTTCCCAATCCCAACGGTTCCCGTAAACCCACATCTCCACGACGTCCGCCCCCTGAGGGATAGGGATAGGTTGGGGAGGCCAAAGGAGGATTCGGGGTTTTGAATCGGGCCTGCCCTTTCCCCAATAACGGAGCTTACCCACGGGCCGATTCCATAGGTTTTGAGCGCGACTGACCTGAAAAACTGCCTTTGCTCCTCCTTCTGTGGTTATCTTCCACCCTTCCAATTGATGGAAGGAAAGGGTGGGAGGGAAAGGTTCTTTCCGGCAAGCCCATACCATTTCATAGGGCCTGCTTCCGGGTTTTTCCAAGGGGTCAAAGGTATTGATAACATCTTGGCTCATCAAAGGTCTCCTTGTACAGAAAAGGAGAAGACTAAATCCGAAGAGGCATAATAACTTTAGTAGGTTCAACCTAGTCCCCCCTCGGATGAGCATTTACTCGCTGATGATTCCTAAAGAACAGGACATTCCCATAGGGTTATTCGCTTTCTGTGGTAGGTCTACCTGTAAACTCCTTCCCTCCATTGTTATAAGGAAGTTCGCTTCTCCCTCAAAAGGGTTAAGCTTCTGTGAAAGGAAAATAGAGAGTGAGGGGCGAGGTAGGATTGTGGCCCCGGCATAGCCTTAAACTTTAGCCAGGGTTCGGTTCCTCCCTTACCCTAACCCTTTCCCCATGGAGGGAACCTTGGTAGTCATAGGCTTTAGCCTGCGAAAACTTGGTTAGAGGGTTTAGGGTTATGCTCTCAATTCAAGTCAGACAAATTATCGCCAACGGGGTGCGCTGGTTAGCCTGCAGAGTTTAATGAGGGATAAGGGAAGTGGTGGAACAGGATGAAAGCGGCCCTTCTTTATGCTCCTGGTGATTTGCGAATAGAGGAGGTTCCCGACCCCCAACCAGGCCCGGGGGAGGTATTGATAAGAATTCGAGCTTGTGGGGTATGCCCCAGCGATGTCCGGGCTTTTACAGGTGAACGGGGCGGGAAAGCTTATCCACGTTTCCTAGGCCACGAGTGGGCGGGGGAAATTCTCGCCTTAGGGCCTGAAGTAGAAGGATGGAAGGTTGGAGACCGAGTGGTCCCAGAGTGGCGTACCATCTGCGGGTACTGTTATTACTGCCGGAGAGGGATTTTCAACTATTGTACCCGGGTAAGAGGGATTAGAGGAGGGTTTTGTGAGCTAGGAGTGGCTCCAGCCCCTAATCTCCGCCTGATTCCCGAGAACCTCTCCTTCGAGGAGGCTGCTTTTTCCGAGCCTCTTGCCTGTTGTATTAACGGCAGTGAAGCCCTTAACCTCCGTTTAGGGGACGATGTGGTTGTAATCGGTTGCGGCCCCATCGGCCTTAAACATATCCAGCTGGCCCGGGCTCAGGGGGCTATTGTTATTGCCTGCGACCTTATCCCCGAACGTCGGCAGAAAGCCTTGGAGCTAGGAGCACACTTTGCCCTCGATCCTCAGGGGGAAGACCCCATAAATCGAGTCAAAGACCTAACCGAGGGTAGAGGAGCCAATGCGGTTCTCATTGCTATAGGAAACCCCCAGGCAATCCAAATGGGGATCGAAATGGCAGGGATCAATGCTCGGATTAACTTATTTGCGGGGACCTACCCCCCCGCTGAGATCCCCCTCGATCCCAATAAAGTCCATTACCGCCAACTGTTCATTACAGGAACTCATGATTACACCCCCCATCATTTCAGTACCGCGGTCAAGCTTCTCCAACATCAAATTGTGAAAGTTAACCCCTTGATAAGTCACCGTTTCTCCTTGGAGGAAACCGAACAGGCTTTTAACCTTTCGAGGGAGAGGAAGGGTTTGAAGGCAATGGTGCTAATGGAGGGTTAAGGGGTTAAAGGGGTTTCAAAAACCCTCTTGGTGGAAAGTGGTGGAGTAAGGGGAGATGAGTTATCTTCTTGCCTTGGATTTGGGAACCACAACCTGTAGGGGCCTCCTAATCCATCAGGAGGGGTACCCTATAGCAGAGCGATATTGTGAGACCCCTCTCTCCTTCCCCCGGCCGGGGTGGGCTGAGGGAGACCCTCGGCACTGGTGGCACTCTGTAAAAGAGGTGATTTGTGATCTTCTCAGCGATAGCAGAAGGAACCCCCGGGAGATCCTAGGAATAGGTTTCACCGCTTTAATGCACGCCCCGGTCCTTATAGATGAGAAAGGCCAGCCGATTTACCCAGCCCTCCTATGGATGGATCATCGCTCTCTTCGCCAAGCAGAGTACTTGTCTTCCCGCTTCGCAGGCCTCTTAAAAAGGATTTCAGGAAGTTCTCAGGTAGGAGTGAGCTCCAGTGCTTCACGCATCCTCTGGGTTAAAGAGCATTATCCTGAACTCTTTAAGCAAGTTCGCTATTTCCTCTTACCTAAGGACTTCCTCCGGTTCCAGGTTACAGGTAAAGTAGCGACTGACCCTTCGGATGCTCAAGGTTCGGGACTTTTTGACCGTCGAACGGAGGACTGGTGCTACGAGTTCGCCGAAGCCTGCGGCCTCCGGAGGGAACATTTGCCCCCTATCCTTCCCTCGGATCATATTGCCGGGGTTTCATCCCCCCATCTGACGGAGGGACTCCTTCCCGAAGGGATTCCTGTCGTTGTTGGAGCGGGAGACGTGGAGTCTACTCTAGTGGGCCTAGGCCCGGTTTCTCGGCCTACGGTAATTCTCTACTTAGGGACTGCTGCCTGGATCGCCCAAATTGAACCACCTCCCGAAAGAGATCCTGGCAGCGGAAAGAGAGGTTTCACCCTAGCCGGGATAGGAGCTACCAGCACCACGGGATCTGCTCTTAAGTGGGTAGGTAACCTTCTTGGGGAGATGAACCAGGGAGCTCCTGACTATGAAAGCCTTTGCCAGAAAGCGGCCCAGGTTCCTCCTGGTTCAGAGGGTCTTTTCTTCTTGCCCCATTTAATGGGTGAACGAGGGCCTAAACCTAACCCTCTCCAGAAAGGGGCTTTTGTAGGCTTAAGCCTCTACCATAGCCAAGGGCATTTGATAAGGTCGGTGCTTGAGGGTACAGCTTTCCAAATCCGCCGAATTTGGGACGCCTTTCACAGCAGAAAAGCCTTCTCTGAGAGGGAGGTTGAGGAAGACCAACAGTGGATTGTTTGTGGGGGAGGTGCTCGCGGATCCCTGTGGGTACAAATCCTTGCGAGCGTTCTGAAAGTTCCCTTAAAAATCCCCCAAATCCCTGAGGCAGGAGCCTATGGAGCGGCGCGGTTAACGGGTTTAGCCCTCGGGCTAGAGTGGCCTTGGTTATTTCAATCTCAAAGCTTCTCCCAGGAGATTCCTCCCAACCCTCAGTGGAGTGATCTTTATGAAGAATGGTATTCTCGATATGTTACTCTAGACGAACGTTTATCCCCCTGCTTCGGACAATAATGGTTTATAATAGGGGTTGATAGGAATGAAAGTCCAGACCGGTCACTAGCCCTTGAGAACACCGGTAAAAGCCCCTTATGCCAAAGGTCACCCATTATCCCTTGTTCAACTCTTTTCTAGCCTCCTTGTTGGAGGTGAGCCTCCTTACCACGGCGATTTACCTCGCGGGAAGGACAGGGATTTTTACCCGTCTCCTCTTCTACCGGGCCTCCCTGCCCGACAAGATAAAAGGCTTTATCTTCTTCGCGATCTTGTCCCTCCTTGAGGACCTCTTTCCCCATCGAGGGCCGAATTCCAGCATGATCGCATCTACGGGGGCCGGACTTCTTATGGGTTCGGCTATGGGATTGGGTGTAGGACTCTGGACTTGGGCTCTCCTCCTTCTTCGGTACCACTCGTTGTGGAATAGCGGAGTAGGAGCTATTTTAGCAGGTTTTATCGCTGGATGGGTTTATTCCTACCATCCGGCTCCCCAAGAGAGGCAAATTGCCGGATTTTTGGTAGGCTTACTCGGCCAAGCGATTTGGCTGGCTATCGAGTTATTCACCACTAACTTCTCCCTTTTTGCCAGCTGGGACGCCTTACTGCTCTTCTTTGCCCCTCCTATGCTTGGAGGAGGGGTAGGAGTTTTGGTCTTCCTCTGGATTCTCGAGGACTTGCGGCTCCAGCAGGAGAAAATTGCTCGTCAGCAAATTTCCAGGGCTTTAGAGATTGCTAACCGGACCCTCCCTTATCTTCGGCAAGGTCTAACGCGCACTTCGGCCCTTTCCATCGCTCGTATTATTAAAGATATAACGGGGGTTGCTGCGGTTGCTTTCTCGGATCAGCAACACTACCTTGCTTTCGTGGGAGTTGGAGAGGATCATCACCAGCCCGGAAAGGAGACCTTGATGAAGCCAGAGCCGGCCTCTCCCAATTCAGCAGGAGATAGGGTGCAATGTCCGGTGATAGGTTGTCCTCTTAGCTCCGCCTTTATCAGCCCTCTTTTCCATCAGGGGAAGATTATCGGCTATGTCCACCTATACGAAGCTGAGGGGCGTCCCTTTGGAGAAGATACTTTAAGTTTAGGGGTTGGCCTAGCGGAGTTTTTCAGCCGATACCAGATGGAGCTGGCGGAATTGGAGCTTCAAACTCAGGCAGCAGCCCAAGCAGAGCTCAAGGCCCTCCAGTCCCAGGTTCATCCCCATTTTTTGTTTAACGTTCTTAACACCCTGGCTGCTCTCTGTGAGCTCGATCCTCCCCGGGCAAGTCGGGTGATTGTCCGCCTAGGGCATTTCTTGCGTCGGTCCTTAAGGGAGAGTCCTCCAGCTCTTATCCCCCTCCGGGAGGAGTTGGAGAACGTCCAAGCCTATTTAGAGATTGAACAAGCCCGCTTTGGGGAACGCCTCCAGATTGAGCAGGAGGTTATACCCGAGACTTATTCTCTCCTGATCCCCTCCTTTGGCCTCCAAATCCTTGTGGAGAATGCTATCCTCCACGGTACCTCTCAGAAAGTGGGAGGAGGAAGAGTTCAGATCAAGGTGAAGCAGAGAGGCCCATGGCTTCAAGTCCGTGTCGTGGATGACGGAGTGGGCTTTGACTGGAAGAAGGTGAAATCTTCCCCTTCTAGCCGACCTAGTGGTTTGAGAGTTCTTCAGGAACGCTGTAACCGAATCTATCAGGGCCAATTTCGCTTTCACATCCTCAGTAGACCAGGGCAAGGAACCGCAGTGTTCTGGTGGATACCTGCCTGGAGGATTGAAAGAGAAGAGAACCCTCACCTTTCTCAGCTTTCCAAAATTGAGGGGGGATAAGGGAAGATTAATAATAGGAGTGCCTTTTGCTAGGTACCCTATTCCCTAAAAGACATCTTCTTAATCCCTGGGAGGACCTATGAGCTTAAAGGTACTAGTAGTTGACGATGAACCTATGGCAAGGGACTATCTTGCCTTGCTTCTTACCCGAATTGGAGATCTTGAAGTAGTGGGGAAAGCAGAGACCGGAGAGGAAGCCCTTGAAATCGCTCAAGCGACTTCTCCTGATGTAGCATTCCTAGACATCCGAATGCCAGGGATAGATGGTCTAGAAACTGCCCGTTATCTTAATGAGATGGAAAACCCACCCTGGATTATCTTTTGTACTGGCTATGGGGAGTACGCTTTGGAGGCCTTCGAAGCCTGTGCCCTCGATTATATTCTGAAACCTTATGATGAGGAGAGATTACGCAAAGCCCTCTCCCGGATCCGGCGTTTTGAGCAGGAGGGACGAACGCAGGAGGAGATTCGCCGATTGGGAAGAGTTATTGAGCGAATGGTTCCTCAAATGAATAGGGTCCCCATTAGGGTTCATCACTCGATCAAATTGCTTGACCCTGCGGAGATTCTCTATGTTCAAGCCAAGGGGAAGAGGGTTTATATGAAAACTCTTAAAGGGGAGTTCCCTATTCCTTACACTGTCACCCAAATGGAGCAGAAGTTGGCCCCTTTCAACTTCATCCGGGCGAATGAAGGATGCATTGTTAACCTCAACCGAGTGAAGGAGGTCGTCCATCTAGGAGAGCGGTCTTACGAGCTCCTTCTGAATGATAAGGAGGGAACCACGGTGGAGCTCTCCCGGACCCGAGCCCGTGCCTTAAGAGAATTCCTGAGAGAGCTCCTTTGAGGGGAGCGACGACAAAGATTATCCGCTAAAACGGCTGGTTTATCCCTAAGGGTGTACTGTTTTTCAGATTCCCTCAGTAAGGGAGGTGGATCCGGTATATAATAAAGTGATACAGAAGATGACTCGTAAGGCCTTGATAGCGTACTCTAATGAGAAGCACCTGCCAAAGAGGAGATATACCGAAGATGAGGGGGAGAGGGGAGAGGGCTTTTACCCTTGTTGAACTTTTGGTTGTAATTGCTGTGGTCACTCTGTTATCTGCTATCCTCCTTCCTGTCCTTTGGGGGGCTCGCAACCGAGCTTATGTTACCCAGTGTAAGGCTCATCTACAGCAAATAGGCCATGCGGTCCTCTTATATGCAGAGGATTGGGACGGTTTCCTGCCCCGGGTTCCAGGGGATGCCTATGCGAATAGTTTGCCCGGTGATGCCCAAGGGGCGCTCTTTCTGTGGACAAGAAATACCATCCGAGAACGCTTTGAAGGAACCCGATGGACGCCTTCTTCAGGAACTTATCTCAGGTACCTGTTAGACAAAGGGGGTTATATTAAGGCTCCAAACCTTTTTGAATGTCCTTCGGATAAAGGAGCACCCTATTACGGGTTTCCTTCTCGGGTTTTCTCTTCTGCGGGAACGAGCTATCTTTGGGACCCTTGGGAGGATAATTCTTCTGAAGAGGCAGGAGAGGGGAATGATGAAAATAAGAATTCTAGTTCGATCAACGGTCTTTCCCTGGATTCCCTCTCTCAGCCGGCTAAAACCCGGCTCCTTCAGGATTACGGCAATGATTGGCATATGGTTTATCGAAGATCCCTACTCCCTAGCGGGTTAGTCCTTGAGGCTCGGGTGAATGCGGTTTTCGCGGATGGCCATACAGGCCTAGTCCCCGTCTCTCGGGCGGTTCTGGCTCCTTTAAGTTTAAGAAATAGAGGTCTTCCTTAGTTTCTTAGTTGTAATGGCGTTGAAGCTTTTTCCGAATTCTTTTACAAACTGCTCCTTAGGGGAAACAGAATGGATAAAGAACGATTTAAAGGGTACTCCACGTTGCCTCTCCTTTTTTTATCCCTTTTTTCACTTCTTATTGTAACGATAAGAAGTGAGGGACCTGCTTACTCGCAGAGTCTCAGTGGTTTCACCGGCCTCATCCGTCAGATTGACCTGAAAAAATCTTCTCTCCTTCTTGATCGTGAGAGTGGGAGGCCCCTTGAGATTCTTTTCACTTCGAGAACTCGAATTATCAAAGATCGCGTGGATGCCAAGGTTCAGAACCTTCGGGTGGGGAATTGGGCCCGGGTGATTGTCGAGTTCCGGTCTGGGGTTTATATCGCTTTAGAGATTGATGCCCAAACCCTAGGTCCCGTGGGTTCTGTCTTTGGGAAGGTAGAACAGATTGATCTTTTGGCAAAGACTTTGGTTGTTCGTGTCCCCGGTCCGCTAGGTAACCCCCTCCGGACTGTTATCAGTGATGAGAGCACTCTGATCCGTCGGGAGGGGATGCCGGCTTCTTTGGAAGAGATTCAGGTAGGGGATATGGTTCAGGCTTTCGGAAACCCTGATATTACAGGTCTTACTCTCAATGCTTCTCGCCTGGAGGTTTCCCTCCCTCGAATCGGGAAACAGTCAAATGTCTTCGGAATTGTGGAAAAAATTCAAGGGAGCTATGTTTTGGTGAGAAACTGGCTAGGGGTGGAGATCCCTGTTTACATAGATCCCCTTTATCCCCCTCAGCTGGTGCGCTATAACAATAAAAGAGTTAATCCTGCAGATCTTATCAAAACCCTTAAGAAGGGCGACGAAGTAAACATCCGGGTTTTTTGGAATGAGAAGGAGCAGTTGGTGGGCCTAGTCTGGTTCGGCAATTCCGCCGATACTATAATAGAGGGGGTTGTTGCTGGTGTCCAAGTGGGGGAGGGGATCATTACTCTTACCACCCGCCGTGGGGTTGCTATTCTCCTTCAAGTTCTCCCCTCCACGGTGATCGAAATTAACGGGCAACCGGGGGACTTGGCTCAGATTCGGGTTGGTGATACCCTACGAGGCACTGCTATAATTAACACGGGGGCGCCGTGGGACGTGACCAGTTTAGAAATCTCTCAAGGACCGGTATCCTAACCGCAACTCGCACGAACCACCGGTTGGGTAAAGTGTTTTTGGGCCTCGTGGTTCTCTCCTGGCAATGTTTCTGGGTAGTGGCCCAAGCGGGACCTCAAGTCACCCCCGCTTGGCCAATGTTTCGCCACGACGCTCAGCGCACAGGACAAAGCCCTTTTGTCGGTCCACAACAAGTAAGCGCCCCGAAATGGACTTTTGCTATAGATCCTCCCTCTCCCATCGAATCTAGCCCCAGTATTGGCCCGGATGGGACTATCTACTTCGGAGCTCTCAACGGGGTGCTTTATGCCCTAAGACCTGATGGAACCCTGAAGTGGAAGTGGCCCACTGGCGATTTCAGCTGGATTGATTCCTCCCCTGCAGTGACCTCTGATGGCCTTATTATCTTTGGGACAGGGGTGAGAGAGACCCCCAGTAACGAAGGGGAGAAAAGCGCCATCTGGGTTTTGAAGGACCGAGGAGATTACCCCCAGTTCATTATTCGAAAAAACGGCCTTGGCCCTCCCTTTGAAGCCAGCCCCCTGATCACCCCTAACGGTTTGGTCATCATCGGGAGCCAGGACACTTTTCTTTATGCCTTCTCCCCAGAGTCTCGCAGCTTCGCCTGGATCTACCAAGAAACCCTAGGCCCCGTCAACTCCTCAGCGGCTATGGGGCCAGACGGCACCCTTTATGTGGGAAGCCAAGATGGTCACCTCCACGCTATCACCCCCAGTGGAGAGAAAAAGTGGGCCTTTCCTACAGGAGGTTGGATCGAAAGTACCCCTGTAGTAGATCCGGAGGGCGTCGTCTACTTCGGTAGTTTGGACGGCAAGGTCTATGCAGTACGCCCAGATGGGACCCCCAAATGGGCCTACAGCCTGAATAAACCGGGCGAACCTCCGATTGCCATCTACTCTTCTCCCGCTTTGGGGAAAGACGGCACCCTTTATGTGGGGGCAGAAAATGGAAAGCTCTATGCTTTGAAGACCGATGGCACCTTAAAGTGGGTTTTCCCGCCCCAAGGGAACTTAGGCCCCATCTTCTCCTCACCTTGTGTAGGGGCCGATGGGACAGTTTACTTTGGTTCTGATGACTTTAATATCTATGCGGTTGGCCCCGATGGCAAGGAAAAATGGAGGTACCCCACGGGCTCCTTTGTCACCTCTTCCCCCGCCATTGCCCCTGATGGCACCCTTTATGTTGGCTCTACCGATGGCAAACTCTATGCCTTCGCTGGTCCAGCGACTTCTTTCCTTTATGGAGATGTTAACCAGAACGGTAGGGTAGAAGTTGCTGACGTTACCTTGGTACTCAGCTTTGTGGTGGGCCTTCGCGAACCTACAGACCTTCAGAAAAAAGCGGCTGATGTCTACCCTAAAAACCCGGAAACCGGGGCTGTGGGAGACGGACGGATCACTATTACCGACGCTTTGAAGATCCTCCGCCGAGTTCTCCAACTGGAACCTGATCCCTGGCCTTAGAAGGCTTTTAGGGAATCTTGCCGAAAAAGATAGGCCGGCGTTACTGGTACTCAGCAGGAATCGCTTGTAAAGCTTTTTGAATGTCAATCACCCTCCAGGGGTCGTACCATAGCAGGCGGGGTTGGAGGGTTTGCTTCAGTCTCATCCATTTTACATGGCCGTCAACAAATAACCAATTGCTCCCTTTATTATGGCTTTGGTCAAAAGTCCCCCGCTGATAGGGGTTGTCTCGCACAGGGCGAGTAATCATATCGGGCATATAGGGCCAGAAGCCATCAAAAGTCCAATAGCGGGTTTCGACCACCATAATCGAATCGGCTGGGGCCGGCACTTGGTCTAAAGGACGACCAGGAGCGATTTGTAAACCGACTTCTGAGGTGCTGACCCAAGGTTCAGGGGTGTCTGCTAGGGCGGGCACCATAGCGTAAGACATCGGCCACCTTCCGGTGCAATCTCCCATCGCCGCACACTGAGACAGCCGACATCCATCCTGAACGCCGTAGTAAAAATCTACATTGCATCCCCAACCAACAGGGTTGCTGGGGCAGAGGAAAACCTCTTTGTTGCGGATGTAAGGGAAGAGGTAATCTTTCCAAACGGTATAATTCCGGGGAAAACCTCGGAGGTCCCCCAGGGTAGGGAGGATCCCGTCCCAATCCTGGGTATAGGAAACGGCAGCTAACCCGATTTGCCGAAGGTTAGAAAAGCAACGGGCCTGCCGCCCTTTATCTCTCACCCGGGCAAACACAGGGAATAGAAGGGCGGCGAGGATGGCAATAATGGCGATAACCACCAATAACTCAATGAGGGTAAAGCCATTGTCCTTTCTGAGCATCCTTTTCCCCTTGTTGCTAAAACTCCTGCTTTACTTTAATTTTATACTGAATCCCTCTAGAAAATACAAGATCCGGATTTATCCACTTTTAAGGAGGAGCTTCTTCACCGGTTAAGGAAAAGGAGGATAGGGGGAACAATGGCAGGGTTCCGGATGAAACGGTGGGTCTTGGCCACAGCTATGGCCGCTGGTACGGTGGGTCTGCTGGTGACCCGAATAGCCTCGGCAGAGCGGTTTCAGGATTCCTGGGGGGTTAATATCCATTTTATCGAACCGGATATCGCCCTTTTAGACCTCATTCAGCAAGCAGGTTTCCGCTGGATCCGTATGGATTTCGTCTGGTCTTATGTGGAAAAGGAGAAGGGGAAGTATAATTTCGAAGGCTATGACCGCTTGATAAAAGAGCTTAAACGACGCAATATTAAACCCCTTTTTATTCTGGACTACGGCAATCCCCTCTATGATAATGGGTTACCTCCCCACACCGAGGAGGGAAGAAGGGCCTTCGCCCAGTTCGCCTACGAAGCGGTGAAACGCTATGGCAAAGAGGCCCCTTACTGGGAAATCTGGAACGAGCCGAACATTCCTCAATTCTGGAAACCTCAACCCGACCCCAAGGCTTACGCTGAATTAGCCAAACTCACAGCCCAAAAAATCAAAGAGGCGAATAAAAGGGCGGTGGTTATCTCCGGAGGGACCTCAGGGATTGATCTCAAGTTCTTAGAAGCGACTTTTCAAGAGGGTTTGCTTAACTTTGTGGACGTTGTCGCAGTCCATCCTTACCGCCAAACCCCTCCGGAGACGATGAATCGGGAGCTGGACCATTTGCGAGAGTTGATTCGGCGTTATGCTCCTGGAAATAAGAACATCCCTATCTGGAGCGGAGAATGGGGTTATTCCACCAGTTGGAGGAGCATTACCCCGGAGGTTCAGGCGAAATACCTTGTAAGGATGTTCTTAAATAATTATGCCTCAGAGCTGCCGGTAAGTATCTGGTACGATATTAAATGCGATGGCCCCGATCCCAACGAACCTGAGCATAACTTCGGCATTGTTAACCACTCGGATCTCTCTCCTCGCCCTGCTTATAATGCCTTGCAGACTCTCCATCGTTTCGTAGGAAGAGGAATCCTTTTCCGAACGATGGAACTTCCAAAAGGTCTCCATGGCCTTCAGTTCCGTGTTTCAGGAAAACCGGTCACTGTTCTATGGACAGAAGGAGGAGAAGCGCAATTCCGCCTCAAGATCTCCTCAGATAATGCTGAGGTCTATGACCTCTACGGGAAACTGATCAAAATCCTTACTCCTTCCGATGCCTCGATAACTGTTCAAGACTCCCCGGTTTACATCACCGGATCTCGGGTTTCGGTGCTGCAGATGGAATACCACCCTGCTCCAAGAACAGACTAATACAGGCGAGAGCAGTGATAGCTGCGGTCTCGGACCGGAGAATCCGGGGGCCTAGGGAGACCGTTATTCCCCCCAAGTTCTTCAATTGCTGAACCTCTAGGGGGGAGAACCCTCCTTCAGGCCCGATGAAGACCGCAATAGAGGGGGCGCTTGGCAACTCTTTAAGCTGGTTCCAAAGGAGGGTGCTCTGCTCCTCTTCATAGGGGATGAGCAGATAAAGGGAGTCTTTCTGCTTGGTAATCCACTCCAACGCTGTGGAAAAAGAGCTGAGGTAAAGGATCGAGGGAAGATGGGTTCGACGAGCTTGCTCCACCGCCTCTTGAACAATCTTCTCCCACCGGGCTAACTTCCTGGGGATCTGCTCCTCGGCCAGGTGAACAATACTTCTTTCGGTTTTCACCAGAAGAATAGCCGAGACCCCTAGTTCAGCGGCTTTCTGAAGAACCCATTCTAACTTCTCCCCTTTGAGCAGGGCTTGGATGAGGATCAGGGGAAAGGGGAGCTCCGCTTGGCGAGATAGAGGCTCAACCACTTCGCCCCAGGTTTGGGAAGAGGATACTTGAGTCAACCGGCAAAGCCAGGCTTGGCCTGAACCATCGAAAACTTCCACTAAGCTCCCGGGCCGGAGCCGGAGCACCCGGGTCATTTGAAAGGATTGCTCCGGAGAGAAAACTGCCCTATTGCCGATTAAGGAAGCTGGAGGAAGGTAAAAACGGTGGAGGGCCATCATTTGGAAGGAGGATTTCTCTGTCCTGTTTTTTATTTTAGAAGGTTTGCATAGAAAAAGGAACCCCCGGAGGGTTATCCTCACAGAGGCTCCGGGGGTTCAGAAGACACCCCAGTTTTTATAATTAATGGCCTAACCAGGCAGAGTTATAGTCAACGGTGGAAAGCCAGCGCTCCAGAGGGTTTGGTAAAGGGTGATCAGGTTAAAGGGGGTACCTGCCTTAGGGGTGATGATAAGTCTCCTTTGGCTTTGCTGAACAGAGGATTTAGCGATATTTGGCACCTTTGCCAAGGCGGATTGGACAGCGGAAGCACAACCGCCACAGCACAGGTGCCCCACTTCAACAACGACGTCTCCTTTTGCCCCAGTAAGCAGAGCCTCGTTGGTTGAAAAACCGGCCTTACGCATAGCATCAACAATTCCAGCCAGGTCTATCCCTTGTCCTTCAGCAAGGATAATCTCCACCGAGCGGTCTGCAACACTGGCATTCACCTTTTGGACACCCTTGACTTTTTGGAGGGCAGAGGTCACCGAACTTGCGCATCCTCCACAGCACAAGTGCCCTACCTTGGTTTTTAGGGTAGGCTGGGCGTTGGCCAAAACGGCTGAAGCAGTGAAAAGCAAAAGGGAAACCCAAAGGTTATATCGCATCTTTCTCCTCCTCTCTCAAGGTTTTGAGGTTTTTGAAAGGGCAAAGTTGCCTTTCTACACAGCTGGTTTCTCCTTTGGCGTGATGTATTCCTCCCCAAACCAGAGGCGAATCTCGAATTCAGCTGTTTCCTGCGAGTCGGAGCCGTGTACCAGGTTTTCCTGGGTTGTTGTTGCAAAGTCACCCCGAATGGAGCCGGGGGTAGCTTCGGTGGGACGGGTTGCCCCAATGATACTGCGAGCTAAGGCTATAGCTTCGGGGGCTTCCAAAACCATTGCCACCACTGGCCCCGAGGTGATAAACTGGATTAAGCTGGAATAAAAGGGTTTCCCCTTATGTACTTCATAGTGGCGTTCTGCTAAATCCTGGCTAACCTCCATCATCTTTAAAGCCACGATTCTGAACCCCTTATTTTCAAAGCGACGAATAATTTCTCCAATCAATCCCCTTTTTACTGCATCTGGTTTAATCATAACAAAGGTGCGTTCCATCCTTTTCTCCTCTTTGATCCCTTGTATACGAGGGATAGTAAGGGTTGAGAGATAAGACATCCATAGAAGGAGTTTCCCTAGCGATAGAAGGAAACCTTCTTCGTCTTCTTTCCCCTTTCGGTGCCCTCAGAAAGGGGGATCTTTCCCTGAGCCATGGCGAATAGGGAGAGCAAAGCTTCCTGCTTTGAGTTGTAAAGAAGAGTCTACCCTCTCTTTTCTTAGGAGGGATGAAGGATATCGCCCTCAAAATAGGATAGAGGGGAGTCATTTGACTTGAGGAGAGTAAAGCAGTTATACTGTTTTTGCGTTAAGGGGCAAGGATAAGTATGAATTCCCGCAGTAACACATCTTATTTTCTTCATTTTCTTCTCCCCACCGTAAGGAGATCTTTCTTCCGAAGTTTAGTTCTCCAGAAAGTTAACCCTATACAAAAATTTCTATTTTCTCAAAAGAGAGTGGATTAAGGCGATGATTAAGCCGAAGAATTACGGATGGATGGGAGCAATTCTTCTTTTCAGCCTTATTGGACTTTCTTCTCCTTCGGAAGCCTCCTGGACAATGTTTCTTGGGAATCCGGCGCATTCGGGTGAATCCGGGGCGACGATTAGTGTTCCCTTAGCCCTCTCCTGGAAATATGCCACCTTACGGCAGATTCCGGGGATTAATCCCTCTTCTCCTATTACTGCCACGGAGGGCCCTGCAGCGGGCTTGGTCTTTTTTGCTGCTCGGGATGTAATTGCTGCAGTGGATGGCGTCACGGGGGAAGCTCGATGGTTCTACCCTCGGGAGGGTTCTATTGGTGCGCCGAAGGCAGCTTCCGTGCGAACGACCCCTCTTTACGCGAACGGGGTGCTTTATGTAGGAGCCTCAGACGGTCGGCTTTACGCTCTGGATGCGACTCAAGGGGTCTTATTGTGGCAGTTTTTAGCGGAGGGAGCAGTGAACGCTTCACCGATCTTGGTCAATAATGTCCTCTACTTCGGGGCGGACGATGGGGGGATTTACGCAGTCAATCCTACAACGGGTCAAGCGGTTCGGCCAGGAGGGCCTTTATACCGAGCTAATGATGCCATTGTGGGAACTCCTGCCTACGGCGAAGGTTTACTCTTCTTTCTCTCCCGGGACCAAAACCTTACTGCCTTGGATGTGGACCGGATTCTTGCCACCCCGCCCGATCGACAGCCGAGGCGTCCGGTAAAATGGCAGTATCACCTCACCAGCCCAAGCCCTTTCTCCTCTCCGGTGTTCGCCAACGGTTTCGTGTACATTGTTGATGGCCCCGATTTACTTTGTCTTACCGCTTCTCGAGGGCGTTTCCGGTGGAGGTTTTCAGCGGATCGGAATATTACCACGACCCCCGCGGTTACTGAAGACGGTATTTACTTTGCCACCCGGGATGGTTTCCTCTACGGTCTAACCCGCGAAGGGCGTTTGAAATGGAAGAAAGAGATCGCGGGGCCGGGTTACTCCACCCCAGTGGTTGCGAATCTCCCTTCCAATGGTAAAGGCCCCCTTCGCAAGGTGGTGTTTAACGGGTCCAACCGAGGTTTCATCTATGCCCACGATGCAGCCACCGGGGACCTGCTCTGGAACTACAAAGTGAGAAGGATTGAAACCGGAGCCACCTCCGCTCCTCAAACCCTCAATGTGGTTGCTACCCCCTTAGTAATGGATAATACCTTATACGTTCTAGCCGATGATGGTACCCTCCACTGCTTCCGGGATGACGAAGAGGATAGGATGCCACCTTTGGTAAGTGGAGAACAACCTGCCCGTGGAGTAGAAATATCAGGAACTCCCCCTATTTGGATCACCGCGGTGATCTTGGACGAAGGCTCGGGGATCAACCCAGATACGATAAAACTCAGTCTGGACGGCAAACCCCTAGAGTATACTTACCTGGAGTACCAGGGCTTGGTCTACTATCGGATCGGGCCTTCTGATGTGGGTAGTACCCCCTCTGGCCCAAAGCCCGGGGAGAGGCCTTCGGCCACCGTGGTGAAGCCGATGGAGGATGGACGCCACCGAGTCGTCCTTGAAGTAGCCGACTGGAAAGGGAATAAGTTGGTTTGGGAATGGAGCTTTGTGGTAGATAACCGACTTCCTCCTAGCCGACCTCTCAGGATTCCCACGGGGCTTTAAAGGGGCACTGGTTATAACTTGATCCAGGGAATATCGGCGGTTTTCCGCCGGCTTCACTTTGCTAATTACCCCTCAGCTTGAACTTCAGACGGAGATCGAGAGGCCTAGGGAGGGATCAAAACGCTCTTTTTGGCTATCGCTGGCTTGTAATGAAACTCTTTTATAGAGAAGGAGAAGGATGGAGGGATTTTTTTCCTTAGAACATCAGGGCATCATCAGCGTGGGGAAGGAACATTGGAACCTTTCAACCCCAGCCCTTATCGAAGCAGCGATCCAACGGGGGGAGGGAATCCTTACCCATACAGGTAGTTTGTGCGTTTCAACAGGGAGCCGAACAGGCCGTTCTCCCCAAGACAAGTTTGTCGTGGATGATCCTTCTGTTCACGACTCCATTTGGTGGGGGACAGTGAATCAACCGATTAGTCCTCAGACCTTTGATTACTTGTTGCAAAAGGTTCAGCAGTATTTGGAAGGGCGGGAGGTGTTTATCTTTGACGGGTTTGCTGGAGCGGACCCTCGATACCGGTTATCCATTCGGGTGATCACCGAGCTCGCTTGGCACAACCTCTTTGCGCGCCAGCTCTTCCTTCGCCCCGATCACCACCACCTGAGTCATCATCACCCAGAGTTTACGGTGATCTCCGTCCCGGGTTTTAATGCGGATCCTGGCAAAGACGGTACTCGTTCCGATGCCTTTATTATGCTCAATCTGACCAAGCGAATTGTTCTCATAGGGGGTACCCATTACGCAGGGGAGATGAAGAAAGCTGTCTTCACTGTAATGAATTACCTTTTGCCGGAGAGAGGGGTCTGCCCTATGCATTGCGCCGCCAACGTGGGAGCGGAGGGGGATGTAACCCTCTTCTTTGGCCTCTCGGGAACGGGGAAGACGAGTCTTTCCGCCGACCCTGATCGGAAGCTTTTAGGGGATGATGAACACGGATGGAGTGACCACGGGGTCTTCAACTTTGAGGGAGGCTGTTATGCTAAGTGTATCCGCCTCTCTCCGGTCTATGAGCCTCAGATATGGAAGGCTCTTCGCTTCGGTGCGGTTCTTGAAAATGTTATGGTAGATCCTATCACCCGGGAGCCTGACTATGATGATGACAGTATCACTGAGAACACCCGGGCCGCTTACCCGATTGATTATATTGACGGGGCGGTGAAAGAAGGAGTTGCGGGACACCCCAAAGTGATTCTTTTTCTCTCGGCCGATGCCTTTGGTGTCCTCCCTCCTATCGCCCGGCTAACCCCTGAACAAGCAGTGTACTACTTCCTCTCGGGCTACACCTCTCGGTTAGCAGGGACAGAGGCTGGGTTGGGAAGCGAACCTCAAGCAACCTTCAGCACCTGTTTTGGGGCTCCTTTTCTGCCTCGCCCTCCCAAGGTCTACGCGGAGCTCCTCCGGGAGAAGATCAAAAAGTACCAGGTACGCACTTATCTCATTAACACTGGTTGGACCGGAGGGCCTTACGGGATCGGTCACCGCTTTCCTATTGCTGAAACTCGTAAAATCGTTCGGTCCGCAATCTCAGGAGAGTTGGAGGCCCTAGAGTGGAAGCGAGACCCCTTCTTCCGCTTTGAGGTACCTACAAGGATTCCAGGGGTGCCAGAAACCCTGCTTAATCCCCAGTCTACCTGGGATAACCCCCGAGCTTATGAAGAACAAGCGTGCAAACTGGCCAAAGCTTTTGTGGAGAATTTCAAGAAATTTGCCTCGGATTTCCCCGGTCTTGAACTTATCGGCCCTCGACCTGACCTCTAGACCAAAAGGTAAAAGGTTGGAAAAACCTCTCTGGGTCTTCTACATCTCCTGGATTAACCGCTTGGCTTTCTTTTTGATTCGATAGAGAGCACAGTCCACGGTTTTGGACTTGCATCCTAGATTACGAGCAATCTCTTGATAGCTATAACCTAAAACATAAAGCCTTAAAACTTGTCGTTCTAAGGGAGATAAAACCTTATGGTGTTTGTCAAAAAGTTTTTCAAGAAACTCTCGGTGAACCATTACTTCCGCTAGGTCTCTGGAGCTGGCATCCGGGATTAAATCTACTAGGGTTCCTTCTTCTTCCGAAAGAGGGGTTTCTAGGGACACGGAGTCGCTCAGGATAAGTTGCTTCGCCCGTGTCGCCGTTTTGACCGCAGTAATAATTTGCCGGCGAACACAGAGGCGAACGAAGTTTTCAAAGGGGATTTCTAATTCGGGGCGAAAATCCCGGATCGCTTTCCATAATCCGATCATTCCCTCTTGAACGACGTCCTCCCGATCTGCCCCTCGGATGAAATAGTTTTGCGCAATTCCCATAACCAAGGGCCGATAAACCCGTAGAATTCGCTCCACTTCCGCAGGGTCGAGACTCATACCTTCCCTTTCTCCCTCCCTTACAGTGAACTCAAAGGACTCCCCTCCCTGGAACAACTTTATGAGCACTAAGGAGAGCTTCTAGTTATAAAAGACACCGAAGGAGGGAAAATGTTGCAGAATATTTCCAGGGGGGAAGGGAAGAGGTTACCTCTAAGGCAGGGCGAAGAGGAAGGTTGACAATCAAAATTATCCAGGGGTATAGTCATCTTCGGAGGCTGGAGAGGATGCAAGATTCTCCAAGAGAAGAAGGTTCCTCGAGGAGCCCGGAGTGTGAGCTCCTTATCGGTGAACGTAGGGAGATTTCACCCTGGAGCTCCTTTATGTGGGGGTACACCGATGTTGGCGCCAACATCTACGTCGCTTTAGGGATTGTGATTTCTGCTACTCAGGGCTTCGCACCGGTGGCTTTTCTCGCTGCCGGCCTGATTTACTTGCTAATGGGCTTCGCTTACATTGAATTAGCTTCCGCTTATCCTATTGCAGGGGGGAGTACTTTCTACGTTTTAAGAGGCTTAGGTGACTTCGCCGGATTTATCGCAGGGTCTGCTCTGCTCCTGGACTACGTGGTGAACATCGCCCTTTTTTCGGTTGTTACCGCGGGCTATCTGAACTATTTCTATCCTGAAATCTATTACTATTCGATGGACCTCGGCTTCTTCCGGAGGGTGAATCTCCTTTGGTTGCTTCAGAGCCTCTTTGTCATTCTAGTAGCAACCCTTTTTAGCGTGAGGAATCCCCGGAAAACTGAACGTTTCATCCTAAAAACCGGCACCTTTGATCTTCTACTAGAGATCTTCATTATCTCCTGGGGGTTTCTGGTGGCCTGGAAGCCGGAACTGCTCTCTCGGCAGTGGGTGAACTCTCCTCCTACTCTTCAGCAGTTTATGTATGGCTCCTCTTTAGCGATTATCTCCTATGTGGGCCTCGAGGCCATTTCTCAAACCGCCCAGGAGACTCGTCGTCCGGCAACCATCATCCCCCGAACCGCTTTATCGCTTATTTTAACGGTGTTCCTTTTTGCCTTGGCCTTTTCCACCTTGGCTATGGGAACCATCTCCTGGACTGAATTCCGGGGGGTAGGAGAAGCCCACCCATTGGCTACTGTTGCAGGTCACCTCCCTTCCATCGGGAGCTGGGCGGGACCTTTAACTGCCCTGATGGGAATGGTGGTCCTTTGGTTCGCGGTGACCTCAGCTTTGTTCGGTTCTGCTCGACTGCTTTACACTATGGGGCGTTTCCAATTCGTTAGTGAGAAGTTTTCCCATATCCATCCTCGCTTTGGCACTCCGGTTCAGACTCTCCTTCTGATTGCGGGAATCGCTGCGGTGATGACCTGTATGGCTTTCCTGGCCGGGCCTCATCCTCGGTACCAGACCCCCAGGGCGGTGGATATTCTAGCAAACCTCTACGCTTTTGGGGCTAGCTTGGCTTATTTCACGGTTTGGGTCGCAGCTCTCCGTTTGCGCTTTAGTGACCCTTACACGCCTCGCCCTTATCGGGTTCCTCTAAACCTTCGGTACCGCCGGAAGGACGGAGTAGTCCTTTATATCCCTCTCCTCGGCTTCCTAGGCGCCCTAGCCATCCTTTTCGTTTTAATGGAAGTGATGCTTACTCACCACATCGGGAGGATTGCTGGCCCCCTTTGGGTCCTCCTCTCTTTAGCGTTATTCGTCCATTCTCGTCTCCGACGGAAGTTGCCTGTGTTCCGAAGTCTACCCCGGGATTGGGAGCAGATGCAATTATCTGTCCTTGAAAGTGCCGGTGAGTATGACTTGTTAGAACGATACCGCCTAAACTTAGCCGAGAGGGAGAGATACCGTCGAGTGGTATCCGGTGAAGGGTAATCCTTAATGAAACACGAGCTAAGGTTAAAAGGTCTTTGTCAGCCTCTTCTTACGGGGATCCTCTTCTGCCTATTAGGAGGCTTTCACCTCTATCGTGCCATCACCGTGGACCGATGGCTTTTCTGGCTGTCAAGCCTTGCTTTTCTCCTTTTAGGAGTTCACCGTTTGCTGTTATTCCGGAAACTTTGGGGAGAGATTCGAAAGTATGAGCCTCCTTCTTAATCTTTCATCTATGGTTGAACCTATTGGTCTGTTGATTACAGGGGTTTTCCTCGCCTCCTTGGGAACCATCTTCTGGTGGATGCTCCATCTTCCTGCTCCTGTGCCTAGGGAAGTGGCCCGGGCCTACCGGACGGTAGGAGGAAGAGTGCTCCTTGTCCCAGTTGTGGGGCAAGTTTATTCCGATCGAGCGGTGGAGCTTGCCTGCCGATTGGCCCGAGAGGAGGAGACAGAGATTCACTTGTTATATGTTTTGGAGATTCCCCGATCTCTTCCTTTAACTTCTCCTCTTCCTGCGGCTGAGAAGAAGGCAAAAGAGATTCTCGATCGAGCAGAAGCGATCGTTTCCCTCCATAACCTGAGAGTCTGTCGGCATATAGAGCGTGCTCGGGAAGCCTCTGAAGGAATTCTGCGTGCAGCTCTCGACTATGGAGCGGATGTCATCGTTGTTGGGATGCGCCCGCGTATTCCTGCAATGGAAAGCCTCCTAGGGCGCACAACCGACGCTCTCTTAAGAAGGGCTCCTTGCGAAGTAATTGTAGATAAGATGCCCTATACCCGCGAGGCCCTCTGAAAAACTTGGGGAAACCTATCCGATCACTACAGAGGGAAGGGAGAGACCCAAGTTGCACCAGGGAGATCCAAAAGAGGCTCGATCCCAGGTATGCCAAATAGTGGCTCTTGCTTCCGAGAAGGGGAGCAAAAAGCTCTCCAAGAAAACCGTACAACTTCCTCCTGCGTTATAATGGAGTTGATATAGGGTGCTACTCCCCCGGGAAGAAATCTCTTCATACTAGGGAATCTGCCTTTGAAGACCGTAGGAATCGTAGTTAACCCCAAAAAGCCAGCAGCAGTACGGGCCTCCCGAGAGCTGACCCAGTATTTGGAGAGGAAGGGTTACTCCGTGCGTCTCTCCCCTCGGATGGAAGCCGACCGTCCTATTGTCCAGGAGGATCTTTTGGAGGGATCTGATTTTCTGGTGGTGCTGGGAGGGGATGGGACTCTCCTCTCGGCCAGCAGGTTTGCAGCGCCTCGGTGTATCCCTTTGTTACCCATTCGCTTCGGGGGATTTGGGTTTTTAGCCGAAGCCGAACCGGAAGAACTGTTCTCAGCAGTAGACCAAGTCCTCCAAGGACAGTATACTATGGATGAACGGATGATGCTTCAAGCCCGGTTGTTCCGAGAGGGAAAAGAGTTGGCCACTTGCCTCGGCTTGAATGATGTGGTTATCACTCGAGGGGCTCTCTCCCGGGTGGTAGACATCCGGACTGAGGCCCGGGAAGGCTATATCGCCACTTACTCCGCCGATGGGGTGATTGTTTCTACCCCAACTGGATCTACTGCTTATAGCCTTTCGGCAGGAGGGCCTTTAGTCCACCCCCAAGTCGAGGTCCTTCTGATCACTCCGATATGCCCGCATAGCCTAAACGCTCGTTCGGTAGTCCTTAACCGAGATGAGGAGATCAAGTTGGTTCTTGAATCTTCGGATGAAGCGATGCTGACCATTGATGGCCAAATTGGCTTCTCGGTAGAAACAGGAGATGAAGTGAGGGTTTGCCGGGCTGATCTCAGCGCTCGATTAATTTCTCTGGGGCGTTCCAGCTTCTTTGACCGCCTCCAATCTCGGCTGAAATGGGGACATCGTTTTGGAAGGTGAAAAATATCCCTGTCGCTCCCTGGGAGTGCAGAGATGTTAGTCGAGATTAACATCGCGAACTTTGTTCTCATTGAAAGAGTTCGTTTAAACCTCGGTCCTGGGTTAAATGTCCTCACAGGGGAAACCGGGGCGGGGAAATCCATTATTATTGACGCCCTGTCCGCTTTACTGGGAGAGAGAACTAGCCCCGATCTTGTGCGAGGGGGGGAGAGTAAGGCGGTTCTGGACGCAGTCTTCGATCTCCCTGATTCCCCTGAAGGGGGCCTCTGGAGTGAATGGGCAGAGGACCAGACGCTTCTTCTCTCCCGAGAAATTTATACTTCTGGCAGAAGCCAGGCTCGAATAGGGGGCCGACCCGTCACCTTGAGTGTTGTCCGGGAGATATGCCGAAACTTGGTGGATTTATATGGCCAGCACGAACACCAATCTCTGCTCCATTCAGATCGGCATAGGGACCTCCTTGACCTCTGGATTGGCGATCCCGCCCTCCAACTCAAAGAGCGGTTGGCCCACCTTTATCACCGCTGGAAGCGGCTCTCCCAGGAGATTCAGGCTTTTCAGGAGCGCGCCAGGGATCGCGCCCGACAAATAGACCTCCTGAAATTCCAGATAGAAGAAATCCAACGCTCTCAACTCCGACCGGGTGAAGAGGAGGAGCTTCAAGCAGATCGCCGAAAACTAGCAGGAGCAGAAAAACTCTTTGCTAATACCTCTCAAGCGCTATCTCTTCTTGAGGAGGACGAACAGGGGATCCTCGCCCTCCTAGGAAGGGTCATCCGAACTCTTACTGAGGCCCTTCAGCACGACCCAGACTTGCAAAGTATCCTCCAGACAGTAGAAACCGCCTTTTACTCCTTAGAAGATGTCTGCCGGGACCTGAATGCTTACCGAGACCAGATTGAATTCAATCCTGAGAGACTGAACCAGATAGAAGAACGCTTGGAACTCCTTCGGAACCTGAAGCGCAAGTATGGTGATACCATCACCGAGATTCTTAACTTTCAAAAAGAGGCGGAGAAAGAGCTTCAGGAGTTGGAGCACACCGAAGAACGTCTCTCGGAGCTCACAGGGGAGATAGAAGTTTTGGAGCGGGAGATGGATCAAGTAGCTCGTCAGCTGAGCTGTCTACGAAGAGAGAGGGCCTCTGCTTTGGCCAAGGCTGTAATGAAAGAGCTAGAAGAGCTCGGAATGAGGAAGACCCTTTTTGAGGTTCACTTTGAGCCAATGGATCTCTCTGAGAAGGGGAAGGAGCGGGTGGAATTCCTCCTCTCCCCTAATCCTGGAGAGCCTTTGAGACCCCTGGCTAAAATTGCCTCGGGAGGCGAGTTGTCCCGCATCATGCTGGCCCTTAAATCAGTCTTAGCCCGCTCGGATCAGATTCCCGTTATGGTTTTTGACGAGATTGATAGTGGGGTAGGGGGGCATACCGCTTTAGTTGTAGGCCAAAAGCTCCGACGATTGGCTGAGCAAGCCCAGGTTCTCTGTGTCACCCACCTGCCTCAAATTGCCGCCTCGGCTCACCACCACTTTGTGGTGGAAAAGCGAGAAACCCCCTCCGGGCGCACCGAAATCCTGGTGCGTAAAGTGGAGGGGGAGGAGCGAGTTCGGGAAATTGCTAGGATGCTTGGGGGCCAGGGGACTGCCGCTCTGACGCATGCTCGGGAGCTCCTTACCCTGCAACAGGGGCTTCCCTTGGTGGGTTAAGAACCCGGAGGGATGAAGGCTTGATCGGGATTATCCACTACGGGTTAGGGCCTATTGGAGCCTTAATCGCCCAAAAAGTCCTTGCCCGGCCTGAAATGAAAGTGGTCGGCGCCATTGATATTGACCCTGATAAAGTGGGAGAAGACCTAGGCTTGGTAGTGGGATGGCCTCATCCAGTGGGAGTCAGTATTCGGGATGACGCTGACTCCGTTCTTCAATCTGAGGAAGCTCAGGTTGTTGTCCATGCGGTAGCCTCCTCCCTCCCAAGGATGTTACCTCAATTAAGAAGCTGCTTACAATCGGGGAAAAGCGTGATCTCCACTTGTGAGGAGCTGGTTTTCCCCTGGAAAAAATACCCCCAAATCGCTCAGGAGCTGGATGCCTTGGCCAAGGAAAGGGGGGTTCGAATCCTGGGAATAGGAGTAAACCCCGGCTTTGTTATGGACCTTTTGCCTATTGTGCTCTCGGGAATCACCGCAGAAGTCGAGTCTCTGGTGGTTCAGAGGACGGTAGACCTCCGGGAGCGACGGAAGGCTTTACAGAGGAAGATGGGAGTAGGGCTTACTCTTGAAGAATTCATCCTTCAGGAGCAAAAGGGTTTCTTAAAGCACGTCGGTCTTGAAGAATCCGCGGGAATGATCGCCCACGCCTTCGGCTGGCAGATTGAGGATTATCAGGAGAGAGTCCAGCCAATTATGGTGGGGGATCCAACCTCGAAGGGCTTTCCAGAGATTCAATCACAGCCGCTAGAGAAGGAAGGGGTGGAGGAAGCCGTTCAGCCCATCGTTGTAGAGGCCTCCCTCTTGCAGGAACTGCCCGAAGTTAAGCCTGGGCAAATTATAGGCCTCCTCCAGGAGGGGATCGGAAAGATGGGGGGCAAAGAAGTCCTCCGTTTAACCCTTAGGATGCAATTAGGCCCTCCGGATCCGGGGGATTGGATTAAGATCAATGCAAAACCCCCTCTGGAGGTGGTCTTTAAAGGGATACACGGGGATTCAGCTACTGCTCATATCGTGGTTAATGCAATCCCTTGTCTCTTGAAAGCTCCTGCAGGCTTGTTAACAATAAAAGACCTTCCACCGGTATCTTGGCACCAACCTCATATTATGGGCCCCTAGGGGGCCTGAAAGGAGAGGAGAGTTGAGTCGGTTGCGAATTCCTTCTTATACCCGAACTTATGGTCAGTTAACCCTCACTGGAGAAGAGGCCTGGTATATAGAACTTTTTAAAGCTACCCTCTTCGCTCTTCTGACGGCCTTTGGAGCAACTACGAGTGCGCGCCTGCCCTGGACACCAGTTCCGGTTACTCTGCAGACCTTCTTTGTTCTACTTAGCGGCTTGACCTTAAGACCTAGAGAGGCGATTTTAAGCCAGCTAGAATACCTCCTGGCTGGGGTAGCGGGCCTTCCGGTGTTTGCAGAAGGAAGATCGGGGATTGGAGTATTGATTGGCCCTACGGGAGGCTACCTTGTAGGCTTCGTCCTATCTGCAGGTTTAGTCTCTCTGTTCAGAGGCTTCTCCCGAAACCCCGTACGACTCCTTGTGTCGGCTCTTTTGGGGAGTCTAGTCATTGACCTCTGTGGGATGTTATGGTGGACAACGGGTCTTCATCAACCTCTTTGGGCTGCTTGGTCACAAGCAGTTCAGCCTTTCATCGCTGGTGACCTCATCAAGACGCTGGCTGCTGTGGGAATAGTGGTTACCCAAAGCCAGAAGGCAATTAAATGATTAAAAAGAAGATCGCCTGCTGATCCCCTTGGATTCGATAGTTTCTTAGAGGAGGAGGATTTTTCTCCTCCATTTTCTGCAGGGATCAGCAGGCGGTGATTTCAACCGAGATGACGAGTCCTACGGAGAAAAGCAGGGACATCCAGGTCTTCCTGAGGACGTCCTCCAGGGCGGTTTTCTTCACTTTGGCTGTTACTTTGGTCATTCTTCTCGGTAGAAAGCTCCTCTGTTTTAGACAAGCGGTGTACCTCTCGAGTGGGGCGACGCTCAAACCCGGTTGCAATTACCGTTACCCGAATCTCCCCTTGTAGGCTATCATCGATAGCAGTACCGAAGATGAGGTTCAAATTTTCGTTGTTTGAGGTTGCAGTAACGATATGAGCAGCCTCCAGGACTTCGGTTAAGGTGAGATCATGGCCTGCGGTAATGTTGAGCAGGATGCGTTCAGCGCCATCTACTGAGCTTTCTAGCAAGGGACTGTTAATCGCTGCTTGAGCTGCAGCGGACGCTCGTCCTTCTCCTGAAGCCTTTCCTATCCCCATCAAAGCGGGGCCAGCATCGGAGAGGATAGCCTTAACATCCGCAAAATCTACGTTGATCAAGCCAGGAACCTTGATGATGTCGGAGATCCCCTGAACTCCTTGTCGCAGGACTTCGTCTGCGATTTTGAAAGCTTCTTCAAAAGTGGTGTTTTTGTTGGCGACATCCACCAAGCGGTCATTGGGGATAGTGATCAGGGTGTCTACCCGATCCTTCAATTCCAGGATCCCTTGCTCAGCGATGCGCAGGCGCTTGGGGCCTTCCCAAGAGAAGGGGCGGGTAACCACCGCCACCGTAAGGGCTCCGAGCTCCCGGGAGATTTCGGCCACAATAGGAGCAGCTCCGGTTCCGGTGCCGCCTCCCATCCCCGCCGCGATAAAGACAAGGTCTACACCTTCCAGATGCTTCTTAATCTCCTGTCGGCTTTCTTCGGCAGCTTGCCTACCGATCTCCGGGTTCCCACCAGTACCTAATCCCCGGGTTACCGATTCCCCAATTTGCAAGGCTTCTTCGATATCCACCTTGCGAAGGTCCTGAACATCCGTGTTGAGGACCATCATCTCAACACTGGTGAAATTGGCTTCGATCATCCTTTTGACGGCGTTGGTTCCGGCTCCCCCAACACCAACCACCTTGATCCGGGCGGAAGAAGTATTTTCTCCTTTCTGCGAAGACATCTTCTAAACTCCTTGGCATTAAATGAATTGGTAATCCGAAAGGTTGCGTTTCCCTCACATGCCTATTCGGTGTTCTTACCGCCATCCCTTTACAACAGGGTTAGTCAGACCCCCTCGAAGAACATCCCTCCCTCCTTAAGCATTCCTTTGTTCTTTAGGTTAGCAAACAACCCTTTAATAGATTAGGGGAACACTAACGAAACCTGAAAGGGAGAGTTCAGATCGTCCTTTTCGGGCGATGGGGGCTTCTACCCAGGAGGGAATCTAGCAACCCTCTGGTCCAACGGCTTAGGGAAGCGAGCAATCCTCCTGGGTGATCTTTGGGAACCGGAAGATGTCGTTTTGCCCCCAGGAGCATTAGGCCTACCGCGGTAGCGTAGGGAGGGGCTTGAACTTCTCCTGCTCTTGGCCCGCAGACCCTAGGTAGCCCTACCCGGGTAGGCATTCCCAAGACACGTTCAGCCAACTGGTCAGTACCAGGGAGCAAAGATCCCCCTCCGGTGATCACTAACCCTCCACGAACCCATTCGCCACCCACCGTATCCATCTCCTTCTTTAACAATTCAAAGAGTTCCTCCATCCGGGGCTCGATAATCTCTGCGACGATGTGGCGAGGAATAGGCATCGCTTCTTCTCGACTGAGGGGGCGAATTTCAATGATTTCATCAGCCGGCACAGCGGAGATAAGGGCCGTCCCACTCTCCAATTTTACTCGCTCTGCTTCCTGGTGGGCCAAGCGCAAGCCAATAGCGATATCCCGGGTGACATGCTCTCCTCCTACGGGGATCACCGCGGTATGGAAGATTGAGCCATCGGAAAAGAGGGCCACATCTGTTGTTCCCCCTCCGATATCCACTAAGGCCACTCCCAGCTCCTTCTCATCGGGGGTCAATACCGCCTCAGCGGTAGCTAAGGCTTCCAAGAAGACCCCCTCCTCTCCACCGTCAAGGGTCAACTGGGCCTTCTCTACACAACGGAGGACGTTGTCTACAAAGCTCTGGTTAGCGGTGATGATATGGGCCTCAACTTCGAGGTGAGTTCCGAACATCCCGACAGGTTTGCGAATGCCTCCATGCCCATCTACTTTATAGCTTCGCGGGATGACGTGAAGGATTTGGCGACCAGGAGGATGGACAATCGCCCGGGCTTCGTCTAAGGCTCTCTGTTGATCTTCCTTAGTGATCTCCCGGTGGGGATGAGTGATGACCACTACCCCTCGGGAGTTCAGGGAGGAGATGTGTTCGCCGGTAACACCTATAACAACAGAACGGATCTCTACCCCGGCACGCCGTTCTGCTTCTTGAACCGCTTGCTTAATGGCTAAGGCGGTTTCATCAATATCCACCACCATCCCTCGTCTCAACCCTCGGCAGGGTACGGTGGCTGAGCCGATGACCATAGGCTCCCCATCGCGGTCAATTTCCCCCACGACCGCACAGATTTTCGTGGTCCCAATATCCAATCCAACAATAATTTCGCCTGCCACAGCCCTCTTTTCTAACTGCCTACACTCGTTCGCTTACCAGTGTACCTCGCCAGCCAATAACGGCGAATGAAGGAGAGGTTGTCAAAAATGCGTTTGCCTAAGACAATCACCGCGGCAAGGTAAAGATCGGGAACCCCTAATTGATCCCCAAAGTAAGTGAGCGCAGCCGCCATCGTTGTATTCACAAGGAAACCGGAAACAAAGATGTTCGAGTTGAAAGCCCCTTCAAAGCTCGCTCGTAAACCACCCAAGATGGTATCGATGCCGGCAATGGCTGCCAGCGAAAGGTACGGAGCGTAATCACTGGGAATGGGAAAGGTCCAGTGAAAAAGGAAAGGAAAAAGCAACCCGACGATAAAGCCGACCACCGGAAGCCAGACGATCATACCGGCCTTTCACAACGCTCCTCTCTGAAAAGAAATCATTGGAAAAGGGAATATTTACAACTTACGCTGAGCTTTTTCTAAGGGAACTGGTTTGGCAAACTTGAAGATCGAAATCGGGCCGTCGTAAGCAGGGATAACAATCCGATTCTTGCGCTCAATGAGGACCATATCATTTTCGCGCAGTTGTTGGGTGTCTAAAAATCCACCGGGCATCATCAGGGCGTGTTCTAAATCCTCGGGGTATCCGATGGCTTCTATTCGATAAGGGGCGGTTCCTCCCAAGGGTTTCCCATTAATGTAGACGGTATTTCCTGCGCATCGGATGGCCGTGGTCGCCACCACCCGTTGACCATTGATAGCAATGGCCTCCGCACCGGCTTGCTTCAACTCATTCACGACTCCGACAACATCAAAATCGTGGACCATAAAGTTCCCGAGAACAGATTGGTAGTCCAAGTTTCCTTGTTGTCGGGCGAACTCCTTAGCAAGTTCATAAGCCCGGGGAGAATCCCTTAAAGTCACCACAATCCCCGGCCCTTCCACGGGCAGAAGTCCTGCAAAGAGCTCCACCTCCTTGAGCCGTTCATGAATCGCACTGATCTTGTTTCGTTCCCGGGGGGAGGAGGTTTCCTGAACCAGGAGTTTTTCATATTTGCTGAGCATCTCCCTCAGCTTGGCGATCTCCTGGAGGTTATCTTGGTTGGTTTTCTTTAAGGCTTGGATCACTCGGTCGCGAGGAGAGATAATCCCCTCGGCCTTCAAACGTTTCTGAGTCTGTAGGGACAGGGCTATCAACATCCCTAACACCACGCTTAGCACACTTACGGGCAATACCCAGGATCGAGATTGAGAAGGTGGTGAAGTTAGAACGCTCATTGGACTTGACTCGCTGAAGAGATTAATTCTTTGCTAGTCCCAACGGAACGGGGTTTCCAAGCTGGAGCCTCAGGAGCAGAGAGGTCTATATATTCTGCTTTGGCGAGGATTCCAGGATCCGCTTGGACAAGCCCTTTAAATAACTCGACCTTCCTCGGTAGGTCAACCGGTTGTCCCATTCGCACTTTAGAATCACGAATATTTAAACACAAATTGAGGAGCGGGTCAACTGAGCATTCTAAAGGTCTTACCCCCAAGGCCATCATCTGCTTAAAGGCCGCCCAACCGTATTCAAACTCTGGATCCCGGAGGGCCTCTCCTAAGCGAACCTTTAAAGGGTTTTGAAAAGCTAGCCGAGGAAGCTCCAGGGGGCTTTTCAAAGGTTCTTTCTCTTCTTGGAAAGGCACTCCCTCCGAGTCCAAAAGGTAGAAATGGCCTCCCACAGACAAAAGCGCATAAGGTACCCGCTCTTTCACCTTCAGGACAATAGTTCTCGGTAACACCCGGTACACTCTCGCCGAAGCAATTTCCGGCAGAGACCTCAGCCGAGCCCCTATCTCCCGAGGGTTGATTCGCAAGAGATTCCTCCCCAAAGTAAGACCGGACGCTTGGATAATAGCCTCTTCAGGAAGATTGACGTTGCCATAAACAAGAATTTGTTGAAGGTTAAAGAGAGGGCTTGTAAAGAGGGCTACGATAATTTGACTTAGTAACAGAAGCCCTAGGAAGAGGATAAGGGTAGAGTTTCTCCTTATTAAAGAGCGATTATTCCTTCTTTTGAATCTTTTCATCCTTCTGCTCAAGAGCGAGGTCGATGATTTGGCTGAGCAATTGAGAGAAACTTAGGCCCGCAGCAGCCGCTGCCTTCGGAAACAAACTTGTCTCGGTCATTCCCGGAATGGTGTTCACTTCCAGGACCCAGAGGGAACCATCATTGCTGGCGATCATATCTACTCGGGCAAAACCGGAGCAACCCAAGGCCTTATACGCCCTCAGAGCTATTCGTTGAGCCTCCTCGGCTTGGCCCTTTTCTAAGCGTGCTGGCACAATATACTCAGTGGCCCCGGGAGTATATTTAGAGTGGTAATCATAAAACCCTGATTTAGGGACGATTTCTATCAAAGGCAGGGCCTGAGGCTGTTCATTCCCCAATACACTAGCAGTGATCTCTCGCCCCTGAATAAACCGCTCGATGAGAGCTTCCCGGTCGAATCTCAAGGCGGTTTTAAGAGCCTCGGCCAGCTCCTCCTTTCGTTTCACCACAGTAACGCCGATGGTAGACCCCTGGCAGTTAGGTTTGACAATTAAGGGCAAGGAGAGATACTCTGAGACAAAAGAGCCAGCTTCTATATCACGGACCAAGACAAAGGGAGGAGTGGGGATGTTCTCTGCAGAGAAGAGACGCTTGCTTAACGCCTTATTGAGGGCTAAAGCTGAGGCGAGAACACCCGAACCAGTATAAGGGATGCCTAAAAGCTCGAGAGTCCCCTGAAGGGTCCCATCCTCCCCATAAGGGCCATGGAGAGCAATAAAAACGACTTCAGGTCGCTGAGGCCCGGTGAGGTACTCGATGAGCTCCTTTGTCGCTTGGGGAAGAGGTTTTAAACGCGATCGCGTCTGCTCGAAAAGGTCTTGAGGTGAGAGGGAGGTGCTGTTAGGGAGGGGGCCTATCCCTCCATAGTCAAAGGCTTCTACCTCGAAGCGGGCATCATCTAAAGCTCGGTAAACACTTAGGCCTGTTTTAAGGGAGATCTCTCGCTCCTCGGAAAGCCCGCCCATTAAAACGAGTACTCTTCGCTTTCCCATTCTTGGTGCTCTCCCAACAACTGGACCTCCGGCTCGAGGATAATGCCGAACTTTTCTTTAACCGTCTGCTGAACCCGCTTCATTAAGCGGAGGACATCCTGAGCTCGTGCGGACCCCAGATTGACAATGAAGTTAGCATGAAGCGTTGAAACCTGGGCATCCCCTTCCCGCCACCCTTTACAGCCCGCGAGTTCAATAAGGCGCCCGGCAGACTCGCCTGGGGGGTTCTTCCAAATGCATCCGGCGTTAGGCATTGTTAAAGGTTGGGTACGCTTCCGATACGCGTCTAGCTCCTCCATCTTCTGCCGGATCCTCTCAGGGTCTTCCGGATGAAGTTGAAACAAGGCTGAAATCAGAATCCGACGGGTTTCTCGAAGGTTGCTTCTTCGATAGGCCAAGCCTAAATCCTTGGCCAGGACCTTTCGGATACGGCCAGAAGGCTCCACGACTTCGGCCTCCTGGAGGTATTGGCCGATCTCCCCATACCGGGTTCCGGCGTTCATCACCAAAGCTCCACCCACGGTACCCGGTATCCCCACTAATCCCTCTAGGCCGGACAAGCCGGCCTCGGCGCAGGCCTTTAAAAGAGACCCTAACTTGACTCCTGCCTCTGCGTAAATCTCGTTCCCTTTAATCCGCAGTTTACGAAAGTGATTCAATCGGAGGACCACTCCTCGAACTCCAGCATCAGCGACCAGGAGGTTTGCGCCTCCTCCTAGAACGGTCAGAGGGATGTGGTGCTCCTCACACCATCGTACTAGCTCGACCAAGTCCTCCCGGTCTTTAGGTTCAGCAAGGACTTCCGCTGGCCCTCCAATCCGAAAAGTGGTGAGTTTCCCTAAAGGGTAATAAAAGTGTACCTGCCCCCGAAAGCCCGGAGGCACCATCTTTGCTGCCGGTTGAGTATCCTCGACAAGGGGAGGGGAGGGGGATTTCATCAGTTACCTCCTGATTAAGGAAGAAGAATATTTTTCCCACAAAAGTCGGCTCAGAGTTTCTCCCTCTTGACGGATATTCCCTGCCCCTAGAAGGAGGACAAGGTCTCCGGATCGCAATTCGGGCAGGAGGGCGTAGGGAATCTCCTCCTTGGGCGAGATAAACCTCACTTCTTTGGAAGGTGTGATCCGTCTTACTTCTTCCGCAAGGATCTCCCCTGTCACCCCAGGGATGGGTTTCTCCCGGGCAGGATAAATATCCGTAAGGATGATAACATCCGCCAAGGCTAATTCCCTGGCAAAGTCACTTAAGAAATCCTTAGTTCGGGAAAAGAGATGAGGCTGAAAAACAGCGAAGAGCCTTTTGGGCTGAAGGGAGCCTAAAGCCGTTTGAAGAGTGGCTCGGATTTCCGTGGGGTGATGGGCATAATCATCGATCACAAGGATGCCTCCCACTTCAGCTAGCTTTTCAAAACGGCGAGCAACCCCTTGAAAATCCGCTATCTGATGAGCCAGTTGAGGGAGAGAGAGACCGAGAACATATCCCGCTCCTAAAGCAGCCAAGGAATTAAGGACATTATGTCGTCCTGGAAGGGAGAGCTTTACTCTGGTAATCTGCTGGTTGTGATAATAAAGTTCGTACTGAATCGACCACGGGCCAGTTTGAATCAAACCAGGCCGCAGGTCATTCCTCTCGGAAAAGCCATAATAGAGGACGGGTACTGGTACCCCCTTCAGCAGATCCCTTACGGAGGGATCATCGCCACAAGCAACAATCCCTCCCTCTGGGGAAACTTGGGCAATAAATTGTTTAAAAGATTTTAGCAAATGAAGGAAATCTTGATAATAATCGAGGTGATCTGGCTCTATGTTGGTGATAACTGCTAAGTAGGGATGTAATTGAAGAAAGGAATCATAAGCTTCACAAGCCTCGGTCACTAACCACTCCGACTGACCGATCCTACAGTTTCCTCCCCATTGTCGTACTTCTCCTCCCACAAAGACTGTGGGATCCCAACCTTCTTGGTGGAGGAGGTAGCCTAACATTGCTGTGGTAGTAGTTTTACCGTGAGTTCCGGTGATAGCAATCCCTTTATGCGAGTGCATAATCGCGCCCAAGAGTTGGGCGCGAGTAACCAGGGGGATACCCCGCCCCCGAGCGCTGAGGACTTCCGGATTGTCCCCCGGAATTGCAGCGGTTACTACGACCAGCTGTGCATCATCAATATTTTCAGGAGAGTGCCCGAAGGTGATTTGCGCCCCCCTCCTCTGCAGGCCCTCTGTGATCTCCGATTCATAAAGATCAGAGCCGGTTACTTTTTTCCCCTTACTCAATAAATACTGGGCAAGGGCACTCATCCCGATACCGCCGATCCCTACGAAGTGGATGGTGTCTATTCGCTCCAAGAGCTGAACGAGCTGACTCGTTTCAAAAGAGATCCCCAGAGATTTCATTCAAAAAGTCACCCCTCAGAAGATATTACTACCGACTCTTTCAGCCGCGAGGGTTTCGGGTCTCTTCCCCCGGCAGGAAAAGCTCTTCCACTCTCTTTATTCCCCTTCTCTTTCTCAAAAATTTCCCGGGCTAGCTGGGCGATCTCCTCCCGGGCTTGGGGATGAGCTAAGTCAAGAGATGCCTCTCGCATCCGGCTTCTTAAAACCTCGTTTTCTAGGAGGGACACAACCTCATTGGTTAAGGCCCCCGTTCTCAGTTCGCTATCTTTAAGGAGGGTGGAAGCCCCCTCCTTTTGCATCACTTGGGCATTGAACCACTGATGCTGGTCTGCTGCATAAGGATAAGGGATCAGGAGGGAAGGAAGCCCCCAATAAGTAATCTCCGCGAGAGTGCTCGCACCTGCCCGGCAAACAACCAGACTAGCTACTGCATAAGCATCACCAATAGGGTCTAGAAAAGGTGCGACCGCATAAGCCTTTTGAAGGCCCAATTTCTGCACCTCTTTCAATACACCTTCATAGTGTTGCTGGCCTGTGCTATGGAGGAGGGCATAACCCTGGGACACCCAGAAGGGTGCAGAGAGGAGAACTGCCTGATTGATACTCCGGGCGCCTTGGCTTCCCCCTAGCACTAGAATCACAGGACGCCCCTCCGGGAGGTGATAGCGGAGCCGAGCTCTCGAAACTACTCCCTCCATAGAGGCCCTTCTGAGAGGGATTCCTGTGACTCGGCATCGCTCTGCAGGCAGGAAACGTAAACTCTCCTTAAAACCCACGCAAGTCGCTGTGGCCAAACGGGAGAGTAAACGGTTTACTCGTCCTGGGAGGGCATTCTGTTCTTCTAAAATCGTCGGGATTCGGAGCATAACACTAGCGAAGCCCGTAGCCGCGGAGGCATATCCCCCGGTACATATCACCAGGTCAGGGCAAAGGTCTCTCAGTAGTTTCATCGCGGCCCCAATGCCCCTATGGAGGTGGAAGAACCACTTTACAAAGCTCCCTGTAAGGATAAGGGGTAACTTACCTCCACCAACCAATGGAGCAGAAGGAAGGAGGTAATAGGGCCACGGAGTTTGAGGGAGAATCCTTCGCTCAAGGCCTCGCTCACTACCAATAAACCAGACGGCGGAGGCTTCTTTCTCGAGGGCTTCTGCTGTGGCTAGAGCGGGATAGAGATGCCCCCCGGTGCCTCCCCCACTGATAACGACCTTCATCCATCTCTTCCACTGCAACAAGGACACTCTCTTTAGCGATGTTGCCTAAGATACCCGTATAGAAAAGGCAAGATACAAGAGCAGTTCCACCGTAGCTGATAAAGGGCAAGGGGACCCCGGCTACTGGTGCAGACCCAGAGGCTACAGCGATGTTCAATAACGCTTGGAATCCAACAATAGTCGTAAGGCCTCCGGCTAAAAGCGACCCAAAAGGATCCTTACAAGAATAAGCGAGGGTGAATCCTCGGAAGATATAAAGCAGGAACAGAGCAAGAAGAACCAAGCTCCCTAAGAAACCAGTTTCTTCCCCTATTGTTGCGAAGACGAAATCGGTATGAGCTTCAGGAAGATAGAAGAACTTCTGGACCCCTCTCATTAATCCCTGGCCAAACCATCCCCCCGAACCGATAGCGATAAGAGAGTGAACCATCTGGTAACCAAAGGTATGATAAAATTGCCAGGGGTCTAGAAGGGCGATAAGCCTCTTTATCCGGTAGGGTTCCATATAAAGAGCCCCTAGGATTCCCACGGAGGACAAAACTAGCAGAGCAAGAATATGGGAGGGTTTTAAACCAGCGCAGAACAGCACCGCTAGCCCTGCACCGTACACCACTAGAGCGGTGCCCAAGTCTGGCTCTATGACAATCAGCAAAAGGGGGAGGCAAAGGACAGCGAGTTTGGGTACAACATCCCACCAAAAGCTTCGGATCCCCCTCCGGCTGGCACTGCACCAGTGGGCAAGAAGCAGAACCACTGCAAACTTAGCCGTCTCGGCAGGTTGATATTGAAATATTTTGAGGTCAATCCACCGGTGAGCGCCATTGGCTCCCTTACCAATTCCGGGAATAAAAACTAACCCTAAAGCCAGCAGAGAGCAGAAGAAGATCGGCCAGGCTCCTCTCCGCCACCAAGAATAGGGAATGCAATAGCCAAGAACCATCATTAAAAGACCGAAACCCAACCAAACCATCTGCCGGCGAAAAAAGAAGAGAGGATCATACCGGCTCATTTCTCGCTGACCGGCTACCACATAGCTGGTATCAAAGACGAAGTAGAGACCGATTAAGGCTAGGAAGAGAGCTATACCTAGGATAAGATCTGGATGTCTTCGTTTGCGATTCATATCCAATCCCCTAAACTCCTGTCACCCATCTTAAAGAGGCGGTCGGATTCTCTCCCTTTGGTTTATTCCACAGGGGGAGAAAATCCTTATTCTAGCCTTCGGACAATCTCGCAAAAGGCCTCTCCTCGCTGGCGAAAGTTGTTGAACATATCCATACTAGCGAAGCCTGGAGCAAACAAAACCACATCCCCCTCTTCACTGAGGGCGTAAGCTTGCTTAACTGCTTCTTCTAAATGAGAGCAGATTTGAACTCTCGGTTGGCCCGCTTCCTCAAAGAGAGTATAAAGATAAGAAGCGCTTTCTCCGATTAAGAGCACCGCCTTAGTTCGAGGGGCAATCTGGCGGATTGCCCCTCGATAATCTAAGTTTTTATTCCGGCCTCCAGCAATCAAAATCACCGGTTGGGAATAAGCGGAAACCGAGGCGGAAAGGGCCTCTGGGTTGGTACACATTGAATTGTTGACAAAGGTAACCCCCCTTACCCTCCTCACCACCTCCATACGGTGAGGGATCCCTCGAAAACTTTTTAAACCTTTGATTACTCCCTCAGAAGAAGCTCCGGCAAGGAGAGCCGTTGTTGCAGAAGCAAGGGCATTATAGAGATTGTGCCGGCCCGGAAGCCGAAGACCTTCCAGCTCACCGATTTCTATCTCTTTATTATCGGTTCGGAAGAGGAGGATCTTCCCACGAACGAACGCTCCTTGCTCTACTTCCCTCAGGAGGCTGAACCAAAATACCTTTTGGGGAAGTGCTTGACCAATCCTTTGGCAATAGGAGCAATCCGCGTTAAGAACAGCTAATGCAGAAGGTTTCTGGAGAAGGAATAGCCTCTTTTTCGCCTCTAGATAGTCTTCAAAAGTTTTATACCGATCCAGATGATCGGGAACAATTTGGGTGAGTACCCCAATATCGGGGTGGAAGTAGAGGCTATCTTCGAGCTGGAAACTGCTGACTTCAGCCACAAGAAGGGTACCCGGCTGAACCTGATCGATTAGGGTGACCAAGGGTTCACCAGGTTCTAAGTTTCCTCCAGCCACCGCAGGGATTCCTGCCTGACGAAGCATCTCGGCGATCCAGGCGGTAGTGGTGCTTTTGCCGTTAGTTCCTGTAACGGCGATGATCGGGTTATTCGACAAGTATTGAGCCAGGTCAATTTCTGAGAGAACCAGTTTTCCCGAAGCCAAAGCGAAGCGCTTTAAAGGAGAAGTCCTTGGTATTCCTGGACTCGTCACAATAAAATCGGCTTTTGGGAGGTACTCCAAGCCTTTGCCTTGGTCAAAAAGTTGTGCTCCTATTGCTTCAGCCATTTCCAAGGCTGGCAGAAGCTGATCCCTAGGCTTTTCATCAAAAAGGAGGAGTTTAGCTCCTCTCTGATTTAAGGCTTTGGCGACTGCTATGCCGGTCTTACCCAGGCCGAGCACGGCCCAGCAGTAGTTTTGGAACTTCAGCTCTAAAGTAGCGAAACCCATAAGCCTCCTAAGGCGGCGAAGAGGCACCCGACAATCCAAAAGCGGATGACCACCCGGTTCTCCTCCCATCCGATCAATTCAAAGTGGTGATGAATCGGACTCATTTTAAAAATGCGTTTCCCCCGAGTCTTGAAGCTGATCACCTGGAGGAGGACAGAGAGCATTTCGATAACGAAGACTCCTCCGATGACCAGGCCGGGGATCTCCGTCCCAGTGAGGATAGTGATTCCGGCAAAAACCGCTCCCAAGGTTAGGGAACCGGTGTCCCCCATAAAGACCTGAGCGGGGTAGCCGTTAAAATACAGGAAACCTAGGCAAGATCCGGCCATCGCCCAAGAGGTGATCAAGGCTGAGGCCCCATAGTCTGGTGAGCGAGATACCCCTAAAGCCCCTAAAGTCCCAAAAGCGATGACACTCAACCCGGCAGCTAGGCCGTCAAGTCCATCGGTCAAGTTAACCGCGTTAGACAGAGCAGTAATATATAGAGTGCCAAAAAGGAGGTAGCCCCAATCTAGGGCCGCACTCCCCCCGGTGGGAAGCCAAAGATGGTCTATTCGGAGCATCTTCCAGCACCAGAAGGAAAAGAGGAAGCTGGCGAGAATTTGCCCGGCTATCTTCTGCCGGGCCTTTAAACCTAAGTTCTTACCCCTTTTCAGGCTGAGGTAATCGTCCAGGAATCCTAAGAGAAAGAAGGCGCCTCCCAGAAGGATCAGGGGAAGAGCCGAGGGGCCACTGAATAGGAGAGCCACCAGGAACCCCAACGGCAGAAAAAATAATCCTCCCATTGTTGGGGTACCTGCTTTTTCTTGGTGGCGTAAAGGAGCGTCTTCCCGAATGATTTGTCCCCTGAAACGGGATAACCGGTGAATGAAAGGTCCCCCCACCAGAATGGTCAGAAGGCACGCGCTCACAAAAGCACCAATGGTCATCGCGGGATTCATCTCGCTCCCTCTTGAGAGGGGGAGGAGGCTTGGCGTAACCAGTTTACCACCCTCTCTAACTGCATAGCCCGACTAGCCTTAACAAGGATCAGATCTCCCGGTCCCAAGGTTGGCACCAAGTTCTTTTTAAAGAAAGGTTCTGCATCTTCTACCTTAGCAAAAGAGAGGACCGCCAATTTTGGCATTCCCGCGGAGAGAGCTCCTTCCGCAATTTTCTGCGCTTGCTCCCCTAAGGTGATTAGTAGATCCGTCGATTTCGCCGAATTTTCACCTACTCGGAAATGAAGGGAGGAGGAGAACTCGCCGAGCTCGAGCATATCTCCCAGGACCGCAATTCTACGCCCTCGCCAACTGCGGAGGACTTCTAGTGCGGAGGTCATCGACTCAAAATTGGCATTATAGCAATCTTCGAGGATTAAAAAACCGCCAGGTGCTTCGACCAGGCGGCTTCTCATTGCTGGCGGATGGAAATCCGTCAGCCGGTGGAGCCCCCGAGAGGGGTCCACCCCTACCGCAAACGCACCTGCAACTCCTGCACAGAGATTCAGAAGATGGTGTCTCCCCGAAAGGGGGAAATCCACCACTGCCTCTCCTCCGGGCCAAAGGACCTTCACGCGGCTACGGAAGACATCGCTTTCTAAGAGCTCACCCCGGACCATGGATTTCTGGCTTAATCCGAAAGTAATCACCCGGTTGGCTCGGTTCCGCCGGCAGAGGAAGGGGAAAAAAGGGTCCTCGGCGGGCAGAACGGCGACTCCATCCGGGGCCAATCCTTCGAGCAATTCCCCTTTTGCCTGAGCAATCGCCTCCTGAGACCCCAACCGGCCGATATGAGCGGTACCGATGTTAGTGATGATTCCTACCTCTGGTTCAGCGATACGGGTAAGATAGGCGATCTCCCCCGGCCCCCGCATTCCCATTTCGAGAACCACATATCGGTGGAACTCCTCACCTTTCAGGAGAGTGAGGGGAACACCAACTTCATTATTGTAACTCGCCTCTGCTTTGAGAACCGGTCCGGCTTCAGCAAGCAGAAAGGCTAAGAGCTCCTTAGTGGTGGTTTTCCCCGAGCTCCCTGTTACCGCCAAGACCTTCACTCCTTGTAGACGCCGGCGGTAAGCGTGAGCGATTTGTCCAAGGGCTGTTAGGGTATCCTCTACGAAAAGGAGGGGGTATCCTCGCCCCTCGAACTTGGGGAGGGCTTCTACAGAAACCAGGACCGCTATAGCTCCCTTTGCCACAGCCTCTTCCACAAAACAGTGACCATCAAACCGCTCTCCTTTTAGGGCAACAAAAACAGATCCCGGAACAACCTGTCGGCTATCGGTGAAGATAGCAGTAGGTACTTGTTCCAGGTTGATTTTTCCTCTAACCTTTGCCCGAACCGATTGGACAAAGTCAGCTAATGTAAAGGAGATCACGGATGGCTTCCCTCGCTACCTCCCGATCGTCAAAGGGGATCCTTTCCTCCCCCAGAATCTGGTAAGTTTCGTGCCCTTTGCCAGCAATCAGGACCAAGTCTCCTTCTTGAGCTTCTTGAATGGCTTGAAAAATCGCTTGCCTCCGGTCTACCAGAACCTCGATCCGTGCCTTTGCGTTGGGGGAGATCCCTTCCAAAATCTGGTCAATAATTCTCTGAGGGTCCTCCTTACGGGGGTTATCCGAAGTTACATACACCACATCTGCAAGCTCACTGGCAATACGACCCATTTTAGGTCGCTTACTAGGATCTCGGTTGCCCCCACAGCCGAAGACGCAAATCAACCGGTGGCAAGTAAGCTCCCGAGCAGTAGCCAACACCTTCTCTAGGCCATCGGGGGTATGGGCATAATCTACTACTACGGTGAAGGGTTGACCTAAGTCGATTCTCTCAAACCTACCAGGGACTCCCCTCAGTCGGCTTAAACCCTCTTGAACCGTTTCCAAGGAGTAACCTGCGGATAGGGCTAAAGCAGATACTCCTACTGCATTCACTATATTAAACGAACCGATGAGATGAAGTGTCACCTTGCATTCTCCCCAGGGTGAAATCAGCCGAAAGGAGGAGCCTTGGGGGGTAAGAACTACCTCCTCGGCCCTCACTTCTGCTGAGGGAACTAAACCAAAGGTGACAACCCCCTCGGGGTCTATTTCAGAAATTAATCTCTGCCCGTAGGGGTCACCGATATGAATAGCGGACACGAAGTTTTTCCCCGAGAGCTCCCGGTATTGGGTGAAGAGAAGGCGTTTGGACTGATAGTAATCCTCGAGGGAGGGATGAAAGTCGAGGTGATCTTGGGTAAGGTTGGTAAACAAAGCTCCGTCGAATCGGCACCCCCAGACACGCCTGAGTTTAAGAGCGTGGGAGGAGACTTCCATCGCCACCGCCTCTACTCCCTTATCTCGCATCTCTGCTAAGAGGCTCTGCAAGTCCAGAGATTCCGGAGTGGTACGGTCTGTAGCACGAACTTCCCCTGCAATATGGCATTCAATAGTCCCTATGAGGCCGGTTTTCTGCCCTGCTTGTTGAAAAAGGGATTCCAACAGGAAAGTACAGGTGGTTTTACCGTTAGTACCGGTAACACCATAGAGGCGAAGAGAGCGGGAGGGATCCCCATAAAAGGAGACGGAGAGCTGAGCCAAGGCCTTCGTAGTATCCGGAACCAGGATATAAGTAAAATCTTTTAGGGGGTTGGCAGGGAAGAACTCTGGCTTTTCGATTACTGCGCCGATGGCTCCCCGGTTTTGAGCATCCTCAATGAACAGGTGCCGGTCAGCAGGATAACCACTGACACAAACGAAGAGATAACCGGGCTGAGCTTTCCGGCTATCATAGCAGAGGCCAGTAATCTCTTGGTTAAGCGGGCCGAAGGCGCGATATTCTTCCAAGGATTGAAGCAAATTCCCTAAGCGCATTTCTGATGAGGAGAGGTTAAGGGCGGAATGAATTCCCCCTACTTTGCCATCCAAGATTATTATAATTCTAGTCCGTTTCCCTCGGCCAGGTTCGGGGGTCCGCTCCATCAAAGGGATCCTCAGGGTGATCAGGAGGTATTTTTAACCGGATCATTGCTTGACGAGCTACCTCTCGGAAGATAGGGGCGGCCACCGTCGCTCCCCAATGGACTCCTTGGGGTTCATCCACTACCGCCAGGATAGCAACTCGTGGGGAATCCGCAGGTAAAAAGCCGACAAAAGAAGCGATAAACTTGCCCGGGGCATATCCCTTGCCCCCTTCAGCGACTTTCTGAGCGCTTCCTGTTTTGCCGGCCACCTTGTACCCGGGGATCTTCGCTGTTTTTCCTGTCCCTCTCTCCACAACCCCTATCAAATATTCTTTAAGGGTCTGGGCGGTTTCTGAGGAGATAATACGTTGGCCTTTAGGGAGATGAGATTGCTTTAAGAGGGTGGGTTTCACCAAAATCCCATCGTTGGCGATAGCGGCGTAGGCCCGAAGGAGCTGAAGCGGTGTGACCGCTATTCCCTGACCAAAGGCAACATTAGCTGTGGTGATAGCGGACCACTCGGAGGGCAACAGCCCCAGAGCTTCGCCGGGGAATTCAATCCCCGTTTTCTGACCAAAACCGAAGCGGCGAAGGAACTCTCGAAGCCGAGGAGAGCCTAGCCTTAAGCCTACTGTGGCAGCTCCTACATTGCAGGAATACCTCAAAATTTCTCTCAAACGAACAGTACCATGCCCATAGCGAAAGGGGCCATGAAGGACACAGCGAATGACCCTCCGGCCTACTTGTATTCTTCCGGGGCAGTAAGCAGTACTCTCTGGGGGAAAAACTCCGGTTTCTAAGGCAGCTGCTGCGGTAATCGCTTTTAAGGTGGAACCAGGTTCATAGCGGTCGGTTAAAGCTCTGTTCCTTCGCGTCTCTGGCTTACTCTTCTGATACTTGTTGGGGTTGAACCGGGGGTTTACAGCCATCGCCAGAATTTCCCCGGTTTGGACGTCCATCACAATACAAGTAGCCCCTTTGGCTTGGTACTGTTGGACTGCTTTATCTATCTCCGCTTCTGCAATCCCCTGAAGGACCAGATCGAGAGAGAGGCGAAGGGGGGTTCCATCAACAGGATGGCGTTCCCAATGAAGGGACCCTGGAAGGATCTCCCCTCGGGCATCTACGTCGGCAGAAACCAAGCCCGGTCTCCCTGAAAGTATCGGATTCAGGGAAGCCTCCACTCCTTCTATCCCAGAGCCATCAAGGTTGGTAAAACCCAAGACGTTGGAGGCTAGATCTCCGGCGGGATAAAACCGTTTGAAACCCTCTTCATATTCTACCCCTGGAAGCAATCCCTTCTTGCGGAGGGCCTGCAAGCGAGACTTAATCCTCCAATCTATATTCCGGACAATCCAGACGAACCGGGTTTTCTGGGAGAGCTTGGCGAAGATGGTTTCTACAGGGATGTCTGTCAGATGAGATAAAAGGAGGCTTACTTCTCTCCTCTTCTCCACGGGAATCTGATCGGGATGGGCAAAGATAGAGAGGCTTCGAACCGTTCTTGCCAGAGGCTCTCCATTACGGTCTAAGAGATCTCCTCTCTTAGCGGGTACCAGGATTCTGCGATAATGGATCTCGTTAGCCCATTGCAGGTACTTGGAGTGGCAGATCACTTGTACATAATAGAGCCGCCCTAGGAGAAGGGTATAGAAGAAGGAGAAGAGGAGAAACAAGAAGGAGATACGCCCTCGGATCACTCGGGAGAGTGGAGATAAGTGGGCCAATCCCTTCTGCCTCCGGCTAGGGGTTCCCCAAAATAAAGCCTACTAGCGATCGCCGTGCCTTCCGATCCTCCTTCTGGGGAGAAGTAGGCTGGGTGATTTTTACCTGGGCAAACTGTGGAGACATCGCCAGCACCATCCCCTCCTTCTCCGCATATTGGCGTACCAGCGCAGGACTACACAACCGCTCGACCTCAGCCTGCAAGATCTCATTGGAGGTCCTAAGAGAGTTGAGCTGGGTCCGAACCTTGTTCTTCTGATACTCGATCTGAGTAAGTTGAGCCACCGGGCAGCTATAGGCGAGGAGCAAGAGAAGCATCAGAACACTGCTGATGAGAACCCGGATCCACAGAACCTGTTCAACCAATGAAGCTTTCCGAGCCAACCGCCGAGACGGGTTCCGTAATCGAGCCCTCACCGAGTAGGTTTGAGGGTATGAATATTGTCGAGCAATCATAGGAGTTCTCCTTCTTGGGAGGATCTTTTCTCAAAGCACCTTAAACGGGCGCTCCGAGCGCGAGGGTTTCGGGCAACCTCCTCCGCTTTGGGGAGGAGAGGCTTTGGGGTGATGATTTTACCTAAGGGCTTTTGCCCACAAACACAAAGGGGAAGGTCCGGAGGGCAAGTGCAAGGGTGTTCCGCTGCTCGGAAAGCTTGCTTAACTATCCGATCCTCAAGGGAGTGGTAGCTGATGACACATAGGCGCCCACCAGGCTTGAGAATCTCTATAGCTTGGGGCAGAGCTTTTTGAAGATTGTCTAACTCCTGGTTGACGAGGATCCGCAGAGCTTGGAATACTCGGGTGGCGGGGTGAATCCCCTGACGGCGAGCAGGGGGGGGCAGGGAGGCAAGGATCAAATCAGCCAATTGCCGAGCGGTCTGAATTCTTCTTCGCTGACGTTCTATAGCGATCGCCCGGGCAATCCTTCGGGCGTATCTCTCCTCGCCGTAGTCCCGAAAAATGCGAAAAAGCTCCCTCTCCGGCCACTCATTCACTACCTCCTCAGCGGTAAGCCGAGAAGAGGGGTCCATCCTCATATCTAGGGGAGCTTCATCGTGGAAAGAAAAGCCTCTTCTGCTTTGCTGAAGCTGGTAAGAGGAAACCCCTAGGTCGAATAAAACCCCCTCCACGGCACGGATATTATTCTCCTGAAGGAGGAGCTTTAGATCAGCAAAGTTTCCTTGGACCCCTTGGAAATTCGAGCCGAAGGGTGCAAGACGCTTCTCTGCATAAGCAACTGCCGCAGGGTCCCGGTCAATTCCGAAAACTTGAGCCCCCTTCCCGAGTAGAGCCTCGGAATGTCCTCCTCCTCCCAAAGTTGCATCCACGTAAAGCCCTCCCGGTCGAACCCTAAGGAGATCTAACACCTCCTCCACCATTACGGGTTGGTGAAAGTTCTCTTCACCATCGGTGTAGGAATCCCCAAAGCCTTCAAAATATTCCTTGGACATTTTCTCATAATGCTGAGGTTAGAACGGAGTCATGGGTTGGAGAACGATGGTTATCCTCTTAAAAGGTCCCCCGAACCCCCTCATTCCCCTCTTCTGGCTTTCTACCCTCCGGATAGGTCTAAGAGAGAAGTGTAAAAGCTCTCCCTAGAGGATTTTCTAGAAGGCCTCTCAATTCCCCTGTTGGATTCCTTCTAACCCTCCTTATTACCATTTTGGCAGAAGGTTCGGATTTCTTCACTTTATATTTTATAGAGGAATAGTCTCCTCTTTTATAAAAAGAGTTTCCAGAGCGATAAAGTACAGGAGAAAGTTTTTCCTAAAGATATACTGTCAACAGGAGGTTAAAGGAAGAGAGCGATGAAAAGGGTGGATTGTATTATTCGACCCCAGCGCCTGGATGAAGTTAAAGCTGCGCTGGAAGAGATCGGTATCCATGGGATGACGGTTTACGAAGTCCGGGGATACGGGCGTCAAAGAGGGATCACCCAACGCTATCGAGGGTTGGAATATACCGTGACGCTCCTCCCTAAGATCAAAGTAGAAGTCATTGTACCGGATAGTAAGGTGGAAGAAGTCATAGATACGGTGATCCGAGCTGCCCGAACCGGGGAAATTGGTGATGGGAAGATCTTCGTTTCACCTGTTGAAGAAGCCGTCCGAATTCGCACCGGTGAAAGAGGAGAAACAGCCCTTTAGGCGATGAAAGGATAACTCTCTAGCAGGAGACTGAGGGTAGGGGGTTAATCAGGGGCTCCCTCTTTCTAAACCTTGGGGAAATTTCGGAAGAGGAGGGGCGACGGAAGGGGCCGCCCCTCCTCCTTTAAAGCCCTACTTGATCAAGGGTTGAGCGTAGAACCTCCGCCGAGTGTTGCAATCCCTTTAGCTCCTCTTCCGCAAGAGGTAATTCCACCTTGGCTACAACTCCCTCCCTCCCAAGGATGGTGGGGACACTGAGGGCCACTTTTTTTAAGCCATAGATTCCTTCTTGAACGGTGGACAAAGGAAGGAGGGTGCGAGAGTCCCGAGCGACAACAGAGACGAATTCCGCTGTCGTCAGAGCAATTCCCCAGCCTGCTCCCCCTTTCAGTCGGATCACCTCGGCCCCCGCCTTCCGAGTGTCCTCAAAAATCTGGTGCATCTTCTCCAAACTATACCCCGACATTTGGGAGAGGGGAACCCCGTTAATGGTTGCCCGGGACCAGATAGGTACCATTGAATCCCCATGTTCCCCCAAAATCATCGCCTGAACCGTTCTAGGATCCACTTGATAATATTCAGCGATCAAAGAACGAAAACGGACCGTATCAAAGAAGGTTCCTGTGCCAATCACTTGCTGGGGAGGGAGGCCACTCTCCCGAGTAGCGATGTACGTGAGGATGTCCACAGGATTGGAGACAATACAAAGAATCGCCCCCTCCTTAAAACCAACCCTCTTCAGCTCTTCGAGAACGGACCGAAACACGGCAATGTTTCGGTTGATCAGATCGAGGCGAGATTCCTCTGGTCGGCGGCGCACTCCGGCAGTAATAATAATCATATCCGCATCTTTAGCATCTGCATAATCCCCAGAGTAGATTACCTGCCTTCCTGTCAAACAAGCTCCATGACGCAAATCCAAGGCTTCTCCTTCAGCTGCCTCCGCCATATAAAGGTCAATGAGGACTAACTCTCGGACATCTTGCCTCATCTGAAGGGCGAAAGCGGTGTTGGATCCCACACGCCCTGCTGCACCCACAATAGCTACTTTCATCTTCTCCACTCCTTCTCTGAGAAACTTTTACAAGAAGACCTCCTGACGCTTCTTATTTGCTTCGTAAGCGGAGAGGACTACCCTCAGCGATTCCCTACTCTCTACTGGATCAAACAGAAGAGGTTCCTCCCCTTGGATAGCCTGGAGAAAATTCCGAATTTCCAAATCAAAAGTTTCCTGATAAGAGAACTGGGGAAGGAGGACCTCTTTGCTCCAATCAGGCTTGTACAAAGTTAGGCCCCCATCAGGGCCGATAAGGCCAAGGGTCCCCCGGGTGCCATAGACGGCGAAGAAGCACTTAGGAGCCGGTGCAGGACAGGAATGGGAGGAAAAGAGCTGGCCCAAAGCCCCTCCTCGATAACGGAGGATCACCAAAGCCAAGTCCTCTTCTCCCAGCTCCGGGCGTACCCTTCGGGTGGCGGAAAAGACGGATTGTACCTCTCCCCCTAGAGCTCGCATCACCTCGATAAAGTGGATCCCTGAATCGAGGAGTTGGCCTCCTCCGGACTGGTTTTTGGTGAAGCGCCACTGAGTTTTCATATAGTCCCCGGCAAGGTAGCCATCAAAGCAGGCAGTAATAGCAATGATTTCTCCGATCTCTCCCTGCTGGATCATCTGCTGAGCTTTGCGGACTGCTGGGGCATAGCGGTAATTTTCCGCCACAGCGAAGACTCTACCGCTTTGACGCGCCTGCTGAATCATCTCATCAGCCTGCTCGAGGGTCATAGCAATCGGCTTTTCACAGAGAACGTGTTTCCCCGCCTTAAGGCTTTGGAGAACAGCTGGATAATGCAGATAATGGGGAAGACATATATCTACTGCCTCGACTTCGGGATCTGCAAGTAGGTCTTCCCACTGGGTGTAGACCCTAGCACCGCTTGCTTGATCAGCCCTGGTTCTAGCCCGTTGAGGGTCAGCATCGCAGCAGGCTACAACCCTCCCTAACTCGGCATTCGCCTGATAAGCTTGGAGATGTCTTTCACTAACAATACCGCAACCGATGATACCTACTTTAACCTGTTTCACTCCGTTTTCTTCTCCTTTCACTCCGGCTTTTGGGTGTTCCGGTGGTTCAATAGAGTGAGGAGGAGGAGAGAGCCTCCGGCGAGAAAAACCTGGACTGTATCTTTTGGGGGGCGCCCTCCTACCGAATGAGGTAGAAATCCAAAACGCCCTTCATGGGTGGGAAATAAACGATCCTTCTTTTGAATGACACCTAATGAGGTAAGAATGTGCTCCACATCAGGGCAGGTACCCCCGAGAGCACCCCAGCAGATAGGAGAGTGGGGGCCGTATTGGGCTATTAGGGCCGAGAGGGTACAAAGGGAGAGAGGTACATCTATTTGGGGAGGGGCCTCCTGATGAGGAAGAATGTCTCCTACTAAGTGGCTTATCACTCCAGCTAGAAAGGCAGTGCTCCTTTTTGAAAAAAGGGAGCCGACCGCTGCACCTAATAACACGTGAACCATTCCAGACATTTTCTATCTCCAACACCCAAAACCCCTTTCTTTTCTATGGTAGCGTTTACCTTTTTCTGTGGGAGGGGATAGATACATCTTAACAATCCCCTTTCATCACCCGGGAATGGGAGATTCCGTAGGTTTTAGGAGCGAGCTTGCTACACCCCTTCTAACTAGACTCAGCGTGGGGTGCGGTCTTCCTCCCTCCTTTTTAGGGAGGGTTAGGGTGGAGGGGTAATAGCGGCACCTTTACCTAATCTGCCAAAGGGATTGGACTATCCAGGTTTTAGTATGCCTCTAGCACTTCCTGGAGGACTCCTGCCCTGGGTGTAGAACTAAGCTTTGACTTGCGAAAAAGAGACAATAGTGATATAGCAATCTTGGACGATCTTCAACCAGGCCCGCCACCATCTCCTTCCCTTAGGAGGCTAACTATGAAAAGGCTACTCACTGGGTTGTTCATCTGCCTGCTGACATTCCTCGTGACACCCACCCAGGGAGATATAGTTGGGGGAGTGGATTTCATCTTCGGAACCCCCAACATCCACCTGGGGTTTTTCCCGCCTTCCCCCCTCCTTGATCCGGGGCATATCCTCCCCCTCCACGGCCATATCGTTCACCTCCATCCGGGGGGGTTCATTCATTTGCACCACTTCCCTCGGATCACCCCTTTCCCCTTTTTCCCAACGATCGTCCCCTCCTTTTTCATCTCATCTCCGCCTCCTTTGGTAGTTAACCCCGCCCCAGTGGTTATCATCGACACGGGAAGGAGGCGTTATCCTCGGCGAGAAAAGCAGATTGAACCGGAAGCTCCCGCCGAGAAAAAGGAGGTCTTCAAGCGAGAGTCGGATTACATCTCTTTCGACCGAGATGATGAACGCATTAAGGTCCTCTGGAGAGGGCCTTCGGAGGGGGTACGAAGGGTAACCTTTGTCCTCTTGGATAAGGATAGCCGGGTGATTGACTTAGACAGAGATACCACTCCCCCTTATATCGGTGTCTTTCACCAGGTTGAAGGGGCGGTTTCTGTAAGAGTGACCGTTGACTACGAAGATGGAGTAAAGATCTCCTCCACAGTGCCTTTAGACAAGCGCTAGCCGTTCTCAGTGGCAGAGCTCCCCCTCCAGGATAAAGACAGGGACCTTCTGCAAAAGGGTGAAGTGGTAGTTTTTACCCACTTCCCTCAGAAAAATGCTCTTACTGCTGGGGTCCTTGTGAATGCAAGCCCTGAGACCCTTTGGGAGGTGATTACCGACTATCCGAATCTCCCTACTTTTGTACCCAACCTGGTGGAGAGTCGGATTGTTAAAGAGGGTCAGCCTCTCCAAGTTTTTCAGAAGGGCGAGCTCAACCTCCCTCTCTTTACCTTAACCGCTCGAGTGCTTCTAGAGATCCAGGAAACCCCTCCTAAAGAGGCCCACTTTAGGGCACTGGAAGGAGATTTTAAAGTGATGGAGGGTTGCTGGAGCATCCATCCCGAAGCGAATTCCCAGAGTTGTTTATTGGTGTACACGACCCTTTTAGTCCCCCGATTTTCCCTGGCTCAATCCCTCCTTCTAAGTTACCTCGTCAAGCAGGTTCAAGAGCAACTCAAAGCAATTAAGAAGGAGGCTGAGAGAAGGGGATCGCTCCAGCAGGGAGGTCCCTCTTATTCCTAAAAGAAAACAGTGGGGTTTCCTTACTCTTTATTTCTCCCCCACCTATTCCAAAACCAAGGAGAAGAGAGTGGAAGACCACCAGGATTATATTGAAGAGATTCTTCGACGCCCCGATAAATGGTATTTAGGAGGAGGGCAGAGGGTTCTTTGGGCCCCGGAGTTCCCTCTTTGGCTGGACCATTTAGGGTTTTGGGACCATGCCTGCTACTTAGAGTATGCGGTTCAACCTCTGTTTACTGTCAGCCTTGTAGACCCTCGGACAGCCCGGGAGATAAAGCCTCTTCTTCGCGAGCGGAGTTGGGTCCCTAGCCATTTAACTCAGACCTACCGAGCAGAAATACTTACCCTCACCGAAAAGCGCTATCTTCACCCCCTAGATGTATTCGTCTCAGAACTTGCCATCAAAAACGATTCCCCTCAGAGGCAAGATTTGCGATTAGTTGTCTGGACTTGCCAACCGGTTTCGGGAGGACCTTCCGATGTTTCTGTGGACCAGGTTCGCCAAATAGGGGACTATGTTACTTTTCGCCGCCGTCACTATCGCTCCTCCCAACTGGATCAAGAACACTTCCTCGCTTTTGGGGCGAATCTTTCGGCAACTTCTTCTTCTATGCATCTTTCAGAAGGCACTGTTAATCATCCCCGTTGGAACCTTACTCCTTTTTATGAAGGTTTCCGAGGGGAACTAGACAATGAGAAGAAGGTTAGGGTAGGGGTCAACCCGGATGGCCTGCTTTACCTTGCTCTCTGTTACCCCCTGATTTTGGAACCGGGCCAAGGGGTCCTTTTCCGAGCGGGATGTGCTCTATCCCCTCATAGGGAAGAGGCTCCAGAAAACCTGTCGAAGGTGGTACAGGCACAAGACCCCTTGCAAGAAAGCCGGGAACAGTGGCAGGAGTTTTTCAACTCGGTTCCCCACTTCTCTTGCTCGGACCTTTACTTTGAGCGGTACTACTGGTATCGGTGGTATGGCCTTCGACTGAATCGGATTGAGGCCAGAAGTGAACGCCTCCCTTATCCCTGCGTTTTTGAAGGCACTAATGCCGGATGGTTTCGTCACCACATCAGCTATTCTGCTCAGTGTCATATGCTCGAATGCCGGTGGCATCACGACCCAGACCTTGCCCAGGGAAGCCTGCTCAATTTCATCGCCAACCAACGGGAGGATGGCTCCTTCCCTGGAGGAATCCTTACCGGATATACCGAACAACCTATAGCTTTTTACCACGCTAATTGGGGAAAGGGAATCCGGTCGCTTTACTCTATTCACCCGGAAATCGGTTTCTTACAGCAAATTTACGAACCATTGAAACAGTATGCTCAATATTTCTCCCGAGTGCGAGACAAAGAAGGCTCTCATCTCTACGATGTGATTAATCAGGGAGAGACCGGGCAAGAGTATATGAGCCGATATCTCTTTGCCCGGGAGAAGGCAGACGATTGGGGGCCTATCCAACTAAAAGGGGTAGATGCTACCGTTTATATTTATGAGCTCTACCGTACTCTCGCTTGGATAGCAGAAAAAATTGGCAAAGTAGAGGAGGTCAATCACTGGGATCAAGAAGCAGAGGCTATTAAGAAAGCAATTCTGGAGAAGATGTGGGATCCTGAAAAAGGTTTTTTCGTGGACGTGCTCCCCGATGGACGAAGAAGCCCTTATAAGGCGGCTGTAGGTTTTTATCCCTTCCTCACTGATATTCCTAGGCGGGAACACCTGCGGGCCCTCTACGATCATCTGCTAAATCCCAAGGAGTTTTGGACTCCCTGGCCGGTGCCTTCAACTTCTGCAGACGATCCCTTTTATAGCGCCCAAGGGGAATGGAAGGGCAAACGTCATTCCTGCCCCTGGAATGGTCGTGTTTGGCTGATGACCAACAGCCACGTCACTGAAGCTTTATGCCGAACCGCTCAAAACCTGGACCCTTCCCTAAAGCCTAAGGCTGTAGAATTATTACGCAAGTTTGTCCTGATGATGTTCCTTGATCGGGACCCTCTAAGGCCTACCTCTTACGAGTACTATAATCCCCAGACCGGCCAAGCTCCTTTTTTCCGGGGAGTAGATGACTATATGCACTCCTGGGTAGTGGATCTAATCCTTCAATTTGTGGCAGGCCTTCAACCCGGGGAAGGAAAATTAGTGATAAACCCCTTGGATTTTGGCTTGGAACACTTCACCGTGGACCAGGCACGGATTCAAGGTCACTTCTGTAAGGTAGAATGGAGGAAGAATAAAGGCCTTCGGGTTTGGGTGGATGGTCAGTTAAAAGCCCAGGAGAAAGAGTTGAAGCGTATCGAAATTCCGTTGTAAAGAAGGGGTTTGAGGCAACGAGAGGGAAAAGTCTCTAAGAGGCTCGGTATCTGCCCCATAAGCGGGGTATAGGCTAAAGTTTGTGGTAGCTGCTTCTTTCCCCAAAAGAGGGGGTTAGAGTGGGGAAAGTATATCTTTTGGTACCTTGCACAGGCTAGAGCCTACGGCTACCGGAGGTCTTGGATAGATGAGACGCGGGAGGGCCTCCTATGAGGGTTATGGTTACAGGTGCAACAGGCCGCATTGGTGCTCCGTTGACCCGCCGGCTGGTGGAAAGGAACCATAGCGTACTCGCTATCCTCCGCCCCGGAACCTTCCGGCGAGATAGGCTCGCTGATCTCCCGGTTGATATGAAGGGGGTGGATTTAGGCGACTATGAACAGATCAAGCCTTTAGTACGTGAGGTGGACGCAGTTATCCACCTAGGGGCGGATATGACAGGGGACCCTTGGGGGCAGTTTGCAGTTACTCTAGGTTCTACAGTCGCTCTGTTGGAGGGAGCCCGCCTTTACAACCCTAACCTCAAACGTTTTATCTTCGCTAGCAGTATCGTAGTTTATGAGAATGTGGCCAATTACCGGCCGGATAAACCCATAGGGGAGGAGGAAGCAGGGTTATGGGTGACTAGTCCTTATACCGCTGCCAAAGTTTCTGCAGAGGTCTTTAGTTATACCTATGCCCAGCGCTTCGGTGTCCCCACCGTGATCTTACGGCTCCCTGCAGTGAAAGCCGAAGATGAACTGCTTACCACAGGGCCTGAATCAAGTCTCTATATTCAAGAGCGTCTTAAGAAATATCAAGGCCGCCTTGTCTCAGCAGAGGAGCAGAGGGCCAAAAACGCTTTGCAAAGAGCTTGGGAGGAAGGAAAGCGGTTAGTTATTCCCCTCAACCCAGATGGGACTCCTCATCAAAGACATTTCGGCCAGGTTGAAGATATTGTTGAAGGGTTTATCCTGGCCCTAGAGAAAGATCATGTGCCTCCAGGGATGGTGATTAATATTATGAGCAAGCCTTTTAACTATCGGGAGGCGGTTCAACAGCTGGCTGAGCTTTCGGGCGATGCTTACGCCGAGATTGTGATCCCACCCCCGTACTTTTACGAGTTCGATCTCACCCGGGCCAAGGATATTTTAGGGTATATCCCTCGGTATGACGCTCGTTCTATGGTCAGATCCGCTTGGGAAGCGAGGCTAAGTCAGAGGCAAAGCTAACAGTTTTTGGGCTTGATAAGTTTAACCCCTTCAGGGTAACCGCGGGCTTCTGGTGCCTGTGGAGGATTTGCTTTCTTGGTGGTATTGAAGTCGTGTTGAGGTTGAATGTTTGTTCCCATTTATAGATGTTTTAATTGCATCCTAGTAGCAGGGAAACAAGGAGTGTCGAAGGGTGAGAAACCTAGAGCATAAAAAGATTCTCATCGTCGGCGCGGGCAGAGGGATAGGAAAAGCCACTGCTCTCGCTTGTGCTGAGGCGGGAGCTGACCTCCTTCTCTGCTCCCGGAAGGCCTCCGAACTCCGGGCAGTGGCAGAGGAGTGCCACCGCCGGGGAGGGAGGGCTTGTTACAAGCTTTGTGATGTGACCAACTTTCACCAGATTGAGGAGATTGCCCGGGCTATGCCTCAGGAAGGCTTCTATCCGGATGCTCTTGTTTATTGTGCTGGAGTTGGGTGGTTCGGTCCGACGGAAACTTTTGAGATAGATCTCTGGGAGAAGACTCTTGCGGTGAATTTAACAGGAGCCTTCTTATGGGCGAGAGCCTTGCTTCCTCTCTTTTTGGAGAGGAGTTCGGGCCATCTCCTTTTTGTGGGGAGCATAGCGGTTCGGGTCAGTTTTCCTCAATCAGCCGCTTACGTTGCTAGTAAAACGGGCCTTGCGGGGTTTGTTCAGTCTCTTTCAGCGGAGTACCGGAAGCGGGGGATTCGAACTACTCTGGTCATCCCCGGCGCGACGAACACTCCCTTTTGGGACCAAATTCCGAATCCCCCTGATCGTCTCCGAATGCTCAAGCCGGAAGAGGTGGCCGGAGCGATCCTTTATGCTCTAACCCAACCTCCGAGTGTTTCTGTGGAAGAAGTGGTGATCCTGCCTCAAGAAGGGATTCTATAAAAAAGCCAAAAGCCCCTTAAGGTCTTCCTCTAGGAGGGACTTTAAGGGGCTTATCAGGGCCGCTTACCTTCTGTTTGCCCTTTAATCAAACATAGGGCCGCACTCTCTCCGGATATTCTTGGCCATCGAATCAGCGGTTCGCTGGTTTGTACCTGGATTACCCCACATATACTTGGGGGAGAAGGTGAGAGAGATCTTCAAAGATTTCGCATGTCCATCAGCAAACAGCCAGTTCGAGCTTTTATCCGTGTGGATAAAGACCCAACATCGTGCCCAGTCTCCCAAGTCGGGATATCCGGTTCTACTCTCCAGGAGGTAGATGAGGGAAGCAGGGTCTTTAATATCAGCAACCTCTACGGGCCGAGGATTTCCATCAAAGGGCCACTTCTCATGGAAGGCAGCACCATTGTAAGCGTATCCGTTAGGAAGTTGCTCTGTGGGCATATCCCTCCAGGGAGGAAGACAATTGGATTCGTCCCCCTTGCAGTTGGTAGCGTGGGCATTATCCCAGGCATTAGGATTTGAGGGGCAGAGATAGACACCTGCTCCCTTGACGTAACCTCTTAAGGCCCGTTTCCAATTGTAAGGAGAGCCTTCGAGGGGGTCTGTCAATTTGCGATTGCCCCAAGGAAAGCGGTTGAGAGGATAGGTCTCATCCCAGTCCTGCAGATATTGGAGAAGCCCCGTACCCAATTGCTTCATATTGGAGAGGCACTGGGTCTTCCTGGCCTTTTCCCGAGCTTGGGCGAACACCGGGAAGAGGATCGCGGCCAGGATAGCGATGATAGCAATCACCACGAGTAGCTCGATTAGGGTAAAGCCTTTCCTTTTGTTCGTCACCTTGATCCCTCCTCTTTGAGTTAAGTGTGTTAGGTTACAAAGATGAAGGCCTTGGGTTTCAGCCGGGGAAATTAAACCTGAAATCAGAAAGCCTCCTCTCTCTGGGAAGAGTACTCTCCTCAGGTTGGAAACTCCCTCTGCTAAAACCGGGATCCCCTTAAAGAAGGGTTAGGAGAGGGGAATTAACAAAGCCCCTTGCATCCTGATTCCCCAGCTCCTACTCCCCTAATTCAACAAAGGGAATAAAAAATCCTTCTTTTTTATTTTCACTCAAAATCTTTTCCAAATCAAGCACTAGGGGGAGAGGCTGAGAACGAGGGTGGGAGGAAGTTCGAGGGTATATTCACTAGAGTAAAGAGACAGGGTCTATGTCTACAGTCACTAGTTTTCTTTCGGTACTGTTCAGGGACTCTAACCCTTGTTGGAGGAGAGAGAGGAGAGGAGAAATACGCTTTGCTTTGAGGAGAAGATGCCACCTATACCGACCTTTGATTCTCTCCAGAGGCGCAGGAGCTGGCCCCAAAAGAATGATCTCCTGAGAATCTCCAACTTTTTGCTTTAAGGCTTGGTAGATTTTCTCGGCTAAAGCTTTGGCGGATTGAGAAGTGCTCCCCACTGCAATAAGGTTGGCTAATCGAGAGAAAGGGGGATAGCCCAAATCCTGCCGGAACCGGATCTCCTCATGGTAGAAGCCTCGGTAGTCGTGTTGGCAAATCGCTTGAAGGCTGTAATGATCGGGATTAAAGGTTTGAATTAATACCTTGCCAGGATCCTCTCCCCTTCCTGCTCGACCACTGACCTGCATTAGGAGTTGAAAAGTTCTTTCGGAGGCTCGGAAGTCCGGCATATTTAAGGTGAGGTCTGCCGAGATCACCCCTACCAGAGTAACCTGGGGGAAATCCAAGCCTTTTGCCACCATCTGGGTTCCGATAAGGATCTGAGCCTCTTTTTCCCGGAAGGCTCGTAAAATCTGATGATAAGCACCCTTGCGAGAAGTTGTATCGCTATCCAGGCGTAAAATTCGGGCAGAGGGAAAGAGGCGCCGGGTTTCCTCCTCAACTCGTTCTGTTCCAACGCCCAAAAGACGGAGTCGGGTCCCCTGGCACCGGTGGCACAAGGAGGGAACCCTTCTTCGATAGTCGCAATGGTGGCACCGTAGTTGGTGAAGAGCAGAGTGATAAGTGAGAGAGACTGAGCAATGAGGGCAGCGAAAGGTGTAGCCACAGTCGGGGCAGAGAAGCAGGGGAGCGTAACCTAGGCGGTTGAGGAAAAGGATAACTTGCTGTCCTCGGCTGAGGGTTTTTTGGATCTCTTCTACCAAAGTCTTGGAGAAGATCGGAGGGGGAGCTTTTTCGCTACGCATATCCACCAGCTGGACCTGAGGTAAAGGGCGAGAGGCAACACGTTCGGGCATTTCCAGCAGATGGAGAAAACCCCTCTCGGCCCAAAAGAAAGTCTCTACCGAAGGTGTGGCACTTCCCAAGAGGAGAACCGCTTGAGAGAGGTTTGCTCTTTTAGCAGATACCTCCCGGGCGTGATACCTCGGTTGGGTCTCTTGCTTATAGGCAGTTTCATGTTCCTCATCGAGGATGATGAGGCCGAGGTCTTCCACAGGGGCAAAGAGGGCAGAGCGGGCGCCAACAATAACTCGAGCCTGCCCTCTCCGAATTCTGCGCCATTCATCCCACCTTTCGCCAGGAGAGAGGGCACTATGTAAAAGGGCGGATTGCTCACCAAAACGGGATCGAACTGCCTCCATCATTTGGGGGGTGAGGGAGATCTCCGGCACCAGAAGTATCCCTTGACGGCCCTTTCCTAGGCAATATTCCAACGCTCGGAGGTAGACCTCCGTTTTTCCGCTTGCGGTGACCCCAAAAAGGAGGAATTTCTTCTCTTCTTCATTCTCCAGGGCTTGGACTAATTCAGAAAGAGCTTTCTCCTGTTGAGGAGACAGGAGTGGTTTCTCAGGAGGAGAGGGAACTCCACTATAGGGCCGACGAGGAAGAGGGATCTCCACTCTTTCAATCCATCCCTTTTGCTCTAACGTCTTGAGGATAGAATCCGTGATCCCCAAGGCACTTTTGATCTCAGTGGCTAGTACGGGGTCTCGCTTCTCCTTGAGATAGCTGAGGACTAACCTCTGTTTAAGGGTTAAGGAGGAACGCAATTCGGTTGCCTCCCTAAAACAAGGGGAATCCTCCCGCAGGACAAAGGCCTTACGTAAAGGGGCTAAACTGCGAGGCCCGGTGAGCTGATACTCCTGGAGGATATAACCCTTCTTCACCAGAGTATCTAAAAGCCGCCGGCAAGAAGGGCCTCCCAGGGGAAGCAACTCTTCAAAAGGGACGGGGCTATCTCGCTCTCTCAGATACCGCCATAACTTTCTAGCCGTTGGCGATAATCGGCAAGGTTCTTTATCCCCTAAAGCCCTGTAGGATCGCTGGATATGGCCTGTTAGTGGATCCGGTACAAATAGGCGCAGGGCGGAAATGAGCCGACAAAGATACCTTTCTGAGATCCATCGACCGAGAGAAATTTCTTTAGAAGAGAGGTAAGGGGTAGGGGATAAAAGGGCGAGAATCGGTTGTAGGGGACGGTGGGTCTCCTCTTCGTAGCCGACAACAAAGCCGGTTACAGGCCTATTTTTTAGAGTCACTAAGACATAGGCCCCCAGAGGAGGGACAGGCATCTCTTCGGGGAGGGAGTAGCTTAAGATCTCTTGAGGCAAGTCCGCCTCCAGGTCTAAGGCTACTCTTACACCGGCGGGTCGCACACTTTTATTATCGGCACTTCTAGGGGACAAGTGAATTAGGATTGCCGTGCATGAATTGACTTTTCCGGAGGAAGAGGTTGCTACAAGACCCGTTTGTTTTAAAAATTAGAGGTTACAGAAACCGGTTTTTCACAAAGTCCCTCGACTCCTTGACCCCCCCCAGGTCCTCTTGATAAAATAGAGACAGCGGAGGTCTGCCCGAGGTATGAAGAGGCGCAATAAGGGTGTTTGTACCTAGGGCGGAGCGCCTCCTTGTCGGCAAGGAGATCTCAGGTTCGAATCCCGCCTCTTGCACCGTTAAAGTGGTTCCTTCAACATAAGGATGGTTTGATAATGTTCCCTCGAATTTGGCCTCGTGGGCCTCTCTTTGAGAGGTCAGGCGAGGCGTTTATTTCATAGGCCGATAATGAAGAGGTTAAACCGATGCAAGTTACTATAGAAGAGATTGAGCCTTGTAAAGTAGCTATTAACTTAGAATTTGAACCAGAAAAAATGCAGGATATTCGCCGAGAAGTCCTCAAACGTCTTTCCAGGACCATCGTCATTCCAGGGTTTCGTCCAGGCAAGGCCCCTCTTTCTATGGTAGAGCGCTATGTGGGTGAGGAGTTAAAAGAGCATTTAGTCAACACTCTTGTCAGCCGAGCTCTTCCTCAGGCCCTCCAGGAGAGTAAGATCTCCATTCTTCCCGATACTCGACCGTTGATTGAGCCTGGGCCTTACGAAGAGGGGAAACCTTTCCGTTTGAGGGCCATTGTTACTACTCTCCCTAAGGTGGAATTAAAAGAGTATAAAGGGTTGAAGATCGAATATCCTGCTGCAACAGTTACCGAGGAGGCAGTAGATCAACGCTTAAAAGATTATCAGAGGGCTTTAGGTCGTTTCACTCCCGTGGGAAGGCCTGTGGAGTACAATGACCTAATCACTCTGCAAGTCCTTCCTTCGGAAGGAGACTCCCCTCTGCCCGGCCCTCAAAATCTGCGGCTTCTGGTAGACCGGAAGCACCCCTTAGCTCTTCTCTTGGTAGGAGTTGAAAAGGGATCGGAAGTAGAGGTTCCGGAAGCCCTTCTTTACGGAGGGGAAACTGAAGCCCCCAGGATAATTAAGGTCCGGATTGAGGAGGTCTATGGTTGGCAAGAGGCTGAGTTGAACGACGATCTTGCCAAGGAGATAGGTTCCTACAGCTCCTTAGCCGAACTCCGGGAGGATGTCCGCCAGAGCCTGGAGGCGAAAGCGGAGGCTTTGAACCAATCCGCTCAGAAGGAGGCCCTTTTTGCCGAGCTCCGAAAACGAAACCCAGTTTATATCCCTCTAGAGCTGGTCACCGCTATTACCTCAGAGGATATTGCTGAGTTCGTCCGGGACCTTCGCCGGCAGGGTCGGGAACTCCAGGATTACCTCCAGCAAAACCGTCTCTCTTTGGAAGACTTCCAAAAGGCTCAGGAGAACCGGGTAAGATCCAACCTCACCCTGGAGTACCTCCTGGAAACCATTGCGGAGAAGGAGGGAATTCCCCTAAATCCTCCTGAGGACCAGCCAGAGCGGCGGGTGACCATTGGCGAGTACTATCAACCGGTGATCGAATTCTTATTGGAGCAGAACGAGTTCGTACCCATCAGCGCTGAAGCGGAGTCGGTTCAATCCCCGGCTGAGGAAGCGACCTCTGCTTAAACCTACTCCCAAAAGAAAGGAGGTCCTATGGCAGAACTCATTTACCCCCCCCTGAACCACTTGGTACCCATCGTCGTTGAGCAAAGCCCTCGGGGAGAGCGAGCCTTCGATATTTTTTCTCGATTACTGAAGGATCGCATTGTCTTCATCGCGGGGATGATTGACGACGCCCTGGCTAATCTAGTAATCGCTCAATTGCTCTTCCTAGAGAAGGAGGATCCGGGTAAGGATATTGATCTTTATATTAACAGCCCGGGAGGATACATCCACGCGGGCCTGGCTATTTACGATGTCATCCAGTTTCTCAAGCCGGAGGTAGCCACTATTTGTGTGGGGATGGCGGCGAGTGCAGCAGCAGTGATTCTTGCTGCGGGAACCCCAGGGAAACGATATGCGCTTCCCTATTCGGAGATTATGATCCACCAACCCTTGGGAGGGATCCAGGGACAAGCAACGGAGATCGAGATTCACGCCCGGCATATTCTGAAGCAGAGGGACCGAATTAACCGAATCCTGGCCAAGCATACTGGCCAACCCTTGGAGCGTATTGAGCAGGATACGGAGCGAGATTATTTTATGGATGCTGAGGAGGCAAAGGCTTACGGCATTATTGATGAGATCATCACCCGGGAAACCCGTCTAGGGTAAGTTTCTTCAGGAAAAGGACGCTACAGAGGCCCTAGAAAGACCTTGGAGGACCTGATATAATGGAATAAGCCCCCAAAACAGGGATAACCCGGTTTACTAAGTGGCTGGCCCTCAAGGGTAAAAGGGGATCTTAAAGAAAGGATAGAGATTTTTTAGGGAGGAAAATGGTACCTCATCGAGATGATACCCGGTGTTTTATCTGCGGAAAAGGCCGGGAGGAGATTAAACGGATTGTTGTTGGTCTTTACGGGGGAATCTGTGCTGAATGTATAGATCTTTGCAATCAAGCGATCCGTCAAGAATCTTTTGACGAGGAGGAAGGTTTCGAGCCTCTTTCTCATATTCCTAAACCGAAGGAGATCTTCCGTTTCCTTAGTGAATATGTGGTAGGCCAAGATCAGGCCAAACGAGTTCTCTCGGTAGCGGTCTATAACCACTATAAGCGGATTGCTTCCCCCCGGACGGATATTGAATTGCAGAAGTCGAACATTCTACTTATCGGTCCCACAGGATCAGGTAAGACGCTTTTAGCCCAGACCTTGGCAAAAATTTTGCGGGTTCCCTTCGCAATGGCCGATGCTACCTCCTTAACTGAGGCTGGCTATGTGGGCGAGGATGTGGAGAATATCCTGCTTCGCCTCCTTCAAAATTCTGAAGGAGCAAACCTCCAACAGATTATCCAAAATGCCGAGAAAGGCATTGTCTATATTGATGAAGTGGACAAGATTGCCCGCAAGTCGGAAAACCCCTCGATTACTCGAGACGTTTCCGGTGAGGGAGTACAGCAAGCATTGTTAAAGATCTTGGAAGGAACTATAGCAAATGTACCGCCTCAGGGAGGGAGAAAACATCCTCAGCAGGAATATATCCAAATGGACACTTCCAACATCCTCTTCATCTGTGGAGGTACCTTTGAGGGGCTTGCAGAGATCATTGAACGGAGGCTCAAGGGTCGTACGATGGGTTTCCGAGCCAAATACCAAGACCTAGAGCCTCATACCCAGGGAGACCTGCTCTCTCAGGTGATGCCCGAGGACTTGTTGAAATTCGGCCTTATCCCCGAGTTCATTGGACGACTACCGGTGATTGCCACCCTGGAGCCTCTCGATGAGGAAGCCTTGGTGCGGATCTTAGTGGAGCCTAAAAACGCTTTGGTGAAACAATATCAGCATATCTTTGCCTTGGATGGAGTGGATCTCCAGTTCACTGAGGAGGCTCTGCACGCCATCGCCCAAGAAGCCCTTCGTCGGGGAACCGGAGCCAGGGCCTTACGGTCTATTATAGAAGAGGTAATGCTCAACGTGATGTACGAGATCCCTTCTCGAAAGGATGTAAAACGGTGTATTATTACTGAGGAAACCGTTCGAGAGGGGAAAGAACCTACAGTTATCCTCCTCAATGAATGGAAAGCAGCCTCTTAGCCCCCTATTATCCTATTATTATATGTATATGGGGGATAATAGTAGAGGGCAGAGGGGTCAAACTAGTTCTGTCCTCCCCCAACAAGGAGAATTCAATGGCTACGGCTACCACTGTTCATTGGCTAGTCCTATATTAGGAAATTCCTGCGGTAAAAACCTTCTCTCAGTCCGTAGGCAGGAGATAAGATCCCTGCCGCGATTAAAAGGTGATCTAACTTGGCAGAAGTGCGGAATGAACCAATAACCCCTGAGTCTAAAATGCAAATCCCTAAGATCCTTCCTCTACTTCCTATAAGGGATCAGGTCTACTTTCCTCATATGATTTTTCCCCTTAACGTGGGGCGAGATAAAAGTATCCGAGCTCTCGAGGAGGCTCGCCTCCACAAAAGGGTAGTCCTTCTGGTGGCCCAAAAGGAAGTGTCTATAGAAGACCCAACCCCCGAAGATATTTTCACCGTCGGAGTGGCTGCAGAGGTTATGCACATTTTGAACGTTCCCGACGGCACCCTCCGGGTGATGTTAGAAGGCATCGCCCGAGTTCGCATCGTGGAATATCTCCATACAGAGCCTTTCTTCCTTGTCCGAGTAGAGGAGATTCAGGAGCCGGAAGAGAGGGACCTAGAAGTTGAAGCCCTAATGCGGCAGGTGGTAGAGCAATTTAAGCAAGTGGTGGAGATCGGGAGGCAAATCCCCCCCGAACATCTCATCAGCGCCATCCATACTGACGACCCTGGCCGGCTTGCGGATCTGATCATCCCGCAGCTTCCCCTTCGAATCCCTGTAAAACAAGAATTGTTGGAGACTATCTCCCCTAAAGAGCGTTTAAATAAACTGGCCTACCTCCTCCAACAGGAGATAGATATCCTGGAGATTCAACGCAACATCCGGGAAAAAGTGGAGAAAGAGCTGAGTGAGACTCAAAGAGAGTTCTTCCTGAGAGAGCAGTTAAAGACCATCCAGGCCGAGCTAGGGGAGCGAGATGATAAGGCCACGGAGGTAGAAGAGTACCGAGCTAAAATTGAAGAGGCGGGAATGCCGGAAGATGTTAAAGAAAAGGCCTTAAAAGAGGTGGATCGTCTGGAGAAAATGCCTTTCGCTGCACCAGAAGGGGTCGTCATCCGAACCTACCTCGATTGGTTGGTCTCCTTACCCTGGAACAAAGAGTCGGAGGATCACTTGGATATTCAGGAAGCCCGAAGAGTTCTGGATGAAGACCACTACGGTTTGCAGAAAGTTAAGGAGCGGGTTCTTGAGTTCCTAGCTGTAAGAAAACTCTCTGGCAATTTAAGAGGACCTATTCTCTGCTTTGTTGGCCCTCCTGGAGTGGGAAAAACTTCTATTGGCAAGTCTATCGCCCGAGCTCTAGGACGAAAGTTTATTCGGGTTTCTTTGGGAGGAGTCCGCGACGAAGCCGAGATTCGTGGTCACCGCCGAACCTACATCGGATCCCTCCCCGGACGCATCATCCAAGGGATCCGGAATGCGGGAACCCGGAATCCGGTGTTTATGCTGGATGAAATTGATAAACTCGGGATGGACTTCCGGGGTGATCCCAGCGCAGCTCTTCTAGAGGCCTTGGACCCAGAGCAGAATAGTACTTTCTCGGACCACTATTTGGAAGTCCCCTTTGACCTCTCAAATGTGATGTTTATCACCACAGCGAATCTCCTTGACCCCATCCCTCCTGCATTGAAGGACCGGATGGAAGTGATCTCCTTCCCAGGCTATACCGAGGAGGAGAAACTCGAGATTGCCCGGCAGTTCCTGGTTCCTAAACAGCTGGAGATGCACGGCTTAACTCAGGAACACCTTCAGATAGAGTTAGAAGCTCTTCGTAAGATCATCCGGGAATATACCCGAGAATCCGGAGTTCGCAACTTAGAGCGGGAGATCGCTACTATCTGCCGGAAGGTCGCTCGAAGGATTGCGGAAGGAGAAGAGGGTAAAGTCACCGTAACCGCTGAAGACGTGCCCTCTTATCTAGGCCCTCGGCGATACCTGTACGGAACTGCCGAAGAGAAGGATGAGATCGGAGCAGCCACGGGCCTCTCCTGGAGCGAGTATGGGGGTGATGTGATTACGGTGGAAGTCACCTTAATGAAGGGAAAGGGGGGACTGTTGCTCACGGGCCAGTTGGGTGACGTTATGAAAGAGTCGGCTCAGGCTGCTCTGTCTTATTGCCGGTCCCGAGCAAAACGGTTAGGGATCAATGAAGACTTCTACCGAAGTACCGAGGTTCACGTCCACGTACCCGCCGGAGCTATCCCCAAAGATGGGCCTTCAGCAGGAATTACTATTGCTACCGCCCTGGTCTCTGCTCTCACCCGGCACCCCGTGCGTCGAGAAGTGGCTATGACGGGGGAAATCACCCTGAGAGGACGCGTTCTCCCCGTGGGCGGGATTAAAGAAAAGGTTCTAGCAGCTCACCGGGCCGGCATTCGTACCGTTATCCTCCCGAAGGAGAATGAAAAGGACCTAGAGGAGATTCCTGTTAACGTTCGAGAGGAGTTAAACTTCCAGTTTGTCACTCATATGGATGAAGTCCTTCGACTAGCCCTCCGACCTGAGCGTATTCCTGAAGAAGAGGATCAACCTATCCTGGTAGCAACTTCATCCTAGAACGGGCCTCTAAGGAGGGAGGGAAGGAATGAAGGCGATCAGAGTACATCATTTTGGCGGCCCGGAGGTATTGAAGCTAGAAGAGGTACCGGAGCCGAAGCCGGGCGTTGGAGAAGTACTCGTTAGGGTCAAAGCGGTAGGGGTTAACCCCGTGGAAACTTATATCCGCTCAGGGGCTTATGCCAGTAAGCCCTCTTTGCCTTACACGCCGGGGAGCGACGCAGGGGGTATCGTGGAGGCTGTGGGTGAAGGAGTCAAGCGGATAAAGGTGGGGGATCGGGTTTATACCTCAGGTTCGCTTACTGGCACCTACGCTGAGCTGACCTTGTGCCGAGAAAATCAGGTGCATCCCCTTCCCGCCCATGTCTCTTTTGCTCAGGGGGCGGGTGTCGGAATCCCCTATGGAACGGCCTACCGTGCCCTTTTTCATAAGGCTCGCGCCCTGCCTGGTGAAACAGTGTTGGTGCATGGAGCGAGTGGAGGGGTGGGCATCGCTAGTGTCCAGCTGGCCCGAGCCGGAGGAATGAAAGTCATCGGTACTGCAGGAACTCAACGGGGTCAGGAACTCGTCGCCCAGCAAGGAGCGCATCACGTCCTCAACCACCACACCCCCGATTACTTAGAACAATTGATGGCCTTAACCGAGGATCAGGGTGTGGATGTAATCCTAGAAATGCTCTCGAACGTTAACCTAGGCAAAGATCTAACAGTCCTGGCTCAGGGAGGGCGTGTAGTCGTGATCGGCTGTCGAGGAACCGTAGAAATCAACCCCCGAGAGGCAATGATGCGGGAAGCCACCATCCTGGGAATGGTCCTAGGCAATGCTACTGAACGTGAAATCGCCAGTATCCATTCTGCCTTGGTCGCCGGTTTAGAGAATGGTACCCTTCGACCGGTTGTTGGCCGGGAGATCCCTTTGGAAGAAGCCCCTCGAGCTCACCAGCTAATCCTTGAGCCTGGTGCTTATGGTAAGATTGTGCTTATCCCCTGAGTTAAAGACCTCTTATGTATTCCAGCAGTACTTCACCCACGATTTTCAACGATTGAGGGCTACACTTGTCAGGAGTATCCTCAAGAGTATGCCAATAGGGATATTCAAAGTCAATGAGGTCAATGGCAGGAATGCCCTTCTGCTGAAGGGAGATATGGTCATCATAGATGTTGGGCAGGCTATTGTCCTCTACGAAGGTCTCCTGATAGCCTAAATCTCGGGCGATACTCCAGATTCTCTCTACCGTTTGGCGGTCGGAGCTGAACGAGTTGAATTCTTTCTTGATCTTAAGGTCGCTATCTCCCACCATATCCACGATAATGGCTCGTTCAGGTCGCCACCGACCGAGGTTCTCAGCAAAATACCGGGAGCCGAGGAACATCCGATCCATTGTCGGTCCATAATCCTCACCATCAAAGAAGACGAAAACCACCCCTACCTTAGGAGGGTGGTGTTTCAGGACTCGGGCCACTTCTAGGAGGACCGCCACCCCTGAAGCTCCATCGTTGGCACCGGGGATGGGTTGCTTCCTCTTCTCCTCCTCCTTCTCTCTATCAGCGGTGGGGCGAGTGTCCCAGTGAGCTCCTAATAAAATCTTTCTTTCAGCCTGGGGGTTGATGACGCCGATAATGTTAGAAAGCCGGAGTTTCTTCTCTCCTAACGGCCAGTGGAAATCTTGAAACTCTGTGTGGTCGGTCACCTTCTTCAACTGCTGAAAGAGGTAGTACCGGCATTTTTCATGGGCGAAAGAGCCTACTGGGCGCGGGCCATAGCGCACTTGATCAAGAAGGTATTGCCAGGCCCGTTTGGAAGAGAAGTTCTGATTGGTGTAAGAGCGGCCCGCAAAGCCTCCCAGCCCCAGGGCAATGGCCCCGATTCCAAGGAGAAGGAGCAAGTTTTTGGTAGAGTAGGGCATCTTGATCTCCAGTTAGATAGGCTGTAAGGACTCTTTGTCTCCCTCTCAAAGGCCCTTCTGTGCTAAAGACGGTGACAACTGAAAACTCAACGCTTAACGCAAGCTAAAACTGTTGTTCTCTACTGCCTCTCGGTGCCTTCTACTTCTTCAGGATGGGTATCAATCGAATGTTACGAAAATGGATTTCTCCCCCTTCGGATTGGAGGGCAATTCTACCGGGGACGACCTCGGCTCCGGTCCCCTCATTAACAACTTTCCCATTGATCCTGAGGGTGATCCTATCCCCGTCCACGATAATCTCGTACTGGTTCCATTCTCCTAAGGGTTTCTCCACTCCCTCGATCCATCGGAAACGATGGGAGGGAGTCCCTCTGTCCACTTTATCCGGCCGGGTATTCAGTTGAACTCCTCCAATCAGCCAAAAATCTCCTGCCCGACCACTCATCAGTTGGGCTTCGTAAGAGCGAGGCCAAATCCGATCCTCTCCTGTCACTCGTAGCAGTACTCCGCTATTACCTCCCTGCTTGCTTCCCCACCGCCATTCTAAGCGAAGGATATAGTTGGTAAAACGGGCAACGGTTTGAAGGTACCCCGCAGGGCTTCCCTTACAGATGATGACGCCATTATCTCCGTCTATGCTCCAAACATCCTCCATTTTGGCTCGAGGGTCTGCTAGAAAATAAGTCCACCCGCTGAAATCCTTCCCATTAAAGAGCTGAATTTCTTTGCCTAGCTTACCCTCCACCTTGATCTTCTCCTCTGCAAAGAGAGGAGAGAGATGGAGAACCATCCAGAGGGTTAAAGCAATCATTCCGAAGGATGATCGGCATCTCATCCCTACTTCTCTCCTTTCTCTGGTTTTAGTAGATCACTCCCAGCTTAATACACTTTTCAGGATGTTCATCTATCATTCGGTAGGCTTCGGCGGATTGATCAAAGGGAACGATAGGGTCTACCAGGTCCTCTACCTGGAGTCGGCCGGTTTTAAGGAGGTCGAAAGCCACTTGGCGAATACGTTGGTTGTTCCAAAGGGGGTATTCTCGGTTGGGTTCGGTGTTCGCCCGACTGCTGATAATGGTCACCGCATTCATATGCCATTCTTCTCCTAAGCGTAGACCTCGGGCCTCCCCTTGGTAAAAGGCCACCGGGACGATTCTCCCCCGCATTCCACAACAGCGAATCGCCTCGTGAAGCGCAGTATAAGAACCGCTGACCTCAAAGACCACATCGGGACCGACTTTATCGGTGAGCTCTTTGATCTTTAAACCTACATCTCCCTGGAGGGGATCCAAAGCCACATCCGCGCCGTGTCTTAAGGCCGCTGTTCGACGCTTCTCAATGGGGTCTACAGCGATGACGAGCACTGCTCCACTCAACTTTGCCATTTGTACAATCATCAGGCCAATCGCTCCCAAACCGAAAACCACTACCCGCTCTCCTAACCGCACTTGTCCATCTCGGATAGCGCCTAAAGCGAACTCTGCAGGGTCCCAATAAACAATGGCTTGGGGTGACATACCTTCAGGGACGATCCCTTCAATATGACGAGCGTCCACAGTATGGGTTTCTCGAATGGGGAAATGGCCAAAAACCCGGTCCCCTACCTTATACTGAGTTACTTCACTCCCCACTTCAATGACCACTCCTACGGTAGTGTTTCCCAAAGGCATTGGAAACCCTGGGTGCTCCGTTGTCTCCCGGGGGAAGAACATATTATACTGAGGATCCCATCGTCGGACGCTAAAAGGGGAGGTCCCCCGGTATAGTCCTAGTTCGGTACCATGTTTGGGGGCGGAAAACTCACTTTTAATACGCACTTGATGGGGTTTAAGGGAGGGTTCCTCATATTCCCGTAATATGGGAGTACGAGGAGCAATGGCCACCAGTTCTCTTGGCATTCTTCTCCTTCCTTTTTCAATTTCTCAAAGGTTTTCCCTTCCCTACTTTCGATTTCGGTACCCTTAGAGGATTATCCCTTTTCGGCTCATAGACGCCGTCATCCTCTGCGGGCGGGGTAACCTCCTACCATCTCTCGCCTGTGAGGAATAAGAAGGCGCTACCCCGTAAACGGAGTGGTGTAGGCGGTAGGAGTGACCGGCCGGTCTCCCTTGCCCAAACCCTCCGCTGGCTTTAGCCTGCGGCTACCGGGGTTCTTTCCCTCCTTCGGATAACCAGACCGCTTGCCCTCCTTATCGCTACCCCTGAGGTTCACCTCTCTCGCTAAATCCCAGCGATGATCCTCATTACCCAATAAACATCCTGAAGATCTACCTTCCCATCTCCCATAAGAACACCTGCTTCTTGATCCCCCACCAGGTCTCCCGCTTGGATTTGCTGGAAGGAAGGAACTACCAACCCGGCAGCAATGCGGAGAGCTAGCCGGACATCCCGGAGGTCCGCTTTTCCATCTCCATCTATATCCCCCAAGGGGAGGCCTAGAGGGAAGGGAGGGTTCCCTAAAGCGAAAAGGTGTTTTTGGGTGGAAACGATCAGAAATCCATCTGGCCCCAAAAGGGGAGAGGAAGCCACTGGATCTCCCAGATTGAACTGCCATTTCACGGAGCCATCAGGTCGGAAGGCGAGGAGGGATCCTTCGCTCGTACCCACATAAATAGTGCCTTCTTGATCTACCAGAGGAGACCCTACGAGACCAGCACCTAACCGAAGGCCCCCCGGCCATCTTTCGGTTCCATCGGGGTTAATGGCGTAGAGGAGACCCTGGGAAGCGCTGATATAAATGATCCCTTCTTTGCTTAAAACCGGATTAGAAGGGAAGGTGGCTCCGGGAAGGGTCAATCGCCAACGAAGCCGACCCGTGGATTCCAAGGCAAAAAGCTCCCCGGTTATGGTCGTAAAGATAATCAGAGAATCCGAGGTCACCAGAGGGGAAGAACGAATTCCCCCTAAAGTTTGAAAGGACCATAATTTTGTCCCCGTCTCGGAGTCAAGAGCATAGAGATTGCCATCCTCTGAGCCTACATAGAGAACTTTTTCATCTTGGCTCAAAGCAGGAGAGGAGAGGACTAACCCTTGGGTGGGGAATTCCCATTTAATTCTTCCCTCGGGGGAGACCGCAAAGACTTTCACCCCAGCGCCTAAATAAAGTGTCCCTGAGGGGCCAACAGTGGGGCTGGAAAGATTTCTCTCTCCGGTTGGAAGAGACCATAGAACTTCTCCTTGGGAGTTTAAAGCAACCAGTTCTCCCGTTGGCAAGCCTACATAAGCTACTTCTTCTTTGATTCCCTCAGGAGAAATCTTTGTAAAGAGTGCGGGAGAGGATCGAACTCCCCCCGCACTTCCATACCGCCACATCGGAGCGCCCTCGATACTCACAGCCACTACCGCTTGCCCTCCTCCTCCGCTGGGGATGTAGATAGTGCCTTCTTGTCCTATCACCGGAGGTGAAAAGAGGCTAGGAATCTCTATCATCCAGAGAACAGTGGGCTCCAAAGGCCCCGTAAAGCCACTTCGCCCGGTATGCTGAGGATCGTGCCCCAACATTGGCCAAGGGGGCTCACTCAACTTCTGCGGTCCGCCTGCGGTGGAGAAGGACCACGTGAAAGAGGTTGGCAAAACCCTTCCCCTTTGGTCCTGTACCGTGATAATCATAAAAACGTAACGGAAATTTTTCCGGAAGGGAGGATGGGAAATGATTACCTGAGTATAATCCGAAGACCAGGTAAGGGTAAGAGGTTTCAAGCTAGGCCGTATTAGCGCTTTCAGGCTTTGGGGTGCCATAGGCCGGCTAAAGGTGATCACAATGGGGGCATCCGGCGGAACCTGAAGAGATCCCTCCTCAGGGAGAACGGAAAGCACCCGGGGTGGTGGCCCAGGGAGGTACACCGATGTAACGTTGGAGAGATCGGACCACAGCCCAGTGATCCCTTGGGTCTTGATAGCAAAGTAGTAAACTTTATCCTCCTCAAGAGAGTAAACTTGAAAGGTCTGCAGACTGCCCGGGGGCAGAGGTTTAGGGGGTGAAGGGATGGGTACCGCTTGGTCAAAGGTCTCTTTCGTAATCGGCTCTAGGGAGTAGCGGAGGTCATATCGAGCTGCCAGGCCAGCGTTCCCTTGGTCACCCGGCGCAGTCCAGGAGAGCTGAACAGAGGTTGAGCCGGTAGCTTCTGCACGCAGATCCTTTATCAGCCCTGGAGGGTGGATAGTTGGGCGGACCATCACCTTGAAGGAGCAAACCGACCTATTCCCCGCCGAATCGGTGGCTACTATTAAGGCCTTTGACTCACCTAAGGGGAATTCGGAACCAGAGGGCGGGAGGAAGGAGACTTTAACAGGTTCTGAACAATTGTCGGTTATTTCCGGCTTAGGGTAAATTCCCCGAGCAGAGAGCTTCCCTGGCTCGTTGTAGAGAAGGAGAGGCTGAGGGCAAAGAATTTGGGGAGGCTCCCTATCCTTCACCGCTACTTTAAAGGAACAGGTGCTGGAAGCACCTCCCGCATCCTTAGCAATACAAGTAACTGTCGTTTCCCCCAAGGGGAGATGGGTCCCCGGTAACGGAAAACAAGTAAGGGTTACTTCTGAGCAGTTGTCTTCCACCGTAGGGGCGTCAAAACTGAGGGTGGCCGAACATTGACCGGGATCGGTGGGTAGAACGATATCCGGTGGGCAGAGGATCTTCGGGGGAGGGTTAAGGGCTTTGACTTTTGCTACCGCTGAGTTGTTGGCAAAATCTGGGTCCAAAGAAGAGGAACCTGCTGTAACGCTGTTCACAACTTCCATACCATCGGGAATAGTACAATCCAGGGTAACCACGATTTTCGCCATTGCGGATTCGCCAGGGCTGAGAGAGGGAAAAGTGATGGTACGAAGGTTTTCCGACCCCCCGCAGATGCCACCGTGGGTGGCCGAACAATCCTTAAAGGTGGTAATAAGAGGGAGAGTGTCCTTCACCACCACAGATTCAGCAACATCAGGGCCTTTATTGGTTAGGCTAATGGTGTAGATCAAAGGAGATCCCGTAAGAACTTGCTCAGAGGAAACATTAACCTTCACCTCTAGGTCCGAGGTTGGGGTGACGCTCTCGCTGATTTTCACGAGGAAAGCATCACTGCTCCCTTGAAGCCGATTTTGCAAGGCTCGAGTGACAGGAAAGTTCCCTGCGGTGGTGGAACCAGAAACATAGGCATTTCCTTCGGCGTCAACGGCAATGTCACCCAGGTCATCCCAGCCATTCTCCATCCCTTGCCCACCAAGATAAGTTGAATAGATTAATCCAGAACCTTCTGGGTTAATTTTCACTACAAAAACATCCCGAATTCCGCCGAAACCAGATTGGAGGGGAGAGATGAGAGGAAAATCGGTAGAGTCGGTGATCCCTGTCACATAAACATTCCCCGCAGGGTCAACCGCAATTCCCGAACCGCTCTCTCGATCTGTCCCTCCTAAGTAGGTGGAGTAGAGGAGGGAGGGGCCGGAAGGGGACATCTTCACAATAAAGGCATCTACAAAACCGTGGTTGCTCCCTTGCAAGGGTTTCACTATAGGAAAGTCGGTGGAGTTGGTTAAACCAGTAAGGTAAATAGCCCCCTTCGAGTCTGTGGTAATAGCATAAGCAATGTCAACCGCACTCCCTCCTAGGTAGGTAGAGAAAAGGATGGCGGAACCTAAGGGATTAATTTCTGTCACGAAAGCATCGGTAAGCCCCCGAAGAGAGGGTTGCAAGGCTCTTACCAGAGGAAAGAAGTTTGAGGAGGTTTGCCCGGCGATGTAAGCGTTCCCACTCGTATCTACTGCTATGCTATAGCCTAAGTCTTCATTTTCTCCACCCAAATAGGTGGAATAAATCAATTGAGATCTTTGAAGGTGTAATTTAGCAACAAAGGCATCCCCATTGCCTCGGTATCGGTATAAGGGACGGGCCAAGGGGAAATCCGGAGAATGGGTTCCTCCTGTAATGAGAACATTGCCCTGGGGATCAATCGCTATACTATTAGCAATATCGAATTGACTCCCTCCTAGGTAGGTAGAGTAGAGAATTTTACCATCAGGGGTCAATTGGACGATAAACGCATCGGAATTTCCCTGGTTTCTCCCTTGTAAGGGATTCACTGTAGGAAAATCGGTTGACACAGTGACCCCTGTGATATAAGCGTTTCCTAAGGAGTCCACCGCAATGTCGGTGCCCCGATCCAAGCCTGCTCCGCCCAAATAAGTGAGGTAATCTAAAGAATACCTGTTGGCACTCAATTTGGCTACGAAAACGTCAGAGTTTCCCGAAGAGGGGGGGGAGGGCCAATTTTCCAAAAACGAGGGGAAGTTAGTCCAACCTACCACGTAGACGTTCCCTGAAGGGTCTACCGCAACACCACTGGCTACATCGTCCCCGGATCCTCCCAAGTAGGAGGAGAAGGCTAGCTCTGGATCAATCACAAGGGGTTTGCTCTTATTATAGGGACCCACTTTAAAAGCTACCCGATTGTCCCCTTTCAGGACAAAACCTCCAGGGATGATTCTCCTCTTTCCTCCTCCTTCCTGATAGATCAAAGGCTTCTCCATCTTAAGCCGATAAGGCCCTCCTTTGATCCAGAAGTTGCCGTGAGGATCTAATTCTAAAGACAGCAGGGTTTTTTGAGGTTTTAAGCTCTCGAAAGCGAGGGTGATTTGGGGGAGGTCTCCATAGGGCGAAAGGATAAAATCATATTTCAATCGTTGCTGATGGCCATAATAAACCAGATCTACCCCTGGATAAACTTTCTGATATTTCACCTTCCGATAAACTCTCACTTCTTCTCTCCATAGGCTTGGTTGGCCTCCGAGAAAGTAATGGACTTTCCCTGGGTGGCTTTCCAAACCTATTCCTCTGATGTCCGAACGAGCCCCGATCAGCCTCATCCGTATCAAAAAACCTTCTGGATCTTGGGAACTCCCGGGGAGGGAGATCAAAACTTGGTCGGGAAACAAGAGGATTCTTCCTTGCTGAGTTTGGCAAAGGTAAGAGGAGGAGTAAGATTGCTTTTGATGAGGCGCGAAGAGAAGAGGTAGTTTCCCCAAAACCTGGGAGGCAATTTCTCGGCGGTCTCCCCAAGAGGAGGAGGTTTGAGAAAGAAGGATAGCCCCGTTGCCTTTCCCGAGGGGAGGAGAAAGAAGGCCCAAATCCGCGAAGTCCCCTCCTTGAGAGGGAGGAATGAAGGTGATAACCCCTACACTGAGGAAGGCCAAGAGGATTCGGAGGCTTACTTTGCCCATCCTTTTTTAACCTATGAGAAACCGTTGTCACCAAGGAAATTTCGCCTTGGGGTAAGCAGGTTCCTCCCTACGCCCTCAAATTGACCCCCGAGGGTATCTGTGATAAAATAACTACGAAAAAACGAGTGCTACCGATCCCGGTGGCTCACTGGTAAGGCGTCCATCACTGGATAATCCCTGAGCTATCTGCGACCAATGAATGATCTCTTCTTATTGTTCAGCCCGCCTAGAGGGTGGGCTTTAAATCTTTGAGTAACGAGGCGGAGTCGAAATTCAAGGGACCCCGGTCGGAGGAAAGGCTTTTTATAATTGGGAGAAGGATGATCAGGATTTCGCCTAGGGAGAAGCCTGCCTAAGAAGGTTTTTCTCTCAATTTCCCCTCACCCTCTATAAAGAGGGATCTTCTCTCCCCAAAGGAGTGGGCACCTGCACTGAGGTGACAAAAATGAACTTCTTGAGAAAATTACTCGATAGTAACGAGCGAGAGGTTAAAAAACTTTTTAAGGTGGTGGAGCGTATCAACGCCTTAGAGCCGGATTATGAACACCTTACCGATGCCCAGCTGCGGGATAAATCGGAGGAGCTCAAGGCCTGGGTCCGGGAACGGCAGAAGGAGATTATCACCGAGTGTGACCGGAATGGTTTAGAAGGGGAAGCCAGGGATAAGTACATCTTTGAGGCGGAGCAGAAGGTCTTGGATGAAATCCTTCCCCAAGCCTATGCCCTCGTTCGAGAGGCAAGCAAGCGCACTATTAAACTTCGTCACTATGACGTCCAAATGGTCGGAGGTATCGTTCTCCACCAAGGGCGAATTGCGGAGATGAAGACCGGTGAGGGGAAAACTCTGGTTGCTACTTTGCCTCTTTACCTCAACGCTTTGTTAGGTCGGGGTTGTCATCTTATCACCCACAACGATTATCTGGCCAAACGGGATGCGGTTTGGATGGGACCTATCTACCACATGCTCGGCCTTACTGTAGGGGTTTTACAATCCCCTCAATCCTCTGATCAGGGGTACCAACCTTCCTACATTTATGACCCAGAGTATGAATCTGAGGACCCTCGGTGGCGGCACCTCCGACAAATCAGCCGGAAAGAGGCTTATCTCTGCGATATCACCTATGGCATTCACTCCGAATTTGGCTTTGACTACCTGCGGGATAATATGGCGCATAGCCTGGAGGAAGTCGTTCAGCGGGATCTCTATTATGCCATTGTGGACGAGGTAGACTCCATCCTTATTGATGAAGCCCGTACTCCTTTAATTATCTCCGGCATCCCTGAAGAGAGCACCGAGGTTTACTACAAAGTAGATCGAGTGGTTGCTCGGCTCCAGCCCGAAGTGGATTTCACAGTAGACGAGAAGGCCCGAACCGCAATGCTCACTGATGAAGGAATAGCCAAAGTAGAGATGGGCCTGGGGGTTCGGAATTTGGCAGAAGACCCCGACCTAATGGGCCATGTCAACGCCGCTTTGAAAGCTCGTTTCATCTATAAGAAAGATGTGGACTATGTCGTCAAAGATGGAGAAGTGGTTATTGTTGATGAGTTTACCGGCCGATTAATGTTTGGCCGTCGCTATTCTGAAGGGCTACACCAGGCCATTGAAGCTAAAGAAGGGGTTCCCATCCAGGAGGAAACTCAAACAGTAGCCACCATTACCTACCAAAATTATATGCGCCTCTACAAGAAATTGGCGGGAATGACGGGCACTGCCAAGACCGAAGAGGAGGAGTTTCGAAAAATCTACGGGATGGATGTCGTCGTTATCCCTACTCACAAACCGATGATCCGGGTGGATTACCCCGACGTTATTTACAAAACAGAGGAGCAAAAATTCCGGGGCATCATCCGGGAGATCCTTCAGAAGCACGTTATCGGTCAACCAGTATTGGTAGGCTCTCGGTCTATTGAAGTATCCGAACGGCTTTCGGAACGCCTTAATTCAGAGCGCCTCCAGACCCTGGGAATGATCACCCTCCTCCAACAGCGTCTCTGGCAAGACAAGTCTTTGGATAAAGAGACTCGGCAGAAGTTCCAGAACCTTCTGAATACCAATATGGATGACCTCTGGGTATCTAAATTAAACCCAATTATAAAGGCTTTTGGGGTTAACCCTGATCCCTTGGCGGAAGAAAATGTGAAAGAGTTAGCCGGTTACCTCGGTGTAGCAGAGCATTGGGAAAAGCTGAGGCGGATTCTAAAAGAGGGGATTCCTCATAATGTATTAAACGCCAAGTATCATGAGCGAGAAGCCGAGATTATTGCGGATGCGGGACGCTTGGGAGCGGTGACCATCGCCACGAATATGGCGGGTCGAGGCGTAGACATCATCCTTGGAGGGAATCCAGAGAAACATCCCGATCAACCCGAACAGTATGAGAAAGTGAAAGCCTTGGGAGGCCTCCATATCATCGGGTCGGAGCGTCACGAGGCCCGCCGGATTGATAACCAGCTTCGGGGACGCGCAGGGCGCCAAGGAGATCCCGGCTCCAGCCGTTTCTTCCTCTCCTTGGATGACTATGTATGGCGGTTATTCGGAGACCGGGGACGTTGGGTTCTGGATGCAACTTGGGACCCCGCGGAACCCATCGCCCACGGATTGCTGAGCAAAGCCATTGAAAGAGCTCAGAAGAAAGTAGAAGAGAATAACTTCTCCATCCGCAAACACGTCCTTGAATACGACAACGTGATGAACCTCCAAAGAGAGGTCATCTACCGGGAACGGAGGAAAGTCCTGGAAGGAGCAGATCTCCGAGATACTATTTTAGACCATCTGCGCAAAGTGATTGAGAAAGCAGTAGTTCTCTACTGCGGAGAGGCTCCTCAGGCCGAGTGGGACCTCCAAGGACTTTATGAACATCTGGCTCAGATCTATCCCCTTTACCTCTATTGCCGGCCTGAGGACCTCAAGGACCGATCCCAACCCGAGTTGGTTGAATTTCTCTATGAGGTGGGACTGCAAGCCTATGAGGATAGGGAAAAGCTCTTCGGTTCCGAGCTGATGCGCCAAATTGAACGCTGGGTCACCCTACGGGTGATTGATGAGAAGTGGGTAGAACACTTGCAGGCAATGGATTACCTACGGGAGGGGATCAACCTTCGGGCCTACGCTCAACAGGATCCCCTCGTGGCTTTCAAGAAGGAGGCCTATGAGTATTTCCAGGCAATGATTGAGGCGATTGAGCGCGATATTCTCCTCTGGGTTTTCCACGTCCAGCCACGAACCCAACCCCAACAAGTGCGGGTGCGGAATGTCACCCCCGTCGGGGAAGGGGGCAACGGCCCCTCCGGAACAGCGGGAAGAACCGTAATAGCCAAAACGAAGGTCGGTCGGAACGACCCTTGCCCTTGTGGAAGTGGGAAGAAGTATAAGAAGTGTTGCCTTTTAAAGGAAGGAGCAAGGAGTTAAGAGATGTTATTGAGCGATCTTCGCCGGGAGTTGTCCTCCCTGGAAAGCCGATTTGAAGAACTTAGGAGGTTCCTTTGACCCAGAGAAGATTCAGCACCGCCTCGCTGAGCTCGAACTGGAAAGTGGTCGGCCCGACTTCTGGGATAACCCTGAACAAGCTCAGAAAGTGCTCCAAGAAATCGCCCTCCTGAAAGACCAACTGGAACCGATTCTGGAGATAAAAACCCGCCTCCAGGAGATCAGAGAGTGGGTTGAGCTCTTGGAAGAAGAGTTTGAAGACCCTAAGGTCCTTCGGGAGCTGGAACAAGAGCTTAGAGCACTCTCCCACCAGCTAGACCAGCTCGAATTAAAAACTTTTCTCTCTGGAGAGCACGACCGGTCCAACGCCATCTTGGAGTTAAACGCAGGAGCCGGAGGTACCGAGGCCTGTGACTGGGTATCGATGCTCTTAAGGATGTACCTGCGCTGGGCGGAATCGAAAGGATACCAAACTGAGATCCTCGACCAGGTTCCCGGTGAACAAGCAGGGATTAAGAATATCACTCTGCGTATTGAGGGGCCTTACGCCTACGGTTACTTGAAGGGAGAAACAGGCGTTCATCGCCTCGTTCGAATATCCCCCTTTGATGCCAATAAGCGGCGCCACACCTCCTTCGCTTCGGTATTAGTCCTTCCGGAAATTGAGGAGGAAGAGATCTTCATCAATCCTGAGGATCTGAAAATTGAAACCTTCCGGGCTGGAAGTGCCGGCGGCCAACATATGCAGAAGAATGAAACTGCTGTGCGGATCACCCATATCCCTACGGGAATAGTAGTCTCTTGTCAGAACGAGAGAAGCCAACAACAGAATAAGCTGGCCGCTTTGCGCATCCTGCGCGCCCGCCTGTATGAGAAGCAGCGTCAGGAGACAGAAGAGAAACTGGCGGAATTGCGGGGAGAGCAACGGGCCATCGAGTGGGGCAATCAGATCCGCTCCTATATCTTCCAACCCTATACCTTGGTAAAGGACCACCGAACCGGGGTAGAAGTGGGCGACGCCAATGCAGTGATGGATGGAGAAATAGACATCTTCTTACAAGCCTATCTTCGTCTGATAGGTCAGCCAGAGAAGAAAACGGACGCTCGGGTTCAAACCCTGCGTTAAAACCCCAGGGAGGTGGACACCTATGCGTGTTCCCCAGGCTTATTTTTTGGCTTTTTCTCTTCTTCTCACAGCCTCAGGAGCTGGGGGAGAAACTTTAGCCACCGCCCAATCTACCCTTATAGGGACGGGGCACAGCCGGAGTGAGACAATGGTTGGGGATCTGGTTGCTGACGCCCTTCGGGATATCACCGATGCAGAGATAGCCTTCGTTCCCGCGGCCAGCCTGCGGGAAGAAAACCTCCCTGCGGGTGAGATTACAGAGGAATCCCTTAAAAAACTCCTTATTTTCCCCAGCGAAACCATCTCGCTCCTCCGCTTAAAAGGGGTTCAGATCCGGAAAGCCCTCGAGCGATCGGTGGAGCAGGCCCCTGAAAAGAAGTTCGAGGGCTTTCTCCAAGTCTCGGGTATCACCTTTAGCTACTCAACTAAGGACAACCCTGGTGAACGAGTTAAGGAAATCAAGGTGGGAGGTACCCTCCTGGATAACGAAAAAACTTACCTGGTTGCGCTTCCGAAATCCCTAGCCAACGGAGATTTTGGCTATTTCCGAATATGGGGTAAAGAGCAAGTCGTAAAACATACTCAGTTCACCCTCCTCCAATCGCTGGTCAGCTGGGTCAAAAAGTTGGGGGAACTCCCTCCCAAGGACAAGAAACAGGAGAAGCGGATTCGTGTGCAGAGCTGAAGGATGCGGTTAGGGATTCTCTCAGATATTCACGGCAACCTGGAAGCCCTTACCTCTTGTATAGAGCATCTCAAGGCTCAAGGTTGTGACCATTTCCTCGTCTTAGGGGACATTGTTGGCTACGGAGCTAACCCCAATGAGTGCTGTGAGATCGTCCGGGGTTTAAAAGCCTCCCGCCTCCGGGGTAACCATGAAGAGGCAGTACTGAACCCTCAAGCGAGGGAAAACTTCAATCCCGCTGCCCAAGAAGCGATCGAGTGGACCGCTAGGAATCTCTCTTCCCAGAACCTCCAATGGCTGGCCAGCCTCCCCCCAATTTGGGAGGAAACCCTCTGGACAGCAGTCCACGGCTCCCTCACCGACCCCCTTAATGAATATCTGGTAGATGAAAGCTCTGCCCGGGAAACCTTTATGTTGTTGCGTACTCCTATCTGTTGGATCGGTCACAGCCATATCACTCAAGCCTTTCTTAGAAAAGAAGATTCCCTTTTAGGGATTCAAAAACGGAACTTCCCCCGAGGAGGATCCCTGAAGATCGAGCCGGGGTTTCAGTACATCATTAACTGCGGTAGCGTAGGCCAGCCAAGGGATCGAAATCCTTTATCTGCCTGTGGCTTGTGGGATAGCGAGGCCGGAGTCGTCTTCTTCTTTAGGGTAAGTTATAACATTGCCCAAGCCCAGGAGAAGATTCTCCGAGCGGGGTTGCCGGAAATTCTGGCTCTTCGCCTAAGTTATGGTTGGTAGAAGGAGGCTAGAACCGGTGTTGACTTAAGCCCAAAAAGTTAATCCCCAAATAACCGAGAAGGACAGCGGCAAAACCGGCAACCAGGAGAAACATCGTTTTTCGCCCGCGCCAACCTGCTATATCCCGGGCATAGAGGTAAAAGGCATAGATGAGCCAAGTAAAGGTGGTTGAAAGGAACTTCGCATCCAGGTACCAAGCCCGCTCCCACCCCTGGCGCGCAAAATAAACCCCGGTGACTAAGCCCATAGTTAATAGGGCGAATCCTAAGGCAACCAACCGATTAGCCAACAAATCCGCGTACTCTAGGGGAAGGTAACGATGCCAAAAAGGGAGTAAGTGCTTTTGTTTGAGTCTTCGCTCTTGAAGCAGATAGAGAATAGCAACGCAAAAAGCGAGAGTTAAGCTCCCATACCCCAAAAGGGATAAAGCGATATGGACCTTAATCGCCAACACCGAACTGACCGGAAGAGTGATCCTTTCCCGGGAGGGGAGGAAGGTAGCGATAAAGAGAGTAAAAAAGGCGACAGGGAGGGCTACAGCACCTAAAGCGGAAGCTCGAAAGGCCTTCTCCAGAATCAGAAAGATAAGAACAATGGTCCAGGCTAGGAAGGAGGCAGACTCAAAGGGATCGCTGAAGGGGGCACGGTGATAGGCTAGACCTCTGAGGATCAATCCCACAGTATGGACACTCCAGCTGAACAGGGTAGCCCAACGAGTGGTTCGAGTCCAGTCGGTTTTCGGCGCGGTCAGGTTTGCCAAATGGAGCACACTGGCGAGAAGGTACCCCAAAAAGGTAATCCCGAAGAAGCAGTTCGAGGTGCTCAAGGCTGATCCTCCCTTATTCCCTTCTCTGGGGAGGGTGATATGGAGGGGGCCCCTCCGCAAAAGTATTCTGCTCTACCTTCTCTAAATCTTCCTCTTGACCGTCTTTTAAACCGAGAAGCCATTGAGCTACTTCGAGATAAAACTCTGCATTCCTGCGTTGAGCGAGGGCTTTTAAAGACTCGATGGAGGGATGTAAAAGCCGTTTGACCAGTATCTGAGTCAGGTATTCAACGGCGGATCTCTCCTCCGGAGTAAGGTCTTTGAGCCGCTTTTGGGCCTTTTGTATCTCCTCCTGGCGGATCTTCTCACATCGTTCCAAGAGGGCGGTGACGATGGGCACGGCCGATTGGCTTCGCCACCAACTCATAAACTCTTCAAGTTCTTCTCGAACAATGGCCTCGACTTTATCCGCTTCTTGTTTTCGGTCTCCCAGGTTTCGCTCCACTAGCAATTGGAGGTCATCAATGTTGTAGAGGAAAACGCTGTCAATATCTCCCACTTGGGCTTCCACATCTCGGGGTACCGCAATATCAATGAGAAACAAGGGTCTTCCTCTCCTTTGCCGCACCACTTTCTCAACCATTGGGCGGGTGATAATAGGGTAGTAAGCGCCGGTGGAGCTGATCACAATATCCGCTCGCCTCATCACTTCGGGGAGCTGTTCAAAGGGAGCTGCTTGACCGCCTACTATCTCTGCTACATATTGAGCTCGTTCCAAAGTGCGATTGGTAACTATTCTCTGATGCACCCCGGCCTCCGCAAGAAGGCGCATTGTTAGCTTCCCGGTTTCACCTGCTCCCACGATCAAAGCGGTACAGTGGCGCAGGTCTCCAAAAATCTCCTTAGCGAGTTCCACCGCGATATGACTAACAGAAACAGCTCCTCGGGCGATGTGGGTCTCGCTCCTAGCCCGTTTCCCCGCGGTAAGGGCCTTCCGGAAGAGAGCGGACAGAACAGGCCCCAAGGTCCTAGCGTCGGTGGCGATTTGCATCGCTTTTTTGACCTGAGAGAGGATCTGGCCCTCTCCCAGAACCATTGAATCTAAACCGGAAGCCACTCGGATCAAGTGCCCCGCGGATTCCCGGTCCCAAAGGGTAAAGAGATAAGGCCGAAGGTCATCATCCGATCCAAACCGCCGGTTTAGGAAGGCGGAGAGGTACTGGCTCAGGGATCGGTCGTCCACTAAACTATAAATCTCCGTTCGGTTACAAGTAGAGAGGATAGCCACCTCTCGGAAACCGCCAACGTTTTGAATCCGCCCAAGAGCCTCAGGAATCTCCCGAGGGTTAAAGGCGATCCGCTCCCTCACCTCTACCGGTGCAGTTCGGTGGCTAAGGCCAACCGTGACAAGATACATTCTTTCAACAACTCCTCCGCTTCCTTAAAGCGGTCCTCTCGGAGTAGATCAAGAATTCCTCGTCTCAACCCTTCAGAAAGAACTTCCGATCGGACTTCTTCCTCAGGGATAACCTCCTTGAGGAGAGGACGATACTGGGCTAGGAGGCGGACTAACCGCCCGTACTCCGGCCCGATCTCTTGCTCCAGCTGAAGTCGTAGATATTTTGCTAAAGCAGGGCTCGCCCCGGAGGTAGAAACCGCTAGGATCAAACCCTCTCGTTGGAGAATAGACGGCACGATAAAAGAGCAGAGCTCCGGGTCATCCACTACATTAACGGGAATACCCCGAGCTTGCGCCTCTTGAGAGACCTGAGCATTGACCTGCCGGTCATCTGTTGCGGAGATAACGAGGCGCATACCCTCCACATCGCCTACCTGATAGGGACGCTTCTTAAGAGTTACTCTCCCTTGATCTGCTAGAGCTTGGATTTCCGGTAGAACCTCCGGAGCCACCACAGTAACTTGGGCTTGGCAGGAGAGCAAAGCCTCGATTTTCCGGTAAGCAACAATACCCCCTCCTACTACCAGGCAGGGCTGGTTTTCCAAATCAACAAGAATCGGGTAATATTTAGGCATTGTTCCATTATTGCTGAGCAGCTTTGGACACTCAAAGCAGGTTCAAAACCCGCCTTTAACAACCTCTCGATTTCGCAGGGGCTTTCACTCCCTGCCGGATAGGGGTCATCTTCTCTTTAGCTTCCGAAGTAACAAGGGTTTCTCGCACCGGAACAAGTTCCGAACGCCGCCTCAAGAAGGAGAGCAGGCCTCCAAGAAAAATCCCCACCGATCCTAACCAAACCAGGTTAATCATCGGCTTCACCGTCACCTCCACTTGGACGATCTCTCGGGGAGGACCGGGAAGATCGCCGAAAGCCAAACCCCCAATGGCCAGCTCGGCAGTGTGGGTATCAGGATTTACTTTCGTTAAATCTATCTTCACCGCTCCGTCTTCGGTTTTGGCTCCCCAGTACTGCGGTTGATTTGTTTGCATATTAATCTCCATCGCCGGCTTCAGAACCTCCTCCCGGCCTTTCCGAATTACTCTAATCAAGGCGGATACCCGTACCGTTGGAACTGGCCGATTGGGGTCCATCCCCGAAGCAAGAAACCGCTCAAACTTGAAGCGAATGCCGTTGATAGTCTGTTCGGACCCTACAGGCATTTCGACAAATTGGCGGTTAAAATCATCGGTGCTCTGAGGAGGGCCTGCCGGAGAGATATAAAGGTCGAAGAAGGGGAATTTTTTGATAAACGGTGCATACATATAGCTCTGATTGTAATCACTCCAGTAAACTCTGGGAGAGGCGATAAAGCTCTTCTTGCCATCAGAGACCTCTAACCGTAGAGCAGTTTTCGACTCTGGGGTAGGTTGATGGACCCCTGTGTACTTGATAGTGTAACCGAAGACCGAACGAGGTTCGTCCTTAATCAGGGGCACCCGCTGCTGGGATTCATAGACATCGGCAGTAACAATCCCGATGAGCATCAACCCCACACCAGCATGGGCCACATAAGCCCCCAAACGACCTATCTTTTGAGGGGATTTCAGCAAGAATATTAGGCTAGAGGTGAGAGCAAAGGCCCCTGACATTAACAGGAGGAGAGGGCCTATCCTCTGCACCTTCCAGAAATAAGCAAGGCCTCCCGCTAGGAGAGCAACCACAATCGGTATCAGAGACCTCTTTAAAAACAGCCGAGGCTCTGTTCGACGCCAGGACATTAGGGGAACAGAGCCTATCAGCAGAGCGAGGAGGATTCCGATGGGGGTTGCTGTGTAATTGTAGTAAGAGTTGGCTACTTTGCCGGCTTTAGCAGGAAGCCAGCTGAGGGAGGGAATTTTTTGCCGAAGATCCGCACCAATTTTCGTGAGAATAGGGGAGGAAGTGCCTACCCAGAGAAGCGCGGTAAAAAGCACAATGAGGAAGGCACCCCAATAAACTGCTGTAGGTATAGAAAGGAAGGAAGAGGCCTCCTCTCGGTGGGGAATTTGCCGCCATCGCCAGGCAAGCATTCCCACAGAGAGAAGGGTAAAGAAGCCCATCAGCATCAAAAGCCAAGAGTATAGCCCTGCTTCCTTAGCGAAGGAATGCACAGAGAATTCCTCCAAAGCGCCTCCTCGGGTGATCCACGACTCATATAGCACCATAATCAGGGGGATCACCCCCAAAACCAGGTTGGCCCGCACCCAAGTGTTCCGCATCCTTTGCATTACTAAGCCATGCATAAAGGCGACGATACAAAGCCAAGGGAAGAGGGATCCGTTTTCCACAGGATCCCAACCCCACCATCCTCCCCAGCCCAGAACACCATAAGCCCAGTACCCTCCTAGCATAATTCCAATGCCAAGGATGGTGAAAGCCAGGGCCGTCCATGGGAAAACTTGCTTCACCCAGTTGTCCCAATCCTTTCGCCAAAGAGCGGCCATCGTATAGGCAAAGGGGATAGTACAAGCGGAGAACCCGAGGAAGAGAGTAGGGGGGTGGAAGGCCATCCAAGGATTTTGAAGTAAGGGATTCAACCCCGAGCCGTCGGGAGGCACATTTTCCGGAGGAAGAGTTGCAAAGGGACTTTTGCCAATCAAGATAAGTAAGAGACCTATTCGTAGAAGGTTAGCGAAGAAGAAAGCGGGAGCCTCATAATCTTTGGCGGTCCATACTAGAACTAAGCATAGGAGGGAAACCCATAAAGACCATAACAGGAAGGTGCCTTCCTGCCCTCCCCAGAAGGAGGAGATCACATAAACGAGAGGGTCCCGCCGAGAGGAGTACTGAGCAACATAGGCTAAACGGAAGTCGTGTTGGAGTATCAGCGTCATTAAAGAGGCGCAGGCGAAGAAGATCGCAGCGACGGAGAAATAGAAGAAAGACCGGGCAAACTGCCGAAGGTTCTCTCTATCCTGAACCTTACGTTCCCTCCGGGAAGCGAGGCTTGGCCTCTGGGGGTTCCACATCAACTTCAGATAGGCAAAGCTGGAGATCAGAGAGGCTATCAGCGCTGACCATAATAAGATGTTGCCGAAAATAGCCCCTGGTACAACTCCAGGGGAGGATTGAAGTCCGGTTTCTATCATAGAATCTTCTCCTCTATTCTTGAGAGAGGGAACTTCCTTTTCCCGGTGTGGATTGATATTTGGAGGGGCATTTCAGAAGCATCTCATCGGCTTCAAAATGATTACCTTTCATCCGACCGATGACTACCACTTGTTCTGCTTGATCAAAATTCCCAGGCTTTACCCCCCGATAAAGGACGGTAGCTACCGAACCTTCGTGATCTCTCAGGGGGAAAGAGAGCACTCCTTTCATTATGTCGTATCTCACCCGCTTCTTGTCAATTTTACCACTCACCTGAACCCGAGCGCCGCTCTCCCGGGCCTCCCGAAGGGTGACATAAGGGGTCAGCGTTTTGCGGAAGGCTCCGGCCCCCAAAGCGATAAAAGCGATGATGATTCCCAGTGCCAGAATAATGTTCCCTTTCTTCATTTTCTTAACCGCCGAACTTGAGAGTCTAACCAAGCGAGATAAGCGAAAAGACCTCCCCAGATGAGCAGATTCACCAGAAGCAAGGCCATTTTATCACTCATAATAAACTCTCCTTCTGCTCCAACTTCTGGAGCTCAACCGCGACTCGCAGGCGGTAGATCCAGGCCATTAAACTAAGAAAGGCGAGAAAGGAGAGAAGAAGAACTTGCATCATCTGAGGTTCTATCTGTCTCTCCCGGACCACCGCCGGATGAAGGGTATCCATTGCCTGAGGAATGATGAGCATTAAGAAAGGAACAGTGACGAAAGCAAAAAGGGTATAGGCCGAGGATAAAACGGCCCGTCGCTCCTCCCCCTCAACTGACATCCTGAGGACAAAGTAAGCAGCGTAGATCAGGATCAAGAGGAGGATAGTTACTTGCTTGGGGTCCCAGTTCCAGTATTTTCCCCAGGCATATCGGGACCAAACGGACCCTGTTACCGTCGCCAGCACAGCAAAGAACAAACCAATCTCCGCAGACACGGAGGATCGGACATCGTGGTCAAGCCTGCGTTTCCACAAATAACCCGCTCCATAAAGGGCAGAGAGGAGAAAAGCCACAAAAGCATTAACCGACATCGGGACATGAAAATACATAATCCGGGTGCTCTCCTTAAGCCGGAAGTCTACCGGCGAATACAAGAAAGCTCCCGAAAGCACCCCGGCCATTAGGAGGAAAACCCCTCCCTGAAGCCAAAGAGAGAAGATCTCTCCGCGGGGCTTCGGAGTTTCTCCCCTTTCTCCTACCGAGGATTCCCATAAAGCAATCTTACTCTCTTTTTCAGGCTGAGAGGCCATTTCATTCCTCCAACTTCACAAGGAGATGCCCAAACTCGGCCATAAAAGGGCTTCTAAGCCTCCTTCCATACAACGGGGAAGAGGAGGAACCCTACTGTCGTCATTGCACCGGCATACCCGAGGGAGGCTTTAAGGTAAGCAATCCCTTCCATAATATCGGAACCCTGAAGGGTAACCTGGGTTCCCCGGACCAAAGCCAGCAGGAGGGGCATCAACAGAGGGAAGGCCAGGATGGAGAGTAAAGCGCCCTTGGTATGAGCTCGGGCCACCAAAGCGGCGAGAAAAGTGGTTGTACCTGCCAATCCAGCCACTCCGACACCCCAAAACAGAAGGAACAAGCCGGGTAATCTCATGGGGAGACCTATAAGCAGAATATAGAGGGGGATGATCACTAGGCTTAGCAAGAGGAGGAGGAGGAAGTTGAAAAGGAGCTTTCCGCTAAAAACTGCCAGGGGAGGGGCAGACAGCCGAAGGGCCAGTGCGGTTCCGATTTCCTCTTCATAAACGAAGGTGCGGGCTAAGCCGGACATCCCTGCGAAAAGGAGAATCACCCACAATAACGCGGAGCTGGCTATGGTGCTCCGTCCCAGGTCATCGCCCCCGGAAGGAACTAGAGAAGGGCCAGCAGTTAGACTGACAACCACGAGAGTCACCAGGGCAAAGACAAGAATCGAGGTGAAGGCGGTTCGGGTGCGAAACTCAACCCGAAGGTCCTTCACCAGGATCGCCCAAGTGGCTCGCGCCCAGGTAAACCACCTGGTCTGCCCCCTCTGTTTCGTAGGGACTGTTGGAGGCGACGACCAGTATACCCTGGGAGCGGTAGTCGGCCAAGAGCTGGCCGACCCTTTGGATTCCGTCTGCATCCAAATTGGTAGTCGGTTCATCGAGAAGTAAAATCCTCGGCTGATGAAATAAGGCAAAGGCTAATTTTAACCTTTGCTTCATACCAGAGGAGAAGGTCCGGACTCGGTCCCATCCCCTTCCTTCCAAGCCTACCCAGCCAAGAAGATGGTCAAAATTATCCCGATCCCAAGGTATTCCTCGAACTTGGGCGAAAAACTCCAAGTTTTCCCAAGCGGTTAGGTCCGGATATAACACCAAGTCCGGCCCTACAAAACCCATCAGCGCTCGGCGCTCCTCCTCCTCTAAAACTCTTTCTCCCTCCAAGACCTCTACCTGCCCCCGGGTCGGTCTCTCGAGACTCGCAATGATTTTCAGAAGGGTCGTCTTCCCAGACCCATTAGGCCCCTTAATGGCCAAGAACTGCCCCTCTTCTACCTCCAAGCAGAGGTTCCTAAAAAGAACTCGCTGTCCAAAGGCTTTACCCACTTCCGAAAGCCGTAATCTCAACATTATTCTAAAATAATTGTACCATTGGAGGGAGTTAGGGTCAAAAAGAGCAAGAAAAAGGTTTGTGAAAAATTTATTTTTCTTCCTCCAATTTCATACTATTGAACAGAGAAAGGCCTCTACAATAGGTCAATCGTAATGGAAAACCTCCTGAAAGGTAGGTACTAAAGTACTTCATAAGAGGGGGAGGGAAAAGCTCCTTCTTACTGATAGGAGGATTAACAGGAAAACCCTCCTTTAGGTGAAAAGAGAGATTTGGAGAGATTAAAAACAGAAGGAGACCGAAGGGGGAAGAAGGTCTATGCCATTGTTATATGGGGAAAAGCTCTCCAGAAGAGAGATATTGAGAAGGGTTGGCGACATCTCGCAAATTGCTGGAGTTCGCCGGGTCACCCTCCGGGAGGGTAGGGAAGAGGGGGTAGAAGCTGCTCTCTTCAGGACAGGAACGGGTTTTGAGTTCACGGTTCTCATCAGCCGGGGGATGGACATTTCTCAGGCCGAGTACTGCGGAAGGGCCTTGGCTTGGCGATCGGCTACGGGAGACCAACACCCTGCCTTTTTTGAACCGGAGGGTTTTGGTTGGCTGAGAAGCTTCTACGGCGGGCTGGTGGTAACTTGCGGACTCACCTACGCCGGAGCTCCCGGTCAGGATGTTTTGAACCTGCAAGGGAAGGAAATCCCCTATGAGTTTGGCCTCCATGGTCGGGTCTCTAACACCCCGGCTTATGCGGTTTGGGCCGATGGAGAGTGGCAGGAAGACGACTATGTTTTTTGGTGCCAAGGAAGAGTCCGGGAGAGTATGGTTTTTGGCGAAAACTTGGTGCTTACCCGTAAAATTATCGCCAAACTAGGGGAGAGCAAATTCTGGATCCAGGATGTGGTGGAAAACTGGGGGGATACTCCTCAACCTCTGATGCTTCTCTATCATATTAACGGAGGTTACCCAGCCGTGGCCCCCGGAGGATCGCTCTTGGCGCCCACCCAATCCATCACTCCCCGAGACGCAGAGGCTGAGGAGGGGAAAGAGCTCTACGCCCAGTTCCAGGAACCTACCCCAGGATATAAGGAAAAGGTTTACTATCACGAGATGGTAGCCGATGATGAGGGAAAAGTCACCACTGCTCTGGTTAACCCTTCTTTTAACAAAGGGCAAGGCTTTGGATTTTACGTTACCTACTCTAAGGAGCAATTGCCTTACTTCACCGAATGGAAGATGATGCGGGAGGGAACTTATGTAGTGGGAATGGAACCAGCCAACTGCCACGTTGAAGGGCGAGCTAAAGAGCGAGAAAGAGGAACCCTCCAGTGGATTCAACCCGGGGAGGGCCGGCGTTTTGACCTGGAGATCGGGGTGATTGAAAACCAAGCCCAGATTCAGCAGATCCGAGAAAAACACCAAAAGCTTTTGAGAGCCTGATTCTCAAGGACTAATCCAAAGCTCCCGCATAAACTTATAAACTCTTATAAACTAAGGAAGGCTTCCGTCAATGCCCCCTGGGGCTTTGACTGCGAGGATTCCGCTAAAGGTCTTCCTCTAGGAGTGAAGAGGTTCTGCTCTCCCTGACTGAAGACAACTATGTATCATCTTTACAATGGGCTACTTCTTCTCCTCTCCCCTCTGATTCTGCTAGGCTTTGCCTACCGCCGATGGGTCCTTAAAAAAGGGGAGGGATGGGGGGAGCGCTTGGGTTTCCTCACCTCTCCTCCTTTTGCCGATAGACCTCTCTGGTTTCACGCTGCATCGGCGGGAGAAGTGGCCAGCATTGCACCCCTCCTGCGAGTTCTTCGTCAGCAAGCCTCCTCCCAAGAGATCGTCCTCTCGGTCCTTACCCCGGCTGGGAAGGAGATGGCCCACCGGCTTTGCCCTGACTTATCCTACGTTTTTTACGCTCCCCTGGACATTCCTCAAGTCGTACGAAGGGTGATCCGTCGGCTTAATCCCTCCCTCTTAATCCTGGTAGAGGCGGAAATATGGCCGAATCTCTTGGCGGTCGCCCAAAAGGAGGGAATCCCCACCGCGCTGATCAGCGCTCGTATCTCAGACAAGGGTTATCAAAGAGCCAAGTACCTTCGCCCTCTCCTCCGATGGGCTTTAGGTCATCTAGATTTTATCGGAGCGGGTTTTGAGCAGGATGCAGAGCGTTTGAGGAGAATGGGAGCTCCTCCCGAAAGGGTGAAGGTGATGGGAAGCTTGAAGTTTGCCCAACAAGAGCCCCCCCTGAGAGAACAAGAGGCTCTCCGATTGCGCCAAGAGTGGGGCATTCCTACCGACTGTTATGTCATTGTAGCAGGAAGTACCCGGCCTGGGGAGGAGGAGATACTGTGCAGAGCACTGAAGAGGGTCCTCCAAGAGATCCCCAATATCCTGATGATTCTCGCCCCCCGACATTTGGAAAGAGTAGAGGAAGTTCGGGCTATTATTGAGAAGTCAGGCTTTCGCCCGGAACTGCGCACCGAGTATCAAAAACCGCTTCTTCCCGAAAAGAGGGTTATCCTCCTTCTCAATACTATAGGGGAGCTCTCCCGAGTTTACGCCCTTGCGGACGTGGCTTTTGTTGGAGGCACTTTGGTCCCTATTGGTGGGCACAACCTGCTCCAAGCTGTTGCCCAAGGAAAACCTGTTTTATTTGGGCCTTACACCCAGAATGTCCGGGAGGTTGCCCAAAAGTTGGAAGAGCTTCAGCTGGGCTTTTGTGTGAAAGATGATCAAGAGCTAGCCCTCAGGATTTTAGAACTCCTCCGCTCCGAAAGCTACCGAAAAGACTTGCGGGAGAGGGCTTTATCTTTCCTTGAGCCTCACCAAAAGGTAATCAAGGATTATCTTCAGGTGATCCAGAGCTTGTCTTCCTCCCAGCGTCATTGAAACAGGAAAGGTTTTATGCTGGTTTCTCGGGAACGACAAGACCAACTACTGAAATTAATGGCCGGTGAAACTTCTGGGGTCTCAGCAACCTTGTTGAGAGAGGCTTTATGGCTTGCCTCCCTCTTTTACCACTTAGGTTTGGCTATTTATCAAGGGCTATTTCGACTGGGGCTTTTGCGCAAAGTCCGGCTTAACACCCCGGTCATTAGTGTGGGGAACCTTACGGTAGGAGGAACAGGGAAGACCGGTTGCGTCCGATTCGTGGCTAGGAAGTTACAAGAGGCAGGTTACAGGCCGGTGGTAATAGCCAAGGGTTACAAGGGGTCTGTTGTAGGCCCCGCCATCGTCTCTGATGGGAAGAGGATTCTGCTGACGCCTCGGGAAGCGGGTGACGAACCTTATTTACTGGCCCAAACTCTTCCAGGGGTTCCCATTATCATTGGGAGACGGCGTGCTCCTGCTGCTCTTCTTGCCGAGAAACAGTTTCAACCCAAGGTCCTCCTCCTGGATGATGCTTTTCAACACTGGCGGCTTCACCGGGATAAGGACCTCCTGTTGATTGATGGGACCAACCCCTTCGGTTTTGGTTTTCTCCTGCCCCGAGGCCTGTTAAGAGAACCCCTTCAGGCCTTGCGTCGGGCCGATATCCTTGTGCTTACAGGGGTTCAACAGATCTCAGAAGAAGAGCGAATTCATCTCAAAAACTTCCTACAAAAGGTCCACCCGAGAGCTCCTCTCTTCGAGGGGGATTACGTCCCTCTTCGATTGCAAGATTTAAAGGGATCGGAGCAGAAAGCCTTAGATTTCCTCCGAGGGAAAAGAGTGGGGGCCTTGAGTGGGTTGGCTCATCCGGAAAGATTTGAGACCACTCTAAAAAAACTCGGGGCTAGGGAGATTCTCCCTCTGCGTTTCCCTGACCATCACTTCTATCGAGAAGAAGACCTAGAGGCTATACGAAAGCTGTTCCTCCAAAAAGAGCTCGATTTTCTGGTGACCACCGAGAAGGATGCGGTAAAAATCCCTTTGCGGGGTTGTCCTCTTCCTCTTTATGTTCTTCAAGCGGAATTCAGGGTCGAGGACCCTCTCTTTATCTCTTGCTTGCTTTCCGTTTTAGAAAGCAAGCTTCATAGTTGAAAATAGGAGCGTAATTCAATGGCATCCCTACAGAGGGAGAGGTCTCACTCCTTCTACAAGGCGGTTACATCCCCAGACCGCCGTCCACTAAAATGACTTGACCGGTAATATAACGGGCCTCTTCCGAGGCGAGAAAAGTCACAATTCCTGCTACGTCCTCTGGCTCTCCAAAGAAACCTAGGGGGATACTCGCTAGCATCTTCTCAGCAACGGACACGGGTATCGTTTGAGTCATCTCGGTTTGGATAAAGCCCGGGGCCACTGCGTTGACAGTAATTTTTCGAGAAGCCAGCTCCTTCGCCGCAGATTTGGTCAAACCGATTAAACCGGCTTTTGAGGCACAGTAGTTTGCTTGACCTGGATTGCCGATGATCCCTACTACCGAGGAGATGTTAATAATTCGGCCCCAATGCTGGCGGAGGAAGTGTTTTGCAGTCGCTCTTATGCAGTAGAAGGCTCCTTTGAGATTGACATTGAGCACCTCCTCCCACTCTTCGTCCTTCATCCGCAGGAGAAGGTTGTCCCGGGTAATCCCCGAGTTATTCACCAAGATGTGTAGGCCTCCGAGCTCCTGGAGAGTTTGCTGAACCATCTTTTCCACAGCAGAGGGGTCTGTAACATCCGCTTGGAGGATCAAGGCCCTTCTCCCCACTTCTTTGACTTGACGGGCCGTCTCCTCGGCTCCCGAAAGGTTTTTACTGTAATTCACCCCTACATCAGCACCTGCTTTTGCTAGGGCAACGCAGATCGCCCGGCCTATTCCGCCAGAACCCCCCGTGACCAAGGCGATTTTCCCTTCTAGGCTGAACATTTCGAAGCTCCTTTAAGGTATTTATAGAGGATTACTCCGCAGATCATCCGCCTAAAGAATAATTTTCCTCCAAAAATTTGAGGGTGGATTCTAGACTGTCGGAGTCCTCCACGTTGAGCGTTTGGGCCTTGGGGAGGATTCGGCGAACCAAATTGGAAAGCACTTTGCCAGGCCCGCACTCAATATAGAGCTCTACTCCCATCCGATCTAGCGTTTGTACACAGTCTACCCAGCGAACTGTTCCCGTCATCTGGTGGGAGAGGACAAAGAGGACTTCTTCAGTTTCCCGCACCACCTCCCCAGTGTAATTAGCAATCACAGGGACTGTTGGTTGTTGGATCGGGGTGGATTGTAAAACTTTCCGCATCTCTGCTCCTGCCGAAGACATCAAAGGGGAATGAAAAGCTCCTGAGACTGCTAGAGGAACGATTCTCCTGGCTCCCTCCTCCCTGGCTTTTTGGGCTACTCTCTCTACAGCCTCCTTCTCGCCGGAGAGAACCACTTGGTCTGGAGCATTAATATTAGCGATAGTAACTATCCCTGGATCCTCCTCGCAAAGTCGCTTTATTGGTTCCACTCCTATCCCTAAAAGGGCGACCATAGCGCCAGGAGAGGTTTGGGTAGCAGATTCCATCAACTGGGCACGCTGAAGGACTAACTGAAGACCTCTTTCTGGGGTGAAGCTCCCTCCTGCGGTAAAAGCGGTATATTCGCCCAAAGAGTGTCCCGCAAAAGCTCGGGGAGTGAAAGGAAATCGCTTCTCCAGAGCGTACCAAGCAGAGAGAGCACAGAGGAAGAGAGCGGGTTGGGCGTTGAGGGTTCGTCTTAACTCCTCCTCCGGTCCCTCCCAGCACAGCCGAAGGAAGGAAGGCCCTAAAGTTTCTTTGGCAAGGGAGAAAAGGGAAGAAGCATATCTCGGCATTAAATCTCTCCCCATTCCCACCTTTTGCGAGCCTTGCCCTGGGAAAAGAACCGCTATAGGAAGGGGCCGAGCCATTCCCAAAATCCACAAAGGATGGAATCTACTCTCCCGTTGCTGATGGAAGGGTGCAAGCTCTCTGGGATCAAATCCTCCTTACCACCGAACCAAAGCCGAGGCCCAGGAGAGGCCTGCGCCAAAAGCCACCATCAAGATTAAGTCTCCTTTCTTCACCCTTCCACTCGCTACCGCTTCTGATAGAGCCAGAGGAACCGAGGCGGCTGAAGTGTTGCCATAGCGGTCAACGTTTACAACCACTTTCTCTTCAGGCAATTTCAGGCGCTGAACCGCGGAGTCGATGATGCGGATGTTGGCTTGATGAGGGATGAAATGGTCAATCTCCTCGGTCGTCACCCCACACCGTTCCATAACGACTTGAGAGGCCTCGACAATCACTCGGACCGCAAACCGAAAGACCTCATTACCGCACATATGGAGGTAGTGTTGTCCTTCAGCAACTCTTTCAGGGGTGATAGGATTTCGGCTTCCTCCCGCGGGAAGTTTGAGAAGATCTCCTCCCGAACCATCGGAGCCGAGTTCAAAACCGAGGATATGGCTTTCGTCCTCGCTGGGTTGAAGAACTGCTGCCCCGGCGCCATCCCCGAATAGCACACAGGTATTCCGGTCTTTCCAGTTGACAATACGGCTGAGGCACTCAGCAGCGACGACCAGGATGTTTTCGGCCATTCCGGAGGCGATAAGCCCGCTGGCAACAGCCAGACCATACAAAAATCCTGTACAAGCGCTGGATAGGTCAAAGGCCCCTGCTGAAGTTGCTCCGAGAGCATTTTGGAGCAGAGAGGCGGTGCAGGGGAAGACCATATCAGGAGTGATAGTAGGGACGATAATCAGGTCTAGATCCTCAGGGCCGACTTGTGCTTGTTCTAATGCCTGCTGGGAGGCGAGGAGAGCTAGATCAGAGGAAGCTTGATGAGGATCCGCGATCCGTCGTTCCCGGATTCCGGTTCGGGTGACGATCCATTCATCAGAAGTTTCTACCATTCGCTCCAAGTCGGCGTTGGTTAAGATCCGATCAGGGACATAACTTCCTATGCCGGCGATTTTAACGGGGCGAACCTGCCTCCCCGGCTGGAGGAGAAAGCGCGGGAAAGACTGAGGAGAGGTAACCTCCTTCTCTAAAACTTTCGTCGTCTGCAATCTTCTATGCCCCCTTAAAGCGAGTAATGCTAAACTTTCAACCTAGAAAGCACTTTTGCAAGGAGGGAGAAAGGCCTTCTTTAGGCTGGCTTAACCTTGGTAAAGAGAGAGGATTTTGCCAACAGATCAACACCCTCTAGGATATTAGGCACCAAATTATGGGTTACAGCCAAGGCGGCAACCCGGATAGCGTTGGCGATGGCTGTTGCGTTAGAGCGTCCGTGGGCTACAATGCAAACTCCTTGGACCCCAAGCAGGGGGGCCCCTCCATACTCGGCGTAGTCACAGAATTCCAGAAATCGACGCAGGGCTGGACGGGTGAAGAGGGAGCCGAAAAGGGCCAGTTTTGAAGAGGAGATAAAACGCTTCATCATATCCACAACAAATTCTGCCACTCCTTCAGAGGTTTTCAAAACCGCATTCCCGACAAAACCATCGCAAACCACTACGTCTGCAAGACCATGATAGAGCTGAGTTCCTTCAGTATTACCGATGAACTCAAGGAAAGAATTCTGCGGGCTTAAGCTTGAAAGGAGGCGATAGGCCTGACGGCAGACCGCATTCCCCTTGCTGGTTTCCTCCCCGATACTGAAGAGGGCTACTCGGGGAGTTTTCACCTCCAGGACGGTGCGGGCATAAGCAGCGCCAAGGATGGCGAATTCGCAGAGCATGGAGGGAGAGCAGTCTACATTGGCTCCAGCGTCAAGCAACACTACTTTTCCCCTTCGGGTGGGGAGAATCGCTGCAAGCGCGGGCCTCTCTATCCCCGGAACTACCCCCCAATGGTAAGCGGAGAGGGCCATTGCAGCCCCGCTGTTCCCAGCAGTAACGAAGGCTTGGGCGCGGCCGGACTTCACCAGTTTAATGGCCACTGCCATAGAGGAATCTGGCTTGCTTCGCAAAGCACTCGCCGCGCCCTCCTCCATAGTAATCACTTGGGAGGCAGGGACTACCTCAACCGAGGAGGCTCGGGGATGGCGTGACAGCTGTTGGCGGAGCTTCTCTCCAGGCCCAACAAGCAAAATATGAAGCGAGGGATCTTTTGCCGCTTCTAGGGATCCTTGAACCACAGCCTCAGGCGCGTGGTCTCCCCCCATTCCATCTACTGCGATAATAACCCTCATCCTCTACTCAGATCGTGAGCGTTCTTTAACCACCAATACCCGCCGCCCCTTGTAAAACCCGCAGGAGGGGCATACAAAATGAGGAAGTTTCGGTTCATGACAGCGCGGGCAGGGAGTCCAATTCGGAGCTGTTAACCTTCGGGTATAGGCCTGAAAGCGTCTCCGATCACGACGACCCTTCGATATTTTGCGTTTTGGGTTAGCCACTTTCCCAACTCCTAAATATTTAAAAAAGCCAACAAAAAATATAACCCTTTCTGAAGCCGATCGTCAAGCTGAAGAAGGATCGCAGTCTTAAAGCAAAGAGAGAGAGGTGTTCCTTGTCTACCCCTCTCCCTTCTCAAGTTATCGGTCCGAGCTAAAGAGCTTGCTCCGCCCTCTTCTAACCCTAACTCGTCTCGGGGAACAAGGATCGAAGGGCCAGGAAAGGGGAATCAACCATCGGCTCACAACTGCATTCCCCTTCGTTAAGATTAGCGCCACAATAGGGGCAAAGACCCTTACAACTCACACTACACAAAGGATGGATAGGTAAGCCTAAAGTCACATATTGACGCAGGAATTCATCCAAATCCAACCGTTGATCCCGGATGATGGAGAGGAGGTTTTCATCCCACTCTTGGCTTTCTGGCTGATCCCCACTAGCAACCACCTGGAAGTCACGAATCCGGAATTCCTCTTCCACTTCCAGGTTGATGGGCGTATTGGTCCATTGCAGACACCGGGCACATTCCATCCGGACAACGGTCTGAATCCGCCCGCGAATGAACAGGAGATTAGAGGTGCTGGAAAACTCCAGAAAACCCGTTATGGGTTCAACACACTCTACCTCCAAGGTGCTCGGTCCTGGTTCATTCAGGGGATAAACCACATGAGAACCAGGGATGCGCAACAGTTCAGAAAGATCAAGTTTCATCGTCCTCTCTGCAAGGGGCCGCTAGGATTTCCACATCTCCCCTGGGAAGAACCGACGAGAGAAGCGGTCTCTTCTGCTATAAGTCGCTCTTCATCCGTAGGGATGACCCAGATAGCCACCGGGCTACTGGGGGTGTGGAGGGCGGCTTCCCTTGCGATAGCTGTTGAGTTCGCTGTTTCGTCCAGTGAGATTCCTAAAAAATCTAAACCGGAGCAAATTTCTTTCCGCAGAGTAGGGGAGTTCTCTCCAATCCCTCCGGTGAAAACGAGAGCGTCCAACCCACCAAGAACCGCAGCATACCCCCCTATATATTTTCGGACACGGTAGGTGAAAATGTCTACTGCTAAACGGGCGCCGGGATGCCCCTCCTCCCTGGCGGAGAGCAGGGTTCGCATATCTGAGGAAAGACCGGACAACCCCTTCCATCCGCTTTCGTAGTTGAGGAGGCGATCCACCGTTTCCCAAGATAATCCTATTTCCCTCTGGAGGTAGAGGACCACCGCGGGGTCAAGGTCTCCTGAACGGGTGGCCATCACTAAGCCTTCCAGAGGAGTAAAACCCATAGAGGTATCCACCGATCGCCCCTCAAAAACGGCACTCACGCTACAACCTGCCCCCAGATGCAGAGTAATTAAACGGCGATCCGATCTTCCAGCTAACCGGAGCAGCTCCCTGGCCCGTTGGGAGGTGAATCGGTGTGAAGTTCCATGGAAACCATACCGTCGGATCCGGTATTTCTGGTACAGCTCCTCAGGAAGAGCATACCGGTAAGCAACCTCTGGCAAAGTTTGATGAAAAGCAGTATCAAAAACAGCTACCTGAGGAGGGGGAACTAACCCCTGTTCCTTATACCATCGGTTAATAGCCAGGATCCCTGCTAAATTGGCTGGATTATGGAGGGGTGCTAAAGGAATATTCTTCTGGATAGTGGCAACAACCTCCTCGTTGATGAGGACCGAATGAGAGAAGGCCTCCCCTCCGTGAACAACTCGATGGCCAACAGCGAAGAGCTCTGTAGGCCCTTCTAAAACGGGTGCCTTGGGGTCCTGAAGAGCGCTAAAAACTGCGTTGACCGCCGAGAGATAATCTACAGAGCCCAGCTCCTCCCTCCACTCCCGATTCGCTTCCCCAAAAACTTGGTGGTTTAAGGTGGCTTTAGTGGGAAATTGAAGAGAGAGAGGCTCAACGATACCCCGAGCTAGTCTTTTCTTCTGTGCTTGATCAAAGAGAGCGTACTTAACCGAGGAACTTCCACAATTAATAGTAAGAATTTTCACTTTTTTAACCAACCGAGAGTCTCCACTTCTATTATAGCAGTTCTCAAGGTTCTCTTAGGCCCTTTCAGGGTTTTACCTATTTTCCAAGAGACTGTAAGATAAGGAAAGCTCATCCCAATGGTGTTTGGCGTCTAAAAAGAGAACCTTTTCACATCTTTGACCCCTGAAAAAGGAAACCTTATATATAGTTTGGCGGAAGATTGCTAACCAAAGCCTTCTTACCCCTATTGAAGAGAGGACTTCCCCGGTGAATATCGAAAGGAAAATTGCTTGGCCTAAACTGATGGAGAAGGAGCAATAGCCTCTATGATCTATAGTCCTCTGCAAAAAGTTCTGCTGGTGATAACTTTCCTGGGAATTCTTTGTATCCCAGCTTGCCTAAGCGGTCGGAAAGAACAAGGTTTGTCTAAACAAGAAGTCCCCGCAAACGGGCTGCTACCTCCCCTCAAAAGGGGGGAGATATGGGTGCATATAGTGGGAGCTGTGCGCAAGCCGGGGCTTTACCGAATCCCCGAAAAAGCTCGGGTGGTGGATGCCCTCCAGATTGCCGGAGGCTCCCTTCCTGAGGCCGACTTAAACGCTTTAAACCTAGCGGGTTTTGTGAACGACGGTCAGCAAATTCGAGTGCCCTTCCAGCTAAGGTTCTCCGAAGATCAGCTTCCTCCCCCCGAAGAGAAAGAGACCCTGTTGCAAAGCTCTTTCAACTCGCCCGCCCTTTCCTCCCCTTCGCCGCTTTATTCTGGGAAAGCTCTCCATAAAGGTTTGAAGAGTAGGAGATCTACTCTCTCTCAAAAGGGTAGGAGAGCACGGTCAAGCGGTAAAAAGGCTTTACCCAAAGGGATTATTCACATTAACCAGGCTTCCGCGGAGGAGTTTGAGCAGCTCCCCGGTATCGGGCCTGCTATCGCTCAACGCATCATAGAGTATAGGAACCAAGAGGGGCCTTTTGAGACTTTGGAACAGCTTATGGAAGTTCGGGGAATAGGTCCCCACAAGTTTGCCCAAATTAGGCCCTATATCGCTCTATGAGTAGCCGTCCTTTTGCCCCTATTACTATCAGTTACGCCCTAGGCATTGTCCTAGCTTATTTCATACCTGGTTTTCCCTCCTATCTCCTCTGGGACATTGCTATCGTCAGCTTGCTGGTCTTATTGTGGGCGCCTAGGAGAATGACTCTTGTCGGCCTCTTGGTCCTTTCCGGGGTGATAGGGTATTTCAGAACGCCAGGAGAGGTTCAGGTGTGGTTAAGGGGGCCTTCCGCGCGGTATCAATCCTATCAGTCCCTTCGTTCTCAAAAATACCTTAATCGGCGTGGTTCTTTTGCGGCTCCGACACTTTACTCCTCCAGGGATGTTCAAAACCCGGATAGAAGGGGAGGAAATCCTGTCATCCGCTTGTGTCTAAGGGTAAAGCGTCGTTTGGTGCGGTCTCTAAGGAGGTACTTAGAGCCTGTAGATTATGGGATTTTAGAGAGCTTGCTTTTTTCGAGCAAAAGCCAGATGAGCAAAGCGATGCTCTCAGATTTTCGAAAGTCAGGAGCCTTCCATCTTCTTTCTGCTTCAGGCATCCACGTAACGATTCTAGCCTGGTTGCTGGGGATGCTCATCCAAGCCAAGGGCCCGAGCTTCAGGGGAAAGGTTAAAGCTCTGATCCTTATTATCGTCACCATTGGGCATTCTATTATGGCAGGAGGAAGACCCGCAATGGTCCGGTCTGCTCTCATGACCTCTCTCTATTGGGGAGCCTCCTTGGTAAGACGAGAGGTTGATAGCTTAAACTCCCTCTTCTTCGCGGGTTGGCTTCTCCTTATCGTTTACCCTCTTTACCTCTTTGATCTCGGCTTTCAGCTCTCTTTCCTCTCCGTAGCAGGTTTAATCTTATTTACCCCTCTTTTCGATCGGGTTTTCCTCTGGGGAAGAGAGCAGAAGTTCCCTGGCTGGCTCAGAAAGATGATTCAAAGTTTCATCTCCTCGGTATCGGCAACTCTTGCGGTGAGTCCTCTCCTTGCTTATAGCACAAAGACCTTCTCCCTGATTTCCCCCGTTGCTAACCTCCTTGCTATTCCTTTAGCAGGGGGTGTTATGGCCGGAGGATTGTTCCACTGTATGATAGGTTTATTACATTCAAACCTTCAATCTTATACTGCCAAGGTAGTACAAGTTTTAATATTTATCTTTGTAAAAGTGATACACTTCTTTGGGAATCTACCTTTTGCTTCTCAAGAGGTTTCTTCCTTCTCTCCTCTCTGGCTCCTAGCGATCTACCTCCCCTTATTCCTCCTCTCGAGTTACTTCTACTCGAAACCTTCTAAGGACTCTCCCCCGCTTTTAGAGGGGAAAGGAGAAGGAATGATGCAACCTTTTAAGAAAGCCACTCAAATCCTTTATAAGGCCTGGTTTATCCTCCGCTGGTTCTTCTTTTATAATCTGGAATTGGTTTTCCTCCACCTATTGGTTCCCAAAGCTTCTTGGAAGGTCCTAAAAGATAGGGAGGTGAGGCAGTATCTCCTCTCCTTAAACCAACGGCGAACCCAAGCCCAGCAAGAGATCTATCGAATCCTTCGCCCCTATGGCAAAATTTGCGCAACTTGTGGAGCCTGCTGCTTGGAGCCCGTTAACCGCTTTACCCTTTTTGACCATACGGTCCGTTTGGAGGATAAAAAGCCGGTTCCTCACTATGGGCAGGACATTTTATCTCTACCTTGGATCCTTAAAAATGGAATAGTTCATACTTCTAAACGAGTCTGGCGCTTCCTTGTGGGCAAACCTCCTGAGCGGGTTGAACCATGCCCCAACTTGGGTTTCTGCGGGTGTACCCTCAAAGAGGTAGAGCGACCTATGCTCTGCGCTTCTTGGTTTTGCCCAAAGTATATGCTCGCTATGGATCCCGAAGACCTGACCGCTATTGCTTCTCCTCTTCGCGAAATCGAGCGGATACATAGGGAAATCACCTTTTTACTCCGAAGGTTTAAGTGAACTTTGAGCAAGGAGAAGTCCAGTGAAGTATGGCGTTGGCATTATAGGTGCAGGGAGAGTGTCCCACGCGCATGCTCGGGCAGTTCTAGCTGTAGACCATTGTGAGTTGATCGGGGTAGCCGAACCCGAGGAGCAGCGCCGGCTTGCCTTTTGTGAAAAGTACTCTTGTCTAGGCTTTTCCCATTACCAGGAATTAATAGAACACCCGGAAGTCCACTTGGTGATGATTGGCCTCCCCCACCATCTCCATAGCGAGGCTGCTGTCACCGCCCTTTTGGCTGGGAAGCATACCTTCCTCGAGAAGCCTATGGCCCTCACCTTAGAGGAATGCGATGCGATGATCCAAGCTTCCCAAAGAACAGGGGCTTCTCTGATGGTTGCTCATACCCACCACTTTATCAGCCAAAACCGGAAAGCCAAAGAATTGATGATAGCGGGAGCTATTGGACAAGTGGTTATTGCCACCGATACCTGGTACAAGCCTTTTTACGCTGACCCCCGACCTGCTTGGTTTTTGGATAGAAAAACGGGCGGGGGGATGTGGTGGATGAATGGAGCACACCTTATTGACCGTATCTGCTGGTTGCTTGATGCCCAAGTGAGAGCAGTCAAGGCCTATGTAGGCAGTCCCATCTACCATTTTTCCGCGCAGGATACCGCCATCGCTCTTTTAGAGCTGGAGGATGGCAGGTATGCCACCCTTCACCACTGTGGCTATCGGAAAGGCGTTGAATCTTTTGAGGCTGTCTTCGTGGGTACCGAGGGGATGCTCAAGTTGGGAAGAACGGTCTGGATCAGTGAAGAGGGTAGGTGGGCCGAAGTACCCTTTACCCCTTATGATCCTTTCCAGCTGGAACTCGAAGAGTTTATCCGCAGTATTGAGATGGGGACTGATCCCCCTGTTCCACCGGATTACGGCCGGCATATCGTTGAAGTGCTTCTTGCTTGTGAGGAGTCTGCTTCTACGGGAAGGGAGGTGCGGTTAGATTAAGTCTACCTAACCTAGGCTAAAGCCTGCAACTACCAAACTGGAGGGGCGGTTGGGTTAAACGGGAATCTCTTTAAGAGGGGTAGACCTTCTTTTCGTCAAAAAAAGAATAGGCAGACCAACTGGCCTGCCTACTCCCTTAAAGTTTAAAGGAGTCAACTGGAAGAGGAGTTTTTACTATCGGTGTCCGATGGGTTAGAGGAGGTAGAAGACTTAGGGCCAGTACTGGAATAATCATTAATATGGAAACCTGAGCCTTTAAAGAGGATACCTACAGGGAAGATCAACCGCTTAAGAGGCCCTCCACAGTCTCCGCATTCTTGAAGAGGGGCCTCTGTCATTCGTTGAAACACTTCAAAACGATTGCCGCAACTCAGACATTCGTACTCATAGGTGGGCAACAGTCATCACCTCCTACGACTCTGCGAAATTCTAAAGTTATTATACCCATTTCTATCCCTATAAACAATCGGGAGGAGCAGGAGCTCATGGATCTCGATTCCCTCTCCACGGAACAACCCTACTTTCTATCCCCCTCTTTGGATCAGATGCCCACGCTATCCGCAGTAACCCTAATGCACCGGATGAATGAAGAGGTTTTGTCAGCAGTAGAGCGGGAATTACCCCTTATCGCCCAAACAATAGACCGGATTGCGGAGGCTTTCCGAGAGGGAGGTCGGCTCTTCTACGTAGGAGCGGGTACAAGTGGGCGATTAGGGGTAATCGATGCAGTAGAGTGTGTTCCCACTTTCAGCGTAGATCCGGGGATGGTGCAGGGGATTATTGCGGGAGGTCCCCCCGCAATGTGGCAGTCCATTGAAGGGGCGGAGGATGACGTCGAATCTGGGGTCCAAGAGATCCGGCGGCGAAAGGTTGGCCCTCGGGATGTTGTGGTTGGAATATCTGCTAGCGGACGCGCCCCTTTTGTTTTATCTGCGATGAGGGAAGCGAAGGCCCGAGGAGCCACAGTGGTCGGCTTAGCCAATAACCGGCCCTGCGCCCTAATGGAGGTGGCGGATTGGTGCATTCTCCCCGAGACCGGGCCAGAGATCCTCTCGGGTTCCACCCGTCTGAAAGCAGGCACTGCTCAGAAGATCATCCTCAACATGCTTTCCACCCTGTCGATGGTGAAAATTGGCAAAACCTATGGCAACTTGATGGTGGACCTCAAAGCCACAAACACCAAGCTTCGCCGCCGGGCGGAACGCCTCGTCCAGCTGGTAACCCGGTGTTCAGAAGCTTCCGCCAGGTCTGCGCTAGAGGTCTGTGGTTATCGAGCTAAGGTAGCCATTGTTATGATTGCGGGCCGAGTTTCGGCCCAAGAAGCAGAGGCCCTCTTGGAAAAGAACCAAGGTTTTGTCTCTCAAGCCTTGGAAGAAGCGAAGTTTCTCGGAAGCTAGCTGACCTCTCCGTATATCATAAAAAAAGGGGTCTTTATCTTCTAACAATTTTAAGGAGGCTTAGATGCAACCTACCGCCAAAGCCCTTATCCTTTTAGGAGATGGATTAGGGGATCGGCCCTGTAAGGAGCTGGGAAATAGAACCCCTTTAGAAGCAGCCCGCAAACCTTATATGGACCAGTTGGCCCGGGAGGGAGAGAATGGCTATTTGGATCCCATCGCCCCAGGCATCCGGGCGGGGTCAGATACAGCCCATTTGGCAATCCTCGGCTATGATCCTTATGAAGTTTATACCGGTCGAGGCCCTTTTGAGGCCTTCGGTATAGGAATGGACCTTCAGCCTGGAGACTTGGCTTTTCGAGCTAATTTCGCTACCGTAGACGCAAATTTTACCGTGCTGGACCGGAGGGCGGGCCGAATCAGCGAAGGTACCCAGGAACTCGCGGGAGCCCTGAATGGCCTTCAGATTGAGGACATCATCTTTTTCTGCAAGGAATCGGTGGCCCATCGGGCAGGGTTGGTAATGAGAGGTCAAGGCCTTTCCGACAAAATCACCGAAGCAGATCCTCACGCCGAGGGGCTTAAAGTTCGGGAAGTGAAAGCCCTCCTTCCGGAAGCAGAAAAAACCGCTCGAATCTTAAACGCCTTCATCCGAAAATCTTATGAGGTTCTGAGAGAGCATCCCGTCAACCGAGCGAGGGTGGAAGCCGGTTTGAAACCAGCGAATATCCTCCTCCCCCGAGGTCAAGGTTTTGCTCCCCACCTGGGGAATTTTACCCAGCGCTATGGGCTTACCGCCGCTTGTATCGTTGAAGTGGGACTAGTTAAGGGCATCGGCCGTTATGTTGGTATGGATGTCATTGATGTTCCAGGAGCTACGGGAGGCTTAGACACGGATACCAAGGCCATTGGCCGGGCAGTCATCGAGCACCTCGTTACCCATGACCTCGTTTTATGTAACGTCAAAGGCCCGGATGTAGCCGGTCATGACCGAAACCCTCAAGGGAAAATCGCTATTATTGAAAAGATGGATGCTATGTTGGGGGATATCCTCGATCATCTTCCTGGTCCCACTTATATCCTTTTAACCGGAGACCACACTACACCCGTGACCTTTGGGGACCATACCGGAGACCCTGTGCCGATGGTTATCTGGGGGCCAGAGGTCCGGCCGGACAGGGTGATGGAGTTCGGGGAGCGACCTGCTGGGCAAGGCTCCCTAGGGCGTCTGCGGGGCAAAGACCTTATGAACATCATCACCAGCTACCTAGGTGTTCAGGAGAAATTCGGGGCATGAAAGGAATCCACTATGGTTCAATTCTAACCAGCAATCAACTGGATGTTCTCGATCGCATAGGCTATGTTTAAATTCCACTATGGTTCAATTCTAACCGAGGGATAGCAAGCAAGAGCTCCGCTTCATCCTCAGTTTAAATTCCACTATGGTTCAATTCTAACGCAGCAAGCTGATGGGCCCCCATTGCGGTGAGTGGGGTTTAAATTCCACTATGGTTCAATTCTAACTGAATCCGAGCGTGCTTTCAAGCTTTGGCATAGGCTGTTTAAATTCCACTATGGTTCAATTCTAACCCGACTGAACACATCATCTTCGCTCGTGACACTAAAAGTTTAAATTCCACTATGGTTCAATTCTAACCGTTAACCCACACGAGTTCCGCCGTCATCTCAACCGCGTTTAAATTCCACTATGGT
>CAYSAW010000008.1:0-48933 GCA_964429225.1 uncultured bacterium
CGATGGGATGTATCCGACCACGGGTAGGGCCAAAAACGGAATCTCAAACGGGACTATCCTGCGATGCTCAGCCATACGATTCCACGTGTCAAAAGGTTGTCCCGGGTATTTGTCGAAAACACGCAATACGATATCGCGCTTCATCTGATCGCTCAGAACACTCCACAGATCAGCGGTCAAGCGTTCGCCTATATACCAGACGTCCCGAATCCACTCGCTGGCTGCTTTGGCTTGTTCTGGAACGCTTGACGTCACCCAACGTTTTGCCAGGCCGGCTCCAGCCACATCTACGAGTGCTTCACAAAGACCACTAAAACTTCCAAGAGGTCTTACGGCTTCGATGGCGGGCCAGTTGTCAGGGTTTTTGACGATCGTCTGCCAGCCAGGAAGTGAGTTGTCGAGCTCTATGCTCCACCACCAGGCGCCTTCACCCCTCGGCGGGTTCCTTTTAATCCACTCCAATAGTTCTTCGAGCGATGCCATGGCTTGGTACCTCCTTCCGCTAGATCGCATAACGCTCGGGTTCAGCCGCACGCGAAGCGTGTCGGCTGCAGCGAATTGTTGGGCCCCGGTGAGCGAACCACGTACGTTCTCATCAGTTTGTCGTGCCATCCCTGGTTGTCGCAGTCGAAGAGGATCCAGAGGAACCCGAGCCCCAGTATCAGGCCGGAAATCCACTTGCCGATCCACTCTCGGATCAGCATGGTGAGGAATTCCGTGGGGCGACCATCCTCCATGATCACGCGCATACCCAGAAGCTTCTTGCCGGGCGTCGTTCCTCTTAAGAAGAGTAAGAAGAGCACGAATGCCCAGATGACGTAGGCGATAAACAGGCCGACGCCAAGAAGTATCCCAAGGCCAGTACCCGCCTCGGTTTGGGTAGCTGCGCCAAGTCCCGCCACGATGAGGATCAAGAATAGCGCGAGGACTGGGACGAGCAGGTCAAGAAAGCACGCGCCGAGCCTCTTCCAGGCACGCCAGCCGCTCCTCACTGCCCTGCTGTGCCGCGGCCAGCCTCCGGGTACTCGCTACCCTGCTTGGACTTTTCCGGAACGCGCCTCCTCAGATAATACCCACAGCAGACAGCCTGCAGCCCTACCGCTTCCCCAACAGAACCTGAGCTATCTCAGCAAGCGCCCACGCACGCGAATCCGGGTTCCCGATCTCCCGGGCATCGGAGCCCGCTCCTCAATCTGCGGCAAAGCTCACTGCCTCGCCTGCCGATTTCCTTCGCCAACGGCAACCAGGGCTACTTTCCCACAGACTACTCTACTGGCCGCCAGGCTTCATTCGGATGCCTGAAGAAGATGACAACGCCCGAAATTTTGACTCTCTCGCCCGGACGATACTCTTCACCCTCCACGAAAACCGGCAGTTCAAGCACCAGTCCTCCCGGTTTCGGCTTTTCCGGCTTTCGGGCTATAAACCGAAGCACCCTGGAAGCGGGCACCCCGTAAACTTCCTCAGCCCAGCCGCGGACACCCAACGACCAGGGCTCCCGTCTATACCAGACGACATGATCCTGAAATTCGATCTCCGCCTCGTACTCAACGACATACCATTGCTGCTTTCCATACCCAAGGTCTCCTCCCTCGATCCGCTTTGCTCCGGTCTGACGGAACGAGATGAGCTTTATACGGCCTTCGCTGTCGCGTTGGATTTGATCCTCCAGCGCCGTCCTTGCATCCCTTTCCGAGGGTGTCACGGAACAACCGGTGGCCACAAGAAGCAGGACCATTAGCAACCCAATCCAAGCTATTCTGCTGATAATCCTCGCTCCTCCAACTTCCCATTGTAGAGGCCGGACACCAGATCGTCCGCTCGCAGGCGCGCCTGCTGACTGCCCCACGGTCCGAAACTCTTGTCTGCGTCATACTGAGCACCTCCTTCTCCTCTGTCCCCCCAAGCCGATGCGAGCTAGCCGGAGGGCTTGGGCGATGGTCTGCGCAGCCTCCCCTTTGAACCCCGCTTCCGCTTGGGCCCTGGCAATCAATCCAGAACTATCTGCCACGGCTTTTCCATCTCCACGACGCGCCATCCATCATCATACAGAGCCAACGTCGCCTTCCCGCTCCCCTCCACGTTCTCCGGAATCTTAAGTGTAAGTGAGCTATCACGAAAGAACTGAGGGAAACTAGCCAGGTTACTCCTTAGCTTTGCCCACCTTTCAACCACTGCTTCCGCATCCTTTTGGGGAGCCCACTTGTAGGTGAACTCTACCTCGGCTTCCGTGTCCTTTGTTTTCCTAATTCCGGTGACCTCGACTTGAGGGTTTGTTGCCCAGCGCAAAATCTCCCATTTGTCTGCAAGGGCTCCAAACCAAAGAAACCCTCCGATTGTCTTTTTCTCCCCGACCTCTAGAGCCTTGAATTCCTGAGGCAGCACAATTTCCAGCTCCCATGTTGCGCCTATGATAAAACCGAACCCCCCGGGGGTCTTCTCGGGCTCATCCCTGACCAGGTAGTCAAAGCCCGACTCCCGGATAGCCTGCAGGAACCTCGACCACGCCTCCATCGAGTCTATGGTCCCCTCACCTCTCAGGGTTACCTTCACCGCCATGACCGGCGGGTCCTTCTCCATTGCGGACACAATCAGCCGCAGAGCCTGCTGCCTGGCCTGCCGGGGCAGATACCACTTGGTGTAGCCCACGTAGCCTCCAACGACCACCAGCACCGCCAGGAGCACCCCAACCCATCCCAGCCTCCTCACCCGCCCGGCCTCGATCAAGGCCCGGCCGCAGGCCCCGCAGAACCGCGAGCCTTCCGGGTTCTCCACCCCGCAAACCGGACACCGCATCATGCGCCCTTGAACCTCCATGCCTCAGTCCCCCACTTCGGTCGTCGTGAAAAAGACCACTTTGTGGTCGGGACTGAATCTAATCTCGCCAACGGTGAGGAACAAATCGACTCGTATCGGCTGAGACTGGAGCCCGTGGACGCGCCCTCCAGACGATGCGTCAAAGACGCCCACGCAGACCCGCTGCATTCCACCCCAGTCCCGACCCATCTCTTCTCCGGGACATCGGACTTCCCCCGCGATGTACTTCCCATCGGGAGAGACAGCAACGCTTGATCCGTATGATCGATAACCGAGAATCCGCCCGGTGCCAGCCTGGAGGACGATCGTATCCTTCGAACTCAGCGGGCCCGCCATGTAGGGCGCGAGAATAATCTCCAAGGCGTCCGAAAACGCAAAGCCCAGCCACCGGAACCCATCCCCCACTTCCAGATAAGGGCTTCTCCACACCATGACGCCCCGAGTCACATCCCACCACTCAATGTGCCGTGGGCCGCCAGTCCCAAAATCATCATACGACTCACCATCGGTGCCCCATGCCACAACCACGTGCTTGCCATCCAGCGCAGGCTGGACAACCAGGAAGGCCGTGCGATATGGGAGTTCGACCTCCCGCAGAACCTCTCCGGTGCTCAGGTCCCACTGCCGCACTGCCCAACGCCCCTCCCCCTTTTCAACCTGGCAGGTCAAGACTCTGCCTTCTGCGTCGAGCCGCATGGTCGATGACCCATACGGCTCGCTACACACACTTTCGAGTCGGCCGCTGTCGCCCCCGGTCCGATCCCGAACGGCCCTTACGCTGTCCTTCAACGTCCGGACGAGGCGCCCCGTGCGCAGATCCCACACAGTCATCGCCTCCCCGTGCAGAGGACCTACCAAATTCTGCCCATCGGGAGAAAAGGCAATCGGTCCGCAGTAAGACGCGCGCCACTTCATCTTGCCATCAGGCCAAGGGAGGGGCGCACCACCGTGCGCCCCTCCCCTCCTGGACACTACTTACAGTTCTTCCCCGTCAGGGCAAAAGCCGGATTAACCGCCTTCCTCAGAATGGGGATGACCTCAGCAATGGTCACTCGGCCGTCACCGTTCAAGTCCAAAGCTGCTAACTGGGCATCTGTTGCCTTCCGAGTGCCCACTGCCACTTGCAGAGCCAGAATGGCATCGGCTACCGCTACCTTCCCATCACCATTCGCATCCCCACAAACAGCCACTGCTACCGGCGGAGGCGCCACTGCCTCTCCTTGCTCCACATGCAACCGCACTGCTATCGTCTGGTCCTGGATCCCTCCCGGACCTCCTCCATTGTACACCAGGATCGCTAGCACATTCTTCTCTCCCCATCGCACCAAGTCCTTCCCTATCTTATACACCCGAAAGTCGTTCCATCCCTCATGTGCCCCGATCTTCGTTCCGTTGAAATAGGTCACATCGTTGTCATCCACCTTTAGATCATCCAACACCAAGTCCCGGTTCCATCCTTTCCACTCTGCTGGAACCGTAAACACCAACCGCATCCAGTAATTGGAGTTCTCACTAAAGTTCCCTTCCTCGTTCCAGTTGCACCCCCGGAGGTCTCGACCCGCAGCGGTTAACTCCCACTCCGATCCCGGCTTGAAATCTAACCGGGTGGGAGATAAATCACTGGGATCTACATCTCCCTTGGCATACCACTGCTCCTCCGCCTTGCTCAGAAAATGGGTGCTCAGTCCGAGGGAAGGTACTGCCGAAGCTTCCACCTGGGTCGCCTTCCCCGCAGTCACGGTCACCTGTTGGCGGAAACCCGGTCTATCAATGAGCACTCCCTCCGCTTCCACCGTATAGGTTCCCGGGTCTAAATCGAGGAAGAAAGCTGTCCCTGTATGCGTCGTCGTCTTCCGAGCTACCAGGTTCCCTTGGGCATCCCTTACTCTTACCTCTATCCCATTATAAACCCCGCCTTCTGTCCAAGGGGTCCCCTTAGCTCGGAAATAGATCGCCCCACTCTTGGAAGACCCCGCAGACAACTTCGGCTGGTTGGGGCTTAAGCCCATATCTCCGCCTCCATTCCAGCCTCGGAAGACCACCACATTTCCTGTCCGCTTCAGCACCCCATCCGGGATCAAATAGACATTTTGGCTCACATCATTCCCTGTAATCTGGTTGCCGATGGGAACCCCGTTGACAAAGATCCCACTGGTGCGGGCATCCAGGTCAAAAGAGTGGAGGAGGGCATACCGATCTAAGGGGAAGTCGGCGGGGAGGTCAAAATGCCCTCGGATCCAGAAGGGACCACATTCGCTCCCTCCGTTGGCGAAGGATTGGCGTCCGCTGGAGTCCGCTTCTTCCCAGGTGGTATCCTCTTTGGTAGCGGGGTCTACCGCACTGGGTTCAATGGGCAGGGGAACCGCTTTCTTGAAGAAATACTTCGCTCCGTTGGCCGTGGAAAGCTCAATGGTGGGCAAAGGAGTAACCTCAATGCTCAGGGTTTTCGTTTCATTGGCCCCTACAGTGACCGTAACTGATCCTCCTTCCACACCGATAACAGGAACCTTAATGGTATAGGTGCCTGGAGCAAGGCCAATGGAAAACTCTCCTTTATCATCGGTAGGAACGGGGACGAACCCGGTAGGTACAGGGCCAATAACGCTGAGGGTAGCCGCCTTTAGCGGACCGCTAGCTGTTTTCACCGATCCTTTAATGGTAGCTGAGACATTGCCTTCTCCTTCGGGGAAGTATTCAGCGACTTTTTGGATTTGAGCCAAATCCTCATCATCAAACTCCCCAGCTCCTAACACCTTGTCATACAAAAAGACTAACCCCGACCCCGGACGGCCAAAGGTATAATACTTCACCCGTCCTGCCGCATTCCCCGGCGCCGCTAACGCTAACACTACATCCACATCCGTCGCCGCTACCCCTCGCAAACTGTTCCACGGTTTGGTTAACCCCCACTTCTTCCCTTCCTCCGTAATCTGCACCGGCTGGTTCACATCGTGATACCCCCACCGGGTAAACCAATAGTTCAAAATCACTGAAGCCCGAACGTCTGAACCTCCAGTCCGTCCCCCATCCGTCAACGCTACATAATACGCCGGCCAGTCCGCCAAGTAAACAATCTTCCCCCCATGGTTCAGATACTTCACCAACAGGTTCCAAGAAACGCCCCAATCCTCGCCGCGCCCCATCACATTGTTAGCATCCAAGGGCACCACAGTCTCCGGAACCACATCGTTGGCAAAGATAATCACGCTCGCCTTCCGATCCTGAATGCGAGCTTCCATAAAACTCTTCAACTGGTTGGCATCCAACACCTGATACCCTTTCCCTTTAAAGTAATCCGCAATGGTATCACCCAGATCCGCGTTCATCCAGGAGAGGGAATAGTTGGGGTCTCGGAAGACCGCTTTCTCTAAAGCGAAGGCAAGTGAGGAAAGAGAGAAGAGAAGGCTAGCAGTCAAAGCTAGCCCTAAAATAAAACCTCGTTTCATCCTTACTCCCCTTTGAAAGGTAGTCTACAAGCTCCCTCTTCTTGTAGACCCCCGATTATCAGGGGTGAAACACCCCTTGAAGGTAGAGGCAGATTAGAGGAGAAAAGAACTTCTGCCTCTTCCCTTTTCTCTGAAAATAAGTTTAACTCCTTTTTTCTGAGGAGTCAATACCTCGAATTAAGGGATAATAACCCGGATGCGCTGATTATCTGTATCCGCTAGGTAAATCAGACCATCAGGTCCTACTCGAACATTCATTAATCCTCGGAACTTAGCGGAGTAAGCTGGGCCATCAAGGTACCCTTGAGGAAGTTTTCCTGCCACAGTTTCCACCCGGCCATCCAGGTAAAGGACCCTCACGGATTCATTCCCCCAATCTGCAATCCATAGGTTCCCCTGAGCATCCAGGTCTACACCATAAGGGATGCTGAACCTGGCCTCTAAACCCTTGCCATCCACGTGCCCATAGCGTTTAGCCCCAGCAAGGGTAATGACAAGGCCATTGGGGGTAAGTTTACGGATGCTATTATTTCCCATATCAGCGATGTAGAGAGAGCCATCTTTGGGGTCTACAATAACTCCACTAGGAGTATGGAAACGGGCTTCCAAAGCAGGCCCATCGAGCAGACCGGGCCGGCCGTCTCCCGCCAGGGTGATAACCGTTCCATCCGGAAAGATCTTTCGTATCCGTCGGTTGAAGGTGTCCGCAACGTAAATGTTACCTTGGCGATCGGTCGCCACACCGCAAGGCTGGTTAAAAAGGGCTTCGCGTCCTACTCCGTCTCGATAACCTCTCTTCCCATTGCCTGCAATCGTGGTAACTTCGCCTTGCAAGGTTACCTTACGGATGGAATGGTTAAACGTATCCGCAACAACAAGGAAATGCCCAGGATGAAAGGCGATCCCTTCTGGGTGGTTGAAACGTGCGGAACCGGCAAAACCGTCTATAAACCCCTCTTGGATATCCCCGGCCAGGTTGCGAATAAAACCATCGGGTTCCAGAACTCGCACCCGATGGGCGTGCCATTCAGTGAAATAGATCTCCCCTTGAGAGCCAATAGCCAGATCATAGGGAGAGAAGAGGGTATTCGGGTCTAGGGTAGTGGCAGGATTTTGAGAGATGGTAGGCCCACTCCCTGCAAGAGTAAAGACCATAGGCCCTAAATCCCGAGGTCGCTGAAGGCCTGTCACTATCCTTAGAATGAGGTGAACGTCCTCCCGGGTAAGACGACTATCGCCGTTCGTTCGAGGAGGCCAAAGATCGCCTAAGAACCGGGCTCGGACAGTTGTCTTCCTTTGTCTAGTAATGATATGGAGGACGGAACGGGCATCTTGAATAGTGACTTTTCCATCTCCGTCTACATCACCTAACAAAGCACCGGATCCTTGAAGAGGGAGGAGGGTTAAAAAGAGGAGACTGATTCCTGTAGGATACCAAAGTCTTTTGACCCTTCGGTTTGAGGAGGTCGGGCCTTTTGAGGGTTCCAACGGCCTCGGCATCCTGGGGTGATACTGCCTGGGGAAGGGGTGGGGATATCCCACCCCAACAGTAGAAGGCCTTGACCCACTGAAAGCGACCTTCAGCAGGAGAAGCGTCATACTGAGAAACTCCCAAAGGGTTGAGGGAGGTGCTTCCTCATGACCCTCCGCCAAAGGAGATTCCCTTCTCCTCCCAAAGGGTTGAGGAGATCGAGCCTCCCAGTGAACCGGAGGGGAGATGGGTCGCAGGCTAAAGGCTACGACCCATCTTTCGTCAACAGGGGCTCATAGGGGGTTTAATACACTCTCAAGAGTCTACCTACCCAACCCCTGAAAAGAGAGGGGCGCACCACCGTGCGCCCCTCCCCTCCTGGACACTACTTACAGTTCTTCCCCGTCAGGGCAAAAGCCGGATTAACCGCCTTCCTCAGAATGGGGATGACCTCAGCAATGGTCACTCGGCCGTCACCGTTCAAGTCCAAAGCTGCTAACTGGGCATCTGTTGCCTTCCGAGTGCCCACTGCCACTTGCAGAGCCAGAATGGCATCGGCTACCGCTACCTTCCCATCACCATTCGCATCCCCACAGACTGCAGCGGGAGGTCCAGGAGTTGGTGGGGCTTCTACCTTGGTGGTGTAACCCACCAACACCGGACCACCGTAATCGAGGTTGTGACCGGCGCCACCGCCTCCTTCAAAACCGACGATGGTCAGGACGTTCTCTTGACCACCACGCTTCACAATGTCACCAGGGATGCGGATGATCCAGTTGCGATCCCATTGCCAAACACCTGGTTGACCTTCTACCTTGACGCCGTTCACTGCTGTGATCTCATTGCGGTCATCCAGGTTGAAGTCTCGGAGCACAAAGAACTCGGCCTTCTCGAGCTCGGGAGGCAGGGTGAAGTGGAGTCGCTGTACCCAGTAAGTATTGTCGGGGATACCGCCGGGTTCGCCCGCTCGGCCTCGAGGACCAGCGTCACCAGGTACCAGATCCCAATCTTCCACCCAAGTGGCGGAAGGAATGAGCTTATCGGTCCCGGTGTCTTTATAATTCGGATCAATATAGTCTTTGAAGTCGGGAGCCATCCCCTCAAAGACGGAGGAATCCTCCGAAGTGGTGCCTAGGAATCGCCATCCGGGACGCCCTGCCTTCTTGAGGTCCGCCGACCGCAAGCTCATCCGGCCTAGTTCTAGCAGGCTGATCGTTAGGTCTAGACGGGTGATCTGGTTAGCTTTAATATCGGCGGTTCCTTGGGTCTGGATGTCACTGAGGGGGCCTCCAGGGTTAGCAGTAACTTCCGCTTTCCCTTCTGGTACTAAGAGAGTGTAGAATCCATTGGCGTCGGTAGTGGCCGAATTCTTGCTGTTCCCAATAGTGACGTTGACCACCGCGTTGGCAATAGGTTGTTTCAGCGGATTTGTCACCACACCGGAGAGCCGGCCTAGAGAGACAGGTTGTCCTGTGGAGAAGAGGTATACTTGGGAAATAGGTTGTTTAGGAATTGACGGGCTTTCCCAGCGTAAGCGAGCAGTGGCTCCACCACCGTTCTCATACATCTCGAACATAATGAAGTACTTCTTCCCCTTCTCCAGTTTTATTGGCTGGGACAAATATTCAGTATCTCCTTGAAGCTTCCAGCCACCAGGATCGGTGATAGGCTCGGGTGGGTTATTGGGATCGAATTGTTTGTCGCTAAGCCAGAGGACTACTCCGTCATCGCCAACGATGGAGAAGGTAAATTCCTCGGAGCTAGGAGCTTCCACCCAACCAGTCCAGCGCACTGCAAACTGATCCGCCCGAACAGTAGGAGCCGGTTGACCACCACCCCATCCAAAGTTCACTACCGGGTCAATGCGGACGAGCTTCAAGTTTTCAGGTTTGAAGACGTCTAGTCGGTCGGGTGTTCCACCAAGGGAGGGGTCCCACTCATAGTACTCGCCCTTAAGGCCATCGCCAAAGGATCCACCAGGAGTTTGGGCAGAAACCACATTGGAAAGCCCGCTGACATTGAAATTCTTATCCCAAACCCTCATTGCGAAGTAGTAGTTCTGAATGGGTTGGAGGCCGGTGACTTTAAAGGTCTCTTTGGTTCCTTTGGCACCGGGTTTCGGCACACCCACAGCGGGGAAGGCCGAGTCGAAGTTGTCAGGAGTAATCGGCGAGTAGCTCCACCGCACCTCGTACCGATAGGGATCGCCACCGGGGGCTGTCCAAGTTAGGGTAACGGTAGTTAGAGAGGTCTCTGTTACCGCCAAGTCTGTGATACTATCTGGAGGAGTAACATCATTGGGATCGTCTTTCAGGGGGAAGAGATATTGAGTGGGGATGGGTTGTTTGTCAATGCCTGGCCCTTGCCACCGAAGGCGAGCGGTGGCCCCACCACCATTCTCATACATCTCAAAGAGGACATAATACTTCTTCCCCTTTTCCAGTTTCACTGGCTGGGAGAGATATTCGGTATCTCCCTGGAGCCTCCAGCCACCAGGATCGGTGATTGGATCTCCAGGGTTATTAACATCAATCGGTTTGTCACTCAGCCAGAGGACGATCCCATCGTCTCCAACGATGGAGAAAGTATACTCTCCGGTTTCTGGGGCCATAATTTGGCCCCGCCAGCGAACACCAAACTGATCTGCGCGGACTTCAGGGTCAGGTTGGCCGCCACCCCAACCGAAGTTCACAACCGGATCTAGGCGAACCACCTTCAAGTTCTCGGGTTTAAAGACGTCTAGGCGGTCCGGCGTCCCTCCTAAGGAGGGATCCCACTCGTAATACTCGCCCCGAAGGCCTATGCCTCCCTGGGCAAAAGTAGGTTGGGAGGTCAATAAGGAGAAAACACCAAGGAAGAGAAGACTTGTAAGCCAAAAGCTTACTAGCTTCCAACTAAGGGATTTCATAGATACACTCCCCCTTGTAATGTGGGCCTCCGTTATCTCCCTTTCACGGAAACCCGCAAAAGTATGGAAGGGTGAAACACCCCTTGATAGATTTACGGAGATTTGGAGCGGAAGAAGGGACGCAAAGTTTCTCCTCTCACCTTACATTATACTTCTTAATAAGTAGAATGTCAATAGTTCAATCGTCAAAAATCCTCTTTACAAGAGTTTAATCTCTGAAAAAGGAAATAATCTTTTTTAGTTCTATTTTTTTTAAGTTCTATTTTTTATCTTGCGGAAGTGAGGGGAAAGAGAGGGTAGTAAGAGGTGATAAGGGAGGTTCTAGCAGTTTGGGTAAGCATAGGCTTTAGCCTGCACCCTATCTCCCGCCAACGGGGGATCATAGAGGGCTTAACATACCCTCAAGAGTACGGCTACTCGGTTGGAGAGTTAGGGGGGCATAGCACATTATGCCCCTACAGCCTGCGTTGGGTTTGAGACAGGATGACCAACCGGTCACCCCTAAAGCCTGCGTATCATCTTCTGTTGACGGAGGTGGCCCCCTGTTATCCCCACCCCTCTTCGGCTCACCGGGGGATTTCCTCTCCTGTTTGCACCCTGAGCATCATCGGCTTGAAGAAGTTTTCAAGGCATAGTATAATAAGCGTAGAAACTGGGGGAGCTTCCCCGGGCCTCTTATATCTCTAACAAGCGTGAAAACGATGGCTTTTTTTGAAACTCTCCGAAGAGACATTCAGGCTATTTTTCAAAAGGACCCGGCGGCCCGCAATATCTGGGAGGTGCTCACCTACCCAGGCCTTCATGCCATTCTTTGGTATCGCATCGCCCATCAGCTATGGAAGTGGAATCTTAAAGCCTTGGCCCGAGCCATCTCCCATTTTGCCCGCTGGCTTACAGGTATTGAAATCCACCCAGCAGCAAAAATTGGAAAAGGGTTTTTCATTGATCACGGAATGGGAGTAGTCATCGGAGAGACCGCCGAGATTGGCGATGATGTTTTGATTTACCACGGAGTTACCCTGGGAGGACGGAGCTTTAAAAAAGGGAAACGACACCCTACTATCGGCAACAATGTAGTTATCGCTGCGGGAGCCAAACTTTTAGGAGCCATTACTGTGGGAGATGGGGCCCGCATTGGCCCCAACGCTGTGGTGCGTCAGGATGTCCCTCCTGGAGCGGTAGTAGTGGGTATCCCCGGAAGAATTGTTTATAAGGATGGCACCCAGTCAGACCCCTCCACTCTTCTCGAACACGGCCTTTCTGAAGACCCCGAAGGGGTTATGCTTCATTGTATGCTTCAGCGAATCCAAGAGTTGGAGGACCGGGTGAGGGAGCTGGAAGCCGAGTTAAAAAAGCAGAAGGTTCCCCCGGAGAGCTCCTAAAGTAAGGGTGGAGGAGAGATATCAACTGCTGGGGTTATGGTGAGTTTTCTGATGGGCTCTCCTTCTTCTACGATCTCCCCGGTGAAATTTCCTGGATGATGCCTTTTTGTCAGAATGGTGTGTAGGGTTTTAGGTAACCCCTATTATCCCCCGCAAACGGGGGCGCAAACTAAAGCCTGTGACTACCGAAACAAAAACGGGAGGTTCGTTATCTGCATCCTTTAAGGTGCGCATCCCTTAGTAACTTTATAGGGGTGCAACCATTGAAGGTTTTTGGTATTGGTAAAGGAATGTTTCAGGGTTTATAACCGATGTTAAAAGTAACCAATACCCTTACCCGACGGAAGGAAGAGTTTATTCCGGTAGTGCCGGGCCAAGTGCGAATGTATGTCTGCGGACCCACTGTTTATGATTACCCCCATATCGGTCATGCCAAATCCTATATCTCTTTTGATGTCATCGTCCGTTATCTACGCCACCTGGGTTATAAGGTTCGATATGTACAAAATATCACCGATGTAGGCCACCTCACGGATGAGGAGCACGATACAGGCGAGGATAAAATTGAGGCCCGGGCTCAGCGGGAAAGAGTGGAGCCGATGGAGTTGGTGGAGAGGTATACCCGGGAATATTTTTGGGCTATGGATCAGCTGAATGTCCTAAGACCGGACATCTCCCCCCGAGCCAGCGCGCATATCCCCGAAATCATCCAAATGTGTCTTCGCCTCATTGAAAAAGGGTACGCTTATGAAGCAGAAGGGTCCGTTTATTTCGATGTTACTCGGTTCCCAGGTTATGGGAAACTCTCTCACCGTCGTTTGGAGGAGCAAGAAGTAGGAGTTCGCGTAGAAGTAGCTTCGGGTAAACGGAATCCTGCGGATTTTGCCTTATGGAAAAAGGCGGAGCCAGGGCATATCCTCCGATGGCCCAGTCCTTGGGGAGAGGGTTATCCCGGTTGGCATATCGAGTGTAGTGTGATGTCTATGAAATATCTGGGCGAAACTTTAGACATCCACGGAGGAGGGGTGGACAACATCTTCCCCCATCACGAAGATGAAATCGCTCAAAGTGAAGCCCTTACCGGGAAAACCTTCGTTAAATATTGGCTTCATAATGGGACTGTTACCGTTAACGGAATTAAGATGAGTAAATCTCTGGGCAATTTCACCACGATCCATGATGCTTTGAAGAAATGGCCGGCTCCTCTGCTCCGGTTTTACATTGTCAACAGTCATTACCGAAGCAACCTCGATTTCTCAGAACGGCTTTTGGAAGATAGCAGACGGGGTTATGAACGGTTGCAGCTTGCCCTGTGGAATGCTGAAAGGATGCTTCAGCAAGCCTTAGGTCCCGGAGATCCCGGAGCAAACCAAGAGCTAGAGGATTCCCTCAAGCGGATTGAGGAGAAGTTCTACTCGGCGATGAACGATGACTTTAATACTCCAGGAGCCATTGCTGCTCTCTTTGAGCTCGCTTCCGAAATGAACCGTTTTATCTCTCGAACCTCTGGGTATCCTATTGAAGGCTTGACTAAAGCCCGAGAAGCCTTTCTTCGATGGAGCGATATATTAGGCCTTCAGTGGCAGAAGGAGCAGGAAACAGGGGATGCTCTTGTCCCGGAATTAATCCAACTTCTTATTGAGGTTCGTCATCAGGCACGCCTTCGGAAAGATTGGGAAACTGCCGATCACATCCGGGCTCGCCTGCGAGCTCTGGGCATTATTCTGGAAGACCATATTGAAGGAGGAACCACCTGGCGGCGATCGGCAGTTTGATCTTGGGGATAAGAAGAGACTCGATAGCCCCACTCCTAACCCTTCTCCGTAGACGGGAAAGGATGCCCTACCTGTACACGGGGAGGGAAAATTAGTGTACCCTAAAGGGTGAGTCTACTCAACCCCTGAAGAGGGAGGGAGCACATCTGTGCACCTCTCCCTTTCACAAAATGGAAGTTGAAAAGGAAAAAGAGACCTTGGAGAGAGGTGAATATAGAGATTTATGCTGCTGAGAAGGAGAGGTTTTACCCTGATCGAATTGCTGGTAGTTATCGCTATTATTGCTATCCTAGCAGGCATCCTTTTCCCCCTTTTTGCTAAAGCTCGAGAGCAGGCACGTAAAAGTGCTTGCCAGAGCAATTTGAAACAGATTGGTCAGGCGTTTCAATCTTATTTGCAGGACTATGATGAAAATTTCCCTAACACTGGTGACCCTTTCCTCTGGATGGGGCGCCGGTGGCGGTGGCCTTTAAAAGGATATCTCGCTTTTGGAGGCCGGTTTACCGGAGACCCTTTAAAAGCAGAAGGGCAAGGTGCCCATATCTTAATATGTCCCTCTGATGATACAGCGATCTATCAATGGGATCAAACTTCTTATGCCTACTCAGCCGCTTTTTACCACGATCCTGACCAAATTGCGGAGATGACAACCCCCAAACATCTTTACAGCCCAGATTTGGTGGCCCAACTGCCTCCCATCTCCCAGTCCCTCGGGGGAGTCCGCTACCCCTCGGAAAAAGGATTAGTCGGCGAATGGCTTTCCAATCACAATCCTATTCCTAATGACGGGGGATTTTGGGATTGGCGGGGCAAGCGGAATTTCCTCTTTGTAGATGGTCACGTTCGATTTCTCAGCGCGGATCAAATGGAGAAAGCAGTTAATGGTTTCCCGGATATTAACGTTACCGTAGGAGGAATCGGAGGCCGAGACGTGAAACGATAGATAGGGTGTATAGGGTAAGCTCTTAGGTTTGCCCCTTCAACAAAATCCCTTACCCCTTTTGTTTTTTGTCATGGAAAACCAAGAGGAAAAAGAAAGTCTCTCCTTGCTCAATTCGGTACCTCCTGATTTTAAGGCTGGATTCGTTGCTGTCGCAGGACGACCTAACGTCGGCAAATCCACCTTAATTAACCGCTTGGTCGGCCAAAAAATTAGTATTGTTTCGGAAAAACCTCAAACCACCCGGACACGCCTACTCGGAATGATGAACCTTCCGGGAAGAGCTCAAATTATCTTTATAGATACCCCAGGGATTCATAAGCCTCTTCATAAGTTGGGCGAATATATGGTGGCCACCGCTGAACGAAGCCTGGAAGATGCGGATATTGTCCTCTTTATGGTGGATGTGAGTGTTCCTCCCACAGAAGAGGACCAGATCGCTGCCGATTTACTGAACCAGAAAGCCCGGGTTCCTGTTTTGTTAGTCCTCAATAAGTGTGACAAAGTCTCCCCTGAAGTAGCGGAAGAGATGGCCTTTGTCTATTCTACTCTGGGTTCCTTCACGGATAGGCTGGTGATCTCAGCGGTTCGTGGAGATGGATTAGAGGAACTCCTTCAGCGGATTCTCGGTTTTTTACCCTATTCTCCACCGTTCTATCCCGAGGATCAGGTCACTGATCAACCTGAGCGGGTTATCGCTGCGGAGCTCATTCGGGAGAAGGTCTTAGAATATACTTACCAAGAAGTTCCTCATTCGGTGGCGGTTGTTGTGGAGGATTATAAAGAGCGAGAGAATGGTATGCTTTATATCTCTGCAACCATTTATGTTGAGCGGGAGTCTCAGAAGAAGATTATTATAGGAGCAAAAGGGCAATTGTTAAAAATTATTGGACAATCCGCCCGTAAGGAGCTAGAAGCGTTTACGGGTCGGCATATATATTTGGCCCTTTGGGTCAAAGTTCGGGAGAACTGGCGCAAAAAAGAACCCGCTCTGAGACAGCTAGGCTATATCCTCAAAAAGAGATAAGGGATGATAACTTTCCCTTTCTTCAGGATGGCTCTTTACTTTGCCCTCCTATCTTTGGGGGTTGGACCTCTCGCCTTTGGGGGAGAGGCTCAAACTCAAAAGGAGAAATCCCCTGAAATTATCCTTAGTAACGAAGTCCTTCTGCTTCATCTTCGGGTTCGGGAGCCGGGTATTAGCCTTATCACTCTCAAAAACCTTTCGGTCAACCTAACTATTGCCCCCGATCAAGGTCTTGCTCCTTTTGTCCTCAAAGATGCAGAGGGGAACATCTTTAGCGCTTATAAGGATTTTCTTTCTACTCGAGTAACTTCCACCCGTCGGAGTGCGATGATAGAATTTCGGGGGCAGGGGATCCTGCTGTCTGGACGATTAGAAATCACCTTGGGACGTAGCACCAGCTTTTGGGAACTCTTTCTTCATAACAGCTCGGCCTCGGATTGGATTGGAGAGGTCTATTTCCCCTTGATTACCTGCCCCCAAGGGGCTAACAAAGAGAGCTTTGTTTGGTGGGGGCAAGATTGTGGGCAAAAAGCCTTATGGTCTACTCTGCCTTCTTTAGAGGTGGTATATGGTCAAAGCTTAAGTGTTCCTGCCTTTCTTCTCGCCTCCAAAGGAGGAGGGTTCTTGGGTGCGGATAATGGGCGATGGGACCTTTTGAAAGTTCCAGCTTTAGCTCGCTCCCGGGCCTTTTATGCTGGGCCTACCCCCGGAGCTTCAGCTCCTGGGGATTCTCTGCGAGTGATTAGCTGGAAGCAACAGTTGGTTATTCCTTCTGGAGAGGACCGGGTCGTGGGGCCGATCGTCCTTGGGGCCTATAGGGGCCAACCCGAGGAAGGGTTGGCGGAGCTAACCCCCATCCGACGACGTTTAGTTCGAACTCTTCCCCCAGGTCCTTTAAGTAAAGTAGGGGTGCTTTATCGAGATCCCTCTACGATCCCCCAAGGGGCAACTGTTGTCTTATCCAATGCTTTGACCTGGACCCCTGAAGGGCGTTTAGTCGGTTCTCCCCTTCGGGAGGGAAACACTGGCTTAAGGCGATACCTTCGCTCCCTTCATAATGCAGGGAACCAGGTTCTCCTGGAACTCCCCGTGTTGGGCCTTCCCTCTCAGAGTCCTTTTGCTCTGAGTGACTTGGTGAAGGAGTGGAGAGTAAGGCTCCGGCGTGAGGAGGAATCTGTGGAATCCCCTCTTCTCCCTCTCTGTCCTGCCGCGGAGGGGTGGCGTAAACTTTTGGCTAGGGAGATGGTTCGGGTGATTCGAGTCACGGGAGCGGATGGTTTCCTTCTGCGGTGGCGACAAGCTTTTCGAAGCTCTTGTTATCGTCCGAGTCACCAGCATCCTTCGCCTTTTATCGGGAGTTGGGGACTGAGACAGGTTTTTGAGGAGATGAACTCTTATTTTGCCCAGGAACAGGTAAAGCCCATTCTCTTAGCTGAAGGGCCGTCAGATGTAATCGCTGATTTTGTGGAGGGATTTGTCGTTACTCCTCCCTCTCCGGCAGGGCTGTTTTTCCGGAGCCTTTATCCCCAAAAACGCCTTTATGTGGAGGTTCCCCTAGAGAACCTTTCTCTCTCCACTACTTCCTTAGCTCTTAGCTTGGGGATGGGCCTTCTTCTTCCCTCTTCTGAAGAGAAGGCACCAAGTTCACCTTTATCCCTCTCTCCCGTTCTCCAGCGCTACCAAGACCTACTGAAAGCTTATCCTGAATTTCTCTCTGCCTCACCCCTCTCGGAAGGATTGACTCAATCTCCTGAAGGTCTCCAGGCCCAAATATGGCGTGGGGCTCACCTTTGGCTCTCCCTTTTCAATCCAAGCAGGGACCTTCTGCAGGGAAAGATCCGGTTCACTTTCCCGGTAGCTTTTCTTAAGGACCCCTTAACCGGCCTTGTTTTAGAGCCTGGCACCCAGGGGGAATTCATTATAGGAGTTATGGGAGAGCAAATGGTTCTTTGGGAAATCCTCACCGCTCCCACAACGTAAGGTGAGAGGAGGAGATGAGTGGACCTTGCTTCTCTCCTCCCTTAGCCTATCTCGAGGTTTTTCTTAAGAGGGACTTTCCTCTAGCCTAACCCGCATATTAAGCCTCTCTCCTGTGGAAGGACGGAAGACACGAAGGGTAAGCACGTCCCCAGCGTTTTTCTTCAAGATAATCTTTGCTAATTCGTCACTACTGGTAATCCGTTGATTGTTGATGTGAGTAATAATATCGTAACGATGCAACCCGGCCCGGCCTGCAGGCCCTCGAGGAGCAAGATTTACCACTACAGCTCCAGCAGGGATACCGTGAGCAAGAGCAACCTCGCTGACGTCTGCCAGGGCTACTCCCATCCACGGTGGTCGAGGTACTCGGCCAAACCGGCGGAGTTGATCCATAATGAACCTGGCTCGGTTAATGGGTACTGCAAAACCTAAGCCGGCTCCTGGACTGGTAATCATCGCGGTGGTGATCCCAATAACTCGGCCCGAACTATCCACTAAAGGCCCGCCACTGTTCCCTGGGTTAATGGCTGCATCCGTTTGAATCAGGTTCTCTAGCTCACTGATCTGCCCTGGGAGGTTCCGACGTAAAGCACTGATAATTCCCACTGTCACCGTCCGCTCTAACCCCAGGGGATTCCCGATGGCAATGGCCAATTGTCCTACCCGGAGTTGATCACTGTCTCCCATCCGGGCGGGTATCAAGTTGCGTGCATGAATGCGAAGGACAGCTAGATCAATTCTTGGATCGCCTCCTAGGTTTTCCACCTCCCGGATCTCTCGACCATCGGCTAGGCCGACAATAATCCGTGAAGCTCCTGCCACTACATGATTGTTTGTTAGAATGTACCCTACATCACCATTAGTGCTAATAATCACTCCAGAGCCTAACCCCGGCCGTCGCTCCGTGAACCCAAAGAAGGGGTCCTCAATAATCTCTATCGTTCGAACACTTACCACTGAAGGCCCTACCGCTTTTACTACTTGAGTAATCGTTTGTTCAAAATCAGTAAGCCTTGCCTGAGCAACGGCAGGCAAAATCACTTTATCTTTGATAGTCGGTTGGCGAAGGCCTTCTAGAAACTGGGTCAGTTGGAAAAGGGTTAAAGAGAAGAGAGCTCCAATGAAGAAGGCGATCCACCATCTCCGCTGTGAGTACTGAGGCATCAGATTCAATCCCTCCCTTTGAAGAGAGTTTTGACTTCGCTAAGATTGCTTTATTTCTCTATTTCTCTCTATCCGTTAGAGGGTTTAAAATAAGAATCAATAGGCTGACAAGAGAGGTTATCCTTCTCTTTTCGACCGGCTAGAGCCATTAATAAGGCTCGAGCGGTGTCTAAACTCGTGATGCAAGGGATGCCCATTTCTACTGAGGCTCGGCGGATCATCGCACTCTGACGCTCGGTGCGTTGATCCGCCGATACCGTATTAATCAGCAAATCTACTTGCCCATTGCGGATATAGTCCAAAATACTGGGCTTCCCTTCTTGGATTTTAAAGATGGGGAAGGCGGTGATGCCGTGGTCATTAAGGAATTGGGCGGTGCCTTGGGTGGCAAAGATTTGGAAACCCAATTGTTGGAACCCTCGGATAATGGGAAGGGCCTCATGTTTGTCTCGGTCGGCTAGGGTAACGATCATCCTTCCTTCCGCTGGTACTTCGATCCCAGCAGCGACCATTGCCTTATAGAGCGCCCCAGAGTAGGTGCTATCTACTCCCATAATTTCTCCTGTAGATTTCATCTCAGGGCCCAAGGTAATATCTACTTCATTCAACTTGAGGAAGCTAAAGACTGGGGCTTTTACCGCCAGGTGTTTAGGCGCAGGAGCTAATCCTGAGGTATAGCCCATCTCCTTGAGGGTTTTACCCAAAATAGCTTGAGTGGCCAACTTAACCATCGGAATCCCGGTGATTTTAGAGAGGTAGGGAACCGTTCGGCTTGCCCGGGGATTCACCTCGATAACGTAAGCGGTATCCCCCTCGATGACATATTGAATATTCATTAACCCTACGACTTTCATTCGCTTGGAGAGGTTAATCGCATAATCCACAATTTGGTCTACCACTCGCTTCGACAGTGTTTGGGGAGGATAAACCGCCATTGAGTCCCCCGAGTGGATGCCGGCCCGCTCAATATGCTCCATAATTCCTGGTAGAAGACAATTCTCCCCATCTGCAATCACGTCCACTTCTGCTTCTATCCCTCGAATGTATTTGTCTATCAAGATCGGAGCCTTGGGGGAGACCTCGACGACATAGGCGATGTAACGCATAAGCTCTTCAGAGGAATAGACAATCATCATCGCTCGGCCACCAAGGACGTAACTCGGTCGAACCAACACCGGATAACCGATTTCCTCGGCAACTTGGAGAGCTGCTTCCGCAGAAGTTACTGCTCTCCCCGGAGGTTTGGGAATGCCCATTTCCCTTAGGAGGCCTTCAAAACGATCCCGGTCTTCTGCCATATCAATGGAGTCGAATTGGGTACCAAGAATGGGCACTCCTGCCCGGTGAAGGGGGCCTGCCAGATTAATCGCCGTCTGCCCACCGAATTGGACAATCACCCCTTCGGGCCTCTCCTCTTGATAGCAGTTGAGCACGTCTTCAAAGGTTAAAGGGTCAAAATATAAACGATCGGAAGTATCGAAATCAGTGGAAACGGTCTCCGGGTTGTTATTAATAACAATGGCTTCGTAACCTGCTTCCCGCAAGGCCCAAACGGAATGCACGGTACAATAGTCAAACTCTATCCCTTGACCGATCCGGATGGGACCACTCCCGATAACAATAACTCTCTTCTTAGACGGGCCGAAGTTTTTCCAGGGGGAGGCTAAGCTAGGATTATGAAGAGGAGGGTCAGTTTTTACCTCTGAAGAGGAAATTCCGACGAGTTGTTGGGTTTTTCCTTGTAAAAGGGAGGCTTCATTCTCCCGTTCATAGGTGGAATAAAAGTAAGGGGTTTCCGCTTCAAACTCAGCGGCACAAGTATCCACCATCTTGTAAACCGGCCGGATACCTGCTTCCTCCCGAATCTGGCGTACCTCTTCTTCCGAACATCCCACCAACTCACTGATAGTGCGGTCTGAAAAACCCTTTTGTTTGGCTTCCTCCAGTAGGGGGATCTGCTTTCTTAAAGCCTTGGAGCCGTTGAGGGCCTTTAACCGTTCTTCTAACGAAACAATCCCCTTGATCTTCTCCAGGAACCAACGGTCAATAGAGGTTAAGTCCGCTACTTCGGCTACCGTCATCCCCCGGCGAAAAGCTTCAAATAAGACGAAGAGGCGCTCATCAGTGGGATGTTCGAGGGCTTCTTCAATCTGAACTTCAGTCCATTGACTAATCCCTTTTAACCGGGGGCCAAGTACTCCGATTTCCAGAGAACGAATGGCCTTTAAAAGAGCGCCTTCAAAAGTACGGTCAATAGCCATCACTTCTCCGGTAGCCTTCATCTGGGTTCCAATGGTCCTGTCCGCTAGGGGGAATTTATCAAAGGGCCACCGAGGGATTTTAATGACTACGTAATCGAGGGCAGGTTCGAAGCAGGCGAGAGTTTTTCGGGTAACTGCATTAGGGATCTCATCCAGCCGTAGGCCAATGGCAATTTTGGCCGCAACTCGGGCGATGGGGTACCCTGTAGCTTTGGAGGCGAGGGCGGAGGATCGGCTTACCCGGGGGTTCACCTCGATTACATAATAACGGAAGCTTTTGGGATCAAGAGCTAGCTGGACATTGCATCCCCCTTCAATCCCTAAAGCCCGGATAATTTTCAAACTAGCAGACCGGAGGAGCTGGTATTCTTTATCTGAGAGGGTTTGACTCGGAGCTACAACAATGGAATCCCCTGTGTGAATCCCCATTGGGTCTAGGTTTTCCATATTACAGACAGTGATACAGGTATCACTGGCGTCTCGCATCACCTCATATTCAATCTCCTTCCAGCCGAGGAGGCATCGTTCCACCATAATCTGGTGACGCATAGAAAGCTTCAGGCCTCGCAAACCAATGTTAACCAGCTCTTCAGGATGATGAGCAATGCCTCCACCCGTACCTCCCAGGGTATAGGCGGGTCGGATAATAACAGGATATTCCACCCGATGGGCGAGAGTCCTTAGCTCCTCTTCGGTGACGACAATCCAGGATTCGGGAACTGGTTCTCCGATTTCTCGCATTAAATCCCGAAAAGCTTCTCGGTCTTCGGCTCGTCGAATAGATTCTAAAGGGGTTCCCAAAAGGCGCACTCCGTACTGGTCAAGAACCCCAGCATGAGCGAGCTGAGTAGCTAGGTTAAGCCCGGTTTGCCCTCCCAAAGTGGGGAGTAAACCATCGGGTCTCTCCCGCTCAATCACCTTAGCAGCAAATTCCAGGGTTAAGGGTTCGATGTAAACTTTATCCGCAATTTCAGTATCCGTCATAATCGTTGCGGGATTCGAGTTGATAAGCACCACTTCACAGCCTTCTTCGCGGAGAGCCTTACAAGCTTGAGTTCCCGCATAATCAAACTCTGCTGCCTGACCAATTATGATCGGCCCACTCCCAATCACCATCACTTTTTTAATCTCAGGATCTTTTGGCATAGACCTCCACCTAAGGGTCAAAGAGTTTTTTCAGGTATTAAAGGATGCAAGTTCTTGAGCCGGTATCGGAACCCTTTTAAGAGTTGTCATCACTTTCCTCTTTGATAGCAGGCTTGAGTCTGCGCTGGATTTTGCCCCCACTCTAACCCTCTGTTGGCCGGATCAAATCCCGGAGACGACGAATCAACACACAATCAATCTGTTCAGGTTGCCAACGAGGCTCGTAAAGAATGGGATAAAGCCCTGCTCTCCGGGCACCTAGCACATCTACCGGGTAAATATCCCCCACGTAAACCGCGGAAGAGGGTTCAACCCCCAACTTTTCTAAAGCCAGATGAAAAATCCGAGGATCGGGTTTCTCAATCCCTACAACATCCGAATCCAGGATGACCTCAAAATACCCTCTTAAACCGTGGGCTTGGAGGTAATCTTCTGCTCGACCGTCTGCGTTAGAGATGACTCCAAGGCGATACCCCTGTTCCAAAAGGGTTTCCAAAACGCCGGGGACATCTGCATCAGGAATGCACCAGAGGCCTGTGGGGCGGGATTGATGTTCTGCAACAAACTCGGCGAGCATCGCGTCTGTATAATCTCGCCGAAGCCCCACTCTGTCTAATAGGTTCCCCCAATAAATCCTCCACCGCTCCGGAGGAGGAATCCCAATCCAATCTTCCTGCTGTTTCACTTGGGTTTCTAAAAGGGCGACCTCCTCAGGCGTTACCCAGGCCCCATAGCGTGCGAGGAGTTGAGTAACAAAACCATAATCCAGATGAATAAGAGTATTTCCCGCATCAAACAGGACCACTTGGGTGTTATCGGGTAGGATTCCGTTCCACATCTTTTTCTCTGCCTGTTTTTACTTGAGGAGACTAATCCACTCCTCAAACAGCGGATCGCTATCCCAAGGCCCCGGATTCGCTTCAGGGTGGTACTGGAGGGTGAGGATGGGTAAGTCCTGATGGCGCATTCCTTCTACCGTACCATCATTTAAATTGATCCGGTTGACGATAAGGCCTTGCTTCTCCAGACCTTCAGGGTCCACAGCATAACCATGATTTTGACTGGTAATCGTTACCCGACCGGTGATCAGGTCTTTCACTGGATGATTCCCTCCCCGATGACCAAACTTCAACTTAAAAGTCCTTCCTCCAAAGGCCCATCCTACTAGCTGATGACCCAGGCAAATCCCCAAGATAGGGCACTTTCCAATCAATCTTTTGATAGTTTGAATGGCATAATCCAGCAGGGCTGGATCACCTGGACCTGGAGAGAGAACGATACCATCAGGGTTAATCTCTAAGAGGGCTTCAGCAGGGCTGGTACAGGGGAAGACATATACTTCGCATCCCATTGCAGAGAGGCGACGCAGGATATTATACTTCACTCCCAAGTCGAGCAAGGCTACTCGAAACCGTTTGGGGTAGCGTTTCTCCCCATACTGCCCTACTCGGCCTGGGTGGGGGTCCTGCCAGAGATAAGGCTCTTTGCAGGAGACTTGTTGAACAAAATCAATCTCTCCATAATCCGGAGCGTTGCGAAGAGCTTCTAACAGCTGGGGGTAAGCCATCTCAGTGGAAATTCCCCCCTTCATCACACCGACCGCTCGTAGACGCCGAGTAATAGCTCGGGTATCTACTTCAGCAATACCTGTTATCCCGTGTTCTCGTAGGAAATGGTCCAAGTCGGTTTGAGAACGCCAGTGATTCGGTACTGGGCAAAGCTCTCGAACTACAGTCCCTGCTACTTGTACCCGATTGCTTTCAAAGTCTTCCGGAGTGATGCCGTAGTTTCCAATAAGGGGGTAGGTAAAAACCAGGATTTGCCCTGCATAGGAGGGGTCGGATAACATCTCCTGGTAACCCGTCATACTTGTGCTGAAGACCACTTCACCCAAGGTGGTACCGGGTTTGCCGATGGCCCGTCCCTCCCATAAGGTACCATCTTCGAGTACTAAAAGAGCCTTCATATTTGTTCCTTTTATCCTCCCAACATCTTCGCTGATAACCTGCCGGCATCATAAACAATCTGGCCTTCTACCAGGGTGAGCAAGGGCAAGCCCTTCAGCTTCCAACCGTGGAAAGGAGTATTTTTGCTCCGAGAGAAGAGCTTATCCCGGTCTACGACCCACTCTGCCGAGGGGTCAAGTACCACTAGGTCAGCTGGTCCTCCCACTTGGAGCCGACCATAAGGTAGACCAAAGATGCGAGCGGGGTTCCAGGTCATTTTCTTGATGGCTTCCGGGAGACTAAGGATGCCAGGGTCCACGAGCTCTCGGATTACCAACCCGAAAGCGGTTTCTAGGCCTATGATGCCAAAAGGGGCTAAGGGATATTCTACGTCTTTCTCTTCTTGGGCGTGGGGAGCGTGGTCAGTGGCGATACAATCTATGGTTCCGTCCGCTAATCCCTCCTTAATGGCCCACACGTCCCGCTCGGTTCGTAAGGGAGGGTTCATTTTCGTGTTAGTATCGTAGCTTTCAACCGCTATTTCGGTTAAAGAGAAGTGATGAGGACACACCTCGCCCGTTACTGGGATGCCCTGATCTTTGGCCCATCGGAGGAGCTCCACCGAGCCTGCGGTACTGATATGAGCGATATGGAGATGGCAACCGGTGTACTTGGCCAACAAGAGATTTCGGGCCACGGCGATCTCTTCTGCTACTGCAGGCATTCCCTTTAAGCCCAGCTTTGCTGAGACGACTCCTTCGTTCATACAGCCCCCTTCGGTCAAGGATTTATCTTCGCAATGGGCTACGAAGGGAACTTCCAGCATTCGGCAGTACTCCATTGCCCGGCGCATCATTTCTGCCCTTTGGATCGGGAAGGCGTCATCGGTAAACCCTACGCATCCTGCCTCCTTCATATCGGCCATCTCGGCCAGTTGGTCTTCTCCCATCCCCACTGTGGCAGACCCCAAAGGCAGGACCCGGCTTTTCCCTGCCTGACGCGCCTTCTGCACAACCAGGGCCACAATGGCTGCGTTATCAATAGGAGGGGTAGTATTCGGCATACACAACAAAGTGGTAAAACCCCCTGCCACTCCCGCCATACCTCCGGTCTCGATGGTCTCTTTGTGCTCTTGGCCAGGCTCCCGGAGATGGGTATGGACATCCACAAAGCCGGGGCAGAGGACATATTGGGGTTTCAGCTCAATAACTTGAGCGGAAGTCGCCTCAAGGTTCTCTCCCAGAGCTTGAATGCGCCCTGCTTCAATCAAAAGGTCTCCCACCTGAAATAGACCCGTAGCCGGATCGCAGAGAGTGCCACCTTTAAAAAGAATCCTTTGCATCACGACAAAGGACCTCCCACTAACGGCAATTGGATATTCTCCTGAAGAGAAGCCAAAGGATTCTCTGCTCCTCCCAAAAGGAGATAAAGGAGAGCCATTCGAAGGGCCACGCCATTAGCTACCTGAGCGGTAATCACCGAATAACCTGCGTCAGCGACTTCCGGTTCAATCTCCACTCCCCGGTTCATTGGGCCGGGGTGCATCACGATCACCCCAGGGTTACAGAGGTGAAGCTTCTCCGGTGTCACTCCATAAAGACGGGTGTACTCCCGAAGGGAGGGAAGGAGGCCTTTATCCTGACGCTCCTTCTGAATGCGAAGCACATAAACCACATCTGCTCCTTCTAGGGCGGGCTCTAATCGGGTGTAGGTTTCTGCTCCCAAGGATTCCAAGCCTTTGGGCATTAGGGTGGGAGGGCCAACCAGGCGAACTTTTGCTCCCATTTTAGTAAAGCCCCAGAGATTGCTCCGGGCCACCCGGCTGTGAGCAATGTCTCCGACGATGGTTACGGTTAGCCCTTCAATCCGCCCCTTCACGATAAGGAGGGTGAGAAGATCGAGTAGCCCTTGGGTAGGGTGTTCGTGCATCCCATCCCCAGCATTAATGACCGGAACTCGGACAATCCGGCTGGCCATTAGGGGTGCCCCAGCGCAGGGATGACGAATCACAAAGAGGTCTATCCCCATCGATTCCAGAGTTAACAGGGTGTCGCGGAAGGACTCCCCTTTCACCACACTGCTGGTAGAAGGGGTAATGCTGGTCGTATCTGCGGAGAGAATCTTCGCAGCAAGCTCAAAAGAGGTTCGGGTGCGGGTACTCGGCTCGTAAAAGAGAGTGCAGATGCTCTTTCCACGTAAGGCAGGGACCTTTTTGACCGGCCGGGAGAGCACCTCTCGAAATTTAACCGCTTGGTCTAGAATGAGGAGAATCTCCTCTCGGGTCAAATCCTCCAAACTGAGAATATCTTTTCGAGTGAGCAACATCTTTGTTACCTCTTCATCCTTTCCTACCCTCACCTTCCGCCTGCTTTACAATGTAAACCCCATCCTCACCATCGATCTCTTCAAGTAAAACTTCTACAACCTCTGATCGTGCGGTAGGTAGGTTTTTCCCTACATAATCGGGGCGGATGGGTAACTCCCGATGCCCTCGGTCTACCAGGACCGCCAGTTGAATGCAGGCCGGCCGTCCTAAATCCATCAGAGCGTCCATCGCAGCTCGAATCGTTCGGCCAGTGAAGAAGACTTCATCCACCAAAACCACACGCTTACTGTTGATATCGAAGGGGATATAAGTCGTTTTTACCGTCGGTTGGCGAAAAGTTAGGTCATCCCGGTACATAGAAATGTCTAGCTCCCCTACAGGAATAGGACATTTCTCAAAGTCCTCAATAAGCCGAGCCAATCGGTAAGCTAAGGGGACCCCCCGAGTTTGGATGCCAACAAGCACTAAATTCTCCGCTCCCTTGTTTTTCTCAATAATCTCGTGGGCGATCCGGGTGAGGGCCCGGCGAATATCATTTCGGTCCATAGCGTGGGCAATCATGGTTGTTTGCTCTTCTTAAAGCTACAAAAAAACCTTCCCACCGTGATGGCGAGAAGGCTCACAAGAGAGGCCTGCGGGGGTTTCCTCCCTACTTAAGGCCCGCTCGCGCCTTTCCAGCCTCACGGGGCTGAATTAAAGGACGCGCGCCCTTATCTTATTGTCGGATTCACTCAAGGCAATTTTTAATATTCCCATCCAAAATAGTTTAGCACGAAGAGGAAAGCAAGTCAACCAGGAAAGACTGGGGATTCATTAAACTTCTTACATACATGATAGTGATAACACTCCTCTTTGCCCTACTCTGCCAATTCCTCCCTCGCCAATCCTCTACGCCCTCAACCATCCTCTCTTCACCATCGCTTCCAGGTTCACCAACCCGGCCAACAACTCCACCATCTCTTCATACCCCTTCCCTTGACCACGACCCTTTCCTCCAAACACTTGATACCTCTTCATCACCCATATCTGATGCTCCACCTTCACCCTTACCCGATGAACCTCCCGGTTTGCTTCCTTCTGTTCTGCCGTTAACTTTTCCCTCTTTGGCTTCTTCCTGGGCTTTTGGATCTGCCACTAAAGTGCTTGGAGAAGGTTGGGTTCTTCTTGGTTCTTAGCAGATTCAGCAGGGTGGTGTTCACCTCTTGACAAGGCACCGTCCTGGGGGCTTGACAAGCGGGGGGTAAAGTGGAAAATAGGGGTGTGAAAGTTCGGAGGAGGAGGATTGTTCAACAAAGCAGGATGTATTAAAATAGCCGTGCCCTTAGGAGTAAGCCCCTATCATCCCCCGTCAGCGGGGGATGGACCGCAGGCTTGAACCTGTGGCTACCGAGCTTCCCTTCTCCATAAGGGGGGAGAATCGGGGAGGGCAGGTAATCGAACTCTGAAACCCGGAGTTCTTCAAAAGCTTTATGCCGATCTCCACCTATGGGTAGCCCAACTTTTTTCTCACCTCTTTGACTTTGCCTCCTCATCGGGAACCGGTGAGCGAGAAGGCTCCTCCCGAGGTGGCTTCGGCCGAGAAGGAGTTTCTTCCAAGGTTCCGGAAGGTAAAGGAGATACCCAGATTGTCACTTTCACTTGATTCGGAGTAAGTTGTACCCCCGGAATCCGCTCCAGAGGAACTGTCACCGTTACCGAATCGGTAAGGGATTTGACCGAAATGGGGATGGTGTGAACGACATCCACACCCGAAAGAGTGCTGAAGTCTCCTCGGGCGGTAATGTAGCGTGGTTCCGCAGAGACTCCCTCAATTTTCACGGCTGCGCTAGGGCGACCCGTCAGAATAGGGTTGACGAGGACTAACCGAGTTGTGATTTCTTTTTCTAGCCCAGCGTAAATGCGTGCCTCACCCGGCTCAACTTTAACTCCGGTGACCACATCCCCCCGAGCATTAACAGGGAGGACAGGTGTTACTTGATTCACCTCGGAGTTCTCCGCGAGAGCGGTAGCCTCTAAGCGAACTATTTGTTCTACTAAATGACGGACTCCCGTTACCTTGGCCACCCGAGGAGTAACTAACACAGCCCCAAAGTGGTATCCCGGAGGAGGAGGGCCACTCAAACGGGGCTTAATGGGCATAGTCCGGGTGATGAGTTCCTCCAACTGAACCCGGATGGTGGAAGGGGAAACCGTAAAGCGAAGGAGGTCCGGCTGAACTAGTGCTTGACACTGAACAGGCAACTCATAAGTTCCCTGCTGGCATCCTTGTAAGTCTACATAAGTTTCAAAATCTCCTGGAGTGAGCCTCTCCAAAATCTCCTCAGGTCCGGTGATCTCGATATTGACCGTTCGGACCCCTGAAGTAAGGACCAATCCACTGTTGAGATTCCGGAAGTCAATAGCATCTTGAAGAGTCCGGGTAGGAGGCCCTTGCTGGATATGCACATATCCCCATAAAAGAATGGAGCAAAACAGAGCCAGTAATCGGTAGCCCAAGTTCTCTCTCAGAAAATCCGACATAGAAGAGAAGTCCTCACATTCGTACTTTCTCCAAAGTCGCTTCTAAGGTTCGCTTTAGCCCTACCGAGGGGCCTTTGGGAGGTTGAGTGCGAGATCGAGGGGATTGCAAAAGGGACAAGAGGCGGTCACGAAGAGTATCCCGACTAAGGCCCCGGAGGAGACGACGGTCCACTCCTAGGGAAATTGAACCGGTCTCTTCCGAGACTACCACCACGACTGCGTCACTCTGCTCTGCCATACCCAAGGCAGCTCGGTGTCGGCTATGAACATTCCCTCCCAGGGCAGGTTCTTCGCTGGGAGGAAGCCAGCAGGAAGCGGCTACAATTCTTCGGCCACTAATCACAACTGCTTGATCATGAAGAGGGCTTCCCGGATAAAAGATGGTTAACAGTAAATCCGCGGATACCTCTGCATCTAATCGTTTCCCGGTGGCGACAATATCATCTAGGCGGGTATCCCGTTCGATCACAATCAATGCACCAATTTTCCGGGTCGAGAGCTCAACCACAGCCTTAACGATTTCTTCTACAACTCGGGAGACCTCCTCACCGGGTAGAAGCGAGATGCGGCTACCCCAGAGCCGGAGGCGTCCCATCTCTTCCAGCGCATGGCGAAGCTCCGGGTAAAAGAGGATGACCACTGCCACGGGCCCCATATAGACGAATTTCTGCAAAATCCAGTAGAGGGTATCCAGATGAAGGTAACTGCTAAGGCCTAGGGCAGCAAAAAAGACGACCAGACCCCACAGAATTTGCCAGGCCCGAGTGCCCCGAGTGAGCATTAAGAGCTTGTAAAAAACCCAGGCCACCACTAAAATGTCGAGGAGGTTGGTCAGAATATCACTCAGCCGAGGGTTTCGGAAGTGATTAAGAAGGAGGTCTAGAGAGCGCATAGCTTATTCTTCATCAAACAGAGAGAGCTGAACCGAAGCTTCGGGAACCGCTGAGGTCAACGGTTTCTCCTCTTCTCCGAAACGCTGGAGCACCGGCGGATTCTTCTTTAACTCAATCACTTTGAGACGAGCCGATGCTATATCCGCAGAAAGGAGAGAACGGGCAATTTCGTAGGCTTCCCCCTGCAGGCGGAGGACGTAGGCAGGATGGTAGGTCGCCATAGCTGCGGGAGCGTAGGGACTAGTGAACCATTGGCCTCGCTCCTGGGTCATTCGAAAGTTCTTATGGATGATCACGTTTGCCGCTGGAGCACCTAGGCAAACAATAACTAGAGGTTGAATAATAGCAAGTTGTTGCTCTAGCCAAGATCGGCAGGCATTCACCTCCTCAAGACGGGGAGGACGATTGACAATCCGGTTCCCCTCAACAACCGAGGCTCGACACTTCAGGATATTGCAGATGTAGATATGCTTGCGGGACATCCCGTTCTCTTTGAGAATCTGATCCAAAAGAGCACCAGCTCGACCCACAAAAGGGCGTCCCGTAGCATCTTCATTTTCTCCAGGACCTTCACCGACGAAAACCAAAGGCGCCTTTGGATTCCCTTCACCAAACACCACGTTCTGACGGGTAAAGGCAAGGGGGCATCGAGTGCAGATAGAGGCTTCTTGAGCGAGCCGATCGAGTTTCTCTGCCTTACTCTCAATCACTGCTTTCTCCTCTTTTCTCCTTAAGCCAATATTGATCCATTACAGGTTTTAACCGCCGGTAGGTCTCCTCCAAACTTTCCGGCACCACTTTAACATCGGATAAAACCGGCATAAAATTAGTATCCCCGTTCCACCGGGGCACAATATGCAGGTGAAGATGGTCTGCTATTCCGGCACCCGCCGCTCTTCCTAAATTCATCCCTAAATTATAACCATCGGGGTGATACACTGCTTTCAGTACTGCCAAAGCTCTTCGGGCCATTTGCATGACCTCCAGCATCTCCGGAGGGTTTAGCCCTTCTAGGTCCGGAATATGGCGGTAGGGTACCACCATCATATGGCCCGTGTTATAGGGGAAAGCATTAAGGATGGTGAAGGTGTACTCTCCTCGGGCCAAAATCAGGTTTTCAGCATCTTTCTGCTGTTTGGGTTTTTCACAGAAGATGCACCCTTCCTCAGGTTTTTGCTGACTGGCTCCGGCCACGTAAGCCATTCGCCAGGGCGCCCAGAGCCGTTCCGTCAAGGGGATATGCCTCCTTTTTTCAAAAAAGCCTGCTCCTTACCTCTTTTTTCTTTAATCATCCCTCTGAATTGATTGTACCGAAGCTAGGAGTATTTGAGAAGTCTTCGTATCGCTTCGCTTAGAACTAGTTGTATCCAAACATAATTTTGATGTTTAGAGAAAATATTCCTAATCAAAAGGGGAGAGAGACCCGAAGTTACTCCTAGGATTTTAAGCCTATGGTAACAGTAGTCCTAGGCTTGAGCCTGCACTCTATCCCCCATCAACGGGGGATCATAGGGGGGGTTAATACACCCTAAAGGGGGCGACTACCGAACCTCCCCCATATATTGGTAGTTACAAACTTTAACCTGCGCAGAGTGCACCCTAAAGAATGGGATTACGAAAAATGGCTTGGGATTAAAGAGCATCGGTTGGGGGATTTCTCCACCCAACCGATGCTCTAAGATGGGATTCGATCTAGCGAAAAGGAGCCGTTAGGGTTTGCCAAAGACGGCGATCCGGAGGATACGGATGACATCAGCGACTTCAATCTTGCCGTTGTTATTGAAGTCTCCCACTTTAAGTTGTTCTGGGGTCGCCGTCCGACGCCCAACAGCGATCTGAAGAGCGATGACAGCGTCCGTTATGGTGACTTTATTATCGCCATTCAGATCGCCCTGAGGACGAGGCGCCGAGGTGGCAATCACAGTGAGCAGGGGCGGAGCCTTCTGGCTGAAACCGCCACTCGCGGCACTGCTATTGCGAACAAACCCGTCGATTGCAATCACATTATCACCGTCCCAGTTTACCGCACTGGCTGGGACTCGGTAATCGCGTACAATGTTCCAAGCAGAGATGAAGCCGGTATCATCCTGAGGGTCGTCCAAGTGGAATCCGGCTCCACCGATCTTCACACCATTCCAATAGGTGGTCTCCACATCCTCAAAGGTGAAGTTATAAAGGCGGAGGTCGTATCCTTGGAAAGGTTTAAAGCTCTCGGGGAGTTTGAACCGGAGACGCACCCAGCCATAGATTCGGCTTGTTGGGTCAATCACTCCCCAGGGAGCAGCCGGAGGATTCACCACATACTCTTGCCAGCTACTGTCATCAAAGTTCGGGTCTTTATAATCATCATTAGGCCCCACATCTGGCCCCAGCAAGATACGCCACTTGTAGCCGTTCTTGGTGGATAGGGCCACGATGGGTAGAGGGTTTGCGGTAAAGTTAGCGGTGGCTATCCCCCCGGCAGTCACTCCAATACCTGTCTGGGCATCATCACCGACGGGTACGTAGGCAGGGTTCGCTTTACGGATCACGCTATAGGTGCCGGGAGGGACCACCATCCGATACTCGCCTTTGCTGTCGGTGACTGTGGTTTCAACAATGGTTCCTAAGGGGGTGGGGCCAGTGGACAGAGCGATCATTGTTAAGCCGGTGCCAGGATTTCCACTGGCATCCGTCACTTTTCCTTGGATCACTCCTCCGGGGAAGCCAATGAGCACCGGGGCAGAAGAGGTTAGCCCTCCAGGCCCTCCCGCATTGTATACTCGGATGGCGATCACATCTTTGCCATCTCCTTTCAACAATCCCGGAGGAACCATATAATTCCGGAGGGTTCCCGCGGCACTGACATAACCGGTTTGATCTGTCGCGCTGGCTGGTAGGGATCCGGTGGCTCCCACCAGCTGTCCGTTGACATAGGTAACATCCACGTCATCCGCATTAAATCCCTTCAACTGAGCCGCATTTCCCGCAAAGCCTTGGGGCAGCTTAGTTAGTCTTAGCCGATACCATCCGAAAGAGTTTATCCCATCAGGATTTACCTCTAGCCAGTTCCCAGGAACGTCAATATCGGTCCACCCGGTAATACCATCGCCACTTTTTTCGGCATAATCAGGATGTCCTGCCCAGCTAGCTCCTTTGCTGGGATCGGCGATAGCCGTATCATCTCCAGGGATATAAACCTTCCAGTTGGGTAGCCCGGCTTTTGTTAAGCCTTCAGAGCTTAGGTCTAGGATAGCAGTCGTCTCTAGAGAGAGGTTGATTTGGGCTACTTTGCCCGCTGAGATCTCGGCCTCTCCTTTGGCAGTACCAAAGCCTTTACCCGTGGCAGTTACGGTAACTTTACCCGGAGGCAGATCCAAGACCATCGTGGAGTTTCCCTGAACATAAGCACCCCCCAGGATTTTGCCTTCGGAGGAAGAGACGGTAACAAAAGCCCCTCGAGCACTTTCACTTGTACCAGCTAGGGTCACCCTTGCTTCCAAATGGCCTGTTCCCGTGGGAGGAGTAGAGACAGTAAAATCGTCAAAAGTTGCCGGTGTGAGAGCGGTGGCATTGTTAGAAGTCACTGCTGGACCTACTAAGACAGGGTCCTTTAGGGGAATGCGAGCCCAGTTATCTGCGCCACCGACCAGGGTTGTCCAATCCGTACCGTTATAAGAAACGGCGGCAGTGATAATATCGCCTCGTCGAACTAGGCGAACCCATACGGGAAAGATATTTAAGCGATAAAGATTAATGCCTGTTCCGGGGTCCTTGATTGCATTCTCCCCCTCCGCATCCCGGTGGATGAACAGTGTGCCAGAATCCCGGGCAATTCCGATAAAGGCCATAGGGGCTTTAGGATCATCACTCTGGCGAATCATTAAGCCCGCTTTGGCGTTAGGGTCGTAAGTAGGTGGGGAAGTAATAGTGATAGTAGCAATGAAGTCCCCTTGCAGTTTTTGGTAGACGAACCGGCAGTTGTCTGTATCGCCTCCTCCGCCTGCAATATCGCTTCCCGAGCCTGAGATCAGAAGTTGGTCATTTTCAATTTTAGTAGCACTTCCTCCCAGCTGAGCCGCATCGCCTAAATCCACTGAGGTCCATTTGGAAGAGACAGTTGTTCCTGTAAAGTCATCGTTAGGGTTTTCTTGGGCAGAAAGACGAGGCGTTCCTATCATCCCTCCGAGGCTCAGGAAGAGAGCAATTCCCCAGAGGAGATAAGGTTTCCTTTGAGGCAGTTTTTTGATCCACCTTTCTTTCATCATAACCCTCCTCCTTGAACGTAGAGTTTGGAATATGGAATGTCTTACTTTTACTTTAGGCCTTCTACTCTCCCTTTTCCCCTGTTTGAAGTTATGGTACAAGCCGAGATTCTTTTCCCTCCTTTCATAAGAAACTAAGGGGCAATTTTACTTTCGAGGTTGTGGGGTGAAAACCCTCCCGTGGCGGGAGCGGCAAAGGTGAGACCGTCAGCAAGGCAAGAATATTGTTCTTTAAGAAGACCCCTCTTTTCCTCTCAAGAGAGCTCCTCTATTATGACGAAATTAAAAGGTGAATAGTTGCAACTTTTTAGAGGGAGCTCTTTTGCTAACCAAGAAAGGAATTTTTCAAAATAGGGAACTAGCAACCACTATTCAGTCTTTCCTTCCTCAGGAAATGGTTTTGTCCCTTTGGCCAAAATTCCTACCTTGGTTCGTAAAATCCAAGCGGGATATATCTCCATCGGGTACCAAAAGAGGGTGGAAATTCTAAGAGAGGATTCTTCTTAGTTAAGGCTTACCGCGCGTCGCAAGATCAGGGTTACATCAGAGAGAGTGATGCGTCCATCTCCTCCGGTGAGTGGAGAGAGATCGCCCGCCTGGAGTTGGTCGGAGGTCGGTTGGAGGAGGCCCAAGGCTATTCGGAGGGCCAACAGGGCATCCGTCAAATTAACCCTTCCATCTCCATTGAGATCTCCTGGGATAATAAGGCGCAAGGAACGAAGATCAGTGGTTTGATTCCCCGCTTGGTCTCGAACAGTTAGGCGAAAAGTGTAAGTCCCTGGAAGCAGTCCATAGGTGTTCCAGAGTCCCAGGATTCCCTGGGTCACCGGTTGAGAAGAGGAGGAGATGGCGATCCACTGATTGGGTTGGAGGCCTGTTCCGTACTCTAGAAGATAATCCATAAAATGGCCTCCGGGGGTCGCCAGGTCATCCGCGGTTCCCTGGATTGGGAGAGTTGTTCCCCGGAATTCCGGAGGAAGGTCCAAAAGAGCCCGGGGAGGAGTATTGTCTGTCTCTAGGATTAAGTCTTCCTGGCTTTCGTTTCCCGCTTGATCTCGGGCTTTTAGGGAGAGGCGGTGAGTGCCATCCTTCCAGAGAGAGCTATCCACCACCAGAACGTAAGAAGGAGCTTGTTGTACCGGTGGAGGAAGCTCCTTATTATCCAGGAGAAATCGAACTTGAGCAAGCTCTCCGAAGTCCCCTGCTTCACCGATCAGCGGGATTTTTCCCTTTAAGATGGGTGGTGACGTTCCTCTGTTAGGAGGAGGGGGAGAGAGCCACCGAATCACAGGAGGAGTATTGTCTACTTTAACCACAACTTGATCCGCGCCTTCGTTTCCCGCTGTATCTTGAACCAGAACTCGGAGGGTTAAAACACCATCGGGAAAAGGGAGGGTGTCCCATACTCCGGCAGACCATTCCCCGTCTTTAGGAAGAGGAGTAGCTAAGAGTTGTGTCCAAGTACTAGGAGAGCTGCCCCGACCGAGCAAGACGATAATTGTTGAAGGGTTTGGCTCTCGAACCTTAATGAGGAGAGGTACTTGGCCTCTGACCCAAGCATTGGGAAGGGGTTGGAGAATTTGGATTTCGGGGCGAGTGTTGTCTATAGTCAGGGAAAAGGTCTGTTGAGCTTGATTGCCAAGAAGGTCTTGGGCAGTGACCGTAAGGGTATAAGTACCATCGGGGAAGGAGAGAGTATTCCACTGCCATCGGTAGGGAGGGCCCGGGAGAATTTGGGGGGGCTGCTGAGGGAGAGAAAGAGTAACACGAGCGATACCCGAGGGATCTTGAGCCTCAATCGGGAGGGATATTTCTCCTCGTAAAGGGGTAGAGGGAGGGGTAATTTTGAGGATCGGAGGAGTATTATCTACCTGAAGAAGGAGTTCCGCTTGGGAAAGATTTCCTGCTAAATCGGTGGCAATGAGTTGAAGATTCAAGGCACCGTCCGGAAAATTCATGGTGTTAAGAGGGATTGTAATCTCCCCTGAACTGGGAATATCCCCTTGAGCCAAGGTTTCCCCTTTAACTTTTAACTGGTAATCTCTCGGATAGCGGTCTGTAATGGAAACTCGAAGGTCTAAGGAACCCCGTACTCCTGTTCCCGAAGGGGGGGAGAGGAAACGGATTTGGGGGGGCGTGTTGTCCACAATAATTTTTTGAAGAGGAGTTTTGGTTTGGTTTCCTGCTTTATCTTGGGCTAAAACCTGAAGAAAGTGTTCCCCATCGCTGAGGGACCGAGTATCGAGAACAAAACGATAAGGTGGGGAATTGAAAGTCATTATCTTCTGTTGATCTACCCAAAGAGAGACTTGAGCAACCCCTTGGTTATCGGTTGCGGAGGCAGTGATCTCCATTACCCCCTGGACGGGTTGGGAGGGTAAAGGAGAGAGGTTGACTTGGGGCGGAGTGGTGTCGGGGAGGAGGCGTATCGCACCGTTGGAGACCCTTCCCAGAAGAAAGTTGCCCTGCCAGTCGCTTAAATCTAGTTGAATACCTTGGAGGAGGTATTCTGCTCCTGAGGGAGCGGAAGGAGGGACAGCGAAGATGAGCCAGAGTAACACTCCCGGCCCTTGTACTCCCCCTGGCACGAGAAAACCGATCGTCCAACGGTTCAGACTCCGTTGAACAAGCCCCAAGAAACCTCCCTGAGCTAAAGGGCCACTTTCGATTTCTAGCGGTTGAGGGAGGGATGCCCCCGAAGGCCCTTGGATTTCGAGGAGCAATTCCATCCCCGCCAAGGGAGGAGTTCCAGGCCCTAAGAGTATGGGAAAGCGGACTTGTTGCCCTGGTTCACCAGTGACTATGGGGAGGACTACCGAGTGGGAAGAAGCAACTTGCTCGGGAGGCACAATCAGAACTCGAGCAGTTGCTTTGATTTCACCCACCGCAGCTTCTATAACTGTTTCTCCAAGGTCCGTGGCCCGGTAAATCCCTCGTTCGGATATTTCCCCTGGCCCGGAGAGGATATGCCAGGAGATAGGAGCCTCCACAACCTCATTTCCCTGAGCATCCAAGGCTATCGCTTGGAAAAGGACTGTTGCTCCTACAAAAGTTTTAAAGGAAGAAGGAGTGAGAAGGACTTGAGTGACTGGTCCTCGGCTTCCTACAGGAATTTTTACCAGACCTCCTAAAGGGAGGATAGGAGGGCTTTTCCCCTCCGAAAGGATAGCTTGGGCTGTTTCTATTTGAAAGTTATACTGGGTATCCCGTTGCTGATAGGGAGAGGGTAATAAACTGAAGGTAGCGAGAACACCCGTCCCACTCCAACCCTCTGGGAAGGTAATGCTAAGCTGAAAGAGGCCTGGGGAGAGGTCCACCTTCTGAGTCACACTTCCCGAGGGAGCATTAATAGTGCCGATCGAGGGTAGAGGCTCCTCTCCCTGGGGTTCTATTCGGAGGACGAGATCCACCTTTTTTAATCCTTTGACAGAGGAGATGAAGAGAGGTACTTGGGTTTCCCCCTGGGGATTACCGACCATATCGGGGATGCGCAGGGTAAGATAGCTCGTATCAGGGAGAACGAGGGCCGGAGCTTCTGTTCTGGTTTCCCCTGCCTCCACAACTAGGGTGCATTGCCCCGGGGTAACACCCCAAAAAAGCCCCTCCGGAGTTACAGTACCACTGCCTGTGCCCGGTAACACGGTTATTTTTAAAGGGGGGAGAGGAAGGGGTTGACCTGTAGAATCCTGGGCGTGAAGGGAAAAGGGTACCCCTGCTTTCACCGTGGTTAGGAGGAAGGGAGGGTCAATAGAAAGAGTGAGAGTACCTGGATTGGGAGTTTGAGCATAGGTCATCGTCTCAGGGAAGATCAGCTGGGAGCCTAATCCAAGGAGGAGGAGAAAGGTGAGAAAAAAGGAGCCGGGAATTAAAAAGGAGACTCCTTTGACCAAGGAGAGAAGGAAAGAAACCGATGACCGGAGGGAGGAAGGAGCGGAACAGAAATTTCTTCCTGCTTCTCGCGAAGGGTTGAGGGACGAAGGCTCCATAGGAATATATCTCCTTTTTTGATTTTCACCTTAGTTCCCTCTCTCCCTTTTCCCTGAGGGGAAAGGATACTTCTTGGAGCTTTAAAAATATACGGGGGGATTTAACCCCCCACGGTGGCAAAATAGTGTTCAAAGAACCGTTGAGAGTCTACGGAGACAGCGATACGATGAGGCTTGACGTCCGCCGAGGGATTCCAATAAGTGAGACCTGCTAGCCGAGGAGAAGCGTATTCAACTTCCACCAGCCCCATTTCGTAACCGCAGATGTCCGGCTCGAAGATGGTCACCGCAGCGAGAGGATCGTGGAAAGTAATCTCCCGAGCGTGTTGGAACCAAACTTCAGCCATCTCCGCCACAATTTTCAAGGGGCCTCCTGCTTTTTGAAAGCGTTGGCGACATTCATCGGCAGGAAGGCGGCAACGGGTGGTTACTTCTAGCCCGATGGAGGTGAAACGGGGAGGTCGTGCTCGAAAGACCCGAGCCGTGGCAATAGGGTCGCAGAGGGCATTCCATTCCCGGGCCCCAGGACCGTGGCCATTTCGGGCCGTGAAAACCCCACACATCAGCACTAACTGGTAGAGAAGGCTGGGAATTTCGGGATCCATAGCAAAGAGTAGGCCTAAGTTGGTTAAGGGGCCAATAGCCAGAAGGGTGATCTCCCCCGGTCGTTTGCGAATGGTCTCCTGAAGAAAGGAGAGAGCAGTATTAGGGGGATAATCCTTGCGGTGGGGATAATGAGCAACCGCGGAGTATTGGGGAACCTGGGGTTGACCGGGACCGAAGAGGATGACTTCAGGGCTACCTGCATGGATGGGGATGTCTTCCCGGCCTGCTGCCCGACAAAGGATTTCGCAGAGGGCGGATCGCTGGGCCACATTCCCTGTGACCGTCGTTATCCCGAGGAGTTCGCACCGGGGTTGGCGGAGCAGATAAGCGAGACAGACCGCATCATCGATGTCCGAGCCGATGTCGGTGTCCAAAAGAACAGGGATCTTCTCCAAGGATTTTCCTCCTTTGAGGATTTAATTTCCTCCAAGAGATCTTGGGACCAGAAACCGTTCTCTACCTCTCATCCCTTCTTCAAAATCTCGGTCCTCTCCTCTTTTAGACCTCGGGAAGAGGATGGGTGGGAAATAGAGGGATAAGGGTCGAGCATCCTCGCCTCTACTTGACACTTTAAGGGGAATAGATTATGCTGAGAATTGGGTTACCGATGAGTAGAGGCAAGGAATGCCTTACCTCTACTCTCGTGAGCAAAGAGCGGGGGCAGAGCCTGGAATGCCTGGTAGAAGAGGCGAAGGCAGGCACAGGCTCTGCCTGATTTAGGGTTTATCCCTTAGGCCGCCGTAGCTCAGTGGTAGAGCACTTCTTTGGTAAAGAAGAGGTCGTGGGTCCGATTCCCACCGGCGGCTTTTAGATCCAAAAGGATTGGCCCTAGGGAAAAATAATCTTTCCTAGGGCCAGCTAGAACTTCTTTCAAAAACCCTCCTGCTTCTTCTCCTTGTGGGGTAGGAGAGGGGATGGGGTCAAGTTTCCCCGCTTAAGGCTTTATCTTCCTCCTGAACACTTTTTATATCCCTCTTAAGGATGTGGCTATCTGATTCCCTCCCCTTTTAACAAAAGAGGCAGAGTGGGGGTAAAGCAATGGTACACCTGCAAAGGGTGGGCTACTGAACTACCCTATTACCCTTCTGATAGTCGAAGGCTTGATCCCTCGTCTTCTTAAAGGGATTTATCTTTGCACCTTCCCTACAAAGGAGAAAGGCGCTTAAATTAAACCCTCCTAAAGCAGTTGCCAGGCCAACATTTTAAAAGTGTCACCCAATCTTTTGCTCACCCCCAAAGCGGCAGTCGGCTCAAAGCCCACGTGCACCATACAATGTTCACAACGGGGGTCTTTCCCCGGCCCATATTTGCTCCAGTCTACCTTCTCCATATAATCTTTGAAGGTAGCGTAGTGGCCCTCAGTCATCAGATAACAAGGAGCTTTCCAACCCCAAGTGTTGCGGGTAGGATTACCCCAAGCAGAGCAAGGGAGCTCTCGTTTTCCCTGGAGGAACTCTAGATAGATAGGGGAAGACATGAGCCTGAACTTCTTGAAAAGACGATCTATCTCCTTGAACTTTTCGTGAATCTCTTGACGAGTCAGGAAGATCTCCTCAGTTTTGACCGCGTCATAGGGATAAGCAGGGGAGACCATAAAGCCGTCTACCCCAAGTTCCGTAAGGTACTCCCAAAGCTTTTCGATCTCCCTCATATTAGTTTCGCGGTAGATGGTCGTATTAGTGCAGACAAGGAAGCCCCGTTGTTTGGCAAGCTTGATAGCCTCAATGGCCATTCGGAAAACTCCTTTGCGTTCCACGATCAAGTCATGGGTTTCTTCCAGGCCATCGAGGTGCACATTGAAGAAGAAACGGGGACTAGGGGTGAACTCATCTATCTTCTTCGGAAGAAACATAGCGTTGGTGCAAAGGTAGACAACTTTCTTCCGAGCAAGGATTTCCCGGGTAAGGCGACCAATCTCCGGATAGATGAGGGGTTCACCACCACAGATCGAGACAATAGGAGCACCGCATTCATCTACCGATTTCAGGCACTCCTCTACTGACATCATCTGATGGATAGTACTCTGATATTCCCGAATACGCCCGCATCCCGTACAGGTGAGGTTACAGGCGTGTAAGGGTTCCAGCATTAACACGAGCGGGAAGCGTCGTTCACCCGCTAATCGCTTCTTCATTATGTAAAGAGCCAGGGAACTGGTCAGCTGAATAGGAAACCGCATCTTTTGCCCGCCTCCTTCGGGCTTTATTTGATCGGGGAGTCCTCTCTTCCCCGTTGAGCTTCAGCACCGCTCTCGCTTTTTCAAAACAGATTTGAGATTGACCTTGGGTGCTTTCTGATGAGTAAAGGAAAGCGCTTTGTTTTTCAGAATATCCTCTCCTATTTTATCTCTTCAAGAAGGAGAAGAGTTCCCGGAGCGGCGGATGTATTCTCCCAGAGCCATTAGGGGGAAGTAGTGGCGGTAGAGATGGTATCTTAGGTAGAAGACTCGAGGGAAACCGGTTCCGGTAAACCACTCCTCCTCCCAGGTTCCATCCGAGTTTTGTTGAGAAAGCAGATAGTGAAGGCCTTGTTTAACAGTGAGGCTATCCAGGTCTCCTGCTGAGAACAACCCCATCAAGGCCCAAGCCGTTTGGGAGGGTGTACTTGGGCCTACCGCTTTTAACTTGGGGTCATCATAGGATCCGCAGGTTTCGCCCCAACCTCCATCGGGATTCTGGTTGGAACGCAGCCATACCGCTGCTCGTTGGCAAGCTTCCTGCATCATATCCTCTCCAATACATTCTAGACCACGCAAGGCCTGCCAAGTTCCATAGAGATAATTGACCCCCCAGCGTCCATACCAAGAGCCATCCATTTCTTGTTCTTTGTAAAGGAAACGTAAGGCTTTCTTAACTTGAGGATGATTCCGGCTCCAGCCTCGGCGGCCCAACATTTCAAGCACCCTTGCGGTAATGTCTGAGGTGCTCGGGTCTAACATAGCGTTATGGTCTGCAAAAGGCATTTGGGAGAAGATCATCCGGTTGTTATCTTTATCAAAGGAGGCCCATCCTCCATCGGAGCTTTGCATCGCTAGAAGCCAGCGAAGGGCTCGGTTTTGGGCTTCTTGTTTTAACCTCTCCTCGGGTAGGCGTACCCGGTCCAAAGCCATTATCACCATAGCGGTGTCATCTATATCCGGGTAAAACTCATTTTGGTACTCAAAGTACCACCCTCCGGGTTCTATTCCCTTCAAGTAGATAGCCCAGTCTCCCGGTTCAGTAACTTCTTTGGAAAGAAGCCATTCTCCTGCTTGAACCAAGGCGGGGTGGTCCGGAGGCAACCCTGCTTCTGAAAGGGCGATAGTGGCGATAGCAGTATCCCACACGGGAGAGAAGCAGGGTTGCACCCGGAGGGTGTCCCCTTCTTCAATTTCCAGTTTTTCCAACTCTTCCCACTGCTGTTGGATCAGGGGATGATCTTTAGGATAACCTAAGCAATACAAGGCTAAAATAGAATTAATGATTGGTGGAAAGATGGCCCCCAAACCATCACTTTTGTGAAAGCGGTCTATCATCCATTGTTCAGCTTTTTTCAAAGCTTTCTGGCGCAGGGGCTTGGGACCTTTTTCTATCCACTTGAGGAAACGGTCTACACCTAGGAAGAAATTGCGCCAGGTAAAGGGTTGAGGGCTGGGTTTTAAGTACAGATGTGGGCCTTTAGGACCGCCGATAAAGAGCTCCTCAATCCCTAAATGGGGGGGAAGGGAGATTTGGGGCCGGTAGGCCCAAACAATGGATAGAGGAATAAGGATAGTCCGGGACCAGGAGGAGATGGCATAAATATTAAAATAGAACCAAAGAGGGAAGAGGATAATTTCCGGAGGTACGGCGGGGACAGCGTCCCAATCGTATTGACCAAAAAGAGCGAGGTAGATTTTTGTAAAGGAGTTACAAGCGGTGACCCCTCCCAATTTTAAGATGGCTTCTCGGGCCTTCTGCATATAGGGAGCGTCAGGAGAATGACCCGCAAGTTTGAGGGCGAAGTAGGCTTTAACCGAAGCGCTCACTTCCCCAGGACCACCAGGATAGATGGCCCAGTCTCCTTCAGGACGTTGTTTGCTGAGGATATAGTTGGCCATCTTCTGGAACTTCTCTCGGCCTCTAGGGGTGGATAGGGGTGTCACTCCTTTGGGAGCATTAGTCAGGGAACCAGAGGTGGGGTTGGAATGGGATGGAGAAGGCGTATAAACCCAAGGGCTATGTTCCATAAAGTAGAGGAGGAGCATATATTCGGATTCAAGGATAGTGTCCCCCTCTAGCTCACCGCACCAGTGACCATCGGGTTTCTGTTGGCTAAGCAACCAATCCCGAGCTTTCTCTACCGCTTTCTGGAGTTCGGTGATAGTAAAATATTCGCTAGCAGGTTCCGCCATACGCCTCTTGCCCTCTCGTTTCAGGGTCAGACTTTTGAAAAGAAAGAGTTTTTATTTTCGATGCCTCCTTTCAAGACCTTAAGGGAGGAGCACTCCTCACCTTAGATTTTAGCGGAATCGGTAGTTGTAGGCTTCGGCCTGCGCAACATACCCCCTACAGGGTGCGACTACTGAAACCTCACGCACTCGGGAAAAATAACATCGCTAGTGCGTCATCACCCTCTTTAGGATATGGCTACTGAAAGTTTGTTGGTGTCCTTCTTCCCCCTTACTTTATTCTCTTGCTCTTCTACTAACTTTTCCCGAACTTCCCTCCCCTCTCCATATTATAGAATGCGAAGGATAAAAGGAAACAGGGAGAGGCCTTGGTGGGGAACCTCTTAGAGAAAGGGATAACGGAAGACTTCCCAAAAAGGAGTTACTTTGCTCATTTCAAGATTTCCTTTTGAGGAAATTTTATTAAGGAGGGAAGAGGCTTGAGGTACTGAAAATAGTAGTGTGAGCAATCCGATCTCTTCCGAAACTTCCCCTGTTGCTACTGTTGAGACCGAGGTTCCTCGCGATAGGACTTTCCAGCCTACTGTTACCTTCCGGGCGGTATTCCTGGGTCTCCTCCTGATGCCTTTGAACGCTTACTGGATTGTCCAGATGGAGGTGATCCGTTACTCTGCCCATCCTACTACCCTCTCCCTCTTCTTCAGCTCGGTCTTCAGTTTGTTGGTACTTGTGGTGATCAATCAGTTTATTGCTTGGTTTTGGCCTAAGAAAGTCCTCCATCGGGGTGAACTCCTGGTTATTTATCTGATGCTTTCCCTTTCGGCAGCTTTAGCAGGTCATGACTTTGGCCAAGTTCTCGTGCCGATGCTGACTTGGCCTTACCGATACGCCACTCCTGAAAACCGCTGGGCTGAACTCATCCTCCCCCACCTGCCCAAATGGCTGATGGTTACCGATCCCGAGGTCATCCGGGGCTACTACGAAGGGAACAGCACCCTCTATACTTGGGCCCATATCAAGGCTTGGTTTCTTCCCACCTTGGCTTGGAGCTTCTTTATCTTCCTCCTCCTCTTCGTTATGCTCTGTCTGAACTCCCTCTTGCGATATGGTTGGACCGAACGGGAACGATTAACCTATCCCTTGATCCAACTCCCCCTAGAGCTCACTTCAGGATTAGCCGGAGGCCCCAGCCGGTCCGTACTCCCTCCCTTTATGAAGAATAAGCTCTTCTGGATCGGTTTCCTCATTGCAGGTACAGTGGATACCATTAATAGCCTCAACCTCTACTATCCCTGGATTCCTACTATCCTCACTCCTGGCTTTGGGCAGTCCTTCCTCGATCTCCAACGTTTTGTACCCGGTCGCCCCTGGAATGCCATCGGTTGGACTCCTATCTCCTGGTACCCTTTTGTCATTGGTATTGGGATGCTTATGCCCCTGGACTTTCTCTTCTCCGCCTGGTTCTTTTATATCTTCTGGAAGATGGAGTTAGTGATCTCTAGTGCTTTGGCTTGGGATGTCAATCCTCGATTCCCCTACACCAATAACCAGGCCTTTGGGGCTTATATGGCTTTTTGTGTGTTCTCCTTGTGGTTGGGCCGAGATTACCTTAAGGAGGTTTTCTTCAAAATCTTAGGTAAAAAATCGAGTATCGATGACCGATATGAACCTCTGCCCTACCGTTGGTCTGCCCTGGGGGTGCTCTTGGGGATGGGACTACTGGTGGTTTTCTGCCGGGCGATGGGGATGTCTCCTTTGGTTGCCCTCGCCTTCTTCATCATCTATTTTGCCTTAGCGGTAGCCATTACTCGGATGCGAGCTGAGATGGGAACCCCCGTCCATGACCTCCATTTTACTGGTCCCGACTGGACTCTCACCGAGTTGTTAGGCACCCGGAGCTTTTCTGCGAAAGACCTCTCCACGATGTCTCTCTTCTTCTGGTTCAACCGGGCTTATCGGTGTCACCCAATGCCTCACCAGCTGGAAGGCTTTAAAATGGCCGAGCGAGTGCGGGCCGATTACCGAAGGTTCTTCGGGATGTTTCTCATTGCTGGAGCCTTCGGAGCTTTCGTTGCTTTTTGGGCGATGCTTCACCTGAATTACCACTATGGTGCCCGGGCTAAATCGGCTATCTCCTTTGGGGCGGAGGCCTACAATCGGCTAGCCGGGTGGATGTCAAACCCTACAGGGCCTAGTATCGCAGCGGGAGTGGCGATTCTTGTCGGTTTCGGTATTGCTATGTTTCTCGAAATTATGCGGGCACGTTTCCCCTGGTGGCCCTTCCACCCTTTGGGGTTCGCGGTGACCGCTTCCTGGGAGATTAACTTGGTTTGGATGCCTCTGTTCATTGCTTGGGTACTAAAATCCCTTATCCTCCGATATATGGGTTTAAAAGGTTTCCGAGATTCCCTCCCTTTCTTTTTCGGCCTTATTTTGGGACAATTTGTAGTAGGGAGTATTTTGAATATCATCGGTATCCTTCTAGAGATACCCACCTATCAGTTCTGGCAATAGGGTTCGACTGAGTTGGAAAGTGGCCTTGTTGTAGCTGAAGTGCTGTCTCAACAGAAGGATGAAGGTTGAGAAAAAATGAAAAGAGTGCCCGTTATTACCGCTCCTACCGACGCTACTCCACCTGTAGAGGAGCTCCTCAAAATCAATGAACCCTTGGTCACCGAATGGCTAGTGGAGTTTCTCCGGGATGAGGTGATCCGCCGAAGAGGATTCCGACGAGTAGTTTTTGGTCTCTCAGGGGGAGTGGATTCAGCAACAGTGGCCTTTTTGTGCGCCCGGGCCTTTGGCCCTGAGAACGTTTGGGGGTTACGCCTCCCCTACCGAACGAGTAGCCCAGAGAGCCTAGCCCACGCCCAGATGGTGGTGGAAGCCACCGGAATCCATTGTGAGACCATTGACATCAGTCCCGCAGTAGATGGTTATATCGAAAATTACGAACCGGATGCGGACCCGAAGCGCCGGGGCAATGTGATGGCCCGGATGCGAATGATTGTCTGGTTTGATAAGGCAGCGAAATACAACGCCCTTCCTATCGGAACTGGGAATAAAACGGAACGCCTTTTTGGTTACTTTACTTGGCACGGTGATGACTCCCCTCCTATTAACCCCATCGGAGACCTCTTTAAAACCCAAGTTTGGATGCTAGCCCGGTACCTAGGAGTACCCGATCCGATTATCCATAAACCACCTTCTGCTGACTTGGTACGAGGGCAAACCGATGAAGGGGATCTCGGTATCCCCTATCGCCGGGCGGACCATATCCTCTACTATCTCTTGCTGGGCTATAGACCAGAACGGTTGGTAGGAATGGGTTTCGGAAAGGGAGAGGTTCAGCTTGTTAAGCAATACTTAGACCGAACTCATTGGAAGCGCCGGCCTCCCACTACCGCAATGCTCTCCCAAACCTCCATTGGAGATTACTATCTCAGACCAGTAGATTATTAGCCTTTATCCAGTTCCATTCCGCTGAGTAAGGAAGCCCTGTCTTTAAATAAGGGGTGTTTAAAAAAGGCTTACTTGCAATGCTAGTTTAAAGGAGGAAGGACGATGCCTTTTATCACAGTAAAGATGCTCTCTGGACGTACTCCGGAGCAGAAGGAGAAACTGTTAAAGGAGATTACAAGAGTAACTGCTGAAACCTTGGGGATTGAACCCCGTCATATATGGGTAGTAATTGAAGAGGTGCCTGGCGAACAGTGGTCTATCGGTGGAGAGCCTTTAAGAAGGTAAAATAACGGTAAAACAGGGATAGAAGGCTTTTCTTCCGGGGACGAGGTCTTAAGATCTTAATATCCCGAATGAACTTCCCTGTTTCCACCTCTATAGAGGGGGATTTTTTGAGGAGAAGCTTCTGGGAGGGGTAGACGCTACGGTGACCCGTCATCAGGAAGCTCACAATGCCTGCAATAGCAGCGTAAGGAGTCACTAAAGGGCCAAAAAGCTCTACCGACAGGATGCTTGCGGAGATAGGGGTATTGGCAGCACCTGCTAAAACACTCACCATACCGATAGCGGAGAAGGTGGAAGGGTCTAGATGAAACCACCGAGCAAAAAGATTTCCTGCGGTGCTTCCTACAAAGAAAATAGGGGTAACAATCCCTCCACTCCCTCCAAAACTCAGGGTAATACTGGTGAACACCATTTTTAGCAGAAAACTCGCTTCTGGAACAGGCTTACCCGACAGAGCAGTTTCAATCGTATTCAACCCTAAGCCGAGATAAAGAGGGGAGAAAATCAACGCCATCCCTGCTAAAATTCCTCCTCCAAGAAGGGGTTTGGCTATCCCTTTTACCCTTTCTGAGAGAAACTCAAAGGATTTCATTAATTCGATAAAAATGAAAGAGACTAAACCGAAAAATATTCCTCCTACCAAAGCCTTAATAAAAGAGAGCTCGGTGAGTTGCGGTACCATCCTTAGGGGATGATAGAAATAGTGGATTCCTAAATTGGAGGAAACTTGGTAAGAAGTGACCCCGGCAACAAAGGAGGGGAAAAGCACTTCATAAAGGATATTTCCGATAGAAAGAACTTCTACCCCGAAGATGGCCCCTGCGATAGGGGTGCCAAAAACACTGGCGAATCCCGCGCTAATACCGCAAATGACCAGTTTCTTCCGGTCTTGGGGTTCAAATTTGAGCAAATCAGCAAAGAAAGAAGCTACTCCGGCCCCAATCTGAGCACAAGGTCCCTCCTTCCCAGCAGACCCTCCTGGTACTAAAGTGATCAGGGTTGCCAGGAGCTTTATCGGAACGACTAAGGGATTCACCCTGCCCGATCGTTCATGGATGGCTTCAATAACTTTCTCAGTGCCGTGACCTTTTGCTTCGGGTAATAACCGTTGAGTTAAGAGATAGCTAAGGGTAAGAGCGATGGGTAGGGCTAAGTAATAATATGGAAGGCGACCAACTGTGTTGATACTCCTACTTAACAGAGCGAGGAAAAAAGTGGTGACAACTCCTACCAGGGTGCCGATGATAGAGGCTAGAAAAAACCACTTAATAACGCTGAGGAAGAGGATAGGGGCTTCTACTAAGGGATGGGTAGCATTTCTTTTGGGAAAGCTTAAAAGGTTTTTATTGTGAAAGAAGACAAAACGTAATTGCCTTTTCATCAAAAGAAGGGAAAAAGGTCTAAGCGCAAGAGGACAATTGTTCACACAACGTTAAGATGGTGCTCTTCATAACTAAATTCTTTACCTTGGTGACAGACGCCGGAAGGCGACAAAATCCTCAGAAGGGATACCTCCGATCATCCACCAGACGCCTCTTTCTCTTGCTAGTTCTCTGGCTTCCAGACTCACCCAATCCTCACCAACTACAACGGGAATGGCGTTCACACCGGCCGAACGCAAAGTGCTGGCACGCTTGAAAGCCCGCGTTACATCCTCTCCGTCAACCTTGAGTGATGCTTCCACGACCACCACCTGCTCCTTCTTCCACCAGATGAGGTCCGAGAGAGTCGGATCCTCATCGGTCTGGAGAAACCTTTCGCCATCCAAAAGGACTCTCAGCCATTTGCTTAACCGCTCTTGCACCCTTGGTGCGTCAGTTGCTCCACCAACACCACCGGCAAACAGCATCGGCGCGCGCTTGACGATGTTCAGCTCATAGCGTTCACCCTCCCTCCGGCCTGCTTCACCTCTCTGCCACTCCACCAAGGTACTCACTTGCTGAGATAATCCACTTACCTGCTCGGCCAAGGCGTCTACCCTT
>CAYSAW010000008.1:49033-75247 GCA_964429225.1 uncultured bacterium
GTGAGGGCGTCCATTCTCTCGGTCAGAGCATTTATCCTAGAGGTGAGGACTTCTAACTGCTCCTGAGTACGTTGTTGGGATTCGGCGAGCTTCTGCATCACTTGGGGTAGAGACAATAATTCCTCTTCCAGAAGGAGCCGACGCAGCTCAGCACGCCATTCTGGCCGCTCCTCTAAAATTTTAATCAAGTCCCGCAATTCCTCGATGGTGAAAGGCATAATTTCTCCCTTTCTCATTTTAGAGCTTTTGTAAAAGGAGGGGCAACATATCCCGGAGGCAGGTCTAAAGGTTTTTTACTGTAAAAGAAAAAGTAGAACGAAAGCTTTCTTTCAATAAGTAGAGAAGTCTTGTCCCTTCTGATTAAAAAAGCCCAGGTAGATGAAAACCTCCTGTAATACGAGACAACTTATCCTCGCGGATTTGATGAGCCTTTTCTAGAGCTTCTCGAACAGCGGACACCACCAGGTCTTCCAGCAGCTCCACATCCTCTGGGTCTACCACTTCCGGTTTGATAGACAAGTGTAGCAGATTCCCGGCTCCGTTAACCACCGCAGTTACCGCTCCTCCTCCGGAAGTCCCCTCTATTTTTAGGCTTTCCAGCTCTTGCTGGATGTTCTCCACCTCTTGGGCTGCTCTTTGTACCTCCTGCATAATCTTTCCTAAATCGCCAAAACCACCAAAACCTTTTGATCGTTTCGACATCTCTTCTCTCCTTTTAACTGTCTCGGAACGGTTTCTTCTTAATGATTTCGCCATCAAAAATTTGAGCTAACTCCAAGAGTTCAGCCTCAGATCCTAGAGAAGCAGGATCAAAAGGGTCTACCTCAGGTTCTTCAGGGGCGGAATCTTCTTCCTGCTGAGGCGTCGGGGTTTTCTCTTCTCCAATATTCTCTGTATCCGGGGGATCATAGGGAGTTTTTTCAGGCTCTAACACCTTTAATTTGTAGCCTACTCCAAGAACAGCCTCTAAAGATTGCTGAAGGATCTTACGATGGTTCGGTTTCTCCAAAGCCGATTTTTGCCAATCATATCGGGGGCGAACCTCCAATTGATGGTGCCTTAGGCGAACCGGTTGGCAATCTTGCAGGAGGACTTTCAGGCTTCTCAGAGAGACACGTTGGAGGAGCCGGTTCCAGAGTTCCATTAAAGAGGGGTTTTCAATGGGAGTCTCGGAAGGGGGAGCAATTTTTTCTCGTTCTGACTCTTCTAGGGGTTTCTCGGCGGGTTGAGAGTCTTTTAATAGGGCGAGGGAAGCTGAGGAGGTAGCCTCGGCTAGTTCCTTAGGAGGGAGGCTAACAGGTTGAGCCTCCTCCTCTTCCTGAGGAGGAGGGACACTTTTAACCGCTTCATCAGAAACTCTGTCCCGAGCTAGACGCACCAAGGTAAGTTCCAGAAGGAGACGGTGGTCACTGATCCACCGGAGAAGGCCTTCGGCCTTAACAACGGCTTCTAGGCAGGAGAGCAATTCCTCTGATTGAAATTGCTGAGCTTGGCGGTGGAACTCTAGGGCAAGATCGGGGGCCAGGGGGACCAGCTCTGGGGAACCTATTTTCACCGCCAGAAGGTTTCGTAGGTGTTCTGCAAAGTTCACGAGGAGTTGCCGAGGTTCTTTCCCTTCTCCGACAAGGTGGTGGAGAAGCGAGAGAACTTTGCCGGGTTGGTGATCGAGAAGCGCTTGAGAGAGTTCTAGAAGGGTAGGAGTTTCTACTGAACCGAGAACCTCTTGTACCGCTTTCAGGGTTAGTTTTTCTGGGGAATAAGCATGAACCTGTTCCAAGAGGGCAAGAGCATCCCGGAAACTGCCGGCCGAGGCATTAGCAATAGCCTGAAGAGCAGAAGGTTCATAAACAAACCCTTCTTGGCGGGCCACGTATTCCAGCCGGTTAAGTAATTCCTGAGGGCCTCCTCTGCGGAAGTCAAAGCGCTGACAGCGAGAGATAATCGTACGAGGGACTTTGTGGGCTTCGGTAGTAGCCAAAACAAAAACAACATTTCGGGGGGGTTCCTCAAGAGTTTTTAGAAGAGCATTAAAAGCCTCCGTGGTGAGCATATGGACTTCGTCAATAATATATAGTTTATAGCGCTCCTCCACGGGAGCCAGTCCCACTTGTTCTCGAAGAGCTCGGATTTCATCAATCCCCCGATTCGAGGCCGCGTCAATTTCGACTACATCTAAGGAATGTCCCTCCCGAATACGAACACAGGCGGAGCATTGATCGCAAGGGTCTGGGGTTGGACCTTTCTCGCAGTTGAGAGCTTTGGCTAAGACACGGGCGGTGGTTGTCTTGCCTGTTCCCCGGGGGCCACAGAAGAGATAAGCATGAGTTACTCGGCCCGTACGAAGGGCGTTTTGGAGGGTTTGAGTGATATGAGACTGGCCGAGGATGTCCTCAAATTTCTGGGAGCGGTACTTCCGGTAGAGGGAGAGGTACATAAAGCCCCCTATCATCCCCTAGATACAGGGGATAGTCGGTTTCTTTACCCGTTCAAAAAGGAAAAGAATTGACCGCGCACCCACCTTCGACACCCGTTCTCCCGGCGGCTACCGGCCAGACCGACTCCGGTTAGGCGGACTCGCGGCACCCGGCCGTGGGCGCTTACCGTTGCTTCCTTCCGGACCTGGCGGGGTTCGCGGACGGCCGTTGCGCGGGACCCAACCATCGCCGCCGGTCCAACCGGACCTGACCCGACGGAACGAGGCCTCGGGTGGGAGTTCGACCCCGCTATAGCGGATTGCGGGTACAGGGCACCGCTAGCTCCCCGTCTAGCGCGGTCAATCCCGGAAAGCGTTCCTAAGGCTATCCTACACCCTTCCTCCTCTTTTGTAAAGAATCTCCACGAGTAAAAAGGCCTTGCAAAAAAGGAGTAGTGAAACCTATATCAAACTGTTGCTGGGGAAAAAGAAAGTATTCCCCGTTTCTCTCCTCGGATCCGTCAAAAGAATCTCCTGGGGGGATGCGATGAACCCATTATTATTATCGGAGCAGAGTCGGTTAACTAAAAGCCATTGGTTGATCTTATTCTATGCTTGGGCTGGTTGGCTGTTCGATTTTTATGACCTCACTCTTTATAACAATATGCTCCGTCAAATCCGAACCGACCTCCAGTTAAGTGATCTCGAGGCTCATTGGGTTCTGGGGTTCTCCTTGGTGGCGACCGCTTTGGGAGGGATATTATTTGGGTGGTTAGCGGATCAAATTGGCCGAAAGCCCGCTCTTAGCCTCACCATTCTAGTGTACTCCCTGGGCACAGGACTATGTGCCACTGCAACAGGGATAGAAACCTTATTACTGTGGCGAATCGTAACCGGTTTAGGCATTGGAGGAGAATGGGCTGTCGGACAAACCCTGGTGGCGGAAACCTTTCCCCGAACTCTGCGAGCCAGGGGCGGGGCAATGATGCAAACTGGGGTGCCTGTCGGAATGGCTTTGGCCGCTTTAGCGGCTAACTTTATTACCCCTCACCTCGGCTGGCGTTATACTTTTGCCCTCTCGGTAGTTCCTGCAATATTAGTACTTGGTATCCGTTATCAAATGCCTGAAAGCGACTTGTGGTGGAGATACCAAGAGGCCTTCCGCTCTGGCACCCTTCCTCAAGAGATCAAAGAGCAGTTAGGTCATAGCCCTCTCGTCGCTTTGTTCCGTTCCCGGATAGCAGTTTGGACCGTAAAGGGCTTACTTCTGGCTGTTTTTGATATGTGGGCCTTTTGGGTGATTAACTCAGCTCTCCCCAACTTGTTGGGAACAGAATGGGGGTATCCGGATCAGCGAAGGGGAATATGGTTGTTTATCAAGGAGGTAGGAGCTTTTCTCGGATATGCTAGCTTTGGTTGGGTAGCGGATACCATCGGTCGGCGTCTCGCTTTTACCCTCTATATGCTCCTTCAAGGGGGAGCGGTGGCTCTGGTTTGCTGGTTTGTACCCTCCTCCTATTGGGCACAGGCTCCGCTATCCGCCTTGATCCCTCTCTTCCTCATTGGTTTAGGAACGGGGGCTTTCAGTGGTTATGGCCCCCTCTACGCAGAGATCTTTCCCACTCCTCTTCGCACCACTGCCTCAGCTTTCTGTTTTAATGTGGCCCGAGCCACCGCCGGTTTGGCACCTCCTTTAGTAGCCCTAATGGCTCAGGATAGATACTATTCTTTGGGAATGGTGCTGGCAGTGCCTTTTAATCTGTTAGTTGCAGGGTGGGTATGGGCTTTTCCAGAAACGAAAGGTCGGCCCCTCCCTGAGGTCACCCTCCATTGAAGTCTTAAGAACTCAAGGGTTTAGGCAGGCTTCCTATGCCTTCTTTCAGCCATTAGGTTAAGGGGGTAGAACGAGCGTTGTGGAGATCTCCTCCTTAGAAAAGACACCGAGGAGATAGGAGATTATCCTCCTTGGGTGGAACACTGATGATGGAATTTTCTCATTCTTAAAGTTAAGGAATCTCCCTTTTCGGAGGAAAATGAAGCTTCTGGTTACTCGTTCCCTTTCCGAAGATGACTTGAAGTATATTAGAGAAGTGGCTACGGATATTGAGGTTGTTCTTGCCGGGACAGAAGAAGAGGCGATAGAGAAAGCGAGAGATGTAGAGATTCTCTTTGCTGGCCGCTTTAATCAGGCTATTTTCCAGCAGGCTCACCGGTTAAAGTGGGTTCAAGCAGGAAGTGCCGGAGTAGAAAGGTTTTTGTCTATCCCCGGTTTTGTAGAGAGCCCTGTTATACTTACCAACGCTCGTGGGGTATTCGATCAACCTATTGCTGAGCATGTGCTGGCAATGATCCTAAGTTTCACCCGGGGGCTACATTTGCTCCGAGACCAGCAACTCCAAGGGGTATGGAAGTATATTCCGCCCTCCGATTTAGTGGGGAGCACCTTGGGGATTGTGGGTCTGGGAAGTATTGGCAAAGAGTTGGCTCGAAAAGCTCAAGCCTTGGGAATGCGGGTTCTGGCGATCCGCCGACATCCTCAAAGAGCAGAGGTACCCGTGGAGGCTCTTTGGGGGATAGAGGGTCTACCAGAGTTGCTTCGCCAATCGGACCATATTGTCTTATCTCTTCCTCTCACTCCCGAAACTCGTCATATTATCGGTCGAGACCAGCTCGCTTTAATGAAACCTACGGCCTATCTTTATAACATAGGGCGGGGGGCCTTGATTGATGAAAAAGCTCTCATCGAGGCCCTTCAGGAAGGACAAATCGCTGGGGCCGGTCTAGACGTTTTCGAACGAGAACCTCTACCTTCGGAAAGCCCTTTGTGGAAGATGCCTAACGTCATCCTTACTCCTCATGAGGCAGGAGCTTCCCCCTCGAACCATTATCGCTTAATGACCCTTTTCTTGGATAACCTTAGACGCTTCCTCCAAGGGGAACCTTTACGCAATGTTGTGAACAAACAATTAGGGTATTAAAAGAGAGCAAATCAAAGGGAGGGATAAAGGATGTCCTTCATTCAGGATTTACTGATCACTTATCGAGTAAAAACTGCTTTGGCCAATGACCCTGAAATTGACGCTAAAGCAATTAATGTCAACACTCGGGATGGGATCGTGACCTTGTTGGGCAACCTCCGTTCCGAGGAGGAGATTAAAAAAGCGATTCAGATTGCTAAGAGCATAGAAGGAGTGGTGGATATTAACCCAATGCTTAGACCTTGAGAGGAGAAGAGGAATAACGTTGCCTTTTGGGGGTTACCAGCTTTGGTCTGTGATAAGGAATAGAAGTCGTTACGATGCAAAAGTGTTCGGCGAGAGCAATGGGGGAAACCTCGTCTTCCTGAGATGAGGGGAGAGCAAGATATGTTTAAGTTCTCGCGACAACGCGGACGTTTGTAAGCCTCATAGGATTGACTTTTGTTAGCCTTAGTGCCGATTCCCTCAGACGGACAATGAATGAATGTAGTTTACTCTGGACTCCGGCATTTTTGAAGAGGTTTCTAGCATGGTGCCTTTTTAAAGAGAGCAATGCTCTTCTTGAGAGAAAGGAGACGAGAGATGGAAATTACCCTACCTGAAGTTGCAGTAGAAGAACTGGAAGTAAGCGTGGATCAACTGGATATTGAGAGGGCTGTTGCAATTTATAGAGAATATGGTTGTTTAGTAGTTCGGGGTTTAATGAGGGATTATGTGGAGGAGATCCATCGGGATATTGAAGCCACCGCACAACAATCCCTTTCTCTGTTGGATCAGGCCAGGCAAGTGGAAGAGGGTTGGGTGACACCTGATGGCACCCTCTTTCTTCCCGCTCCCCCTGGCTACCCACGGGACAAACAGATTATGGTTCTGGCTATCAACTATTACACTAGTGGTGCTTTCTTCCGTTCTGCTTTCAACCCTATTGCTCTGGATATTTTGGAGGGGATTATAGGCCCCAACATCGAGATCTTTGGCTCCGGACAGTGCCTATACAAAGAGCCTGTGGGGGGACACCCCAAGAATCTTCACCAGGATTCGGCCTATTTTGAACACCGATACGAAGGCCCCGTAGCGATCCTCAGTTATGTTGTTCCTACCAACTTGGTTAACGGTGCTCTTTATGTGGTTCCGGGGTCTCATCGTTTGGGGCAATTGAGACATATTGATACTTTCTCCCATTTGGGTTTAGATGAAAAGGAGTGGCCTTGGGAACGCGCTTTGCCGATTTGCGGAGAACCTGGCGACTCGATTTTCTTCCATGTAAGGACGATTCACGGTTCCCAAGAAAACCATTCTGACCGGCCCCGGCCAGTTTTTATCCATCGTTATCGTCGTCCAGGTGATTATGTCGTTATCAGTGGAACTACTGTAGCGAACCGTGCTGAGGCAGAGAAACGAGCAGGGGAAGTTCGGAAGAGTAGGGAGCGAGGCTTAATGGTTCGAGGCTTCCGGTCCTATGAGGCCCTGGAAGAATAGATCCCGAGTTTTACCTATCGAGACTTTGTTCTATTTCCCTAAAAAACTCCCTTGGACGGTGTAGGAAGATCCGCTATGGGACTGTGGGCAGGTTTCTTTGCCTGCTGGAAGACCTCCTTTAACCGACTCCACCAGTTATACTTCTCAATATAGCTCACATCGAAGACCGCTACGCCATTGGTTAATTCTTGAACGGTTTGGACGGCTTTATCAAAGTCCTGAGGGTGGGATTGATAGAGGAGAGCATAGACACCTCCATAAACCCAGCAAGCGTTAGCCACAGCCATCCGGGCCATTGTTGCTGCGCCTTCCACGCTGTACCACTCAGATAAACCGGCTTTAATCGCCTCTTTCCTCTCCAAGAAACGGCCGTAGCAGTTGGCAACCAAGAAGTCTAAGGACTCTGCAAACCCCGCTTTACGGTATTGCCGACCCGCCCAAGCAAACTCTTTTCCTGAATCGAACGCAAGGCTTCCCCAATTGACCCCTTCATTGATATAGTCAGGGTACCAGGAGCCGACTACTGCTCCGATCTTGATCCCCGGTTTCAACTTTCGAAGAGTGCCAGCGGTTTTTCTAACGAAGCTTCCAATAACCTCTGCCCTCCAAGATAACCATCGGGAGTAAAGAGGCCCTGGGCGAACTCCTCCGGGGTGATACTCGAAGATGTCTTCAGGCCAGCGACGCACCGGCTTGCCCAGAGATTTCTCAAATTGACGCCGTGAAGTCTCACTGAAATCAGCCCAAAGAGCGGGGTAGCGGCAGCGGTCGAGTACAATCCCATCCACGTTATATCGGGTGACAATCTCTTTTAAAAGGGAACGTTCATAATCTTGAACTCCCTGAAGAGCGGGATTGACGAAGAGAAAGGTTCCTACTTGAGCTTGAGACTGGGGAAGGATTTTACCGCCCTTTCCCGCGGGAAGATAAGCTTTGACTTGCCACTGGGGAAAACGACTAAAGCCCGGTCCCTTACGATTGCTGATCCTCCCCTCAGAAAAAACCATCACTAAGGCGTAGACTTCTAAGCCTCGTTGGGAAGCTTCTTCCGTAAAGATTTTAAGGAGGTCGTACCCATGGTTATAAGGAGGTTCCGGCAAAGCGGGGGCAATACGGCTGGGGTATAAAACATATCCTTCAGGGGTTTTTACACCTACACCGATAGCGTTGAAGCCTGCTTCTACCGCTTTGTTAAGGAGGGTTTGAACCTTTTCCCGACGGGTAAGGTTAGCATAGTTTGCCAGAGCATCTATCCAAAGAATCCGGGTTTCCAACCCTTTTTGCTTAGCCCAGAAGAAGCGGGATCGGTGATGCCAAGAGTGAGAGCCTATCGCTTGTTTTCTAGGAGAAGTGTTATGAGCGGAAGCGAAGGAACCAGGGAGGAAGGGGAGTAGAGGAAAAAGGTAGAAAAGAAGACTTAGTCTTAAAACCCGCTTCATTTCCTTTTTTTACCCTAGTATACACTAGGGTCTCTTGGGAAGGCCGGGGTGAGAAGGGATTGGCTATTCCTTATACTCCTTTTCCGCAAGCCGACGTTCAAGTTCCAAAGAAAGGGCAACAAGAAGAAGACAGACTGCTGAGAAAAAGAGGACCTCGGTAGGGATTCCCAGCCATCCTTCAGTGGTTATCTCTTCCAAAGCCAGCAGGAGGGAACCGAGAGAAGCTCCTACAGCGATGATAATCGCTCGCTTTCGGTAGCGCTGCGCTTGGTGCAGGCATTTCTCTACATAGCTTTTCAGAGTAAAACTCATCTTCAAGGATTTGTTTTTTCTAGGATAGGCTTAAAGGAACCCTTTGCCTCCTTTGAGATTAACTCTGGGCCTTCCACAGGAGTTTAAAGGGGGATAAGAAGCCTCTGGTAGTTTTCTGGTAAACTTTTCCAAGAAGATTATACTCATTTCTTCGGAGGAGCAAAAAGTTTGAAAAGGTTAAGAAGTAACCATCGGGGGGCGAACCTCTTTATGGAGGCTTCTTGAGGCCCTTGCTATATTAGGGACTGACATAAGCCAAGAAGGCCATTAAAAAGCACTAACCCCTTCTTCCGATAAATGGGGCCAGCGGGATTCGAACCCGCGATCTCCACCTTGAAAGGGTGGTGTCCTAGGCCTCTAGACGATGACCCCTTTGGGGAATGCCCTTACTTATGCTACCCCATTCGCCAAGGATTGTCAATAAAGGGGTTTGCCTCTATAAGCGAGAAGGCTAGAGTAATTACGGCCCCCCATTTTGTACTCCTCTGCGAAACTCCGATCCGGGATAGGGATGCCAGTCGAGATGGGGCAACTGCTCTAGCGGGACCCACTTGGAGTGACCGTCTACAAAGGTGATGATAACGCCTCCGCTATGACGGTTCAAACCGATCCGTCCCATCCCCGTGTCCTGGCCATAAATGCGGTCCTTGGGGAGCGGTTCTCCTTTCTCAGGCCAGCTATCAATCCAAAGACCATCTAAATCAAAGGGAGTTGCGGAGGGGTTTTTAAACTCAGACTCCCCATAGCCATAGGTCCAGCCGTTGTGACAATAAGACCCCGATTCCTCCGCTTTCCAAGGGCCGCCCCAGACCACGTGCCAGCCGGTATAGGCACTTCCCCAAGAGGCGCTTACTTTGCCTCCCACGCCAGAGGTGCTGGGACACCAGTAAACGCTGTTCTCCGATTTGGGATCAAACTTTATATAGGGTTTTAAAGCGGTGGGCCAAAGCCAGCCTGTCCAGGCACCAATAACAAGAGTGTAGCCTGGAAAGAGCTCATCATTATCTTGAAGATAGAGGATCATCGCCCGAGAGATCTGTTTCTGATTGCTCAAACAACCGCTTTGCCGAGCTTTCTCCCTAGCCCGGGCAAAAACAGGAAAGAGAATAGCCGCCAAAATTGCGATAATGGCAATCACTACCAGTAGCTCAATCAAGGTGAAACCCTGAAGAATCTGCTTTCCCCTAAGCCGCATTCCTTAAAACCTCCTAAAAGAAACTTGAAACCCCTGTCTTATTTCCTTTTTCTGCAAAAAACCTTCGGTTTCCTTTCTTAAGAACTCCTCCTTAAAGGCGTTTTTTCTCATCGCCTTGGGAGGGAGTTTTATCCTTGCGCCTCTTTTTCATAGGGCTTGGGAAGGGAACTTTCAGGAGGAGAAAGCTCTCTAAGTATTCGGGGGAAGCGGTTTGGACTTCTTTCTTCTTCCTCTGCTAAAGAGAGGGCTTGCTTAATAGATTGAGTCGAGATAGGATATATGTTATAATGATAGGGCAAAGAATAAAGAGTGACTCCTAATCTCCGGCCGGGTGCCAAGGGCATCCGGCTTATCTGACAGAAAGCAGGAGGCAGTCATTGAGACCTGTAAGAACCTTTCTATGGGCCTTTCTCATTTTTGGAATCATCTTGGCCATTAACTACTCCTTTAAAGGTCAATTCAGTGCTCCAACCCAACGGTTCAGTTATTCGGATCTGATTAATGCCATCCGAGACCATAAAGTTAAAACCGCTACCGTCGGGAAGAATCGCGTTTCGGGTGAACTGGCTGATGGCCGGCGCTATGAAGCTCTCATTCCCGAAGGGGATGGCTCCTTCCGGCGGATGCTCGCTGAAGAGCTAGATCGGAACCGCGTTCTGGTTAATGCAGAAACGACCTTAGTTTCCGAGCCCCTTCAGAATCTCCTCCTCTCGGTGTTCTTACCTTTAGCCTTGATGATCGGCATCTGGATGTTTTTCTGGAGGCAAGCGCAAATCGGGGGGAATCAGGCTCTCTCCTTCGGGAGAAGCCGGGCCAAACGAGTTACGGATAATGTCCCTAAGGTAACATTTGACGATGTTGCTGGCATAGATGAAGCCAAACAGGAACTTCAGGAAGTGGTGGAGTTTCTGAAGAATGCAAAAAAGTTCCAAGCGGTAGGAGCGAAAGTTCCTAAAGGAGTTCTTCTGCTAGGTCCTCCTGGCTGTGGAAAAACTCTGTTGGCCCGAGCCATTGCGGGAGAGGCGGGAGTTCCCTTCTTCCATATTAGTGGTTCCGATTTTGTGGAGATGTTTGTTGGAGTAGGGGCTAGCCGGGTCCGAGATCTCTTTGAAACCGCTAAAGCCAATCGCCCTTGCTTAGTCTTCATTGATGAGATTGATGCTGTGGGCCGTCAACGAGGTGCCGGTTTGGGAGGGGGACACGATGAACGAGAGCAAACCTTGAACCAGCTCTTAGTAGAGATGGATGGTTTTGACCCCAATTCCGGAGTTATCTTGATTGCGGCTACGAACCGCCCCGATGTTCTTGACCCGGCTCTTCTTCGGCCAGGGCGTTTCGACCGGCAAATTGTGGTGGACCATCCCGATGTCAATGGGCGTCGGGCTATTTTGAAAGTGCATACCAAAGATAAGCCTCTTGCCCCTGATGTGAATCTCGATGTCCTGGCCCGAAGGACTCCCGGGTTTTCCGGAGCAGACCTGGCTAACTTGGTGAACGAAGCTGCTCTGCTCGCCGCTCGAAGAGATAAAACTCAAATTAGTATGGCTGAATTTGAAGACGCCTTAGACCGAGTGGTGGCGGGGCCGGAGCGAAAAAGTCGTTTGGTCAATGATCGTGAAAGAGAGATTGTGGCTTACCATGAGCTGGGCCACGCCATCGTCCTAAATATGCTACCCAATGCCGATCCGATTCATAAAATCTCCATCTTACCCAGGGGGATGGCTTTGGGCATCACGATGCAACTTCCTAGCGAAGACCGCTATCTGGTGACCAAGGCGGAACTCCTGGACGAGATTACAGGAATGCTTGGAGGGCGAGCTGCTGAAGAGATCGTTTTTCAGGAGATTTCTACCGGAGCCTATGACGACTTAAAACGGGCTACCGAGCTAGCCCGTAGGATGGTGACAGAGTACGGAATGAGTGAAAAACTTGGACCGATCACTCTGGGACGGCGTCATTCTAATCCCTTCCTCGGCCGAGATCTGATGGAAGATCGGAACTATAGTGAGCAGGTTGCAATGGAGATTGACCGGGAGGTGCGGTCCATTATTGAGAAATGTTATACCCGCGCGAAGGAGATTTTAACTGAGAATCGAGAAAAGATGGATCGCATTGCCAAAATCTTGTTAGAACGAGAGACTTTGGAGCGGGAGGAATTTGAGGCGTTGATGCGGGGAGAAGCTCTCCCAGCACCAGCTTCTTCCTCCTCTTCAGGAGGGCCCACTCCGCCTCAAAAAGAGAGTCAAGGGGAGTCGGAAGCAAAGGCGCGAACGGAGCCTCTCCCCAAGCTTCGGCCGGAGCCTGCCTAGAAAGCCTTAGATACCCAAAAGCCAAGCGAGAACACCTTTATCCGTTCAGTTAAGAGGGGTCCCTTTTCATCCAAAGGAATAAGTGGGAAAAGGGGTTTTAGGGTAGAAAAAGTACTAGGAAGGAAATTCCCTTTTATTCAAATTAGGTTACTAGAGACTGATGGAAAAGTTTTCACCTGATTTAGATACTCTCCGAAGACAGCGCCTGGTTTGCGAGGCGCGCACTCTGCTCCAGCAGAATCAAGTATCCCAGGCTGTAGATAAGTTCCGGGCCGCTTTACGAGGCCTTTCTCCCCGTGACCCTCTTTACTTAACCACGTGTGCCGAGTTGAGCCAGGCCTATCGCCGTCAGGGCAACGTAGGGAAAGCGATCCGTATCCTTCGGAAGGTGGTTCGCGAAAGCCCCGAAAATCCCCTTTACCGCCTCCAGTTGGCTTATCTTTATCGGGATAACGGCCAATTGAAGGCCGCCGCCCGAGAAGCTCGAATGGCCCGAAAACTCGACCCAGAAATACTGGAAGCGGATATCCTTTTGGCTGAGATCCTGGTTGAGAAGGATGAAATCGGAAAAGCCTTGGTGATCCTTTTGGACATCTTAGAGCGTCATCCACGCCATCCTCAAGCTCTGGACCTGCTCGCTACCGTCTACCTCTCCTTGGGGGAGCCTGAAACCGCTTTGGATATTTTGGATGAACTGACCCAGATGATGCCCAGTGATCCTTCACCCCTCTTCAAGCGGGCGGTAGTCCTCCATCAATTGGGTTCTCTCCCTTTGGCTATGGAAGCACTCCTCCGCTTACTTATGGTAGCCCCCCAGAGTGATTTGGCTCAACAAGCCAGGGAGATCGTCGCTCTCCTGGATGAATATCAATTGCACCAGATTATTATGTTGGCTCAGGATGATGCTCTCTTCCGAGCCAAACTCCTCCAAGACCCCGAGGAAGCGATTGAAGAGCGCGGCTTCTTACTGAGTCCTGAAGGTTTGAACACTCTCCTCCAAATTGATATCCGTGCCTTATGTGACCCCTACACCCAAGCGCAGGACTACCATATGCCGGCGTAGCCGGTGAGGGAGGCAAAAATCTCTCCTTTTCTCTTGGAGGCTAAGAGCTACTTTTTCTGCTTTCTTTGCCGAAGAAGGGGTCTCTCCCTCTTTGATTGACAGGTTCCCCAAGGTGAAGTAATATGGGTACGAAATTCAGGAGGAGACAGTGTTTACTCTAGGTGTTATTACGGATGAGATCAGCCAAGACTTTGAGCGAGCCTTGGATTTAATGAAAGAGTGGGGTATCCCTCAAGCTGAGATTCGGGGGCTTTGGGGGAAAAATGTTTCTGCCCTCTCCCAAGAGGAGCTTCAACAAGCTAAGAATTGCCTGGAAAAGCGAGGGATTTCTGTCTGCGGTATTGCCTCCCCCTTCTATAAGTGTGAACTCAGCGGAGGAAAAGCTCTACAAACTGGCCGTCTGCATTTGGCGGAAGATCGTACTTTGGCTGAGCAGAAAGATGTTCTGGAACGCTGTATACAAGCCGCGAAGACTCTAGGGACAAACTTGATTCGGATTTTCGCCTTTTGGAGGAGAGGTCCTCTCACTCCGGAAATTGCGGACCAGATTGAAGCACTTCTCCAGGAGCCGTTGGAGATTGCTCAAGAGGCTGGGGTCTGCTTAGCTCTGGAGAATGAACACGATTGTTATATGAGCACTGGGGGAGAGACTGCCCAGTTTCTTGCCCGCCCTTCCCTGAAGAATTTATCCGCAGTTTGGGACCCCGGAAACGCTTTCTGCGCAGGAGAAATTCCTTACCCTGATGGCTATAACGCGATTAAATCCCGGATCGTCCACATACATATCAAGGACCCTAAACGGGATCCGGAGACCGGCAAAATTCACTTTGTCCCCATTGGGCAAGGAGAGATCGCTTATCGAGAACATTTTCGAGCCTTAATCCAGGAGGGGTATTCCGGAGTGGTCTCCCTGGAGACACACTTCAAAGGCCCCGATGGCAGCACGGAAACAGGAACTTACCTTGCCCTACAAGGGCTAAAGCAAATTTTGAGGGAGCTATAATAATATAAATTCAAAGAAAACCCTATTGCTTTGTACTGGCTAAAGCCTTCGGCTACCGAGGTTCTCTCCCTCGGGATGGGGAGGGTTAGAGTGGGGCAAAACCGACCGCAGGTAGTTGCTTGTGGCTACCAAAATCTAAACTTATGGTTCCTTTCGCAAAATCGTATTGGCGGAGGGAAGAGGTAGTGCCCCAAAAGATAAAACTCTCCTGATAGGCTACCACCTCGATTATAGTTGTTTTTTTAATTTCTCAGCTATAAAAATCTTCTATGGAGGCTGATTTTAATGGCTCGTCGTCAACCGAAACGAGGGTCTTCCCTCTCCCTTACTCATATGCGCTATCAGTGGCAGCATAGATCCCGCCAAGTGTTTCTCGGTCTTGCAGTGGTGATGGCTATCGGGATGGTGGCTTTTTTCGGGGGTATTGGTACTGCCCCTCAAAGAGAGAGAGAAGGGAGGGGGAAAAATGCTCTGCTGGCTCGGGTGGAAGGGAAGCCGATCTATTCGGAAGATCTAGAACGCGTTCTGCAAAGCCAGAGGATGGAAGAGTATCGAAACACTGACCCCCGGTTCTATGAACAGATACGAGGAAGCCAGTTTGACCAAATGATTAATCGTTTAGTTGAGATCGCCGAAGCAGAACGCCAGGGTTTTCGAGTTTCCTCCGGAGAAGTGGAGGCCGAAATTGAGCGCCGAGTTAAAGAGATGGTCCAGCAGAAGCTGGCCGGCCTCTCCCAAGAACAAGCTAAGGAATTTGAAACCCGCCTTCGGCTTCAGTTGGAGGACCAAAAGGACCAAATTCGGTCTGATCTCCTGGTAAAAAAACTGGAAGACTCAGTTAAAGAGAAGTTAAAAGTGGGAAGTAAGGAAGTCAAACCCGAGGACTTGGAGGTCCGGGCGCGCCATATCCTCATCAAGGTGAAAAGCAAAACCCAGCCCAAAGGTCATCCGGAAGCCGAAGCGCGCAAAATTGCTGAAGACCTCTTGAAACGAATCACCCAGAAGAAAGAGGACTTCGCTACCCTTGCTCGCCGGTACTCCGAAGATGAGGGAACCAAAAATAATGGAGGTGACTTGAACTGGTTTGGTCATAACCAAATGGTTCCGGAATTTGAAAAAGCAGCTTTCGCCTTAAAACCGGGGCAAGTGAGTGGTCTGGTACGTACGACCTATGGTTACCATATTATTAAAGTGGAAGATGTTCGAGTAGGAGAATACCGGAAGTACCAAGCGGTTCGAGATTTTGTGGAGCAGGCTCGAAAGAAGGCTAAAATCGAAGTTCTTGATCCCTCCCTTCGGGGTTACTTGCTAATGGCTGAGGCAAATCGCCTCTTTGATAAACCGAAGGAGCGCGATGCAAAGAAGAAGGAGGCGATCTCTGCCTATGAAGAAGCCCTCAAGCGGGAACCGGATAATCCAGCTCTTCTAGCAACCTTAGCCTATGAGTTTCAACAACAATCCCTTACCCAAAAAACTCCTGAGGCGCGTAAAGAAGCACGCAAAAAAGCCATTGCTTTATATGAGAGAGCGATTAAAGTAACTCCTAGTCCTCGCCTTAAACTGGAGCTTGCCCGTCTGTACCAAGAGGAGAATAAGAAAGCCCCGGCAGTGAAACTCCTCCAGGAGGCTTCTCAAGTAGCGTACAACGATACTGGTTTGCGAACTGAGTTGAAGGCCGAGTTCGAAAAACTAGGTCGTAAGGACTTGGCTGCTCAAGAGCAGAAATGGTTAGATGAGCAGAATAAGCGAACAGGGGGAACGGGGGGAACTTCGATTCCGATTACTATTCCACCTCGGTAAACACCTTATTCAAGGGGGCCGATGGGGATGATTCGATTGTTCCCTTCCGCAAAAAGGTTTTCTCCTTCTGGCAAAAACGCAGAGCGAAGCCGAGAAGAAAGGGATGTTTTCTATCTGCCTCCCCAAAAGGATGCCCAAAAGATCTTCCCCCTCGCTCTATCTTCTCTGCCAGAAACCTTTCTCCTGAGACAGAGGAGGACTGGGAAGAGGGATGGATATTCCAGTCCTCCTAAAGGTGGGGATCTTCTTCATCTCTGCCTCTTTTCAGAAACCCCTCTCAAAGGTTGACCAACGAAGCACATTGAAAGTTAGGGATTTGTTTTAATAAGTAAGCGTTCTTACTCTTTTACTGAAGAAGCGTTTCTAAGAGAATTTTACTAGAGGTTATTCCTGATGATGAATTGTGCCTTGTTCATTGATTATGAAAATATCGCTATCAGCCTTAGTCAAACCCGTTTGGTAACCCTTTCCCCGGGGGTTTTGGCTCGAGTCCTCCGAGAGAATGCCGAGAAGTATGGTAAGATCAAATGTGCCCGGGCCTTCGCCGATTGGGATCGCTTTACCGGTGCAGCTCGAGCCTTCGCCGAGCAGGGGATAGATCCTCGCTTTGTCCTCCAGGGAAAGAATAGTGCAGATGTAGAGCTTTGTCTGCAGGTTCAAGAGGCTCTCAAGGAAGCCAGTGCCTCGGTGTCCACTTTTATTCTTGTCACCGGAGATCGGGACTTTTTAGCTATTATCGAACGCCTCAAGCGAGAAGATAAACGGGTGGTAGTTTGGGGGGTGGAGGAGAGAACGAGCCAGCGATTGAAAGAAGCAGCTGACGAATTCGTCCCCCTTGAACAACTCCTCTCGGGTGTCCAACCCGAAATTGAGGAGGAAAACGAGGAGAGCCCTCTCTCTCCCACCCGGAATCTGGATCATACTGCTTGGACTCTCCCGGCTTTAGCTACTCTCATCCTTCGCTTTGACCTAATCCTTTATGAACGGGGATGGACCTGGATCGCTTTTAAAACTCTTACCGAGGAGCTGGCCGATGATGTGACTTTTGGGAGCACCCCTAACGAGAGGGCGTGGTGGGTGAACCTGGCAATTTCAGAAAAAATTCTCCTCCCCGAAAAACGTCCCCATGCCAAAAATCCCGAAGCGGAGATCACCGTTTGTTTCCTCAACTCCGAACACCCTTTAGTCAAAGCGGGCATTTCCATTGTCCCCCGGGTGATTCAGGTTTTGCACGAGCAGCTTCAGACCAAGCCTTGGATTGCTTATGGCCTTCTAGACCGGATCTTGGCATCGGATCCAGATCTGAATCATGATGGGGTGGAACGACGCTTTTGGATCAACATCCTCATTCATATGGGAGCCATCCTAACCGAGAAGAAGGAGAATCCGCATTTCCCTGAGCGCCCAGTAACGGGGTGCAGATTGAACCCTTCTCACCCTCTCGTCCGCCGGTACCGTCCCGGCCCTCGTAACCCAGATGAGTGGCTCGATTATCATCTTATCCTCTTGGTTGAACATTTTATGGTCAACCGAGAAGTGCCTTGGATGTCTATGGGCCAACTTCGCCGGACTCTCGAGGATCGGTATGGCACCGATCGAATGCGTTACGCAGTGGATAAAGCGGTAGTGGAACGGATCTTGCTCGTCGAACATTATCCCAACCGTTTACACCCAGACCGTCCTACAACAGGTTGCCACCTTAACCGAGAGCATCCTCTGGTGCAAAAGGCTCTCACCAACTTTAGAGCGCTGATTCGTTTGGTCGCAGGACGTGTTCAATACCGCCCTTGGGTTCCCCTGGGAGACCTAGAGAAGGCTATGGCTTTCCACCGGGAGTTCGGTGAAACGGAGGAAGAGCGAAATGCTTGGCTCGCTTTGTTGATGGAGCCCGGAATCCTTTTGGTGGATAAACGCCCCGATCCTTGTGACCCCCAGTTTCCCACGATTGCTTGCCATCTTAACTTCGCCGACCGAATGGTACAAAACGCCTTGGCCAGTGAGGGAGAATAGTGACTCGCACAGTTTGGGCGGCACTTTTTCTCATCACTTTGGAGCTGGGTGTCTCTCCCCTTTTTTCTGCAGAGAGGCCTCTCTCTGAACGATTATACCCCGGCTCCCTTTGGGTCTATCAGTATTCGCCGGCGGGGGGAGAGCAGAGGCAACTCTTCCTCCGAGCTTTTGGGCATCAGTGGCCTTTATACCCAATAAAGCAAAAGAGGGTTGCTTTAGTACCCATTCCAGCCAACACTCACCCCGGCCAATATAAAGGGGAGTTGGTTACCGAAGATGGCTCTGTGCTTCGGGAGGAGGTCCTCCAAGTTTATCCCAAAACTTTCCCCACCCAACATATCAAAATGCCTCCCAAGAAAACTCGTTTGATGGACCCCCACCTGCTTAAGAAAGAGCGCGAAATCCTTTATTCCGCCCTTTCCCGAAGTAGTCCTGTTCCTCTGTGGGAGGGAACTTTCAGACTCCCAGTAAAGAGTAGAGTGACTTCCGATTTTGGCCGAATCCGCTATGTTAATGGCCGGTTTTGGAGCCAGCATTCCGGCTTAGACCTGGCTTCTCCGGCAGGGGCCAAGATTTATGCCTCCAATCGAGGGAGAGTAATTATGGCTAGAAAATTGAGGATGCGGGGGAATACCTTAGTACTGGATCATGGATTAGGTTTAACGAGTATTTACAATCACCTCTCCCGCTTCTTAGTGAAGGAGGGAGAAGAAGTCACTCGGGGACAACCGATTGGGGAAGTGGGGGCAACGGGTTTTGTCACCGGACCTCACCTTCACTGGGAAATACGAGTGGGGACGATTCCGGTGAATCCTTGGCCCTTGATTCGTCGTCCCCTCGCCTTTTAAGATGCTCTTTAGAGAGAGGCTTCTTGCTCTATCGAACTTCCTTAAGGGATAACTGATAAGGGAGGTGAAGAGCGCAATCTGACGAATATGGCAATTAAAGGATTACAATTGATGGGAAAACTTTCCAAGGACCGTTTGGCTTCAGGGGAACCAGACCTTCGACGGCGTACCGTAGTGGATATGGATGGAAATAAGGTAGGAGTAGTGGAGGAGATGCTCATAGACCCTGCCCTCGGTAGGATACGGTTTATCATCCTTCGCTATCCCCGGTTTTACCTCTTTCGAGGAATGAAACCAAAACGAACGGCAATCCCGATAGAATTGGTTGACCTTCAAGATTCCCAGGTCCGAGTTCGATTAAAGCAATCCGTGATCACCCACGGGCCAAAATATTCCTATGATATCGAGGACCTTCAACCTTTTTATGATTATTGGATGATCGCACCTAAAGTTTATGGCCCGGCGAATGTCCCTGCTCGGTGGGTGGTACCTTAAGGGGCGCTCTCCTTTTGATCTGAAAAGAGAAAGGACCTGGGTAGTCACAGGCTTCAACCTGCACCCTATCTCCCGCTGACGGGGGATCATAGGGGGCTTAACGCACCCTAAAAGGCACGACTACTGAACATTTTGCACCGCTAAAGCCTGCGGATGCCTCCATTCCTGGAGGGGAGTGCGACTGGATTAACGAGTGACTCAATATGTTGAACCCTTCGGACAGGCCAAGAACTAGGAAACCTCCTTTAGAAAAGATGGCTGAGCTTTTAAGGCAAAAAGGCCGTAGCCCTCAGCGGATCTTCTTGAGAAAGGCAGAGGGGACAGGGGAAGAGCAGAGTAATCTTTGGATCGCTCCCCTCCTAAAGGAAGGAGAAGTTTCTGCAGTGGCCCTTGCCCAGGTCCAATCGGTTATCTGGCAAGGGGAGGAAGTTCTGGTGGGAGAGCTTCTCCTAGAATCCGCTTCTTCTCTATCTGAAGAGGTCATTCCTCTTTACCATCAGGCTCTCGATTATCTGGATGAGCAAGGATGTCTTTGCGCTTTAACTTTTACCCCTCAACCGGAGTTTTTTTATCAGTGGAATTGGGTGGATTCTGCTCGCCTGATCCTTTTAGAGAAAGAAGTCCTTAACCCTTTTGAGAGTCGTTTTTCCCTGAGGCCCCTGGAGGAGGAGAAGACCCTTTCCCCCTTCCTTCAACGGTTGTTTCCTCTTTTGGTAGAGTCTCACTTCCCCATTGCTAAAAAGCTACCGCCGATCTCCCCAAAGGATCTGTGGATAGCTTTGTGGGAAGAAGAGATCGTGGGATTTTGTCATTTGATCTCCCTGGGTCAAGCAGGGATTATTTGTCATTTAACTACAAGGGACGAAGACTATAACGACCTCCTTTTCGCCCTTGAACAACAGGCCTACCAAGCGGGTTGGAAGCGCATCTATGTTTATACCTTTACTCATTCTGTTCCCTTCCAGTATCTCACTGCCCTGAACTACCAAGTTGTGGAGGGGCCTTTAGAAGACAACTCCGGGGAAAGCCTAAAAGCTTTGGTTTCGCTTCTTCTGAATCACTCTTGGAACCTTCTTACCCTGGGGGTGCCAGTAGAAAAAGGCCTTTACTATGAGCTTAGCTGGTTTCCTTTTCTTGCCCCCCCTTTGATGCCCTGTGACCTAGTGACTGAGGGGTTTAGAGAGGATTAATCTTGGCCTCCTCTCCCTCCTTCAGAAAGGAGAGCTGGTACTGAGAATTTCGGTGGATGGAACGTCTTCCTATGCCTCTACAAAGCTATATCCTAAGAGAATGGGAGGAGCTGATACAACTTCAGCCTCGGTGGAGAGAGCTTCAAGAGGAATGCCCTTCGACAACGATTTTTCAAACTGATACCTGGCTTTTCCCCTGGCTTCAACATTGGCGAAAAGAAGCCTCTATCTCCTTCCTCATCCTTAAAGAGGGACCACAGGTTGTGGGTATTGCTCCCTTTCTTCTTCGGAGGACCCTTCTCTCATCTCTTCGGCGTTTAGAGCTGGCTGGAGGCCGGCAATCGGATTACTTAGGGATGTTAGTGGCTCCTGGTTATGAGGAAATTTTTGCTGAGAAGATAGGTTCTTGGTTGTTCCAAAAACCTCGTCCCTTTGATTGGGCTGATTTTCAACAAATCCCAACAGGAAGTCAGACAGAGCAAATCTTGGATCTTTTGGGTTCAACAGACTCTTATTCTTGGGAGAAGAGAGAGCAAACAGTTTGCCCTGTTCTCCCTCTTCCCAAAACCCGGCCTCAATTGGTCCAGCAGTGGGGGAAGAAACTCCGCGGGAATCTGCGGTATTATCGCAATCTTTTGGAGAAACGGTTCTCCGTCACCTTTCGGAAGGCTACGGAGGACACCTTAGACCAGGACCTCTCTGCTTTTTTTGAGTTGCATCGGCGGAGGTGGCGGGCGAAGTGGCAACCTGGGGTACTTCCCTCTCATCTTCAGGCTTTCCATCGCCAGGTTGCCCGCGGTCTTCTCGAGGGAGGGAACCTGCGATTATATCTGCTGTTGTTAGGGGGCCAGCCGGTGGCTACTCTCTATTGCTTCCTGTACCGGGAGGTGACCTATTATTATCTTGGAGGCTTTCATCCCGATTTTGCCCGATACAGTGTCGGAACTCTTTTAACCGGTTATGCGATAGAATCGGCGCTGGAGGAGGGTTGCGTTGCCTTCGACTTTCTGCGAGGGAGAGAAGCCTATAAATACCGATGGGGTGCCCAGGACCGGCGGAACTGGCGCTACCTTTATGTGCCCTCCTCTTGGAGAGGTTATGCCGGTAAATGCCTTAGCCGAGTAGAACAACGAGTTGCCGAGGCGTGGGAACGACGAAGGCATAGCAAGGGCTAGATAAGAAAGGATCTGAAGGAGAAAACTTTCTTGATAGCGAACAGGAAGAAGGTTAATAGCAATTCCGAGGAGAGAAATTTGCGGGTAGCTGTGATCATCCCGGCTTATAACGAAGAGGAACGAATTGAGCACGTCTTGTCCGCAGTGAAGCAGGCTCAAAGAGTGGATCAAATCATCGTCGTCAATGACGGTTCTACCGACAATACCTATGAGAAGGTCAAGGCCGATCCTAGAGTCCAGGCTATTCATCTCGAGCCGAATCGAGGGAAAGCAGGAGCGATGGTGGCTGGGGCCCGGATCGCTGATGCAGAGATTTTGGTGTTTCTCGACGCTGATCTCCAGGGCCTGACTCCCTCTCATGTGGAGGCCTTGGCTGAACCCCTTCTTCGGGGAGAAGCAGAGATGGCTTTAGGCGTTTTCACCCAAGGCCGTTTTATCACTGATCTCTCCCAGAGGATTGCACCTTTTGTCTCCGGACAGCGGGCGGTGACTCGAGAGTTCTTTCTTGCCATTGACGGCTTGGAGGGAATCCGATACGGAGTGGAGACGGCGATCACCCAAGCAGCTCGGGCTCGGGGAATCCGGGTCGTCCGGGTTCCGCTAAAGGGAGTCACTCACCCCATTAAAGAAGAGAAGCTCGGATGGTGGAGAGGACTTTTAGAACGTGCCCGGATGTACCGGGAGATTCTCCGATGTTTGGTTAACGGCCTCCGGAGGTTTTAGGATGACAGAATTGGAAAAATCAGCCGAAAAGGTCCTTAGCTATTGCTTGGGAGTAAAGCCGGGAGAGACTCTTCTGATCCTTGAAGATGGATGGGAGCCTTCGATTGCGGAAGCCTTTGACCAAGTTGGAGTTCGTCTAGGAGCCGAGGTTTTACGTATGCGAATGTTACCGCGGAGGGCTCACGGAGAGGAGCCTCCTCCCCCTGTTGCTTCTGCTATGGCCTCGGCTCAGGTTGTTGTGGCCCCCACGAGTAAATCGCTCTCGCATACTTTGGCCCGGGAGAAGGCGAATGCGGCAGGAGCCCGCATCGCTACCCTCCCGATGATTACTCAAGAGGTCCTCCTCCGAGGTCTTAGTGCCGACTACGAGGCTTTGCGTCAGCGATCCCTGAAAGTGGCTCAACGGTTGACAGAAGCTCAAAAGGCTCACCTTATCACCCCTGCAGGTACAAACCTTCATCTCAGTTTGGAAGGCCGGCCCGCCTTTGCAGATACTGGATTTCTGCAGAAACCTGGTGACTTCGGGAACCTCCCCGCTGGAGAGGCCTATGTCGTGCCTGTAGAGGGTTCGGCAGAAGGCATCCTGGTGGTGGACTTGGCAATGGCGGGGATAGGCCGCCTTAGTGAACCCCTCCGGATGGTCGTTCAGGGAGGTTTTGTCAAAGAGATTACCGGAGGCCCCGAAGCGGGAAAACTCCTCCAGATGTTAGAAGCAGTAGGGCCTTTGGCCTATAACATCGCTGAATTAGGAGTGGGAACCAATGATCAGGCAATAGTGAGTGGAAATGTGTTGGAGGATGAGAAGGTTTTAGGGACCGTTCACATTGCTTTAGGCAATAACGCTCGAATGGGGGGCACTATAGATGTCCCCCTCCATCTCGATGGTGTTCTCAGTGAACCCACTCTATTGCTCGATGGGAGGCCTCTTTTAGAGAAAGGCCGTCTTTTGGAGGAATGAAAGCTTCTCCAAAGCCTTTTGCTCTCTCTTCAGCTCTTCTCTTGATCGCTCTTGGCTTGGGATTGACTTGCCTCCCTTATCTATACGCTCTGAGGCTTGCTTATCAGACAGATTCTGTTTTTATGGGGTACCTCCACTATCCTGATGATGCCTATGTCTATCATTCCTGGATGCGCCAGGCTCGAGAAGGAAAATGGCTCTTCAAAGACCTTTTCACAACAGACCCCCATACTCCATTTCTGTTTAACCTATTGTTTCTTCTTCTTGGCTTGATCCAAAGATGGTTTCCCCTCAATGATCTCTTCTACGCTCACCTTGTGAGGCTTTTTTCAGGAGCGGTTTTCCTTCTCCTCTGTTATCAGCTCATCCTTTACCTTTTACCAAATCCTTCTCATCAACAGTTGGCCTTTCTTACCCTCCTTTTCTCCTCAGGATTAGGGTGGTTATTTTCCCGGCAAGTCCCTTACAGCCCTATAGACCTTTGGCAGACGGAGGCTATCACCTTCCTCTGCATTTATCAATCCTTTCTTTTCCTCTTTTCCCTCACTTTAATGGTTCTTTACGTCTTCTGGTTTTTGCGGTCGGAGCAGGAGGAGCGGTGGTGTTGGGCCATTGGTGCAGGTTTTGGGGGATTATTATTAGCCGATATTCACCCCTACGATATCCTTCATCTTTGGGCCGTTTTAGGAGGATATTTTTGCTGGAGCCTAAGGCAACACCCTGAGGGATGGCTCTCCCGTTTACTAAAGATACTCCCCCTGTTTTTCATCCCGCTTCCTGCGGTGGGATATAACTACTGGCTTTTCCTCCGAGAGCCTCTGTTTCGGGCCAGAGCTTTAGTACCAACGGGTTCCGCGCCCCTCCCTTTTGTGCTCCTCGGCTACGGGTTACTTCTCCCCCTAGCTGGATGGGGATATTATCTCCTCTCTCGGTCGGAGGACCAGAGAGAATCGCGGCGAATAGCCCCTTTTCTGGCGATTTGGGCCTTAGTAGGATTACTGCTCCCCTATGTTCCCTTATCCTTTCAGAGAAAATTAATTATGGGAGCCCATATTCCCTTGGCTCTTTTGGCGGGGGTGGGCCTTGAAGCTCTCCTTCGTCGCTGGCCTATACGGAGACATTTAGCCCTCCTTTTGGTGGTGATCCTTTTGGGAGCAACTAATTGGCGATGGCTTGTTCAAGGGTTTAAAAACGCCCAAGAGAATAACACTGAACCAGGTCTCCGACCCTTCCTGATGAAGACCGAGTGGCAGGCGATGAAGTGGCTCGAAAAGGAGGGAGCTGGCGGTGGAGTCTTGGCTCTTCCCTTGACCGGTGTAGCTGGGTATCTTCCTGCGGTCACCGGATTGCCAACCTATGCCGGCCATTGGGGAGAAACACCTCAGTTTGCTCAGCGATTAAGAAGAGTTCTCGCCTTCTATCAAGGGGAATTCTCTTTGGAGGAGCGAAGGGATTTCCTCCAGCGGATTCGGGTTCGTTGGGTTTTTTATGGCCCAGCGGAACGAAGTTTACCCCGAGTGAAAGGAGATTGGAAGCAAGGTCTTCCCCTTCGGTTACGCTATCGGGGAGGGGAAGGAGTGAGCCGGGTAGAAATTTACGAGGTTCGCGCCTCTCCTTATATCCCTTCCTCCAAAGGCTTAGGCTAAAGAAGGGATAGGGGAATTCTGGGGTACCTTGTCTCTCCAGCAGGGTTGGGAGGAGACCGATAATACTTCTGGGAACTTTTCCGTGAGAAGGGATTCCTTGGGGGAGGGAGGATCTTGACACCCTGCTTACCTTGTGATAAGCTTCTCTACGGGGCAAAAGCGTTTACTCTCTTTGAGGAACTCTTCCCTTGCGTTAGTCGAGGCCCTCGAAAATGGGTAAGAATAGAAGAGGGAGGTTCCGAGAAGAGGTAGCGTAAGGGTGAGGGAACCCCGCTCTCTGCCGGGGTGAAGAGGAGGTAACGAGGTTACTCCAGAAAACCCGAGCGGAGAGAAGCTCCTCACCTCCCCCAAACCGGCACTCCTGCCGGTCAATCGTTTGGTAAGGAGGAGAGGACACGATGAAAAAAGCGGCCTGGTTGATAAGTGCCGCCTTGTCCCTCGCTTTGGTCCTTCCGGTAAGCGCTCAGATGTTCCCTGATGTGCCTACGGATCACTGGGCCTACCAGGCTGTGGCCAACCTACAAGAGCGGGGGATTGTTATCGGTTATCCCGATGGTACCTTCAGCGGGAAACGCGCCATGACCCGCTACGAGTTTGCGGTGGCGACTGACCGTCTCGTAGATTGGGTGATGCGCGAAATGCAGCAGATTAAGGTCCCGCCCGCAGGGCCTCCAGGGATCAGCCGGGAAGAAGTGGAGCGAATGCTGGAGGAACGATTAGGTCGGCATCCCACTCGAGAGGAAGTGGAGCAAAGGCTACGCCAACTGCCGACCCGAGAGGACCTCGATACCATCCGTCGATTGGTGGATGAGTTCCGAGAGGAACTCGCCGCTATGGGCACCGATGTAGAGCAAATCCGCCGAGACCTTAATGCCCTGCGAAATCGGGTTGCTGCTCTGGAAGAGCGTCTCAACCGGATTAAGGTCAGCGGATTCGGGAGCTACGTGGTTCGAGGTGAGCGGGCGGATCGCGGCATCCGCGACGGAGTTCGAGTCCGTAGGCCGATTGTGGACAAGGATGGCCGAGCAGGTAACCGCAACCGGAACCTGCTCAATAACCTGAAATCCCTCTACACTGTAGAATTGAATGTGGATGGGCGTATTAGCAATGATGTCACCGCCCATGCTACCGTTCTGGCAGGAAATTACCTGCCCTTCGCTAGCGTAACCAATAAAGTT
>CAYSAW010000008.1:75347-177385 GCA_964429225.1 uncultured bacterium
CTAGCCAGGGTAACTTCGGTACCGATGCTACTAATCTCACCAATGCGGAAGTGACCCCTGCCCGCTTGTACATTGATGGCCAACTCTTCGACAAGTTCCTCTTCCTAGATAAAGGGAAGGTGACCGTCGGTAAGTTCGGTCATCAGTTTACCCCTTATACCCTGCGCCAGATAGACCCTGATATTTATGTGGAAGACCCCTTCACCGACAACGGGGACATCACCATTACCGGTGGTCGCCTCAGCGCCGATGTGGGGAAGAGGATCCATTTAGTGGGCTATGCTGGTTTCCACAACAATCTGATCCCCGGAGGCATTAACCGAGGCTTCCCAGTCTTCTTCAGCGTTGGTGGCCCCGCAGCCATTAATCCGGTGCCCTATACCGCAGCTGCTATTGACCAGAGCGCAGGTATCCGAGGCACCTGGGATCTAGGACGCCTGAAAGTGGGAGTCACCTACATTGAAGCGGGGATTTCCAACCAACCTGATGCTGGACTGAAGCCAGAGACTATCGCCCGAGGTGCCCAGGTTTTGGGAGGCGATCTCAGCTATAAGATCTCTAATAGCTTCAGCATTAAAGGTCAGTTTGCCTCCAGCAATCTCCTCAACGATACTACCTTGGGCGACCGGAGTGGTGTTCTGGTTTCTAACCTCCGCAACGCTTGGGATGCCCGGTTGGGCTATCAGAGCGGGCGATTCCATATTGTAGGAGGCTGGAAGCAGATTGACCCTCTGTTCGGAGCCCCCGGCTTCTGGGATCAGATCGGCCGATATAAGAACCCGGTGAATATTATGGGGTTCTTTGGCAAAGTAGCCTATGACTTCGGCCGGTTCAGCATTGATGGCTCCGCGGCCTCCTATAACTCCGTTCGAGATGAAATCGTCGGCGGTAGATTGGTGGACCGCCCCGGTGGTGACCATCTGATCCAGCACTATACCGCCAACCTGAAGGTAAATTTCCGGGCCTTCAATGGTTCGAATCAGGTTGGCTTCGGCTGGGAGCGGGTGAACTGGGGTCCGTTAGGTGTGCCTGCTAAGGCTCGAGAGCAATACTTCACCCTTAGCTACGGGCATCAGTTCAGCGAGAACACTTCCTTCCGCCTACTCTATCAAATCGTAGATTACGCGGACAAAGGAGCCGGTCTCTGGACCGAACCCTTCGGTAAGTACGAGGGCGGTCTTGCGGTGACTCAGGTCTCCGTCCGCTTCTAACAGGTTGGGGGTAGGCAATCCTACCCCTGTTCTCTCCCTGGCCTGCTCTGAAATCAGGGCAGGCTTTTTTATTATCCTCGTTTGGTCGGGAGGAGCATAATCATTTATCGCGCCCCTACACTAGCGCAACGGATTGCCCTTCCTCAATAGAGCGATAAGCAGCTTCCATCACTCGGCAAACTTGCAACGCTTCTCGGGCTGGAGACCAGGGTTCCCAACCCTCCACCAAAGCATTAACAAAAGCAGTGGTTACATTACCAAAACCTGAAGTGTCCTGGTCAGAAACATTGAGAACTGGTTCCTCGGTGAGCTTACCCTCTACCAGAGGCTCCCGGATAAGGGTCAGAGGGTTAAAACGTAGGCCGGCTTTGTCGCCGAAGACCAAGAAGGTATTAGCAGAAGCGATATTTGAGGCCCAGGCATTCTCCATAATAGCAGACCGACCGCCTTCGAAGCGAAGCATCACTACGATGTGTTCCTCCACATCGTGGCGAACGCCATTGGGAGCGGAAGGGCCAATCCCTTTATAAGCGGTTGCCAGAACACTCTCTACCCGAGGGTTGCCCATCAGCCAGAGGATTAGGTCCAGCTGGTAGACCCCTAGATCCATCAAAACACCTCCTCCAGCGAGGTCTTTATTCAAGAACCAAGTGGCATCCGGCCAAAAATCTAATCCTGGGCGACCGCGCTGGCGGAAAAAGGAGGATCGAATGTGATAGATAGTCCCCAATTCCCCTTTCTCGGCGAGTTCCTTCGCTTTACGAGCAGCCGCTCCACAGCGAGAACGAGAAGAGCAGACTGCAAGGTGACGACCCACCGCTTCAGCGGTTTCGGTCATCTGCACTGCTTCTTGAACATCGAGGGCAAAAGGTTTTTCGCAGAGGACGTGTTTCCCTGCCTGAAGAGCCATAAGAGTGGGTTCTGCATGGGCATAAGGAGGGGTACAGACAATAACAGCTTGAATGTCCTCTCGGCTGACCAGCTCTTTGGTACTCTCGCAAACGTGAGGAATATTGAACTCTGAAGCAACTGTCTCGGCCCGTTCCCGAATCACATCGGTAACAGCAACCACTTTAGCTCGATCAAAACCTTGAAGAGAGCGTAGATGACTTCGAGAAATGCGTCCTGTTCCAATAATGCCAATCCCTACTTGCTCCATAGAGAGGTCTCCCTTGACCATATATTATCACCGAATATTATATCATTCTTTTGGCTGAAGGGGGATAAACTTTTGGGAGACCTTGGGGGGTAGTTCCACATTGGAGGAGTAGAGGTACAGCTCCGTGCCCCTTTAACAGGGAATGATGGGGGCAACTAAAGGGTACACTATTTTCCCATCCGCGACCTCCTCCCCCTTGTGGGGAAAGGAGACCGGAGGTTGGGAGGGGAGGGGTCAGTATAGGCGACTAATTAGTAGTCTATACTACTTGCGTAAGTGAGGGCGAGGTACGCCTCGCTCTCACAGCTCTACGGATACCCAGCATTCACTGCATCATAAGCATAGACTAGCCCATAGCCATAGCTATTATCCTTGCCCAGGGTGCCTAAATCGATGGCAGTCTTTTGAAGTTTCTTCCTCACATCATCGTTAATCTTACCATCATTATTGGCATCAGTGATTCCTTTAGAGATCACCAGCCCAGCAGTTCCTACTACATGGGGACAGGCCATTGAGGTTCCCGAAAGTTTTGCGTAGGTGCTCCCTTTGTAAGTGGAGAGAATATCTACTCCTGGAGCAGATAGCTCCACTTCAGGGCCTCGACTACTGAAGCTTGCGATACCGTCATTCGAATCCGTGGCAGAAACAGCGATAACCTCGTCATATTTGGCAGGATAAAGTACCGTGTTATCCTCAGGTCCGCTGTTCCCTGCGGCAGCAACTAAAACTAATCCACTGTTATAGGCCGTGGTCAGTGCATCATGGAAGGCTTGAACATCTGAGCTGGTACCAAAACTCATATTAACGACCTGGATGCCGTTACCGATGCACCACTGAATCCCCTCAATGATATCGGAGACGAATCCCATACCGTTCCTATTCAGCACCTTTACAGCGTAAAGCCATACTTTGGGGGCGGTACCGATGACACCAATCGTGTTGTCCACTGCCGCAATAATCCCTGCAACGTGAGTGCCGTGACCATTGTCATCGTTGGGGGACTTAAGGGGATTAATCGTGTTCACTCCGCCTTTAATGTTGTCTTTTAGATCCGGGTGATCGAGTTGGATCCCGGTGTCCACCACAGCGACTTTAATCCCGTCTCCTGTTGGGGTTCCAGGGGCGATGGAGAGACTATCCTCTGTTCCTCCCCAAATGCGCTCCGCATCAATTCGATCAACACCCCAGGGGAGGGTTTCGGGGGGTTGAGGAGGAGGAGATTTTGCCAGGGAGTGTACTACTGCATCTTCCTCAACCCGTAACACTCCGGGTTGAGAAGCTAGGGCTCTCGCTCGTGACCCATCAGGGAGGAATACCGCCCATCCATTAACGATCCGGAGCTGTTTCAGAGGTGACCCAAAGCGGCTAACCAGTACTGCCTGATCGGCCTCGTTTACAGTTCCATCAAAAGTGACAATGACTCGCACAGGGCCATCTCCTTGGGCCTTAGCGGAAGGAGTGTGGCTCTTAAAAACTGGCAAGATCAACAGAGTAATGACTAACCCCAAGCTAACTAGCAGGAGATACAGAGGCCGTTGAAAAGTCTTAAAGTGGACCATCACGCTTTTCCTCCTTTTAAATAGTGTTAGCTTGATTGTAAACCCTTTTTATTTAAGTTGTCAACCCAAAACTTTCCCTGAAAGGGGGGGGAGTTTCCCTCTTTCGAGGTATATTTGAGAGTTCTATCAATTTAGTGTTAGAAAGGATTAACTGATAAGGGAACGAAGAGGAGGCTGGAGGAGGACTGATATGAGCCAACCGTTAAGAGTACTGATCCTCAGCGGAGGACCTTATCACCCTTATCGGGAGACGACGCCTATCCTACGGGATTATCTCAATGCTAGCGGTCGGGTAGAAGCAACGGATACCGAGGACCTCTCCCTTTTAAAGGACCTTTCCCAATGGGATGTATTAGTGCTTCATTGTCTGCGGTTCAGTGGAGAGGGTACCCAACTGGAGCAAAGCCAGATCGAAGGGATCAAGAGGCACTTGGAACAGGGGAAGGGGTTAGTGGCGATCCATGCTGCAGCTCTGACCTTTGATACTTGGCCGGAGTACCGCCAGATTCTCGGGGGATTCTGGGAGGAGGGGAAGTCTCAGCACGCCCCCTACCAACCAGGAGTAGCTATTCACATTGTAGATCGCTCTCATCCTATCACTCAAGAAGTTCCCGATTTCTCCCTCCATGATGAGCTGTATCACACTTTAACAATGACCGACCATGTTCATCTTCTCATGACCGCTTTTTGGAACGGTCGGATTGAACCGATGGGATGGGTGAAGGAGTATGGCCCTGCTCGGGTACACTACAACGCTTTAGGGCATGGGGTAGAAACCTACCAAAGCCGGGAACTTCTTCAACTGCTTCTGCAAGGAATTGAGTGGGCGGGGCACCGTCGGTAAAGGAATTTTCATCCTGAACCTCTCTCCTGCAGAAATGGAGAAGGGCTAGGGAAGAGGACTTCTGTCGTTCTTTTATCCCTCTGTCTCAGCGGGCTTTTCTAAGAGAAAAACAAAAAGATCAGGCCGAACTCGGTCGCTGGTTTCCCCTCCAGCTCTCCTTGCCTTTTGAGGCGATCGCAGAGACAAGAAGAGTTCTAGAGAGAACTCAGCGTGCCCTCCGAACCTCTCAGCCCGTCGAGAGGAGACCCTCAACGAACCTGAGGTCATCTCTGGGCAACCCCCTCCTCTCTTTGGGTTTTTCTCCCCAGGATGGAGGAGGGAGTTCGTGGTTCGGCCTGATCCACTTTTATTTTCGGTCAGAGAGCCCTTTTTCCTCCAGGGTTTTTCTACCCTCTTTCGGAGACTTTTCCTACCCTCTTTCGAGGGTATTAAGAAGGAATTACATCGCTTTCCGCAGGATGTCCGTCACTGAGACAATCCCTAAGAGTTGCTCCTTGATCACTGGTGCTCGTCGGATGCCCGTGTTAGCGAACAATCGGGCGACATACTCTACGCCGAGGTCTGGGTTGACAACGATACAAGGTTTAGTCATTACCTCGTGGACCTGTACTGCCTTCGGGTCTTTCCCGTAAGCGGCCACTTTGTAAACAATGTCAGTCTCTGTCAGGATGCCGTAGGCATCCTCTTCGTTTCGACGTTCCACTACCAGGGCACGAACGCCCTTCTCCTTCATCAAAGCGATGGCTTCAGCCACCGTAGCCTGACCCTGAATCGTGACCACTTCGGTGGTCATAATGTCTTTGGCTCTGAGCATTTTACCCCTCCTTGAGAAGGATTTAGAATCACCAAAGGTAAGATTGCAGAGGAGGGGTATTTTCAAGGTTCTTTAAACCCAGAGAAAACCCTTTGGGAAGGCTGGACCTTCACCCCTTTGGGCTTTCTCAACGGCCCAACCGCTCCAGCTCTTCGGCGTGGTCGGTTTCTTCGGCAAGCATCTCTTCCAAGCGTATTACCAGACCTTTATCGCCGTACTCCTCAGCTTGTTGGATGCGTTTTCGGTAGTTCTCGATAACTTTACGTTCCGCGGCGATATCTTCTTCCAACATCTCTTTAGCGGTGCTTGCCTTTTTCGGCATTGCAGGGTTGATCTTTAACTCGCCTCCTAGGGCAACGATTTTATCCGCCAAGTAGACAGCGTGATTGAGCTCACCTGCGATCTCGCTTTTGAGCATCTCCCGCAATTCGTGCCCTAGCCAACCTGTTGCGGTTGCAGAGTGATAAAGATAACGGAGAACTGCTTCCAGCTCCCGATTGAGATCCTCGTTCAATCCTTCAATGAGTTCTTGTTTATCCGCCATAGTTTCCTCCTAGGGCAAAGAGATTTCCCCTACTTAGTTTTCCCTTTTGGGGGCAGGGATAAACCGCTCCAACCCCATAAGATTTTCGGGATAAGAAAGCGGAATCTTCCTGGCTTTCCTTCTTTGCCAAGGTCCTGGATTCCTGTTGATGGGGGAAGGGTTCTTCTCAACTTACAAGGCGTTGGCTTAAAGAGGGGAGAAGAGTTTTTTAGGGTGGGGTTCCCCTTTAAGGAGGGAGAAGGGGGGGAAAAGGCGAATCCTAATAGCGTGAGTGTGGAGATTACCCAAGTTCCTTATGCCGGTTGGCCCCATTGCTATCGGGTGGCCAATGGGCAAATCGAGTTAATTGCTACGACGGATGTTGGGCCTCGGATTATCCGTTTAGGATTCTTGGGGGAGGAGAATGAGTTTGCCGAGTTCAAAGATCAAGTTGGCCGCACCGGAGGAGGTGAGTGGAGAATTTACGGCGGCCATCGGCTGTGGCATTCTCCTGAAGCCCGTCCCCGGACTTACATCCCGGATAATGGCCCTATTGAAGCCTTTGTGGAGGGGAAACGCCTTCGTTTAGTTCAACCGACGGAACCAGAGACCCGAGTCCAGAAGGAGATCTGGATTGAGCTCGATGAGGAGCGCCCTCGAGCGCGGATCCTCCATATCCTCCGTAATCGGGGCCTTTGGCCGATCGATCTGGCTCCCTGGGCTTTATCAGTGATGGCTCCGGGAGGCCTAGCAGTGATTCCCCATACCCAAAAGGCCCATCCTGACCGCTTGCTCCCCAATCGGGCAGTGGTGCTCTGGCCCTATACCGATATGCAAGACCCCCGTGTCCACTGGGGAACCCACTACTTGATCCTACGTCAGGACGCTACTCGGTCTCAGCCGATCAAGATTGGGATGACGGTTTATGATGGGTGGTGTGCTTACTACCGCCGAGGGCATTGCTTTATCAAAAAGTTCTCTTATCAAGAGGGATCTACCTACGCTGACTATGGAGCGAACGTGGAAACTTATACGAACGCAGAGATGCTGGAGTTGGAAACCTTAGGTCCCTTGGCTCGTTTGGAGCCTGGAGAATCTACGGAGCACTGGGAGGAATGGCGATTAGTCAAAGTGGGGCAGGTAACCGATGAACCTTCCATCGAACGAGAGATTCTCCCTCAGGTGCAATCTCCTTAAGGAGGTTTTTCCTGTCGGAAGAGAGGGAAGTGAACCCTCTTAGCGGTTTCCTAAAAAGGAGAGGAGGAGAGCAGACCCCCGTGATCTTCGCCGGTTCGGGAGTTTCTCACAAAGCGTTCACTGCTGATGCAGCTGAGGAGGCAGTGAATCAAGCCTTGTCTTCTGCCCACCTCTCCTCGGCGGAAGTCTTGTTTCTCTTTGCCTCCCCCGAATACCGGGAGGACTATTCCACCCTGCTGACCGTTGCAGCTCGAGCGGGAGGAACCTCAGCAGTAGTGGGATGCAGTGCCATTGGGGTTTTGACAGAGGAGGGGGAATGGGAAAGAGGGCCATCGGTAGCGGTTCTCGCCCTTGCGTCGGAGGAGATTAAGGGGAAACCTTTTCTCCTTTCGGCGGGAGGGGAGCCAGAGGAAATAGGTACCCGTTTACTGGAGTACCTCTCCCCTCTAGAAGGAGTGCCCTCTCTGGTGGTCCTCTTCCCTGACCCCTTTAATATTCCGGTCGACGCCCTGGTCCGGGAGCTTCAAGAAGAGGGAGGATTGACTGTCGTCGGGGGGGCGGCTAGTGGAGAGGTTCTCGCGGGGTGTACCTACCAGTGGGCGGGCACTCGGATTGCAGAAGATGGAGTTTCAGGAATTTTGTTCTCTGGGGCTTTCCGCCCTTTTATCGGAGTTGCTCAGGGATGCCAGCCTGTTGGGAAACCTTATGTCATTACCCGGGCTGAGGGGAATATTATTTATCAAATTGGTCGTCGGCCTGCCTTGGAAGTATTGATGGAAGCGATGGAGACTCTCCCACGCAATCAGGTTCATAGGGCTTTAGGACCTATCTTCGCGGGGATTGCCATTGATGAAACGAAGTATCCTTTGGGGAGAGGGGATTACTTAATCCGCCACGTGGTCGGAGTAGACCGGGCTTCCGGTGCAATTGGTATCGCAGACTTTGTTCGCCCAGGGCAGACCATTCAGTTCAACCTTCGGGATGGGCAATCGGCTCATGAGGACTTGGTAGAGACCTTGCAGGAGCTGAAAGAGCGAGTTCAGGGCTTTACCCCCCGGTTTGGTTTCTATTTTAATTGCCAGGGAAGGGGAATGGGTCTATTCGGAGAACCAGGCCATGATATTCGCTATATTAGGGAATTCTTCCCTGAGGTTCCTATCGTAGGGTTTTTTGGGAATGCGGAGTTAGCCCCTATTGCTGGCAAAAATTTAGTTCATGGTTATACAGGGGTTTTAGTGCTTTTTTGCCAACCGGAGTAGGCAATGGGGGTAGGGGGGCAGAGTAGGCCTGTAAGCCGAATTCTGTAGGAGGGGAGAAGTTTAGTTCCCTCCTGGCGGTCATTTCTCTAGGACAGAGGTTACCCTCTGCCTCCAGCGGCCTACCCGAGGGCGGGGCGGGCCACCCCATAGCCCTCCTACTAGGCCTTGCTCCGAGCGGGGTTTGCCAGGCCGGCCCGTCACCGGACCGCCGGTGGTCTCTTACACCACCGTTTCAGCTTAACCTAGGCACCTTCCTCAACCTCGAGGGCAGGAAGGCCTACCTAGGTCTTTTCTTTTCTGTGGCACTTTCCGTAGGGTCGCCCCTCCTGGGTGTTACCCAGCGCTCTGCCCTCCGGAGTTCGGACTTTCCTCAGGGGAACCCTTCCCCCGCGACCGCCCGGCCTACTCTGCCTTATCTTTATTTTACCCTAAAGGTTACTTCCGTCAATCCTCTTCCCTGGCTTCGGAGAAAGAGAGCCGGGATAAAACCCTCGGGACTCACTCCCTCTCCCGACCTCCTCGGAATTGGATGGTTACTAAAGCCAAATCGTCCTGAAGTTGATTCTGAGCGAAGGCTTTCACTTCGTTTACCAAGTAGTCTATCCACTCCCGAGGCCCCCTTTTCCTCCCGGACCGGATCAGATTTTCCAGGTGTTCTACCCCAAAGAAGATTTCTTGACCCCGGGCTTCGATTAACCCATCGGTATAAAGAAGAAGGAGGTCTCCGGGGCGAAAAGCTTTTTGGACTTCCGGATACTCGATTTCTGCGAGAATCCCCAAAGGAGGCCCCACTGCCGGAAGGCTTTGGGGGGGAAGAGTATCATCACCGAAGGGAATTAGGAAACCTGGAGGGTGCCCTGCATTGGCGTAAGTGAGGGTTTTTTGCAAGGGGTCTAAAAGGAGGTAAAGGAGGGTGATAAACATATCTGGGGGATGTTCCTGAAGGACGGTTTGGCAGAAGCGGGAGAGAACTATTGAGGGTCTTTCGTGCTCAAAAATGAGGGCTTTGAGCATATTCTTATACATTGCAGTGAAAACCGCCGCCTGAAGGCCTTTCCCGGAAATATCGCCGATGACTACCCCTAAACGTTGGTCGGGCAGAGTGATAAAGTCGTAGAAATCCCCCCCAATGTAGGCTTCCTCCATCACTGCCATATAGTAGGCATAAATGTCAAAATAGGGATGCTTCGGAGGAGGAGAGAGAAAGGATTTTTGTAAAGTTTCGGCGATCCGCCGCTCGTGCTCATATTTTTGGGCATTGTGAATGGCAATCGAAGCCAAATGGGCCAGAGTCTCGGGAAGGCGAAGTCCTGACCGATGGAGTAGAAGGGCCTGTGCATCCGGGGCAATGGCTAATCCGATGGTTTGCTCTTCAAAAACCAAGGGAAGAATTAAAGAATGAGGAGGTGACCATCGGGAGAAGGATATACAGACTTTTTGAGCATCTTGAGGAGAGAGAAGGAGAGGTTGCTGGCGATGTAGAGCTTGGTGAACAGGGCAGTTGCAGGAATCCAGAGGGATCTGCTCCCAATAGAAAAGGTCCTCTAAATTCGGGGTTAGCCCTATTTCTGCCGTGGGGACCAAGGTTTGGTCCTCCACAAGCCAAACCAGGCAACGGGAAGCGGTGGTGAGACGACGTAAGTTCTCCATAAAGCGGTTCAGATGATCTTGAAGGGATAGAGCTTCCACTAAGGAACGCGCACTTTCATAAAGGAGGAGAGCTTCTTCCGCGGTTTCTCTCTCCACCTGAATCGCTTGTTCGAGATGACGTTGGATAGTACGAAGCGAGGTAACATCATGAAAAACGAAGACGTGACCGGTGAGCCGGCGTTCTGCGTCATAAACCGGGGAGACGGTTCGCTCTAACCACCGTTGCTCCGGCGAAGAGGTTACCACTTCATCCCGGTGAATCCGCCCCGGCTCCACTTGGAGGAGGTGGAGGAGAAGAGTTTCTTTCTCCGGATGAGGATGCAGAATCCGAATCTGGTTAATAAAATCTTCCAGAGATCCGTTCAGAAGGGAACCTTCAGGAAAGCCGAAGAACCGATGCACCTGAGGGTTGGCAAAAATGATTTGGCCGGCGCTATCACACACAAGGATCCCCTCGGTTACAGAATTGAGAACCGCTTCTAAACGATTCTTTGCTTGAACAAGCTCGGCCTGGGCTTGGGCTTTTTCGATGTTGAGAGCAGCGTTCCGAACCGCTATCGCCGCCATCTCGGCGAAGAGGGGTAAGACAATCTGCAGGGCTTCCGCAGGTTCATGAGGGGCTAAACAGCCAATCATCCCTACAGGCTGGGAATCCCGCTGGAAAGGAATCAAAAAAATGAGCTGATTAGTCGTCTTTAAGGTTCCTAGAAGAGGTTCTTGGGGAGGAATATCCTCCGGTTTAAGGGTGACCATACCCCCACGGTTCCAAGCCTCGGCGATCAGGGAACCTGTTCGCGAGAGGGTTTGCCCCTCCAGTTGGGAGGCATAATCCCCTCGAGCTACTTTGACTCGAAGTTTTCCCTCCTCCTCTAGGATTAACCAGGTAGTATTCGCATCAAAGATGACGATGGTGGCATTAATCAGGGTTTCCAGAACCTGGGAAAGAGGGAGGTTCGCATCGATTGTCTGGAGGATTTGATGGATAGCAACTAGATAGAGTGACTCCCGGCTGCGGGAGGAGGGGTTTTCCGGGTGGAGCATTAAGGTCCCTTTTCCCTAGGTCGAAAGATTGACAAGAGGGCGATAAAAGTGAAGGTCAATAGGTTCTCCAACGAGGATACCCTTATCGGTAATCACCAGTTCTCGAAGGGAGGTATCGTGGGGGCTTCCGCGCATTTTGATCAGGGAAAGCCCTCGTTTAATTCCCTGGGGGCCTTCAAAATACCGGAGAAGCAAGATATTGTCGGCCATAAAAGAGATGGCTTCTTCGGAAAAGCGGAGGGGGCTAGAACTTCCCACATCCGAAGTGAGAATCAGAGAGATACCCTTCGATTTAAAGTAGTCGGCGAGAGTCCAGAGATAACTGCGAAACTTTTCTCGATCGGGGGTTGCCATTCCAAAAGCCATTAAACCGTCAATGGCTACACGCCGGGCTTTAATCCGTTCTTCTGCCTCTTTAATGGCAAAGGCGCATTCATCAATATCCAATTCAGAGGGAGAAAAGCGTAGAATTTCCAGATGACCCTTTTCCATCAGAGTAGGAAGATCCCACCCGCGATCCTGAGCATTCATCACCAGCTGGGGAATGGCTTCTTCAAAACAGACCATCAAGCCAGGTTCCCCTTTGCGTGCCCCTTCAACGAGGAAGCTCAGAGCTAAGGTGGTTTTTCCTGAACCCGAAGGCCCTACAATGAGGGTGCTGGACCCCCGATAGACGCCTCCATACGTCATTTGGTCAAGACCAGGAATCCCAAAAGGGCATCGCTCGGAGGAGACGAGATATTGGGAAGCCGGGGAGGGTGACATTCGGGGATGAAGCACAATACCCCGGGAGGTGATGCGAAACATATGCTCTCCAGAAAAGTAGGAGCATCCCCGCATCTTTAGGATTCGGAGAAAACGCTTCTGATGTTTCCTCTCCGTGGTACCGTAAAGATAGATCACTCCATCCACGATGGCAGCTTCGGGAATAGCAGAGAGCTCCTCTTCGGTATACTCCCCCACCAACAAGCTCGTACATTCCCAAACCGCCAGCTGAAGGGCAAAATCAAAAACGAACTCGGGGAAGTGTTTCTCCTCTCCCAATAGGTTACGAAGAGCTTTAAAGGAGTCGACCACGACGATCTGGGGGCGATGTTCCTTAATCAGTTGGTCAATTGCTTGCAGAGTTTTCTCAAAGCCCTTCTCCCGCAAAAGGGTGCCGATATCGTAGTAGTGGACTTGTTTCCCGAAGAGGTTGGCATCAAAGAAGCTGAATTGGGAGAGGTAGCGCAGGACTTTGAGTTGAGGTTCCGAAAGGGTGGTGAGGAATAAACCTCTCCTCCCCTGCCGAGCATTATGAAAGAGGATTTGCTCAGCCAAAACTGTTTTTCCGGAACCCGGTAAACCGCTGATTAAAATCGTTGCATAAACGGGAATCCCCCCGCCTAACACCTGGTCCAACTGCTCGACGCCTGTAGGGATCTTCTCCAGAGCCATATCAGACTTGATCCTTCCGTTCAAGGAGAGACCACTGAATTTCTCGATCAATCCGGTCAACCAGTTCCTGACCCATCAGCCGGGCTGAAAGTTTGAGGAGAGTCTGATAGAAATCAGTTAAGGTTTGCTGGATCTCTTTCGCTTCTATCTCGGTAACCCTTTCCCGAAAAGGTAAAAAGCCAAATCCTTGATCGTTAAAGTGGAGTTGAGCAATCAAAGGATGGTGCTGGGCGGTTTCCCATAAAGCCCGCTCTACCAGCATATTGACGGTATGAATCCCAACGATTTCCACGAGTCCTTGCCAAAGTTTGTTAAGAGCAACTTCGTAAGCTTCTACTACCGTGCCTGCCCCGCCCATGGGAGGCGCCTCCCTTCCATATGATTCTTTTCTCCCTCCTTTTCCCTTGCCCTTTTATTTTTACCCAATTCTTTCTCTTCTCCAGAGGTTTCAGAGGTGGGAGCGAGCAAATCATTCATTTTAGTAGAGGAGCTAAGTTAGAGAGAATTTCAAAAATCCTCTGAAACTGAGTTAACTCCCTTAATTCCTCGTTCTGATGAGACGAGGATAAAGGATCTTACTTTATCCTCTCCTACCGGAAGAGGGTTTTTGAAGGGGGTTTGAGTTACTTATTTGGGAGGCATCTAGCTTTAAAGTTAAAAGGAGGGCGGTTAAAGATGAACGGTTTAAGGGGGCAAAGAAAAACAAGAAGGCACCATCTCCTCCACGCGGGGGATGAAGCACAGGCTAAAGCCTGCGACTACTCTTCTTATCTCGATTTTCTCAGTACTCCCGAGGGGTGGTTATCTTCTTTTGTTCTCTTGGAGCCTTACCAACGGCGTTTTCTACAGGATCCTTCCCCTTTAAGAGGAGTGTTGAAGAGTCGCCAGGTAGGTTTTTCTTGGCTTTTCGCGGCAGAAGCTCTGGCCCTCACCCAGCTTTGTCCCCATAGCTTGGCGATTTTTGTAAGCTTCAACCGAGAAGAGGCCCAGGAGAAGGTTCGTTACGCTCTTGAGATTTACGAAAAAGCTCCAGAAGGGTGGAAAAGGAAGCTGGTTCGCAAGAGTCAGAACGCCCTTGAGTTCGAGGGAGGGAGCCGGATCCTCTCTTTTCCCTGTCGTCCCCCCCGAGGGAAGTCCCAGGCTTGGGTCTATTTGGATGAGATCGCCTTCTATCGCGAAGGAGAAGCCCTTTTTTATGGTAGTCTTCCTGTCACTAGTCGAGGGGGGCGAATTACCCTGGCTTCTACCCCTTTCGGTCGGCAAGGGGTTTTCTGGCAAGTTTTATGCCCTCTCTTAGAGGTAAGCAGGGGTATAGCATCCTACATTCCTACAAGCTCTTCCCTTCATCTCTCTGCCAATACCCCGGGGCTCAAGCCTTGGCACTCGGTGGCTAACAAGAGGCTACCCCTTAGTCTTCATATCGTCCCTTGGTGGCATTGTTCCTGGCTGTGTAATGATCCCTCGGAGGCTCTCCTGCAGGCCGAGGGGTTGACTACCCAAGAACGCGTCCAACGCTATGGCTCTACCCGGTTACGCCGCCTCTTTGAGGTGATGGAGCTTTCAGCGTTCCAACAGGAATATGAATGTGTTTTCCTCGATCCTGAAAATCAGTGGTTGAGTCCGTCGGAGATTTCCTCTTGTGTGCACCCCCATCTCTCCCTGGAAAGCTCTTTGAACGCCCTTTACCATCATCCTGGTCCCCTCTACGCGGGATATGATGTGGGCCGAACCCATCATCCCTCTGAACTCGTTGTGTTAGAGGCCGTTACCCCCCAAGGTCCTTGGGCTCAAAGAGAAGGAGAAGAAGATCTTCCTTCCCCTAGATTACTGAAAGAGACTCCCCCTCAGTTAAGGGTTTGTTACCTCCTCTCTCTGAGCCAGGTGGAGTATGCGATGCAACAGAAACTCTTAGAGACCCTTTTAGGGATTCCGAATCTGGAACGACTTTGTATTGATGCGACCGGTTTAGGAGGGCCTTTGACGGAAGCTCTTCAAACCCGGTATCCTCTCCGAGTGGAACCGGTGGTTTTTACTGCCAAGGTGAAAGAACAGCTTGCGGTGGGCCTGAAAGTCGCTTTACAGCAACAAATCCTTCTGCTTCCTCCCCACCGGGATCTGCTTCAGCAGTTACAATCCGTTCGGCAGGAACTTCTCTCAGGGAGACTTCACTTCTCGGTTTCCGCCAAGGATCATCATGCGGACCGATTTTGGGCTTTGGCCCTAGCGTTACGGGCCTCCGAGAGGCGGTGGGGTGCAGTGGAAGTTCAGAGGATTCGATAGTTGGTCTCCTCTCTAAAGAGGAATTCCCTTTACTTAACCTAGCTGAGGAAAAATAACCTCTGGAGAGGGGCAATCCCTCCAGAGTTCAATTCCGGAATCCTGGAGGGCGTTTAGCTAACCACTTATAAAGAGGAGGCACTTCTTTGTGCCACTTGGCATGACCATCGGCATAAGCAAAATTAGCTCCCCCGTTATGCCAAGGATGAAGCTTGGCCACCGACCGAGGATTAACATGTCTGCACCAGCTAGAACTGAATAAGTTTCCGGGGGTTGCCCCCAGGGTGGTCGGGTCTACGACCGGACTCACCCGGTGCTCGGTGTTATCCGCTTCACTTCTCTGAGCATACTCGGATTCGGTGAACATCGGAGTATCTGCAGGAAACTGAACTTCGTCAATATTGCCTCGTTCTTCTCGGTCGAAAGTTCCTTTTACCACATCATCATTCACAATGTAACTGTTAGGCCATCGGCCATCCGGAAACTCGGGGATCTTCACAATCTGTCCTGCCCGCCGACGGTCGATGTGATCATATTGGACATAATAGTAGCCCGTTCCGTTAGAGGGGCAGCGCCAGATATACGGGCTTCGGGTGTAAGGGAGAATCAGGTACATATAGGCGGCAAAATGGCTACTGGGAAAATCTCCATCCCAATCCTGGGCGTAGTTCATAAAAGCCAGGCCGATCTGTTTTAAATTATTAAAACAGGAAGCCTGCCGTGCTTTATCCCGGGCTTTCGCAAAAACTGGAAAGAGGATCGAGGCCAGAATAGCAATAATCGCAATCACTACCAGGAGCTCAATGAGGGTAAACCCTCTACCCTTTTTGTGCCTTTCTGTTCGGGTTTCTATCATCAGTCCTGCCTCCCGAAAAGTCTCTCTAACTTTCTCTTCGAGATTTCTAAAGAGTATCCTCTTAGAGAAACCTGGGAAGATTTTTGAAGATCTTTTCAGCCTTTGTAAGTGCTCGCCAAGGCGCAGAGGTTCCTTCCCCCCCTCCCACTCCTCTACGACCTCTTTCCCCACTCCCTACCTTCCCCTGAAAAGCACTAAGGTGCGCCTCTTGAGCTACTTCTTCTGCATCCTCCTGGTTCTGACAGAGGCTTATCAGAAAAGCGAGGATATGCTGGCTATGTTTTCGGATCTGCCACTAAGGCGCTTGGAGAAGGCTGGGTTCTTCTTGGCTCTTAGCAGGTTCAGCAAGGTGGCATTCGCCTCTTGGTAAGACACCGTTGATCTGCTATAATGGTATTAACCTTAGCGAAAAGAGGCTACGACGCAAGAAGTTTATTGTGGTTCACGGTGAGAATGGCCTATGGGTGGAATCAGAAAACCCGAAGGCGTTGGCAGAGGCTATCATCTGGCTCCTATCTCACCCTGATGAGCGAAAGCGAATGGGCGAACAAGGAATACAACGGGTGCATGAATTGTTTTCGGCAGAGCGCATGGCTCAAAGGATACTTGAACTCTACAGGACTCTCTTGAAATGCTAAATAAATGGCAGGAGGGTGTGAATTGCTATGGCGAAGGTGCTGTTGGTGACGCATTGGGATTGGGTGTTGTATAACTTCAGGTTGCCACTGGCGAGGGCTTTGAGGGACAAGGGATATGAAGTGGTGTTCGTTTGTCCCTTTGGTGAGTATACCGGACGATTGCAAAGCGCTGGTTTTGGGTGCATTCACTGGTCAGTAGTTCGGCGGAGTTTGAACCCAGCAAGGGAACTTTTCGCTATCGTCCACTTGACACACATATATCGGGCGGAAAAGCCCGATTTAGTGTGCCACTTCACTGTCAAGCCCAATTTTCACGGTTCTGTGGCGGCGGCTTTTATGAGGGACTTGAAAGTGATCAACACTTTTACGGGTTTGGGCTTCCTTTTTTCCAACCATTCTATCGCCAAAAGCCTACGACTGATCGTGGTTCCTGTGTTTCGCTTGTTAGTTCAAAAACCGAGGAATTGGACAGTTGCCCAAAATTTTCAAGACGCCGAGACCCTGCTCAAACTGAAACTTGCATCCCCAACGAGGACTTCGGTTATAGTCAGCAGTGGCGTGAATGTCCAACTTTTCTCTCCGAACGGTGATCTTCAATCGGAACGCGATTCACGCCCTCCCATCGTCCTCATAGCTTCTCGGTTGCTGTGGGACAAAGGTGTCATGGAATTTGTTGAGGCTGCCCGGTTGTTGAAGGAGAGGGGTATTTCCGCAGAGTTCTGGTTGGCAGGTAAGCCCGACGACGGCAACCCAATGTCCGTCCCTGAAGAGTGGGTTAAAAGTTGCCATGAAAGAGGCAATATTAGGTGGCTTGGTCATTGCGACAATATGCCAGAGCTTTTACGGCATGTTGATATAGCCGTCTTGCCCAGTTACTACCATGAAGGTGTTCCTCGTTTTTTGCTTGAAGCCGCCGCCAGCGGTTTGCCGCTTGTTGCGACAGACATAGAGGGGTGTCGGTTGATTGTCAGGAATGGAGTTAACGGGTTCATCGTCCCTCCCAAAGACCCCAAATTATTTGCCGACGCTCTTGAGCGATTGATCAAAAACCCCGATTTACGGCGACGCATGGGTGAAGCAAGCAGGAAAATTGCAGAGGAAGAGTTTAATGAGCGGCGGATTTTAAGTCAGTGGTTGGAATTGTATGAATGGATTTTGAACTCCTGACCTACCTTCTGCATCGCCCTGTCTTCTTCTCCCTCACCCTCTCCGGCAAATCCTCTCCACCTTTCAGTCAGCGTGGTTCTTGGGAAGATCCAAAAGGAAACCTAGCGAAGCATAGGTTGGATAATGCCTAAGAAAGAAACGAGGCTTTTCAACTCTGGGGAGGCTTTTGCCAAGACCTTCATCTTTTCCTCAAAGGTTTCTAAGGAAATCCCTGTAAGGCGATTGGAGAGGGTTGGGTTCTTCTTGGCTTTTTCTAATTTCAGCATAGTGGCGTTCACCTTTTGGTAAGGCACCGTTGATCTGCTATAATGGCAGTAACCTCAGCGAAAAGAGGCTACGACGCAAGAAATTATTTGTTATCGTTTTGTAGGCTTTCTCCTCTTTTGAGAATTTCGGTTGCAACCCCTGGAGAATTCGGATAAACTAAAATCAGTGAGATGGCCTTCTGTGACAAACCTACTCAGGATGTCGAGAAAAGGAAGGATGTAAATGCGCTTGTTTGTACATTCTTATAGCCTTCTCTCCTTTGGTGTTACCTTCTTTCTCCTCATCGGATTAGGGATGGGGACATCTGTCTTGAGCCAGCCTCAAGAGGAGACAAAGGAATATATTATCGGAGAGGGGGATGTCCTCTCTATCTCTGTGTTGTTGCACCCCGAGTTAACGACCACGGTTACTGTTCTACGGGATGGAACGATTGTGGTTCCTGGTGCTGGCCGGATTCGAGTGGAAGGCTTAACTGTGGAGCAAGCTCAGGAGCGGATCCGCCAACAGTTCATTAATAATCAAATTTTACGCGACCCTCGCGTCAATGTCATTGTTACTCAACCCCGAGCTTTAACCCTCACGGTTTTAGGAGCTGTGGGTAACCCCGGAGTGGTGGTATGGAAAAAAGGGTTCCGGATATCTGATGTTCTCGCCCAAGTAGGTGGATTAAAAACCACAGGCCCGCTTGATCTCCTTCGGGTTCACATTGAACGGAACCGCCAGTTGATACCGGTGGATATTCGGGCGGTTATGGCCGGGAATGTAGAGGCTAATGTTGCAGTACAACCGGGGGATACGATTTACTTTGATGAGATAATGAAGAACCAAGTCTCCATTCACGGGGCAGTTCAGTCCCCAGGTCTTTATGAGCTTCATCCCAACCAGGGCCTTCTCGACCTCCTTGCTATGGCCAAAGGTCCTACTCCCGACGCTGCGTTAACTCATTGTATCCTGCTCAAAGCCAATGGTCAGCAGGTTATAGTGGATTTGTATCGGGTGATTACTCCTCAAACGGATCAGGTAGAGCTTCCTAAAGTAACTTTAGATAACGGAGATATTCTCATTATTCCTCCGAAGACTCGGCAGATTATGGTTTTAGGGGCGGTGAGTCGTCCAGGAATGATGAGTATGCCGGAGGCTCGGCCCCTGAAGGCCTTGGAGGCTCTTGCCCAAGCCGGCGGAGCTGCTGGGGGGGCTGACCTTCGGAAAGTAGTGGTGGTTCGCCAACATAATGGACAAACCTTTAACCTTCAGCTGAACCTAGAAAATGCCTTGAAGAAAGGCGATAGTAGTCAGGATGCGACCCTCCAGCCTGGGGATGTTCTCTTCGTCCCTCCGAGAAGGGAACGGGGAGGCCAAATTTTGAACTACCTCAACGTGGGCATTAGTCTGTTGAACCTCATCACTATTCTTCAGCGATAAGCAGAGATTTTAAGGAATAATTCTAAGGGAATCTCCAAGCGAACTTCAGGAGAAGTAATTAGGCAATTTTCTTTCTTGCTGGGAAGAGATAGATTGCTAGGTTGGGTATTCGCAGGCTTGAGCCTCCACAAGGCTTGCATCGTCCAACCTTGCTGATTGAGAGCGGTTGATCCAATCTTTTGTACCACCTTATCAGCTACATAGGAAGTGAGAGCTATGGACACCCCCGAACAGAAAACCCTTCCCGTTCCTGGGTCGGTTCCTGGGGCGGCAATCCTTCAGGATGAGACGGAAACTCAGGATATCATTCAAGCGCTTCAACTCTTTAAAAAACACTGGAAGATTTTATTCGCCACCACTTTCATCGGTTTAACCCTTGCCTTTCTTTGGGTTAACCTGCAGAAACCTGTTTATCGAGCTACTGCTTCTATTCTTATCCAGGAAGAGAACCAGTCTCCTAGTTCTTCAGGAGATCAAGAAATCTCCGCTGTAGCCCGGATCCTAGCCACCTCTCAACCGGGGAATTTGGATACCCAAGTAAGGTTGCTATCAAGTAAACCCATCTTTCGGGAAGCTTGCCGACGAGTGGCTTCTCGGAACCCTTCCGGGAAGCCTTTGGAAAGTCGGGTGAGCTACCGGGTTAAAGAGAATGTCTCTGTTGTAGACATTCAAGTGGAGCACTCTAATCCCCGGATTGCCCAAGAGGTGGCTAACGAAATCGGTCAAGTTTACATTGAGTATACCGATAAACGAGGGTTAAACACGGTTCGGCGGGCCCTCCAATTTGTAAGAGACCAGCTTCAGAAAACCCAGAAAGAGCTGAAACAGGTTCAGGGAGAAATCGAGTATTTCAAACAGAGGATTAAAAGTCCTAACTTAGATGCGGATACAACCGCTCGTTTGCAAATCGCTTTTAGTACTCAGCAGGATATTATCAATCTTCAGGCACAACTGCGTAACAATGAAGCCCAACTTGCTCAATTACGCCAGCGTTACGCTCGTCTTCCCCGGTTGATCAAAATCGAGAAATGGGAAGACAACCCCCAAGTGGTTAGTTTGCGTCAAGAGCTCACTCGACTGAGGATAGATCGGGCTTCCATGTTAAAGGACTACCCCGAAGGAAGCCCCTACATCCAGCAGATGGATGCCAAGATCCAAGAAACTCGGAGCCAACTCCAGCAACTGTTGCACTCTCAACCCCTAGTTCGCGTAACTTCCTCCCAACCTAATCCCGAACGTCTTGAGACTCTGAAGAAAATTCGGGAAATAGAAACTCAACAGGAGGGAATTCGTTCCCAGATCGCTGCTCTTACCTCTCAGTTGGAGCAGGCACGCCAACAATTGGCCACGATACCCTTTCAGCAAACCCGGATGTCGGAATTGCTTCAGCGAGCCGATTCCCTTTCTAAAGCATATATGAGTTTGCTGGAGAAGCAGACCGAACTCCGGATGCAGGAAGCGGCTCATGTGCCCTCCGCCCGACTTATTGAGCCTGCAGAAGCTCCTAGGGCCCCCTTTAAGCCGAAAAAACGGCTGAGTTTGATGGTTGGTGCTTTCTTAGGACTTATCTTTGGATTGCTAAGTATTTCCCTGATGGTTTCCTTAGATATGGCCCTCCGAACCCCCGATGATGTGGTACGCTATCTCGGCTTCCCTACTTTAGCCTTGGTCCCCTTGATCACAGATCCTGAACGCCGGTTGATTTCTCAGATGTCCACGCGTTCCCTCGTCGGTGAGGGATACCGAATGCTTAGAAACAATCTTAAATTCACCGGTGTGGAACGTACCCTCAAATCTTTCCTCGTAACCAGCGCCGTTCCCAAAGAAGGCAAGACACTTACTGCATCAAACCTAGCTATTGCTCTCGCCCAAAATGGCCTCCGGACTTTGCTGATAGATGCCGACCTCCGAAATCCTTCTCTTCACAAACTCTTTAACATCCCTCGGGACCCCGGTTTAACCCACCTTCTTGTTGGGGATGTGCCTCTGCAAGATATCCTCCATCCTAGTGGCACTACCGGGCTTTATATCATCACCAGTGGAGCAGTCCCTCCTAATCCTGCGGAACTTCTCGATAGCGAACGGATGAGAGCCTTCTTGCAACGCCTTTATGACCAATTTGATGCCATTGTTCTTGATACACCGCCTTGTTCAATGATCACCGACGCTCACATTCTAGCCCGACAAGTGGATGGAGTCCTCATCGTTACTGCTACTGGTCAAACTGACCGGCGTTTGATCGCCAGGGCCTTGGATAATTTGGTTCGCTCAGGAGGGCGTATTCTCGGAGTGGTTCTCAACAAGGTGGACCTTACCCGGGAAGCCTCTTACAACTACTATTATTACCACTACTATTACTATTACGGCTATGGCTATGGTACAGAGGGTGGGAAGGAAAAGAGCCGTCGGAGGTCCCGCAAAAAACTCTTTGCTCGACTTCCTATCGGTCAACCCGCAGAAGAAGACAGAGAAGGCGAGTAAGCGAGGTTCCAATTTCTTAGGTCCTTCTTGCCAGATTAGCAGAGATGAGGATCCTCATCACAACGGGTATTTTCCCTCCAGATATTGGCGGCCCCGCGACTTATGTGCCTACCATTGCCCGCGAACTCTCCCAGCGGGGGCATCAGGTTAGGGTCCTCACAACCAGTGAGCCCCAGCATCTCAACCAGGGGGATAGCTCTTATCCTTTTCCTGTGCAAAGAGTTCCTCGCCGACAGCCTTTTTGGAAGAGAATTCCCCTTACTGTTTTCCAAATTCTTCGACTAGGGCAACAAGTAGAGATTCTCTACGCCAATGGAATTTATTTAGAGACGGTTCTGGCTAACAGGATATTGAAAAAACCTTTGGTGATGAAGATCGTTGGGGATGAAGCTTGGGAAAGGGCGATTCGCAAGGGTTGGACGCAAGCAAGCTTTGACGAGTTCCAACAAAAGCTTCAATCTCGGCGGGTGGAGTGGTTAAAAGCCCAAAGAAATTGGTGGATCCAGCAAGCAGATCGGATTATTGTTCCCAGTGAATATCTCAAACGTGTCGTTATCGGTTGGGGCACTGCCGAGGAGCGTTGTAGAGTAGTTTACAATGCCATCCAGATGTCTTCAGACCTCTCTGAAGAGCCGCGCCCCTCTTTACCCTTTCCCCAGAGTTCTTTTCGTCTTATTACGGTTTGTCGGTTAGTTCCCTGGAAGGGAGTAGATCGGATTCTGAGAGCGATAGCACCTCTTCCCGGGGTAACTCTTACTGTGGTAGGCGAAGGCCCTTCTCGGAGAGATTGGGAGGATCTTGCTCAGGAGTTGGGGCTTAAGACTCGGGTTTGGTTTACCGGTTCTCTTCCGCGTCCTGCTGTCCACGCCCTCCTCCGGGAGCATAATGTTTTCCTGCTTATTTCAGGTTACGAAGGACTTCCTCACATCGTTGTCGAAGCCTTAATGCTTGGGGTACCGGTTATCGCTACTCCTGCTGGGGGTACACCTGAGGTTGTGCAGGATGGCTTTAATGGTCTGCTGGTCGAAGCGACCCCCCCAAAGATTCGGGAAGCCATCCAAACCCTGAGGGAGGATGAAAGCTTAAGACATCGGCTTGCGCGCAATGCTATTCCCAGCGTGTCGGATAAATTTACTCTGTCGGTAATGGTTGCTCGAACCGAAGCGGTGTTTAAGGAGCTCCTTTTCACCTCTCTTTAAGGGAAAATTCATCCGGATGCGGGGAAAAGAGGTCTTTGGGAATTGCTGAGACAACTTTAATCCCTTTACTAAGGATAGGCGCGTTATGAAAGTGGTTATCCTTGCTGGAGGTATGGGAACTCGTCTTGCTGAAGAGACTGAGGTTAAGCCCAAACCGATGGTGGAAATCGGCGGCCGTCCGATTCTTTGGCATATTATGAATATCTATTCTGCTTTCGGCTTTAATGAGTTTATCGTCGCCTTGGGGTATAAAGGGGAGGTGATCAAAAGCTATTTTCTTAACTACTACTACCTGCGGAACAGTATCAGTATCAACTTAGCCAATGGGCATATCGATGTCCAAGATGGGGAGCGGGAGAACTGGATAGTTCACCTCATTGATACAGGTTTGAATACAGAGACAGGAGGGCGCATTAAGCGGTTGGCCTCCTGGCTTAAGGACGGTACCTTTATGATGACTTATGGGGATGGTGTGGCCGATGTTAATATTCAAGAGTTGGTCACTTTTCATCGTCGCCATGGCAAGCTGGCGACCGTGACTGCGGTTCGTCCCCCTGCTCGCTTTGGAGGGATTACTTTTGAGGGGGACCAAGTGGCTCGCTTCGAGGAGAAGCCGCAAATTGGTGAGGGATGGATCAACGGGGGGTTTTTCGTATTGGAGCCGGAAGTACTGGATTATATTGAAGGCGACGCCACGGTTTTTGAGCGTGAACCTCTAGAACGATTGGCTGAAGAGCGGCAGTTAGTGGCTTATCGCCATTATGGTTTCTGGCAATGTATGGATACCCTCCGGGATGTGCGTCTTCTTAACCATCTTTGGCAAAGGGGTTCTGCCCCCTGGAAGGTGTGGGAGTGAATGAACCCGGAATTTTGGAAAGAACGTCGCGTCTTTGTTACAGGGGCTACCGGAATGATAGGTTCCTGGTTAGTGAAGGAACTTCTCGCCCGGAAAGCTACGGTGGTCGCCCTAGTAAGGGACTTAGACCCTCAATCCGAGCTCTACCGCAGTGGTGATTTCCACCGTATCACGGTGGTCAATGGATCCTTAGAAGATTTCTGGACTCTAGAACGTACTCTCAACCTCTACGAGATTGAAATTGTCTTTCACCTAGGAGCCCAAACTATTGTTGGCATTGCCCATCGGTCCCCTTTAACTACGTTTGAGTCAAATATCCGGGGAACATATAACTTATTGGAGGCTTGTCGTTTCCATCAAGACCGGATCCAGGGGGTGATCATTGCCTCTAGTGATAAAGCTTATGGTGATCAGCCAGTTCTACCTTATACTGAGGATATGCCGCTTACCGGCCGACATCCTTATGATGTATCCAAAAGCTGTGCGGACCTTATTGCCCAGGCCTATTACCACACCTATCAACTTCCTATAGCCATTAGCCGGTGCGGAAATGTTTATGGAGGAGGCGATCTCAACTGGAGCCGGATCGTTCCAGGAACAATTCGTTCCTTGCTTAAAGGGGAACGTCCTGTGATCCGAAGTGACGGCACTTTGATTCGGGATTATATCTATGTTAAGGATGTGGTTAGGGCTTATCTCTGCCTTGCCGAACGTTTGCCAGAGGGCCAGATCCAAGGTGAAGCCTTTAACTTTAGCAATGAAACTCCTTTAAGTGTTCTTGAAGTAGTTGCGGTGATCCAAAGACTGATGGGTTGTTCTCATATGGAACCGCAGATCTTGAACCGAGCTTGTGGAGAGATTAAGCACCAGTATCTATCTGCCCAGAAAGCGCGCCATTTCTTGGGTTGGAAGCCTATCTATGGCCTTGAACAGGGGTTGGAAGAAACTATTCAGTGGTACCGTCGTTTCTTCGCGGAGGAGGGTCTATGATCCACGGAGTGTTGGTACATCCGTTGAAACAGATTCCCGACGAACGAGGAAAAGTGATGCATATGCTCCGCTGTGACGATCCTCATTTTGAGCAATTTGGGGAGATTTATTTCTCTGTCATCTATCCTGGTGTAGTCAAGGGTTGGCACCTTCATAAAAGAATGACTTTGAACTATGCAGTAGTCTCAGGAATGATTAAACTGGTTCTCTATGATGATCGGCCGGAGTCCCCCACCCGAGGTGAACTTCAAGAGTTGTTTGTTGGTGAGTCCAATTATGTGTTAGTCAAGATTCCTCCGGGGGTATGGAATGGGTTTAAGGGAATAGGGGTTACTCCAGCGATTGTCGCGAATTGTGCTACCATTCCTCATGATCCTGATGAAATAGTACGGATGGACCCTTTTGATAATCCTATCCCTTATGACTGGTCGCTGAAACACCGATGAGTGTCCACTTAATTATCGGAGCCTCAGGGCAGGTAGGGGAGCATCTCTTTCAATATGCCATGACCTCTGGGTTGGAAGCCATTGGAACCTATTACTCTTTTCCTGTTCCTGGTTTATATCCTTTAGACCTTCGTCAAACGGAGGAAGTGAATTTCTTGCTTAGGAGGGTACGACCAGCAGTAGTCTATGTGCCTGCTTCTCTCACCCATGTGGATTACTGTGAAAGCCACCCCGAGGAGAGTTATGCAATCAATGTACGAGGTATCTGTAACTTGGTGCAGGCAACGAGAAGCTTAGGAGCAAAATTAGTCTATTTCTCCTCCGATTATATCTTTGACGGTAAAGCCGGGCCTTACCGGGAAGAAGATCCAGCCAATCCTCTCTCTGTATATGGCCAACATAAGCTCTTGGCCGAACACTATATTGCCCTCCACGCAGAAAATTATCTGATTATCCGAACCACGTGGGTCTATGGTTGGGAGCGCCAAGGGAAAAATTTTGTTCTTCGCCTTATCCGAAATTTGAGGGAGGGGAAGGAAGTAAAAGTTCCTGTTGATCAAGTGGGAAGTCCTACTTATGGGCCCAATTTAGCCCAGGCAGTTTTGGAACTGGTGCAAAGAGAAGTGGTGGGGGTTTACAATGTAGCGGGGCCGGAAAGAGTCAATCGTTATGCCTTTGCTTGTGCTTCAGCCAGGGCTTTCGGCCTAGACTCTCAACGGATTAAAGGACTGCCAACCGAGGAGCTGGGACAGAAAGCGCGAAGGCCCCTTAATGGGGGGTTAGTGATAGAGAAGTCTGCCTCCTTGCTTTCAACTCCTCTTATAGGTTATCGAGAGGGTTTACTTTTGATGGCTTCAGAAAGTCGAGGTCTCCTATGAACGCTGAGGATCTCCGTACTTATATCCTCTCTTTAGTAGGAAGATATTATGAATTAGCTTGGTCCCAAAAAGCTTTTGTGCCAGGACAAACTCCTGTTCCCGTCTCGGGTCGTGTCTTTGATGCTGATGAGTTGGTACACCTTGTGGATGCTTCCCTCGATTTCTGGCTAACAACAGGTCGTTATGCAGAGCAGTTTGAAAAGGAGTTCGCTCGATTTTTAGGAGTTCGCTATGCTATCCTCTGTAACTCCGGTTCCTCGGCCAACCTGTTGGCCCTCTCCGCTCTGACTTCCCCTAAATTAGGTCGTAAACGCCTTCAACCTGGGGATGAAGTGGTTACTGTTGCCGCTGGTTTCCCCACTACCGTTAACCCTATTCTCCAGAATAACCTCATCCCTGTTTTTCTTGACGTTGAATTAGGCACTTACAATGTGGATGTGCGCTACTTGGAAGAAGCCATAGGGCCTCGAACGCGAGCAATCATCCTAGCCCATACCCTAGGAAATCCTTTTAACCTTGAGGCAGTTATGGAAGTGGTCCGGCGATATGACTTGTGGCTCATTGAAGATAATTGCGACGCCCTCGGCTCCACCTACAAGGGGCAGCTCACCGGTACCTTCGGTCACTTGGCTACGGTGAGCTTCTATCCGGCTCATCATATTACTATGGGAGAAGGAGGTTGCGTTTTAACTAATAGTGGTAAGCTGAAGTTCCTTGTAGAATCCTTCCGGGACTGGGGCCGGGACTGCTGGTGTGAGCCTGGCAAGGCTAATACTTGCGGAAAGCGTTTTGAATGGCAGTTAGGAGACCTCCCCTTCGGTTATGATCACAAATATATCTACTCGCACATCGGCTACAACCTTAAGTTAACGGATATGCAAGCAGCGGTCGGTGTCGCTCAGCTCAAGAAGCTTCCTCACTTTATTGAGGCTCGAAAGCGTAACTGGAAATATCTTTACGAGGCTCTCAAACCTTTGGAAGAGTTCTTTATTCTACCGGAACCTACGCCAAATAGCGATCCCAGCTGGTTTGGGTTTGCCCTTACGGTGAGAGAAAAGGCTCCTTTTAGCCGAAGTGAGATCGTTCAGTTTTTAGAAAGCCGGAAAATTGGTACTCGTCAGCTCTTTGGAGGAAATCTGATCCGCCAACCTGCTTATAAGGGAGTGCCTTATCGAGTTGTTGGGAACCTCACCAACACCGATCGAGTGATGAATCAGACCTTTTGGTTGGGGTGTTATCCCGGCCTATCGGAGCCGATGTTGGAATATATGGTTGAAACCCTTCGATCCTTTGTTCGAGAGAAAACTTCCTTGTCTACCCTATCCTAAGAGAAAGGCCTTGAGAGTATTCTATCTTTACCCGGCTCCCAGAAGCAGACCCTTTGGCATAGAAGAGCTTTCTCTCCCCAGTAATATTTTTTATGGCCTGAAACACCTGCAACAGTGGGGTATTGAAGCCTTTTATAAGGATGAGGTTCACCGCTCCGATGCCCTTAGCCGGCTTTTCACTCCTTTAAAAAGAGGATTCCGAAGATTAACCGGACAGAACTTCCAGTTGGATATCGCCCTGAAAGCCCTCCCTTTTTTAAAACAATCGGATCTTATTTTGGTAACATCCCATACTTGTGGATTACCTGTAGCCCTCTTAAAAGCCTTGAAGCTTTTCAAAGCGCCCCTACTGGTTATTGGGACAGGGGCAACCGAAGCCCTAATGGAGGGGAAAAAACCACCTTTATATGGCCTTCTCTGCTGGCTTTATAAGCACGTGGACCGGGTTATCAGCGTGGCAGGGGAACGAGAGTGTGAGAACATAGCCTATCTCTTTAAAATTCCCCGGCAAAAGGTTCGCTTCCTTCCCTATGGTATAGATGTAGGTTACTACTATCCTGTTGATGAGGAGGAGAACTACATTCTCAGTGTGGGGGTAGATCGCTACCGAAATTATGAGATGTTATTCCAGATTGCCGAGAAACTTGGAGTGCCTTTCAAAGTGGTTACTCTCCCCTTCTTGGTCAAACATCTCTCACCGCCCCCTCATATGGAGTTGATCTTTGATTCTCCGATGTATCATACTCGTTCCCTTCTCCAAAGAGCTTTAATGGTGATCCTTACAATGCGGGATTGTATCTACTTTTCAGGACACACCACTATCTTTGCAGGGATGGCTTGCGGGAAGCCGGTTATCTTTACGGAAACCCCTTACGCTTATCAGTACCGTTTAAAGAATATGGAGAACTGCGTGATTACCTCTCAGGAAGATGCTGAGGAGATAATCAGCCGATGTCACCTCCTCCTCTCCGACTCTGGTCTTAGACGAGATCTTGGGAAGAGAGCAAGGGCATTCATTGTAAAGAACTGGCCTGCTGAAATCTTTGCCAAAGAGTTGCTCTCCTTATTCAATGAAGTCCTCAATGTCAAATAGTGAGCCAACCAAAAAGGGGACTGGGTTTTCTGCACGTTCCTTTTCCGGTGAAGTTCTCTTCGCCTTTGTGCTAACTTTCGTTGGTAAGCTGAAAGGTTTTATCACCATTCCTTTGCTTACCAAGTATCTCGGAGCCGAGAGCTACGGCATTTGGGTGCAAATTTATGGCACTCTGTCTCTCGTTTCTCCTATCATTACTCTTCATCTCCATCAAGCCCTCCTCCGATTCATTGTTGGCCTCACGGATCGGCAAAAGATCGCTCGGATCTACTTCACCATTACTGTTTTTAGCCTCCTCTCCTCGCTTCTAGGGCTAAGCATCCTGTTTTATCTTAGTCCGGCTATCAGCATCTTTTTCTTCCGCCAGCCGCAGTTAGAGGGCTTACTCAAAACGAGTTTTCTCCTCATCCCTCTCTTTACCCTTACTCGGATCAATCTCAGTTATTTAAGGGGTTTAGGGAAGATTAAAGCCTCCTACTTGATTAACACTGCTCTGTCCTTCCTGGAAGTTCTGCTCCTCTTTACCACCCTTTTTCTTGGTGGGGGGTTGCAACGAATTATAGGCTCCTTTGTAGTGATGTACAGTCTCTTCGGTTTCATTTCCACCGCTACCATCCTTAAGGCCATTGGATTAAGTCCCTCTTTTTTTGAAAATTTAACCATCTACTTGAGATACTCCATTCCTCTCATTCCTGCTCTCTTCTCCGATTGGGTGATGTCCCTCAGTGACCGCTACTTTGTGGGGTATTACAGCGGAGCAAAAGCGGTGGGAATATACTCCTCAGCTTATTCTTTATGTAATTCCATTCTTCTTTTTGCTACACCCTTTGAATACGTCTTAATTTTCTTCTGTTCTCAATTGTGGGAGGACCGAGATTACGAAAAATTCCGGAGGCTTATTCAGCGTTCCCTCCAATTTTATTTTCTGCTGGCTTTGCCCGTTTCAATGATTTTTGCTCTTCTTGGGCGTCCTCTTCTCAGTTTTTTGGCGAACAAGGAGGTTGCTGAACTCGGGTGGAGGCTTAATCTCCCCATTGTTTTGGGAACTTTACTGTGGGGGGCGACCCGGATTATCCTCCAAATCGCCTTGGCCTCGAAGAATTCCCCTTTAGTTGCTCAAGTGAATCTCTTGGCCGCAGCTTCTAACCTTCTTCTTAACTTTTTGTTGATTCCACGAATCGGTTACTGGGGAGCTGCAGTTTCTACTTTGGCAACTTATCTCTTCGCCTATATTTATGCTTGGTATAAGTGTGGGAAGATCATCCCCATATCCCTTCGCTTTTCACATCTTGCTAAAATATTTCTTGCTTCTTTACTAGCTGTTTGGTTTTTAACCTGGAATGTTCCTCACCCTTTTTTGAAGGTCGTTTTTGTTTTTGTAAGTATCCTAGTTTACCTGGGAGCTTTGATCGGTTTGAAGGTGTTGAACCGGGAGGAGTTGAAAGTCTTACGGTCCCTTTGGGGGTAAACTGGAAAGGTTTGCAGTTGGAAGAGTTTAAGGAAAGCGAACTTCATATAAAAAGGGGGGCTCAGAGAATAAGCGATGAGTAGGAGCTAACGTTGTGCTCTTCCTTTCCCCCCTCCTATGATCCGGTTCATAGGGGCATAGTAATCCTGGGAGATGATCTCCCGCCTCATTTCGGTTCCATTGTGATAGAGAACTCGGTAAACCTGCACTTGGTATCCATAAAACCCTTTGTTGGTAATTTGATAGGTTCCTGGGGGGGAAGAGAGTAACTGATGTACCTCAGCAGGAGGGAAAGTAGCAAGAACCTCTCGAAAAATTTTGACTTGATAAGGCAGAGAGATGGGAGAAAAGAAACGCATACTTAGTCGCTGACCTACCACTTGCGTCCGGATACGCACTGGTACTGGAAGAGTATTTTGAAATTTCAGATCAAATCCCCCAGATGCTACGGCTGCGTCTAACCCCGGAGGGACTGAACGGACCGGCCAGAGATGCCGGGTGCGCTCCAAAATCTTAAAGTTAGCGAGTAAAGCACAGTTATATAAAGTTGAGGAAACCTGGCAAACCCCTCCACCATATTGGGGTACCAACTCGCCGTCAAGGATAGCCCATCCTTTTACATAACCCCTATCCGGGGAGAAAGGGCCAATCCGCTGGTTAAAAGAAAAGATCCCTCCGGGAGGGATGACCTCCCCATCAAGACCCTTAACCGCCAACCGGATGTTATGTAACTGCCCCTTCGTTCGGCCTGCCAAGGAAGTAGTAAAACCGGCAATCTCTTGTTCTTGGGGTTTCTCGGGCGTCTTCAGAAAAAAGGCAGGCAGGAGAAAAAGAAGCAAGAGAAGGAGGCAAAGGTCGCGTAAGGTCAATCTAGAAGAGAGGCTCTCTTTCCCTTTTGGTTCAAATAGACGATGGATCGAAAGCTTGAAAAAAATCCTCACACTGTTTTTGCCCCCTTTTCCAGGTCTATCTTACTCTGATGCGGGTCTCCTCTCCCGTCCCCCAAATTTCAGGGATATAAAGGCAATTTGCTTGGGTCGGTAAAACATGAAATTCCCCTTTACGCTCCACCCGGAGGATGTAGCTCAAGTTATGTTTCCCTTTAGGCAAATAGTCCACATAAAAGGTCACCCGATTATCGTGGTTTTCTCGGCGCGCAAACCATCCCCTCTCTTCTCCAGCAGAGAAATCTTCTATCACTTCTCCCCCACTGGGAATAGGATCGTTAATGACAACTTGTTTGCAATCTGCCCGAGGTTCTATCGTTAGTTGCACCATTATCTCATCCCCAACCCTGACAGAACCCCGTACCGGTTGAAGGCTCTCTCGCCATCTATTGCCTTGAAGAGAGCGAGTCCGAAGGAAGTACTGTCGGGTAACCTTCAATCCTTGGGATTCCGGGCGAAGGTTCTCTTCTGCTGACCAGTATCTTATCACTCCGTTGAAAAAGAGTTTCCCTTTCCCTTGCTTTTCCAAGCGGAGGAAATTGGTCCCTCTTTTGAGGAGAGGATGCGGGATCAAAACCTCGAAGCGGTTAAAACGGTTTGTAGAATTTACAGAGATTTCTCGTACCAGGTGGTGATTAATGAAAACCCGGGCTAAGTAGTTAGGGGATTCCCTTTCTTCTGATACTCTGAGATAATCTGCCAGGGCATAAATCACTGAAGCGGTATCCTCGGTGCTCCACCACCCGCCGTTGACCTGCCTTTGCCTCATTAACCATCGAGCGGATTTAGGGATTTTGGGGTGATAAGGGTTTACTACAGCCAAGGCTTTTAGAGCATAGCCGGTAGTTTCGTAAGGGTTGCAGGAGTAAAAGCCCCAAGGGTAGGTCTCCTCCCACCAGCATTCTTCGGAAGTTTCCTTAGCCCTCTGCTCTAAAACTTTTGCCAGCGCCGAAGATTGCTTTTTTAACCCCAATTGATTCAAAGCCAGAATCAAGAGGGATAACCCATAGTTCTTATCAGATAAGGATTTTAGCCGGGGGGCCAAGGTCAAACACTCTCTCTTTAATAGAGAGGAGTAGGATTGATGTTCTTCTCTTTCTCCTTGGCCAAGAAGAGAGCTAACCACAAAAGCCATCACATAGAGGACTAGAGCTCGATCACTCTCATTGTGGATTGACGTAAGATGATCTTTTAACCATTGGAAACCTCGTTGTAGGCGAGTTTCATCCACGGGATAGCCTGCTTTTTGGGCCTGGGTCAAGCCATAAAGGACGTAAGCAGTCCAAAAAGCATCACTCTGGGTATTGTCACTCCAACCCCAACCCCCATCCTCTTGCTGAAGCCGGTAAAGCCGTTGAAGATTGCTCACCACTCGTTCAGGTAATCGTTGTTCAATCTCTTTAAGAGTAATACCAAGCTCTCGAAAAACCATCGCAACTGTCATATCTGGGAGGAACCATCCTACAACATTTTCAGAAGTCCCATAATAGGTGGAATGAAGATAATCTAACGCTTGAAGAACAACTCCTGCAGTAGACCCACTTAGCGTCACACTGCCTTTTGTCGCTTCAGGGATGATCCTTTCGGGTAGGAGAAAATTTCGAGAAAGGGTTGTTCTACTTTCCCCCGAAAAAACAATCCTCTTCTCTATCCCATGAGGAAGAACCGGCACGGATAATTCCACTGCGTCTCTCAACCCCGATTCAGCAAGGGCTAAGGCCAATAATCGGGCAGTCCCAGCTGTTTCTGCTCTGATCGAATAATTTATTTTGCCTTCTTGACCCGGAGCAAGGGTGAAGTCAGTAGGAGAAGAACTTAAAAGTCTCAGCCCTTCCACTCTCAACAAGGTTTTGACCTTTTGGGGCTTTGAGGTCCCATTATGAAGGAAGAGCGATAAAACAGTAGAATCCCCTTGAGTAAAGAAAGGGGGCGTAATCAAGCGTACCATCAGATCCTTTCTAACCTTGATCTTGTGAATAGCACTGCCTACTGCTACTGAAGGGGTATGGGCTTTGGCGGTAAGCCTCCAGGTGGTTAGAGTGTCAGGAACAGTGAGTTGAAGATGAACTTGGCCCTCTTTATTAGTGATAAGATCGGGAAGCCATCTCCAGGTGTCAGGAAACCATCGTCGTACCTCTGATCCAATAGACCCCTCTTTGGCGCCCCCGCTGTAGTAGATTTCAGGAAAAGAATAGAGGGTCTGTACCTGATTCTCCCGTTCCCCATAAATTACCTGAGCAATGTCCGGCCGTTGCTCTTCAAGGACTCCATAAACCGCTTCGTCTACAATGCCCAGAGAAACTTCTGCTTGGGTCGGTTTTCCCTGAGCATCCCGGCAAGTGATGGTGAAGTTAGCCCTCTCCCGAGGGCGATACTCAAGTTTATCAGAAGAGATCTTCACTTCAAGGAGATGGCGGTCCAAAGCGATTTTTAGAGGGATACTCTGTTGGACAAACTTCTTTCCCTTGGCAAAACAGACATTAAGGTAAGCGTTGGGGAGGTACTCTTCTCTCACCGGGAACTGGAATAGGGATGTCCCCCCTTTCAGGAAGATCTGTTTCCACCAAAAGATCCGGGGTCCTTCCAGGCTGATCAGAGCATAGAGGTTCCGGGCCGATGTGTTAATTAAGACTTTGGCTATCTCACCCGGATGGAAGGCCTTTTTATTCCATTGAAGGGCCAATTCAGGATAGGAATAGGAGGGATCTCGAAAAGTTCCTTCTACTACCCATAATTGAAGGCGGGTGGAAACTCGGTTTCCTCTTTGGTCTCGAACAGTTGCAGTGAGGGTCCATTCCCCTTGGCGATCTACTGGGAAACGGAAAATTCCTCTTCCTTCTGCATCAGAGGTGGTGTGAAAGGTTTCTTTTTCTTCCAGTTGGGTTTTCACATGACGTCTTTGACCCCCTCTTATCACTCCTTTCCCCATTGGTGGAGGGGTTACCCACAGGTCTATGGGAACTCCTTCCTGTTTCTTCCCTTTGAGATCTGTTACCAGAAGAGAGAGGTGAACTAGGTCGCCTAAGCTATAGACATAGTTCTCCGTTTTTAGGAAGAGGGTCATTTCTCCTCGGGCAACAAGACAATGAATGGATCGGCTAACGGATCGTTCTGCTAGGTCAGTAACTTCTACTTCGATTTGGAACAGCTGATCCTGGAACTCGCTGAGGACGGCCCCTACTTTTTGAGTAGGCACCCAGAAGCTGAAGTCACCTTTTTCATCGGTGATGACTTGACCGTTAGCGATCTCCTGCCCGTAGATCCGGCTCTCTTCATAGGGAAAGAAGGTCTCGGGGGTTCCTCCTGCGTTGGGGTAAAACCAGTAGTCACTCCCAGTTACCGTGTAATTAACCTTGGCTTTTGCTACCGGGCCTCCCCAATAATATCGAGCGAGGCCCTTTACTCGGATAGCTTCTCCCCGGATATACTCTTTTTTATCCGTAGAGACCTCAACTTGGTACTCGGGCTTTCGATATTCTGCAACCCCAAAAGAAGTTTCCTGGGTTTTTCCGAAAATGTTCCCAACTAAACGCCAGTTTCCAAGGGCGACTTCTGTGCCCAGGGGAAAGAAACCCCAAAAACTCCCCCTGGCATTAGTTGTAAACTCCTTTTTCCATACTAAACTATCCTGGGCATCTCGGATTTGTACAGTAACTTTTTGCCCTGGAGCTACCCTGTACCGGTTATCCGCTAAGGAGCAGACAACCCCTTTAAAAAATACCCTTTGACCTGGACGGTAAAGGGGACGTTCGGTGAAGAGATAAAGACGGTACTTTTCTTGCTCCTCTGCAGAGTAGACGCCTGATTGAAGCCAGGCGATATCTTCACCGTGCTGGGCAAAAACCAGAGGAGTTTGGCCTAGGGGACCTAGCCACTCCCAGAGGCCTCGGGCGTTAGTTATCCCGCGGATCCTCTCCCTTTTGTTCTTCAAAAGGTAAAGATGGACCTTTGGCTGAGGTTGGTTGTTAGAAATGCTCTGGGCATAGAGAAGAAGATGGTCGGGTGCTTGTTTGCAAATCAACCCCAGATTGCTGATCAGAAGGGGGATAGAAGTTTTTAGGTTACCGAGATTGCCGATAAGGATGTAGAGTCCTCGCGGAAGGTTAGGGAGGGAAATAGGAATTTGAAAGGAGAAGGGATCTTCGCTAGCTGAAGAGAGCTTGAGAGGAATACTCCAGTCTTTGATAAGGCGTGATCCTTTTAAAGCTTCTTTCAGGCCGATTTCCCCAGGTTTTTGTCCAAAGGGGGTACCTTCGTACCCCTCCGAAGGAGCATTCAGAAGATACTGCAGAGGAGGGACTTTATAGAGGTAGAGATGGAGTTGTTTTTCCCGGGAGTGTCCATAACAGTCTACTTGAACTTTTTGTTGGGGAGAGAATTGGCGCTGAGGTACAGAGAAGTAAACATAGGGAGGTAAAGGGGTTAGCTCTAGAGTGAGTGTAGTCTCTCGTCCTTCCAGGACTTCAAAGCGAGGGCCAGCTTTCTCCAGCTGGTATCCTCCTCCGTAGGCACTAGTAATTTCGTATTGCCCCACAGGTACTTTGCGCCTCCAGATCCAGCCTCGGGAGTTACTCGTCATGTAAAAGGCTTCTTGCTCCCCACCCACCTGCTGTCGCCAAACGCGAACTCTTGCTAGGGGTTGTTGGGTATCCTTTGCTATAACTCGGATCCTCAAAGAACCTGTAGGTTCCTCTTGGGCGAGTAGCCAGCAAAAAAGAAAGCCAACCCAACCTAACCCAGCAAGTTGGAGGAAGAATGACTTTAAGCCTGTCTTTCTTCTTCTCATTCTAGGGCCTCGGGAAGGAGGAGATCCCCTTCTTAAAGTTATCCATCTCCTTGAGAAGTGTGTCTCGCCTTAAGGTTTTGCCAAACCCATGCCACAATTCCTAAGATGAGGAGAACAAGAGCGACTTTGACCCGCAGGGTACGAGTCAAAAAAGGCTCTATCCGGAGCATTAAGGGGGCAAATTGGTAAGCTACTAAGGCCATCCCCAAGGTAATAGCAGATAAATTTAAAGACGAGTTACCTGGAGGGGAGGAACACTCTCGAAAAGATCCAAGGCACTGGGCGAAGAATAAGCCGACAAGTACCCCGGCTGTCGCTCCCTCTCCCCAGAAAAGCCAGCTAAGAAAGGGCGTTATTACAGTCATTACTCCAATTATCACCTTTTGGGCCATTAGTAAGAACGTAGGATAAGGTCTGGATGTCTCTTCAGGGAGGGAACTCAGATCCCACAGACAGAGGGGAAGGAGGGTACCGAGAAGGAGGCCAAAATGAACAGGAAGGGCCGAGAGGCTAAGCCTTACATCCCTTAAAGCCATCGCTTCTAGAAAGAGGCGAAAGAAAACTGTGAGAATCAAGGCAGGTGCCAGTAGAAGGACTAAGGGGATGGGTGGGGTGGGAATTGACTGGTTATGTCCTGGGCTTCCCTCTTGCTTCAGAAAGGGGATAGACAGGGGGGATAAACCCTGAACCGTTATAAGAAGGCCTAACAGGGCTATTGTTCCCAGTCCTGCTCCATACCCTCCTAGCGATTTCATACAAGCAAGGAGAGTCAACAGAAGGAGGAATATAGCAACAGTGGTTAAGGGGATTTGAAGAGAGGTTGAACCTTTTGATGTTCCCCGAGTTCTTTCTATTGCTAATCCCAGAAGAAAGAAACCGCTGAGATTGCCGATGAGGAGTGGTCGGAATAGAGGAGGATAGCCGAAGAGAGTAGAGGTCATTAGCCAGCTTCCATAGTTAAACAAGCTCAAGAAAATCACTAAAGGAAGAGAGTGTCTGAGAGCTAAGGGGAGAGAAAGAAATACGTTCTTCCTAATAACCCAGCTGATCCAACCAGCAGCTAAACTGAGAGTTGCTACTGTTAAGGGGAAGACCCTCCATAGCTCCTCTTCTATAGGTTTCTCTTTTCCTAAAGCCCCGTAGTGAAAGTTTGCGATAAGTAAAGTAGCGGGTAAGCTCACTGCTAAAAGGAGGTAAAAGACCAAGGGGGATGAACTCACAAAAGATCGAAGGAGGGTTTTCTGGGGTTCCCTGGAGTGCTCTTGGGAATTTTCTATCGAGATGGGTAGGGAGAGGAAGCCTGCGAGGCAAGCTGAAAGAGCAAAGCCGTTTAAAGCGTGGTAAGGGTTATTCCGGAAAAGCAGATAGACTATAGTTATACCTAAGAGGGCCAGGGCAGAAACCCCTATCCAGAGGCCTCCAAAGGAAGAAAGCCTTTGTTCTTGAGGATCTTGAAAGACCCGGGGAGAGAGCAGAGAAGGAGATATTAGGGAATGGGCTTTGTAGTTTAATAGAAGAGCTAACAGGGCAAAAAGACCTCCAATAAAGTATCCCCTTCCCAGTTGTTGTCCCGGAGCGAAGGGAGGGTGGGTAGGCAGAGTGACAGCGAAAGAGGCAAGGAGGAGGATCAGATAGAGGAGAATCCCTCTAAGGAATGGCTGAGGGGGAATAGACAAGGAGTGGTCTAAATCAGCTGTTTTCTTACGCTGAACGAGGGTAGGGAGGCAAAAGAGGGCGAGAACCCCGTTGAAAAGGAGAGCTACAAAAAGGATGCTGTCAGAAAGGGCCACATTGTTCTCCTATATCTAAAAGTGGTAACCAAGGCTGATAAGCCTTCTTCATCAACCTCCGTTCTAAACACTCCGGATCGGTAGTTTGGTAGTAGAGGCGAAGCATACCTCGCCCCCAAAAGCCTGGGTTAGCTTCTAGTAGCCGCAGGCTTTAGCCTGCGCTTTATTCCCTGTTTACGGAGGATGATAGGAAGCGCACCCTAAAGGGATGTGAATGCTGGAACCGTATACACCTGGCTAATAATGGTTAACAGGGATAATAGCCCCGGAGATCCCCTGACTTGCCTCGGAGGCTAGGAAGAGGGCAACTTCTGCTACCTTTTCAGGCTGCATGATCGTAGAGGGGTCTTCCTCAGGGAAATGGGAGCTCCGGAGGCGAGTAGCCACTGGCCCCGGGCAGAGAGCATTGACGGTGATCCCTTTTTTCCCTATCGCTTTAAGCTCTTCCGCAAGAACTTGTGTGAAGAGATTCAACCCTGCTTTGGAGGCCGAATAAGGCCCATAGTCCGGCCATGCCCTTAACCCTGCCATCGAAGAAATATTAATGATGCGCCCGTAGTTCCTCTCTATCATTCCAGGGAGTACCGCTTTGCAACAGAGAAAAGGCCCTCGGAGATTCACCGCGAGAATATGATCCCACTCCTCTATCGGCATCTCCCAGGTTTTGCAGAAGGTTCCAATGCCTGCGTTGTTGACCAGAATATCCACTCGACCGAAGAGAGTTTGAGTGGCTTGGACCACTGCTTCAACATCTACCGGTTGAGAGATGTCTGCCGGAATAGCCAAGGCTTGGCTTCCAATTTGGGCAATTTCTTCAGCGACTTGCTGAAGTTCTGCCGGGGTACGAGAAACAATAACCAGGCAAGCTCCCTCCCGGGCAAAGGTCAAGGCAATCGCCTTGCCGATCCCTCGTCCAGCACCTGTGACTAGGGCAATTTGGTCCTTGAGGATCATTTTTACTCCTAGATTCTCTTTCAGGTTGTCCCATCTTTTTCCTTGCCTTTTCACTCGGGAAACTTCTTTTGAGGCTTTGGAAGTCAGAACGCACCTCTTGTTCCAAGGCTTCAATGGGGATAATGATAACCTAGGTACTTACTGGAATAGTAAGCTCCTTAGGTAGAGGGACAGGTTGGACCATTAATTGGGGTTTTGAAGTGCTGCGCGAGATCATTAAGTTCGGTGCTAAGAATGTAATTACCATTATTGGCCATGGAGAGGGTGGCAGTGCCAGACACAATTTGGACTATGGTGGGCTAATGTTTGTGGCGTGCTTCCTAAGGTAGCTCCACTCCCTGCCCCCACAGGGGTTTATGGTTTACGCTTGATCCGGCAGTCCTGCACCACCCCCACTCCCTGCCCCCATAGGGGTTTATGAGGATGCCAACGGTGATGGGAAAGTGGCGGTGGCAGATGCCATCTTAGCTCTACAAAGGAGAAAAAGAAAAGAAGGATTTTTAGAAAGGTTTGTAGAATAATTTTTAGTGAGAGGAGATCTTTCTTCACCCCACAGGGAGAGGCTGTGGGGGTGTTGTTCCCCTAATTTCGTTTCAAGGAGGTAAAAATTGGCTGTGCGGTCTTGCTTTAAGCTCCTAGGAAGGGGCCTTTATCTCACCTTTCTAGTAGCACTTCCTTCTTTTTGGCTTACGACCTCTATCACTCAGGCCCAAGACGTTTTCCAAAACGTCTTCGTCGAAGTAGATACTTTCAGCCTTCGGGCTGAAGACCTCAAAAATAAAGGTTTGCCCGGTTGGCGCTTCTTAGGCACTCAACCAGAGGATAGCAAGACAATCCTTGCCCATCTGGATGATTACGCCAAACCGGATTATCCCGATAAAGGGCAGGATAAATTCGTCACTTCAGCCACTTGGGTAGAAGATTGGGACTTAGTCCCCGGAGATGCGGGGCCGCGAGGCCGGGCCGGAGATCCCGGAGGTATCCCAGATAACTCCAATTGGGTCCAGCGGTTACACGTTGTTATTCCCAAAGAGTTCGCTACCAAAGGGGAGAAATTCTTCCTGATGGACTTTAACATTGACGATAACAACTTGGGAACCTACTGGAACGGTGTTCGCATCGGTAGTGGAGCAGGTTGGCAGGTCAACTATAAACTCGAAGTCCCCAAAAACCTCATTAAGTTTGGGGAAGAGAACGTGATCACCATTATCGGTAACGAAGGGGGTGGAGGAGCAGGGCATAACCTGGATTATGGTGGCCCCCGTCTGGTAGCCGCTGCACCAGGAGTCATCCTTAGCCTTCGAGCCGAGGATTTAACGGCTGCGGAGCTCCCCGGTTGGCGATTCTTACAAACCCAACCTGAAGATGCGGAGACGATTGCCAACAACTTGGAGGAATATGCCAAACCCGACTATCCAGATCAAGGAAAAGATAAGCTCATCCCCACCGCGACTTGGTTGGAGGATTGGCCCCTTGTCCCGGGAGATGCAGGACCCCTTGGCCGAGCAGGAGACCCTGCTGGGATTCCAGACAACTCCAACTGGGTCCAACGCCTCCATATCTTTATTCCCAAGGAGCTCGAGGTCGGTACAAAGTTCATCCTCCGAGATTTTAACGTGGACGACGACAACCTAGGGACCTACTGGAATGGTAAGCTCCTCGGGTCAGGAATGGGATGGACCCGCCTTTGGATTTTCGAGATTCCCAAAGATGCCATTAAATTCGGAGCGGAAAATGTTCTGACCATCATTGGCCATGAAGGGGGTGGAGGAGCAGGGCATAACCTGGATTACGGTGGCCCTAATCTCGAGGTGGCCACCCCAGCGGGTAGACCTAAGCTTACCAATGTCCCTATCTCCTCCAAATTTTTCCGGGAAATTGACTTTATCAGCCTCCGCGCTGCTGATCTGAAGGAGGCTGGTCTACCCGGTTGGCGTTTCTTAGGCACTATGCCGGAAGATGCCGAAACTATCGCAGCTAATAAAGATGCTTATGCTGCGGTAGACTATCCGGATAAAGGGAAGGATAAGTTCGTTCCTTCTGCTGAATGGCTCGAAAACTGGGATTTGGTCCCTGGAGACGCTGGCCCTCGAGGCCGGGCGGGTGAACCCGGAGGAATCCCTGATAATTCCAACTGGGTCCAACGCCTCCACGTGGTGATCCCCGCCGATTTCGCTAACAAAGGGGAACGTTTCTTCCTGGAGGATTTCAATGTAGATGACAACAACTTAGGGACCTACTGGAATGGAGTGAAGATCGGCGCCGGTGGCGGTTGGACAACCAACTGGAGGTTCCTCGTTCCTAAGAAATTGATTAAGTTCGGTGGCGAGAATGTCATCACCATTGTTGGAAACGAAGGGGGCGGTGGTGCCGGCCACAATATTGATTATGGAGGGCCTCGCTTCGTAGCACGTTCGGCAGTCCTCCAACCCCCTCCAACTCTTCGGGTTAGTATGCGCGCCGAGGATCTGAAAAAAGCCGGTTTACCCGGTTGGCGCTTCTTAGGCACCCAACCGGAGGATGCTCAGACCATTCGGGATAACCTTACCGAGTACGCCAAACCCGACTATCCCGATAAGGGAGCTGACAAGATCATTCCCTCTGCCAAATGGATTGAGGATTGGGATTTGGTTCCTGGAGATGCTGGGCCTCGTGGCCGAGCCGGTGAACCCGGAGGTATTCCCGACAACACCGCTTGGGTACAGCGATTACATATCGTTATCCCCAAGGAGGCCGAAAAGGGGGTGCGCTTTATGTTCCAGGATTTCAACGTGGATGACGACACTTTAGGGATCTTCTGGAACGGCACGCTCCTGGCTTCTGGGCCTTACTGGGAGAGGAACTGGAAAGTTAAAGTGCCCAAGAACTTGATCAAGTTCGGCGAGGAGAACGTGATCACCATTATCGGTTTTGAAGGTGGTGGCGGCGCGGGGCACAACCTGGATTATGGTGGCCCTCATCTACTGGTTACCCTGCCTGTGGAAGCAGTTCCACCTCCTGCTCCCACCGCAGTTTGTGGAGACGCTAACGGTGATGGCCGAGTCGCTATCAATGATGCCATTCTGGCCCTGCAGATTGCGGTAGGAACCCGGAAGGCAACCGACACCCAGCTAGCAGCCTTAGATCTGAATGGGGATGGAAAAGTAACGATTGCGGAAGTGATCCCCATTCTAAGGAAGGCTGTCAACCCGGCCTTTGCCTTAACCGGAAAGAACTGCAAGTAATCTTCAGAAGGTAGCTTTTCTTGAAAGATAGTCCACAGCCCTGGAGGGAGGGACTCCAGGGCTGTGGCTCCTCGAGAGGGGGTAGAAACAATGCCTCATTCGCTTTTTCTTTCCACACTAGGATTGATTATTGCTTGGTTCCTTGTGGCTCCTTCTGTTCAAGCCTCTTTAGGGGACTTAGATGGTGACGGACGTCTTACCCTTCAAGATCTCCACCGATGTCTTCGGCTTGCAGCGGGTTTAGACCCAATAACGCCAGAGATTTTGGCGATTGCGGATGTCTACCCTAACCCTGGGGACGGTGGCCGAAGGATTGGCGACGGCAAAATTACCCTCAAAGATGCTCAACAAATTCTTCGTCGGGTGCTTCGCCTTATCTCGGAGTTTGACTTTCTGCCACCACCGGAAGTCATTACCATCGCAGGTAGGCCAGTAGTCGATCCTTCTAATCCTTTAAGTTTTCAAGCAATTGATGGCCCAAAAGGTACGGGTACCTTTGGTGGCCCCTGGTTGATTCGGTTAGACACTCAGGGGAATATGTACGTCTCGGATTATGACGGTCAGCGGATTCGGAAAGTAACGCCGGATGGAACGATTATTACCTTAGCGGGCAGTGGTATCCGAGGGTATAAAGACGGGCCCGCCCTCCAAAGTCAGTTTAATTACCCTATAGGGGTGGCGGTTGCCCCGGATGGTTCGGTGTATGTAGGAGATTTTAGTAACCACTGTATCCGTAAGATTACCGTTGACCGTCAGGTTATCACCTTTGCGGGGTCTACTCAACCAGGTTTTATTGATGGTCCTTTGAAAGAAGCCCGCTTTAACGGCCCAATGGGGTTGGATATAGACAAACAGGGCAACATCTATGTGGCGGATACGGGTAACCACGCCATTCGTAAAATTACTCCTGAGGGAATAGTAACCACTTTAGCAGGGGGAGGTCCTTTACGGGGGGTGAAAAAAGGGAAGCCGGGACTTCAGGATGGCCCGGTCTCGGAGGCGCTTTTCCGGTCTCCCAGCGACGTGGTGGTGACGGAGGACGGAACTCTTTATGTGGCGGATTGGGACAACCATAGGATTCGCAAAATCACTCCTGAGGGATGGGTAATCACGATCGCTGGCGCTTCCCCTCCCAATCGTTATGGACGGCCCATCGGAGGGTATAAAGATGGTACCGTTTCTGAGGCTCTTTTCAGCGGCCCCTTTTCGGTGGCTGTGGATAAAGCAGGGAATATCTTTGTGGCAGACTGGTATAACGATCGGATTCGAGTGATTACTCCGGATGGCTTTGTCCGTACTTTGGCAGGCACTGATGGACCGATTCCCCGCTTCGATCGGTCAGGGGGGTACCGGGATGGGCCTGCTCATCAAGCCCTCTTCCTCTCTCCAATGGGAGTGGCGGTGGATGAAAAGGGTAACGTATATGTTGCCGACTCTGATAATACCTTGATTCGCAAAATTATTCGGTTTCCCTAGAGGTTCAGGTAGTTGTAGGAGCAAGATAGTGCTTTGCCCCTGCCCGACTTGGTTGGAGGGTTTGGAGGTATAATGCTGGGCCCTCCAACTACAGTGGGAGAAGAATCCAGGTTTCGAAGCTTCATAGTGCTTGAGGGAGCAGATGAGCTCTTAGAAAAGCTTCTCCTGCTTCGGTACCAATTTTAGCCCCCCGATAGCGAGCTAGACCTTCGATCTGTTGAAGCATTCGAGGGAAAATTTTCAACTGCGTCTCCTGGCTTTTCATTGCGGCTAGCTTAAGGGGAAGAGTCTCCGAAATATCCACGATCAACGTGGGTTGAGTAAAGGGTTGAGCAATCTCATAGAAATAGAGTTCAGGACAATGCCAGGTTTCCCCTAGGTCAGGTAAAACTTTTTCTTCCGCTTTCTGCCAGGCGCGCTGGGTAATATCCGAAATGGCTACGTGGTCTGGGTGCTCATCGTAAGGAGAGTGAGTGAAAATCACTTCCGGTCGAATATGGCGAATGAGGCGAGTACACTCTTGGTAGATCTCCCGAGTAAAATGAACCTCCTGAGTAGGAATGCCTAACCCGATACGTTCTTGGTAGCCAAGAATCTCTTGGGCTTTTTGAGCCTCCTGTTCCCGGGCTGTAACGATGCGATCCTTGTCTTCTAGATGGGCGTAACCAGTTTGGCCCGTGGTAAACGTGACTACAGTGACTTTGGCCCCCTCCCGTACCGCCCGAGCAAGAGTGCCTCCTGGTCCAATAATCTCATCATCAGCGTGGGCACCGAAGACAAGGATACGCTTCCAAGGAAGTTTTCTCTCTGGCATTAAGTTTTCATCCCTTAAGGGAATTTTTTGTGCGAACCAGGGTCACCTTCTAGGTAAGGTGGAGATGGAGTAGAGGTGCCTTTAGCCATTTCTTCCGGGCGAAGGAGCACCTCTACCCCTTCCTTTTTTCTCAGTTCTTTATTGACAACCCTTTCCAGTGATGGAGGTTTGAGGGTTGACCGCCTTTCGGAGAACAAGGATCACTTCGGCAATGTCCACTTTGCCATTGCCGTTGAAATCCAGGCTGGCCAGTTGCGTATCGGTTGGCTTTTTGCTTCCTACTGCGAATTGCAGAGCGAGGATGGCATCCGGTACCGCTACCTTTCCATCGCCGTTAGCATCACCGCACATCACTAGGGGAGGTTGTTGTGTAATGATGGGGGAGTTGTAAACCTCAAACTCCGACAGCCCTGGTACATTGGTGTCTGCATTGGTATGGAAAATGAAGTACCGAACCCCCTTAGTGGTAATCGGTTGGGGCAGGAAGATTGTTCGGTTGGGGCCAGTAAATTCCGGCGCAAATTCAGTATCGGGAACGGGTTGCCATTCCCCTTTATCGTCTTGGACTTCAATCCGGGATTTTTGAATCACTCCTCGGAAGCCCAGAAGATTGACCACGGTGAAGGTAGTAGGGGCATCCCACAACAAGGCGATCCACTGCATTTTAGTCTGGTTGGGATCAGACATCCAGGCAGTGGTTATATCTCCGTCAATCACATTTTCGGGGACGTTGGTGCCATCATCACTGGAAGCTGCCGGCTTGGCTTTTAGGGCGAGATTAGGACCTTTAGCAGGAAGCACAAGTTTCACCTCGGCGGGTTTATCCGGGTTGATGACCACGTTTTGGGAGGGGCCGGGGAAATAATCCCCTGCGGTAGCAGTCACCGCGTACTCATCCGTTTCTAAAGTGGCGGTGAATTTCCCATTGTTATCAGTAGTGGCTACCGGTCCCCCTGGATCAACAATAATGCTGGCTCCGGATATAGGTTTACCGGTCGAGACATCGGTCACTGTTCCGGTAAGGATACCGGTGGGTACGTTGCGAACTTCAATTTCAAAGATTGAAGGGACTTCGGTGACCTCGTAAAAGTAGATTCGGAGTTGATCTGTTGTTAAGGGAGGAAGCAATGTTGCAGTGAGTATAGGATTGCCCCCCGATGGTGGAACCACAGTCCGGTAAACGTCAACAAAGTCGTTCTTGGTTTTATCAAAGACCTGGAGGGCATAGTTTCGGATACGGTCAAAGGCTTCGCGGATGATCACTTTGTTAAAGGTCTGAGGAGCGCTCCATTGTAGAGCGATCCAAGAGCCTTCGCGATCCCCTGCTGCCGAGTTCCAGCGGGTGGTGAGATCTCCATCATTGGCTTTGGGAGCATCGTATTGGTCACTCCAATCACTGGAGGAGCTGGCAGTAGCATTACTGGCTAGGTTGGGTGGCAGAGGGGTTAAAGTGATATCGAGAGAAACCTCGGCGTCGGGTGCAACTTGAATACCCCGGAGCGTCCGGGATCGAAAGGCTCCCGGTTTGGAGGCAGTGACATTATGAGTGCCAGCATCCACGAACATTTGGTAAAGGCCTTGTTCATTCGTCGTGGTTTGGGCGTTGCTGACGGATACAATAGCACCGGCAATTCCGGCTCCTGAAGGATCCTTAACTGAACCCTTAAGGACCCCTTGGGGAACGTTATAGACTTCAAACTCGAAGATAGAAGGTACTTCAACCGTTTGATCTACGAAGAGGCGTACCCCAGTGGAAGTCACTGCAGGCCTTAAGATAATGGTGAAGGTAGGATTAGGATCACCCGTAGGGTTGATGTTGGCGGGGGATTCGTAGACGTTAACCCAATCCTTGGTCTTGGGATCAATGACCTGAATGTGGAAAACCCGAATACGATTGAAGGCTTGCCGTACAATCACTTTGTTGAAAGTCTGAGGTTGATCCCAAGTAAGAGCAAGCCAGGAACCGTCTCGATCACCAGCAGCGGAGTTCCAGCGAGTGGTTAACTCACCGTCATTCGCTTTGCTGGCTACAAAGTCTTGATTCCAGTCACTGGAGGAGCTAGCTTTAGCCCCCCGTGCCAGATTCGTCGCTGTCGTTTGGGCAGAGGCAATCGGGGTGCCCCCAAGAAAAACCACCAGAACGGGAAAAATAGGTAGGAGAAGGCGCAGATTTTTATCTTTTCCTCTAGAAAGGATAAGAGATAACATTTTCCCCTCCTCTTTTCGATGAGAGTTTTCAGATAAGGTAATCAGCCTTGGAAGGGCTTTGGTAAAAGCCGGATAGGCTAAGGGTTAGCTTAAAGAGAATAAATGGGTTATAAAGCACCACCTCCTTGAAAGGGAGATTCCTCCGTATCTAAGGAAGGATTTTCCGGATCAATTGATTATCGGTATCTGCACACCAGATATGCCCTTGTGCATCTACCGCGATATTCATCAAACCTTGGAAGCGCGCCTTGAGGGCAGGGCCATCTCGATACCCTGGCATTCCATCTCCCGCGATAGTGGTAACTGATCCCTCGGGAGAGATGTACCGAACTTTTTCGTTTCCCCAGTCGGCTAGATAGACTCCGCCTTGTGGAGCGGAGCAAAGACCATAAGGCCGGTAAAGCTTGGCAACAGAAGGAGGTCCATCTTGATCTCCTGCTTGCCCTCCTACTAAGGTGAAAACTCGGCCTTCTGGTGTGAGAAGCCGAATCGCATGGTTCTCCATATCCGCAATATAGAGATTTCCCTGGGTGTCAAAGGCAAGACCGACAGGACTGTTGAATTGGGCCAGAAGAGCCGATCCATCCGTAAAGCCGGGCACGCCAGTGCCCGCTAAGGTACTTACATTCCCCTCCGGAGAAACTCTTCTTAAAGAGTGGTTACCCGTGTCTGCGACAATAAAAGAGCCATCCGGAGCCCGGAGGACAAATTGAGGGTGGCGAAACTGGGCTAGACGCCCTTTCCCATCCCGGGAGCCGAGGGTGCCTCCTGCCACCGTTTCCACTTTTCCATCAGGTGTTAAGCGGCGAAGTGCATGATTGAAGCGGTCAATGATATAGAGAGAGCCGTCGTTATCTTGATCCAAGCTATAAGGTCCTCGGAAGCGGGCGGAGAGAGCGGGTCCATCTTGATAACCTGAAAAACTTCCAGCTAGGGTTTCGATATATCCTTTTGGGGTTAGGCGGCGGATCTTTTGTCCAGAAGCATCACAGAAGAGGACAACACCCTCAGAGTTAACGATCAAAGCGTAGGGATCGTTAAGAGTTGCCCTCCAAGCAGGGCCGTCTTCCGAACCTGCTTGGCCTGCTTGCCCTGCTACTGTAATCACTACAGGCCCCACGTTTTGGAGGGGTTGTAGACCTGCCACAAGTCGCACGATATATCGGATATCAGTGAGGTCGAGCTTTTTAAAGGGTTTTTCCCATAACCGTGGGCTGGCCAAAAAAGGGGCGGGAGGTTTTTCTAAACCTAGAAGAGCACGTATTCCCATCTCCGCATCCATTGTTGTTACCTGGCCATCTCCGTTAATATCCCCCAGCCAGGCAGGTTGAGCTTCCTCTCCACTAGATCCTATAAAAAGTAAAATCCCCAAGAATAGGCAGAGAGGTAATGTTAGACTCATCATCTTGGTTTAAGAAGACGGCCCTAGTAAGGTTTTGGACAACCGTAAACTTTAGGAATATTGGCATCACAGTCATAGAAGTTCGCAGGGCGAGTAGAGAGAGGAATATTATCATCAGGACGGTAGTTGAGATCGGGGAGTTGCTCTCGTTTAAACCATTTGGCGTGGCCATCCACAAAGGTGACCACGATCCCACCTGAGTGACGGTCTATAGCAATGCGCCCCATTCCACAGTCGTTCACTCCACGGAAAGCATCTTTAGGAGGCTGTTGGACTTTGAGGGGCCAAGCGTCGATCCAGATGCCATCCGCATCAAACATTGTGGTAGAAGGGTTTTTAAAATCCGCTTCACCGCAGTTGTAGGTCCAGCCGTTGTGGCAATAGGAGCCAATAGAGCTAAAGTTTCCCTGATTCCATTGCCACATACTTTTGGCAGTTCCTCCAATGGCCCCTGGTTCAAAACCGCTGGTATTGGGGCAGATAAAAACGCTTTGGGTTTCGGTGGTTGTTTTGCGGAGGTAACCGCGAAGGGCCTCTGGCCAGAGGCCAGTATCTATATTGTAGGCGGGATACATTCCATCCCAGTCTTTGCTATATTGAAGGAGAGCTAAACCGATCTGTTTCTGATTATTCAGACAGGCAGTTTGTCTGGCCTTATCTCGGGCTCGGGCAAAAACGGGAAAGAGAATCGCTGCGAGAATGGCAATAATGGCAATTACCACCAGAAGCTCGATCAAGGTAAAACCACGCAAGGATTTCATAGGAGTTCTTCCTCCTTGAGAACAAAGGCATATTGATTTTCGGTAACTACCCTCTTTCACAGAGGAGAATCAGGGAGGTGAGGATAGTCTTCCTCTATAGGAAATGTTTACTTCAGTTTTAAAATTCTTCCTTAAAGGGTGAATATCCTTGTCTCTACTCCTTTCTTTGCTTCTGCTTTAGCAGGGATACTAAGTCTGATAAAGTGACTTGCCCATCCCGGTTGGCATCCCAGGCCCTCTTTTCGCTGGGGGCAATAGGGGTAAAGCCTAACAGAACCCGAATTAAACGGTAGAGTTCGTCTGGGGTAACCTCTTTCCGCTCCTCAATATCCACCCATCGGTCTATAGGGAGGTGGTGGATTACCTGGACAGCTCCACTGGGCCAGTGGATTTCTAACCGGTCTATTTGAGAGGTTTCCCCTAGCCCAAAGTGAACCCAGGGGCTACTTTGAGAGAGACAGGAGGAACCGGCGATCACCTCTCGGACCTGTTGCCGGCCTCCTGCTGTTAAAATCAAGCGAGCGCCAATACCCATTCGATTGCTTCGGGTACCGTGTAATCGGAGGCCTAGCCAATGTGCCTGAAAGCTGCCGTAAGAGCCTCGGTTGCGGAAGAGGAGACCTTTGCCTCCTACATTGACGACGAAGAGGTCTAACCAACCATCGTTGTTAAAATCTCCTACTGCGCAACCCCTTCCCATCCCTGGATCATCCGCCCCACTAATTACCGAAACATCCAAGAAAGTGCCATCCTTGTTGTTGAGAAAGAGTGAGTTCGGTTGGAGAGGACGGTTGGAGATAGGATCACTATCCAGAAAACCTGAAACGAGATAAAGGTCTAGCCAACCATCATTGTTGAAGTCTGCAAACTCACATCCCCAACTACTGGCCCATCGGTAATTAATGACAGGCCGAGACACTCCTGCTACCATTCCTTGTTCTTCAAAGGAACCATTGCCTAAGTTTTGGAGAAGGACACTTGGCCCCATATTGGTGGCGTAGATATCCAACCGGCCATCTCCGTTATAATCTCCTATGGTCGCTCCCATTCCGAAGAGGGCAAGACCTGTCCCACTTGTTTGGGAAACGTCTTCCCAGTTCCAGAAGAAGGGGTCTAAGGAGGAAGGTTTTAGAGAGGGGGAAAGGCTCTCTTTTTGACTTCCGGTTCCCCTATTTCGCAGGAGAACGTTGGAATGAATTTCTTCCCCCATATCATTAACGATATAAAGGTCGGGCCAGCCATCATCGTTGTAATCAAAGAAGACGCCTTGAAAGCCAGCCCCTCTAAGTACCGAGGGATTGGGAAGGAGGACCGGGGTGAAGGTTCCATTACCATTATTGTGATAGAGGCGAGCCGGGCGTACTACTGCATCAAAGTGGCGGGAGAAGTAAGGCTGACGACCGCTAGAATCATCGAGCCAGTTCGTAACGAAGAGGTCGAGCCAGCCGTCGCGATCGAAATCGCACCAGCTCACTCCCATTCCCCGGTCTTCTGGAGATCCTGCTACTCCTGCTTGGCGGGCTACCTCGGTGAAAGTGCCATCTTGGTTGTTGTGGAATAAGTACTGGAATCCATTGCGAGAAACAAAGAGATCGGGCCAGCCGTCGTTGTCATAATCTCCAAAGGCAGCTCCGTTACACCCTCCTTCCGGGATTTTTACTCCCGCTTGCTCAGCTAAATCGGTGAAGGTGCCGTCTCTGTTGTTATGAAGAAGGACGCTCGGCCCTCCTTGATTAGGTAAGAAGAGATCCAGCCAACCGTCATTATCATAGTCTGCACAGGCGACACCTCCAGCAACTGAGAAACGGTTGGGATCTCGCTGATGAAGGAATAGGGCTCCAACTTGTTGGCTCACTTCTTCAAAGAAGGGACCTTGGAGAGGATAAGGGGTGTAAGTGAAACCTTGAGGAAGAAAGATTCGCCGTCCACTGGGGTTGCGAACTTCCACAGAAACCTTTCCAGGGTCACCGGGGGGGAGGACCCCTATCAACAGGGAGGGGTTTAAAGCGGCAGCTTGAGCATCTTTTCCGCCGATGAAGAGGCGAGAAGAGGGGGTAAAACCCTCTCCATAGACAAGGATCGTTGCCCCTCCAAAGAAGGGGGCCGAGGGGGGGAGGACCCGATCAATTCGGAAGGCGGAACCAGCTACTAGGGCTAGGCAAGAGGCAAAGAAGCTCATTAGCCCTAATCCCCAAGGAATCCATTGGCGAAAAAGCATCGGTTGACCCCTCCGCAGAGGGATAATGAAAGGAGATTTGTACCTTCAAAGAGCTCCCTTCTTAGGGGATATTTTCTGACAAACCCCGGAATATGCGGGGGAACCTCTCCAGAGGTTCCCCCGCATTACGAGATTAGAGAGTGCGCTTTCCTACCGCAGCTTGGAGGATGAAGAGGACGTCCTGGATGGTTACTCTACCGTCTCCATTCACGTCGGCTGCGGCGGATTGAGCTGAGCTAGGAGTGAGAGTACCGACGACAATTCGGAGGGCTAACACCGCATCGGAGACCGCTACCTTTCCGTCCCCATTAAGATCTCCTTTGGAGATCTTAGGGGCGGGAGGGAGCATAAGGACAGTGGCCCAGGCGGAGGGATTTCTGAAGGCAGCTGGGCGCCCTGTGAAGGACATAGCAATTTCTTGACCGCACCCTTCTCCTGTAGGTTCGTGACCTGTACCATCACCGTCATTAGCTAAGATGTTGAAGCCGAAGAGCTGATTTGGGGCAGGAGCGGTGTGAGGATTGCCATTTGGGTCGGGGAAGAAGCTCCAAGGGAGCTTCCCTTCTACAAAGTAACCTTTTTTGGGCGTGGTTTTGTCTTTGATCACCACATAATTGGCAGCTGCCTTCCCCTCTTCTTCTAGGTTAACAACACCGGCGCCGGTAGCAAGGATGCCCCATTTAGGGGGATCCCCGGCAGAAGCAATAAGCTGGTAATCCATTCCTGGGATGTAGGAGGTGCGACCAGGATTACTTTGATCCCATCCCAAATAGATCTCCCATCCATCGCCGTTCCAGAAGTTGGGATAGTCTTGGGTGTTACAGCGGGGGAGATCATCCGTTACATCGGCGGCAAAATAGAGGTTGTCTTTATCCCAGGCAAAATGCCACACAGCACAGTAATCCTCTTCATTGCGCCATTTGGTGGGTTGGATAATATCCTGGGCGGCACTACACACCTTGAAGGAACCCGCTTCTAGTGCCCAAAGTGGCTCATCCAGAATGCCATCAATTTTAGGAGGTTGGTCTGCGTAGGGAATTTGGAGTTCGATAGGGGTTTTCTTAGTTACGATCACCTCACTAATCGTGATAGTGCTTCCTTCACCTCCTACCACAGAGAAATCCGCCCCTTTCTCTTGCCGGTTTCCAAACCAGACGTCACTAAGGGTGAAAGTGTGTTGGACCCATGTCTTGGTGTCAAAGCGGACTAAGGGACGGGTCGCAGTTTCAGGGTCTCGGTTGATGTCTTTGTCAGGATCATCCAAAGAGGGGTCAGGGTTTTCGGGGTTATGGGCGTCGTAATGGAGTTCGACCCGGTCGGTCCCCTCATCGAAATACTTCACCGTGACGAACAGAGTTTTCACACTGCCCTCAAAAGCGAAGGTTTTGTCCACGTCAAAGTAGAAGATGGAGCCTTCTCGCCCTTCACGCCCTCCTTTTTTCACAACGGTCGTTTCATCGGTGTTAAGGAGTTTGATGCCACTCTCCTTATTCGTGGCGCCGAGGACAATGGAGACAGTATCTTGGGCGTAGAGGATGGAGCTCCAACAGATGCCGAGGAGAGTAAAGAGGGGAAACAGTAAACTGCGGAGTCTTTTGTGAGCCATAGCTTCTTCCCTCCTGAAGCGAAGAATCCTCCCATTTATTGGGGTACTACCTATTTCTAGAGGAATAGGATAAAATCCTCCTCTCTTTTCTCTCTTAATAATCCTGTGCAGTGTGCACTCATAAAAGAGTGCGGCTACCGAACCTCCTACAGCCTTCACCTATCCCCTGTTGACGGGGATTTATAGGGGTATCACCCTCGGTCAGAGAGGGTAGAGGTTCAGGTCATACAAGGGGATTTCAAGGATAAAACAGGGAAGAAGGTCCCCATAGCGAAGTCATTCCTGGAGGTGTAAAGGATGGCAGAAAAGAACTTGATCGCCTGCAATTTGGCGAGCTATGGCAAATATCAAGAATCAGCCTATGCTCATCTCCCCTCGCTAGGGATTCGTTATGTGGAATTTCCCATTCCTTCCGAAAATCAGCTTCCTCAAGTTCAAGAAAAGCTCAGAACTTATGGGCTTTCCACAGTCACTTTGATGGCCCCGTGTGATCTCTCTTCCGATGCCGGCATTGAAGAGTTTTGCAAAGCCCTACCTGTGGCCAAAACTTTGGGTGCCCGGATCCTCTTTGTGAGCGCGCATGCGGGAGATACTCCCTTAGATTCGGCCTATGCCCGCTTACGGGCTATGGGGGATGCAGCTGCTGAGTTCGGTATGAAGATCGGGATTGAGACCCACCCGGACTTGGCGCACAATGGAGATATTGCGTTGCAAACCCTTAAAGCAGTAAACCACCCTGCGGTAGGGATCAACTACGATTCAGCCAACGTTTACTACTATAACCAGAATATTGACGGGGTTGAGGAGCTGAAGAAAATCCTCGATTATGTGGTGAGTGTACATCTCAAAGATACTAACGGTGGTTATCGGACTTGGTATTTCCCTGCTTTTGGGGAGGGGATTGTAAGGTTTTCGGAGATCTTCTGCTTGCTTAATGATCGAGGGTTCTATGGTCCCTTTACTATGGAGATTGAGGGGATCGAAGGGGAGAACTTAACCGAAGAGCAAACAAAGGAACGTGTTGCTAAAAGTGTGGCCTATTTACGTTCCCTTGGTGTTTTTGAGTGATCGAGCGATTTCTATTCTAGGGGGTTATAGGGGTGTAGATGTTATGCTCCTTCAGCCTGCCAGAGCGCACCCTCAAGGATGATCCTCATCCCTGACCCCTTTCCTCCGGAGGAGAAGGGAGCCAGTAGTCGCAGGCTTAGCCTGTGAAGGGGAAGAGGTAACGCTCCCATCCCAACTCCCCAAAGGATATTTCGATATCTCGGCTTTTGAGCAAGGATAGAAAATGGACACCCGGGACTTTTATTGGGAACATCGTAAGGCCGACCCCGAGCAGATTGCGGAGTGGGTTGAGCAGTTTCACAGGGATGGCTTTCTTTTTCTAGAGAGGGTTCTTACTCCCGAAACCTGTGCTCAGCTTCGCGAAGATCTAGACCAGCGATTAGCGGAGCTGGGGAATTATATGGGAGGCTCCTTTCAGATTCAATGCCGGATGTTTGAATCGAGCCAGGCCAATCTTCGTCTTTTTGATATGGAACCTATTGTCAGCTTTGCTGAGGCATTGATTGATGGCCCTTGTCATATCGTCCATAACAACTCTTTTCGGACGCCTCCTGGAGAAGGGATTATCACTTGGCACCAGGATGACCCTCCTCATTTTCTGGTGACTCACGGAGAACCTCCGACAAATATCCGATTGCCTGTTCTGCTTTTTACCTGCAACTACTATCTCACAGATGTACCCTCGTTGGAATATGGTCCAACCCAGTTGATCCCCGGTTCTCATCTTTTCGGCGCTAGCCCTCCTCCCACAATCGAAGGTACTCCGTGGGAGGAGAAAGTCTTTTCAGCTTGTGGGCCAGCGGGAAGTGTGATTATGTTCAATTGTCAAGTGTGGCATCGGGGAGCACCGAATTTAAGTGGCCGCACCCGCTATATTACTCAGGTGAGTTATGCCCGCCGGATTATTGGTCACAAGTATTATCCTTTTATGAACTATGTAATGCCCGAGCACGTCTACAAGGATGCCAATCCCCGGTTAAGGAGGTTGTTAGGGTTTTTGCCCTCCGGAGCTTATGGATGACCTTTAGAAAGAACGGGGAGGAGAACAAGGGAGGGTAAGGGTGTAACCCCCTCCTCCAAGAGGGAGAGGGTATTCCTCCGCCAGAGAGAGGATGACCACCTCCTCAAGGGGAGAGCCACCAGACCTTACCAAAGCCAGCACAAGCTAAAGCCTGTGATTATTCGTTTCTCCTAGGGGAGGAAGTTTCTCCCTCGGTTGGGAGCAAAATTTGACCTTTGGGGTTCTACTTTCTAAAATATTATTATCAAGGAGTTTTGCCGGCCTGGATTTGGATCTCCTTGATAAGGCAAAAGAGGGAAGATAAACAGGTCTGCAGGACTGGCTTGAAGTGTTGGGAAGATTTTATTGGGGCGAGGATAGGAGTTTCAGGAACTCCCCGCCCCTTTCCATCGTCAGATAATAAGGGGTTACTGAAGTTTGCGTTTTTCAAAATCCGTTGATTAGGGAGAACCTCGATGTGCATACAAGGATATGGGAAACGCCGAGCTTTTACCTTGATCGAGCTCTTGGTCGTGGTAGCTATCCTCGCAATTTTGGCCGCCCTCCTCTTCCCAGTTTTTGCCAAGGCCCGAGAGGCAGCCAAAGGGTCCGTCTGCCAATCTAACTTAAGGCAGTTAGGAGCAGCTATCCACACCTACCAACAGGACTGGGATGAGAAGTTCCCGTATGCTATAGACTGGGCGGATATTGCCAATATGGAGGGGTGGAAGGATTGGGAGGCCACTTGTAAGTATATTCTGCCTGATGCCTTTACCCGGGTTCAAGAGTTGGCCAATCGTCCTAAGGTGCGCATCCCCACCCGGCCCGAGCCGATATCTGGGGGCCTTTTCCCTGTGGTGATCGCCTCCTACACCCGGAATTTCGAGATATGGAAGTGCCCGGCGGATACGGGTATGCGCTTCAACGTGGTTGGCGACGAGAATCGCTTCCTCGTCTATGGAGGAGATAATAGTGGAGAGCGATCCGCCTACGAATCCTGGGGAATGAGCTATGGTTACCGAACAGAGCTGGGCCTAACAGAACTCACACTAGGCGATCTGAAGAACCCCTCTTGGGTGAATGTGCTCACCGATGGGGCCGGATACTGGCACACCCGATATCACCGAGGCCCCCGGGATAATGACACCGCAGATTTCTTGAATTGGAGCTACAACACCCTGTTTGCTGATGGTCACGTGAAATATATTACCGAAGCGGATTACGAAAGAGCTTGGAATACCGACAACAAATGCCTGGAATACCTTCAGAGATCTGCTGGAGATACCCGGTTGCGCTAATACCTTTTGGAAGGTTATGGTTCCTTTGGGGAAACGCTTCCGCCTAGCCGAGAGCTGAGAGTTTGGTGTTCTCGCCATCGCCGAAAAGCGATCTCGGGGGTAGCATTAGCATAGCAGTAGTAGCAACCGTGAGGACAGGTGTCATAGGTGCCAATATCTTTACTGGCACTACAATTGCATTGTTCTCGACTCGGCTTTTGGGGCACTTCCCCCAAACTACAGGGCCAGAGCTTTCGAATAAGGTTTGCTGAAACACACTCCGCTTTTTGGATAGGCCCTTGGACCAGAAAGTCCTGGCAACAAGCATAAAGGGAAATTCCGTACCGACCTCCGATTTCTGCTAGTTTTAAAGCCAACTCCTGCTTTTCCTTCAAAGATAGGGAGAGAAGTTCCACCGGGTGGTGTGCCTCCAAACGGGCCAAGTTGCGCCTCACCTTCCCATAAGGGTGTACAAAGGAGAAATAGCATCGCTTGGTATAACCAGCCAGAGAGGCACATAACCTTTCAAATTGCTGGAGGTGGTATTCCGGGGGAGTAAGGGAAGAAAGAAGGATCGGATCGTATCGCCACAAAATCCTTTGCAGACCCCACTGTTCCGCTAATCTTTGGAAGGTTTTGACAGCGTTCTCAGGGTGAGGTACTCTTCCCTCAAAAAGCCTAGGGAGGCCCGTAATCGTAAAGTGACAGTAAAAACGGTATCCCTTTTTATCCAAAGCCGGAAGATAGGGGAGAAGCGGGCGATAATCCTTCGACCAAAAGACGATACAAGCGACATCCTCCGGGTGTAGGGAAACCCGATAAGGTTTCCCATTGTAGGGATTAACACAATCTACGTAACCTTCCTTAATTCTTTGGAGAAACCAATGAGTGTAAAAGGCAGGAATATCGGTGCGGCGACTAGCTGAGATGATCTGCATATTTCGATACCCCTAGGGGATTATTAAAACAGACGTTCGAATAAGGTTGACTGAAACACACCCAACTTTTGGGATAAGCCCTTATACCAAGCGGTGTCCCTACTCATCAGGGGAGGTAGGTTGTCGGGTTTCCTTCTCCACGACGACCTGAATATGAAGTTCCTCTAACTGGGCGGGTTCTACTGGCGCTGGGGCTCCCATCATCGGGTCATAACCTGTAGCCGTTTTAGGGAAAGCAATCACCTCCCGAATATTCTCCTCATCGGTTAACAGCATTAACACCCGGTCCAACCCAACTGCAATTCCACCGTGAGGAGGGGCTCCGTATTCAAAAGCTTCCAGGAGGTGTCCAAAACGGGCTTGTGCTTCTTCCACAGAATAGTTAAGGAGCTGAAAAACTTTTTCCTGGATTGGTCGTTGATGAATTCGGATACTTCCTCCAGCGGTTTCGTGGCCGTTGCACACGAGGTCATAGCTATTAGCTTTCACTTTTCCAGGGTCGAGGTCAAGGAGAGGGATATCCTCTGGTTTTGGTGAGGTAAAGGGATGATGTATGGGATCCCATCGTTGGAGCTCCTCATCCCATTCGAAGAGAGGGAAATCTATGATCCAAGCGAAGACCAAGAGGTTAGGGTCTGCTAAGTGAAGACGGTGGGCCATTTCCCGGCGGAGCTTGTCTAAAACTTCGGCCACTTTTTCAGGGGTATCCGCTACGATGAGAAGGAGGTCTCCTTGCTCCATGCCCGTTCTTTGCAGAATCGCTTGGGTTTCTGCTTCGGTAAGAAACTTGAGCACTGGGGTTGGAGAGCGAAGGCCTTCTCCATCCCAGGCGAGGGTGATCAACCCCTTTCCACCCGTTGCTTTGGCCAGTTCAGTCAATTCATCGGTTTGCTTGCGAGTATAATGAGCGCAACCAGGGACTCGGATCGCCTTTACCTGCCCCCCGGCTTCAATGACGGAGGCAAAGGCTCGGAACCCTGTTCCGGCAAGAATGTCGGTGAGGTTAACCAGCTCGAGACCGTAGCGAAGGTCTGGCTTATCTGTCCCATATCGTTCCATCGCCTCCGCATAGGTAAGACGGGGGAAGGGGGTGATGATCTTTTTTGAGCTTACTGCTGGCACTAGGCAGGTAAACAGCTCCTCAATGAGATTGAGGACATCCTCGCGCTCCACAAAACTCATCTCCAGATCGAGCTGAGTGAACTCCGGCTGGCGGTCAGCCCGGGGGTCCTCATCCCGGAAACAATGGACAATTTGGAAATAACGCTCTACTCCTGCAACCATGAGAAGTTGTTTCATCTGTTGAGGGGATTGCGGCAAAGCGTAGAAGCAACCGGGATAGAGGCGGGAGGGCACGAGATAATCCCGAGCTCCCTCAGGAGTGGACTTGGTGAGGATGGGGGTTTCCACTTCTATAAATCCTCTGGCTGAGAGGAAATTGCGGATAAACTGGTTCACCCGATGGCGCAAAACTAAACGCTCATACATCACCGGCCGCCTTAAGTCAAGGTACCGGTATTTCATTCGCACTAACTCTTCTACATTCACTTCATTCTGAATGAGGAAAGGAGGCGTTTTGGAGGGATTAAGGATTTCTAACTCCTGGGCAATAACCTCGATTTCCCCCGTTGCCAGGTTAGGGTTTTCAGTTCCCAGGGGGCGCCGTTGAACTTCTCCCCGGATGGCCAGAACATATTCGCTTCGGACTTGTTCAGCCTGACGATGGACTTCTACGGAGATCTCGGGATTGCAAACGACTTGGATAATGCCAGTTCGGTCCCGCAGATCAATAAAGATGAGTCCTCCATGGTCCCGGGACCGTTGTACCCAACCATTCAGGATCACCGTCTGGCCAACGTTCTCTGCTCGGAGCTCTCCACAGTAGTGAGTTCGTTTTAAGAGTTTCAATACCATTACCAGCACCTCTCCTTCCCATCACTTTGTTTCCATACCACTAGGGTGTGATTAAAACGGACGGGGTGTGGGAGGTGAGGTCATCAGCCATTCCCGGAGCTTTCGGGGGAAATCCTCCAGTTCCATAGAGCGTTGCTCATGGGTATCCATTCGTCGAACCATAGCAACCTGTTGGGCGATCTCTTCGTCTCCCAGGATGACCGTGACTAACGCTCCCAGCCGATCTGCTTGGCGCATCTGAGCTTTGAGGCTTCGCCCACCATAACCAAAATCCGTGCTGAAACCTGCTCGTCTTAATTCTCCAGTAAGGAGAACTCCTCGATCATAAGCTTTTTCCCCCACCGTGGCGACGAAAACCTCTAAGCCAGGAGGGTCAGGAGGATGGACTTTCTGGGCCTCGAGCACGAGTAGTGTTCGCTCGATCCCACTTCCAAAACCCACACAGGGAGTAGGAGGTCCTCCTAGCTCCTCAACCAGGTAGTCATATCGCCCTCCGCCGACAATGGTGTCCTGGGCACCCAGGGCAGGATGCTTGATTTCGAAAACCGTACGGGTGTAATAGTCCAAACCTCGAACGAGACGAGGGTCCAAACTGAACTCGATCTCCAGGTCTTCGAGGTGGTGTTCCAGCTCGGCGAAGTGGGATTTACAAGGTTCACAGAGGAAGGGGCCAGGAACTGGGGCCTCCTCGGTAGCAGACCGGCATTGTTCTTCCTTGCAATCGAGGATGCGAAGGGGGTTTTTCTCAAAACGACGCTTACAGTCTGGGCAGAGGTCGGGGAGGATTCGTTTTAAAAACTCCCGGAGGGCGGTGTAGTAAGCGGGGCGGCAATCCCGACAGCCAATGGTATTGATATAAAGGGTATGACCCGTAATTCCTAGATCGAGGAGGTAATCCCAGGCCAGCGCGATAACTTCCGCATCCAAAGCCGGGTCTGACGCACCGATGGCTTCTACACCCACCTGGTGGTGTTGGCGGTAGCGCCCTGCCTGGGGACGCTCATACCGGAAGACAGGGCCGATATAATAGAGCTTAGTCAGGGATTGAGTTGCATGAAATCCGGCTTGAAGGTAAGCTCGGATTACCCCAGCTGTCCCTTCAGGGCGTAAAGCGAGCTGGTCTCCTCCCCGGTCTTCAAAAAGGTACATCTGCTTTGTCACTACTTCGGAGCCTTCTCCTGCGCTCCGGATGAACAAACGAGCCTCTTCAAAGATGGGGGTACGGATTTCCTGATAGTTATAATGTCGGCAGAGGCGCCGAAATTTCTCTTCAATCCATCGCCACCGGGGAGCCTCTTCCGGGAGAATATCCCGGGTACCACGGGGAGCAGCATAATCCATAGTTGAACCATCCTCCAGCTCATTCTAAGGTGAGGGGAGAAAGGGTGTCAATGAAAAGCCCAGCCCAACAAATTGGGGATACTCCCTCTATAAAGACATTGTTTGAGGAGGGGACGGTTGGGTGGTTTTGGTAGTTATACCCAGGCTTTAGCCTGCGTCCTATCCCCCGCACGTGGGGGATCATAGGGGGGTGTACCCTTAAAAGGTACGACCATCAAGCTCGGTGGGTTAGGGAGTTTTGGTAGTCGTAGACTTTAGCTTGTTCCCTATCTCCTACACACAGGGGATGATAGAGGATCATCAGTAAAAAGTATGGTTGCCTCTCCCTTAATTTCCTTCTCCTTGCGGAGGAGAGCTAAGGTGGGAGTATGAGATTCTATTATATCCTTTATATCCTTACAGCCTGGTGAAGCCCTTAACCCCTTCCTGCATCTCTCCTTTTGGTGGTACCTAAGTACTCCTCCTCTACTGATCTATCAGTACCATTATCCTATTGGATGGTTGCTCCTATGTGGCTTAAGCTGAAGTTGGAGCGGAAGCTCTCCGGATTTCTATCTCAGGAGCAGACCAATGACGTGGGAAGAAGCAAGACAGCAAACCATCCAGCAGTGGGAAAATATTCTTCAAATGATAGGGACAACAGATATCAAAGAGTTTGCCCAAGCGGTAAATACTTGTACGGCTTTGTGTGAGAAGGCTCAAGAGGAGTACGAGAAAGAGGGTAAAACAGGAGAAACTCGTTGTTACTTCTGTATCCGCCGATGGCAAGGAGCTCAATGTCCTCGCATTATCTCGGATATTATCGTCTCTGCTTTGGAAGAGGATTGGGGAAAAGTCCGTTCACAAGTGCTCCAAGTTCTTGAGGATCTCCAACAACTAGAACTACCCCCAGAATAATAAGCAAAACTCCGTTCGACTTTGCTCTCTCTCGCCACTAAAGTTGTAGTACCAAAGGCCAAGGGGGAATAAGGTGATCTGAGAGTGATCTATTTTTTAATTTATAGCAAGAGTAAATTAGAAAGTAATATTATAAAAAGAGATTGTTTATATAGAGTTAGCTTTCTCAATCTCAATAGGAAGTAGAGAGTTGATCACAAAGGTTTGCTTAACAAGATTTTCTTCTAACTTTTATCTTCCAAGTTCTAAGAGGAGGTGCAACTCCTCCCCTGCCACGCTCATCTGTGGCTTGAGTTAGACCTTTTCCTCTTTTTTCAAGAGGGAAGGAGTACTAAAGTACCTCGCTTCAAGGTACTAAATACCCTTAAACAAGGTTGGGAAGCCGGGGTATGATGATATTGGATAATGTTATATTTATCACAATGGAGGCAGGGAATGAGAGTTGCACCACTTTTGAAGGGGTTTCTCCTCCTGGTCAGCTTGTTTATCTTGCTGGCCTATCCCGCTTGGGCGACTCAGGAACCAGGGGATGTGGATGGCGATGGCAAGGTTACTCTCCGAGACGTGGTCTTTGTCCTGAAATTTGCTTTGGGCGTCCAACAACCCACTCAAGAGCAAATCACCCTAGGAGATGTCTCTCCTTGGCTCGGGTGGGGGCAACCTCTTGGCGATGGAAAGATCAAGTTGGATGATGCCCAGCGAATGCTCGCTTTCCTGGTTGGAAAGTTGTCACCAGATGATTTTCGAGGCGTTACAAAGGCCTCTTATGTTGGGGCAAAGGTCTGCTCAGTATGCCATACGCAGACCCATAAGGAGTGGTCGGGGACTTCTCACGCTAAGGCCCTTTCCACGCTGAAGGAATATCCTCAAGGGGATATGAGTAAGAATCAGGTTTGTCTATCCTGCCATACCGTAGGGTTTGGAAAACCCGGAGGGTTTGTGGATGAACAAACCACCCCGGATTTGGCCGGAGTTCAATGTGAGAACTGCCATGGGCCAGGAAGCGAACACGTAGCCCGAGGTGGAGACAAGACAAAGATTCTGACCCTACCGAATATTCTCTCAGCTGACGTCTGTGGTCGGTGTCATAACGGTAGTCACCATCCCCAGAGGGAAGAGTGGGAGGCCTCGGCTCACAGTGAGATGACACCGGCCCCAGCCAATTACTTCCAACAAAACCGCAACGTGGATGTTTGTGGGCCCTGCCATTCCGGAGATTATCGGGTGACTACTGTTGTTCTCGGGCGGCCAGCTCCTCAGGGGAGTCAGCTGAAGTTCTCCCAAACTTGTGCAGTGTGCCACGATCCTCACCAACGTACCGGAAATGACGCTCGACCTGAGCCAGGTCATGACCATCAACTGAGAGTGCCTACAACCAGCTTGGATGTGGAGAAACCGAACCTTTGTGGCCAGTGCCATCACCGAAGGCCGGAGGATACTCCGGAGAAGGTCAGCAGACCTCCGCATCATAGCCCTCAGTTTAGCTTCTTATTAGGGGAAGGAGGAGTGGTGAGTACCACGGAACCGATTCGCTCTGCTCACGCCAACGTTCCTGGCCAGTGTGTCCATTGCCATATGTTCACAAAAGATTATGAGAGTGAGGAGCAACCCGCAATTACTGGCCATCTCTTCCGACCGGACTTCCGAGCTTGTGCTCCTTGTCATGATACGACTACTGCCAAGACCCTAGTGGAGGGTACCCAAAATAACATTAAAGCTGAACTCGAAGCCCTCAAGGCCCGCCTAGATAAGTGGGGGAATTGGGAGTATCAGTCTAATAAAGGTCCACAGGATCAGAGCGGGATACCTGATGCCATTAAGGAAGCTCGCCACAATTACTACTATGTCCTTAATGAGGGCAGTTACGGTGTGCACAACGGCAAATATGCCCGTGCCCTCATCGAGTACGCTCATAAGCGTCTCGACTCTCTAAATATCCCTCGGTAGCCTTGCCCAGGGGAAGAGTAAAAACTCTTCCCCTGGGGTAATGGTTTGTTGCTGTTCTTCCCGCTACCAGAACCGCTCTTTATGGAGGGAGAGTAGGGCATAAGGAGTGACTCAAGATGAGAGAGAAGCTAATTTTCTTCACCCTGATTTTCATCCTGGTTTGCGTTAAACCAGTAAAGGCTCAATTAGGGAAAGGGTGTATTGATTGTCACCAAAAAACCACTCCTAATATTGTGGCGGATTGGCAACTGAGCAAGCATAGCCAAAGGGGGGTTGATTGTGTCTTTTGCCACGGCAATCAACACCAGACTCCCGAGGATGTGGCCAAAGCAAAAATCCCTACTCCAGAAACCTGTGCTTCTTGTCACCCTACCCAGGTTCAACAATTTTTGCGAGGGAAACATTCCAAGGGTTGGGCGGCGATGAAAGCAATGCCGACTACTCACTACCAACCTATGGCTTTGATCGAAGGGATGAAAGGTTGTGGGGGGTGCCATAAAATTGGTATCAAAACGGAGGAGGAGATCCAGCAGCTCAAAAGGGATGGGGCAGGGTTTGGCGTGGCCTCCTGTGATGCTTGTCACACCCGTCATACCTTCTCTGTAGTGGAAGCCCGACAACCTCAGGCATGTCAAACTTGTCATATGGGTTTTGACCACCCTCAATGGGAGATGTATTCTTCCTCAAAGCATGGGGTTCGGTATCTTCTCAAACAGAGTGGTGTACTTCACCCAGGAGTATCGGCCCCGACTTGTCAAACCTGCCATATGCAGGAGGGAAATCACGAGGTAAGAACCGCTTGGGGCTTCCTTGCTGTGCGCCTTCCCCTCCCCGAAGACCCTCAGTGGGCCAACGACCAGATGACGATTCTCAAAGGTTTGGGTGTTTTGGATCCGGATGGAAATCCAACCCCTCGATTGGAAATAGTAAAGGCTGCTGATGTCGCTCGGTTGGCCCAGGAAGACTGGCTTCGAGAAAGAGAGAAGATGTTGAAAACTTGTAATCAGTGCCACTCTGCTAATTTCGCCCGGGCAGAGTTAGATAAAGGGGATCAGATCATTCGGGAAGCAGATCGTTTAATGGCAGAAGCTATCCGAATTGTTGCGGAGTTGTATAAAGACGGTATCCTGCAAAAACCTAAGAATTACGCTTACCCCTATCCCGACTTACTCACCTTCCACGATGCCCCGACTGTCATTGAACAGAAGCTCTTTGTGATGTTCCTAGAGCACCGGATGAGAGCCTTCCAGGGGGCTTTCCATGCTAACCCGGATTACGCTCTCTGGTACGGCTGGAGCGAAATGCAGAGGGACCTCACTGAAATTAAAACCTTAGCTGCAGAGTTGCGAGCTAAAGCCGGAAGTGGAACTAAGCCTGCTATTACTCGGCCTATCTTGGGGGACGTGAATGGAGATGGCCAGATTACCCTTGCGGATGTGATCCTTCTTTTACAAGCTTCTGCTGGATTAATTTCTTTAACCCCTGAACAGCTTCTGGCAGCTGATGTGGCCCCGGCTCCAGGGAGGCCAGGTCAGGCTGTAGGTGATGGAAAAGTGAACTTGCTGGACGCTGTCCGGCTTCTGCGTTTTTTAGCGGGTATAGTGAAAGACTTAAAGACCTAAAGAAACCGTAATCCCTGATCTTACAAGGAGGTAGGAGTTAGATGAATCAAAACAAAGGGTTAATTGCTAGTATCATTGTTGTGTTTCTTGGGTTCCTTCTAGTAACCCGGGAACCCGTCCATCCTCTCATCCCTGGGGATGTCAACGGGGATGGGAAGGTGGACCTAAGAGATGTAGTTCTTGCGCTCCGGGGGGCTGTAGGTGTCACCTCCCTCACTCCGGAACAGGTTAAAGCTGCGGATGTGGCTCCTTTCCCCGGTACCGAAGGGCGAACTGTTGGAGATGGTAAGGTGAGTCTGGAGGATGTTACCCGCCTCCTTCGCTTTACAGTGGGTCTGCTTTACAACCTGACCGGGCCTCAGCGTTGGCCCATCCTCTTGGCTCGTTACACTTCAACGCCTCCTACGAAAGAGTACTGGGAGCAAGCAGATTACTATGAAGTAGAGTTAACGAACGAGTACCCTGATGGTAGCTCAGGACAGTGGTATGGAGGTCCTCCGGGGACACCGAACCGGGAATATAATATGACTGCTACGGGGCGTCAACCCGGCCTCAAAACGACTCTTCGGATGAAAGCCGCTTATACCCGTCAGGATTTGTACCTCTGGCTTCAGTGGAAGGACATCAGCAATACCCACGATCGCCATCGTCGCCGATGGGTCTTCAACGGCCCGGATGAGATGGATTGGAAGTACCAACACGAACCGAATGACCCTGGTGCGCCGGGAATTCCTCCAGGGACTCCCGTCGCTCCTGGTTGGACTAGCCAATGGAACGATGATAAATTCGCTCTGTTGTTTGATATTGATGGGAAGGCGGCGGATGCTTCCGGTTCCTTCACAGGGAGCCTTACGCCTGATGCTCTCAAACCTCCTACTGATGCCAAGGGGTGCACGGTTGCCTGCCATGCCGATTTGGATATGGGGGTACCCATCGGCAAAGTGGATATTTGGCACTGGAAGACCTCTCGTTCCAACCCTCAAGGTTTAGTTAATGATCAGTGGGCCGGAGTCACCGCAGAAGGAAAAGTTCAGGCTCGAACCACGGATGCGGGGACTCCAACGGAGATCCGGAACCGCCCGAAAGAGTTCCCTAAGGAGAAGAGCAACACTATCGGCCCCGCTTTTGTTTGGGATCCCTCAAAGCCTCAACCGGCTGAGTTCCCTCCTGAACTCTACCTTCTCAAAGGTTATGAGATGCCCATTGAGGGAGATGCAGTTGCGGGCGATGCGATCTATCAGGAGAAGTGTCAAAAGTGCCACGGGGCTGACGGCAAAGGAGTTAATCTCAATTTAGCAGTTGCTGGGTTAAGGGAAACCTCCGAGGACCTTCGGGAAGGCGTTATCCGGATGTATAAGCAGTTCAGTTTGGGAGATTACACGGATGCAGAGGTGAATAACCTAGTCGCTCGTATCCGGGCCTTTGCGGGGGTGCCGGGTTATCTTCTGGACTTCCCCAAGCCTGGTGAGAGCTCAGGGGATATTCAAGTCCTCAATGCCCGGGAGGTTTATCAAAACGGCATTTACACGGTGATTATTCGGCGGCCTCTAAATACTGGCCATCCTGATGATGTTCAGTTCGATCCCAGCAAGGCTTATATCTTCGGGGTAGCGGTGATGGATGCGGATGGTAAAAATCATATGGGCAAGGCGGTAAATCTTCTGCGGTTCCTGCCTCCTGGAGCGGGAACTCTACCTGGCCTTGAACCTGTATCTCCCGAACAACCTACTCCCCCTCCGCCATCTCAAGCGCTATCCTTTGCCACAGACATTAAGCCTTTAGCCTCGGTGTGTGCTGGTTGCCATCCCGCGCTCAAGCCAAAGGCTGGGGCAATGGATAACCTGGATAACCTCCTCTCCAAGGGGTATGTCAAGCCAGGGGATCCGGATAACAGTGATTACTATCTCAAACCCTCGGGTAAAAAACCTCACGCTGGTGGAGCCGCTTGGGGGGCAAACGCCCAAAAAATCTACGATTGGATTAAACAAGGGGCAAAACCGTAATATTACTGTAAAAAGGGTTATCGGAGAGAACTCTCTCCGATAACCCTGCTAATCCTTGTTAAGGGGTTTGTCCAAACTCGTTGGTGAAGACCTTTTGCCCATTAAAAGCCTTAGGTAATTCCATAGCTCTTTATTAGAAGAGGAACCGAGCGATGGTAAGTTTTAAGAGAGTATTCTTTCTGCTTCTCTCATTTCTTATGGAAGGCTCTTGCTTATTCACCCTATCCGGTTGTGGTTCCGGGTTTAAGGGAGGCAAACCTTCCGTTGCTCAGGTTGAGGTGAGTCCTTCCAGTAGTTCGTTGGAGATTGGCCAAACCCTTCAGGTTACGGCTACCGGGAGGGATAGTCAGGGAGCCCTTTTGGAAGGAGTTTCTTTTGACTGGAAGTCAACAGACCCGGAGGTTGCGGAGATCACTCCGAAAGGGCCTAATACTGCTGAAGTTTTAGCAAAGAAGGAGGGGGCGGTAACGGTGATTGCTTTGGCTCCTAGTGGGAAATTTGGGGTGGTTACTTTGTTAGTCAAGCCGTCTGCTCCTCCCTCTGGCCCTCCCACCCCTCCTCCCCCGGCGTTGACTTTCCAAAAGGATATCAAGCCGCTTACCCAGATATGTAGTGCGTGTCATCCTGCTCTGCTCCCTAGCAGTGGGGCGATGGATGATTACAAGAACATAACCAGTAAAGGTTTTGTAAAACCGGGGGATCCCGACAACAGTCTTTACTATCTCAAACCGGCTGGCAAAACCCCTCATGGTGGAGGTTCTGCTTGGGGGGCTAATGCTCAAAAGGTTTATGATTGGATTAAAGCGGGTGCGCCGGAATAGATGCCGGAATAGATGCAGGAGTGGATAAGGTGCGAATTCGATGGATTTTAGCCAGCGGATTGGTAATCCTCGGAGGATTTGTGGGATGGGTTTGGTCTTCGGTCAGCCAATCCCCTTATATAGGGCCCTCTGCTTGCTTTAAGTGTCATATAGACCTAGCCCGGCAGTGGGCCGAATCTCCCCACAGTAAATATTTGTTGTTGGAGGGATTACCCGCCGAGAGGCACGGGTGTGAAGCCTGCCATGGGCCAGGACGGGCACACGCATCTTCCCGCCAAACCCGAAAACAGATTGTGGCATGGCGTACTTTATCCCGAGAAGCAGCTGATGCTGTTTGCTTAAAGTGCCATATGCCCAAAGTAACCGTTCAGGAATGGCAGTCTAGCCCTCACAATCGGCCAGAATTACCTTGTACTACCTGTCATGAAGTACACCGCAAGACCTCTTTCCCGACGCTGTTAAGGACGAGGGAAAACACCCTATGCCTGGGGTGTCATATGAAGATTGCTACTGCCACTCCCGAAGAGCACCATCCTGTTCCTCCTAACTTGGTATGTAGCAAGTGTCATAATCCCCATACTCAAGTTTCGGGGTTGTTGGTCAAACCGAAAGAAGAACTCTGCCAGGACTGCCATGGCAAAGGGGGTATCCAACCTCCGGATCATAAACAAGCCTCTTGGCCAAATAACCATGGAAAGATCGCTTTGACCAATATGAAGAGATGTCTTGCTTGTCATAATGAGCCAAGGGATTGCCGGTCTTGCCATGGAGTTACAATGCCTCATCCAGAGGATTATGTAACTTCCGGGCATAGCAAGGAAGCGAGCTTTGATCCAAAGTCGGCTTGTTTCAAGTGTCATCGCCAAAACTTCTGTAATGTGTGCCATATTCGGGAGGGAGATTGAAGAGAGTGAACCATTATTGGCTTAATCTCTTAATCCGGGGGTTTGGGGTGGTGGGATTGTTCGTCACTTTGGTTTGGTGGAACCCAGTAGGTTGGGGGAGGCCTGAAGAATTTGCCGGCCCGGAATCTTGTATTCGGTGTCATGGGGAGCTGGCTCGCCTTTGGTTGCGACAGAAGCACAGCCAATATTTAATGGCTCCTCAACGAGAGGTTCCCGGGAAAGGGTGTGAAGAATGCCACGGTCCTGCCAAGGAGCACGTAGAGACAAGCCGAAGGATTCCTCCTAAAGGGGGCAAGTTAGTTGCTGAGCGTGAGATAAAGGCTTGTCTCTCTTGTCATGAACGTACTATTCCCAAAGTTGTCTGGAGCACTTCTCCGCACGGCCGGGAGAAATTAGGGTGTTCTTCTTGCCACGAGGTGCATCGAGACCCTAAAGGGCCTTATATGTTGAAAGCTTCGATTAATGACCTTTGTCTCTCTTGTCATCGGAACCGGCGGAATGAGTTTCGTTTTAACTCCCACCATCCAGTTTTAGAGGGTCGTTTGTTTTGCACCGATTGCCATTCGCCTCATGGTGAGAAGCCTCGACCTAAAACCATCATCAGCAAGAACACGCTTTGCCTGAAATGCCATCGGGATAAGTCGGGGCCTTTTCTGTTTGAGCACGAGCCGGTAGTGGGTGAACTTTCGGAGGGTTGTAGGGAGTGTCATCGGCCTCACGGTTCGGGAAATCCTTCTCTGTTGAAAATTGCCCATCGTGGCCTCTGTTTGCAATGTCATACCGATAAAGCAGTGGGGCATTTCCCCGGCCTCTGTTGGTCCAGCGGTTGTCATTCCGCTATCCATGGATCGAATAATAGTAATCTCTTCTTTCTGAAATGAGTAGGAGGACAATGGGAGGTAAAAGGAGAGCTTTACTGGGTCTGGTTTTTGGGGGGTGTATTGCGTTGAGCCTTATATCTCCTTGGGTCTTTTCCCAAACAGAGCAGGATACTGAAGAGCCGCTTCAACCTTACAAAATCCGCAGTTTCGCACCACCTTCCGATGGGTTTCATGGGGTGATTTCCCTCGGAGAACGCTCTCTTCAGGGTTCGGGGAAGGCTTCTCGGTATCGGAAATATCGTTTTTACCCCCAGGACTTGGATTTCCCTCTTCTGCACTTGGGCTTCTGGCAAAGAGGTTATGAATACTTCTCTCTTGAGGGACGAAGCCCTTTAGAGCGAGATCGCCAGATCCTTACCACCTTCAGTCTCCCTTATCCTTACATTAACCTCCAAGGGGGGTATCAACGGTATGAATTCTTCTTAGATCCCCGAGCCGAAACTTCAGAACGAAGGGAAGTCCAGCTTTCGGGGGTTTTTCTTCCTCCGGTAGAGCGTTTGTGGGTGAAGTTGGAACGCCCTTTACAGGAGGTGAGGATCTCAAAACAGGAGGTTGTTGGCGGTAGGCGTCAACTTTATTCTCTCCACTTTTTCAGCCGGGATGTGATCGCTCAAACCTCTTATTCCTTGGGGGCGGGGAGCCTAGGATTAGAGTATCGCAGGGAGCTGATGGAGGATAGAAGCAGGTTGCTCTCCCGAGCTGGTACCTATTGGTTCGTCCAACCCCGAGACACTCATTCTACGCAGTGGAATGGATATGTTACCCTGGGTACTTTGGGCTTCGGGGGGCTTCAGCTCTCCTATTCCAATACCTCAGGCACATCCTTTCAAGGAGGTACTTTGCGCAACGAAGCTAGCCACTCGATTCAGCAATGGTCGTTAGAGTGGTTTAAAAATCCCGGAGACTGGGACTTGGGGTTATCTTTTACAGGGTTATCTGCAAGTCGCCCCTCTACCCTAAGTAGTTGGGCACGGCGATCCTTTCAAACCTCCTTTGTGACGGCTTATCGACCCCTGCAGGGGTTGAGTCTGCAGACAGGTTATTCTCGTAAGAAAGTGAATTGGATCTCACGACGGAAAGATTTCGGAGACCCCTTGGTCGCCCAGCATCCGGTTTGGAATATTCTTTGGTTTGAGGGGCGTTATCACCCACGCTCCTTTTATCAGGCACGCTTGCGTTGGCAAGATCAACGGTTGGGCAATCTTCCCGAATTGGGAGAGGCACGGCCCGGAGTCCTTCGGCCTTCCCTCTGGTACGATCGACAACGTCAATTCCAGGTCTATACCGAGGCTCATCCCTGGTCTTTTATCTCCTTTTATTCCTCCTGGCAGAAGAGGCGTCAGGAGAGCCAAGCACGTAAAGTCACCTTTTCCCGACGGGAATTCTCTCTCGGCTCCTGGGTTCAGCTCACCCGAGGCTTGGAGCTTTCGATAGATTGGAACAGAGACACAATTGCTACGAAAGGTTTGATAGACGACTTCGGTCTGAAAAACCGGGCTTATTCGGTTGCCTTGAATTTTCAACCGCGAAGGGACTGGAGCGTTGATGTGAGTTTTAACCGTTACACCACTTCAGGGACTGAGGTCTTACGCCAAAACCTGGTGACTCTTTCTTGGGGTTTCTTCCTTAGCCGACATCAGAAGGTGACTGTCGAGCTTCAGCGGGATCACTTCAGGAATTTAAAGGACCCGGAGACCAATTACAAGGCCAACGTTTTGTGGGTGAAGACCGCCTACGATTTTTAGTTAAGAAGGAGGGTTAGACCAGTTGGGCACAAAGGGGGAACCACCCTAAAAGATCGTTGTTTAGAGGTTATTGTGATTCACTGTTGGGGGGGTCAAACCTACAGGAGGGGAATATGAGAACGCAAGGGACAGAACAAGAGCGGGCAGTATCTAAACCGGTACCCCGGGTAGTGGCCTGGGAAGTAACCCGGGCTTGTCGGCTTGCTTGTCGCCATTGCCGGGCAGTGGCTCAACCTTTTCCGGACCCCCGCCAGCTGACCACAGAAGAGGGAAAGATTTTGATCAGTCAGATTGCTCAGTTTGCTCATCCTTTGTTGATTCTCACTGGGGGAGACCCCCTTATGCGGCCGGATCTCTTTGAGCTGGCCCGGTTTGCCACCGAGAAAGGACTACCTGTGGTCGTCTCCCCTAGCGGAACGATGGTTACTCCAGAGATTGTTAGGAAATTAAAGGAAGCCGGAGTCAGAGCGGTTTCTATCAGTATTGATGGGCCTAATGCTAAGATCCATGACGCTTTTCGAGGAGTACCAGGAGCCTTTGCGGAAACAGTCAAAAGTCTCGCCTACCTCCGAAGAGAGGGGCTACCTTTTCAGATTAATACCACAGTGACTCGGTATAATGTAAGGTTCCTTCGCGCGATGTGGAAGTTTGTGATTCGCCAGCAGGCAATGGCCTGGGATGTGTTCCTCCTGGTTCCTACTGGTCGTGCAACCACTGAGATGGAGATCAGCCCAGCTGAATATGAGAAGACTCTTCACTCGCTTTACGAGATGAGCAAAATTTCAACCATCTTGATTAAAGTCACTTGTGCGCCTCACTACGCTCGAATACGTGCTCAGCGCGACCGAGAGCAATCTGCTATCCCCGAAACGCAAACCCCTCAAGTTACAGGTCGTCCCTCTCGTCAAGGAGCAAGAGGATGTATGGCAGGGAACGGTTTTTGTTTCATCTCCAGCATCGGAGATGTTTATGGGTGTGGGTATTTACCTCTGGTTGCGGGCAATGTTCGCCAGCAATGCTTCCAAAAAATTTACCAAGAATCGCCTCTTTTTGAGGCTCTACGCAACCCCGATCTTTTGCAGGGTAAATGTGGCCTTTGTGAATTCCGCTATCTCTGCGGTGGATGCCGAGCTCGGGCATTAGCTACCTATGGGAATGTATTGGCAGAAGAACCCTTCTGCACTTATCGGCCTAAGAGCCGAGACACCTTGGACTGTAAGGATGAGAATCCGGGGCTTGCCAAAAAAGTATCCGTTTAGGGAGGTAAGAGAGCGTTGATCCAGATCTTCCCCCTTCTCTTTAAGAGAGAGCGGAATCCCCAAGAGCGGGGAGGATTGCGATTAAAACCCCTAATGTTGTGCCTAGGGGTATTCTGGTTCATCGGGGTTAGCTTCTCCAAGGTAGGAGCGGAGACCGAAAAGTGTCTTTACTGTCACAGTAGTCGAAGCCCTAAACGGTTGATCTTCAAGGAACTCACCTTGGATCCGGATATTTTCGCTACTTCAGTTCACGGGAAGAAGATTGGTTGTACCGATTGCCATATCGGTGTGGGGCCGACCTTAGAGGAGCATAAAGTTGCCCGGAGGCCTGTGGACTGTACTCGCTGTCACGGTGAAAAGCCTTCTCTGGTTCCTCCGGAGGCCCGTCATCGCTATGATAGTATCCATCAAATTCCCCGCCAGCAAGGGGTTATTCAAGTTCCCTCTTGTAAAGATTGCCACGGCACTCATGATATTGAGCCTTCTTCTCATCCCTTCTCCCAGGTGAACAAGGCGAATATCCGAGAGACTTGTGGGAAGTGCCATGGAAGCCCGGAATCCCCTGCGGGAAGAAAAGCTCCCCAAGTAGCTATTGACTTTGACCAGAGTATTCACGGGCGACCAGGGAATCGGCCAGGAGTATGGTCGGCCACTTGTACCGATTGCCATCTCCCTCATCACCCTCGGGCCAAAGGGTCCACTGCTCCCATTGAGAAGACGGAGTTGCCCTCTATCTGTGGCAAATGTCACCAAACTATTGCTGGTCAATATCGCCGGTCAGTTCACGGTCAGGCTCTAGCCCAAGGAATTAAAGATGCCCCAGTTTGTACTGATTGTCACGGAGAACACAATATTCGACCTCCCGCAGAACCGGAGTCGAAAGTGAATCCTTTACAGATTGTGGCTACCTGCACCCACTGTCATGAGAATCGGCTTATCCTGCGCCGGTATGGTTTACCCAGAGGGAGATTGGCTACTTATCGGTCCAGTTATCATGGAATTGCCAACCAGTTTGGGGATGTGCGGGCAGCGGAGTGCGCCAGTTGCCACGGAGCCCATGATATTTTGCCCTCTTCGGACCCTCGTTCTCGCCTTTACCCTGCCAATCGGCCAAAAACCTGTGGAAAGTGTCATCCAGGAGCAACGATGAATTTTGCTAAAGGCACTATTCACCTCGCTCCTTCGGCCCGTTCCGATGTGGTTGTTTATTGGGTGAGCGTTTTCTATCGCATCTTTATCAGTCTCCTCGTCAGTCTCTTCGCGTTAATGATCGCACTAGACCTTCCTAGAAGATTGCAGGAAACCGTTCAACGAGGGAAGGAAGGAAAGCAATGAGCAGTCAATGGGCTGTTAGTGAAAAGCCGGGGCGTTATCATCAACGCTTTACCTTGAATGAGCGCATCCAGCATTTGTTGCTGATGATCAGTATCTTTACTTTAATCGCAACAGGAATGCCTGTGCGCTTCCACAATGTTCCTACAGCCGAGCTGGTAGTCCAATGGATAGGCGGTAATCCAATCCGAGCAACTTTGCATCGTTTGGGAGCTCTTTTACTAATCTCTTTAGCTTTTTACCACCTCCTTTACCTTCTCTTCACTCCTCGGGGACGCGAACAGTTCCGGGCTTTGTTGCCTACTCGCAAAGACCTCAGTGACTTAGGGCAAATGCTGAAATATTACCTAGGGATTGATAGAAAAAAACCTCCTTTCGGGCGTTTTAACTATATCGAGAAATTCGAGTACTGGGCTGTGGTGTGGGGAGTGGCGATTATGGGTCTCACTGGGTTAATGCTTTGGCGCCCCGAAATTTCGATGTTGATCTTCCCTAAATGGGCTTTAGATGTGGCCCGAGTGATTCACAGTTATGAGGCTTTATTAGCCTTCATTAGTATCATCTTTTGGCATTTCTACAATGTTCATTTCAATCCTGCTGTATTTCCGATGAGTACCACTTGGATTGATGGTTTGATCTCTGAAGAGCGATTGAAGGAGGAGCACCTACTGGAATATGAGCAGGTGAAGGACCGGGAGGAGGAGTGGGTTACTGTGCTTCCTCCTCAGGTGGTTTATCCGGAGGGCGCAGGAGTCGTCCTTTCTAAGCGAGAGAGAATAATGCCTCTTATCGCTTCTGCTTGGGGAGGAATCTTGACGGGAGCTTCGGCCTTAGTTCCCTCCTTGCCGATTTTAGCTCTATGCTCTTGGCTTCTCAACCCGGAGGATCAAAGTTGGTCGGTGGCTTTGCGACTCTTTTCCTTGTTGATCCTCCCTTCTTGTGCGGCTGGAGTTGCTTTAAGCGTTGTGATGAATCTGAGAGGTTATGGAGTGGGGCGCAGTGTCTTTGCCAGCTTCACCGCTTTGTTAAGTTTTTATCTGAGCGCGCTGTCCCTGTGGCTTATTTTGTCCGCAGGTTTTTATGTACTTCGCTGGTTTTTCCCCGGAGCCAAAGTCTCTACCTCAGTGGCTAGTGGATTGCTTGTGGCCAGCCTGATCTTCGGCTTGGTAGGAGCCTTTTGGGTTTGGGGGAGAGAGCAATTTCGAGGACAACGGGGGGCTAGGAATAGGGAGGGGACGGAACTTACTACAGAATCTTCAAAGGGTGACCTCTCGGGTGAAAACCTTTAGAAAACTTTCAACCTTGGCAGGAGGATCGAGATGAGGAATGAGGTAGGGAAGAGGGGAATGAGCATCCTTGAAGAGGTGCCCTCCGAGAGTTCCCGTCCTCCCCGCTTAGCCCGCCTTTATCGTCTACCTCGAAGAATACAAATCTTGGGTATACTTCTCCTCCTTTTGGGAAGCGGAACTGCCTATCGTATTTATGATTATACCGAGAATGACCCCAACTTCTGTTTATCCTGCCATATTATGAAACCTGCTTGGGATCGGTGGCGCACAAGTGAACACCAGAAGGTGAATTGCCATGCTTGCCATCAGCAGAGTAAACTTCAGAGCTTGCGGCAAGTTTGGTTGACTCTGGTGGAACATCCCGAGAAAGTAGGTCCTCACGGGCATTTAAACCCTGCGGTTTGTGCCCGGTGTCATTTGAATGGGAACCCTCGTTGGAAACAGATTGCGGATACCGCTGGGCATAAAGTCCATGTGGAGCAAGAAAAGATCCCTTGCTGGAGGTGTCACGCCAAAAGTATTCACCGCTTCCGGCCTCCCGCCGAGGTTTGTAAGGAGTGCCATCCTAAGCAAACTTTAACAATCGCTCCTATGGCAAGGCTTCACTGTACCAGCTGTCATAATTACTTAGCTCACCAAGTGACTCTATTACCCACTCGGAACGATTGTCTTTGGTGCCACCAGAGGCAGCTCACTGCGCGGGTGATTTTCAAAGAGGATTCTCCTATGCAATATGAATGTCAAACTTGCCATAACCCGCACCACAAACAATCTCCGTTGGCTTCTTGCCAACGGTGCCATAAAGAGTTCTTTATATCCCAAAAGCCGAATTCCCCTCGGACAGCTCACCAAGATTGCTTCTCTTGCCATCGCCCTCACACCTGGAGAACTGAAAAAGATACCACTTGTCGTTCTTGCCATAATCCTTTACCGAAGGGCTTCGTTCATGTTGAAGGGCACAGGGTTCTTCAATGTACGGATTGTCATACTCCTCATCATTGGAAGGCGCAGACTAATGGGCTTTGTACCACTTGCCATAGGGCAGTTCCCTCTGTTAAAAGATGATTTACGATTTGCATAGATAGGAGGTTTTTCGGACAAAGCACTGGAGGCAAAAAGAATAAAGGAGAGAGGCAAATGAGTAATAACGATCTATCTTCTCGACGGCAATTTCTTCGGAAGATGAGCCAGTTGCTGGGTGGGATCATCACCCTTCTTTTGGGCATCCCTCTCATCGGTTTTTCCTTGGCTCCGCTCTTCCAAAAGCGCCGAGAGCTTTGGGTAAAACTTGGTCCAATTTCTAATGTAAAGAGAGGGGAACCAACTAAATTCGTCTATACCTTTTTTAAAGAGGATGCTTATTTGCACAAAGTGGAACGAGGGACGGTTTATGTGGTGACCCTAGATGGCCGAACTTACAGGGTGCTTTCCAATGTTTGTACCCACGCTGGTTGTGGTGTGCGATGGGATGATAAAGCCAAAGCCTTCCTCTGCCCTTGCCACAACGGACAGTTTGACATTACTGGCAAGGTCATTGCTGGTCCTCCTCCTAAACCGCTGAATGAGATTGAGCATAAGGTAGAAGGGGGAATCCTTTCCATTCGAATGAAGGCCTGAGGGGGAAGCCTTATGCGTTCCGTGTTGCGGTGGATTGATGAAGAAACAGGATTAATCACCATTATTCGCCACTTCCTGGAAGAGCCTCTTCCCAAGGGAGTGGGTTGGCCCCATGTTTTTGGAAGTGTGGTCCTCTTTCTCTTCACTCTGCAGCTTTTAACTGGCCTCTTTATGATGATTTACTACACGCCCACACCGGACCACGCTTACGATAGCATTGAATATATCCAGAGCCTGGCCTTTGGGCGGATAGTGAGGGGGATCCACCATTTTGGGGCTTCTGCTATGGTCATCTTTGTCGGTATCCATATGGTCCAGGCGTGGTTATGGGGGGCCTACAAGAAACCTCGCCAGGTGATTTGGGTCATCGGTGTTTTTCTAATGCTTTTTACCTTCGCTTTCTCCTTCACTGGATACCTTCTACCTTGGGATCAAAAAGCTTACTGGGCTACCGTTGTAGGGACCAATATTGCAGGGTCTATTCCGGTAATAGGGGAGTATATCAAACAGGTTCTACGTGGAGGAACCGATGTCGGCGCGGCCACTCTAACTCGTTTCTTCGCCATCCACGTTTTCCTCCTCCCGGGTTTGATCACTGTAGGGATCATCTTCCACATTTATCAGCTTCGAAAGAAGGGGATCACCCCGCCCTGGAGCCGAGTAGGAGAAGAACCTTCTGAAAAGCCGGTGCTTTTTTATCCCGATCAAGTTTTCAAGGATCTAGTCGCTGCTTTGGTAGTGTTGATGGTGTTACTCTTCCTCGCCGTGCGTTTCGGAGCCCCTTTGGAGGAGAGAGCTAATCCTTCAGACACAACTTACGTGCCTCGCCCTGAATGGTACTTCCTGCCCATTTTTGAGATCCTGAAACACCTTCCTGGGCGCTACGGTGAATTTACTGGGGCCATTTTAATCCCTACTCTCGGTATTATCCTGCTTCTTCTCTTCCCTTATGTTGACCGCAATCCAGAAAGATATCCTTTGAAAAGGCCTTTTGCCACGGGGCTTGCTCTTTTTGTCTTCACGGTTACTACTGTTTTTGGAGTCCAGGGGCTGAGGTCTATGCCCTTCCCCAAGAAGTTGACCCCTATGGAGGCGCGGGGTGAAAAGATCTTTATGGACCTTCGGTGCTCAGCTTGCCATGGGGTGAACGGGGGAGGAGGCACTGCCGGCCCGGATTTGGCCACCTTAGACAACCGGAATCCCCAGCGTTTGGAAACTCTCCTGAGGAATCCTCAAGCGTTTAATCCGCGCTCCATTATGCCTCGCTATAATCTGCAGGAGGAGGAGATGACCGCCCTGGTGGCTTATATCCGGGCCTTAGGACCAGGCTCTCGAATGCCTCGGGTACCTCAGGTGGGGCCTAAAAAACCCGCTTCCCACTTTGAAGAAAACTGGATGTTGGAGCATAAGTTCGAGGTGAGAAAAGACCCTGCTCAATGCTCTGCTTGCCATAAACAGAGCTTTTGCCAAACCTGTCACCAGAACCGACGCCCAGACTCCCACCTCCATGGTTGGATTAAGGCCCATTTCGGTACCGCTACCGAGAAGCCTGAATACTGCGCGGCTTGTCACAATCAATCCTATTGCTTAAACTGCCACAAGGACGTTCTACATACACCTACTTGGATCACTGACCACGCCCGGGGGTCCAAAGTCCGACCCCAAATCTGCCAGGAGTGCCATGATCGAAAGACTTTTTGTATCTCTTGCCACAAAGGAGCTGTGCCTAAGTCTCATACCGCCAATTGGCTTTCTACCCATGGTTCCCAAATCCAAGCCGGGAAAGAGCGGGAGGAAGCCTGTTATACTTGCCATGAGCCTGCTTCGTGTAACTCTTGTCATAGAGGAGCGAAGCCCAAATCTCATCAAGCGGAAAACTTCATGGAGACCCACGGTAAGGTATCTCAGCAAAACCCGCGAGCTTGTGCCCAGTGTCATAATCAGCCCTCCTTCTGTGATCATTGCCATCAGATACCGATGCCTCATCCTCCCTCCTTTACCCGACGAACTGTTCCTCAAAGGGTAAGTTGGCCTGGTATCAGACCGGCGGTATCTCCTATCACCGTTGATCTCAGCCCTCATAGTCAAATGGCTCAAAAGAGGAGAGAGCTTTGTAACCGATGCCATCAGCCAACCGAATGCCAGCGTTGTCACCAACTCCCTATGCCCCACCCTTCTAACTTCCTAGTAGGACATAGTCGTTTAGCTTTAAAACAACCTGAAGTTTGCCAGAAGTGCCATACCGAGCGATATTGCCAACATTGCCACGGAACCAAGATGCCCCATCCTCCTGATTTTGCTCGAAACCATCCGGAGGCTTCTTTCTCGGCAAATTCCGCTTGCTGGCGATGTCATAAACCGAATTATTGCCAGCTTTGCCATGAGAAGAGATAAGAGGATATGAATGGGGGGATTCGGTAACTTATAAGAAAACAGGGGAGAGAAAGGATTAATCCTTATGGATAGGTTAACCCCCCGGTCTCAAGAGCGTCTACTGCTATATAACAGGTTAGGTTTTGATAGTAAGGGTGAGGTATGCCGGATTCCTACACCTTACACCCCATCCCCACCCCTACCGCTTGCGTCCCATCCCCCGTTGACGGGGAATTATAGGGGGCTTTCCCTGCACGCGGGGGATGGTGGAGGGTTTAGTAGCCCCCTCTCATCCCTCCCCGTATACAGGGAGAGGAACTGGCGCACCCATAAAGAGTGCCCCTACCAGGTCCGGTAGGGGCACAATACACCGTACCCCTATACCCCTATGACCTAATGACATCCCTTTGGGGGTTTCAGTAGCCAAAGGCTTTAATCCACAATCTCTGGAATCCGTTTCACATTGGGATCGGTAAAGATATCCAGTTCATCTCGGCTGGTGGTAGAGAACTCCGAGACCACCGCTCCTTCCGGCCCCGCTTGGAACCAATGAAGGGTATTAGGAGGGATAGTATATTGGTCTCCCGGTTTTAAAACGATCTCGTGGAAGACCGTATAGTAGGGGGAGGGAGGGTGGGCATGGCGCTTTTCCAGGGGGGTAGGTTCCCCCTCAACATAAAGATACACTTGCCCCCATCGGCAACGGAAGGTTTCCTCTTTCCCCGGTTCATCCCCCACGGGAGGATGGCGATGCTCCGGACAGGTTTGGTAGGGAAAGAGTACAAGCTCTTTCGCACAGCACCGGGAAGTATTCACATAGGTGAGGAGCTCCAGGCCTTCTACTTCCAGGTGACCCAAGCCAAATTCGGCCACCTCAATACGCTGTTTTTCCTCTTCGGTCAGCACAATCCCAGCCTTTTGGAAGTATTCTAAGGCTCGGCGTTGAGCCGATTCCACCTCACTCCGTTTGATAGGCATAGTAACCTCCTTTAGACGCGAGGAAGCTTTACCCTGGGAAAAAGAAGCCCTTCAGTAAGGTTTCGGGTGTCTCCCTCGCGTTTCTAAGAGTTTGGGCTTTTGAGATTTACCTAAAGATCTGCTCCTCTCTCCGCAGTGAGAGAAACTCTGTTCTTTTGTAGTTGTTCGGCGGCTTCTAAGACAGCCTCAACAATCTTCTTATACCCTGTGCATCGGCAGAGATTTCCTGCTAAGTGAAAACGGATTTCCTCTTCGGTTGGGTGAGGAATCTCGTCCAATAAAGCTTTAGCTGCCACAATAAAACCGGGGGTACAAATTCCACACTGAAGGCCCATCCGTTTGATAAAGGCTTCTTGCACAGGGTGGAGGCGTCCATTCTGGGCTATGCCTTCTACCGTGGTGATTTGACGGCCGGCTGCTTGAACTGCCAGAACAAGGCAAGAAGTGACGGGTTTTCCGTCGAGCAACACAGTGCAAGCTCCGCAATCTCCTGTGCCACATCCCTCTTTGGGGCCGGTTAAACCGAGGTGATAACGTAAAACATCGAGTAATCGCTGACGGGGTTCTACTTCTACTTCATAAGGCAGACCATTTACTGTAAGAGTAATCCTTCGTTTCACCGTTGATACTCCTTAACCCTCCAGTAATAATCGGAAGACCCTTTGAGAAAGCACGTTGACCATAGCGGAGCGGTACTCTGCCGAGGCTCTCTGATCGGTGATCGGACGGGCGGTACTTTGGGCTATTCGGCCTACTTCCGGAAGGGCGGATAATCCTTCAGCGACGATCCTTTCCTCCGCTTCGGGAACTCGGATAACGGTAGGAGCAACCGCTCCTAGAGCCAGGCGAGCTTTTTTCGGAGTACCGTTATCCAGTACTACCACCCCTGCTACTCCAACAATGGCGATGTCCATACAACGGCGGACGGCGTGTTTAATGTAAATCCCTTTTTGCCCGGGTTCCGGTGGAGGAATTTCAAAGGCTTTAAGGATCTCCCCCGGTTTTAAAGCAGTTCGCCCTGGCCCTAGCCAAAACTCCTTTATAGGCATTCTCCGTTCCCCTTCAGGGCCGGCAATCACCACCGTGGCCTCTAGGGCTAGCAAGGGAGGGGAACAGTCTGCAGAGGGAGAGGCATTGCATACATTCCCTCCGATGGTAGCCAGGTTCCGAATCTGGATGGAACCAATTTCCCCAGCAGCCCGAGCCAACATCGGATAGTGTTCTCGGATAATAGGAGAAGTTTCTACCGCTCGAAGAGGGGTCATTGCTCCCAACGTTAAGCCTTTTTGAGGATCAAAATGGATTCCTTGAAGTTCCGGAAGGCGACCAATGCCCACCACGACTCGAGGTTGTTTTCGCCCCGTTTCCATCTGAATAATGAGGTCCGTCCCACCGGCAATAGGACGGGCTTCATCCCCATTCTCTGCCAAGCAGCTTACCGCTTCAGCAATACTTTCCGCTTCCACATAATCGAAAGCGTGCATAAGTTTAAACTCCCTTCCACATTCAACATCATTCCTTCAAGGTTCAACACCACTAATAGTGCGATTAAAACCCTCAGAAAATAGAGATACCCGCACAAATTCCTTCGAGGAAAAAAGAGGTTTTTCCTTTTGGGGGAGGTTATTTCTTCAAAAGATGGCTTGATCCGTCTCCTTGTCAAAAGCGTGGCTTTTGTTCATATCAAAAACAATAGGAAGTTTCTCCTCCTCTTTAGCCTGGGTTTCCGCTTCCACATTGGCAATAAGGGAGATGCCGTTTCCCACAGTGAGGTAAAGATAAGCCCGGTCACCCATCGGTTCGATGACGTCTACAATGGCCACTGCTCGATTATGGTCTGAGGCGGGGATAGGGGCAAGTTGAGAGTCAAAAATGTCCTCCGGGCGAATGCCAAACCAAACCTCTTTATCCTTATAAGGGAGGAGCTTATCTGCTTTATCGGGGGGGACTTTTAAGCGAAGCCCGTTCATCACCAAATAGAGGCCCTCGGAGGAACCTTCTACCCGAGCAGGCACAAAATTCATAGAAGGACTACCGATAAAGCCTGCGACGAATCGGTTAGCCGGATAGTTGTAGAGGTTTAGAGGAGTATCTATCTGCTGGATTTTCCCCTCGTTCATCACGGCGATGCGATCGCCCATCGTCATCGCTTCTACTTGGTCATGGGTGACATATATAGTAGTGATCCCCAGCCGGCGATGGAGTTTAATGAGCTCAGCCCGGGTTTGAACCCGCAGTTTGGCATCTAAGTTGCTAAGAGGTTCATCCATAAGGAAGACTTTAGGCTCCCGAACGATGGCGCGTCCCAAAGCGACACGCTGACGCTGACCTCCGGAGAGCTCTTTCGGCTTGCGGTTGAGCAAATTCTCCAAAGCAAGCATTTTTGCGGTCTCTTCAACCCGGCGGCGAATCTCTTTGGGAGGGATACGGTCGTAGAAGAGGCCTGGTAAAAGCCATCCGAAGAGAAACCTGAGAGCTGGGGGTATGCCGGGTTTAGGTGTTCGTCGAAGCTTGAGACCAAAAGCCATATTTTCATACACAGTCATATGGGGATAGAGGGCATAGTTTTGGAAGACCATCGCAATATCTCGGTCCTTGGGGGAGACATCATTTACTAAGCGATCGCCAATATAAATCTCTCCAGAGGTCACTTCCTCAAGACCAGCGATCATCCGTAAAACAGTGGTTTTCCCACAGCCCGAAGGCCCAACTAAGACCAAAAACTCTTTGTCCTTAATTTCCAGATTAACGTTGTTAACCGCTATCACATTTTTGCCAAACACTTTGGTTAAGTTTTTGAGCGTGACGCCAGCCATAGGCAACTAAGTCCTTTTCGAGAAACAGGTTCTAAGGGTTGGATCTTGCAAAATATGCCTTCATATATCACTTTATCAATTTTTCTTTCGCCTGAAAAAGGGGTTATCCCTGCTTTCTTTTCTTGAGGCTGTATGTTAATTTTTTAAAAACAGATTATGATAATATCTGGATAAAGGATTCTTCTTTCGTTGAGGAGTTTGGGAATGGCCTATATTGAGATCACTCGTAGAGATCAGCCCACCACTCTTTGGGCGGCAACCATTTATATCCCCCGAAGGGGTCATGTGATCCCCTCCGGTTTTTATGATACTCCCGGAGAAGCAGTCCGAGGCCTGGTTCATATCTTGGAAGAACATTGTAACGAGGGTGATGAAGCTTGGGCAAGATCGGTTGCAGTGATGGAGGAGCCTGTAGAACGCTTCTTTAAAGAGAATCCCGACCGCACCTGGGCCCGTTTTGAGCTCCCTCGCCCCGATGAACCTCTTCGTCCGGAAGGGAAGCCTGCTATTATCGGTTTACCTGGAGGAACCAGTGAAAAACGCGGGGAGGAAATCCTCCTCCCCTCGAAATAGCTTCCGGATAAATCAAAGAGAGGAAGAACTACTCAGTTTTAAAGGGTTGATAACCCTTCCGATGGGTGCGGGCGCGCAAGAGGAGGCCTTCCCCGGTGGTGACGTACAAGGAGCAGAGGTCTTCATCCCCGAAGCAACAATTCGTCGGACGGTCGGAGGGGATGGGATGAGTCTCTAAAACTCGGCCATTAGGGGCGAAGACATAGATCATTGGGCCTGGACCACTGCGTCTCCAGCCAGCGGTAGCGATAATGTTGCCTTCACTATCCAGACACATCCCATCAATGCCCCTGTGAGGATAAAAGTTGTGGAGTACCTCGTAGGCCCCTAGAGACCCATCTTCCCGAATGGGATAAGCCCGGAGCTCCCGAGGACGGTTTTCCCCATATTCACTTTGGGCCACGTAAAGGGTCTTCTGATCGGGAGCAATGGCCAATCCATTAGGGCGTGTAGTATCATAGGTCATTCGGGTAATCTTCCAAGAGCCATCAGGTTGGAGCTCACAACGATAGACGGATTCGTGATCTAGCTCCATATCCTCCCGATATTCACCATAGCGTGGATCGGTAAACCAGAGGTGTCCTTGGGCGTCAAAACATAGATCGTTAGGACTATTCAATCGTTTCCCTTCAAAGCGATCGGCAATCACTTCTGTCGTCCCATCCGGATGATATCGTACAACACGACGACCACCTCCTTCACAGCAGTAAAGGTGCCCTTTTCTATCTAAAGCCAGGCCATTTCCCTCCTGCGTCCCTGTTCGGAAGACAGTGGTTTCCCCTGTCCGGGGATCATACCGCAAGATCCGGCTGGTGGGAATATCTGTAAAAAGAATAGCTGACCCATCCCATACGGGTCCTTCTGTGAAATTAAAGGGTCCAGCAACCTTTTCAAACTCCCAAGACATCTTTAACCTCCGTCTAAGGGGCTAAGCCTTTTTTCAATTTTACCCGCTCCTTATCCTTCGAAGGGGTAAGAGAGGGGAGGACCTCGCTAGCAAGACCTTTATCTTTTCTCTTCCCCTAACAGGGAATAGTGGCTGGGGAACGAAGGGGTTCTCAAACTGCCTTTGTCTTCTTAGGGGGGTTGCCGATAATAAAATGAGGGTTTCTTCAAGGAAGGCGATCCATTGGGGGGTTAAGCCCCTCCCGGGGTGGGGCGTTATCTCTTTCCTCCCTTGTGGGGGAGGATCAAGGAAGAAAGAGTTTCAGTAGTTGCAGGTTTTAGCCTGTGTAATGCGCACCTAAAGTGTGTGACCACTTTACCCCCACCCTAACCCTCCCCCCTCAAGAGGGGAAGGAACCTTGTAGCCGCAGGCTAAAGCCTGCGCCCCTTCCCTTGTTGACAGGGGATAAAAGGGGGCTTAACGCACCCTAAAGGGTAGGATGCTCCCAAACTAGGTAGCCTTTTCAAGAGGAACAAAGGATTCTTTTGGAGAAAAAGGAGCTAGGAGTAATTAGGAACATAGACGGAATACGCTGAGAAAGTTACAAGAAAAGCCTTATAAAACCTCGACAAAGTAAAGGGGGTGGGTCTATTGTTTCAAAGGTTGGTTAAAAAGGGTTTCCTGATATTTTGTCCCGTGATGTTGGTTGCTTTCCTCTCTTCAGCTCGAGGAGATGGGGGAGATTTGCCTCCTTCGGTGAAGCTTCCCCTGGCCGTCCAAGCCTCGGATGTAGAGCTTCGGATCGCCCAACTAGAAGTCACCCTCTACAAAGATTTTGCAGAGATTGAGGGAGCTTTTCATCTCAAAAATGTGGGGCCTTCACAAACAACCTTTCTAGGAACCCCTTTATTTGCCGCTGAAAGACCGTTTACCCGTTTGGTAGAAACTTTGGATGGTGATCCATTACCTGCTCCGGATTGGCAGGGGTCTTCTCGTTATCCTCCAGAAATTTCCCAGGAGCCAGTTCGGTGGGTTGCCCGGCGCATCTATTTTCCCCCAGGAGACATTCGGGTTTACCGCATTAAGGCGACTTGCCCTTACGGAGGTACCCAAAGCTTCCGTAGTTTAGTTTTGCATCTCTGGCCCGGGGCTACTTGGAAAGGGTCTGTGGGGCGAGTGGAGATTGAAGTGGTTTGTGAAGGGATTGAGCCAAGCTGGATACGAGAGGTTCACCCGGAAGGGGCTACCCTTTATGGGCGTCGGCTCCGGTGGCAGGGGGTAAATATTGAACCCATGGGTGAGGATTTGGGGTTCTTCCGTTTGATGTGGGAGCCTCCCCAGGTGATTTTAGGAGAAAACTTGGTCCTCCCCGCGGAAAAACTCTTTCGTGGAGGAGATCTCTTAATCCCCCTCCGACCTTTAGCAACTTCCTTGAGGTTAAAATTGCGATGGCTTCCTGAGATCAAGGGCGTCGAAATTTCTAATGGCTATCGTACCGTTCGACTTCAACCCGGGTCGCCCATAGCTCAGGTTAATGATAGGATGGTTACCCTAAAAATTCCCCCTGAGCTCGACTCCAGCGGCTTCATTATGGTGCCCACAGAGGTGTTGACCCGGTGGTTTCGTTGTCGCTTGGATAGAAAGCAACAAGGGCCTGATTACTTAGTTCAACTTCAACCCCCGCCTCAGGTAATCATCAATGGTCAGCTCCTAACAGAGGGGGTTGAACCAGAGTTAGAAGGCGGGCGATTGTTCATCTCCCTCCAAAGTGTTGCGCAGGTACTGCGTGCTGCTCTCCTTTGGGATTCGGCGACCCAAAGGGTGGAATTCTACCTAGGGAAGATCCATATCCTCTTAGAACCCGGAAAGAAAGTGGCGTTAGTTAATGGTCAACTCCGTACAATGGAGTTGCCTCCAAAGATGGCTGAGGGACGGCTTTTGGTTCCTTTGCGCTTTTTGACCGGGGTTTTAGGTGGAGAGACTCACTGGAGTGAAGGGGTGGTTCAAGCCACCTTGGGTACAGGCTAAAACCCCCCTAGGGATTTTCTATTTTTTCACTGGGGGTAGGCACAAGCCTGCCCCCTCTCTTTTAGAAGGAACGCGTCTCCTCGCCGGGTTTTCTCCATTTTAATCGGCCTCCTGCATTATGGGAGGGCAACGGAGATACTCCATCAGGGGTTCAAGGGAGGTTTGCGTTTCGAGATGCCAGAGATAATCGAGGATTCTCCTCTGTTGTTCCTCAGTGAGGAGGGGGGAAGTTAATCTATAGAATTTCTCTTCAATTTCCTGATCGGTCATGGGGTTTTGGGGATGCCCTCGGGGATAATCCACCCGTTCCCTAAAGGTTTTCCCCTCTTGGGTGATAATCTCTACGATATTGGGAATTGCTTGAGGATAAAGGCGGCTGCAGGAGGAGTCTCGGTGGACTTTAATCTTGTCTAAGAGAGCGAGTAAATCCGGGTCGTGAAAGTGATAAGGAGTGTACTCTTCTAAACTCACTTTTCCTTCTTTTAAAGCGATGGCCACGCAGTAAGGGAGGCTATGGTCGGCGGTTTCACGAGTTTGGGGTCGCCATTTTTCTGGTTCACTACCGATGATGTCCACTGCAGCATCGTGGCTGTAAATATGAATCTCTCGGATTGCTGAGAGGTCTGGGATTTGCTTCCGGAGAGTGAGGGCGGCCGAGATCGCACTTTGGGCGTGATATTCAGCGGGGTACTTTTTGAGATAGGTGTCCAGAATCTTGAAGTGGCCTTTCTCGAAGAGGTTAATATCAAACGGCCCGGCAACGAGCTTCCAGAAGCCAAAAACGCCTTCAAAAATCTCTAAGGGACCGGTCAGTCCTTCCCGGGCTAATAGGGTTGCGAAGACCGCGTTCCGAGCGGTGTTGGCAAAAGCAGAGGCTTTCCATTCCGAGAGTTCTCCCACCCGAGTTTGACGGAGGGCAATATTTGCTATGCCCGAAAGGGCGAGGGCATGGGCGGTTTGGTTGATATCAAGTTTCATCAAATAAGCTGAAGCTAAGCTAGCAGAAAAAGCCCCGTAGGTGACGTGGTCCCATCCCTTGGTTCGCAAACTCTCCGCATCACACAGTCGGCATTGAACCTCGTAGGCGATAACGATACTGGTGATCAAATCTTTAGGGGGCGTTGCTTCTGCATCAGCAACGGAGAGGCAGGCGGAGATATTGTCACTAGGATGAGCCGGCTCTTTTGAAAGATAGGTGTCATTATAATCCCAGTACCGGATCAGGGTCCCTGTGTAAAAAGTAGCTCGGTCTACCGTGGTGCGATGAGTAGTCCCTAAAACAGTGGCCCCTTTGGATTGGGAGGCTTGCAAAGCCAGCTTGCGCGCAATCCTTCCCGGAGGACTGTTCCAAGCCGATAAGGCGACTCCTAGGCTGTCTATAAGGCGGCGTTTGACTTCGTGAACGACCACCGGAGGGAGGTCTTCGTATCGTAAAGCCAGGGTTTGTTGGGCCAACTTTTGAGTTAAAGGGGGCATCTTTCCTTTAAGGGCCAGCGTCTTTCTGAATTTGAATCACCGGTTCCGGCTCGATGAGGAGATCCTTGGCAATAGGGTGGATGTAGTAGCCGAAAGCGGTTCCTAACACAAAAAGCAGAAATCCGATCCAAAGCACGGGCCGTCGGATTCGGGGGTCCTGGTACCAGACCGTTGGGGTTTCCGAGGAGGATCGTCCCCTTCGGGAGCGTGCTCGTCTTCGGACCAATCCGCAGTGAGGGCATTTCCCCAGGGCTTTTCGGTAGAGTGTGCCACAGCGACGGCATTCCGTTTGTTGGAATTTCCCGCACTCGGAGCAGAATTCGGGGTTTTTCAAAGGTTTCCCGCAACGGTAGCAGACCAGCTCCAAGGCGGAAGGATTTTGAGGATTTAAAGACTCTTTCTCCATTCCTTTCTCCCTAAATGTACTTTTCGTTTAATAACCTCCTTTTCCCTTCTTCTCTAGGTTTTTACCTACCCTATGCCCTTTTAGGAGGTTTTCCTTGAAGAAAGTCTCCTCTTTATGATAGACTAATGTGGATATATTGGTGATGGGGGTGTGCCCCAGAGCGTTTTATCTTTGGAAAGAGATCCAGACCGTCTTTCCAACTGAAAGGCGGTCTGTGATTGTAGGGAAGAGATTTTCTATTTTAGAGATTCCCACATTTGGAAAGAAAAAAGTTGATTTCATTTCGCACTTCACCCGCTTTTGGTTGAACCTTGGGTTTTGGGGTGAAGGAGGCTAAACCAAAGGAAGAAGGAGGTTACCCTTGGCAACCTTAACAATGAAGGAGCTCCTTGAAGCAGGGGTTCATTTTGGGCATCAAACACGCCGCTGGAACCCCAAGATGAAGCGCTATATCTACGGAGCACGCAACGGTATTTATATCATTGATTTACATCAGACCCTGAAACTTTTTGATGAGGCCCAACGTTTTGTACAGCAGGTGATTCAAGAAGGGGGGCATATTCTCTTTATTGGCACTAAAAAGCAAGCCCAAGAAACAATAGAAGAAGCTGCAAAGCAGTGTCGACAGTTTTATGTTACCCAACGCTGGCTTGGTGGAATGCTTACCAATTATGAAACGATTAAAGGTCGGATTCAAAGGCTCCGGGAATTGGAGCGAATGATCTCTAATGGTACCCTTGAGCGCCTTCCTAAAAAGGAGGCGTTAAAGATCCTGGATGAAAAGGCCAAGTTAGAGAAGATTTTTAGCGGTATCAAGGAGATGCCCGGTCTTCCTAGTGCGGTCTTCATCGTGGATACTAAGAAGGAGAAGATAGCGGTAGCAGAAGCCCGGCGATTGGAAATTCCTATTGTGGCGATTGTAGATACGAACTGCGATCCGGATGAAGTAGATTATCCCATTCCGGGGAACGATGATGCTATCCGTTCGATTAAGTTGATCACCAGCCGGATTGCGGAGGCGATTATTGAAGCCAAGCCCGAATTACTGACAGAAGGGGAGATAGTGATTCCCGCTCCTGTAGGAGAAGTTGGGGAAGGCGAAGCTCCGGCTGAGGAAGGGGTAATCGCTGAAGAGCCTCTTAAAGAGCCTGAGGATATCCAGGAGATCTCTCGGGTTGAGGAATTGGAGGAGATCTATCCTATCGGAGAGGATTTGGAGTACGAAGAGGCTTAAAACCCTTAAAGTTGTGTAAACCTTTCTGGAGAGTTTATCCTTTAGCGGAAGGAGATTAGTAGTATGGCGGAGATCACAGCAGAACAAGTAAAAAAGTTACGGGAGAAAACAGGCGCAGGAATGATGGAATGTAAGCGGGCTTTAGAAGAGGCTCAAGGAGATGAACAGAAGGCTATAGATTTACTTCGGCAACGGGGGGTCGCGGTTGCCGAGCGACGAGCTTCTAAAGCGACGAAAGAAGGCATTATCGAGTCTTATATCCATATGGGCGGCAAGATTGGAGTAATGTTAGAGCTCAATTGTGAGACGGATTTCGTGGCTCGTACTCCGGATTTCAAGGAGCTGGCTCGGGATATTGCGATGCATATCGCTTGGGCCCAGCCCAAATGGATTGATCGCTCGGAAGTCCCCCCGGAAGTAATCGAGCACGAGAAGGAGATTTATCGGCAGAGGGCGCTTCTGGAAGGCCGGCCTGAAAGGGCCATTCCCAAAATTGTTGAGGGGCGTTTAGAGAAATTCTTCCAAGATAATGTTTTAATGGATCAGCTCTTTATTAAAGATCAGAACCTCACTATCCGGGATTTAATCAATGAAAAGATCGGACGCTTAGGCGAAAATATTGTTTTGCGCCGATTTGTTCGGATGCAGGTGGGAGAAGAGCTCTAATGGTGAAGCCCCGATGGAGACGGGTGTTGGTGAAGCTGAGTGGTGAGGCGTTGGCGGGCCCTTTGGGACATGGTATTGATATTGAAACGGTTCGTTTCCTGGCTCGCCAAATCCGGGATGTTTTCGCAATGGGCGTAGAAACCGCAGTGGTAGTAGGAGGGGGGAATTTGGTTCGAGGGAACGCCTTAGCGGAAGCAGGAGTAGACCGGGCTACGGCAGACTATATGGGAATGCTGGCCACCGTAATGAATGCCTTGGCTCTTCGCGATGCCCTCGAACATCTTGAAGTCCCCACTCGGGTTCAAACCGCCATTACTATGCCTACCGTGGCTGAACCCTTCATCCGATTACGAGCAATCCGCCACCTGGAGAAGGAGCGGGTGGTGATCTTTGCGGCGGGCACAGGAAACCCTTATTTTACTACGGATACCGCAGCAGCTTTGCGGGCTGCCGAAATCGGTGCCCAGGTCCTGTTGATGGCCAAGAATCGGGTAGATGGAGTATATGACCGGGACCCCAACCGATATCCCGACGCTCGGAAGTTCGACCGCCTGAGCTATAGTGAGGTTTACTCCCGACAACTACGGGTACTTGATCTCACCGCTTTGGCCCTGGCGATGGAAAATAACCTCCCGATCATTGTCTTTGATATTAGTCAGGAGGGGAATATCACCCGGGCGGTTTTAGGAGAAGCGGTGGGAACTTATATCGGACGCTAGAGCTCCTTTAACTCCACTAGATGACACCCGATGTTAACGGGTTTTGAGGCACCTATTTTGGGGAGGGGTTTCTTATGCAAGAGGTTCTGAAGGAAGCGGAAGCGAGGATGAAGAAAACGGTGGAAGACCTCCGCCGGGAGTTGGTGACCATTCGCACCGGCCGGGCAACTCCAGCCCTGGTTGAGGACATTAAAGTGGATTGCTATGGTACCCAGCTCCCAATCAATCAGGTGGCCAATATCTCGGTCCCTGATCCGAGAAGCCTGTTGATTACTCCTTGGGATCGTAATACCCTATCTGCTATTGAAAAGGCGATTCAGAAATCGGACCTAGGCTTGACCCCGAATAATGATGGAACTAATATCCGTTTAGTTCTCCCGCCGTTAACCGAAGATCGGCGGAAAGAGTTGGTTCGGAAGGTGCATAAAATCGTTGAGGATCACAGGGTAGCTGTTAGAAATATCCGCCGGGATGCTAATGAAGAGATCAAACGTCGAGAGAAGAATCATGAGATCTCTGAAGATGAATCCCGGCGGCTCCAGGATCAGGTGCAGAAGCTGACGGATAAATATATTGCAGAGTTGGATCGTTTGCAAAAGGCGAAAGAGGAGGAGCTGATGGAAGTTTAGCTTCTCCTTGGCGATCTTCCTTCAATCCTTTAGAGATCTCTGAAAAAGTCTCAGCTCTTGTCCAGAAAAAGGGGCTTCTTTCTCCTGAGAGAAGAAGCTTTATCCTTTCTTTAATAGCCTCTATCCTTCCATCACCAGTACAAGGCGGATGAGGTTGACGATTGGAAACCTTAGACCCTCGTGAAAAAACCCTATTGGAGCAAATTGACCGGCAAAAACTCCCCACCCATATCGCCATCACAATGGACGGAAACGGTCGGTGGGCCTTGCAACGAGGCCTTCCCCGCACCGTGGGGCATCAAGAAGGGCGGAAGTCCGTTCGCCGGGTGGTGGAGATGTGCCGGGACCTTGGGGTCCCGGTTTTAACCCTTTATACTTTCTCTACAGAGAACTGGAACCGTCCTCCTGAAGAAGTTGCTTTTTTGATGAACCTCATTGAGACCGTGGCTCGAGAAGAGATTGAGGAGCTCCATCAGAATGATGTACGGGTCAATGTCCTCGGGAAGATAGAGGCTTTGCCTCCCTCCCTTCAGGAGGAATTAGAACGGGATATGAAGCTGACCCAGAATAATAGGGGTCTCCTCCTCAATTTGGCTATTAACTATGGGGGACGATCAGAGATTGTGGAAGCTTGCCGCCGTCTACTCCGTTCGGGTGTCTCCCCCGATCAGATCTCCGAAGAAATCTTCAGCCGATACCTTTATACCGCTGGGCAACCGGACCCTGATTTATTGATTCGTACCGCCGGAGAGCGACGGTTAAGCAACTTTTTGCTCTGGCAATCCGCTTACGCTGAGATCTATGTGACCGATGTCCTCTGGCCAGATTTTACGAAAGCGGATTTGTTAGAAGCGATCCTCGATTATCAAGGGCGAATCCGAAAGTTTGGAGGAATTCGCCCGGTTTCTTCGGAAAAGCCTTTCCAAACCTTTAAGCCTTGTTATCAGAACCGATGCGAAAAATAGCCATTATTGGCTCCACAGGCTCTATCGGAAGGCAAGCCCTTGACCTAGTCCGTCGTTTACCGAACTACCTTCAGGTAACCGCTTTGTCGGCGGGGAGGGATGCGGTTACCCTTGCCGAGCAGGTGAGGGAGTTTCGTCCCCAATTTGTGGGCTTGAAGGATGCCCGTCAGGAGGAAATTATCAGAACCGCTTGCCAACAAGTTGGGGCAACTTATGTGGTGGGGGATTCTTCAGCAGCTTGGGTGGCTCAACAGCCCGGAGCGGAACGAGTACTTTTAGCAGTCACCGGTGCCGCGGGAATCGAACCTGCTTTATCAGCTCTGCAAAGTGGAAAAGACCTGGCGCTAGCAAATAAAGAATCGTTAATTGCTGCTGGCGAGATCCTTGTTAAAACCGCCCAGGAACATCAAGTTTCCATTTTGCCGGTCGACTCGGAGCATTCGGCGATTTTTCAATGCCTTCAGGGGGAGAGTCTAAAGAGTGTGAACCGGATTATCCTCACTGCTTCGGGAGGTGCTTTTAGGGATTGGCCCCCTGAAAAGCTCTCTTTCGTAACCCCAGAACAAGCTCTCGCTCATCCCACCTGGCGTATGGGGGATAAAATCACGGTGGATTGCGCCACCCTAATGAACAAAGGATTGGAAATCATCGAAACCCACTGGCTTTTTAACCTTCCGGTTAATTGTATTGATACGGTGCTTCATCGACAGTCTATAGTCCATTCTCTGGTAGAATTTAGCGATGGCTCGGTAAAAGCCCAGCTGAGCTTGCCGGATATGCGAATGCCGATTCAATATGCCCTGCTTTATCCAGAGCGTGTGGCTTGGGATGCTCCCCGTTTAGATTTGGTCAACATTCAACAACTCACCTTTGAGGAGCTGAACTTAGAGCGGTATCCTTGTTTACAGCTCGCTCGCTATGCCGCCGAACAGGGAGGATCTCTTCCTGCTGTTATGTCGGCTGCGGATGAAGTAGCAGTAGAGGCTTTCCTGCAAAGGAGGATACGCTTTACAGATATTGCCCTGGTGATAGAATGGGTGATGAACCGGCACATACCTCTTTCTCATCCCTCTCTGGCCCAGATTTTTGAGGTAGATCGTTGGGCACGCCAGGAGGCCGAAAGAGCGATCCGGAAAATCACTGGATCAAAGGAGACTTGGAGCAGTGGTCTTCCATAACCTTTTTAATTCGGTAATCCCCTTTATTCTGGAGCTCGGGGTACTCATTTTTGTCCATGAGTTCGGTCATTTCCTGGCGGCAAAACGATTTGGGATGCGGGTCTATGAATTTGCTTTGGGAATGGGGCCTGCCCTTTTTCAGTGGAGAGGAGGAGAAACCGTTTATAGCCTTCGGATCCTTCCTATCGGTGGATTTGTCCGTATCGCCGGCATTGAACCCAACGAGGACCCTGATGTTCCTGGGAGCTTCAATCAAAAACCGCTCTACCAGCGTTTTATCACCATCCTAGCTGGTTGTTTAATGAACTTCCTCCTAGCGGTGGTTTTGTTCTGTATTATCGGTTTGGGTTTTGGGGTTGAAACCCCTACTCCCATCCATCGTATTCGGGAAATCCAGATTGGTTACCCCGCCGATCGAGCAGGGATACGCCCCGGAGATGAACTGGTAGGCATTGAAGGCCGAGGACGATTAAGGGTTCAGGAGATCCGCTCCGAGATCGAGAAACACCCCGGAAAATCCCTTGTTCTCCTGGTTCAGCGAAAAGACCGCCTCCTCCGAATTCCCATTGTTCCCAAAGAGGAGAAGGACCCTCGTACTGGCCGGATAGTGGGGCGTATCGGAGTGGCTTTTGATAACCTCCGCCGAAAAGTTGGTGTCACCGAGTCCATCCTTCTGGGGTTCCATCGCACTTGGTTGACCACTTATGGTTTACTCTATGGTTTGTGGCAAACTTTAACAGGGCAAGTCCCCGGGGGGGTAGGAGGCCCGGTAATGATTGGTCGAATGACCGCTCAAGCCTTTCAAAGAGGATGGGAGATCTTCTTAGACTTTGTGGCGATGATCAGCGTGAACCTGGCCGTCTTAAACCTGATTCCTTTTCCGGGGTTAGATGGTTTCCGCCTTCTCTTCCTCGCAGTGGAGGCTGTTCGCGGCCGAAGAGTGGACCCTCGGAAAGAGGCTTATGTACACTTCGTAGGCCTTATGATCCTTATTGCCCTAATGTTCGTCATCACTTACAACGATATTCTCCGGTGGTTGCACGAAATGAGCCGTCGCTAAGAGGTATTACAAGGGTGAAGGAAAGAGATTATGGTTCAACGCGCGAAGCCAAGGCAAAGACAGAAGGGAACTCCCCCCTCCAAAGATAAGCTTTGAGGAGTTTTTAGCGGGGCCGACGAAGATCCCTGACTGGTTTGAGTTTACCACTTCTCTACGATGAACTCTGCAAGAGCTTCTTCATTAATATCTACCCCTAAGCCCGGTTTTTCAGGGGCTAAAAGATATCCATCTTCCCAACGAAAAAGAGGGGGAGTTTCTAGAAGATTTTCCAAGGACTGCCACATCTCTTGGGGGAGGAGGGGAGGGTGGACTAGGGCGATCTCCAACCATTCAGACTGATGAAGGGAGCAGGAAGCTTGGACAGTGGCAGCGAGAGAAAAGCCGTTCGAACCGTGTAGGAAACAAGGGATATGGTAAGCCTGAGCTAGGGCTGCAATTTTCTTGATGGTCAGTAAACCTCCGCAATTTCGGGCGTCAGGTTGGAGGATATCTAAGGAGTGTTCCTCTAACATCCTTCGGAAAGGTTCTAAGCCACGGCCAGCTTCACCTCCAGTAATAGGAATATCCACTGCTTCCCGGAGCCGGCGTAAGCCTTGGAGGTCTTCTCGGTCTAAGGGTTCTTCCAGCCAATAAGCTCCTACTTTTTCTAATCCTCGGGCGATTTTATAGGCGGTACCCCAGTCCCAAGTCTTTCCCGGATGGTGAGCGGTTCGGTCTACCATTACCGCCATTTGGCCTTGGGTGGCTTCTCGGATTAGGGCTACTGCCCGGAGGTCTTCTTCAGGATTAGGCCGCCAAATTCGGATCTTCATCCCTCGAAAACCCGCTTTGCTGTATCTCTGAGCCATCTGGGCTTGTTCTTCGGGAGTAAGGTGGGATTGATCTGCGGGACCCAGCCATACACAGGTGACATAAGCCCGGAGGCGGTTGGAAGCTCCTCCTAGCAAACGGTAGACAGGAAGCTCAGCTAGTTTACCGGCAAGATCCCACAAAGCGTGTTCTACGGAAGCCCAGTCCGTTAGCTCTTGAGCGTAGTTTTCGATTTTGAGAGGATCCTTTCCCAGGAGAAGGGGGCGAATCCTCTCTGTGAGGGCCTGAGGAGAGACATATCCCCATCCATATCCCGAAAGGCCTATATCCGTCACTATTTTGACACCTTCAACTCGGTGGAGGACACCAGCTTGAAGGTTTTCCTGAGGAACGGGCAATTCTGCCCGAAAGCCGATAACTTCAGTGACTCGGAGTTTCATCAGGACTTGCCTTTTCAAAGCGGATCTTTGGTAGAAGGACAAGGAGAATTGACACTCGGATTTTCTCCCTGATGAGCCTGAATTCTCTTCTCCTGAAGCCACAAGACGATGGCTCCTCCGATAAGGAGGCCTAACATAAGGGTTCCGATAATCCCTAGGCGGGCTGGTGCGGAGGGAGGGACTTTACCCAGCATTTGACCTCCACTGCTGGGATCTCCTACTCCTTCGGTGGGAAGATAGCGTTTCAGCTCTTGAAGCTCGTGGAGACCCCAATGAGCCTCTATTCGAGGCACCCACCAGACTCCTGTTCCCAAAAGAATGAAGAGGAGAAGGAAAGATTTCCACATCGCCTCTTGAGCTTACCAAACCCCTTCAAAAAGGTCAACAGGTGGCCTTGAGAAGGAATCCTCCCTTTTATGGGATAATAAGATAAAGGGATTACTCTTTGGCAATCTCAGCAACTTAAACCTCTTCCCAAGGCCTCCGGAGGAGGTAAAAAGAGCTTTTGCTTTCTTTCTTCTGGGATAGCGAAGAGTTTGATATCACCTCATCACCTCGGTTGGAAAGGAGCTTCTATGGTTGCGTTAATCACCGGAGGCGCAGGTTTTATCGGTTCCCACCTTGCCGAACATCTCCTCGGTCAAGGTCATTTTGTTCTTGCAGTGGATAACCTTTCGACCGGAAGCTTGGAGAACATTGAACATTTACGCTTGCATCCTCGGTTTGAATATGAGACAGGCGATGTGTTCGACGAGTCTCTGGTCAAAGATTGGGTTAAGCGTGCGGATGTGATTTTCCATCTAGCTGCCGTTGTCGGAGTTCGGAATATTGTAGAGCGGCCTATTCAGACAATTCTTACGAATATTCGTTGCTCGGAGGTTGTTCTAGAGACTGCCAGCCATTATCAAAAACCCGTGCTTATCACCTCCACTTCCGAGGTGTATGGAAAATCCTCTCAAGTACCCTTCTCCGAGGAAGGGGATTTGGTGCTAGGGCCGACTTCTAAGTCTCGATGGTGTTACGCTGCATCAAAAATTATTGACGAGTTTCTTGCGAAAGCCTATTGGAAGGATCGAGGGCTACCGGTGGTGATCGTGCGTTTATTCAACACCATTGGCCCCAGACAAACGGGTCGTTACGGAATGGTTGTCCCTCGATTTGTCCAGCAGGCTTTAAAGGGGGAGCCAATAACCGTTTATGGGGATGGCACCCAGAAGCGGGCTTTCACTTGGGTTGGCGATGTCGTGCGGGCATTAGCCCAGTTGATCCAACACCCCAGAGCCTATGGCGAAATCTTCAATATCGGGAATCCCAAGGAGGTCTCTATCCTCGAATTGGCTCGGCTGGTTAAAGAGAAGACAGAGAGTGACTCGGAGATTGTGTTCATCCCCTACGACCAGGCTTACGAAGAGGGTTTTGAGGATATGCCCCGTCGGGTTCCGGATATTCGCAAGATTCAGCAATTGATTGGTTATCAACCCTCTCTCTCCCTCCCCGAGATGCTCGACCACATCATCGCCTATTTCCGGGAAAAGCTGGGAGATACTCTTCCCCAGCGTAAACAAAGGTTTTCTACCGATGAGTTTTTGGCGAGGTAAAACGGCAGAGATCTAAAAGAGAAGGAGCAGGAAGTCTCCCGTTGAGGTGAGATACCTCCCTTCTCTTCCCCCTCCTTCCTCGGGATAAGGATCATCAGAAGTAATGCCCTCTTCGTCCCCTTTAGGCAGGGGATAAGGTGAATTTTCCCCTGGGGGGCTCATTTCTTACAAAGGTTTTGGATGAAAAGAGGGCCTCTTTGGGTCTTCTGAATGGAAATCCCTTGGCTGATATGTTGTAATAGATTGAGGGAGGGAGTCAACTGTCCCCCCTGTCCCCATATATAGGGGGTTAGAGGGCTAGTGCTCTGTTTTTAAAGTGACGCAATGAGAGTTCTCTCGATTCGCACCCACCAACTAGGGAAACGGTACCGGGTTGGAGAGAAAGTAAAGTATTTTGCTCTTCGGGATAATCTTGCTCAGTTTTTTCTGTACCCTTGGCGTGTGCTGAAGGGTTGTTTTTCCCCCAATGGCACCGAAGCTCAACGAGGGGATTTTATCTGGGCTTTAAAAGAGGTCTCTTTTGAGGTGTATCAGGGGGAGGTTGTTGGGATTATCGGCAGGAATGGAGCGGGAAAAAGTACCTTGTTGAAAATACTCTCTCGTATTACCGAGCCTACCGAAGGTTGGGCCGAGATCCACGGTAGGGTAGGGTCTCTGTTAGAAGTTGGTACCGGTTTTCACCCTGAACTAACAGGCCGAGAGAACCTATATCTGAACGGTGCCATTTTGGGGATGCGTAAAGCGGAGATTGACCGTAAATTCGATGAGATTGTTGCTTTTGCGGAAATCGAGCGGTTTATAGATACACCGGTCAAGTATTACTCAAGTGGAATGTATGTTCGCTTAGCCTTCGCAGTGGCGGCGCACTTAGAACCCGAAATTCTTTTGGTGGATGAGGTTCTTGCAGTAGGGGATGCCTCCTTCCAGAAGAAGTGTTTGGGGAAAATGGGAGAGGTAGCAAAGGCCGGGAGAACTGTCCTCTTTGTGAGCCACAATATGGGGGCTATTACTCGACTCTGCAAAAGAGCTCTCTGGTTGGACCAGGGGAGGATTGTTTTGGATGGACCAGCCGGTGAAGTGGTCAGCCGATACCAAGCCCAATATCTTACTGCCTGCCCAGAGTGGCAGAGACCTCCCCAAGAGGAGATCAAAGGTCCCTTTGCCCTTTTAAAGATTCAGGTAAAAAACGAAGAGGGGCGAGTTGCCGGTGTTTTTGAAGGGAATGAGGCGATCCGTTTAGAGCTTCATTACCTTATTCGCCAACCCCTTGTAGGGTGTGCGGTGGGGATTCGGGTGCACAACTCGGATGGGATTCCGGTTTTTACCTCTGTGGATTCTGATCAGGAGGGGGTTTCCGCTCTGCCCAAAGAGCCTGGTTATTATCAGGCTGTCCTCACAATTCCAGGTTACTTTTTAGCTCCGGGGACCTATTATGTTTCTGCGGGGGCGCATCTTCCTTTTCGCACTTTGTATGAATTCTTTGAGCAAGCAGTAGTTTTTGAAGTGTCGCCCTCAGGGTCTTTAGCCTCTTTAGACGGGCGATGGGGGGTTATTACCCCTTTAATTCCGTGGGAAACTCTTAGGAAGCCTCTAGAAAAATAAAAAAGAGGCGTGGGCCGGATTCGAACCGGCGAATGAGGGCTTTGCAGGCCCCTCCCTTAACCACTTGGGTACCACGCCTAATTCCAAAATTTAATATAACAGCCTTCTCGAGAAAAATCAATAGCGCAAAAGAAGAAATGGCCAAGTCGTCCCGGTGCATTATGGTTACCGTCACTCCTGCCCTCTCTCTAACTGCCTTTGAGCCTCTTCTTTTAGACATGGTGTATGTTCAAGGAGATAAATTTGATAGACGCTTTTAGCCCAACTCACCTCTTCTTTTAGACATGGTGTATGTTCAAGAGTTGATTTCTCAGGAGTGGCGTCCTCTGGTATTCCCAGCAGGTAAACACCCGGTAGAGCCTTATCGTTTTTTTCTTGAACCTACGGAAACCTTGTACACGCTAGCCCGGGCTTACCCCTACTTGAGGTCCTCCCTCCAACAATCCGTGAAACAGTATGTGGCGGAGCGGAGGAAACCGGGTGGCCCTTTAGAAGGCCCCTTGGGTCAGAAGACCTATACTCCTCACCGAGGGATGCCTCGGTCCTTCTATCCTTTGTCTCCAGAAGATCTGATGATCCTCCGAAATGATATTCTTCGGAATGAGGTAGCTCGGTTGTACCCTATTTGGTTATGGTCTTATAACACAGGGGATTGGAGTTGGATTGAAGAATATTGGACCGATCTGCGGAGGGTTCTCTCCTCCGAACCCAATCGATGGGAGGAGGATTGTTGGAACGGTTACCTGGCAGGCCTCATTGCTTTCTGTCGGGTGGCGAAGCAGAAGAAGGATAGAGAAGCTTTGGAGCAAGGGTTAGCGCGTGCCCGGAAGTGCTTTCGGCAGAGATTGGTCTACGAACTGGCTCATCCCCGGGGTGGATTGATAACGCAGGTGCCCCATTTGCGAACGATTTTTGCTCGATGGAGGCATTTGACCCCTGAGGTCGGACGATTTTTGGCCACCTACGCCGGTGAGATCCATCAGCATTTAATGAAAGTATATGTAGATTATCATCGGCCAACTTGGTGGTTAGCCTGGAACGTGGAACTGCTGTGGCGTAATGAAGCTCCTTTCTCTTTTCCTACGATGTCTATGGAAATTTTTTCGGCTCGAGCCCTTATCCTCCGACGTGCGTTGAGGGGTAACGGATCATGAACCCTGGTTCCATCGTTCGCTTCCGTAACCGCGACTGGGTTGTTTTGCCCCGTGATGATTCCGAGATCCTCCTGCTACGCCCTCTAACTGGGACCAGCGACGACGTGGTGGCCGTACACCGTCGGCTCTGTGACCTGCTGGGCGACACTTTCCCGACCGAGCGGATCAGCCCCTCCCAGTTCCCCCTCCCTAATGCGGATTCGGTGGTCGACACCCAGAGCGTGCACCTGTTGTGGCAGGCGGTCCGGCTGCTGCTTCGAGAGGGGGCAACCCCCTTCCGCTCCTTGGGCCGGATTTCTGTGCGGCCCCGGGCCTACCAGCTCGTCCCCCTCATGATGGCCCTGCGGTTGGATCCGGTGAGACTGCTGATCGCGGACGACGTGGGGGTCGGCAAAACCGTGGAGGCCGGCCTCGTCGTACGGGAGCTGTGGGACCGGGGAGAGATCCGCCGGCTAGCCGTCCTCTGCCCGTCTTACCTCTGCGACTGGTGGCAGAAAGAGCTGGAGGAGAAGTTCCACCTGGAGGCCGTCGTGATCGGCTCGGGAACCATCAGCCGCCTGGAACGCCAGGTCCCTTCGGGCCGGACTATCTACGAGTACTACCCAGTGCAAGTCATCAGCATCGACTTCATCAAGTATCCGCGGAACCGGCCGGCCTTCCTACTTAGGGCGCCGGAGCTCATCATCGTGGATGAAGCCCATGGATCCACGCCCGGGCGCGGGGTGGACCGCCACCTGCGCTACGAACTGGTGCGGGAGCTGGCCTCCGACCGCCAGCGCCATCTCCTCCTCCTCACGGCCACGCCACACAGCGGGATCCCCGAAGCTTTCCAAAAGCTCCTAGGCCTGTTGGACCCGCGCTTCGAAAAAGAAGAATGGGAGTTCACGGCGCTCTCGGAGCGCCAGCGCATGGAGCTGGCCCGCCACTTCGTGCAGCGGAGTCGCCGGGACATCAAGGGGCAGTGGGAGGACCATCCCTGCTTCCCCCAGCGTGATCCGGTTGATGTCACCTACCGCCTCTCGCCGGCGTATAAGGCGCTCTTCGATGCGGTCTACGATTTTTGCACCGAGATCGTGCGGAGTGGCGCAGAACTGCAGGAGCACCGCCGCCGGATGCGGTGGTGGAGTGCCCTGGCCCTCCTCCGGTGCGTGATGTCCAGCCCCCGGGCCGCCCGCGTCGCTGACGCCCTGCGCCGCTCGATGGATGCCGCCGACTACAAACACGTCGTTTTGGGACTGGTGAAAGGGAGGGGTACATGAGAAACGAAGCCGACACCCGGGCAACCTTCATCGACCCGAAGCTGAAGGCTGCGGGTTGGACCGACACGCAGGTTACGAGAGAGTACTATTACCAGCGGGACCACCAATACACGCAGGGCCGGGTGATCCTGGTTGGCAATGATGTCCGTCGAGGCGAGGCCCGAAAGGTGGACTATTTGCTTCGCCTCACTGACAGCTTCCCAATCGCAGTTGTGGAGGCGAAGGCAGAGTCAGAGCCTCCGGAAGCTGGGCTCGAGCAAGCCAAGCGGTATGCAATGGATCTCGGGCTTGCCTTCGCCTATTCCACGAACGGGCACCGAATCATAGAGTTCGACTTCTTCACGAATTCCAGCCAGGAGATCGCGCAGTTTCCCACACCTCAGGAACTGTGGGACCGCTGGCAGCAGAACATTGGCTCAGCAGAAACGCCCCGCATTGCTGAGGCTCCTACCACGTACGGTGCGGAGAAAAGGTCCAATCCGCTCCTACATCCCTACTGCCCCGAAACGGTGTGTGGAAGGAAACCCTTCTACTTTCAGGAGGTTGCCATCCGCGAGGTGATTAGGCGGCTCATGCTGGGCCGCAAGCGCGTCTTGCTGACCATGGCCACGGGGACTGGCAAGACCTTCGTAGCCTTCCAAGTAGTGTGGAAGCTCGTGAAGTCTGAGTGGCTCAAGCGCCGCCATCCCGGACGGCCGGGCCGCGTGCTTTTCCTGGCAGACCGGATCGTGCTCCGCGACCAAGCCTACAATACCTTTGCCGCCTTCGCCGACGGGACCAGCGAGCCTCGCTTCAAGATCGAGGGCCACCCGCCGAACCTGACCCGGGATCTGTACTTCGGGATCTACCAGACGCTGTGGAGTCCGGACGAGGAGGGACGGCGCCTCTTCGAAAAGTTCCCGCCGGATTTCTTCGACCTCGTCATCATCGATGAGTGTCACCGCTCGGGTTTCGGCACGTGGCGCGAGATCCTCGACCACTTTGGATCTGCAATCCACTTCGGCATGACCGCCACGCCCAAGCAGGACGAGAACATCGACACCTACGCCTACTTCTGTGCTGAGGAGCCGGAAGTGGCCATCGACC
>CAYSAW010000009.1:0-41573 GCA_964429225.1 uncultured bacterium
TCTCCCCTAATATCGGGCTACCTCCTTTTCCACTTTTTCCCAACCTTGAATTTGGCTCAGCTCGGCAGTAAGGCCCCGGGTCATCACAGCCAGTTCACTGGCAAGAGCGATAAAACGGAAGCCTTGAGCGATCCGACGGTTGGCCATTTCTGCATTGGCTACGTGGATTCCGGGGGCTACCCCATATTTCTGAGCGGTCTTCAACACGTGATCCAGAGCTTGCACAAAAGCAGGATCGTCTGTTTCCATTTGAGGCTTTTTACCCATAGAAGAGAGGAGGTCGTTGGGGCCGATAAAGACCGCATCTACTCCGGGTACTGAAAGGATCTCCTCGGCTTTTTCTACTGCTCGAATATGCTCAATCTGGAGGATGACCAACGTTACTTCATTGGCATAGGCGTAATAGGTGGCTGGATCTGTGTTAAAACTAACAGCATGGAGGCTCCCTCCAACGCTTCTTTCCCCTAAAGGAGGATATTTGGCCCCGGCTACGGCAGACTCCGCTTCCGCTCGACTGCAACACATCGGCACCACAATCCCCCAAGCCCCGTTATCCAAGGCCCGTTTGATGTTCTCTCCCGTGTTCCAGGGGATCCGACATAAAGGAATGGTTGAGGTTCCGCAGCAGGCCAGAAACATCTGGGAGGCAACACCCCAGTCTATCGGGTTATGTTCCGTATCCACAGTTACCCAGTCAAAACCCAAGCGGGCCACGAACTTCGCGGCAACGGGGCTTCCCAAAGATAGCCAAGTGCCGATGGAGGGTTTCCCCTCTTTAAGACGCTCTTTTACTGGATTTCTTAGCATTGGATTTCTCCCATCAGGGTAAAAGGAAGACCAAGAGCAAGAAGCTTCTTTTTTCGAGAGGTTCACCCCCTCCATACCTAACTCAGGCTTAAGCCTGCGACCACCAGTTTCCTTATCCTAAAACCCCAAGCTCCGGAGATATTCCCGGCTGATCCGGCTGGATTCTCCAGGGGTTAAGTCTGTTCGGTCCTGCTCGTAGACAATCCACTCGGCCCCTAATTGGCGAATTAACTCTAAAGAGGCTTTCAGGTTTACTTCGCCACGCCCTAATTCGGTGAATTGCCCCGGCCGACCGTCTTTGATATGGAAGTAAATCGCCCGGTCTTTATATCTTTGGATAAACTCAACAGGGTCCTCACCACCAACCTGAACCCAGTAGACATCCACACACAGCTTCACTACTTCGGGGTCTGTGCGTTCAGCCAATCGGTGAATACCTTTGGTTCCATTGAACCGTTCAAACTCCCAGTTATGGTTATGATAACAGAAATGAACTCCCGCTTCCTTACATTGAAAGCCTACCTGATTAAAGACCTCAGCAGCTGCATCATAGGCCCCTAACCCTAGGGCACGATCTCCTACTCCGGAACACATCAGATAGCAGGCGTTCATCGCCTTCAAAAACTGCAGGTCTTCCTCCAGGCGATGAGGGTCCCGGATCTCCTCAAATCCGGCGTGGATTCCGGTCAGGTTCAAATTCAAAGAGGAAAACCAATCTTTTACCTGATCCAGGGGAAACTGGCGGGCTAGATTACCCGTTTCCACCCCATCGTATCCAATCTCTTTAACTTCCCGTAGAACCCCTAAGGGGTCTTCTCTGAGCTTTCCACCGTAAATGATGAGCTGAATTCCTACTTTTGGCATCTTCTCCATCCTTTCAAGAAAGAGTTTTAGGGAATCCTTACCTCCTTCTTTGTTCTTAGCAAATCATTAAATCAAGGAGATATAGAAAAAGCTCCCTCTTCTTTCTTCTCCAGTGGTAGGATATACCCTGTCTGGGCTTGAGGGAGGGGAGTAGTTGCAGGTTTTGGCCGGTGCTTATCCCTTGTTTACGGGGCATTATAAAGGAGCGCTCTCAGGGGTGCGGCTCCCCAAAACCAGTGCCACCTAAAGGGTGCGGCTGTTCCCCCCATTCTACCCCCTCCTCCACAAGGGAGGGGAATTAGAAGGAATATAATAGCTATATCCTACTAGGCCTCTACGGTCTGCGGAAGAGTCGCTTTCTCCTCAACCTTTTAGCGGGCGGATCCAGATGTTGCGGTAGCGTACCGGATTTCCGTGGTCTTGGAGCATAATGGGGCCGGGTTGGTGGGGGTCTCGATCCATAGAGGCAACCGTTGGTCCATTGATCTCTACATTATCGTGGATCCAAATACCGTTTTGCAAAACCGATACCCGGGGCTTAACAATCTGGCGGCCTTGGGCATCATACCGGGGGGCGTGGAAGAGGATATCGTACGTCTGCCAACGCCCTGGAGGAAGGCAAGCGTTCACATCCGGGGGCTTCTGGCCATAAATGGCTCCACAGTCTCCTACCCCAGGCTTAAGGCCATAGGAATCGAGAACTTGGATCTCATATAACCCTTGGAGATATACTCCGCTATTGCCCCGGGCCTGACCTTTTGCTTGAGGCATATAAGGGACCTGAAACTCAACGTGAAGTTGGAAATCGGTAAAGTTTTGTTTCGTGATAATGTCCCCTCCCCGTACTTCCATAGCGCCTTCTTTCACCACCCATTGGCAGGGCTTTCCGGAACCTCGATGAATCCACGCTGAGGTATCTCTGCCGTCAAAGAGAACAATAGCGTCTTTGGGAGGTTGTCCTGGCCGGTCCGGAGCAATTTGAGGAAGCTCTTGAAGAAAAGCCTTTCCAGCGGAAATCCCTCCGGCTAAAACCAGGATGAAGAGACTCAATCTCTTGATTGATCCCGGAAACCTTACTCGGTTGGAGAGCCTCATTTCCACCTCCTTAAGGTTACAAGGGTAATTTCCACGGGGCACGATACTGAGGTTTTACTAGACGATCGGCCTCTTTATCACCGATAATCTTACCTTCGGCGTCGTCCCAGCGAACCTTCCTCCCCACTTTATAGGCGATGTGACCCAAGTTAAGGGCAATCGCTACGTTATAATGGTATTCAATATTACAAGAGGGCTGTTGGCGTGTTTTAATACAATCGAGGAATTCCCTTTCATGGCCCGGTGATCGGGGCAGGGAAGGCGGGGGGAAGGCAGGGTTACGGCCCCGGTCACCCTCCGGAATCCATTTGTGAGTATCATAATCGGCTAGGAGGGTAGCATTGGTCCCATGAAACATTATCCCTAACCTGCGGCCTCGGTCTGGAGGACCTCCAAAATCGAAGTTAAAACTATTCGCGGCGGAGTGGTGCCACGTCATTACCAGATTGGGATATTCAAAGGTGACTTCTAAGGTATCGGGAATCGTGCTCATATCATCCATAGCGAACTTCCCACCGGAAGCACTCACTGCTAAGGGAGGCCCCAATTGTAAGGCCCACACGGGCAAGTCTATAATATGAGGCCCCATCTCGTGAAGCCAGCTCATCACATATTCCCAAAAATAACGGTACTTCCCTCCGAAGAAGCGCGAAGGGTTAAACGGCACCTTAGGAGCCGGGCCTAGCCACAAATCCCAATCCAGACCTGGAGGAGGAGAAGTATCCGCGGTTCTCCCGATCCCTTCGGGAGCTTCATTTAAGGTGAAGATATTGCGAACTATTGTGATTTTCCCAAGCAAGCCTGATCGAACAATCTCTACAACACGCCGGTAATTCTCCCCGGCATGGATCTGGGTGCCCACTTGAGTCACTCGCCGATTCTCTCGGGCCGCTTTCACCATCGCTCGGGCCTCAGCGGGATAGAGGCACATTGGCTTCTCCACATAGACGTCCTTCCCTGCTTGGCAAGCGTAAATGGTGATCAAGGCATGCCAATGGGGAGGGGTAGCGATCACTACGGCGTCAATATCCTTCTGATCCAACAGATCTCGGAAATCGTGGTAAGCTTTGGCTTTTCCCCCCGCCCGTTGAACCGCTGCGTTCCGATGGAGTTCATAAACATCACATATAGCCCCTACTTCCACATCATTGTGCCTGCGGAACCAATCCAGCAGACCAGTCCCTCGGCCAGCTACCCCAATAAATCCCAGGACTATTTTCTCATTAGCGGAGACCCTCCTCTTTGAGGGAGAAGGGGCCTGGGCGAAGGCGGAGGCTCCCTTTGAGAAAGCGGTCCCTAAAGCAACGGCTGAAGAGATACGGAGAAAATCCCGCCGAGTCATCTCTTCTTTTTCCCTCATTTTCTCCTCCTTACTTCTTAAAAGTCCGAGCATTCTGCCGGGTTAGGTAAAGATATTCCAGACCGTATTCTTGGCTCGGCTCGATCTCACTCCCTTCGTACCACTCGTTATAGCTACAGATTAACACCCAATCTGCACCGCTTCGTCTACAGGCACTCCAAGACCGCTCATAATAACCCCCATCCTCCCGGGCAACATAAAGGCCAGGCGTCCGGATCTTTCGATCATCATACCCAGGGCAAGCAGTCCCAGCAAAGAGTTTCCCCTGCTTGTGGCAATCTTCAGCCACCCGAGTGTAGGTTTCCTCTAAGGAATCCCCACGAAGGGTTATCCCTATGGGGTTATAAGTGTGCAAACCATCCATTACTTGGAGGTAATCGAGATTGTAGGTATCTCCTAGGAAAAAAACAGGACCATAAGCCTGCTCTACTTCTCCTTTAATCCTTTGCCATTCCTCCACCGAGTAGTTGGCTACAATGTAGAGCACAAAGAGGGGCTTCCCTTCCACTTTGATCCATCGAGGATTATCCTTGTAACGCTCCAAAAGGTCCTTCAAGTCCTCTGTGATGCGCTGAATTGCTTGCTCTCGGGACTGATCTCGCAATTTAAAGGTCATTGCAGTCTCGTAATAAATGGTCACGAAGCTCTCCGGAGCTAAAGCCATAAAACGGTCTAACACCTGGTCAGAATAATCGCCGATGCCCCACCAAGAGAGGATAAAGCCATCTATCTGGGCTAATTCGGCTTCCTGGAGTTGCCTTCGGATCGTGTCCTCGGAGAGAGAATCATAAACTCCATCTAGAGGATAATGGGCAACAGTCACATTTCGCCGACCATTAAAGACCCGATCTGCATCATAGGCTTCGTTCTTCCATCCCCGCCACTGGCCTGCAGGACCCCAGGGGGTTCCATACCAGACATAGTGAAAGGCTAAAACTTGCTTATCATAAGCCACTTTCTAACCTCCTCTATCCCTCAATTGCTTTCCAGAACTGTCTTCCCTGGAAAACTCAGCTCTTCCTCCGTTAGGTCTCAGAGAGAAACAGAAAATCCCGCTCCCCCGCGGAGAGAGGGGCAAAAGAGAATCTACTGAAAGATTTCACTGTTACCAAGATGGAGAAGAATTAATGGAAGGCTGAGAGGAGGTCTCTCCTTAAACGCTCCAAACTTCGGGGGACTGCCTCTTCAGGGTTGGCTTTACCTTCAAATTCGAGAGAGATGTACCCGGAGAAATTAACCTTTTTAAGAATTTCCCCGATCCGACGGTAATCCAAATCGAGGGTATACCATTCTCCTCCTCCATCGTAAGTCTTAGCGTGAACTAGGACGGTATAAGGGGCCAATCGTTCCAAAGCGGAATAAGGTTCTTCAAGAAAATTTCCGGTATCCAGCGTTACCCCCAGCCAAGGAGAAGGCAAAGCCTGAAGGATCCGCAGAACTCCTTCTGGAGTCCGAGTTAGACCCCAGTGGTTTTCTAACCCCAAAACGATTCCATACTCTTCAGACCGGGGCAAACACTGAGCAATAGAATCAATCACCCACTGAAAAGCTTCCTCTTCAGCATGACCAGGAAGAGGAGGTTCTTCTCCTCGAGCCGACATTAAATCATTAAAGTTCCGAAGAGTTTTCCATCGCCCGGAGTTCAAACGAACAATCCGTGCCCCTAAAAGGGATGCCTGTTCTAAACATCTCAAAGTATGTTGGATCTGCTTTTGGCGCTCTTCTGCTTCAGGATAAACGAAATCCTGATGAATAGACAAAGCATAAAGGTCTACTCCCAGGGAGATCGCCTTCCGTTTCAACTTTCTCAGGTAGGAGGGTTCTGTAGAATCGAGCTGAACATGAAGAACCTCCACGCCTGCACAACCTAAATCCGCGGCTTTTTCTATCACTGCCTCCACTGGTACCTTGTGGGGAGTGAAATGCCAGTAGGAATAGCTGGAAATGCCAATTTTAGGCTCCCGCATAAAAACTCCTTTTGGTCTCGATTTTTGTGGGGTTACTTGTTGGCCCCTAATATCTTTTTCACCACTAGGCTGACATTCCCCAGGCAGCAACGTCCTTGAGGATTACGGAGTTCACAAGCACATTTACCCTCCTGAACATATCGGCTGATCTCTGAGATGGCTGTACTCTGCCCGGTGAGATGAATCTCCTCGGCAATCTTTGCGGGAGTAAAATGGAAACAATAACAAACAGGAACTTGGGGATTTTGAGGCTCCTTCTGAAAGACGGGTACCAATATCTCCCAGCGGTTAAAGCGATCCTCCCCATTGAAATAGACCACCGGACAATTTTCGGTATCACAAAAAAGATATTGGGCCTGAGGCTCAAACCGTTTGAGCGCTTCAGGAGTCAAAAGGGACCGCAGAGTGATGGAGTCCACCCGTTTCCCGAGCCGGCCACAATGGGGGCAAAGAGAGCTCACTCGATCGGAGCTTTTGGAAGCAACTGATTTTTCCGCTGTAACTTTTGTTTCACAACAATCTTTCATCGGCTTTCTCCTTTTCTAACTATTCTTATTCTTACTCTCTGGAATTGCTCTCAGAGGATAACACAGGGATATAACCGGCTTTCTTGACTACTCCTGCTAGGGCTGAAGAGGGAACTTCCTTGCCTTTTTCAAAAACCACGTGAGCTCTGCCTGTTTTGAAGTCTACGTCTACGGCCCTAACCCCGGGGACTTGTAAGAGCTGTTGACGGAGGACCGTAGCACAACCTGCACAAGTCATCCCCTTTACTTGGAAGGTGAGGGTCCGCCCTGAATCTCTGTAAGAGGAAGCTAGAGAATCTTTACCCGATTCGATCAGTTTCCCCACATAGGAGGGAAAGAAGGCAAAGGCTAGAACAATAATGGTGACAAACCATAATGCTCCCCTTTGGAGGCGTTGGACCTGCATTGAACCGGAAGGGGAGCAACATTGCTCTGTTTGGGGAGGAGGAAGACAGGAGTTGGAAATACTTTGCCCTTTGTCGGGCACTAACCGTGACCGTTGAGGCCGATAGGTGAAGTAGAAGGCGGTGGCTAGCAAGGTAAAGGTAATTCCTAGGAAGAAAGGGCGGAACTGTTCCAGGATTTGGGCAATTCCTATTGTAGAAAGCCCCAGCACCAGCAGTAATAGTGGGAGCCAACAACAAGCTGATGCTAATAAGGCGCTGAACAGGGTGCCGAAAAACAACCATTGAGTAAAAGGCCTTTCTTGAAGGGGTTTGTCTTCTTGTGAAGGATGAATCATCTTCTTACTCATTGATAACCTCCTTAGTGCTAAGAGTTTTTCAACACTGTGGCTAGAGCTCGGGCAATGCGTTCATAAACCTCGTCTAAGTTACCCTCCGCCCGCATACAAGTACGGGCGCAATCCATCAGATGATCCTCGAGGATCTTCGCAATGACCTGAGTAATAGCCCCTCGAACGGCGGCTGCGAGGATCAATAAATCGTCGGCACACCTTCCTTCTTGCACTCCCTTTTTTAGAGCACGTACCTGCCCCTCAATTCGGTTCAGACGATGCAGAAGGGCTTTCCGGGACTCCGGTGAGAGGTAAATTCCTGGTGAAAAAACCTCTTCTTCAACCTGGCTTTTCATAGCACTCCTCCGAGCTAAGACTATTAAAATATATCCCCCAGGGGTATATACCATCTTTATTATACCCCTGGGGGATATATTTGTCAAGATAGCAATAACCTCACAAGAAAGAGAAAATGGGGGGTAGTCCCAAGATAGAATCTTTCAGATCCCTGTTGACGGGGGATGAGAGGAGGGTTGATAGCCCCATCCCTAACCCCTCCCCGCGTGTGGGGAGGGAACCTTGGTGGTCGCGGGTTTTAGCCTGCGTTCCATTCCTTGCACCCAGGGGATGATAGGAGTTGCACCCTAAAGGGTGCAACTACCGAATTGTAAGGTAACTTCCTTTTACCACCTCCACCGGAACAGTCTCAGATCAAAAGATGCTTGCCCTTTTAGGAGAAGGTTTATTACTATTTCTTCTACAAATTTGAAACCGTTCCCCACAGCGGGATAGATGATAGACTGTCGCACTTCCCTTAGCTCCCAAACCCACAATAATCACATCAAACTTTTGGGTGTTCATTAGTAGGAGATAAGTCTACAACTTCATAAACTTCCATTACATTACCTCGAGTGATAATAGGCCCCGTTCGAGCCTGTTGATGCCCCTTGATAAACTCTGGACTTCGAGTCCAATTCTCAAAATCTTGGAACCGTTCCCAGCGGGTGACCACTAAATAAACGGGGCTATCTTTCTGGCGCAGAAGCTCGAAGGAAATAAATCCGGGCATTGTATCCACCAGGCCCAAGCGGTGGCGAAAACGTTCCTCGAACTCGGCCTCGTATCCGGGAGTTACCTCAATGCGGTTAATAACAACGACTGGCATTTCTATCCTCCTTAACCCTTCTCTGGTAGAGGGGGCCATTGGGCAAACTCTCGAATGAACTCAACAGTTTCTTTCACAATCACCTTTAAAAGGCGTTCTCCTTTCTCAGGAGTAGCCACTTCAGGATGGCCCAAAGCTCCTGTAATGGTCATCTGCTCAAAGGGGATGGCACTCTCCACTTTGCTCACAAAAGGATTCCCTGGGGTGAAATACTGAGATCCCACCGTTGGCCAGTACCCTATTGCCTTCTCCATATCCACCAGGTGCGGGCAAAGGTGTAAGATAAGGGAAGTCTCTTGCTCGCAAGCGTGGCTTACCCATCGGCTTGCTAAATCTTGAAGATGGGCAATCCGATCGCGAGCCAGCATCCACCAGGAAGCTAGAACGATCCAGAGGTCCCAGGACTCTCGATACCGCATTCGGACCTCGTGGATAGCTTGTCGGGCAGAAACCACATTTCCTGCGTGGGCGTTAAGCAGAAGGATGCGTCGAAAACCCGTGTCAATCAAGCTCTCCAAAATATCTATCAAGACCGTCGTATAAGTGGTCGGCTTCAGGCTAACGGTTCCAGGGAATCTGCGGTGGTGCTCCGAGGTACCGACCCAAAGGGTTGGCAAAAAGAGGGCGATATCTTCTAACTGGGACGCCGATTGTTCCGCAATAGCAGAAACAATGTAGGTATCAGTCAATAGGGGTAAATGATGACCGTGTTGTTCCAAAGACCCTATAGGGAGGACTGCTACCCGATGAGGAGCGATCTCCTGGATCTCTGGCCACTTTTGTTCTCCTATCTGCATCCTTTGTCTCCTTATTCTTCTGAATGTCCTACTTTTGCTAAAACGAGAGCACCAATAACTCCTGCATCGGTGCCTAGTTCAGCTTTTTTAATCGGTACGGCAGGGATTACTTTAATCATAGAACGGTAGTATTCCTCTAAGGGGGCGAAAAGCATAGGCCCTCGTTCAATCATTCCCCCTGCTAAAACCAACACCTCTGCACCGCAAAGAACCGTTAAATTGACCAATCCTTGAGCAAGATAGCGAGCAATCTCTTTCCATACCTCTGCATCCTCCAATTGAGCAGGAGGAACTCCCCAGCGTCGCTCAATCGCTGTTGCTGAAGCCAAAGCTTCTAGGCATCCTCTTTGGCCACAGTTGCACAAAGGTCCATCAGGAAGGATAATTTGATGGCCTCCTTCCACATCGAGAGCACCATGAAAAATCCTTCCGTTATATACACTGAAACAGCCGATGCCAGTCCCCAGGGTGAAGCCACAGACATAAGAGTAGCCTCGGCCAGCTCCCATTACTGCTTCCGCTAAGCCGGCCACATTGGCGTCATTATCTACTATAGTAGGGCAATTCAAAACCTCTCCGATCTCTAAGAAGGAGACATCTGCCCAGGGGAGATTAGGGGTTTTCCCTATCAGCCGTCCTTTTCGCCAATCCAAAGGCCCTGGGGTGCCAATGCCGATGCGCCGGATTCCTTCAGGACAAAGCTCCTTGGCCATTTCAGCGATCTGTTGAACCGCTTTGCGAAAATCCTCAGCAGGGGGTTGGCGAAGGATCCTCAGCCTCCCATCAGGGCTTGGAGTGCCCACACGAATGCTCTGTCCCCCAATATCCACTCCTACGTAACCTGAAAATTCCGCCCAATTCACCCTTAAACCTCCTTAAAATTAAGGGATGATCCTATAGCAAAACTTGACGTATCCCAAAGAGGGTGATTATTGAACCCCTCCGTGATCCCCTCCCCCTCGCGATGGGGGAGGGAGGCCAAAGGCTACCATAGGGATATAGGGTTTTGGTAGAGCGAGCGAGGTACGCCTCGCCCCTATGGCTTGCGTAGCAACACAATAAATTTAAGGCACAAAAGCGAAAACCCGGGCGGGACTTCCTGACCCGTTCTCAATCTTGAGGGGAGCGACTACAAGGATAGCCCCTCGAGGGGGGAGCTGATCCAAGTTTGCGGTATGCTCAATATGATAACATCCTGCTTTATGAGAAAAACGATGTACCGCAAAGTCCTGCGAAGGTCCATAGTCTACACTGAGAGTATCTATTCCTAAACCCACAACCCGGCGGCGCTGGATCAAAAAACGCGCCGCTTCTAAGCTAAAGCCTGGAAAGTGTAAAACTCCCTTCTGATCTCTGTTTTGATAAGCCTGGGTGTTCCAATATCGCTTTCCCCAGCCGGTATACATAAAAACTACGGCCCCTTTGGGAATTCGTCCCCAGCGCCGTTCCCAGCGGCGAATATCTCCTACGGTCAGCTGGTAGTCTGGATTTTTCTGGCACTTCGCTTTTACGTTAATCACCACTGCCGGGGCAATAAGCCGACGCAGGGGAATCTCCGCAACCGAGATCTGCCCTTTGGCGAAGTGATTCGGGGCATCAATATGGGTACCCAGGTGCTCAGGGGTACAGAATTCGGCAGAATAAACGCCATCTTTATCTAAGCGAGCAAGAACATGAAAACGAAAGGGCTTATACTGAGGCCCTGGCCAGTATTGAGTTCGGTTATTCAACCGGTAAGAGAGATCTACTATCCTTGCTTGACCTTTCAGGGCTTTCTCTAATAACCCTTGACCCATTGCCAAGGGGGGGCAGAAACTCCAGGAAACCCACCAAAGAGCGAGAGCAAGAGAAGCTTTCATATCTATCCCTCCCTTATAACTTTCTTCTCATCAAGCCTGCTTGGTTAGGGGCAACTCGACTACAGTCCGATCTCTATCCCTTCTAGGTGTCGTATCCAGAAAGGGTCAGCCTATCCTAAAGGTTATTGATATCCCTATCCTTTCCTCCTTTTGGGGGATGACTAGGGTAAGCATACTTTTTTATTATTCTCCTCCCTGGAGGGCGCACTGATAGGAGTACTCGAGGAGAATTTGGATTTCTAAATCGGTTATCTGCTCCAAAAGAGAGCGATCCGAGGGAGGAAAATTCCGGTCTTCCGCAGAGGCACAGCGGTCTATAAAATCAAAGGGATCCCATTTCCCTTTAGATTTGAGAGAATCGAGCCAACTGCGGGCGTAATCCGAGGACAAGGCTTGGGACTGTAGAAAGGCTATTACAGCTTCATAGACTTGAGGGAAGATCGGATGTTGGCCCACCCGACGAAACCAGTATTTGGAGTTACTATAATCAGGCTCTCGGCGATGCATAATACCATGCCAATAGCTTCCTGTGGGGTTTTCAATCTGTTGGGCTAGAATATGGGCTTCTTCAAGGCAGTCATTCCAATTGTAAAGGCCACTCTTGACAGCCTTCCCAAACGATGGGTCTTGGATCTCTCCTCCTAACAATTCTTCGGGAGTAAGTTGGTCAAGCTCTCGCTTTATAGTTTCATCCCAAGGGCCTTGGGGAGCTAAGGGTACCCCCTTTCGTTGCTTCAGATGAGAGACAATCCGGGTAAAAGGTAGATGAGCGGGTAATTGGGTAAGAGGTTCCATTGCTAGCCTTTCCAACCTCCTTTGGGTTCGCGTCTTACCTTCCCGTAAGGGAGAAACTCCAAAAGCAATTTCTGGCTGACCTAGAAGTTTCCTGCTCCAGGTCCTAAAAGAGGGGTGATCAGTTTGGTGAGAATAATTCTATGGAGGAGCTATGGATGATTCTCAAGAAGACTTTTTCGGCATTGCAATTTTTATTGGGTATCCGCAGTCTAAAAGAGGGTGCGGGTGCCAAACCTTTCGCGATCTCCTCCACCGGGGAGGAGGGTTAGGGTGGGGGAGTAATAGGATAAGGAGAAGGCAACCCCCTACCCCAGCTCTCCCCCATCGATGGGGAGGGGGACCAAGGCTACCCCTGGGATATAGGGTTTGATAGTCCCAATTTTTAGCCTACGTAAGAAGGGCACCTCCCTCGAGGATGGAAGAAGGCTAGGGTATATTAGTCCCTTGGCAAGTCCTTTCTGAAAGGAGTTTGAGAGGTGGAAACAGTAACTATTGCTCTGGTAGGATGTGGTGGAATCGCAGGTGCTCACGAAAACGGTTATCAGCAACTTTGGAGGGCAGGTTTTCGTAATTTTTCCATTGAAGCGGTCTGTGATATCGTTCTAGAACGAGCTCAATTTATGGCTCAACGGGTGGAAAGTTGGCAGGGAACTCGTCCCCGGGTCTATTCCGAGCTGGAAACTCTTCTCAAAAAAGAGCCGGAGATTATCGCTTGCGATATTAATTCCCTCCACCGGAATCATCACCATCTTGCTGTTCAGGCTTTATCCGCAGGGAAAAATGTTCTCATAGAAAAACCCTTGGGGATAACCATCAGAGCCTGCCAAGTAATGATTGAGACTGCCCAACAGTACGGTAAGATCCTCGCTACAGCAGAGAACTATCGTCGTGCTCCTACCGAGCGCGCTATTCACTGGGCTTTACGGCAAGGAAGAATTGGCCAGCCTCGGATGCTCTTCTGGCAAGACGTGGGAGAGCATCTAGGGAAATGGGGTTGGCGCGACTTCAAAGAAGAAGCGGGAGGAGGTTGGGTCCTCGATGGAGGAGTCCATTTTACTGATCTCTGGCGCTACCACTTAGGGGGAGAGGCAGAAACCGTTTACGCCCTTTGTAAAGCTTATGAACCCTATCGCTACTCTAACCCTGAGACGAAAACTGATCCTATCGAAGTTACTGTGGAAGATAGTGCGTTTGCCCTCATCCAATTCCAAGGAGGGGTGATAGTCCAATGGACCACTGTAAAAGCTGGGCCAGGTAAGGGCTTTAGCCAGCGCACCCTTTACGGAAGCGAAGGTTGTCTCGACTGGGGAAGCGGGCTTCATATTAAAGGGATTAACACTTCTCTCCCAGCGTTAGTTCGGGAGTTCCGCTCGGCTATTGGCGAAGAAGAATGGGAACGATTATTCCCTAGAGGGATCACTGATACTTTCGCTACGGAAATTCTGGACTTTATTGAAGCAGTGCAAACAGGGAAGAAACCGGAAGTAGACGGCGTTGAAGGGATGAAAGACGCTGCGATCTGTTTTGCAGTGTACGAGTCCTCAGAAATAGGGCGACCGGTAACTCTGGAAGAGGTTGAAACGGGGCAATTAGAGGTCTATCAGAAATCCTTAAATGAACAGATGGGACTTTCTTAATAAAGGTGAAGCAAATTGTGTCTTCCCACTCCTTCTTCCTAAAGAGAAACGGGTGCTTCTGTTATCTTTGCTAAGAGGAGGTTATCTCTTTGCCGAAAGCGCGGGTTACTATTCTATGTAATGAACCTATAGGGACTATTGAACCGAACCTCTATGGGCACTTTGCTGAGCACTTGGGCACTTGTATTTATGATGGCCTTTGGGTTGGTGAGGATTCCCCCATTCCCAACGTAGGAGGATTAAGGAAAGACATTATTGACGCCCTAAGAGAGGTTAATCCTCCTGTGATTCGTTGGCCTGGAGGATGCTTTGCTGATGATTATCACTGGGAGGATGGGATTGGCCCCCGAGAAGCTCGGCCCCGCCGGATTAACCTCCACTGGGGGCAGGTCGTTGAGACCAACGCTTTTGGAACCCACGAGTTTATCGCCTTCTGCCGGGCTGTTGGTGCAGAACCTTATATTTGTGGAAATGTTGGAAGTGGTTCCCCCCAAGAACTCCGGAATTGGGTGGAGTATTGTAATTACTCGGGAGACAGTACCCTAGCTCGGCGAAGAAGGGATAATGGCCATCCGGAGCCTTTTAAAGTCCGGTATTGGGGAGTAGGGAATGAGAACTGGGGTTGTGGGGGGCATATGACCCCTGAAGAATATGCGGGGCACTACGCCCGCTTTGCTACTTACCTTCACGATTTTGGGGGGACGCCCCTCTTCCTCATTGCTTGTGGCCCTTCAGGGAATGACCGGAGTTGGACAGAGCGTTTCTTCACCCGTCTTCTTGGAGGGCCACGCCCCCGGATCCACGGTTTTGCTGCCCATTACTACTGTGGCACTGCAGGGACCGCTACGGAATATAGCGTTGAACAATTTTATGAGTTGATTCATAAAGCCCTTTTTATGGAACGCCTGGTGACAGATCAACGCCAGATAATGGACCGCTTTGATCCAGAGCGTAAAATCGCTCTCATCGTGGATGAATGGGGGACCTGGCATCCCCCCTCTCTTCCTGCTCCAGGGAGAAATCCCAGCTTGCTATGGCAACAAAACACTCTTAGAGATGCTCTTGTCGCTGCCTCCACCCTGGATATTTTCAACCGTCATTGCGATAAAGTAAAAATGGCTAATATCGCCCAATTAGTCAATGTCTTACAGGCTTTGGTCCTTACCTTAGAGGAGAAGATGATCCTTACACCTACTTATTATGTTTACCGGATGTATAAAGACCACCAAGGCGCGCAATCCCTACGGATAGAGATAGAAACTCCGGAAATTGAATTTCTTATAGGGGAACAAACCCGCACACTCCCTGGTCTGATGGGATCCGCCTCCTTAAAGGGAGGGGCTCTGTTTCTTACTCTGGTGAATCCTCATTGCGAGGAACCTGTGGAAGCGGAAATCCTCCTCCAAGGAGGGTTAGAAGTCGTGTCAGCTTCTGGGGAACAATTAACACATTTGGATATCCACGCTCATAACACTTTTGATGCTCCTTATAATCTTCGGCCTGAGACAATTCAACCACCCCTTCGGGGAAAAACCTTTGTCTATACTTTCCCCCAAGCTTCGGTTACTGCTTTAAAGCTTCAAGTTCAGTGAGGGAGAGCTTATGGAAAGAGTCCGAATGGGTATCCTCGGTTTAGGTATGTGGGGGAAGGAAGTTCACCTCCCCAATCTTCTACAGATACCTGAAGCTCAAATCACCGCGCTGGCCAGCCGAACTCCAGAACTTTTGGCTGCAGCAGCCGAGTTGGTTCCGGAACCGAAACCCCATCTCTTCAACGATTATGACCAATTGCTGGCGTCTGATGTTTGTGATGCTGTGATTATTGCCACAGCCAGCTACACCCACGAAGAGATGGCTCTGAAGGCCCTCAAAACGAAGAAGCATATCCTTTGCGAGAAGCCCCTCTCTTTCACTCGGGAAGGAGCCCAACGTATCCTCGAGGCCTATCAACAAGGCCCTCAAGGACGGATTTTCCAAATCGGTTTGGAGCTGAGGTACTCCGACGTGGTTCGCCGGTTGATGGATCTCCTCAAACAGGGTTTAGTGGGAGAGCCCCGGATGCTGGGTTGTGTGATCCTTCGGGATTGGGGAAAACCGAGTGGATGGAGAGCTTCCCGAAAAACCAGTGGTAATATCTTCCACGAACTCGGGTGTCACTACCTCGATCTTTTGAACTTGTTTGCGGGAAGCTTGCCCTCCTCGGTTGTCGGAGCGGGAGGCAAAGCTTTGGGAACGGAGATCGCCGACCATTTATGGGTGAGCCTGAGCTATCCGAATCAAACCATTGGTAATTTGGGGATTTGCGTCTTCGCTCCAGCACGAAACCTGATTCCCTTGGAGATCATCGGTGTAGAAGGAAGGCTTTACGGAGAAGTGATTGAAGGTCATGTTCAATTTTGGCCTCGAGGCAAGGAGGAACCGGTAGATTATTCTCCGCCTCGCCCGCCGGATTATTCCTTCTTTGGATTCCCCGGTTCTTTGGAGAGCCTCAAGGCTTTTATCTATAGTATTCAAACGGGAACTCCACCGGAAGCCGACCTTCAAGTGGCTTATGAAGCAGTGGTTACTAGTATTGCGGCAGACCAAGCAGTTGAGGAGGGGGTTCGAGCTACTTTATAAGGGGTGATTAGGCTCGGAGGGTAACTTGCTCCTCCGACCGAAGGTCGAGCTTCGGAAGGATGTTGTCCACAAACTGTGGTAATACGAGCTAACACCTAGGGGAAGTGGGGCGAGCTGGTGGTTTGCCCCGGGTTTATGGGAAATGGGTGAATAGTAGGCCTTATAAGCCAACCTTAAGCCCTTTTAAGGCTGGTTCCTCTTTGCGTTAATAAGGGTACGGGCTTCGCGCAGCCTGAGTACCATCCTCTAAGTCATATAACTCAAAATCCCCGAAGACTGCAGGAGCCTCTTTCTGGAGGATTTTTAAAACCTCTGTAGCCACTTTGCGAATCTCCACATCTGCATGTTCGCTAGCCCGCATATGAATAAACCACCGCCAAGCTCGGAAGTTCCCTGTCATTACCATCATTGTTTCCGTAGCGTTGGGGAGTACCATCCGCGCTGCTTGCCGAGCCAACTTGCGACGTAAGGTACGGTCCGGAACCTCAGCAAACTTCTCTTTTAATATCTCTACTAACTGCCGATAGGCTTCCAAACAACGCTCTACTGTCTCTGTAAATATAGCGTGAGCTTTGGGATCGGAGGCGATGACCTCCGGTTCAATCATCCGGGCCTCCTCCTCCGAAACATATCGCTGGCTCATCTGAGAATAAGAGAAATGACGGTGGCGAACGATTTCGTGGCTACACGCCCGAGAAATACCCGAGATAGCGAAAGAGGCTACTGAGTGCTCAATCACACTTAAGTGCCCCATATCCATTAAGTTGCGAATATACTCCGCGTTCGTCCTCCCAGAAGGATTCGACCAGGATTGATAGCACATCCGACCTGCAAACTCAATGAGCGCCTGGCTATCTACCTCCGTATCGGTTTCCCAGGGATACTCCTCAGGTTTATAAAATTGGGTGATGGCAACAAGGCGCACGGTAGGGTTTCGTACAATCTCCATCTTCTTGGCTCCTTCTCCTGCTTTCCTAATTACATTATGCCATTATAGTCCTATTACCTTATGGCGGTGAAAAAGAGCCTGAAGGAGGCTACCTCTGTCATCGAGGAGAGGGCGTGGGCTGAGGCAGGGACAACCGGCCACCCCTACTAAAACCCCACGCAGGCTAAAGCCGACTCAACATAGGGGGTTTGGTTACCGTACTCTTTAGGATGCTCTTAACGCAGGCTAGACCCGCCAACCAAGTGTGGTAACTATATCCTTTAGGATGTTCTGGCGCAGATTGAAGTCTGCGACTAAAGAGGACTTTGGGCTTTAGAGGTGGGAACGCCAAGAGAGAAAGAGAATTAGGAAAATCGGTGAAGGTTTGCACTTACTGAAGATCTCTTACGGGGAAGGACGGAAGACGTTGTACACTCCTTCCGACAAGTTCCACTGCATATTACGCTGAGCTGCTACCTGAGCAATCGCCTTGCCCGGGGTGGTTAAAACCAGATGCATGGGTTTGGGGGGCAAGCCATAAAGGTCCAAAGCGATGGGGATACCAAAAGCTCGACTAAGCTCCTGAAAGGCCTGGTCTGTGCCCATTTTCCCGTCTAGGATCTGACCGGCCAGGCGTTTTTGTCCTACTCCAACGGGGAGGTAAGCCACCCGCCGGAGGTCCACGGTATCCCCTACGAGGTGAAGAAGGATGCTATAAACACCTCTTTCCCGACCGATGAACCGCAGGGGAACCTTGAGGTCTTCCCCAGCAGAGAGACTTCCCTGCCAAAGGATCCGTCCCCCTTCCTTATTGGGAATACCAGGAGTGGCGATGATTAATCCTGGTGTCTGGCGATAGACCACGAGTTGGGCATTATTTAAGTCTTCTCGAGGCACTATCTCTACATTAAGGCCAAACTCCTGACCTGTCTCTGCGGGGATGTTTTCAGCGCGAGAGAGTACCAACTCAGGACGGTCGAAGAAGAGGCGCGAGGAGGTGCTTAGAGGAGTGGGAAACCGAAGGGAGGGAAAGCCCATAGTCACAGCAGCTCGATCTAAAGCACTTCTTGGAATCAACAGGAAAGCGAGGAGGGCCAAGCCGACAGCGATAAGAGCGCGTCGGGGGTGAGAGAAGAAAGCCCAGGTTTGCCAATGGGTATGTTGCTTCAGATACCTACGGAGTTCTAACTCCAATTCTGCCTGGCGAAGGATTCGTTCGGCCAAATCAGGGGGAGGATTCACTTCCTGAGCTCGCCGGAGGAAGGCATAAACCTCCCGCAAGGACTCCATCTCCTGACGGCACCGAGGACATTCCTGGAAATGGAGTTCCAGTGCCAGTCGCATCGGAGCAGTTACCGCTCCTTCCAGGTAGTCATCTATGTGCTCCTGCACTAACTCACAACGCAATAAAGCCATCTTTTTCCCCTTTTCTTTTGACGACTTTACACTCCAAAAAGTTCCCGGTGAGCCATTAACTTATCTCGTAAGGCTCGACGTGCTCGGTTAAGCCGACTTTTGACTGTACCTAATGGCATATGTAAAATTTCAGCAATTTCATCATAGGATAAGTTTTCAATATGAAAGAGGACTAAGATCAAACGTTGGAACTCGGGCAATTGGTTGAGGGCTTCCTGGATAACATCCCGCCGCTCATCTCTTTCAACTAAGTCCTGAGGCTGAGGCCCTTCATCTTCTACTTGCCGGGTCATTGAGCCTTCCTCGGTCTCTAGGAGCTCTTCTAGGGAGACTTGAGGAGAGTGACTTCGCTTTTTCTTTTCATCTAGGTAAGTATTCATCACAATGCGGTAAATCCAGGTGGAAAAACGTGCTTCACCCCGGTACTTTCGGAGGGCATTAAAGATACGGATAAAAGCCTCGCTGGTAATGTCGTTGGCATCATCATAATTGCCCGAAAGACGGTAAGCAAGGTTGAAAATCTTCTTCTCATACCGCTTAACCAACTGGTTAAACGCCGAGAGGTCTCCCCGTTGGCATCGGGCAATAAGTGCCAGAAGTTCCGGATCGTTAGTAGGCATAAGTCTCTGAAAATGAAATAGAAAAAAAGCGTTTGCAAGGATTTCTAGTCCTTGCTCGAGGAAGAAAGAGATATTCCTACTGCCTTAGCAAAATTCGGAAAAGCGATCAAACAATACTATGGCTTCCACTGAGAATTATATCCCGTTTATCTCTCCTTGGCCAACAAGCTCTCCAGCAGGTAAGCCAGCTTTCTCACGGAGGGATATACATTGGGCACATAATATTCCACCGCCAGTACTCCTTGGTATCCCACCTCTTGGAGAGCATTCATCAACCAACTCATGTCGTAATCTAAATGGTCTGCGATCAGGGAAAGGTTATAATTCCCTGGGCGGGCGTTTCTGATCCCTAAATGTTTCACATAAGGGATGAGCGGTTGGGTTTCCTCCAAAGGAATCCCCTGAGCCACAAAATGAGTAGGGTCGTAATCTAAACCCAAACCTGGGCAGTGTTCCAGGAGGTAAAGGGCTTCCTCTGGACGTTCTCCTACGGCCCCCGAATGCGCCTCAAAAGAGAGTTCTACCCCAGCGGATTGGGCCTTGGAAACCAGAAGACGTAAGAGATGAACCAAAAAATCCAGAACCTCTTGTCGAGAACGCTCTTGGGGCCAAGGGCCTAGCTGGATATTTACCAAAGGGGTGTGGGAGACCTGAGCCACTTGAAGAAGAGCCTCCACTTCGACTATCACCCTTTGTTCTTCTTCGGAAGAGGTAATAACCGAAGGGCGTAGGGAAGTGCTACTATGTAGAGCTGAAGGCTTCAAACGGAAGGATTCGAGGAGGATTTTGAGGTCTTGCCCTACACTTTCTTCCCGGCCCACCATTTCCGAGGGGTTGAGGTGTGCCCATCCTTCAAAGCAAGCAATATCAACCCAGCCAAAGCCTAAGTCTCGCACCTCCCTCAGCGCGGAGGCCAGAGGGATATTGGCAAAAGCCAAAGTAGAGCAAGCTAGCTTCATCACCACTCCTCCCTATTCCCTATTTCTACGCTCTTCCTCCTTTTCCGCGCAAACCGAAACCCCCGGCTATCCAATCTTTTACCCTAGGCTTCCACTATTCTATCGCTCTTGCGAGACCAGGGTGGCAAGGGATAGATTCTCCTCCCCTCGAGACCAAAACACTGATCTTTTCTTAGCCTCCGGCGGTGCTCCTGAAACCTGTTTTAGAAATAGGAAGTCTCTTCCTAATCACGCAGACAAAAGGGGACCTTTCCCCGAAATTGGGGACAATTATAAACTTCTGGATTCAGAACATTGGGAGGTTGTTCTCCTCTCAGAACTGCCAGAAGAGTTTCGGCAACTGCTCGATTAGTGGCCTCGGCAGTTTCTAAAGTGTTAAAGGCACTGTGAGGGGTAACAATACAGTTAGGAAGGAAGCGTAGAGGGTGGTCTGGAGGGAGGGGTTCTTGGACGAAGGTATCTAGGGCAGCACCGGCGATCCAACCCTCTGTTAATCCTTGAAGCAGGGCCGATTCATCTATCAGCAATCCCCTAGCAGAGTTAATGAAATAAGCTGTTGGTTTCATCCTCCGCAGGAGGTCAGCACCAATCATTCCCCGGTTTTCCGAGGTTAATACAGCATGAACCGTGACAAAATCTGCTTCCCCAAAGAGGGTTTCTAAGTCCACAGGCTGGGCATTATACTGGAGGAAAAGCTCCTCCGATATATAGGGATCATAGGCGAGGATTCGGCAGTCAAAGCCTTGTGCTCGGCGGGCTACTGCTCTCCCAATCGCGCCAAACCCGACAATACCTAAGGTTTTACGGTAGAGCTCCCTGCCCCGAACTTCTTCCCATTTTCCCCTTCGCATCAGGTCTAGTTGGTAGGGAAGACGGCGGGCCAAAGCTAACATAACACAAAAAACCCAATCTGCAACAGCTTCCACATTTAAACCAGGGGTATTACAAGCCACAACTCCATAGGTGGTACAAGCGTTAAGGTCTAGGGTATCGTAACCCGTTCCCCAGCGAACAATTACTCGTAAACGGGGGCATTGTTGAAGAACCTCAGCGGTATACAGATCGGTAGAAGCAATCACTGCGTCTGCTAGTTGAAGATGGGGGATCAAATCCTGGGGAGGTAAAGGCCCCATCTGTGGAGGATAGAAGACTTCTCCCCCTGCCTTCCGTAAGGGCATTTCGGATTCTGGCGCACTTTCCTGAAAGGCGCGCGCAGTTACCAACACTCTGAAATGGGACATTTTCTACATTGAGTGAACCCCCTCAATCCCTCTCTTCCAGCGGGAGAGGGAGCAGGGGTAAGGGCCGTTATCCTACCCTCTCTTTGAGGAAGAGGGGTTTTTGAAGAGAGTTCTAGGGAGTTTTAAGGAAAAGATAAAAATACCCCTTAACTATGATACATCCTTTCAAAGAAAGAGAAGAACGCCCCGACCGAGCCTCTGCCCTCACAATTTCCGGCCGGGGCGTTGACCTGGGAGGGGTCTTTACGCTAAAGGGGATGACCAGAAGGAGCAAACCCTCCCGGCTTTAAGGATGGAGGGAGTTCGCTTTTGGATCATCCCTCTTTATTTATCCCATAAAGTGGGGGGAAAATTACCACGTCTTCTCCTCCTATTTCGAATTCGTAACAGAAAGATGAAAGTCTAAAGGAATTCAGGAAGGCCTCTGCAATTTTAAAATGGAGGTTTCCACTGATCGCTGACTTTGGTGAAGAAGGAGACCGGTGATGAAGAGACTTTTCGGTTTCACTTTAATCGAGCTCTTGGTCGTTGTAGCTATTATTGCTATCCTTGCAGCCCTTTTGTTTCCCGTCTTCGCCCGGGCCCGAGAGGCTGCGAGAAAATCAGCCTGCCTTTCCAACACTAAACAGATGGCCCTAGCAGTGCACCAGTATATCCAAGACTGGGATAACCATCTCCCCTCTTCGGCCAATTATGATTATGTGCGAGATCACCCACGTTTCAGTTATGGCCTTTGGATGTGGATGATCCATCCTTACTTGAAATCAGATTCGATTTTCACCTGCCCCAGTGCTCCCCATCGTTTGCCTGTGTGCCTTCCAGTCAGTCTGCCTTGGCCAGCTCATTACGGTTATAACGAATATATTCTCTTTGGCCCTTGGCGCGAGCAGTTTCACGGTAAGGATTTCAGTGAGGAGAGCAGTTTGCCTCGCCCCACCGAAACCGCTTTAATTGCTGATTGCTTCAATTGTAGCCTGTTCCATGACTGGGGAAACAACGAAGACCCTAATACCGACTGGCGTAATGCCCCGGACAAGAAACCTTTGCCTAGTGGTTTTTTGCGGATTAAATATGCTAATGGGTTGGCAGGGGGTAAAGTCCTCCAGAGCCGGCACGAGGGTACCAACATCGTCTATGCGGATGCTCATGCCGGCTTTATGCCTTTAAGCCGTTTTGAATATGTTCAAGATAAATGCGAACGGCCTATCGTGATGCCCGCTATACCTCCCTGCCAATAACGCTTAATAGAGTATGCTCCCTTTGCTATTCTGGCGTAGAAGGATGATAAAATGTATTGGTCGCAAGAAGAGTTTCGACCGGAGGTGAAAAGTCGTCTATGGAGGTCACTTATCCTAGGAGGAAAACCCGGCCAGTGCGCGTCGGGAACGTGGTTATAGGGGGAGGAGCTCCTATCGTAGTCCAATCTATGATCACGGAAGATACTAAAGATGTGGAAGCTTGTGTAAAAGCGATATTACGTTTATACGAAGCAGGATGTGAAATCGTTCGAATAACCGCTCCTTCCCTAAGGGATGCTTATGCCATTGGTGAGATAAAACATCGCCTTCGCCAGCTCGGGAAAGACGTACCTCTCGTTGCTGATGTACACCATCAGGGAATGAACATCGCCTTAGAAGTGGCGAAGTATGTAGATAAAATTCGCATTAATCCGGGACTTTTCGTCTTTAAAAAGAGGGAACCCGGATATGAGTATACCCCTGAAGAGATGGAATTGGCCCGCCAGGAGATTGAAGAGCAATTGCGTCCTGTTATAATGGCTTGTAAAGAACGGGATATTGCTATGCGGATCGGCGTCAATCATGGCTCTCTTTCTGACCGGATAACGGTCACTTATGGAGATACCCCTCTGGGAATGGTCGAATCTGCATTGGAGTTCATTCGGATTTGCGAGAAGTACGATTACCGGAATTTGGTGATCTCCCTTAAGGCTTCTCGGGTCCCCATAATGGTTCAGGCAAACCGTCTTATGGTTCAGCGGATGGAAGAGGAGGGGATGGATTATCCCATCCATCTGGGAGTGACCGAGGCAGGAGATGGGCAATACGCACGAATTAAATCCACAGCGGGTATCGCTACCCTGCTGATGGAGGGTATTGGAGACACCATCCGGGTCTCCTTAGCCGAGGATCCTATTAACGAAATCTCTGTCTGCTATGAAATCCTCCAGGCCCTTGGCCTCCGGCGAACGAAAGTGGAGTATATCGCCTGTCCAGGATGTGGTCGTACCAAATTCGATCTCCCCAAAGTATTGAATGAGGTCAAAAAAGCGACAGGTCATCTGAAAGGCTTGGACATAGCCGTAATGGGATGCATTGTGAATGGCCCTGGGGAGATGGCAGACGCAGATTATGGCTACGTAGGCAAAGCAGGAGGGATTATCTCCCTCTACCGAAAAGGGGAGCTTGTTAAACCTAGCGTTCCTCAGGAACGAGCTTTAGAGGAGCTGATTAACCTTATTAAAGCTGACGGGCGATGGGAAGATCCTCCCTCTTCTGACGGGCGGGAAACTTCAGAACCCCCCTCCGAAGGAGCAATCTGATGCAGTTTTTGCCTAACTCGGAGCATTGTTTTGTTTGTGGGTCCGCTAACCCTTTGGGTCTGAGGGTTCGCTTCCGTTGGAATGGCAAATGTGTTTGGACAGAATTCACCCCGGATGAGAGGCGAATGGGATACAAAGGGATCGTCCACGGAGGACTGCTCTGTGCTCTCCTGGATGAAACAATGGGGTGGGCTTCTGCAATGGTTAAAGGTCGTTTCTGTATGGCAGTGGAGCTCCAAATCCGCTTTGTGAAGCGGTGCCCCATCGACCGAAAGCTCATTATCGAAGGCTGGATGACAGCAGATAGACGTCACCTGTGGGAAGCTGAAGGTCAGATCCGGGACGAAGAGGGAACCATTTACACGAAAGGAAAAGGGAAGTTTGTTCCTCTATCAGTGGAAGAGACACGAGAGGTGATGAACTACTTGCAATTTCATTCGGATACCATCCCAACCGATTACTTCCTCTTCGCTCCAGAATAGACCTTCCTTGAGAGGGGTGCCTTGAATTCTTGACTTTAAAGGAGGGGATAAGATATATTAGTTTTAGAGGAGAAGGCGAAGAAGATTCTGCTCAAGAGAGCGATCAAAAAATATTAAAGGCGATGGAGTCCGCCAAGTAGTTTTCCTTGAAAGTGCCCTTCGGGGCTGATGACTCCTGCGCAGCATATGAGAGGCTGAGCAGGAGTTTTTTTATTTGAGAACTTGGTTTTACAAGGAGACCAACAATGTCTTCCTTATCCCATCATTTGCCCTATCACGAGGTCCTTTCCGCTTTGGAGAAACGGACCTGCGCTCTTTGTTCCTTGGTGAAAGACGCTGTGTTCCGTTATCTCAGTGGCCTTTGTTACGAGTCCCTCAATGATGTAACCGTCCGGGAGCAGTTGAGAAAATCCCTGGGCTTTTGCCCTTATCATGCTTGGGAGCTCGGTCGTTTAGGGAGTCGCCTGGGCATCGCCCTCTTATACCAGGACCTTTTATCGGAGCTGGAAGAGGGGCTTCATCAGATGCACCAGGCTCCTTCCAGAGGGGAAGCCTTTCGGAAGAAGATTCACCCCTGCCCTGCTTGCGAGATCCAAGCACAGGCAGAAGAACGCTATTTAAGTGTTTTAGAAGAGCACCTGGGAGAGAAAGAGTTGCAAGATCGTTACGCCCGTTCTAAGGGCTTATGTTTTCCTCACCTCTATCGTCTTTGGAAGAGAGTAGGCCCAAAGCTTCGGGATTTTCTTTACGAAAGGGAGCTAGCTCATCTCAATCAGCTGCAATCGGAGCTGGCTGAGGTCATTCGCAAGCATGATTATCGTTTTTCCCGAGAAGGTTGGGGCGAGGAGAAGGATGCCCCGGGGAGGGCCTTGTTTAAAGTTTCCGGGCAAATCGGATGCATTGCTGAGGAGAAGTAAAGATGTCTATCACGGTACTTTACTGCCCTTATTGTTGGGCTGAGAACCAACCCGGCGTGGGCTGTTGTCGCCAATGTGGAAAAGATTTGACCCAACCCGAGGAGGGGGATTATGTAGATCGTTTAATCCGTTTCTCCCTGCATCACCCAGAGCCTACGGTTGCACCTCGAGCTGCTTATATTTTAGGGCGGTTAGGAGACCGGCGGGCGGTAGGGCCTTTAATTCAGGTTCTCCAAACTGCTACCAACCCGGCTTTGTTGGAATCAGCTTGTGAAGCTTTAGGTCATCTTAAAGATCCTCGTGCCCTCTCTGTTTTAGCAGAAAAAGCCCGGAACTCGTGGTTGATTGTGCGCGCTAAGGCAGTTTGGGCTTTGGGGCAAATAGGCGGGGAAGAAGCCAAGCAAATCTTGAAAGAAGTGGCTCAAAAGGATCCCACCCCTTCTATCCGATATGACGCCCAAAAGATCCTGGCTCAAATCGAAACCCCTTCGGAGGAGAACTCCTGATGTCCTGGGAAAAAGAGAACTCCCTGACACCCATCCCTTTAACCCCTGGTCAGGCTTCTGCCTTACGAGCTTCCTTGTACCTTTTGGAGCAAGACTTAGAGGAAATGGAGCGTCTCCTCCTTCAACCCGAGAGAAAAGGTTTGCTCTATACTCGCCATAACGACCTTTCTGATTCTTTGCGGAAAGAGCTATTGGGCCAAGTAGCCCATATGAAGCAACAAATTTCCTCTCTGGTCAACACGCTAGGCCTTCAACCTGAGGATCAATCCTGCCGACGCCATCTGTTGAGTATTCTCTCGGTGAGATGGAGTGATCTGGAAGACACTCGTCCCCACCGACTTCGAGGTTATGGAGCTTTAAGTCCGGAACTGAGTGATCTTCTAGAAGAGAAGATCACTGGTTTGATTCAGATCCTTTGTCGGATGATGGGGCAGTTAAACTCCCCTCCCTCTAGATAGGAGGCAACCCCAATGGAGCAGGTATGGTTGAAAGCAACTTTATGGTTTGGCCTTGCCTTAGTCTCGAGTATCCTTGCGATGCGAACAAGGATCTCGGTAGCAATGATGGAGATTTTGGTCGGAATCCTCGCGGGAAACTTCCTCCACATTGATCCTCACCAAGAATGGATCCAATTCCTTGCAGGTTTGGGAAGTGTGCTTCTCACTTTTATGGCGGGTGCCGAGATTGAACCCAAAGTTCTCAAACGCTATCTTAAGGAGAGTTTGATTATTGGTTTCTTGGCTTTTCTTTTTCCCTTCTCAACAGTGATGTTGTTTGTCCACTATATAGCTCACTGGGATTGGAACGCGGCAAAAATCAGTGGTATTGCTCTTTCAACCACTTCTGTAGCCATTGTTTACGCAGTAATGGTGGAAACCGGATACAACGAGACTCCTTTGGGGAAAGTTATTTTAGCGGCTTGCTTTGTCAACGATTTAGGCACCGTTCTAGCGTTGGGTGTCCTTTTCGCCAACTACAATGCTTGGCTAGCGCTCTTTGTGGGAGCGTCTATTCTCGTTCTCGGGGTGATTCCTGGGCTAAGTAGGAAGTTTTTCCAGAGTTTTAATAATCACGTTAGCGAGCCAGAGATCAAGTGGTTACTCTTTTTCTTACTTTTTCTTGGTTGGCTTGCTACCCGCTCCAACAGTGAAGCCGTGCTACCTGCCTACTTAATGGGGTTGGTGACTGCTTCTCTCCTATCTCAGCAGAGGACTTTGGTCCGCCATCTTCGAACCCTTATTTTTGCGGTATTTACTCCCTTTTATTTTTTAAAAGCAGGGATATTAGTAAGTTTATCCGCTATGATTCAAAGCCTCCTCCTTATTGGATTATTGTTAGGGGTCAAAATGCTCTCCAAATTTGCAGGAGTCTTTCCAACCACTTATTTCTTGGGCTTTACCCGACGGTGCAGCTGGTACACCACCTTGTTATCTTCTACTGGCCTAACCTTCGGTACAATATCAGCACTTTTTGGTTATACCCGGGGGATTATTAACCAAGCCCAATACACCGCTTGTGTGATTGCGGTGATAGGAAGCGCTATAGTTCCTACCCTCATTGCCCAAACTTTTTTTCGCCCAACCTCAAGCGAGATGGAGCATTTCGGGAAAAACTCGAATTAAGTTCAAAGGAGCCCTCTATGTTTGAGAAGATTCTCGTCGCTAACGATGGTTCAGAAGGAGCCTATAAGGCGCTTAGAGCAGCGATTGATATTGCAAAGCAATACTCAGCAGAGTTACATCAGATTTCTGTTGAGGAAGACCTGCCCAAGTATGTGGGTACCATTGACGAGTTTCAGGAAGTCAAGGAGGAACGTAACCATTTCTTTGAAAGATTGATCAGAGAGTCTATAGCGGAGGCAAGCTCTGCCGGGGTGAACCTGATCCCCCACATTAAAGCGGGACACGAAGTGGAAACTATCATCAACTTTTGTAAAGAAGGTTCCTTCGACCTCCTTGTCATCGGTTTTATGGGGCATAGTCGTATCTTTGAAAGGGTTTGGGGAAGCACCTCCCAAACCTTAGCCCGTCTTGCTCCCTGTAGTGTTCTCATCGTAAAATAAATAAAGTAGACAAGGGTTTTGCAGAGACGCCTCTTCTATGAGCCAGAAGCGAATTCATCTCGAAATTTGACATTGTGGGGATTAAGATTTATAGTAGTTAATGATAAAAGTTTAAGAGGGGAAAAAGCCCTGAAGAGGAGGAGTAGGCGAATAGGCTTGGCTACAGAGAGTCGGGGGAGCTGAGAACCGATGCCGGCCGTCGCTGAACGTCGCCTTGGAGCTGGCGCCTGAACGGGCGAGGTTTTCTTCGCCTCAGTAGGGTGGTTCGGTTGGTGCCCGTTATCGCACCCGAAAGGGGTCGGCGGAAGGAGTTTCTTCTGTCGGCAAGTTGGGTGGTACCGCGGGTGCTCAGCCTCTCGTCCCATCAGGGATCGAGAGGTTTTTTATTTGGAAAGCCGAAAGTTTCTGATAATCGAGGTAAGACTTCAGGGAGATGAGGTTCAATCCACCTAGAGGAGCGTATAACGATGAAGATGAAAGGGGCCCAAGCGCTCATTGAGTCCTTAAAGCGAGAAGGTGTGACCAAGATTTTCGGTTATCCGGGAGGCGCTAATCTTCCGATTTATGATGCCCTCTTTGATTGTGAGGGGATTGACCATATCTTGGTTCGGCATGAACAAGGAGCTGGCCATATGGCTGAGGGCTATGCCAAGGCCTCTGGGAAAGTGGGGGTATGCTTAGCGACTTCAGGTCCTGGGGCTACCAACCTGGTAACCCCGATAGCGGATGCTTATATGGATTCGGTCCCTATCGTCGCAATTACGGGTCAGGTGCCTACCTTTAACATTGGTAAAGATGCTTTCCAAGAGGCAGATGTTTTTGGCATTACTATGCCGATTACAAAGCACAACTATCTAGTAAAGAACCCTCAGGACCTTCCCCGAATCGTGGCTGAGGCTTTTTACATCGCCCGAACTGGTCGGCCAGGGCCGGTGCTGATAGATATTCCCCGGGATGTTTCCCAGGCAGTGATAGACTATGAGCCGGTGACGGAGGTGAATATTCGGTCCTACAAACCTACTTACGAGGGTCATCCCAAGCAGATCGAACGAGCAGCTGAAGTGATTAATCAAGCTGAGAGGCCCATTCTCTACATAGGTGGAGGAGTTAATCATTCAGGGGCTTCAGAGGAAGTGCTTCAGCTGGCAGAGATTGGTGATATCCCCATTGTTTACACTCTGATGGGGAAAGGGGCTGTACCCGACGGTCATCCTAAAGTGCTCAGTATGCTTGGGATGCATGGCTCGGTTTATGCTAACCTAGCGGTCCACCACTGCGATTGCCTTATTGCGATTGGTGTCCGGTTTGACGATCGTGTCACCGGCAAAGTGGACGCCTTCGTTCCGGAAGCCAAAATTATTCATATAGATATTGACCCAGCCGAAATTGGCAAAGTCAAGGTTCCTTTAGTGCCCATTGTAGGGGATTGTAAGCGTGTGCTTCAGGACCTCCTCCCCTTGGTTAAGCCCAAGGAACATCGTGTTTGGTGGGAGCGGATTGAAGATTGGCGAAGAGACTTTCCCCTCTCTTATCCTCCCAATGATGAAGGCCTGAGGGCAGAGTATGTGATTGATCGTATCAGTGTTCTTACCCAAGGGGAGGCTATTGTCACTACCGACGTGGGCCAGCATCAGATGTGGGCTGCCCAGTTTTACCGGTGTAAACGCCCTCGCCAGTTTATTACCTCTGGTGGGCTTGGGACAATGGGCTTTGGCCTGCCTGCAGCGATTGGTGCTCAAGTCGCCTTTCCCCAAGAGCAGGTTTGGTGTATCACCGGAGATGGCTCAATTCAAATGTGTATTCAAGAGATGATGACTGCGGTGCAGTATAAACTGCCAGTGAAGATCGCTATCATCAACAACGCCTATCTAGGGATGGTTCGCCAATGGCAGGACCTCTTCTATAACGACCGCTACTCTGAGGTGGATTTGGCCGCCTCGCCTGATTATGTGAAGCTAGCAGATGCTTACGGTGCGAAGGGTTTCCTGGTGGAGGACCCGGAGGATGTGGACAAGGTGATTAAGAAGGCGATGGAGATTAACGATGTGCCAGTGATGATAGATTTTCGGGTGGCTCGGGAAGATAACGTTTGGCCGATGATTCCCTCAGGCCAAACCATTAAGGAGATGATGGTTCGGCAAGGATTGGTAGCCGAGCTAGAACGGGACCTAGCAGGTCGTCCTGGTACCGCTCCCAACGGTGGGAACCACCCGGATCAACAAAATCCACAGGAACCTGTTCGTGAACCTCAGCGTGTATAAAGAAGGAGAATTCTAACTCCTTGTAGAAGGGGATGGAGATGAAGCACACTATAACAGTTCTCGTCGAGAATAGGCCCGGAGTGTTAGCTCGGGTGGCTGGGCTTTTCGCCCGACGAGGATACAACATCGAATCCTTAGCAGTAAGCATTACTGATGATCCCACAATCTCCCGAATGACTATTGTCACAAACGGTGATCCTCGCACCTTGGAGCAAATTACCAAACAACTCAATAAGCTGATTGACGTCATCAAGGTGATAGATTACACCGATACACCCGTTGTTGAAAGAGAGCTGGCTTTGATTAAAGTGAATGCCCCTACTGCAGAGGCTCGAGCGGAGATTATGCAAATTGTGGACATCTTCCGGGGGAAGATCGTTGACGTTGGGGACAAGTCCTTTACTCTGGAGGTTACCGGGTCGAGTGACAAAATAGATGCTATTGAGGCTTTGGTTCAACCCTTTGGCATTACAGAGATGGTTCGGACAGGAGCCATTGTTATGGCCCGGGCCTCCAAAAATGGGGGAAATAAGTAACCTCCAGACCCAGGGATGGTTCAAAAGCCCCTCTCAACACTTTTGCGGCATCCTTTAGGGTAGACTTTGAAAGGGAATCCTTATGAAGTTAGCGGAAGAAAGGAGCGAACGAATGGCAGTTGTTTATTATGATAGTGATGCTCATCTTGAGGTTCTTCAGGGAAAGACCTTAGCGGTCATTGGATATGGGAGTCAAGGCCATGCCCACGCGCAAAACCTCCGGGATAGCGGTCTGAAAGTCATTGTAGGCTTGCGGAAAGGGAAGTCCTGGGATCAAGCGGTACAAGATGGGTTTGAAGTTTTGCCCGTTTCCGAAGCAGCCCGTAAAGCGGACATCATCATGATCCTTGTAAATGATGAATATCAATCCGCTCTGTACCGGAATGAGATTGGGCCTCATTTACAAGAAGGAAACGCTATTGCTTTTGGTCATGGCTTTAACATCCACTTTAAGCAGATTGTTCCTCCCCCGGATGTAGATGTTTTTATGGTGGCTCCCAAAGGGCCAGGGCACCTGGTTCGCCGAACTTACACCGAGGGGAGTGGAGTACCCTGCTTGATCGCTGTTCACCAAAATTATACAGGGCAGGCGAAAGAGCTGGCTTTGGCCTGGGCCAAAGGTATTGGTGGGACTCGGGCTGGAGTCTTGGAAACAACTTTTGAGGAGGAGACAGTTACTGATCTCTTTGGGGAGCAAACGGTTTTGTGTGGAGGTTGTACTGCTCTCATCAAGGCAGGTTTTGAAACCCTGGTTGAAGCGGGGTATCAACCTGAGATTGCTTATTTCGAGTGCCTCCATGAGCTGAAGTTGATTGTAGACCTACTCTACGAGGGGGGCCTCTCTTGGATGCGTTATTCTATCTCTAATACCGCTGAATACGGCGATATGACTCGGGGTCCCCGCGTGATTGACGAGCATGTTCGTCAGACGATGAAGGAGATCTTAAAGGAGATTCAATCGGGGGAATTTGCCCGGGAATGGATTTTGGAGAACCAAGCGAACCAACCGGTCTTCCAATCCTTGAGAGAGCGGGAAGCGAAGCATCCTATTGAGGAAGTGGGGAAGAAACTCCGGGCAATGATGTCTTGGTTGAAGAGATGACACAAATTTGACATTTGGAGAGAATTGATTTATAGTAAAAACGAGTATTCTCTATAGGGAAAGGCTGGGAAGAGGAGTAGTAGGCGAATAGGCTTGGCTACAGAGAGTCGGGGAAGCTGAGAACCGATGCCGGCCGTCGCTGAAACTCGCCTTGGAGCTGGCGCCTGAACGGGCGAGGTTTTCTTCGCCTCAGTAGGGTGGTTCGGTTGGTGCCCGTTATCGCACCCGAAAGGGGTCGGCGGAAGGAGTTTCTTCTGTCGGCAAGTTGGGTGGTACCGCGGGTGCTCAGCCTCTCGTCCCATCAGGGATCGAGAGGTTTTTTATTTGGTTTGCGCAGGCTAAAGCCTGCAGCTACCCAGAGAGTTCGGTAGCCGACCCCTTTAAGGTGCACTCCCTATTATCCCCCGCACGCGGAGAGAGGCTAGGAGTGAGGCTATATTGAACGCGAGAGTAAAACACCGCATTAGATGGAGGGATTGTCCAATGAGTGAACGTGTCTACATTTTCGATACCACTTTAAGAGATGGCGAACAATCACCCGGTGCTTCAATGAATACAGAGGAGAAGGTAGAAGTTGCCCACCAATTGGCGCGTTTAGGGGTGGACATCATTGAAGCGGGTTTCCCTATCGCTTCACCGGGGGACTTTGAAGCAGTTAAACGTGTGGCGATGGAAGTCCGTGGTCCTATTATCGCAGGCCTTGCCCGGGCCAATCGAATAGATATTGAACGGGCCTGGGAAGCCCTTCAATATGCGGAACATCCTCGTATTCATACCTTCATCGCCACTTCGGACATCCACCTCCAGCATAAGTTACGCAAGACCCGAGAAGAAGTGTTGGAAATGGCCCGAGAGGCGGTGACTTTAGCGAAGAAGTTCACCTCCGATGTGGAGTTTTCGGCCGAGGATGCCACTCGCTCCGATGTAGATTACCTTTGCCAGGTAATTCAAGAAGCTATCAGGGCGGGAGCCACTACCATCAACATCCCGGATACCGTCGGTTACACTACACCCTGGGAATTTGAACGCTTAATCCGAACTCTTTTGGAAAGAGTAGACGGCTGGGATAAAGTGACTCTCTCGGTTCACTGCCATGATGACCTGGGTCTAGCTGTAGCAAATAGCTTGTCGGCTATTCGGGTAGGGGCCCGCCAAGTAGAGTGTACCATTAATGGGATCGGCGAGCGTGCTGGCAACGCTGCTCTGGAAGAAATCGTGATGGCAATAATCACCCGTAATGACCAATTCCCCTTCTACACAGGGATTAATACCACCGAAATCTACCGCACTAGCCGCTTAGTAAGTGATATTACGGGTATCGTGGTTCAACCTAATAAGGCGATTGTGGGGAGCAACGCCTTTGCCCACGAAGCGGGTATCCATCAGCATGGTGTGCTTCAGGAGCGGAGGACCTATGAAATTATGGACCCTGCTTTGGTGGGCCTAGCGGAGAGCCGTTTGGTTTTGGGCAAACACTCTGGTCGCCACGCCTTTGAAAAACGCCTGCGGGAGCTGGGATATGAGTTGAGCCGGGAGGAGTTGGACCGAGCTTTCCTCCGCTTTAAGGAGATCGCCGATAAGAAGAAGGAAGTTTTTGACGAAGATCTGGAGGCTTTGGTGGCGGACGAAGTCTACCGGGTTCCTGAAGAATTCCATCTGGAATATATGGCGGTGATGACCGGGTTAGACGGAATGCCAACGGCCGCTATCCGCATCTCTCGGGGAGGTGAAATTCTGGAAGCCACCGGTTCCGGAGTGGGAAGTGTGGACGCGGTTTACAAAACCATAGACAAAATTGTGAATATTCCTCATCAACTCGAGGATTATTCGGTCAAATCCATTACTGGAGGTACGGACGCCCTAGGAGAGGTTACCGTTAAAATTCGGGATGATGGCCGGGTGTTCACTGGCCGAGGCGCGTCTCTCGATATTATCGAGGCTTCAGCAAAAGCCTATATCCAGGCGATTAATAAACTGGTTCACTACCAACGCCATCGCAAGTGAAAAGAAAAAACTTGTTATAGCCATTCCTAAATCAACCATCTATTAGCCGGTTGAGGGGTAGATAGAGTAACGATAGTTTTTAGCCTGGGTTGCCCCCACTCCTAACCCCCCCTCGTCCATGGGGAGGGGAATGGATCTGTCGGCTTGAATCTGCGTAAAGATCCCTTTGGAAAAGGAGTTCAATCAATATGGGGATGACGATTACTGAGAAGATCTTGGCTCGGGCTTCGGGTAGATCTCGAGTGGAGCCCGGTGAAAATATTTGGGTGAACGTGGATATTTTAATGACCCACGATGTTTGTGGGCCCGGAACCATAGGCATCTTTAAAAAACATTTTGGACCGAAGGCAAAGGTGTGGGATCCTGAGAAAGTGGTGATTATTCCCGACCATTACATCTTTACCGCAGACGAAAAGGCTCATCGCAATATTGAAATTCTCCGAGAGTTCGCCAAAGAGCAGGGGCTAAAGTATTTCTACGATGTAGGAACCCCACGCTATAAAGGGGTGTGCCATATCGCCCTCCCCGAAGAAGGGCATACTCGTCCAGGAGAAGTGCTCTTCGGCACCGACTCCCACACTTGTACCGCCGGTGCCTTCGGAGAATTTGCTACCGGTATAGGGAACACTGACGCCGGTTTTGTGATGGGTACCGGTAAGTTATGGGTGAAGGTCCCCCCAACTATGCGCTTCATCTTTGAAGGGGAGATGCCTCCTTACTTGATGGCCAAAGACCTGATCCTAGCGGTGATCGGGGATATTGGAGTGGACGGAGCAACTTACCGGGCGATGGAGTTTACTGGCGATGCGGTTTATAGCCTTAACATTGAAGAGCGAATGACCCTCTGCAATATGGTGATCGAGGCAGGGGGCAAAAATGGGATCATCGCCCCCGATGAAAGGACTCTGGAATACGTTCGAGCTCGTACAAATAAACCCTTTGAAGTGGTGTACAACGATCCCTCCGCTCGCTTCTACACTGAATATCGGTATGATGTTCGAAGGATGGAGCCGAGGGTAGCTAAGCCTCATTCTCCCGACAACCGAGCTGAAGTTAGTGAGGTAGTAGGGACGAAAATAGACCGGGCCTATATTGGCTCTTGTACGGGGGGCAAAATCACGGATTTTATTGCCGCGGCCCGGATTATGGAGGGCCATCAAGTTAAGGTGGATACTTTTATTGTCCCTGCAACCACGGAAATCCTTCAAGGATTAGACCAACACCGGGTCAACGGCAAAACTTTGAGGGAAGTTTTTGAGAAGGCTGGGTGTGTGATTGGCCCTCCCTCCTGTGGAGCTTGTTTGGGAGGCCCCTTAGACACCTTGGGACGGCTCAATGAACCTTTGGTGTGTATTAGCACGACCAACCGGAACTTTCCGGGCCGGATGGGACACAAAGAAGCGCAAGTATACCTCGCTTCACCTTACACTGTGGCCGCTTCAGCCATAAAAGGGGTTATCACCGACCCTCGAGAGTTTCTCTCCTAACATTAACCTTTCATTCAATGACCTGTATAAGTAGGGGCGCACGGCCGTGCGCCCCTACTGCCTTTTAACATAAGGCGCCTTCAAAAACAGACTTCCTAGAAGGATAACGGAGATTGCCCTTGAATCCAATTTTGGGATGAGAAGGGGGTTTCCCTTTTATTCCAGAAAAGTTAAGAAGGGAAACCCCAATAGGGGAAGGAAGTTTGGAGGGATTGTAGGAATCTCTTCTTTGGTGTTGTAATTTATAATGGCTGTGACAAAAAGAGGAAACCTTTACCTTGTACAGAATAAGGTAAAGGGGGCAAAAAGCTTCGTTGATAAAACTGAGGCGACAAAAAAGAAGGAGAATTTTAACTTCGAAGAGAATGATAAATAGGAAGGACTTCGACAAGAGAGCAACGGGAAAGTTCTAAGGTAAGGAGGTGGTTGGAGCAGGGCGGATGAGTTGAAGGAGTTGGGTTCACTGGTTCTTGTTCTAGGCGGTTTTTCCTATAGAAGCGATTGATGTTTCAAGGACTGCAGACCCCGTTTCGGGGTTTAAGGGTAAAACCAGCACGAAGGGAGAAGAACCTTCTGCCTTCGCGTTATGGAGTACAAAGAAATGAGAAGAAGTAGCTTCCAGTACTCGCAAAAGAGGGGAGTGACCTTAGTGAAAAAACTCTTACCGTTATTAGCTCTCACCTTGCTGGCAGTTGTGCCAGCTTTGGCGGAACCTACCATCTCCTTGGATGTTTCGCCAAACCCGGCTAAACCTGGAGATGACATTACTGTTGCTATCAAAGTCAATGACGAAGTCAAGGGTGTAGCCGGCGCAGCCATTACTGTAGATTGGTCTACTACTACTCCAGCAGGGGCTCCTGCTTTGACTTATGCGACTCCGGATAACCCCAAGAATTCCGTTGTCAACGGCGATCTCCTTCCTAGTGCTCTGCTGGAGGCGAATGCGCAGCCTACTTCGGTGATTATCGGTTTAGTCGCCACTGCTGGGGCCAATGGTCCCAAAACGGCGGCTACTCTGAAGCTTAAGGCCCCTACGAATCTGACTGCCACCACCACTTATGAGTTGAAGCTTACTGCAGAGCTCAATGATGAGAATGCGAACCCGGTGGCTGTGAAGGCGGTAGGAGCCTCTTTAAGGGTAGAAGTAGCGGCAGCACCTCCTGCTGGTGCAGGAAAAGTCCTGGTTTCTGCAGATAAAACCAAAGCGAAGCCAGGAGACACCGTGACGGTGACGGTTGCCGTGGACTCTAATGTGAAGGGTGTTGCCGGTGGCTTGATTACTCTCACCTTCGGAGATCAGGCGAAGGTAGCAGATGAGACGGCGGTCAAAAACTCGGTGGGAGCAGGGCTTCTAGCTGGTGCTTTGACCGAGGTGAACACCCAGGTAGCAGGCCAGATTGCTATTGGTATAGTTAGCACCAGTGGGAAGAATGGCCCAGGAAACCTGGTTCAGGTGCCCTTGGCTATTGCTTCAACTGCCACAGGGAAGGTGGATGTTAAAGTAACCGCAGAGCTCAATGATGAAAACGCCAATCCGATTGCAGTAACCGTTGAACCTGCAACGCTGAGTATTGAGATTGAAACAGCTGCTCCACCGCCACCACCTCCAGCTGTGGGTGCTAAGGCTTTGGTAAGCGTGGACAAAGCCAAAGCGAAGCCAGGAGACACCGTAACGGTGACCGTGGCAGTAAATGAGGGAGTTAAGAAACTGGCTGGAGGTTTAATCACCATCACCTTCGGCCCCAAGGCAAAGGTGGCGGATGAGACAGCAGTGAAAAACTCGGTTAATGCTGGCCTTTTGTCGGGTGCTTTAACCGAAGTGAACACCCAGGTCGCAGGGGAAGTCCGTATTGGATTGGTGAGCACCGCTGGCAAGGATGGGCCAGGAAATATTGTTCAGGTGCCTTTAGCCATTGCGGCGGATGCGACGGGTAAGATAGATATTACGGTGACCGCTGAATTGAACGATCAAGATGCCAATCCAATTGCAGCAACTGTTGAGCCTGCAACGCTGAGTGTTGAAATTGAGGCAGTAGCTCCTCCTCCGCCACCACCTCCACCTGCTGCTGGGAAAGTCGAGGTCACGGTGGACAAGACCCAGGCTGCACCGGGTGATACTGTGGTGGTCACTGTTGCTGTGGACGCTAATGTGAAGAAGGTTGCCGGCGGTTTGATCAAGGTAACCTTTGGTCCTCAGGCGACAGTAGTCAGTGATCAGGCTGTGAAGGATTCGGTTCAGGCGGGTATCCTAGCTGGTGCCTTAACTGAGGTCAACCTCCAGGTTGCCGGTGAGGCCACTATCGGCTTGGTCAGCACTGCAGGCAAAGATGGCCCGGGTGTTCTCGTTAAGGTGCCTCTTGCCCTCAAAGCAGACGCTAAGGGTAAGATAGACATTACTGTTACCGCTGAACTCAATGATGAGAATGCTAACCCGATCCAGGTTTCGGGTGTGCCAGCCACAGTTAGTGTTGAGGTAGCTGTAGCACCGCCACCGCCTCCACCACCAGGAGCACCGAAACCGAAGTCGGGAGACTTCAACGCTGACGGTAAGGTGGATGTGGCTGACGTTAAAGCGGCGATCAAGTTCCTGTTCCGACCTGAGCGGACAGATATTCCTCAGGCGGCTGCAGCGAAAGCGGCTCTGGACCTGGATGGCGATGGCAAGGTCAGCCTAGCTGAGGTCCGAACTCTGCTCCGAGTCGCCGCTGGACTGGAGAAACTGCCTGGATAAAGACTGGGTAGCTAGTCTCGATTCGGTGTCGGGGTGAGGGAAACCTCACCCCGACACTAACTGAAAAGTATCCTGGAAAACTGAAAAATTTTCTCTGTATCGTTAAATCAGGGGGTTGGGTGAAAAAATTCTCAAGGAGGTTTTTTCAATGAAGCGTTTTGTTGCTATCATTTTCCTTCTGGGTAGCTTGGCCTCGGTGGCCTTTAGTGCCCCGGCAGTGATTAAGGGAGATATTAATGGCGATGGCCGAGTCACCATTGCAGATGTCCGAATCCTCCTGAAGCTCGTGATGAAACCGGATAGTGCTACATCTGCTCAGAAGGTGGCCGCTGATGTGGACGGGGATGGCAAGATCACTTTAAAAGACGCTCGACTCCTACTCCAGAGAGCATCCTAAAACATAAACCCTTAGAAGCATCGTGGTGAAAACTTAAACTTAACATGGCCAGGAGCCCCAGCGTCCCCTCCAGAGTGATTCCCTCGGGGTAGATATCCCTTCTTTCGGAAGAACCTGTCGGAAAGGGCTTAGAAAGTATATTTTAACAGCCTTTTTCTCCACAAAGGGGAGTGAAAAGCGTGAAAAAGGTACTTGGGTTTGTTTTATTCGGTTTATTATCGGTATCCCCGCTCTTTGCTCAAGGAATTCTTAAAGTCCAAAATATCACGGCGCCCGCTGGGCGCATCGCTAATGTGGATGTTACTATTGAGGGAGCGCCCAAAATCGGAGGGGCTAGGGTTACTCTAGATTTCCAACAGGTCACCCCCGCAGGCCAGCCTGCTCTTACTGTAGCCGGTCCGGCAAGCTTGGGTTCCGTCTTTCGAGACCCCCGGGATGTTGTCGATTCCGAGATTAAAGACGGACAGGTGGATATTGTAGTAGTATCTCCCACGGTGGCAGATGGAACCGGCTCGCTTTTCACTGTTCCCTTTGCTATCCCTGGGGGCGCGCAATCAGGCACTACTTATCAAATTAAGGTAGTTAATTTTGAACTGATCGGTGGCGATAATCGTCCGATTACAGGTATCCAAGCTCAAGGAGGTACTCTTACTGTTGGCCCTTCCACCACTCCCGTTTTGTCGGTCTCGGATGTAGTTGGGGCTCCTGGTTCAACAGTTTTAGTAAATATAACCCTTGGAGATATTCCTAGTGTTGGCGCTTTAAAAGTTACCCTTGTTCATACGGGTTTAACTGCAGGAAAAGCAATTTTAGGTCCTCTTTTCTCTCCCCCAATCCTGGCCGAAATCGAAACGGATACCGAAGTTGCGGGGCAAACTTCGGTGGTTATTGTGACTCCGGGTGAAGTGAAAGGCCCCGGGGTTGCTTTTTCCCTTCCTCTTACTATTCCTGCCGAAGCCAAAGCCGGGGATAAATTTCTCCTCCAGCTCTCCCAGTTGGAGGTGATAGACGGGCAGAATCGGCCGGTATTAGTGGCAGGAGTAGCTGGGACTTTAACCGTTGTTCCTTCCAACGCTCCCGTTGTTACTGTACAGGATGCAGTGGCTCAACCCGGGGAAACCGTTAATATTGCTGTAACAATTGGAGATGTTAAACGGATTGGAGGCGTTCGGGCCACTCTCTCTATCAATGGTTTAACCGCAGGGCAAGCCCAAAAAGGCCCTATCTTTACTCAACCTGATGACATTATAGAGACCGATACTTCGGTTGTTGGTGAAGTTTCAGTAGCAGTTATTACCAAGACTTCGGCTGATGGCCCTGGGACTCTCTTCACTATCCCTCTTACTGTTCCTGCCACTGCCCAACCTGGAACGGTTATTACCCTTGCCCTCACTAATCTGGAGCTGATTGATGCGGATAATCGCCCTGTTGTTGTTCAAGGGAAGGATGGCACCCTTACCGTTGGTGGACCTGTAAGAGCAGTTTTAAGAATTACCAATGTAAGTGGCCAGCCGGGGCAGACGGTAAAAGTTCCTGTTACGATTAATGAAGTGAAACGAATCGGTGCAGTCCGCGTGGCCATTAGCTTGGGTGGTTTAACCGCTCAGCCCGCTACTCTGGAAGGGAGCATTTTCCGAGAAGAAGAAGGAGACTTGATTGATACCGACCTTGATACTCCGGGGCAAGTACAAGTTGTAGCGGTGACAAAAGATTCCCGAGATGGTCCAGGAATTCTCTTCCAGTTGCCAGTAACAATTCCTGCTAATGCCCAACCCGGTCAGAATTTCACCCTCTCCTTCATCTCCTTTGAAGCCATTGATGCTGATAATCGCCCAATAGTCATTTCCGAGGCGGTTAACGGTATTGTTACCGTAACAACCGGAATTGTTCCGGATGTTCAAGTGGATACTATTGACGTTCCTCCGGGGACGACGCGCACTGAGGTGGTGGTTCGGCTGAACAATGAGGTGAAGGGTATCGGAGGGTTAGATTTTACGCTGACCCTGGGACGACTTACCCTGGCAGGAGTGCCTAGCCTAGAAGGAACTATTTTCCGTGCTGCCCCCGAACGGCAAATCGCTGATGCTGAAGATATTGGAGGTGGCCGGGCCCGAGTTGTGGTGGTTACTGCGGAATCGGCGGATGGGCCAGGGGTCCTCTTCCGTCTACCTGTAAACCTGCCAGTCGATGCCAAAGCCGGGGATGAGTTCCCTATAGATATTACCGGAACCATGATTGATGCCAACAACAATGAAATCGTTGGCACTATTTTCCGGCCTGGGCGTATTCGTGTCCTTCAGGTTCAGCCGGTCACGTTTAGTTTAGTATTGAACCCGGTGGCGGGGCCTCCGGGGACGGAGGTACTGGCACGGGTAGATGTTTCGGGGCCGGCGGTAGCTTTGGGAGCGGTGCGGTTGCGGTTAGAGGCGCCTAATTTTGAGCGGGTAGGAGATGTGACGACGCTGGTGCAGACGGGGCAGCAGCAGGTGGTAGAGACGGAGGATGTGTCTCCTGGGGTAGTAGATTTGGCCTTTGTGACGGCGGGGTCCTTTAATGTGCCGGCTCAGGGGGTATTAGTAGTTCCCTTGAGGGTGCGGGTGGATGCTCCTGTGGGGATAGTGCGCTTGAATCTGACGCAGGTTGAGGCGGTAGATGCGAATAATCGGCCGGTGTTGGTCGCGGCTCAGGGAGCGAGTTTTGAGGTTTTGGCGGTAGTCCCGCCGTTACGGAACACCCGGCCTCCGGTGATAGGGGTAGTAGTGAGTCCGGAGCGGGGGTTACCGGGGAGTGAGTTTGAGGCGGTTGTTCGGGTGACGAATGATGCGGACAATTTAGGGGCGGTGCGGTTGGCGGTGAGTGCCCCGGGGATGGAGGTGGTATCGGCGGGATCGGGGTTACCGGTGCAGGAGCCGAACCAGGTCTTTGACTTTGAGGCGGAGCCGGGTCGGGTGCGGTTAGTGTATGTGACGACGGGGGTGTTTAATGGTCCGGCGGATGTATTTCGGGTACGGTTCCGGGTGCCGGAGGGGGCGGTGCCTGGGGTTGTAGCGGTGACGGTGAGTGAGGTAGAGGTAGTGGATGGGACGAATACGGCGGTAGTGCCGGCGGGGGTGACGGGAGCGAGTTTTGAGGTTTT
>CAYSAW010000009.1:41673-144648 GCA_964429225.1 uncultured bacterium
GGACGAATACGGCGGTAGTGCCGGCGGGGGTGACGGGAGCGAGTTTTGAGGTTTTGGCGGTAGTCCCGCCGTTACGGAACACCCGGCCTCCGGTGATAGGGGTAGTAGTGAGTCCGGAGCGGGGGTTACCGGGGAGTGAGTTTGAGGCGGTTGTTCGGGTGACGAATGATGCGGACAATTTAGGGGCGGTGCGGTTGGCGGTGAGTGCCCCGGGGATGGAGGTGGTATCGGCGGGATCGGGGTTACCGGTGCAGGAGCCGAACCAGGTCTTTGACTTTGAGGCGGAGCCGGGTCGGGTGCGGTTAGTGTATGTGACGACGGGGGTGTTTAATGGTCCGGCGGATGTATTTCGGGTACGGTTCCGGGTGCCGGAGGGGGCGGTGCCTGGGGTTGTAGCGGTGACGGTGAGTGAGGTAGAGGTAGTGGATGGGACGAATACGGCGGTAGTGCCGGCGGGGGTGACGGGAGCGAGTTTTGAGGTTTTACCGGTGCCACCGCCGGTGAAGTTCCGAGGTGAAGGCCGGATTGCTATTGCCAACGGCGTCTTGGCTCTAGGTGCTACCCAGGGTGTCGTTAATCTGCGAGGAATCAGCCTGAAGAACTTGTCTGCCATTGACCTCACTGTCCGCTTCGATCCACAGATCTTCGTGCCTCGTAAGGATGCCCAGGGCGAAGTCATCATTACCCCAGGACCTCAAGCGGGTCCAGGAGCGGTGGCTTCCGCTGAGGAGATTGCGCCAGGACAACTGCGGATAGCGATCGTCAGTCCCACGACCTTCACTGAGGGGAGTGGACTTTTGGCCACCCTTGAGGTTGAGCCACCTCAAGGTCAACGCTTCCAAGCCTTCCGCTTCTCTAACCTAACGCCGGTCTCGGCTCGAGCTCTGGACGACCAGAATCTCGAGGCAGACTTCCTGGCTAATATTTTCCCTGGCCTGCTGATCGTGGGTGCTGAATCTAAACCAGGTCAAGGTTGGATCTTGCAGACGGATGTGCCGATCACTTCCGCTCCCTCCTTGGCGGTGGTTAATAACCGGGCGGTGGTGATGTTTGGAACTTCCGACGGACGATTGATTGTACGCACAGCAAAAGAGAATGACCCTGCCTTTGAAGGGGGAACCCGAGATACGGTCAATGTTGGAGGAGGGGCCATTGTTGGCCGGCCTACTGTCCGGGATGGTGGAATTTATGTATCCACCGAAGGCGGTACAGTGGCCTTTATCGATGCGGTAGGTGGAAATGTTCGTTGGCGGGCCCAGCTTCAGGCTCAAGGGTTGACTGCTCCTGTAGTTATCGCTGACTCTGCTGGGAAGCAGTGGGTCTTTGTGGGCGATAATCAGGGCCGTCTCCACAAGCTGGATGCAGCTACCGGTCAGCCGGCTCAGGGTTCACCCGCTTCAGTAGCCCGGGGTGCTATTCTCACCAGCCCTGCTGCTGGAGAAGTAGCACCAGGAGTGCGAGATATCTGGGTGGCGGATGCCCAAGGCTTCTTGACGGGTGTGAACCTGGAGAACCTGACGGTGAAACAGCAATTCCAGTTCCAAGGGCCTCTCAGCTCGGCGCCTTTCATCACCAGCCAGATCTTTAGTCCCAGTGCTCAAGTGGTTGATCGTCTTGTGGCTCTTGGAACCTCGGGCGACGGGGTGTTCGTGATGGTGAACCCAAGGACACTCCAGACGGTCTTAACTGTTCCCACTGAAAGCTCTATCGTCGGGCCTATCTTCATTGACACGGACGCCAACTTCGTGCCGACCTTTGGTTATGCGACGGGAATCAACCGGGCTGGCGGCTCTAGCCGGTTAGTTCGGGTGAACCTTAGTGGCCTTGATCCAGCGAAGGTTAACGATCCTGCCGGACGGCTAGAGGTTATTGCCAGTGATCTGGAGGGCGAGGCTCGTGAAGCTGTCTTGGCCTGGGCTAAAGCGGGTAGCCCGACTTATGCCTATGTCCTCACCACCCTTGCCGATGGTACAGGACGCTTCTATGGGCTGGAAGCCCGGGCTGGTGGTTCAAGAATAGTGGTCAATCTAAGTGGTCGTCCGTTATCACCCTCTATTGACCCGGTGAACAACTTGGTCTTCGTGGCTTTTACGGATCCTAAAGGAGGTACATTGGTAGGCCTGCCGGTGTTGCCATAGAAGGGGAGTGACAGGTAGGGAGAATGGTTCTCCCTACCTGTTTTGAGGAAGGAGAGCCTCCCTTATATTTAGGGGAGGCTCTCTGCTTTATGGTTCCTTACATTTTGCGTAGGCTAAAGCCTGGGGTTACCGAACCCACCCCCTTCTACCGGGTTTGGTTATCGCACCTTCAGGGTGCGCTGGTTCTCCTCCCCGTGCACGGAAAGAGGCCAAGAGTAGAACTACCTCGTTTTCTATTATTTTCATAAACAGCAGATAGGACGTAGGTTGAAGTCTGCGACTACCAATGAGATGGGTCTCCATAAGCTTTGACACCTGCCCTAGGCGGTGTTAGAATGAGAGCGATGATGCATTGGTATCCTATGGGAGGATAGCTTTATGCGAATTCATACCTGGTTCCCTCTGGGTTTTACCCTCCTTTTAGTGGGACTTTCTCCTCTCTTATCAGCACCTCAATCTGAAGAGTTATCCGCTCGATTTTGTTTAGCTCCTCCGCTCCCTAATGCTCCCCGAAGGGATGCGGAATTTCTCCGAGAACAGTTAATGGAGAAGGTCTGGGGGGAGCTGAGAAGAGAGAGTTTCTTCCATATTCTGAGCACTGGCCCAGTTCAGGGGCCACCCAAGAAAGGTGTTGTTCGCCCCCTTATCCTTCTGGTAGATTTTCCAGACCAGTTCGCAGTGACTCCAAACCTTTATATTCGGGATCTTGCTTTCAGTAAAGGAGTCATCCCTACAGGGAGTGTCCGGGAGTATTTTTTAGAAAACTCCTTCGGGCAGTTAGATTTCACAGGAACTTCGGCTGATGTCATTGGGGACCCTAGACCTTTGCCTACGGACCCTGTGCGGTTTGATGGGACTTTGGACGAAAATCGCGCCGTTAAATGGATACGGTTGCCGAATAATTATACCTACTATGCCAATGACCAATTTGGTTTAGGCCCTCCTCCCAAAAGTGCCAAACAGATGGTGATTGACGCTATCTTAGAAGCGAAGAAGCTAAACCCTCAACTGAATTTCAAAAATTACGATTTAAATAACGATGGGGTAGTAGACTATCTCATCGTGGTTCATGCAGGCCCAGGGGCGGAAGGAACCACCGAACCCTCCCAAATTTGGTCCCATAGAGGAGAAGTTTCCCTTCCACCCATTGATGGGGTTCAGGTTCGGGATTACGTGTTAGTCTCGGAGAGTTCTGGTATCGGGATTTGGGTGCATGAAATTGGCCACCTTCTCGGTCTTCCGGACTTATACACCAATCCTCAGGGCTTGTCTGTGGGATTAGGGTATTGGTCGCTGATGGCCGCCGGCCAGAATTTAGGAAGCCCTCCAACCACTCGACCAGGCCTTTTGGACCCTTGGAGTAAGATTCAGCTCGGTTGGCTACAGCCGGATGTCATTAAACAGGGGCAAACCGCTTTGAAAGTGGAAATTTTCCCTGCTAATGACCCCCGTTTGGATGTGCGGAAGGCTGTGAAGGTTCCTGCAGACCCTCGACGAGACCCTGAAGGTAATACAGAGTACTTTCTCATAGAATACCGGGCTAAAACCCCCGGAACTTTTGATGAGCTGGCTCCTGGACCCGGGTTACTCATCTACCATGTTGACGAATCCCGATTAACCAATGACGACCGAAGCCGGATGTTGATTCGTGTAGAGGAAGCAGACGGCGAGTTTAACCTTCTGAAGCCTATGAATTGGAAAGGGGCTGATTATGGTTCCCCCAGTGATCCTTTCCCTGGAACCAAAGGGAAACGTTCCTTTGGGCCTACCGGTAATCCTAATTCAAAGAACTACGCAGGTGAGGACTCGGGCCTTATCATTGAAAACATCAGTGATCCTGGGCCAGTGATGACCGCAGACTTCCGGTTTGCGGAGTTAGTGCCTCAGGTGGGAAACATTATTGGGCGTATTTGGTCTCCTACTCCAGGGCAACCCTTGCCCTCTATAACTCTAGAGCTCTATCGAAAGGGAGAGAAGCTGAGTAATCGTCCAGAGTTTGCCGGGGATTCCTATCGCTTTGCCCGCTTGGAACCCTCCGCTTATGAAGTTCGTCTTTCGGGGCAGAATCTTTTACCCGTTTCTGCTCGAACTATTGTTGCAGTAGGACGGGATGTTCGGGCGGATGTGGGAGTTATCCCGGTGCCCACTTTGAAACCGGGCTGGAATTTGATCAGCCTCCCTCTTAACTTTGAAGGAGCAACTCCTAATGATGTCTTTGCAGATGCCCTCGTGACCTTCGGTTTTGCTGGTCAGGGGCCTTATGAGGCCAATCCTCCTCTCCTACCGGGTAAGGGTATCTGGGTTTATACCAAAGAGGAACGGCCCCTTAGCTTAAAAGTGCCTGGTCTCTTTGTCCCTCCCAATCTTAAGGTAAACGTGGCTCTTAAGAAAGGGTGGAACCTTATCGGAAACCCCTATGCTCAGCCTATCGTGTGGGACCCGAGTGCCCTGGCAGTGGTGGATGCTTTTAACCAGGTGACTCCTCTCAACCAGGCTGTGGGGCGTGTTAGCCAAATCGTGTATATCTTTGATGGGACAAGTTACAAGAGGATTAACCCTGGTGATACTCTGCCACCCTTCGCAGGAGCTTGGATTAAAGCCAACGAGGATTTGCTCTTGGTGTTTAGTCCCCCTGTAACCCAGTAGTGGTGAGAGGCAATGGCCACGGGACGAATTACTCCGAGTATTATAGAGGCGCTTAAGGGGATTGTTGGCCCCGAGGGAGTATTTGTGGGCAACGACGAAACCCTTGTTTATGATTGTGATGCCTACACGATAGAGAAATCGGCTCCAGAGATTGTTGTCCTTCCCACCTCTACAGAACAGGTGGCAGAGATCGTTCGGTTGGCCCACCGGGAACACATTCCTTTTGTTCCCCGGGGAGCAGGAACGGGTTTATCAGGCGGGGCCTTAGCCTTAGAAGGAGGCATCCTCATCACTCTTACCCGAATGAACCGGATTTTAGAGGTGGACCTCCGGAACCGAAGGATGGTTGCTCAAGCAGGTGCCATTAATTTCCAATTGACGAAAGCGGTAATGGATAAAGGCTATGCTTATGCCCCAGACCCCTCCAGCCAGTATGCTTGCACTATTGGGGGCAATGTAGCGATGAACTCCGGAGGCCCTCATACTCTAAAATATGGCGTTACGGTTAACCATATCCTAGGGTTAAAACTGGTTCTCCCAGATGGGAGGATAGCGACCTTAGGCGGCCCTCAAGAATCCCGAACAGGCTATGATCTGGTAGGCTTAACTGTCGGCTCCGAAGGTACTTTCGGGATCGTCACGGAAGTCACCGTGCGATTAATTCGCCAACCTCAATCCTGGCGAACCCTCCTGGCAGTTTTTGATACCGTAGATCAAGCGACTAACACTGTCTCCGGTATCATCGCCAAGGGAATTATCCCCGCAGCTCTGGAGATGATGGATAATCTTATTCTTCAGGCTGTGGAGTCTGCCTATGGTTTTGGTTTTCCCCTCGATGCGGGGGCCGTGCTCCTCATTGAGTTGGATGGCTTGGAAGCGGGTCTCGATGCTTTACAGAAGCGGGTTGTTGAGGTTTGCGAAGAACATCAAGCTCGGGAGATACGAATTGCTCGCAATGAGATGGAGAGAGCACGTTTGTGGCTGGCCCGCAAACGAGGGATAGGAGCCACGGGCCGATTAGCCCCCTCCTGTGTGACTCATGATGGGGTGATACCCCGAACGCGTCTCCCGGAGATGCTTAAACACATTGCAGAGATAGGAGCTCGATATCATCTGCGGATTGCTAATGTTTTTCACGCCGGGGATGGCAACCTTCACCCTGTTATCCTTTTCGATGAACGGGACCCGAGTCAAGTGAAGAGAGTCTTGGAAGCAGGCCACGAAATCCTTAAGCTCTGCGTCAAGCTAGGAGGGTCTATTACCGGTGAACATGGAATCGGCGTTGAAAAGAGAGAGGTGATTAGTTTGATGTTTTCTCCCCACGATTTGGAGGTGATGGATCGCCTCCGCCGAGCTTTTAATCCCGAGGACTTATGTAACCCAGGGAAGATTTTCCCCTTCGCTCGGAAAGGCTGTACTGAGCCTTTTCTAAGGAAAGGCGCAGTTGCTCTTTAAGAAAGGGGTTGCGAAACCCGCCCAGTCGTAGGTTTTGGCCTGTATCGGGTGGGTAACCTCAGGCTTTAGCCTGTGTAAAGCCAGGCTACCCATTCTCCTTGATCCCCTCCCCCTTGTGGGAGAGAGTTAGGGTGGAGGTAAGAGTAGTCATAGACTTTATTCTGCTAAAATACCGAAACCCCTTAACCATCTTTAGTTAAAAATGGGTTTTTCGTCAACAATTTATCAAACTCTGAGGGAGCTTTTGGGGCCTGAAAAAGTTTTCTCAGGCGGAGAAATTCTAGCCTTTCCTGGTGTCCTCCCGGAGGTGGTGGTTTATCCCTCAACTATTGCCGAAGTCCAACAGATCGTTCATCTTGCTCTGGAAGAGCGATTAAGCATCCTTCCTTGGGGAGGGGGAACTTATCAGGAACTCGGCTATCCACCCCAAAAGGTAGACCTCCTTCTTTCCACCCGTTGTTTAAATGGTTTGGTAGATTATCAGCCCGCAGATATGACAGTTACCTTGGAAGGAGGGATGACCTTAGCTGGCTTACAGTCTATTCTTGCCCGGGAGAAACAGTTCTTGCCCCTAGAGCCTCCCCTTAAAGATCAAGCCTCCTTAGGGGGTATTGTTGCGGTTAATCCTTTCGGCCCCTCTCAGTGGGGTTATGGAGGTGTCAGGGATCTGATTATAGGGATTCAGGCTGTAGATGGCTTTGGGGAGGTAGTAAAAGGAGGGGGACGGGTGGTTAAAACAGTCGCTGGGTACGATCTCCCCCGCCTCTTTGTCGGTTCCTTGGGGACTTTGGGGATCATTGTTGAAATGAGTTTTAAGGTTCTTCCTCTACCCGAAAAACAATCGGTGGTGGTTCTAAGAGCGAAGAATGCCCAAGAAGGAGAGGATTACCTCGGGGGAATTATGGATTCAGTCCTTTTACCTACGTGGTTAGAAATGGTCAATCAAACCGGAGTGCAGACCCTCCTCTCCGAAAGCTTTTCTCGAGAGGAGGGGAATTATTTCCTCTTTGTGGGTTTCGAGGGTGCTGGTGAAACAGTGGATTGGGAAGTTGAATTTACGCTCCAAAAATTTAGTGGAAGACCTTTATCTGAAGAGGAGGTCTTCCTTTTGCGAAGCCGGCTCAGCGATTTCCCGTTGGAACCTAAAGCAGACTTACACTTCCGAGTGGGATTATTAAGCAATCAAGTCGCCCTCTTTTTTGAAAGAGCTGAACAGGAGGCGGACCGTCAGCACCTTCGGTGTGAGTTGGTAGCTCGGGCCGGGAATGGGGTGGTATATGGGCATCTCTCTGGAGATAGTTCGGCTTTAGAGGCTTTTGTCCGTTCCATACGGCCTGAAGTAGAGAGCTGGGGAGGGAACTTAGTAGTGGAACGCATGCCTGAGGTCCTGCGGGGCCGCCTCGATCCCTGGGGAGAGCCTCCAGAAAGCTTGGAACTGATGCAGAAGGTTAAAGAAGCTCTAGACCCTTATCACCTCTTTAATCCGGGCCGATTTGTAGGGGGGATATAGGAGAAAGGACTAGGAGGATATCCTTCCTCTGAGAGGGGTAAAGGGGTTATGAATAAGCTAAAAACCTCTACAGAACAGACTTTACAGGTGTTGAATCCCCGGTTTTTAGAGTGTATCCATTGTGGTTTGTGCCTTAATTTCTGCCCTACTTTTACCTTACTGGGCACTGAAGCCGATAGTCCACGAGGGCGCATTTACCTGATGCGGGCGGTCGAAGAAGGACGACTGTCATTCTCCCCAGCGGTTGTCCGGCATCTGGACCTCTGTTTGGGATGTCGCGCTTGCGAGACTGCTTGTCCTTCAGGGGTACACTATGGGGCTCTGCTCACCCTTGCCCGGGAGCAGATAGAGAGGGAATTCCCGCGCCCTCTTCGGCAGAAGTTGCTTCGGAAGGCGTTGTTAATCCTCCTTACCCACCCCAAGTTGATGGCTTTGGTTCTCCTTCCCTTCCTCACCCTGGCTCGTTGGACTCGAAGACCCGTTGCGCCTCCTTCTTTTCTTTTCCGGTGGTTAGCTGGATCTGCGGGGCCAATGTTTTTGCCTCCTCGCACTGCCTTATGGCCTCGAAAATGGCCGAAAGTGCTCCCGGCCCGGGGCCAAGAAAGGGACAGGGTTCTTTTCCTTCCGGGCTGTGTGATGAGTCTCCTTTATGCCTATATTAATGAGTCTACCCTAAGGGTCCTGAACCACAATGGTGTGACAGTGGTTATTCCGCCGGAGGCTGGGTGTTGTGGAGCTCTTCTCCTGCACCAAGGAGAAGTAGAAGTAGCCAGAAATTGTGCTAGGCGGTGGATTAGGGTGTATGAAAAATATGCTAAAAAGTACGGAGTGAAGCTCCTTCTTACGAACTCGGCAGGCTGTGGCAGTGCGATGAAGGAGTATAGAGAGATTCTTCAACAAGACACTGAATACTCCCAGAGAGCCGAGATCTTTTCTGAATCTGTACAGGATGTCTGTGAGTTCCTATCTTCCCTGGAGATCCTCCCGCCTCGGGGGTTTCAAAAACTTCGCGTGACCTATCACGACGCTTGCCACCTGGCCCATGCCCAGGGAATTCGTACTCCTCCTCGAGAATTATTGAAGCAGATTCCTGGGATCGAGCTGGTGGAGCTAGAGGAAGCGGATACTTGCTGTGGAAGTGCAGGCATTTATAACTTTACTCAACCACAGCTAGCTACCCAACTTCTTCAGCGTAAGGTAAACCATATTGTGAAGACCGGTGCCTCGGCAGTGGTTACGGGGAATCCTGGATGCTTGATGTGGATTCAATCCGGTTTATGGGCTGAAGGTCATCCTATTAAGGTCCTTCATACTCTTGAACTCTTAGATCAAGCCTACAAAACGGATGGAACAGAGGCCTTGTTGTGATTCTTTGCCCTTCTGTGCGGAACGGTTAGCCACTTTTCAAGAACGCACTTGGGCTGGGTTAGTGGATACTTTCCTCATCGGCCTTTTAGACTTCTGTTTGCTTCATCTCCTAAAAGCTATTCCTTCTTTATCCCTGCCTTCGGCGGGGGAAAGTTTACCTTGGTTAGTTCGTTGGTTCAAGGCAGGGTTGATCCTTCTTCTCGTTCCTTGGTTTTATTATGTACCTCTGTTGTCACTCTTTCATTGTACTATGGGAATGGCTTTGTTTCGCTTGCGTCTTTATTGCACCGATGGGAAGCCCGCTTCTTTAAAGGTGGTTTTACTTCGGCAATTGGCCTCCTCCCTAATGCGCAAAATCCCTCAGATCGGCGTAGCTTCTCCTTTCCTTGATCACTTGTGGATTGCTTGGGATCCGAGGAAGCAATCCCTTTCTGATAAGACTGCTTCTACTATTGTGATCAAGTTGAGGCCTAGGGGAAAGCCTCCTTTCCTTCCGGATCAGTAGCAAAGGTCCCCCAAGTCTCCCATAAAAGGGTTACTAAGGTGGAGAAAAGACCTCTTTGATTCCTTTTAGCTTCCTTACTCCTTCTCCTTGAGTAGGAGCTATGTATCCGCCTTCTCCATACTCATTCCAGGCGTAGATGAGGAGGATTTTTTGTCGCTTACCTTTTGCTAGGGGTATTCCCAGCTTAGGACTAGTATCGAGGGTTTCTTTCAGCCTTTGGAGGGCTGAGCGCCATTCCTGAGGGGTAGGAGGAGCGAAGGAGGGAGAAGAGTATTTCCAAGGGCGGGGATCCCATCCTGCAGGAAGGTAGGGGATATAGGGCTTTTCGCTCTTTTCAGCATATCGCTTCCACCCGAGGGAGGCGTGCCGGATTAATTCCGGATAAGGGTAAGGCGTTTCTTTGGGGGGTAAGGGAGGCACGTCCATATAAGTTGTGAGGAAGTCATAAGGGGCTACAAAGGGCTTAGAAGGTACTCCTCCTATCCCTACACCCCCTCCAATCAGTAGGTTGGGGAGACCATATTCCCGAGCAAGTCTGCGCAGAATAGTCAATCGCTTAGCGACTTGTTGAGGATTATTGCCATTTTGGTGGAGGAAATGCTCTAAGCCGTGGATTTTAAAGAGAGGTCTTCCTCCTATCCTGAGATATTGAGGGTGCCTCATCAATCGACACCACTCCCGGCAGGCCGAGATCCATTCCGTTTCTGAGGTGATTTCAAAAGGAGGGTGATTGACATACTCAAGGGTGAAAAAGAGAAGGTGATTGTTGGGGGAGGCTAAAAATAAGCGTAAACCTTCATTCAATTTTTCCTGATGAGGCTCCCACTGATGAAATTGAGGGTACCAGAGGAATTGAAAGAAGTCTATTCCATAATGGAAAGCAGTAAGGATTTCTTGATCCATCGTTTTTTGATCGTTATAAGCCCCTAGGAGAGGTATTCGTTCCGGAAAATTCTCCCTCCAATCACGACCTTGTATGAAGTATTTATTGGGAAGGTCTTCCCACCAACCAGAGAAATAATAAACCCCTATGAGATATTCCTTTGGATGAGATGACAACAACTTCTCCTCCTCTCTCTTGAGAGAAGGCCTATAATCTTTAGCAGGCTTTGTTGAAGTTCTTTTTCCACCGTCTAGGGAGGGCTTTAAGGGGAGGCTCTTCTTGTATCCCCCCAGTCGCCGGTAAACCGAGGATCTACCGGGGATTTTGAGGGAGAGAGTGCCCTTTCGGGTTTGGAGGATTGCTTGGATAGGGTGGTCTTGAAGATTGGTAGCGATGATGAATTCGGAGCCATCTGGTAGAACCTTGCTTACTGCGTAGAGGCCGACCCAGTTCCATTGAGTTTCTGCGGAGGGGGATCGAAGGGGTGGTATGGCCGGAATCGGGACAAAGTTACCCGGGGCAAGGATCACCTTACCCAAGTTGCGCACTAAGCGCACTGCAGAAAGGGTGTCGTACCAAACTCGATCAATCTCTGCACGATAGGGTTCAACATCCACAGAGCCTCCTAAGGCTCCAGAATTTTGGGTCGCTCCGAAGAGGACGTCAAAGACCTTAACATTCATCGCTACTGCTAGCAGAAAGGCTCGGAAGATTTCTTCTCTAGAGGGAAAGTTTGCTGAGCCCCGGGCTATCAATTCGAGTTCAGCAACCGGAGTGAGAGACAGGGCTCGAATAAACCGATAACCAGCGTGCCATTCCTCTTCTTGCTTTCGGAGTTCACCAAAGATTCGACTGATTCGGCTGGCAGGTGAAAACTCTGAGAGGGTGCATTCAGGCAGAGGAAGATCCATTATTCGATAGGGATTGTTATCTTTAGGGTATCCTCCGAGGGACATAGTGAGATCTCCGACCACGTGATAGGGGTCTACAGACCGGATCCGCGCACGGTCATTCCTCCATTGGGAATAGTTGCCGGAGGCACCGTGAAACTCGTGTTCAATGTACCAACCGATGAGGTCAGGTGCTGTAGATAGGGAGCGAATCCGTGAGGGATCAAGAGGTTTTCCGAAAGGTTTGGCAGCGAGCATAAAGGTGTAAAGCCGATATTTGTCCCAAACTGCTGGGTCACGCTCGTTTAACCCCATAATAGCGTTAAAGCCTGCTTTCTTCGCTTCTTGAAGGCGCTGGGGGAATTGATCGGGGCGAAGCCAGCCTTGGGGATTTTGCCAGCCCCAAATCTTGTTTAAGGAGAGGATGAGTACAGGATGGCCGTTAATGAGGAGTTCACCATTAGGTCCCACTGCAGTTGTTCGTACCGCTTCGGGGTTATTGGAGGCAAGAGAGACATGGGATACAGTAAGGGGGTGAGAGAGAATCTTTCCTGTAAGGCTGAAGAGAAGAAGGCTCAAAAGCAGTTTCCACATTTCATAGGGTGAATATCGTTGGCAACAAAAGGATAGGGGAGGGCGAACCTTCCAACTATCCCCTGCATGGAGGGTGGCCCCCCTATCATCTCCTGCACGCGGGGGGCAATAAAAGGTCATCCCCATTTGCAGAGGATGATAGAGGGTCGAGCCAAGAAGGGAGGAATTCCAGCTCTGCGGAAATCCCTGCCCTACTAAAAGGAGAACGAACCCCCGAAAAGGTTCGGGGGCTTAAGCATATGATTTGAGAATCTCCTCTAATTGCTGATGAGTTTCTCCTCGCACCTTCTCTATTACTGAACCGATGAGATCCTCCAGGGTTGGACGCTCCTCTTTGTACCAAAGCCCCAAGTGGAGCTTATCTTCGGTAAGGGCTAGTTGAATCGCTCGAACCCGGTCCGTGGGGTCCCAATCCTCAGGTAGAGGAGCTACTAAACCTTTCCATTGATCATAGGTATCATAGAAGGTGACACAGGGACTCATTGCTTGGATGAAGGAGAAACCTCGGTGTTGGATAGCTTCTATGTACAGGTCTCGCAGTTGGTTCGCTTGGCCGGAAAAGCCCCGGGCGACAAAAGAGCAACCATAAGCGAGGACCATCGCCATAATGTTGAGGGGTTGTTCCAAAATCCCGTGGGGGGCCATTTTCTTCATAGCAGTACTCTGTTTTACTGCCGTCATCCCCGCTGGTGTCGTTGGGGAGGGTTGGCCTTTGGTCAGCCCATAAACCTCATTGTCCATCACAATATAGGTGATATCCACATTACGTCGGATGGCATGAGGGACATGACCTCCGCCAATAGCGAACCCATCTCCATCTCCTCCAACGGCGATCACGGTTAACCGTGGGTTTGCCAGCTTGACCCCCATTGCGGTAGGCAGGGTACGGCCGTGAACCACGTGGAGGCCGTAAGCATTTACGAACTCAGGGAGGCGTCCTGAGCAACCAATCCCCGAGACAATAACGATGTCTTTGGGATCGAGGTTTAGGGTGGCAAAAGCTTTATATAATGCGGATAACACACCGAAGTCCCCGCACCCCGGACACCAAGTGGGGCGGTTGGAACTCCGATAGTCCATCATTGTTCTTGGCTTTATTGCAACTTCGACAGCCATAGAAAGCACTCCTTTGATCAGTTTGCTCAATCCCTCACTGTTGCAACCATCCGGTCTGCAACTTCTGCAGAGGGATAGGTGAGAACCCTTTTGATGTAGTCATAAATCTCAATGGCTCGGAAAGGAAGCCCCTGATATTTGTTAAACCTTAACAACGGGCGGCAGAAGACACTTTGAAGCAGGTTAGCATACTGACCCAAGTAATTCAGCTCAATCACCGACACCTGGTCTTTGCTGTTCAAGAATTCCGCAATAGGTTCCTTGGGCACAGGATAGAGGAGTTTGGGAAACAGAGCTTCTACCACGAACCCTTCTTTAGTTAGGCGATCAATCGCTTCGATCACTGGCCCCACCGTAGAGCCCCAGGCAATAACTCCAAACTTTGCCTGAGGATCTCCATAACGGTAGACCATCCCCGGCTCTTTCGCCACTTGCTCCATTTTCCGGAAGCGTTTATGGGTCATCTTCACATGCATTCGGGGTGAATAGTCAATGTGAGCGTATTCATTATGTTCCAACCCTGTAGCGACGTAATACTGAGGATGCACTCCAGGGATGGGCATTGGAGAGATACCCGTCTCCGTGTCTTCGTAGCGCATAAAGTGATTTTCGCTTCCGTTAGGATGAGCTTGCTCTGAAGAGGAGGGGGTGAGGCGTTCAACGATCTCAATCTTACTCAAATCAGGTTGATTGATAGACTGGGACCGATGAGCCAAGTGTTGGTCACTTAGGAGCACCACTGGACTTTGATATTTTTCTGCCAAGTTGAAAGCCAGGATGGTGGTGAAGAAACAATCCTCAACATCAAAGGGGGCGATAACGATTCGGGGGGCATCTCCGTGCCGGCCGTAGATAGCCAGGTCGAGGTCCCCCTGCTCGGGTTTAGTTGGCATACCGGTGCTGGGACCTCCTCGCTGAGCATCTACGATGACTACCGGGAGTTCTTCCATAGTGGCCAGGCCCATTTGCTCAGTCATCAGGGATAGTCCGGGGCCAGAGGTAGCTGTCATCGCCTTCTTCCCTGCGAAGGAGGCTCCAATACAGGTAGCTAAGGCGGCGATTTCATCTTCTGTTTGGATCACCACCCCTCCGAAGCGGGGAAGGTTCTGAGAGAGCCACTCCATAATATCGCTGGCTGGAGTAATGGGGTACCCAGCGTAAACCTGAAGGCCTGCGGCTACCGCTCCAAGGCAGAGAGCCTCGTTACCTTTGAGAAGCAATCGAGGAGTCTCGTGGTGAATCTTGGGAAGGGTAAAGTGCCGTTCAGGGAATTGTTCTTCCACAAAACGATAACCTAGCTCTAAAGCCCGAAGGTTTCCCTCAAGGAACTCGGGGCGCCGGCCCCACCTTCGGCGTATGTCACTATCTGCTTGCTCTTTCGGAACCCCTAGATAAGCGCAGAGAACCGCGTAAGCGAGAACGTTCTTGCTTCGAACTTGTTTGATCTCCTCCCGGGCGATTTGGTTTAAAGGCACTGCGTACTGGTGAACAGGTCGGCTCGGGTCTGGTTGTGCCTCTGAAGGGTCATAAAGAACTAGACCTCCTTCTCGAACCTCACCGATATGGAGGTCGTAGTTCTCTTGATTCCAGGCCATTAATACATCTATCCTATCTCCCGGGGACCGGACGGGTTGATCGCTTACCCGAACTTGGGTCATAGAGGCTCCGCCTTTAATCTCCGCGGGAAGGTTTTGAAAAGTATACACGTGAAGGCCGAGGCGGGTGAGGGAGAGAGCTAAAACGTCTCCCACTGAAAGCACTCCTTCACCATTCTCACCAGCAATACGAACGGTCATATCGAGTTGAGACATCATCGTTCACCTTCTCCGTACCGGCCCAAAGCTGGGGATGGAAAGAGATTCCTTGGGTCGGTGATATGGGGATTTGACCTTTTCTTAAAAGCTTCAGAAGAATGAGCTTCCGAAGCTTTTCCAAAGAAAATGTGGAAAAAACTGTGAAAAATGGGTAAAGTTTTGTATGCTGAGAATAGAAGAGAAGGATAAAAGGAGTAGATCCCTTTATGGAGCGACGCAACTTAGTGGAGCAGTTTATAGGAGAGCCTGATCCCCAGAAAGAGGGAATAAATACTGAGGATGCCGGGTATGATGAGGTTGTCTTCAATATCAAAGGAGGCAAACTGTCAATTGTTGTTCCTGTCGAAACCCCCGATAATCGAGTGTTCGACGTAGGGCGTATAATGCACATTCTTCTCGTTCTCGAAAATGATGAAACAATAATAATTCAAGCCTTAGAAGGAGAGGCTGGGTAAGGTTGTATGGCAGTTTCTCAGTGATGTTTCCTTATCTTCCCAGTCTCTTTTCGTTATGTATCTCCCTCCTCCTCTATCGCCCTTCTGCTTCTCTCGGGTTTTAACCCCTAGTTTTAATCCCCCCAGGTATTCCTCCTTCTTCCTCTCCTTCTCTTCGGAAGGAGAGGAAGAAGGATTTTTCACTCCCCCCTCCTTGTAATCATTATACCATTTATTATTCCATTTCACAAAGTACTGGGGTACCTTTTTATCGAAACAAGGGTTAGTCGGTTCAAGGGTTTTTTAAGAGAGAGCCTTCTTCTCTTTAAGAAGGGTGTAAGCCCGTTTTGCCAGACCTCCTGCGATATGAATTTTGATCTCTTTTTCCCCTCTCGCTTTCTCGATTATTTCCAAAATGTGTTCGGAGTCCGCCCGAAGGATATTTCTGACCGTTTGCTCTGTAATGCCCAAAAACTCGGCAATCTCGGCTATAGTTTTGTGGAATTGCTCGGAGAGGACCACTACATAGGCAGATTCCATTAGACTAGGAAGCCAGGTGAGATTCCGGTGTTCTACTAGTTGGCGAGGTCCGCCAACTAGGTTTAAAGCCTGGAGGAATACTTGCATTGCGACATCGTCGGGGTTGACCTCTGTGGGAGAGATCTCTTGTACCTCTGTTGTCATTGTTCCGTCACCTCCTTATGAAGGATTTGGGATAGGGGGGGACCAATTTTCACCAAACCTTCTGGGGTAATCTCCATCAGATGAGTCTCGGTGTCGTGCCCACAAACTCGGCAACCATCAATTCGAAAGAGGCGAAGGACAGAGCCTATTGGCTGATGATAAATTCGTTCTTGAGCAGGGTTCATAATCAAAAGTTTACTCACGACAATGGTTGCATCTAAAATGTGCCCAATGGCATAACCTCCGGCGGCTTCCACTGTTTGTTCCTCATGCCCACTCCTCTTCTGGCTGATGAGGAGGGCAGTGACCGAAGAGAGCTTGAGGAAGTTATAGATCTCTCGCACAACTCCTCGAGCCATCATCTCCCGGGCTTCATAGAGCCCCGAAAGAGAGTCAAAAACCAGAGACTTAATCCGGTATTGACTTAGGGCATATTCCAAAGTAGCAAGGAGAGAGGGGATATTTTCTCGAAGGATAGGATAACTAGCACCATCTAGGACAAAAATTCGATCTTTCACTTCGTCAAAGGAGATTCCCATAGCTTCAGCCCTTTGCTGAAGGCCCATTACCAGAAAGGTTTTTGGTAGCTCAATGGTCACAAAAGCTATGGGATAACCTAGGGAAGCTTGCTTGATAGCGAATTGCTGAGCCATTAAGCTTTTCCCTGTTTCCGGAATCCCAGTAATATGAATTGCCGAGAAAGAGGGATAACCTCCTAGAGGGATGCGAACGAGCGTTCCCTCTTGCTTTTGCACTTTATAGAATAAAGTATCCAAGCCCTCTACTCCTGAAGGAAATCCAAATAATCGAGGGACTTCTTTAGCAATTTCGCTGGCCGAAGAAAGGCTAGGAAGGACCGGTTGATAGGATCCTGCTACTTCATTCACTCTACCTTCCCTCCCATTAATTAAAATGAGCTCTTAATGGTCTTTTTAAACCTGGTTGGGGAGGGTGAGCTGGTTGGCGTTCTTTATCTTTAGAGGTTTTGGGGAGCTCTCATCCCCTCGGTTTGTGGAGAGGGTTTGGGTTGCTTTACTTCACTAAAGGGAGGCGGGTACAATATTTTTGATCTTTTCACTCGATTTTCACCCTGAACGAGGTGGATGGCCCTTCCCTCTTATCGGAAGTCGGAAAGGGTCAACCGAATTAATCTTTTGGAGGACTCAACCAACTCGGAGAAGAGTTTCAGCAAGACTCAAAAGAGGATAGGGGTTACTCTCCAGGGATAAGAGGAGAGGAGGTGAATATTTGTCTAAGGAGATTATCGTTAATGTAGATAACCGGGAAACCCGGGTTGCCATTATCGAGCAAGGTCGCTTAGTCGAGCTCCATATAGAGCGAGAGGAGCGCATTGTAGGGTCTCTTTACAAGGCTCGTGTTGTCAATGTGTTACCCGGGATGGACGCTGCTTTCGTGGATATTGGTTTAGAGCGGAATGCTTTCCTCTACGCCGGGGACGTGATCCCTGAGGCTGATGAAGCGGATACCGAGGGGAATGACCGGGATCGTGATCATAAAGGGGAGGAGGTTCTTGAGACCAGCTCCCGGATCCGGGATTTGGTGAAGCCGGGGCAAGAACTCCTAGTGCAGGTGGTAAAAGCCCCTCGGGGGACTAAAGGGGCACGAGTCTCTACCCGCATCTCTCTTCCCGGCCGATACCTGGTGTTGATGCCTGAAGGGAATAATGTCGGGGTTTCGCGCAAAATTGAAGGCGTGCAGGAACGAGAGCGTCTGCGCAAAATCGCCTATAAACTTCGCCATTTTCCCTGTGGACTTATTGTCCGAACAGAGGCCGAAGGACGGGGGGAGGCCGAACTCCGGCAAGATTATGAATTCCTTTGCCGACTTTGGGAGCAGATTCAGCAAAAGTTCCAGCAGACCCCTCAACCGGGTGTCATCCATCAGGATCTCAGTTTAGTTTACAAAATTGTGCGCGATGTCTTCTCCTCCGATGTGGCTAAATTTATTATTGACTCCCGGGAACATTACGAGAAGGTCCTGGATTTGGTCAACTTTATTGCCCCCAAATTGAAAAATCGGGTGATCTATTACTCAGACCCAGAGCCGATTTTTGATCGCTACGGAATTGAGCCGGAGATTGAACGATTGACCCGGCATAAGGTTTGGCTGAAGTCCGGAGGCTACATTACTATTGATGAAACCGAGGCGGTGACCACCATTGATGTCAATACCGGCAAATTTATCGGAACCACAAGCCTGGCGGATACCATTTTGAAGACGAACTTAGATGCAGCCACAGAGATTGCCCGGCAGCTTCGGCTAAGAGACCTTGGGGGTATTATTATCCTCGATTTCATTGATATGACGAACCCTAAAGACCGCCAGCATTTGATGACCGCTTTAGAGAAGGCTCTAAAGAAGGATCGGGTGCGCACGAAAATCACTTATTTAAGCCCCCTGGGTTTGGTGGAGATGACCCGAAAGCGGACCGGCGAGAGTTTAACTCAGATCCTCACTGAACCCTGCCCCTACTGTCGCGGCCGAGGAAGGGTGCTCTCGGCAGAAACCCTGGCAGCTAAAATTGAGCGAGAAGTGCGTCGCCTTTGTATGGATACGGATCATGAGGCTTTCTTGATCACTCTCAATCCTCGGGTTGCTGCTCATTTTATCGGACCCCAAGGAGAGATGATTGAACGATTGGAGCGGGAAACCCATCGCGCTCTCTTCGTTCGAGCGAATGAGAAATACCACCAAGAAGATTACCGGATTGTACCGGGGGATCTTCAGGAGATGGAGCGCCAAATTGTGCGATACCGCCCAGGTCAAGTAGTTGAATGCCAAATTCCTGAAGAGCCGTTCTTAATGCTTCCTCGTTCGGTGGCTTGGTGTGATGGTTATTTCATTGATCTGGCCAACGGGGGAGAACATTTAGGGCAGAGAGTCAAGGCCCGTTTAACCCACGTTCATCGCTCTTTTGGTATCGGTGAAGTCCTTCAGCCAGCTAAAGTCATTGACAAGGCGGAGCCAATTTGATAGAATAAAGTGGCATGCCCGTAGGACGTTTCCCTGCGGGCATATCTTTTGAAAAGGGAATTCCTAAAAGCTTTTGTATCCCTTCTTCGGATGAGGTTTTGCCCCTGGGGCAAGAAGATGGGTTAGAGGGTCCTTGGATCCTAAGCTTTTTACTGGTAATGAGAGGTTACTTATGTACGCCGTTATCAAAACAGGAGGTAAACAGTACCGGGTGGAACCCCAGATGACTCTGGCGGTGGAGAAGATTAAAGCCAACGAGGGAGAAACCGTTGAGCTGAAAGAAGTTTTAATGTTGGTAAATGGTGAGGAGATCAAGATCGGTAAGCCCTATGTGGAAGGAGCAAAAGTAATTGCTCGAATTGTTAAACACTTCCGAGGGCCGAAGATTCGGGGGTTTTTCTACCGGCCCAAGAAGCATTCAGCTCGCCGTTTTGGCCACCGTCAGCATCTTACCCAAATTAAGATTGAGGAGATCTTAGTATCCTAAGGAGGAGGTAGCTATGGCCCATAAAAAAGGAGTAGGAAGTTCTCGAAACGGGCGCGATAGCCATTCCAAACGTTTAGGCGTTAAGGAATATGCCGGTGAGAGGGTGCGAGCGGGAGCCATTTTGGTTCGCCAGCGAGGGACCAAAATCTGGCCGGGAAATAACGTCGGCCGAGGAGGCGACGATACTCTGTTTGCCCTCATTGACGGGATTGTTAAATACGAAACCATCAGAGGGCGGAAGCGGGTGAGTGTTTATCCGGTCTCCTCGGCCTAGAGTAATACCGAGGAGAAGGAGGAAAGAGGTGCCGTGTTCCTCGACGAGGCTAAGATCGAGGTGCACGGTGGGCGAGGTGGTAATGGGGCAGTCAGCTTCCGCCGAGAGAAATTCGTACCCCAAGGGGGGCCTGATGGAGGCAACGGAGGGCGAGGAGGGCATATTATCCTCCTTGCGGACCCTAACCTCACTACTCTGATTGACTTTAAGTACCGAACCCGTTATCAGGCTCCCAACGGTGGGCACGGTTCAGGAGGGCAAAAACGGGGCAAGGATGGGGCTGACCTCATTCTTCGGGTTCCGGTGGGAACTCTGGTCTATGAGGAAGGGAGTGATACTCCTCTTGCCGACCTCGCTCACCCGGGGCAAACCTTTATCGCGGCTCGAGGAGGCCGGGGGGGCAGAGGCAATGCCGCTTTCGCTACCCCAACTCATCAAGCTCCTCGCTTCGCTGAGAAAGGGGAACCTGGAGAAAGCCGGGTCCTTCGGTTGGAGCTGAAACTCCTGGCCGATGTCGGATTAGTCGGCTACCCCAACGTGGGGAAATCCACCCTCATTGCCCAGGTTTCCGCTGCCCGACCCAAAATTGCAGATTACCCCTTCACCACTTTGGTCCCCAACTTGGGAGTAGTTCGTTTGAATGAAGAGACCTCCTTTGTTATGGCCGATATCCCCGGCTTAATCGAAGGGGCTCACGAAGGGGCCGGTTTAGGTCATCAGTTTCTGCGACATATCGAACGCACGCGAGTTTTGATCCATCTTCTGGATGTCTCCGGCTACACCGGCCGAGATCCACTCTGTGACTTCCAAGTGGTCAACAAAGAGTTAGAATTGCACAACCCCCGGCTGGCCCAGCTTCCTCAGTTGGTTGCCCTTAACAAAATAGACTCTCCCCTTGCAAAGGAGCTGGTCGAAAAGGTAAGCCCTCCTCTTAAGGAGCAAGGATATAAGGTCTTCCCCATCTCCGCCCTTACCGGAGAAGGGGTTGAACCCCTCCTTTGGGAATGTGTTCACCTCCTTCATCAGAGAGAGGGAGAACCTCTTCCCTCTGTAGAAGAGGTGGTTGTACGCTTCACCGCTCCTTCAGAGCGCGAATGGGAGGTTCTTCGGGAGGGTCCTCATCTCTTCGTAGTGAAGGGTGCTGGCGTCGAGCGTATGGTATCCATGACGGACTTGGAGAATGAGGAGGCTCTCTTGCGTTTGCATCGCAGGTTGGAGCGTTTAGGGGTTTTGGAAGCCCTGCGAGAGGCGGGAGTCCAAGAAGGCGATACAGTTCGTATTGGCGACTTTGAATTCGATTATGTAGAGGAGTATCATTCTCTGAAAAAGTAAAGGCTTTTCCATAAAAAGCGAGAAGGATGCAGTATCCCAAACGGTTGGTAGTCAAAATCGGCACCTCAACTTTAACCCGGCAAGGCGGTGGGTTAGATAAGGATTACGTTCATCGAATCGCCGAGGAGGTTTCGGCTCTAGCCGGAGAGGGATGGCAAGTGTTAATTGTCTCCTCCGGAGCGATTCGAGCCGGGATGGAGCGGTTGGGTCAAACCCATCGGCTGCGAAGTATGGCTGGGAAACAAGCTTTGGCGGCTATCGGTCAAGGATTATTAATGCACACTTGGACGGAAGCCTTTAGCCAATTCCACCGGATAACCGCTCAAGTTTTACTCACCCGAGATGATTTTCGCCATCGCCAACGCTTTCTCAACGCTCGAAACACCTTGTTAACCCTCCTTCGGTTGGGAGTGATCCCTATCATTAATGAGAATGATACAGTGGCTACGGAAGAGATCCAGTTTGGAGATAACGACACTCTGGCTGCCTTAGTGGCTTCTGCACTTAACGCCCGTCTCCTCTTAATCCTCTCCGATGTTGACGGTTTGCTCGATGCCCAAGGGAGGGTCGTCTCTCTCGTTCCCTCTATCACAGAGGAGATACGTTGCCTGGCTCGAGGGGCAGGAACGGAGATGGGTACAGGAGGGATGCAGACCAAGGTTCTAGCAGCAGAGATAGCGACCAGTGCGGGAGTAGAGGTAGTTGTCGCTTATGGGAAGAGGCCTTCGGTGCTAAAAGAGGTGACCCAAGGGGTACCCCTAGGCACTCGTTTTCTGCCCAAAGAGAGGGTTCCTAGTAGAAAACACTGGATTGCTTATAGCCTGCCTGTAATGGGATTAGTTCTGGTTAATGAGGGTGCGCAAAAGGCGATCGTTGGGAGAGGAAAAAGCCTCCTTCCTTCAGGAGTAGTGGGAGTTGAGGGAGAGTTTGAGGTAGGAGATTTAGTAGCGCTTTGCGGTCCCGATGGGCAAGAATTTGCTCGAGGTTTGACGAATTATAGTTCGAGGGAACTCCTCCGCATCCGGGGTTATCAAAGCTATCAGATCTCCGAAGTCTTGGGTTATAAACGGGAGGATGAGGTGGTCCATCGGGACAATATGCTTGTGAATGGCGCCAGAGGCATCCCAACTCCAAAGGGCTAAACAGGGATCATCCGAGAAAGAGCGATATCCTAACAAGAGCTGAGGTGAGGGAGGAGAGGTGCTTTGGAGAAGGTCCTCAACTCTAGGCTAGCTCACCTGAGAATAAGAATGAAGTGAAATTTCGGCGTATCGGTCTTCTTGGGGGTACTTTTGACCCGGTGCATTATGGACATCTTCGGATAGCCGAGGAGAGTCGGACCCAACTCGGCTTAGATAGGATTTTTTTTATCCCCAATCGCTCTCCCGTCCACCGGAATCACTGCCCTGTTTCTCCGGAGCACCGCTTTGCAATGCTCGTCTTAGCAACCGCTGATCATCCCCACTTTGAAGTTTCTCGCGTGGAGATAGACCGGTCTACCCCTTCCTATTCAGTGGAGACGGTGGAGACTTTTCACCAGTGGTACCCCGAAGCGGAGCTGGTTTTCATCACCGGTTCCGATGAGATTGCGGACCTCGATTCTTGGTATCGGATTGACCGCATCCTTGAATTGTGTTGGTTTGCCGTGGCTCCGCGTCCTGGTTTCCCTGTGGAGGTATTGAAGAACAACCTCAAGCCTTCTTATCTCAGCCGGATCCACTTTCTCTCAATGACGGAAGTGGATATCGCGGCTACTTTTGTGAGACAACGCTTAAAGGAGGGGAAACCTATCCGCTACTTAACCCCTCCAGGGGTGGAAGCTTATATTCTGAAGATGGGGTTATACCAATCAGAAGAGCTCTGTGAGGAGAAGTAAGTTGTTAGGACCGAACGGAAAACAGTGGTTATTACACCTTCTCTTCTTCCTAGCCCTCTCGATCTTCGGCTTGAGTGCTGGTGTCTATGTGAGGGTTACTCAAGGGGGGAAGATAGGGGGAGTTTTAACTCTGCCTTTTACACGCCCTGCCTTTGGAGGTAAAAAACAGTTCACCGTCCTTCTCCTTGGGTTAGATCAGAAAGATCGTCTTAATCCTCATTCCCCTCAAAGGGCTGATAGTATTCTCCTGCTCAAAGTAGATCTGATGGAAAAGAGACTCAAAGGCTTATCCATTCCTCGAGATTCTTTAGTCACCATCCCCGGTCTTGATCGGGAGGACAAGATTAACTCTGCTTATGCTTATGGAGGTGTGGATTTAACAAAGCGGACCGTTACTCTGCTGACAGGAGTTCCTATTGATTATTATGTAGTTTCAGAGGTAGCTGGCTTTGAGAAATTGGTGGACCTGGTAGGGGGAGTAGAAATTGAAGTGGAAAAAAATATGGATTACGACGATAATTGGCAGGATCTGCATATTCATTTGAGAAAGGGTTTTCAGCATTTGAACGGCGAAGAAGCAATGGGATATGTGCGTTTTCGGCACGATGCTCAGGGCGACGTTGGCAGGATGGCCCGTCAGCAGAAGTTTTTAATTGCTTTGGCTAAAAAAGCTCTCTCTCCGATGAACTGGCCTAAGCTCCCCCGATTGGTCCAGGAAGCCCGGAAAGCGGTAGATACTAACCTTCTCGCCCCCGATCTCTTATACCTTGCCCATACTTTCCGAGACCTTAAGCCCGAAGATGTTCAGCTGGAAACCCTTCCGGGAACGCCCGGGCGGATTCGAGGGATCAGTTATTGGATTATTGACGAAGAAAAAGCAAAGGAGACCATTGCCCGATTATTCGATGTGGCCGAAATCGCTACCAGTGCTGCTGTTGAAGTGCTGAACGCTACCGGTCGTAAGGGGATGGCGCGCCAAGTGGCTCAAACTTTAGAAAATACGGGTTTTACTGTTCGCCGGGTTGCCCCAGCTGAAGGAGGAGTGATAGAGACCTCTCGCATTTATTATCGCAACGGCAATCAAGAAGGCGCTGAGGAGATTCTCCATCTGCTAGGAGTGGGTGAACTTATTCCTGTCTCTGAAAGGGAATCTTGGCCAGGGCGTTATAGAAGTGATATCGTAATTTTTTTAGGCCAAGACTATCTACTACTTCAATCTCCTTAACCGGTTCCTTGGTTTTAATGATCTTGGCGTTCTCCTTGCCCCCCTTTGTTTTACTTTCTTTAGGGTGTAGAGTCTGAAGCGGTCTCTATTTCGCAGTCCACTATTAGAAGTTGAAGAGGCTGGGGTATTATAATGGAATTGCGGGTGTGAGGTGTTCCAAAATCGGAAAATCCGGTCGCTGGCTTGCTTGAATGTTGAAGGGAACTACTGCTGATAGCTCTTCAGAGGATCATCTCCTAATAGCCAGCTAACTAGAAGAAATTTCTTGCAGGAGGTTCAGCCAAGTTTGACGTCCGAGCAAAAATTAGAGATCATCCGAGCGGTCCAGGAAGATAAGAAGGCTCAAGACATTACCATTCTGGACCTTAGAGGGAAGACCCTCATCGCTGATTATTTTATTATCTGTTCGGGCAATTCCCGAATCCATATCCGGGCCATTGCGGATGGGATTATTGAAAAGATGAAGAGTTTGGGGATTAAAGGGATCTCTCCTGAGGGTTATGAAACCGCGGCGTGGATTGTGCTGGATTACGGTGATGTCGTGGTGCACATCTTTGCTCAGCAGGAGCGGGAGCTCTATCGCTTGGAAGATCTTTGGCAGACTCGTGGGCCGGTGATTGTGAGTACTGAGGAGTTTTAAAAGGCCTTCTGAGAGGTTTGTTAATCCGTCCCCAAAAGGGAGTTTTCCCCTCTCCTTATAAGTCCTAAAAATCACTCGGAACTTTGAGGGTCTCTTCCTTAGGGAGGGAAAGATTGTCTTCCCTTCTCTTTGTTCCCTTCTACAGGGTGGAGAAAGAACTCAAGAAACGGAGTTAGCAGAAGAATGACCGTTCTTAGCACTCAAACTTTAGGATTCCCACGAATTGGGAGGAATCGAGAGATAAAGCGGGCTTTAGAGGCTTACTGGGACCACCGGTTATCGGAAGAAGATCTGATACAAACCTTGGATACTGTTGAGGAAGATGCTTGGTTAACCCAGGCCCAGTTAGGGATTGATCGCATCGGGGTGGGGGAGGGTACTCTTTATGACCACGTGCTGGATTGGGCGGTGCGTTTTGGTTTGATTGCCCCTCGCTTTTTGCCTCTCTCCGGGTTAGAGCAGTATTTTGCGATGGCTCGGGGCGCAGAAGGGATACCCGCCTTAGAGATGACCAAGTGGTTCGATACCAACTATCACTACTTGGTTCCCGAAATCACCCCGGAGTCCCCTCTAACCCTCTCCGCAGGGGATTTTTTACGCCGGGTATCTCGGGCTAAGGAGAAGTTAGGAGAGCGGGCAGTTCCTATTTTGCTCGGACCGGTGACTCTGCTCAAGCTTTCCCACCTCCAAGGCGTTGATTTTTCCTTCCTTCTCGAACGATTGATCCCCTTATATCAGTCCTTGCTCTCTCAAATCCAACAAATCGGTTTTAGAGAGGTTCAGATTCAGGAACCCCTTTTGGTTTTAAGTCATGCTGACACTTTGCGAGAAGAGTTTGAACTAACTTATCAACGCCTTGCAGAGGTAGGTGTGGGTATAGATTTAGTCACTTTTTTTGAGGACTTGGGGAGGGCTTATCCTTGGGTGATTCATCTTCCCGTTCAGGCTCTTTCCCTGGATTTCACCCGAGGGGATAACCTCTCTTTACTTCGGAAGTGGGGGTTCCCGAAGGATAAGCGTTTGGGGGCAGGAGTGATCGATGCCCGAAATATTTGGCGGATTCAGCCGGAAGTAGTCCTGCCTCTGGTTCAGGAGTTAGCTGAGCGAGTGGACCAATTAAGCCTTCAGCCTTCTGCTCCCCTTCAGTTTGTTCCTTATAGTGCGAGCCGAGAGACTCATCTTCCGGATCATCTAAGGGGAGTTTTGGCTTTTGCCGATGAGAAGCTGGAAGAACTGGGGTTATTGGTTCGGGTAGTTCACGAGGGGGATGGGGTGTTAGGGGAGATTAAAAACCGTTGGGAGGCCTTCCATAAGGCTCAACCCGCCCTTCCTGAAGTGCGGTCCCGTCTCCGGGCCTTAAACCCTGAGGATTTTCAGCGAAGTCTCCCCTATTCTGAGCGAAAGAAAGCCCAGAGAGAACGCTTAAAGCTTCCTCCTCTCCCTACAACCACCATTGGCTCTTTCCCTCAAACCTCCCATATTCGACAGGTACGACGACAGTTTCTTGACGGGCGTGTGAGTGAGGCAGAGTATCAGCAAGAAGTAGATAAAGCTATTGCCCACGTGATCGGCCTTCAGGAAGGCTTAGACCTAGATGTCCTCGTCCACGGTGAGTTTGAACGCACCGATATGGTGGAATACTTTGGCCAGAAGCTGACCGGTTTCGCCTTTACCCGTTACGCCTGGGTTCAGAGCTACGGCCATCGCTATGTTCGACCTCCGATTATTTACGGCGATGTCTCCCGGCCTGGCCCTATAACCCTTCGGGAGTTTAAAGTTGCTCAAAGTCTTACTTCTAAACCGGTGAAAGGAATGCTAACAGGTCCAGTCACTATCCTTAATTGGTCCTTCCCTCGAACGGACCTTTCCCGGAGAGAAGTGGCCCTCCAGATTGCTCTTGCCCTTCGGGAAGAGGCTCAGGATTTGGAATCTGCAGGAGCTTTGATTATCCAAGTAGATGAACCTGCTCTGCGAGAGGGCCTTCCTTTAAAGGAGGAGCGTCGCCCGGAATACTTGCAATGGGCTATTGAAGCCTTTCGTTTGACCACCTCCTTTGCTCGGCCGGAGACGCAAATTCATACCCATATGTGTTACTCTGAGTTTGGAGAGATTATGGAAGCCATTGATCGAATGGACGCTGATGTCATCTCTATTGAAAACGCCCGGAGTGGCGATGAAACTCTTCAAGAACTAGCAGATTATGGTTATTCCCGGGAAGTAGGACCTGGGGTTTACGATGTTCATTCCCCAGTGATACCTTCTGCCTCGGAGATAGAAGGGAGAATCCGCAACTTTTTGCGCTTTCTTAAGGTGGAACAGATTTGGGTTAACCCAGACTGTGGGTTAAAAACTCGGTCTTTTAAAGAAGTCATCCCTAGTCTGAGAAATATGATCGCAGCTGCTAAGGCAGTTCGAAAGTCCTTGGAAGAGAAAGTTGTCGAGACTTCTCCTGTTAAGGGTTAAAGAGGGAAGGAGAAGGGGTAAGCCCAAAGGCTTACCCCTTCTTAACTTTTTATGGGAAGCCTCATATCCATTATGAAATAATCTCGAGTAGGACTTCAGTGGAGAGAAGAATCCGTGCGGTTTTTCCTTTTTGCCTCCCTTATGGGGATTTTCTTGTTTTTTCTCCCTCCGTGCTCTGCAAGGGTGTATTTTAAAGAGAACGCCCCTGTTATTCCTGGTGAAGTGCTTGTACGCTTTCATCCCTCCACTGGCTTCTATGGGGAACAAATGATCCTTGCTCTCGAGGGCTTGCAGGAGATTGAGCACTATCACCAGGGCCGATTCTGCCGTTTAAAAATCAGCGGCCAACGAAAAATATCCCTTCCAAACCTGGTACGCCAGCTCTCGCTTTACCCCCAAGTAGAGGTGGTCCAACCGAATTATATTGTAAGAAGTATCCCTCCTCTCTCTTTGAGCGTGAGCATTCCTGGGGATTCCCTGTTTACCGAACAATGGGCTTTGCATAATACGGGTCAGGTTATTGATGGAGTTCCAGGGGTACCAGGGGCTGATATTGATGCCCTTAGAGCTTGGGAAATAACGAAGGGGAGTCCTGATATTCGAATTGCAGTGATAGATACCGGCGTTTATTATGAGCATCCTGATCTTGCGTCGAATATTCTCCGGGATGAGCAAGGGGGGGTAATAGGTTTTGATTTTATCACCGGTACTCCTAATCCTCTGGACCAAAATGGACATGGCACCCACGTTAGCGGGATTATAGGGGCGGTGCATAATGATCTAGGGATTGCAGGGGTGATGGATAAGGTGAGCTTGATTCCCCTGCGTTTTCTCGGGGTGGACGGTAATGGGAGTACTGCGGATGCTGTGAAGGCGATTGATTGGGCTGTTGCCCACGGAGCAAGAATAATTAACGCAAGTTGGGGGGGAGAGGTTTTTGATCCCTTTTTGCTAGAGGCCCTCCGCAGAGCAGAGCAGGCCGGTGTTGTATTGGTTACGGCCGCCGGGAATGGGGACGACACAGGTTTAGGGTTGAATAATGACTTATCCCCCCCTTTCCCCGCAGGCTTCAGTCGTTATACCTCTAATGTTGTTGCGGTCTCCGCAACGGATAATCGGGACCAATTGGCGCCTTGGTCTAACTATGGTCCTCAAAGTGTTTTATTATCTGCCCCAGGAGTGGGGATATGGAGCGATTATTATACCCCTCAGGATCCCTCTCTCCGCTACCGGAGGCTAAGTGGCACTTCTCAGGCTACACCCCACGTGACCGGAGCGGTGGGCCTGCTTCTCAGTGTCGAGCCTAACCTTACTCCGGAACAAATTGTTCAACGACTTCGCCTCTCGGCAGAACCTCTCCCTCAGCTAAAGGGCAAGGTGCTTTCAGGAGGAAGATTAAGTCTTTCGTCACTCTTGGAGAGAGATTCTACCCCTCCTTCCGCCCTCCAGAATCTCCAAGTGGAAGCCCTCTGGCAATCGGTAAAACTTTCTTGGATTGCCTCGGGAGACGACGCCCTAACCGGCCAAGCCCGACGCTATATGATTAAATATTTACCCGGGATCGTTAGCTCAGAGACCTTAATGCAGGAGGGTTGGGAGATACCCGAAGTTCCTTCTCCTGGCCCGGCTGGTACTCTTGAGCATTATACCCTAACAGGATTAAGCCCTTCTCAATCCTATACCCTTGGGGTCATTGCTTATGATAATGTAGGATTATCTTCCCCTTTATCTCTTGTGGCCACAAATACCTTGTCGGGATCAGTTCTTTTGAGGGAAGGAGCAGAAAGTAGTATGAGTTTTTGGATCCCAACGGGTAAATGGGGGCGTACTCAGGAAAAGGTTCATTCGGGGAATTGGGCTTGGACCGACAGTCCTGGATGGCCCTATTCCAACAATGTCAATACCTCTTTGTTTTCCCCCTCGATAGACCTTAGGGGAGTCTTTTTCCCTCAGCTCTCCTTTTGGCACTGGTACGAGTTGGAGCTAGGCTATGATTTTGCCTATGTGGAAGTTTCCACGGATGGAGGGCAAAGCTGGTCGGGGCCTATAGCGGTTTTTACCGGCTCTTCAGGAGGATGGCGGAGAGAAACCCTTTCTTTGGCCGGTTATGAAGGTTCCGCTCACCTCCAAATCCGGTTTCGTTTGGAGAGTGACGCAAGCATTAATGCTGATGGATGGTATCTGGATGATATCGAAGTGGTAGGGGTAAAAGAAGCTCCTTCGCAAGTTTTTGAGGATAACATTGAAGGAGGTATTTTATGGGATTCGACTTCTCCTTGGCAGATTGCAGTGGATACAACAGGGAATCACTATTGGTCAACCGGTTCGGGGCCTCTAGGTTCCTATCTTAATTCTTCATTGACATTGAAAAATCCCTTAGATCTGCACTTTACGGGACAAACAGTTCTCACTTGGAAACAGCTCTTTGATCTTGAAACGGGTTTCGATTTTGGTTATGTGGAAGTCTCAGCAGACGGAGGAAATACGTGGTCGGCAGTCTATAACATCACAGGGTCCTCTCGAGGGAAGTGGCAGAGGGGAACGGTAGATTTAACCCCTTATGAGGGGCAGTCTCTAAGGATTCGCTTTCGGGTAGCCACAGATCCTTCAGTCAGTTCACTCGGTTGGTCCATAGACGATATTCAGGTGTGGAACCTCTCGGTAAGTGCCCCTGCTTCCCTCCTTTCTATTGTTACTCCGAGGGATGGTCAAATAGTGGGGGGGACAGTCTTTATCCTACCGGTAGCTAATGGAAATTTCAGCCAGATTCAGTTGTTAGTGGACGGGCAACCTGCCGTTGAGGGCCTCCTCTCCGGCTTGGTGTGGGACAGCCGTTCCACGGTTGATGGACCTCATCGCCTGCAGTTGAAAACTTTAGATTTCAACCCTCCTCTTATCAGCCCCGAAATTACTGTGGTGGTAGATAATACTCCCCCTCTAGTGGAATGGATCTCACCCGGGCAAGGGGGCTGGATTACTGGAGGGGTGGAGCTACGGGGAAGGGTTATTGAGCCTCATCTTGACCAATACTCCCTGCTTTTGAGGGATGAATCGAATCCATCGCAGTGGAAGACCATCCTGGAGGGTCGAGGGCCTTTAGCGGAGTGGGAAGCCTTTTGGGACACGAGAGCAGTGGCGCCGGGACGATATACCCTCCGCTTCAGGGCTAGGGACCAGGTGGGAAACGAGAGGATTGCAGATTGCCTAGTGAACGTTTACCTCCCAGGGGATTTAAACGGAGACGGAGAGGTAGATGTACAAGACCTTTTACGCTTGCTTCACATTTATCTGCGAGAGCAACCACCCGAGGAGAGGGATCAAGCTGCTGGAGACCTAGAGCCTTCTCCAGGAGGAGATGGCCTTCTTGACGGAAGAGATTTGAATACGCTTCTGAGAAAATTGCTAGGCCTTTAAGGATAGAGGATCTATCTTATCTTGGGGAGCAATAAAGGTACGGCAGTGCGGTGCCTTTGTTAGGGGTTCAACCCCGTGTTTTCCCTTAGTAAACGAATAACTTCTTCATCCTCTACTTGGCGGAAATCTTCATACCAGGAACCTACGCTGAGCAAATACTCGGGCTGAAGCAGAGCAATCACCCGATCTGCCTCTGCTTTCAGCCGAGCAACGGAATCAGGAGGTGCCACAGGGACAGCGACGATGATAAGGGAGGGCTGTTGTTTCCGGACAGCTTTGACCGCAGCCCGTAGAGTATAACCGGTGGCAATTCCGTCATCCACGAGGATAGCAGTCTTTCCGCGGAGGGGCAAAGGAGGTCTTCCTTCTCGATAGAGATGAGCTCGACGGTGGATCTCTTCAATCTGACGCTGGGTCTCCTCTTCAATATACCTATGAGGGACCATCAATTGCCGAATGCTTAACTCATCTAAAAGGACAATCGGTTCGCTATCTGCTATGACCACGGCACCAATAGCTAACTCTGGTTGATCAGGAGCTCCTATTTTCCTCGGGATGATGATGTCCAAGGGAAGCCCTAATCGGCGAGCAACCTCGGCACCAATGACTACTCCACCCCGGGGGACTGCGAGAACAATCCCTCCCTCTTGGTGTGCATATTCGTTCAGCTCGTCGGCAAGGCGTTGGCCAGCTTCCTCACGGTTTTTGAAGCCTCGAAAGAAAAAAGCCATCTTCCTCTTGGAAAACAAAAGATTTCACACAAGGCCCGAACTCTCTACTCTAGGGCCTTCTCTGAGAAATCAGTTAAAGGTCAACTTATCGATAGCCCGCTAACTCTTCCTCTAGGGTGAGACCTGACTTCTTCTCATCTATGCGAACTTCGGTGATCACTCGGTTCGCACTCGCTTCTAAAACTGCCTGGTGGCATCGTTTGATACAATCGAGAAGTTGATCAAGATTTCCTTCTACAGTAGTACCTAGCGCGTCTACCTCGTATTTAAGGCCGCATTTTTTGATCTCTTCAATCGCCCGGTCAATGTAGGGTCGGATGGAACCTTCTACTAGAGGAATAACGGTGATTTCTGCAACAGCCATTTTGACCTCCTTGTAGGATGTAAAACAGTTTCTTTACCGTGAGGACTGAAGGGTGCAAAGGCAATTTTTCTTATCCTATTCCTTTTGTAAAGAGGAAGCTCTCTTTTCCTGATTCACTTTTCTTCGCCTAAGGAGGGAAAACCTTGAAGGTGGCCTAGGTTGTTGCTTATCAATCCCTTTTCCGCCTCCTTACCTTTTCACCTTTCACTATTTTTTATACCCAACTCTGCTTAGAGGATTATCCCTGAGAGAGGTTTAAGAGAAGATTAGAAGCCTTGCAGGAGCAATCGCGATGATCTGTGATACTTGTGGTCGTGAGGTTCCTGTTGTGTATCGAGTGGTGATTGACGAGGGGTACAATCGTATAGATGCCAAACCGCTTTACAACTGCCCGGAGTGTTTTGAGAAGAAGAATCAGGAGCGGATGGCCCGAAAGAGGCAGGAGCATCGGGAGCCTTCGGAGGGATTGCCTCCCGGGATGTAGAGGAGTTTCAGAGGTGGACCTGCGCTAACTATCTAATCAGAGGCGGGCACCTCTTAGGTGCTCAACGATGCGGATAAGAGTGTCTCCTGCCCCAAAACCCCCGGGTTTGGTTACTATAATAAGGCCGTCAAACGGCCCTCCCAGAAGGCGCGATTCGGGAATGCCGGGGAAGATCTCATCTCGCATTCGCATTCCGTAGGCTCCTAGGGCCTCACAGACGGACCGGGCTGTGACACCTCCACTTAAAATGAGGCTATCAATTTGAAACTCCTCTACAATATGGCGTACTAACTGCCCTAGGAGACTGCCAACCTCCCTGATTTTTGGGGGAGAAAGGAGAGCGGGTGGGATATTCTCGAGATTGTCCCAGGCAAGGATGACTACTCCCATTTTTAAAAAGCCTGTGTTCATCCGCCGTCGTAAAGTATCCCAATCGGGAAGACGGCCCTCCAGAAAATCCTTCAAAGGGAGACCGAGGCGTTCAACTTCTCGCCGCCGGAGAGATTCTACCTGTAGTAAGGTGGTAGGGTTAATACTCCCTGAGACAACTAAGGTCCGGCTTGCTTCGAAAGCCTCCATCACCGTCGGTTGATAGGAGAGGCGGAGTTCGGAGGCTAAGGCACCAGCAAACCCTCCAGCGCCCGCCGGTAGAATTCCGGGGGAAGAATGAACCACGATATTCGCTAAGGTGATTAAGTCTCCCTCCGTTTTGGCATCGGCAACTACAATACGTCCATCACGCCAGGAAGGTTGGTTTAAGCGTTGATAGATTAAAGTGGGAGACCTACTGATTTGGCGAAGGGAGAGAACCGAAATCTTTCGTTTTGTCTCCCGAGCTAACACTGCGGGGATGTAAGATTCCCTTATAGGCTCTGCAGGGTCCTCCTTGAGAGGAGTTTCCTCAAGAGGAAGGTCATTGAGATATTGCCGACCCTCTCGAGTGGTTCGACCCTCTTGAGGGAAGGCTAAACAGACGAGAGCGAGCTGGGATTCGGTTGCTTGCATCACTCCGTCAATGCAGGCCCCTGGGTGGCCTCTAAGAGTAGAGTCAACTTTTACGTATAGGAAAGAGGTCTCTACAACCTTTTGGAGGAACTGAGCGGAGGCTCCCGAGCGTTCTCGAGCTTCCTCTGCTGAGGTCTGGCGGGTATCGGTATCTATAGCGATTACCCGCAGGTCTCTCAGAAGCTCTTCCGGCACGTGAGGATAAAGAAGGACAGCAGTTTGTCCTACTCGACGGGTGAAGGGGGCGATAGCGTCTCCTGCGCCCGTGAGGTCATCAGCGATAATTCCAATTTTTTGACTGATGGAGAAGGGTTCTGTTTTTTCCATTCTCTCCTTTCAACCTTTTCGCTCATATGCTTTAGTGGCCACAGGTTTGAACCTGCAAAGGTTTGCCCTATCTCTACTAAATACTGAACGAGGTTGGAGGGTTAGGGCGGGGCATGGCACGTTATGCCCCTATAGCCCACGCCTCATCCTCGTTTACGGGGGACGGTAGAGGCCCACCGCCTGTGGGGGAGGGCCTCAATTATAAATATTGCTCCTTCCCCTTTTGGCGGAGAAGCTCCACAAGGTCTTTAACCCGTTGAGCTTCACTTCGATGAGCAACCAGAAGACAATCTCCCGCATCCACAATAATCATATCCCTTAGACCAACAGTAGCGATAAGGCGATCCTTTGCGTAGATAAGACATTCTTCAGTATTCAAAGTAACCACTTCCCCACGGATCCGATTAGTTCCTTCATTAGGAGGCAAAACTGCTTTTAGAGTGTCCCAGGTACCAATATCAGACCAACCGAGGTCGGCAGGAACCACAGCAAGGCGTTCTGCCTTTTCGTAAAGGGCGTAATCTATGGGGATTTTGGGTACCTCAGTCAGTGATTCGGCTATAACTTCTTCTTCCTTGTTGGTATCCAGGTATGGAGTGATCCTTTGCAGGGCCTGCCATTCCTGGGGACAGAAGCGTTCCAGAAGGCTTAAGAATCGGTCCACTCTCCAGACGGAGATGCCCGGATTCCAGAGGTAATCCCAGCGTTGGATGAAGCGTTTAGCCGTTTCTAAGTCGGGTTTTTCAATAAATCGTTCAATCCAGAAGACACGGTCGGGTTCTAAATCTCGAATCTGCTCACCCATTTGAATATAACCGTACCCTGTAGCAGGGTAGGTAGGATTAACTCCTATAATCACCCCCTCGGCCACATTGACTGCCCGGGCAGACACTTTTACCGCTGTCCGAAAGTTCTCTTCTTCAGCAATGTAGCTATCAGACCAAGCCACGACGGCGGTTGCAGAAGGATTTCGCCGAGCGACTTTTATCATTGCTAGGGCAATGGCAAGGGTGGTTCCCAAAGGATAAGGTTCTCCAATAACCTGGTGCTGAGGAACCTCCGGAACAAGGGCGGTGATCTTTTCCCGATAGCGTTTATTCGTCACAATCCATATATTTTCAGGAGGAAGAAGGGGAAGAAAACGGTCTACAGTCTCTTGGATCAGGACTTTATTATTAACCAAGGCGTGGAGTTGTTTAGGATTAGCCTCTCGAGAGATGGGCCATAGTCGAGTACCGGAACCGCCAGCCATAATCACCGAGTAAAGCAACTGAGTTCCCTCCATTCGTTGGAATCTCCGGTTCTACCAAAGGCTTATATACCCTAATTCGCGGGATTCTTTATCCTCCCCTTTGGGGTTTACTGGGAGGTTCGCCCTCCCCTCAAGGAGGGAGTTACAATAAAATTAGGGAAGTAGCCTCGGAGGTTGGGGGAAGGAGTGTTGGAAAGAGCTACCGAACTCGATAACCTACTCCTGCAATGGATGACGAATGGCGAAGGGGACTTTGAGTCCCTAGCTTACCAGCTATTTCGTTATCAATTTGAAAATAACAAACCCTATCGCCGACTTTGTTTGGAGCAAGGGATTACCCCGGATAACCTTCAGCGTTGGCAGGATATTCCAGCGGTTCCCACCCTGGCTTTTAAATATTTTGACCTTGTTTGCGAGCCTAAGGATCGGGCGGAGGCCGTTTTCTATTCCAGTGGAACTACTTCAGGTCTTGAACGAAGGAGTCGCCATTATCTTTTCAATCTGCGCTTATACGAGGCGAGTGTGTGCTACTCTTTTCAACGCTATCTCCTTCCTCTTGGAGAACAATTGCCAATGTATATCCTTATGCCTCCTCCGGAGGAGATGCCTCACTCCTCCCTTGCTCGAATGTTTGGGATAGTGAAGTCTGCTTTTGGAGCTTTAGGCAGTGATTATTTTCTTTCCTCTGAGGGGGTACCCCTTTTTGAGGCTTTATCTATACGCCTTCAATCAGCTAGGGAGCCGGTTATGTTATTAGGTCCCTCTTTCTCTTTTGTTCACTTTCTGGATTATTGTGAGGAGAACCGGTTAACTTTTCGGCTTCCTCCGGGAAGCCGGTTAATGGATACGGGGGGGTATAAAGGGCGATCTCGGGAGGTTCCACGGGAGGAGCTCCTCCGCAAATACCAACAAGTGCTCGGCATCCCTCCCGAGTTTTGTGTTAACGAATACGGGATGTGTGAATTGACTTCCCAGTATTATGAAAACCATCTCCGTTCTCTGCTGATGCGGGAGGAAGCCCCTCGATGTTGGGAAGGCCCTCCCTGGTTAAGATCCCTTGCTATCCATCCCGAGACAGGTCGCCTCCTCCCAAAGGGAGAGGTTGGCCTTCTGCGCCATTTCGACTTGGGGAACCGGGGGTCTGTACTCGCTATTCAAACCGAGGATTTAGGTTATACAACGGACCAAGGAGTGGTGTTGATAGGAAGAGCTCCCGGCTTGGAACCTCGAGGCTGTTCTTTATTGGTAGATGAGCTTCTGAGTGCTTCTGGGGATTAGGAGGGTAATTGCTCTCCACCCAAAAGATTGGATCAGTAATACACGGAGAAAGTTATTCCCCCTTAATGATGGACGAACAAGCTCAAGGAGAATTAGAATTAACGGCAGGGTTTATCCCTCAGAAGGCCTGGGAAGGAGTTCTCCAAGATTTTCCTGGAGGGCCTCTCCGAGTACCCCAGGTAGATGCGAAGAGATTGGAGGAGATTACCACTTTTCTTCGTGAGAGAAAAGGTTGGCTTAAGAACCAAAAATTGGCGGATATTATCTCTCTCATCGGTGAAGTGATTCATCAGTGGTCTCAGCCTGATTTCCCTCTCCGCCGACAAGTACTTCAGAGATTGCCTGCTTTTACGGGTTATCCTGCTTTTGTGGTAGAACAAGGGTTGGAGCAGTTCCTCCACCACTTATCGGAGGAGGGTTTATGGGGAGTACTCCAAGAAGAGTTGGGAGACCCTCTGATTTTGGAGGAGTGGTGTCCTCGAAAGTTTCCTAAGGCTTTAACTCGGGCCTACAGCCCCAATTTAATCTTTCATTTGATAGCAGGGAATATTCCTGGTTTGAGCCTAGAGGCGATGGTCTATTCGTTGATGATTAAAAGCCCGGCACTCCTCCGAATTTCCCGTTATGAACCCTTGCTTGGCCCGGCTTTCGCTCGTACCCTTTATCAGGTCTCACCGGAGTTGGGAAGCTGTATAGCAGTTCTTTGGTGGCCTGCCCATCGGCAGGACCTCCTTCAAAAAGCTCTCCAGGAGTGCGATGGAGCGGTGTTATCCGGAGGGAGGGAAGCACTGCACTCGGCTCTTTCTTTGGTCCCCCCCCACGTGAAGGTTGTTTGCCATCCTTATCGGTTGAGTGTTGCTCTTATCGGTAAGGAGGCGGTTTCCCCCCCATTAGCTAAAAGGCTATCAGAAGATGTTCTTCTCTTTGACCAGCGAGGTTGTCTCTCTCCAGGAATTGTCTGGATTGAAGAAGGGGGGGAACTCTCTTCTAGGGATTTCGCCTCCTTAGTAGCCAATTTTCTAAACCAAAAGGGGAGGGGTTTAGGTTCTGTTCGATCGGTAGGAGAATCAGCTCAAATCTGGTCTCTGAGGAGTCTTTATCGGATGGCGGGGGCCTTGGTAATAGCTCCTTCGGAGAGCACTCACTGGACCATTGTTGTAGATGAGAAACCGGAGATGCCTGAAGGAATCCCACCGGGTTTTCTTTTTATTAAACCGGTTAGCCACCTCGGAGAAGCGTTAGAACAGTTGAGGCCCAAAGGTTCTTTTTTACAAGCGGTAGGCTTGGAAGTAGCCCAGGAGCGGAAAGTGGAATTGGTAGAAAAGCTGGGGGAGTTAGGGGCTTCTCGTATCTGTTCAGTAGGGGAGATGCAGAAACCTCCGGTTGGGTGGAGGCAGGACGGGCGTTTCCATCTTCTGGATCTTCTTCGGTTTTGTGATTGGGAGGAATAGTTAGGGCATAAGATGCTGTGTCCTGACTACCGGTTTCCCCCTTGTGGGGATTAGAGAGGGGATGGCTGTGTTCTTTAGGATAGGGATAGGGCTTCTATTACCCCCTATCAACGGGAAATGAGGCACAGACAGTAGGGACGACCAACCGGTTGCCCCGAATCAACCCCAACATAGGCTATAGGGACATAGCGTGCTACGTCTCACTCTAACCCTCCACCCCAGTAGGGGCACACCGCAGTGTGCCCCTACTACTACCCGAACCACTTCATTTATCTTTTAAGAGTGATCTTTCGAATCCGATGGTTGCCAGGGTCTGAGACGTAAAGGTTACCCTGGGCATCGAGGGCAATGCCTAGGGGGAATCGGAAACGGGCTTGATCCCCTGGCCCGTCCACAAAACCGACAAAGTCGCTTCCAGCGAGGGTTTCTACTTTTGAATCCGGGGGAGGGACAACGCGCCGAATCCGGTGGTTGAACCGGTCAGTGAAATAGATAATGCCATCAGGCCCAACGACAATCCCTGTAGGGAGGGAGAGGCGGGCCGAGAGAGCAGGCCCATCCGCGAAGTCTCCCAAAGGTTGTCCAAAAGCATCAAGAGGCGGATTCCCTACAATGGTTGTTACTTCCCCCTCGGGAGTCACCCGTCGAATCATATGATTTAAGCCATCGGTTACGTAGAGATTCCCATCCGGGCCAACAGCTAGAGATTGAGGGAAGCTAAACCGGGCGAGGGATCCCATACCGTCAGAGAAACCGGGAGCACCATTTCCGCCTCCGGCAATGGTGACAACTTCTCCCGTTGCAGGGTTCACTCGGCGAATGCGCTGAGAGAAGGTATCCGCTACGTAGAGGTAGCCGTCGGGAGCTAAGGTCAAGTTACGGGGACGGGCAAAGCGGGCATTAACGCCAACACCGTCAGCAAAACCAGGGGTATCACTGCCCGCCAGGGTGGTGACTTGACCATCTGGGGAGATCTTTCGAATCCGGTGATTGCCCCGATCGGTAACATAGATATTCCCTTGGTCATCCACCGCAACTCCAGTAGGTTCGTTGAACTGAGCGTCTAAGGCAGGGCCATCCTGAAAGCCGGGGGTACCGTTCCCCGCTACTGTAGTCACTTTACCGTCGGGGGAGAGCTTGCGGATGCGATGATTGCCCGTATCGGCAAAGTAAAGGTTGCCCTTAGTATCAAAAGCTAAGCCTTCGGGAGCAAAGATTAACGCCTGCTGAGCGGGACCATCTTGGTATCCGACGGTTACTCGCCCTGCAACCGTGGAAACCCTTCCGTCAGGAGTAATCTTCCGGATGACATTATTCTCGGTGTCCGCAACATAAACATTTCCTTTAGCGTCTACTGCTACCCCGTCTGGGTTGAAGAAGCGCGCGGTTCCCGCATCACCGTCATTAGAGCCGATGTTACCGTCTCCCGCTAGAGTAGAAACCGTTCCATCGGGAGATACTTTGCGGATTCGGTGGTTATTCGTGTCGGCAATGTAGAGGTTGTCCTCCTGATCCCTGGCAATGCTGGCCGGCCCATCAAACTGAGCGACCATTGGATCGCCATCCTCGAAACCTCCCAGGATATTCCCTTGAGCATCCACTCGGGGATTACCGGTAAAAATGCTTACTGTTCCATCCGGAGCAATCTCTCGAATGAGCTGATTGCCAAAGTCGGTGACCAGGATCCGGTTGTCGGAGAGGACTGTTACGGAGGTCGGTTGATTAAAGAGCGCTTTCGTTCCTTTATCATCCCGAAAGCCTGGAACAGGTCCTCCTGCTATAGTGATTACCTGACCGTTTGGCGTCAGCTTGCGAATCCGATGATTATCCATATCAGCGATGTATAGGTTCCCTGCAGTGTCTAGGGCTAGCCCAGCGGGATTGTTGAACTGGGCGGAGAGGGCGGGACCATCCGCAAACCCTCCTAGAGGAAGGTCTCCTCGATTACGGTCTATTGTGGGATTACCGGCAATGGTTGTCACCACGCCATCTGGAGTAATTTTACGGATCCGTTGGTTTCCCATATCCGCCACGTAGATGTTACCTTTGGCATCTACCGTAATACCCACGGGTTGAAAGAATTCCGCTTGGTTTCCAGGGCCATCTTTAAACCCCGGTTTCCCCGTGCCTGCGATGGTACTCACCTGACCGTCGGGGGTGATTTTGCGGATTCGATGGTTCAATCGGTCTGTCACATAGATCTCCCCAGAGGGGCCTATTGCTAAGTTCTCCGGAGAGGAGAACCTAGCCTGCGAAGCGAAGCCATCACTGAAACCGAGGGGATCACCTACCACTGTGGTAACCACGGGAAGGGTTTTCTCTCGGCATGTGGCTACCTCAGGTTTCAGGGTGCCAATGGCCAGCCGGAGGATAAGCACCACGTCTGCGATGGTGATCTTCCCATCCATATTGAGGTCCCCTGAGGCGATCGCCTCAGGGGGAAGAACCGCTCGGCCCACCGCAGATTGAAGCCCTCGAGTAGCGTCTCTTAAGTCTACTTTTCCATCTTGGGTAATATCACCACAAAGAGCGTAGGTTGGAACCCTCTGTAAAGACCAGAGAATAGAGATAAGAAGAAAAAGAAATCCGGTTCGCTGTATTCTCATCGTAAAGCCTCCTTCTTTCGAAGATTGAAATCCTTTTCCATCTCCTCTCGTTGCCAGAGAAAAGGCCCTAGGGGCGTAGGAATGAGACCTTCTGAGTACTTTTACTTTAAGGGGAAAGAATTTCCTTCTTTCCTTTTTTACTTTTCTCCTCCCTGGAGAAGGATTTCAGTTCTCCTTGTTCCAACTCTTTTCTCGGTAAACCTTTTTTAGGAGGAGAGGAGTGGAATCCAAGTTTCAAGAGCTGAAAGAACGGTTAGAAGAGATCAAAGATCTTGAATCGGCCTCAGCTTTGTTGCACTGGGACCAGGCGACTTATATGCCTCCTGAAGGTGCCTCCGCTCGTGCTCGACAATTAGCAACTTTAAGACGCTTGGCCCATGAGAAGTTCACGGATCCCGCCATCGGTAAGCTTCTTGAGGATTTGCGTTCCTATGAAGAAAACCTACCTTACGATTCGGATGAGGCCAGCCTTATTCGAGTGACTCGCCGCGATTATGAAAGAGCAATCAAAGTCCCACCTTCTTTTATAGCTGAGCTTTACAATCACACTGCAGAAACATATCAGGTTTGGACTCAAGCTCGGCCTGAGAATAATTTTGCTAAGGTCCGCCCCTATTTGGAGAAAACTCTAGACCTGAGTCGGCAATTAGCAGATTTCTTTCCTGGTTATGAACATATTGCTGACCCTTTAATAGATTTCGCTGATGATGGAATGAGGGTTTCGGTTCTTCGTCCTCTATTTGCTCGGCTACGAGAAAAACTGGTTGCCTTGGTTCAGGCAATAACCTCTCTTGAGCCACCGGATGACTCCTGCTTGCGAGGGTATTTCCCTGAGGACCGCCAGATAGCTTTTGCTGCTGAGGTAATTCAGCGATTTGGGTACGATTTCCGGCGGGGGCGATTGGACAAGACCCATCACCCTTTTATGACTCAGTTCTCTTTGAAGGATGTGCGGATTACCTATCGGGTGGATGAAAGAGATTTGAGAGAGGGTTTGTTTAGTATTTTCCATGAAGCTGGGCATGCCTTATACGGTCAGGGGATCAAGGAGAAGCTAGAGGGAACTCCTTTGGCGGAGGGAGCCTCTGCAGGGGTTCATGAGAGCCAATCCCGGTTGTGGGAGAACTTAGTAGGAAGAAGCCGGAGTTTCTGGCAATATTTCTATCCTCGGCTCCAACAGGTTTTCCCTGAGCAGCTCGGTTCTGTGCCGATGGAAACTTTCTACCGGGCCATTAATAAAGTAGAGCCTTCTTTAATCCGTACCGATGCGGATGAGGTAACTTACAATTTGCATATCATTTTGCGTTTTGATTTAGAGCTTCAGTTATTGGAAGGACAATTGTCCGTGAAAGATTTGCCGGAAGCTTGGCGGGAGTGTTATGCCACCAATTTGGGTGTTATTCCTCCGGATGATCGGGATGGGGTATTGCAGGATGTGCACTGGTATAGTGGGGTTATTGGTGGAGCTTTTCAGGGTTATACCCTGGGGAACATCCTTAGTGCCCAGTTTTTTGAGGCGGCTTTGAACGCTTGTCCGAATATCGCCTCAGAGATTGAGCAAGGGAACTTTGAGAGCTTGCATCGTTGGCTAAAGGAGAATATTTACCAGCATGGTCGTAAGTTTACTGCACCGGAGCTGATTGAGCGGGTAACCGGAGGTCCTTTAGATATTGGTCCCTACCTCAGATATTTAGAAGCGAAGTATGAGGAGCTTTATGATTTGTCTTTTTCCTCCTAGCGGTTTACCTGCAGCCGAAGGCTAAAACCTGCGTGATGCGCATAGAAAGTCAGCGCACTTAAAGAGCGCGGTACCGGACTCGTTTGGAGGATAAGATAGTTCGGGTAGTAGTAAGAGCCCACGGTCGTGTGTTCCTACAGAGATCCCAAAGGTTTAGAAAGAGGAAAAACCCGCAGTCCTTTCTTTACAAGGACTGCGGATTCCCCCAAGGAATCAAGGACATTTTCTGTAATAAGGCCCTATTAGCTTTCTGGAAGGGCTTCAGAGGTTTTCCCCTCGTTACCTGTCTCTCCTTCTTCGGAGAGGGGTCGAGTTGCCGCCCCTTGGTTGCGATTTCTGGCTTTTGCTCTGCCTCCAATGCGGCCAATGCGGGAATAGTGCTCGGAACCGTAGCGCTCCCGGGTGGTTGAGCCTCCCTTCCGGCCCGCCTCAATAAAGTGAGCGGGCCCATACTTCTCGAGCACTATTTTCCCTCCTTTTCGCCCTGCTTCGGAGGCCGTCATCGAAGGGCGTTCCTCCTCCACTGCATTGGAAGGCTCGTTCTTTTTCCGCCGACGAGCCTCAGCCATTTTCATATAATGGGCTTGACCATATCTCTGCTTGAGAACCTCGGCCGCTTTACGACCCATTCGGATGAAGTGCTCACGCCCATGGCGCTCTTTTGTGCTTAGGCCTCCCATCCGGCCGATTTCTCTTGCTGTTAGCTCTTTCTTCTCTAATTCCAAAAGCCAACCTCCTTTGTACATCGAAATTGAAGGAATGAAAAAGCAGGTGATAAATCACCCCCTCTTTGGGGGAGGAGTCCTATAACCTCTGGAGGAGTTAGGTTGACGTAGGTATAACCAGCGACACTCTACCCAGACCTTGATATCGTTGTGGGAGCACCTTAAGTAAGGATGCTCTCCTACTACCCAAATCAAACCCTAGGAGAAGATGAAGGGACTCCTTCTCCATTATAGCATTCTAACGCTATGGTAGTTAAGACCATCCTTTAGGCTTGATAAAAGTTTTGGTTTAAGGCTTCCAAGAGACAAGGAGCTAACAGACTGAGCTCTTAAGGGAGCGGAGGAATTCTTGGAGAGCCCAGTTAAAAACTTCGGGTGCCTCTATGTTGCTCAGATGGCCTGCTTTAGCAATAGATACTCGGCGTGCGTTAGGGATCGCTTGGGCCATCTCCTCAACTTCCGCTGGAGGGGTTAACCTATCCTCCTCTCCGACAAGGACAAGGGTAGGAACTCGAATCTGAGGAAGGAGGTCCGAGGAATCTCCTCGCTCCATCATCCCTTGAAGGGCAAAAAGGACACCCTCCCTTGAGTTGGCTAAAATCCATTCGCGTACCTGTTGAACAATTTCCGGTTTCTCTTGCTGAGTGGTTTTCCCCAACAATCGAGGAATAAGCATATCAGCAAGAGGAGAAAGGCCTTCTTGTTGAACAAGAGCTATCATCTTTTGGCGACCTTCTCGGGCTTCGGGAGTATCTGGGGTGGCGCGAGTGTCCGCAAGAATAAGGCCGATAACGCGCTGGGGATATTTTCTCAAAAATTGGAAGGTGATGTACCCCCCCATCGAAAGTCCTCCAAGGACTACCTGGGGGAGCCTTAATCGATCCAGGAGGCTTGCAATGGTATCTGCATATCTTTCGAGGGAAGGCGTGCCTGATAGAGGAGGTGAAGCCCCAAAGCCCGGTAAATCTGGAAGAAGAAAGCGAAACTGGTCGCTAGGGAGGCTCCATTGAGGCTTCCACATTTGCCGATTCAAGGGAAAGGCGTGAAGGAGGACCACGGGCAACCCTTGGCCGATATCATCATAGTGAAGGTTTTCGAGAATCGTTTGGTATCCTAAGCGAATGGATGCTTGGTTCTCTGTCATAAACGCCTCCTTAGAGTTTTGCCTTTGGAAGTTTCCCTCCCTTATTTTTTACTCATACCCTCTCCAAAAGCAATCCAAGCGATGCGAAACTGAGTCCGAGGCCCTTTTAGGTAGATAGCATGCCCGGTCACTTGAAAACCAGTAGGGGTAATGCGGGAGAGACTCAGGGCTACAGGTACGGGATCCGTTAAATCTTGAAGAGAAGCAACGACGATAGGAGGGCTTACAAAAGGCTTGGAAAACTGGATAGTGGTGGTGACAATACCGGTGGGAGCGGAAGCGGTGAGGAGGCCGGTCGTTCCGGCTTCAAGGGTGGGATTCTTTTGAGCACTCATTATGGAGAAGGGACCTTCGGATGGTTTTGGGGTAACTTCCTCCTGGGCAAGGCTTCTGAGGGTAACCCACCCGATCAGCGTTCCTAGAAGGAGGATGCCGGATAAAAGGGTCAGGCGTCTCAATTTTCTTTCACCTCCGGAGGATAAGGAGGTTCTTTTTCCCTCCCTCTCTTTAATACGCCACCTGAGTTCTCAGCTCCTTATCGCCAATGTTATGGAGGGTGAGAAAAAGGTTTCCTTTGTGTGAAGGAACCCTCTTTGGAGAGCCGTCCTGTTTTTCAGCTACTGGTAAACCGTGTAAAAATTCGCTATCATAGGGTTTGTGAAGGAGCAAAATTCCACGAGAGGAAACAGGAGCTTATGGAAGCTGAACGTAGATACCCATTAGAAGCGGTTTATCTCTGGATGTTGTTAGCATCCCAGGGGAAGAGCATACGACCGAAGGTTCTTTATTTACCGTCAGAAGAAATTTCCACTTGGATGAAACGCTTTTCAGGGGGGTGAAAAATGGTTCATCTTTTGTTGGATTTCTATGATTGCTCCTTTGAGGTGCTCAATGACCGCAAAGGGGTCGAAGAACTCCTTCGCCAAGTGGTTCAGCAGGCAGGACTGACCCTCCTTGCCATCTATTCTCACCAGTTCACTCCTTATGGTTTATCCGCTATTGCTTTAATCTCTGAGTCTCACATCTCGATCCATACTTGGCCCGAAGAAGGCTATCTTTGCCTCGATGTTTTTACCTGTGGGGACCCCGCAAAGACAGAGCTGGTAGCCAAGGTTTGTGAAGAGTATTTCAAGCCCCGGCGCGTCACGGTTCATCGAGTTCCCCGGGCGATTCAAAGAACCTCTGTGAGGAGCTTTTTCAATGATTCAAGGCCCCTTCTTTCTCGAGAAAGCCCAGTTTAATCATCTCTATCCGATCAAAAGAGTGCTTTACCAAGGGAAAACTGTTTATCAGGAAGTTTTAATCTTTGAAACGGAGGAATGGGGGCGTGTTCTCGCTTTGGATCACATCGTTCAGTTCACTGAAAAGGATGAGTTTATTTACCATGAGGGGTTGATCCAACCAGCTATGCATAGCCATCCCCAGCCCCGTAAGGTGTTAGTCGTTGGGGGAGGTGACAGTCATAGTCTTCGGGAGGTGCTTAAACACCCGGAGGTAGAGCAGGCTGTTCTCGTGGAGCTGGATGGCGAGTTGGTCGAAATTATGGAGCAATACTTCCCTGAAACTCGTCAGTACTTCCATCATCCCAAAGTCACTCTCCGGTTTGAAGATGGCTACCAGTACCTCGAAAAGGGTTCCGACACCTTTGACCTTATCTTTATTGACCTAACGGACCCTATTGGGCAAGCCAGTCGCCTCTTCCAGCGGCCTTTCTTGGATTACTGTGAGAAGGCCTTAAGAGAAGGGGGGATGGTGGCTTTGCAAACCGGCTCGATCTTTTACCATAGAAATTGGGTTCAGAGTGTTTATTCGGATTTACAACAGTTAGTCCCCCGCGTAGCTCAGTTAACGGTGACTATCCCCACTTACCCCGGATATCTATGGGTTTTTACGGTGGGGAGTAAGGGCCAAGACCCCCGGATCGTGAGTAAAAAGACGGGAGTTCCCTGCAGGTTCTATTCTCCTGAAATTCACTCCTCTCTCTTCTTAGGGGAGAAGGAGCGTGAGCGTTTCCTCAATCTGGGTTTATTCGATTTCTAGCGATGATGGTAGAGAACTTTGGATTGGAGCTGATTCTTAATTTATACGGCTGTGATCCTCAGGTGATCCGAAACGAGGCCGAATTGAAACGTTTTGCAGAGGAGATCTGTAAGGCTATTGATATGAAACCTTATGGTGCTCCCTTAGTCGCTCACTTTGGCTATGGTAAGAAGGAGACCAGTGGGTATTCCCTCGTTCAACTCATTGAAACGAGCTCCATTGTAGGACATTTCTCCGAATATTTTAATTCTGCCTACTTGAATATCTTTTCTTGCAAACCCTTTGATACCCAGAAAGCGGTTGCTTTTTGTAGCGAGTTCTTTCGGGCTAAACGGGCAGAGTATTTCCTTTTGCCCCGGAAGTAAAGAGGGGAAGCTAGATTGTCAGAAGCCAGAAAAGCGATTGTTATAAACAGCTTGCTTTTAGGATTGTTCAGTTTTCTTGTCTGCTTTGGTTCTCTTCCTTCGGAGGCTCGGCAGACTCTCTCTAGAAAAAAACTCTATTCTGGGGTGAAGACTAAGGCTGGAACTCATAAACTGAAAAGGGGGGGTGTTGTTTCTTCCCGAAGAAAAGTTAAAAGATCTTCCTCACCGAAAAAAATGGTCCGTAAGCCCTCTGTTTTTCGGGGCCGTAGGTACTCCCGGAGAAGCTCGACTTACCGAGGCGGTATTCGCCGCCGATTTCCTCTCAGCCCTCTCCCTCCGGTCAAGGTAGGTAAAGTCCTTTTAGGTGAGCTTCATCAGGAGCAGTGGTATGGCTTAGCTCCTGTGGATCTTCTGGGGCAGGTGCAAGAGCCGGAGGTGGGGGTTCTTTGGACCCGGGGGAATTGTCGGTTAACCTATTACCTGGGAGGAAAGTACCGGCGGTTACATGGATATCTGCGAGTCCTTAAGGATTTTCCCGAGGGTTTGTTTCCTCTCCGGGTTCGGTGTCAGATTAAGGTAGGGGATCAAGTCCTTTACGACACTGGTTGGCTAAAGCCTAGTGAAGAGAGGCGTTTTTTCCTTAACCTTACTCAGGTAGAGAGGCTTGAGCTTATCGTTCAACCGGAAGAAGAGAGTCCTTCTAGCTCGGTGGAGATTGCGGTTCCAACAGTAGAATGGAAGGGATTAACTCTTTGGTAGCAAGGTTTTAGTTGCCCCGTAGAGGTATAGAAGTGGATAACCCCAGGGTTTAGGTTTTCCTCACCTCTATCTAATCCTTCCTCCCCCCAGGGAACCAGTAGTAAGGGCATAGCACACTATGCCCTTACCATAGCCTGCGTAGAGTTCGAGTAGGGGCGATGGGTTGGTCGCCCCTACCGCCTGTGTTCCATCTCCCGCTGACAGGGGATAGTAGGGGGTTTAATGCACCCTAAAGGGTGCGGCTACTACCGAACCTCCCCTATGTTAGGTAATTTTGCCTCGGTAATATCCCCTGCACGCAGGGAGGAGAGCTATCGCATCTTAAAGGATGTGACTACTGGACCTGGTTGGCAGGTTTGGGTTAGTTTTAGTAAGCGTAGGCTTTAGCCTACGCCCGGTACACCCTTTTCATCGGGCCTCATTTCCCCGCAATAGGAAAGGCTAAAAATTAATCGCTTGCTACTATCAGCAAACCCAATTTATCAACGGATGCTACCTTTTGGGGAGGGGGAAAGAAGGACTTGGTGGTGTGATAGCGTAAAGCTTTCTTTGTGGAGAGCAGTAATTGTCCTTAAGGGAGAGATGATCCCTTGGGTGATCCATAAATCCCTGGGTAGAATGCTTGCAACGGTAAAATGTTTACTGTTTTGAAACGTCCAGGAGGGAACCTTTTTCCCCACCCCAGAATCCAGCCCGTTTCTGAGGAAGAAGCCTTTTTGAAGCCTTTATTAACTCGGCGCGTTCTTTTGCTATATATCCCTACCATTGCGGTGTTAGCCTACTGGACTAGTTATTCCGAAGGGGTGGTTTCTTCTACTAGCTTTCACTCGTTAAGCCCACCTATTAATATTATTTTTGTGCTGGCTTTTTTAGCAGGTTTGGTCGTTCCTCTCCATCGTTTGCTTCAAAAAGGCATCAGATGGATATCCCCTCTCCTTTTTGTCAGTTTGTTCCTCTCTCTGCGATGGTTTGGAGCTTTCCTCCTTAGGGTTATCTCTGACCTTTTTTACCATTCTCAACCTCTACTCCCCCAGGGGATTCCTGTTGTTGGGATCTTTTTCTTAACGCTCTTCTTATACCCCTTGGTCAAAGGCAAATTGGAACATTGTCAGCCCCTAAGTAGCCAGGAGCTCATCGCTCTTTATATTTTGTTAATGGTGGGTACATTAGTTACCTCCTATGCGGTGGCTCAATTTCTTATTCCGACTCTAGTTTCCCCTTACTACTTTAAGACGCCGGAAAACCGGTGGGAGGAGTTGTTCTTTCGTTATATCCCCTCTTGGTTTGGGATAAGAAATCCCCAGGTAGTCTTAGCCTTTTGGGAGGGGTCACCTTTTGGGGTGACGTGGAGGTTTTGGATCCGTCCCTTGTTTCTTTGGTCTGTTTTTGCGCTTGTTAATATCTGGGTAATGCTGTGCATTAGTAGCCTCCTGCGTCGGTCTTGGTTAGAACGGGAGCGGTTAACTTTCCCTTTGGTTACCCTGCCTTTGGAACTGGTACGTGAAGAACCTGGCAAAATGCTGGGTCCTCTCTTTCGTAGCCCCCTGATGTGGTTAGGCTTTCTCTTGCCAGTCATCCTTCACATCTTTAATGGAGGGCATATTTATTTTCCTTCCATCCCTGCAATAGGGATGCGCCATATTAATGTGATGCGGGGGCTTAATTATCGGCCTTGGAGTGCTGTAGGCTCTTTAGATGTGACTTTTTATCCTCTCCTTGTAGGGATCAGTTATCTCCTTTCGGTAGAGGTATCCTTTAGCGTGGGTTTTTTCTTTTTACTGCGTAAGTTTCTCCCCGTGTTGGGAGCCTACTTCGGTTGGGATGATTATATCAGCCCTGGGGGGCGAGTTTTCCCCTATGCGGATCAGCAGGCGACAGGGGCTTTTATCGCTTTAGTGATGACAAGTTTATATTTGGCCCGTCATTCTCTTAAAGCCTCTTTCCTATCAGCGTGGAGAGGAGAGTCAGCCGGAGAAAGCGAAGCCTTATCCCCCCGAACTGCTTGGCTGGGTTTAATAGGAGGGTTGGCCTTTCTATCGGGTTGGTGTTGGGTTGCGGGGCTTGATCCTCTTCCTACTTTGGTCTTTTTCTTACTCGTCTTTGCTTGGAGCATCGCCATCAGCCGAATTCGAGCCGAGGCGGGTATGGGAGGTATCACCGGGCCGATGACCCCCCAAGAAGTGATGATAATGGTGGCCGGAACTTCGGGGTTAGGACCTCAGAATTTGACGATCTTAGCCCACCTCCGGTGGATGACCACTGATCTGCGTGCCTTGCCTTGCTTAATGCCGGCTCAACTTGAGAACTTCAAAATGGCGGAGGCCAAAGGCCTTTCTCCTCGTTCTGCGGTGAAGGCGATGCTTCTCGCTTGTATTATCGCAATGATTGTCGTCTATATCGTTTACTTGCCCATTATCCACCGTTTTGGGGGAGTCACTATGAATGGGCAACGTTTTCTGGATGTCCCGGTAACTCCTTTTAGGGAGTTGGCTTCTCACTTATCTACTCCGCGCCGGCCGGATCCTCCGGCAATATTGGCTACTCTTTTCGGTTTCGGTTTTACGCTTTTTTTGTCGGCGATGCGATTACGTTTCACCGAATGGCCTTTCCATCCGGTGGGGTATGCGGTGGGTTTCTCTCGCCGCACCATTGAATGGATGTGGTTCAGCACCCTGTTAGGGGGAATTTGTAAATGGTTTCTCCTCCGTTTTGGGGGATTAAGAACCTATCGTCGAGCACTTCCTCTGTTTCTCGGCTTCATTCTTGGTGAATTTTCAATGGGGGTATTGTTCGCTTTGTTAGGATGCCTTTATCCTGAGACTGCGGGCTATCAGCTCTATCCTTAATTTTGGGGATAAAAGGTTAGAAGGATTACAATAGGTTTGGATGGATTTGTGGAGGGGTACATCTAGCTAGGTAGCCTACCAAGGGGGATGGGAGTCATCCCCTTAGGGGGCATTAACGTAGGCTTCTGCCTTCGGATGCCCAGCTCTGAGCTTTAGTAGGGATGAATCCCGCTAACTCTAAGGGGGTGAACCTCTGGGTAAGCCGAGAAGGGGAGGTTACCGCTCAGTATTGCCTTGCCCTCCTGAGGAAGGGTGGAAAGTTGTAACCAAGATAAGAGGGATTGACACCTTTTACTTAACCAAATGAAAAGTCGCTTTCTTATATGGATTCCTTTGGTCCTGTTAGTGCTTTTAGGGGGAGCCGCCTCTCCTTACCTCTTCCGATTCTGGCGGTTGGCTCAGGCTCATCGTTATGTTGAAGCGGGACAGTACTATTTGAGGACCGGAAACCTTACTCTGGCCTTAGAAAAATTTCAGCAAGCTCTAAAAATCTCCGAAATGCGTTGGGCTCACTTCGGAATGGCCGAAGCTTATCGCCTTAGTGGAAAACCAGAACAAGCTTTAGAGGAATACCAGAGGGCGCTGAAGGCTATGCCTACACAGTTGGCCGTTTACCGAGGGATGGCTTATGCCTACCTTGATCTTAAGCAACCCCAAAAAGCGCTCCAAACGCTTCAGAGGGCAACAGAAGTTTTGGCTCAAGAAGCGGAGAAGAAACGCCAATCCGCTTATCAGGGGCGAAGACCTGAGGAACCAGACATTGCTTTAGTAGAAGCCACTCCTTGGAAGGAATTAGGTTTACTCTATCTGCATATCCAGCGTTTTAAACAGGCGGAGGAGGCTTTTCGGCGTGCTTTAGAGATTAGCCCTTCTCCTCTTTACTACTCCTTGGTCGAGGGAACACAATTCTTAGAGAGGGGGGAAATATCCCGAGGAGTTGCGACTTTACAAAAGGCTTTGTTGGAGGATCAAAGTCCAGAAACTCAGCGATTACTCAATCGCCTACCGCATCTTATTCGGAGGGGGGGCTAAGGAGGCTTTCTGTCTTAGGGGTGCGGGATTGAAGAAGGTGATTTTAAGGGATGAAAGCCCTTTTTCTTGAAGGGAAGGTGGAAGTATGGTAGAAAGCGTTTCTTTAGAACGAAGGGGAGGGAGCGGTTTTGCTGGAGGCTTCATTCGTTTGAGAAGGGTGATTGTGGTCAACCCCGGTAGAAATTGATAATCTACTTGATCCGCGAAGTGCTCCATAAAGAACCGTCCTAAACCCCCATCGGAATACTCTAGAGGATTAAGAAGAGTTTTTTCTTCTGGGCAGAAGCCCCAGTCTTTATAAGTAATCTCGACTCGGACAATTTCTTCCTCGATCGAGAGATGAATAGTGATCGGTTCACCTGGTTCACAAGCGCCGTGTTCAATAGCGTTAGAGAGAGCTTCACCGACTGCAAGAATGAATTCATTGATCTGAGAGGAGCAGTAAGTACCCGTTGTTAAGAGAAGAGCGAGATGCCTTCGGCTTGCAGATAAAGCTTGAGGATGGGCGGGCATTGTAAAACGATGATAGGTCTTCATAAGAGAAGGGTTCTTCCTTTGAGATGGTCTTTCAAAGTTTTTATTCCCAGAGAATTGAGGAAACAAACGTGAACCGGTTGAAGCTTTCAGAAAGAAGGGTATCCCAAGCTTTCTAGGGGGAGATCTGGATGCTGTAGGCTCAACCCTCTATTCTGGGGTTTGAATTAACTAGATGGAGGGGGAAGGATGGTAGCAATCGTTTATTCCGCTGAAGGAGAAACAACAATCCGGCAATTACTGCAAATGATTCGGTCCCTCCTGGGTTTTGATCGAGCCGCCCTTTGGTTTTTGGATGAGAGGAACCAAGTGATCCGAGGCTCTTTTGGTACCGATGAGAATCTTCAAATAAGGGATGAACGCCACTTCTTAGTACCCCTAGATCCGGAGAGTCAGGATCCTCTGGTTCAAGTTCTTTTAGGTAATATTCAGCCTTATTTCCTCATCCAGGATTACCAGACCCACTCCTATGCCCCTTCTAACCTATCTATGAAGGGGGTGAAAGCCCATGCAATCGTGCCTTTTAAAGTGGAAGGGAGGATCGTTGGCGCGATTACAGTGGATAATTTGGTTTCACAAAAACCGATTTCTGAAGAAGATGTGGAAAAACTCCGCTTCTTTGCGGAACATATTAGCTTAATCGTCCACAATTTCTGGTTGATCCGAGATTTGCAGATTAAGAATAAGGAGCTGAAGCGGTTGTATGAAGTGATTCAAGCGATAACCACCATCCAAGATCTTTCCAATATCCTACAAATGGTTTGTGAAACCATTGTTCAGCTCAGCGATGGAGAGTACTCGTTTTTGGCTTTAGTAGACGAAGAGGCGAGGAGAGTCCAAGGGGTGGCGGGGTATAACACCCCTGAAGATCCTTCTGTGGTGGTTTCCGAATCTTTGGATAGCTCCGATGAGGCTGATGTCTTTGCGGATATTGTGCGAAATCCCCGCCTCCTTTATGCAGAAGATTATCCTCCTCTTTTAGGACATCCCCGATGGGCTAAGTACCATTTAGCCAACTCCTGGACGGTTTTCATTCCTATTCAGTTGGGAGATCAAGTGATTGGAGTCGGTGTCATCAAGCGGCAAAGAGAAAAAGGCCCTTTTTCTCAGGAAGAAATGGAAATTATCCAGACCTTTTTAGAGCAAGCGGCGATAGCCATTTATAATTCCAAGCTCTACCAAAAGACTCTTCAGCTTGCCCTAACGGATGGTTTAACGGGGCTTTATACTCATCGCTATTTTCACGAAGAGATAGAGCGTCTTATTGCTATGGCAAGGCGTTATAACCAAGACCTTGCTCTGATAATGTTGGATATTGACAATTTTAAACAGATCAACGACCGGTATGGTCATTTAGTTGGAGATCAGGTGCTTCAATTGGTGGCAGAAATTCTTCGGAAGAATGTTCGGGCCAGTGATTTTGCAGCTCGTTATGGTGGTGAAGAATTTGCTTTAGTTCTGAATCGGACGACGGCGGAGCAAGCTTATTTAGTAGCCAAGAGGATTTTGCAGAGTGTGGTCGTAGAAACTCAAAGCAGGCATCTTCCTACAGCAACATTGAGTGCAGGGGTTGCAGATTTTCCTCATCATGCTCAGGACCAACTTTCTCTGATTCGTTCGGCAGACACAGCGTTACTTCAGGCCAAGCGATTGGGGAAGAACCGGGTGTGTATCGCCCATCTCAACGGAAAGGAGTTTTATAGCTGATGCCAGCCTCAGTGCAAATTGTTGTGGTAGGGTCGGCTAATACCGACTTTATTGTACCCGTTCCAAAGATTCCTTCTCCGGGGGAGACGGTTCTAGGAGGAGATTTAATCCGGGCAGAGGGGGGTAAAGGGGCTAATCAAGCGGTATCGGCCCAGCGATTAGGAGCTCAGGTGACTCTGGTAGCCTGCTTAGGGGAAGATGACCTCGGCTCTGCTTACCTCAAGAAGCTTGAGCAAGAAGGAGTGGATCTGCGATATATCCGGCGGACGGCGAAGCGCCCTTCAGGAGTTGCATTGATTTTCGTTGATAACCGGGGACAAAATGCCATAGCAGTGGCTCCCGGAGCTAACAGTGAGCTATCCCCCGGGGATGTAGAGCGGGCAGAGCTCGCCATAGCAAGTTGCCAAATGGTTTTGCTTCAATTGGAGGTACCGCTAGAGACTGTTGAGAAAGCGATTACTCTCGCTAAAAAGCACGGGAAGCTGGTTTTACTGAACCCTGCTCCTGCCCAAACGCTTCCTGAAACCCTTTTAAAGCAGATAGATCTGCTGGTGCCTAATGAGAAGGAGGCTATGGCTCTTGTTGGTCGGAGGGGGGATCCCGCTAGCCTAGCGCGCCGTCTGCAAGAGATGGGTGCCCAAACAGTGGTGGTAACTTTAGGGGGAAAAGGTTGTTTTGTGGCCTCTCGGGACGCTCGCTTTACGGTTCCCGCTTTCCCGGTTCAGGCGGTGGATGCCACCGCGGCGGGAGATTGTTTTGTTGGTGCCTTAGGGGTTGCTTTAGCCGAGGGGCAGTCCTTAAAGGAGGCGGTCACTTTTGCTAATGCGGCGGCCGCTCTCTCTGTTACAAAGATGGGAGCTCAACCTTCTCTCCCCCCTCGTGAAGAGGTGGAGGCTTTCCTAGCCCGGATGCGGAACCTCCCCTTTCCTCTAGGATAAAAGGAACCCCCAAGAAGAAGTTTTAACCCTCCCTAGTAAAACAAAATCCCCAGGATGAGAGTCTCGGCTCTGTGGGATAATCGCTTGTTAGTGGGCTAACGGGAAATCCAAGGCTCATTTTTCTAAAACAGTTCAAAAGGTTTGCTTTCCTCCCCTGGCGAGGGATTTTCTTTTGCCGAGTAGAGAACCCTTTAGGCAACCCAGGGCCTCTAAACAGCGACGAGAAGTTTTATTCTTTTTTAAGGAATAATGAATTTGGAGAATGAGGCAAATTAATTCTTTTCTTCTGTCTAGGTCAAGGATGTTAGCGGTATATCGCCAAAAAGGTTTTTCTTTACTGGAAATTATGATTGCCTTGGTGTTTATCACCTTGGCTTTTATCGCGGTTTATCAGTTCTTAACCTCAAGTATTTTTATCAACCACCGAGCTCGCTTGGTTTCCCAAGCCTATCACGCCGCCTATCATGAGCTGGAGCAAGTCAGGCAAGTTCCTTTTGATTCCTTAGTTAACCAAACTAACGGACCTTTGATCGGTAGTGTTCCCCAACTTTCTAGCTTGCCCAACGGCCAAGGATCCTTGACCATCGAAAATTATGAGGGAAATAGTAATATTAAAAAAGTAACGGTGACGATTTCTTGGAGAGCTCCGGGAGGGGATACCGAGACGATTAATTTGGTCACCCTTGTGACCCGAGGAGGGATCGTCAAATGAAAGAGGTTGGCCGATTTAGGCGGGGTTTCTATCCCCGAGGGGAGCGAGGATATACCCTCCTGGAAATCGTTCTCGCTATGGTTTTGGGTACCCTCTTATTGGCTTTGACTTTTAGTATTTACGAAATTGTCAACCGAGGGCTTTCTCGGGAAAGTGATCGGGCAAACCAACTCTTTTTAGGCCGTTTGGCCTCTGATCGAATCTGTAAGGATATTCGCTCGGCCCGGCGAGTTAAAAGTTCCTATGGGGGTTATACTTCTTCTTCAACCGTTCTGATTTTAGAGGTTCCTTCTTACAACGCCTCGGGTTTAATTAGCGGTTCTTATGATTATATCCTTTATCGTTTTAACTCCTCGGATAAATCTCTGAGAAAAAGCGTTTTCCCCGCGAGTGGGAGCTCTCGGCAAGGGGTAACAAACCTTATAGAAACCCCTAAGGTAGACTCGGTAGTCTTCCGATATTATACCCTTCAGCAGTACACGGGAGATGGAAGCCGGCGGGAGTTTATCCTCGGGGGTTACCCTTTAGATGCTGATGGGAACCTCGCAATAGATGAGATAACCGTTAAAGTGGGGAATTCGGTTTTAAATTCTAGCCAATATACAACGAATGCCAGCACAAGAAAATTAACTTTGAATTCCGCCCCTTCCTCGGGCACAACCGTTGAGGTGACTTATGCCCTAGACCCCGCTCGTAGTAGCAATTTTGACCTCGCCTCTTTGGTAAATGTTTACCTGACTTATGGGTCTGGTTCCTCACCCTTGGGGATAACGGAGATTAAAGCAGGGGCTTTCTTAAGAAATTTTAATTTACAGTGAGGTGCGGTAATGAAGCGATTTTGCCGGGGTTCTTTTATCCTGGTGGGCATTCTCTTTGCCGGCTTGATCCTTCTTGTAGCAAGCCCTATTGTTACCCTTATTATCCGAGAGTTTCATAACACCTATTTAGCAGGAGATGCTCTCAAAGCCTTAGCTCTGGCTGAAGCTGGAGTAGATCGGGCTGTGTACGAACTGCGCAGAGACCCTAGTTACACCGGTACCAGTAGCCCGGTAGATATAGGAATAGGTTCTTATCAAATTACGGTGACTTATGTAGATGAAAATGAGCGAATTGTAACAAGTCGGGGAATGGCCTTGGGGTCCAATGAGGAGAGAACGATTCGGGCTAGAGTCAAGAAAGTAACCTTCGCGTTTAAGGATGCGGCAATGGTCGGGGGGTCTGAAATCACTGTAGGTAACTTACGGACCCAAACCGTTGATGCCTATGGCAATCCGATTTCCCCTCCTACTGCTGCCCTACGGACCAACGGTAATGCTACCCTAAATAACGCTTTCATAGATGGAAGTGTTACAGCAGTGGGAACCTTAACGGTGGGGTCTAATGTACAAATCAACGATTCTTCCTATCCCTCCGGTTTATCAGGAGCTCCTCCAATTAAGCTTCCGGATGAGGATGCGATTTCTTACTGGAAAACGAGCTGGTGGAATATAGCAAGTAGTGGAACGATTTATCCCTCCTCGGTAACCATTAATGGAGTAACCACCTTAACCGCTCCTTGTGTGATTAATGGAGATTTGACCCTCAATCCCAATAGTGTTCTCACCATTGTAGGTTCTGGGGTTTGCTGGGTCAAAGGGAATTTGCGAATGAGGTCGAATACCCAATTAATTAGCAAAGTTTTTCTTGTAGTAGAAGGCACCGTGACCCAGGACAGCAATTCTTCTTATTCGGTAGCCAGTGATCTGCCGGAGAATATGCGTAGTCAGATTGCTCTTGTTAGTTTAGCCCGACCTTCTTCAGGCCCTGCAATTAGCTTTAATAGTAACACAGTGCAGAGTACAGGCCTTGTTTTTGCTCCCTACGGGGATATTGAGATTGGCGCAGGTTCCACGATTTGGGGTTCCTTATGGGCTGGGAAGAGGTTGGTGCAAACCAATAACTCTCAGTCCACTTTAATACAGTTTCCCAGCGGATTTTACGAATCCATTAACCTTTTTAGAATGAACTTTCAGGTTGTAGAATGGCAGGAGCTTTAGCTAAGGGAGGGCTAGGAAGTTTTCTATAGTCGAGGGAGATTAACGGAAAGCAGGATTTGTCTGAGGGAGGAGATAGGGGTGCCGGTTGGGTACCCCTATCTCTTATCTTAATATTGCGAATTTCACTCCGGGATTGTGAGGCGTTCCCTTCTCTTTTCCCTCTTTTCAGGGAAAATGGTTTAGGAGGGAATAAAGCTCGGTTATGAGAGCTGGGGGTGCCTTAATGAAACCATTACAGAGGGGATCGGTTATTGTTATCGGTTTACTCTTCGTCAGTTTAATCCTAGTGCTAGGGGGTGGCATAGTTACCTATATTGTTCGGGAGTACGAGGGTACTTACCAAGCTCGAGATTTAACAAAAGCATTGGCTTTAGCCGAGGCTGGGGTGGATTATGCGGTGTATCAGCTGCGCCAAGATAAGAGTTATGCTGGCCCTACCACCAAATATTTTGGGAATGATTACTTTACCGTAAGAGTGACTCAGCGGATTAGTGATACCGAGGTCGTCGTGGAGAGTCAGGGAACTATTGTTACCACCAATACAACCCGGACGATCCGCGCTAGGATCAAACGAAATCCCTTTGGGTTTTCCAATGCGGCGATGGCAGCCGAAGGGGATATTGTTATTGGCAATTTGCAGACGCAGACAGTAGACGATCGCGAAAATCCGGTGGCAACCCCTCAAGCCCATATTTGGGCCAATGGAAACGCAACAGTGAACCGTCCTACCATTCACGGGCGATTAGCAGCTGCAGGAACTGTGACCACAGGAAATGGTTGGGTTAATGTGAATGACCCAGATTACCCCCAGGGTCAAAGCGGAGCACCCCGAATTGAGATGCCGACCCTCGATTTGGTGAACACCTGGCGTAATGAGTGGTTAGCTAATTCCGGTTCCTGGCCTCGGTATACCTTGACTTCCCCTCCTCCAGGAATGGTTCGGTCAGGAAATGTGCTGAAAACGAACCAGAGGAGGGTCGAGATCTCCACTCCTTGTATCATTGATGCCAGCGTAGAAGTTTCAGTGAACACCGAATTAGTCTTTACCGGCTCCGGTGTGGTGTGGATTACTGGTTCTCTCAGTTTGAGGAGTAATTCGGAGTTAGAAAGCTCTGCTTTGGTAGTGTTAGATGGTACCTTCGACCAATCAAGTAATTCGGAGTATGAAGTATCTAGTTTTTCGGCTAACGCCTTAGTTTCTTTCTATCAGGGTATAGGGCCAGCCATCCGGTTAGCAAGTAACACGAGTCAGAGGACAGGTATAATGTATGCGGTTTACCGAGATATCGAGCTCTCTATGGCGAGTGCAGAAGTCACAGGAGCTTTTTGGGCGGGTTATGCGGGAATGACTTCTCCTAAGGCTTCTATCCGCCAGACTAACAATTCAGCTTCTGGGATTATTCGCTTCCCTTATTCCTCTTTGATGAATACCGGTGCTTTCCTCAAAGAATTTACAGTGATGGGTTGGGAGGAGTTGTAAGGAGGTTAGGGATAGACCTTGGTGCTTGCCTTACCTCCTCCCCTTAGGGGAGGAGTATCTCCTCGCAAGGGAGGTATTGTCCCCTCTCCCTCACGAGGAGGGAACCGGAAGGAGGGTGAGCCTCCTGGTGAACCGAAGGAGGTAGCCCGCCAATTTAATCCTCCAAGGAACGCATTATCAACCCAGTGGGGAGCTTGGGGAAAAAATAGGTGGATTTCTCCGGGAGCCGTTGACCTCTTTGGGCAGTTCGAAAAACCTCCTCAGGCGAGATAGGGCGAAGAAGGAAAGCAATCAAACCTTGTTGATCTTCTTCTAATAAATGCTGGGCCTCTTTCACCGAGTGAGTATATTGAATCCAGCAGTTTTCTCGGTGAAACCAGTCGAGAAGAGGGGGTAGAATATCCTTGTGAAGGAGAAGAGGTTCTTCAGCTAAAAACCGAGTAGGAGAAGAGGAATAGATTAAAACTGCGAACTGGTGGTGCTTTGCTAGCACCCCAAAAGCGATGTAACCCTCTTCAGAGGCGCTCCTTAAAAGGGCTTCTACCTCTCTCAGACTACCGCTTTCTTCCAAAGTCCAGCCAGTAGGTTTTATCTCCTCCAACAGGGAGAAGAGTTCCCAAGAAGTATCATTGGTCTTTTGAGACGCCATCAATACTCTATGGGTAGGGAGAGTAAGTAACCCAGGGTCCTGAAGGGCAACCAGGGTCATTAATACGTAGTCATAATTCGGGTCAGGGGTTTCTTTCTCCTGAAGGTGGAGTTCCCGCAGTAACAGGGCGGTTTCGTAGCGGTGATGGCCATCTGCAATCACCACTACTTCATATTTCAAAGCGGATTGAATCTCCCGCAAGAATCCTAAGTCAGTGATCTTCCAGAGAGTATGTTCTTCTCCATAAGTAGCTACTTTTAAAAGGGGATCTCCCAGGGTTCGGTCGGCTAGGAGGTCTGCGATGTCGCCGTAGGAGTCATCATAGAGGCCCAAAACGGAGTCGAGGTTGGCGCGGCAAGCCTGCATTAAACGCAGACGGTCTTCTTTGGGGGCGGGGAAGGTTTGTTCGTGAGGGAGAATAATCCCTTCGGAGTAATCCGACAGGCGTACTAGGGTGATTAAACCCCGTCGCCGGCGCCAGAATCCTTCATAGCGGAATTCCTGGTGGTAAATGTAGAAAGCGGGCTCGGGATCCTTAATCAAAACTTGATCTTCCAACCATTGTTTCCATAAAGTGCCAGAATGGTGATACTCCGGGGTTCCTCTGGTTTCCGAAGATTTCCCGAGGAGGATATGAACGATATTGAAGGGACTGGCGGACTCCAATCGCTGGCGAGCTTGAGGACTAATGACATCGTAAGGAGGGGCCAGTACCGAATTCAGGTCTGAAATCCGACAGGGATTATAACGAATTCCTCGAAAGGGACTGATTTCCGGCATTGTTTAAGACTTCAAAAGGAGATTGAGTAAAGAGTGACCTTCCTCTATTTGCAGTTTAGCTTCTTCTAGAGCTCTTTCGTCAAAAGGGAGTCGGGGGCCCGAGGGGGTTTTGGTGGAGTCATAGAGGAGGAAAGGCACAGGGCCTCGGTCATGGGTGCGGAGAGGAATGGGAGTTGCGTGGTCGGGAAGAATCAAAAGGCGGTAACCTTCCTTGAAAGTTTCTAACCCCATCCGAAGGGGGCCTACCAGACGACGATCAATCCGTTCGATCGCTTCAATTTTCATCTCAATGTCACCAGCGTGCCCCGCTTCATCGGCAGCCTCTACGTGGATATAAGCAAAATCCATAGTGGTTAGCGCTTCAAGAGCCGATTGGGCTTTTCCTTCATAATTGGTATCTATATACCCGGTGGCCCCAGGAACCTCAATAACTTTTAGCCCAGCTAACCGGCCAATACCTTTGATCAGATCTACTGCTGCGATAACCGCTCCGGTGAGGCCGGTTTTTAAAGAGAAGGGGGGCAAATGAGGCATATATCCCTGGCCCCACAACCAGATCATATTGGCCGGAAGTTTGCCTTCATCCCGACGGCGACGGTTGATCTCATGGTTATCCAGAATTTCTAAAGAGTTCCACATCATCTGCCGAAGGATTTGATCTCCCTCACCTTCTGGCAAATGAGGTTCTATCGGCTCTCCTTGAATATCGTGGGGAGGTGTGGTCTTTTGGTCAATAGGTCCTTCTCTCCAGACGAAGATATGGCGATATTGGATTCCGGGGTAGAAATGGAAGCGTTTTCCTCCCAGTTTCTCTTCAAGGAGTTGGAGGAGCACTCGGGCTTCCTCGGTGGATATATGCCCTGCGCTATAATCTAAGAGTTTTTCTCCATCCGTGGCGATCAAATTGCAACGGAAGATGGCATCTTTCTCCTCGGCGGGGATCTCCATACTTGCCGCCTCAATCGGTCCTCTCCCGGTGTAGTAACGGGCAGGATCATAGCCAAAGATGGCCATATTGGCGACATCGCTGCCGATGGGTAGGTGTTCGGGGACAGTGTTCACCGTACCTATCTGACCTCTTTCGGCGTACCAATCTAGGTTAGGTTTCCTTGCTACCTGGAGGGGGGTACGACCTTCTAACTCGTCTAAGGGATAATCTGTAGCGCCGTCAATCACGAGAATAAGGTACTTCATAGCTCCTCCAATAGGGCCTCAGCGGTCTGAGTCAACCTGCACAGGCTTCAATCTGCGTAGGTTTATCTCATTCCTAACCTTTCTCTGAGGGGAATAGTAGCCACAGGCGGAAGCTGGCGTACTAACATATTCTCTCAAGGGTGCGATGGTCAACCCCAACCACCCGGAGGGGTTAACTATCCTGTTAACCGTTCAAAAACTTCTTCATATCGCTGACGGGTTAGTTCCACAATTTCCTCTGGGAGAGGGGGGCCGGGGGGCTCCTTGTTCCATTTTCTTTGGTCTACCAGGCTTTGAAGGTAGTCCCGAACAACTTGTTTATCATAAGCTTCTTGCGGTTTCCCAGGAGTATATTGGGAGCTATCCCAGAAGCGTGACGAATCGGGAGTTAATAGTTCGTCAATAAGGATAATTTGGCCGTCAATCTCCCCGAACTCCATTTTGGTGTCCGCAATAAGGAAGCCTTGTTTTTCAGCGTGGGCACACCCTGCTAAATAAACCTGGAGCGTTTTCTCGCGCAACGTATGGGCGACATCAGTGCCCAGGCGGTCCACCATCTGTTCAAAAGTGATACTCTCATCATGGCCTGTATGGGCTTTAGTCGTGGGAGTAAACAAAGGTTCGGGTAATCGCTCCGCTTCTTTCAAGCCTGCTGGCAATTTTAATCCCCACAGAGAGACAATGCCATTTCGAGGGGGAATTTCTCGATAGGTTCTCCAGGCTGACCCTGTTAGAAACCCTCGGACCACACATTCAACGGGAAAAGGATTTGTCTTTCTGACCAATAGGCTCCGTTCTTGAACCTCTTGGGGGATTTCGGGTCCCTCCGTAGCGATCACGTGGTTAGGGCAAAGGTGTTCTGTTTTTTTAAACCAGAAGGCTGAGAGTTGATTAAGGATGCGTCCTTTGCCTGGGATACCCGTGGGCAAAACAATATCAAAAGCTGAGATCCGGTCGGTTGCTACAATGAGGAGCCGGTCCCCGAGATCATAAACATCCCGGACTTTTCCTTTGCGGTAAGTGGGAAAGGGTAAGTGAGTTTCCAAGAGCACTTCTTTCATCAAAACTCTCTCCATCTGGAAAGGCGTTCCAATACTATTGGGTTCCCTGGTAAGGCTTACTTTGTTTCTTCTGCACATAGGGAGGGAACTCCCTAAAGGGATATGGGTTTGGGGAGGGGTGAAGCATCCTTCGTCCCTACAGCCTGCGCCAAACCTACCCATAATCCCTCCTCAGTTATTATAAAGGAAAAAGGAGGTGGGGCGAAATCCTCCCGATACGAGGCGAATAAGGGTAAAGTTTGGCAGGATTACAGGCGAAGAAGATCGAAAAGAAATTTGAATATGAGCAAACTGGGGGAGACAAAATGCCTCAACTAGCTTTAGAAGGGGGGGAGCCTGTTCGCCGCCAACCCTTTCCAACAGTAGAGAATGCCTCAGGAAGGACTTTAGGTGATGAAGAACTTCACCTCCTTGAGGAGGTGATTCGGTCTGGTATTCTGAACCGAGTGGGGGGGAAACAGGCCCGGCTTTTTGAAGAGGAGTTTGCTCAATTTCACAACGCGGCCTTTGCGGTTGGAACTACCTCCGGAACTTCTGCGATTCATGTAGCAGTAGGTGCCTTAGACCCCGATCCAGGGGATGAAATTATCGTCGCCCCGATCTCAGATATGGGGTCTGTGATCCCTATTTTATATCAGAATGCCTTGCCGGTTTTTGCCGATGTAGACCCTCGAACGGGAAATATTTCTGCAGAAACGATTGCTTCCTGCCTTTCCGAGCGTACCCGAGCAGTGATTGTGGTTCATCTCTTCGGAAGGCCGGCTGAGATGGACCCCATTCTGGAGCTCTGTCGGTCTTATGGGATTACAGTGATTGAAGATTGTGCCCAAGCTATCGGTGCGGAGTATAAAGGGCAAAAAGTGGGCACCTTAGGCGATTTTGGGTGCTTCTCTTTCCAACAATCAAAACACATTACCACCGGCGATGGCGGGATGGTGTTGGTCAACCGGCCTGAGTATCAAACCCGTGCCCGGTTGTTCAGCGATAAGGGGTGGCCTCGAGAGGGAACGACCCGGGATTATCTCTTTTTAGCCCCTAATTATCGGATGAATGAGCTCACCGCTGCGGTAGGCCGGGCTCAGTTGCGGAAGCTTCCGGAAGTGGTCGAACGGAGAAGAGCGATTGCAGAAGCCCTTTCTCAAGGTTTGGAGCAGATTCCTGGCTTGATCCCCCCCTATGTCCCTCCGCATACTCGGCCCTCCTGGTGGCTTTATCCCTTTCATGTTGACCAAGAAGTGCTCGGTATCCCTCCCTCTGAGTTTGCCCGTTACCTTCGGGCCGAAGGAATTCCCGTTTCTGCCGGGTATATTGGGAAACCTTTATTCTGCTATGAGATGCTTTATCATCGGAGGACTTACGGTCGCTCCGAATTCCCTTTTTCCAGTTCTTACTGTTCTCGCCCGATTATTTATGGAGAGCAAGATTGCCCTGGTGCTTGGGAGGCCCTGCAAAGCCTCCTCCTTATCCCTATCAATGAACGTTACACCGAGCAAGAAGTCAAAGATATTTTGTCTGCCTGTCAAAAAATTGTGGAAAAATTCTTTGGGAGGATCAAACAGAAGGCAGAGGAGCAAGGGTAATTCCTGAGGTTCGAGGAGGCAATCTTTGTTAACCACTCTTAAGTTCCATTCCAAACGCGCAAGTTCTATGGACAAGAAGGAAGAAGCACTTCACTCTAAGTTGTCTGCTATCAGTCACCGATATGAACACTGGGTATTAGGATTGAGGGTTTTTGTCTGGATTCTTGCTTTGATCAATCTACAGCCCTTTTGGCTAATACCCGATTTTAAAGGGTGGTACTACTGGTTCAAAGGCTTAGGCTTTCTCTATGCCCTTGCTACAGGATTGTTCCCTCTTAAAATCTCTCTTACCCCTCTTCAGTGCCAAATTCTTTGCGTTCTCGATTCTCTGTTTATAACGGGTTTGGTTAAAGTGACCGGAGGAATCGAGAGTCCTCTGATTATCGTCTTTTTTATGCCGGTTATAGTGATTAGTATCCTGGGAAATCTGAGAGCTAGCCTAGGCTTGGTGATATTAACCGTACTTTGGCTCCTTTATATTTCCTCCCTAGAGGATTGGTTGCGGTTATTTGAAACCGCTGTTCAGATTCGATTCCTTACTTTTACCAGTCTATTTTTCGCTTTTGCTCTAGTGTTGGGTCTTCTTCGTAATGAAACCCGGAGGTATGCCGAGGCTTTAGATCTTCTCGCCCAGGCTCAACGGAAAGTGGAAGAGCAGAATACCCTTCTCAAGGAGTTGTCCTCCCAGGATCATTTAACAGGAATTCCTAACCGAAGGTCGCTGTTTTCTTTCGCTGAGAAGGAGATGGAGCAAGCAAGGCGATATAATACTCCGCTCAGTATCATTATGGTGGATGTAGACGGTTTCAAGCAGTTAAACGATCGTTATGGCCATCTGGTGGGAGATGAGGTCCTTAAGGAGGTAGCTCGTTACCTCCGTCGGGGGATTCGGGGGGCAGATATGGTGGGGCGTTACGGAGGGGACGAGTTTTTAGTCGTTCTACCAATGACCGACAAAGCTTCTGCGCAAACGGTTGCTCGACGGTTACAAAAAGGTTATCAGTCTCATCAAGGAGCTTCCGGGTTTAGTGTAGGGCTAGCAACTTATCCCGAAGACGGGCAAACCTTTGAAGCCTTGATCCAAGTTGCGGATCGGGCTATGTATGCCGATAAGCTCAGGCATAAACAAAAGGAAAACCAGAATTCCTAGGTTGTTTCAAGTGAAGCGAGGAGTAGGGGATGACCCGGTATATTCTCCGTCGTTTACTCCAGGGCATACCTACCCTTTTAGCCATCTCCGCTATTACTTTCTTTCTCGGTTACTTTGCACCGGGAGATCCAGTGAGCATCCTCCTTGGTCAACACGCTTCTCCAGAGGCCCGGGAGAGGGTACGAAGAGCATTGGGTTTAGACCGCCCTCTTCTCGTTCAATATGGGCATTTCCTCTATAGGGCTTTGCAAGGAGATTTCGGAACCTCCTACGTAACGCGTCGCCCTGTGATCGAAATCCTTCGAGAGAAAGTGCCAGTTACCGCTTCCCTGGCAGTTATGGCGATGGGTATAGCTTGTGGGTTAGGAATATCCGTTGGGATTCTCTCGGCTCTCTATCAAAACCGATGGATCGACCGTTTAGTAATGTTCCTTATCCTCTCCGGCATTTCCTTACCTGCCTTCGTCTTAGCCCCTTTCCTCATCTTGGTTTTCGCCTTATGGTTGGGAATCTTGCCTGTTGCGGGTTGGTCCAGTCCCCTTCATTGGGTCCTTCCGGCTTGGGTTCTCTCCACCCGCCCCACTGCGATGATTGCTCGCTTAACCCGGGCCCAAATGATTGAAGTCTTACAACAAGACTATATCCGGGCTGCCTACGCTCGGGGGCTTCCTCGTTCGCAAATCCTTTGGCGCCATGCACTTCCTAACACGCTCCCGCCAGTATTAACGGTTGCAGGAACCTCTTTGGGTTATCTCCTTTCAGGTTCCTTTGTTGTGGAGACGATCTTCGCCGTACCCGGCATTGGATATGAGTCGGTCTCAGCTATTTTTGCTCGGGACTACCCTTTGATTCAGGCGACCACCCTGCTCATGGCAACGGGTTTCGTGGTGATTAACCTTGTGGTGGACCTGCTTTACGGCTGGCTCGATCCTCGAGTTCGGTTGTAGCCTCTGGAGAGGTCTTTAGTTCTCTTCCCTTGACGAAAGAAGAAGAACCGGCTATAATACCCCCGGGAGTATCACTTTTAGAAAAGAAAAGGAAAGAAGATGGCGACCTCCTTAGAGGAAAAAGAGCTACAGGGGTTGTTGGCTCGCTTGAGGAGAATTGAAGGTCAAATCCGAGGGCTTCAGCGTATGGTGAGGGAGGGGGCTGATTGTCGGGAAGTCCTTCAACAGTTTGCCGCCGCTAAGTCGGCTCTCGAGAAGGCCAGCTTAGCCTACTTTTTAGAGAATCTCTCCCGATGCCTTTCTCAAGAGAATGAAACCGAAAAGCGCCTTTCCCAAAGGGAACTGGAGGAGATATTTCTTAAGCTTATCTAACCTTACCTTCTCACTAGGAAGCTTATAGTGGCGGAACCTTTTTCAAGAGGAAATATCCTGAAGATGCAAGGGAAGTATCAAGAGTTTCCCCGTTGCCAACTCCGCAGTCAGTAGCCTGCGCCATCCTCAGTAAACAGGGGTGACAAGGAGGTTGGTAGCCCCACCCCTAACCCCTCTCCGCGTGCATGGAGGAGAACTCACACGCCCTAAGAGGTATGGCTACGTTAGCCTGTGTTCTACTGGGATTTCTCCGCTCTTGTAATCTTCAATGTGCATCAAGAATTTTGCCTTTACCTAGGAGGATTTGAATTATACAATAGGGGGTATAGTATAATAGGAGGAGAAAACCCTTGAATAAGGAGGTTCTTAGGAGCATGGCAGAAAAGGGGAAACGCATCTTAATTGTCGGTGGAGGGGCTGGTGGTTCCGCCTGCGCAACCCGGGCTCGACGCTTGTCGGAGGAGGCAGAAATCCTCCTCTTTGAACGGGGCCCTTATGTCTCCTATGCCAATTGCGGTCTTCCCTACTATGTAGGCAACCTCATTCCCTCTAGAGAGAATTTACTTATCACCACCCCGGATACTTTCCTCCAGCGATTTAACATCTCTGCCCGTACCTACCAAGAAGTCCTACGTATTGACCGCGAAAACCGCTTTATAGAGGTCAAGGACCTCATCAGCGGAGAGGTTTATCAAGAACCTTATGATGCTTTAGTCCTAGCCACGGGGGCCGTACCTATCCGCCCTTCACTGCCCGGGATGGATCACCCGGGAATTTTCACTGTGCGAACTATCCCTGATGTAGAGCGAATTAAGGATTGGATTGAGCAACATCAGGCTCAGCAGGCGGTGGTCGTAGGAGGAGGTTTCATCGGCTTGGAGATGGTGGAAAATTTGGTCTTAAAAGGTTTAAAAGTTACCCTAATCGAAATGCTTACCCAGGTTATGCCCCCAATGGACCCGGAAATGGTTGCCCCTCTTCACGCTCATTTATCTGAAAAAGGGGTGGAGCTGGTCTTAGGCGATGGTGTCGCCCGCTTTGAGGAGACTAAGGAGGGAGGTCTTCTCGTGGTGACCCAGTCAGGAGGACGTTACCCTGCTGATCTGGTGATCCTAAGCATCGGAGTAAGACCTGATGTTAGGTTAGCCAAAGAAGCAGGATTGGAGATTGGGGAACGGGGGGGAATCCGGGTAGACGCACAGATGCGAACCAGCGACCCTTTTATCTGGGCTGTTGGCGATGCAGTAGAAATTAAAGATTTGATTACGGGCCAATGGACTTTAGTGCCTTTAGGTGGACCTGCTAACCGACAGGGACGCGTGGCAGCAGAAGCCATCTTTGGCCGAGCTGATCGGTTTCGGGGAGTCTTGGGTACTGCTATTGTGAAGATTTTTGATCAGGTTGCCGGGATAGTAGGAGCCTCAGAAAAGACGCTTAAACGTTTGGGCATCCCTTACGAAAAGGTTTATCTCCATCCCTACCACCATGCCAGCTACTACCCCGGAGCAGAACCCCTGCAGGTTAAGCTTCTCTTCTCTCCCGACACCGGGAAGGTGCTCGGTGCCCAAGCAGTAGGTAAAATGGGGGTAGATAAATTCATTGACACCATAGCCCTTGCTTTACAGATGAACGCCACTGTTGACGACTTAGCAGAGGCTGAGCTCGCTTACGCCCCACAGTTTGGTTCCGCTAAATCCCCTGTCAATATGGTGGGTTTTGTGGCTCAAAATGTCCTTCGTGGAGATCATCCCATTGTTCATTGGGAGGATTTAGAAAGCCTTGGGCAGGGAGGAGAAAAATCTCCACTCTTTTTGGATGTGCGCAATCCCGATGAATATGAAGCGGGCCATATCCCTGGAGCGATTAACATCCCTCTCTCCCAGCTCCGCTATCACTTAGACCAGCTTCCTCGAGATAGGGAGATTTGGGTTTACTGTGGAGTTGGCCAACGAGGTTATTATGCTACCCGCCTTCTCCGTCAAAAAGGATTTCTGGCCCGCAATCTCTCTGGAGGCCTTAGAACCTTCACAGCAGGTCAATTTGGTAAAGGAAGAATAGCAGTTGCTTGATATATTACCTCTGTAAAAAGAAAAGATGGAGGGGGGAACCTGGGTAGTCACAGGTTTGAGCCTGCGCAGGGGCAAGGTAACTGCCCCCACTCCTAACCCCTCCTCGTTTATGGGGGGGAACTTGGTGTTTACCCAAATGGTGCTGCCCACCTCGTTACGAAAAAGTATGGCCGAGCATTTGGTAAGATAAGCACTTTTGCCGTGGTCAGTTTGGCCTAGGTAGGAGCGCGGTAGTCTAACCCCAGCCAAGAAGCCGGGCCGTTTGGGCTACAAGAAAGCAAACGGTAAAAGCGATCGCGAGAGGTAGGAAAGTAGCAATCAGCGTCCATTTTTTGCTCTTTGTCTCTTGGTAAATGGTGAGAATGGTTGTAGAGCAGGGGTTATGCAGAAGAGAAAAGAGCATTAAACAGATAGCGGTGAGAAGGGTCCAATGATGTTCGTTCACCAAAAGGTGCCGAAGTTGGGCCATGTTTTCGATTTCTATCATCCGATCCATATTCATATAAGCCATTAAAATAGTGGGAACAACGATCTCATTGGCGGGAATAGCGATGATGTAGGCCAGCAGAATCACTCCATCTAAGCCGAGGGCGTGCCCCAGAGGATCGAGGAAGTGGGCGATATGAGCCATTAAGCTCGCTCCGCCCAGATAAATATTCCCCAAAAGCCAAGCAATCCCTCCACAAGGAGCAGCCATCATAATGGCTCGCCATAGGACAAAAATGGTTCGGTCTATCAAAGAGGTATAAAGTACCCGAAGAATTTGGGGTCTTCGATAAGGAGGAAGCTCGAGAATAAAAGCGGAGGGTTCCCCCTTCAGAAGGGTTTTCGAGAGGAAGCTTGAAACCAAAAGGGTCATCAAGATCCCCAGGAGAACCACTCCCACCATAGTTGAGGCGGCTGCGATGGAGGCGACTTCTGCAGGAAAAGCCGACCCTACGAAAACTGTGGCGAGCATAATGAGGGTGGGCCAGCGACCATTACAAGGCGAGAAGTTGTTCGTGATGATGGCAATTAGACGTTCTCGAGGCGAGTCGATGATTCGGCAAGCAATGACTCCCGCCGCATTACATCCATAACCCATAGCCATAGTGAGAGCTTGTTTGCCGTGAGCACCAGCTTTTCGAAAGAGACGATCGAGATTAAAGGCAACCCGAGGGAGATAACCAAGGTCCTCCAAAAGAGTGAAGCAGGGGAAGAAGATAGCCATGGGAGGAAGCATAACAGAGACCACCCAGGCTAGGCCCCGGTAAACGCCGTGAACAAAGAATCCTGTGAGCCACCAAGGAGCGTGAAAATACTGGAATAGAGCTTCTAAACGGTCCTGGCCCCAAAAGAGGGCTTGGGCGATCATCTCCGAAGGGATGTTGGCCCCTTTAATAGTGATCCAGAAGACTGCGGTGAGGAGGGCCAACATAATGGGAAAGCCGTAAATAGGAGAAGTAAGCAACCGATCAACCTTAACATCCCAATCGTACCGGCGGGGTTGGGCTATTTTTACCGCCCGCTGGGCTATTTGAGAAGCCTCTTTGTAGATAGAGCTGACTAAAGCATCGTGGAGGTGAGACCCCACTTTCTCACGCAATTTCTGAGCACGTTGGAGAAGCTCCTGGAGCTTGGGGTCTTCAGTTTCCTGAACCTTAGCTTCCATAAGGAACCTCCTTCCCCGCGCCCGAAAGGTTGGGGAGGTGAGGGAGAGGTGAAAAGGAGTTAACCCTTTGGGCTAATTCTCCCCTTTGTAAAGAGGTAATGACTTGCTGATCTCCTTCTAGTAACCTAAGGGCAATCCACCGGGCATTCGGTAGGCCGGGCAAGGCCACCTCGACTAGGGGCGTCAGCTCTTCTAGGGCTGATTGAACCTGGGAGTTATAAGTGGGATGGTAAGGTTGAGGTTGAATACGACCTTCCGCTACCCCCTCTATAGCCTCCTTCAGCTGGTCTAGGCCCTCTCGATATCGCGCAGAGGTGGGGACAACCGGAACCCCTAAGTCCTTTTCTAATTGGCGGTGATCTATCTCAATCCCTCGATGCCTGGCCTCATCCATTAAGTTGAGGCAAAGGATTACACGGTTAGTAATTTCAAGGATTTGAAGGACAAGGTTGAGGTTACGCTCCAAGTTGGTGGCATCAACGACGATTACTGTCACATCAGGGTTGTCAAAGAGGAGGAAATCCCGTGCGACTTCCTCATCCTCAGTGATGGAGAGGAGAGAATAGGTTCCGGGAAGGTCTATGAGCTTATACCACTTTCCTCTGTGTTCAAAGCCCCCTTCCATACGAACGACGGTTTTCCCTGGCCAGTTGCCCGTGTGCTGGCGTAAACCGGTCAGGGCGTTGAATAGAGTACTTTTCCCTGTGTTAGGGTTTCCTGCCAAAGCCACCACATAGTCAAAGCGAGAGGGAGCCAGACCGAGAGGGAATCCCTTTCTCCTCTCGTGGCAACCACACGTGGCACACCCCCGCGATCTACATTGGTAAGCCATCAGTTTTCCCCTTTTCTTGAGGAATAGGTTGAATCTCAATCCTACGGGCATCTTCCCGCCGAATGGCCAACAGGGAACCTCGAACTCGGTAGGCAACCGGATCTCCCCAGGGGCTTGCCATCACTGCTTCTACAAGGGTCCCCGGTACCAGGCCGAGGTCGAGAAGGCGTCGGCGCAGGAGGCCGTTACAATGAAGCTGGATGATCCTCCCTTGCTCTCCAGGGCACAGCAGAGCGAGGGAGAAAAGTTCCTTTTCCGGAAGGCCTTCTCCAGCCTTTGAGGAAGCTTCCACCACTTCGGGATTTCTATCGCTATTTCCCCGCCGACGATCTCCAGCTTCAGGTTTCATCCGCGTCTTTGGTTCTCCCCCGTTGATTTTAGCATATATCAATACAATTTTTAACCTCGGTTAAATTATAAACGAATCAAGAGGGAAAAGTCAAGCTAGGAGGGGAGGGAAGTCGCCTTTTTGATTGAGTCACCGCAAGGAGGCATCTTCAGAGAAGGGTGCGGGGAGGAGACAGGCGATTTCTCTCGAAAGCGGTGAAGGAAGGGATAAAGGATAATTAAGGCAGGGGGAAAGCCCGATGAAAGCAGCCCGATTTTATGGAGGGAAAGATATTCGAGTGGAGGAGTTACCTGATCCTTCCCCTGGTCCTGGGGAGGTTTTGGTTCGCGTAGGGGCCGCAGGGATTTGTGGGAGTGATCTTCATGGTTACCGGAGGCCTCGGCTTCCTAGCTCTACCCCCCGGACGCCTGGCCATGAGCTGGCGGGAGTTGTGGTAGAGGTTGGGGAGGGAGTATTCAACCTCCAGCCCGGCCACCGAGTGGGGATCGAGCCACTCATCGGATGTAAAGCTTGTGAGTGGTGCGCTTGTGGGCAATATCATCTTTGTCCCAAGTTGGAACATATCGGAGGGGCCCGGAGTGGCGGGTTTGCGGAGCTGACTGTAGTACCAGCTGAAAAGTGCTACAAACTCCCTAACCCTATAACTCTAGAGGAGGCAGCTACTCTGGATTGTGCCGCCGTGGCGGTTCACGCCCTGCACCGGGTTCCTGTAGAACCTTGGCAAAGAGTGGTCGTTTTTGGCACCGGGGCCATTGGGCTTTACACAGTTCAGGTGGCCAAAGCCTACGGTGCCAAGCATATCCTAGTAGTAGGAGGGCGCCGAGAAGAGCCGATCCAACTCGCTAAGGAGCTGGGGGCTGAGGAGGGCATCCTTTCCGGGAAACAGCCTCCTGTTGAGGCGATTTGGGACTGGACTAACGGGAGAGGAGCAGAGGTTGTTTTTGAAACGGTGGGAGGTACTTCCCCCACTTTTGATCTCGCAGTGCAATCTGTGGCTCCAGGAGGGAGATTGGGTGTTATAGGGTGTTTCACCCAAGAAGTCACTTTCGACCCCCGGCCGGCTATGCGGCGGGAAATCAGCGTTCATTGGTGTTGGTCTTATGCCCGAAGGGGGTCTGTTCCGGAGTATCAGATCGCTTTAGATATGCTTACTCAGGGTCAAATCCACGCTAGGCCTCTGATTACTCACCGATTTTCCTTAGAGGAAATTGCCTCCGCTTTCGAAGTTGCTAACCATAAAGGGGATTCCGGGGCGATTAAAGTGATCCTCTGTCCTTAAAAGTCCTCTGCCTAAACCCCAAAGAGGTGGGTGAAGAGATGGCACTCTCTCAAAACAAACGGTTTTCTTTCACTAAAAGCCGGATGTATCGTCTTTTTGGCCCGGATGAGCGCACCTTGATTGTTGCTATGGATCATGCGGTTTTTGGAAACGCCCCCGGTTTGGAGGATCCAGGCCAAGTCATCGCCCAAGTGTTGGAGGGGGGAGCTGATGCTATTATGACCACTTTAGGAACCGCTCGGTATTTTGCTCCTCTCATTGGCCAAAAGGCCCTTATTTTAACGGTGGATGGGTGGCGCGGTCCTGCTGAGGAGATCGTGGAAGAGGCCCTTCGGTTGGGTGCGGATGGGATCAAATACTTGGCTTACCCCTTTGGAGAAACCTCTCAGGAGGATTGGATCACTTTGCGCCAGCTGGCGAACGCTTGCAATCGTTGGAATCTCCCCCTGTTGGCCGAGATGATACCCAAGGGATTTGGTCAGCCTGAAACCAGGGACCCTGAATGGATCGCCCGGGCTGCTCGAATGGGTGCGGAGGCTGGGGCGGACTTTCTAAAAGTCCCTTATGCCGGCCCTCCCGAGGCTTTTCGGAAAGTGATTGAACGATGCTACCTCCCCGTTACTATTTTAGGGGGTCCCCGGGTGGAAGAGGATCGAGAAGTTCTCCGAAGGGTAGAGGAAGCCCTCTCGGCAGGAGCAGTAGGAGTCGTTATGGGGCGAAACTTGTGGGGACACCCTTCTCCTACTCGGATGACATTAGCAATTAAGCAGATCCTTCATAATGGTTGGACGGCGGAGGAAGCTTATCAACTGTTGAAAGATAGGGAAGAACTATAAATGTTTCATCCTCTGGTAGTTATCCCTTACTCCTTTACTCCCTTCCCCATCCACGGGGAAGGCTAGAGGGGGGAAATCGACCGAACCCCAACAATATTCTTTTGGGAGGCTAAAACGATAGTGGCCAAAGACCTTAGAGTAGGAGTTGTAGGCGCCCGACGAGGAAGCGCTTTTTTATCCGTCTTTCAGGCTATACCCGAAGCCCAAGTTGTCGGTGTGTGCGACCTTCGACCAGAAGTAGCCGAATCTACTGCTCGACGGTTCAACGTAGAGCATTGGTTCACTCACTACGAGGACTTATTGGCTTTAGGCCTCGATCTGGTGGTAGTTGCTACTCCTATCCCTCTTCACGCTCTTCAAGCGGTTCAGGCTATGGAAGCCGGTGCTCATGTTCTTTCAGAGGTCCCCGCCGCTGTGGACTTCACCCAATGCTGGGAATTGGTTCAAGCGGTATATAGAACTGGCAAAAAGTATATGATGGGGGAGAATTATCTGTTCACTCGCCCTAACGTGTTGGTGAAGACCTTGGTAGAAAAAGGTTTTTTCGGGGTTCCCTATTTTGGGGAGGGAGAGTACATTCATGAACTTAAAGGATTGTTGGAAGAAACTCCTTGGAGAAAAGAATGGATTACTCGGGGATGTACTTATCCCACCCACAGCCTTGGCCCCCTCCTCTGGTGGATGCAAGACCGGGTTGCCCGAGTGAGCTGCTTTGGCAGTGGGCACCATTATCAAGATCCTCAAGGAAGATATTACCAATGCGATGACACCACCACAATGATTTGTCAGCTGGAATCCGGGGGGTTAGTGAATATTCGGATGGACATCCTTTCTAATCGCCCTCACAAATTGGACTACTTCTCTTTGCAAGGAACCAAAGGATGTTATGAGGCCCCTCGAGGGTTTGGAGATGACCATAAAATCTGGCTGGCGGACTTCCATAGCAACCCTAATGAATGGCATTCTCTTTGGGAATTTGAGGACTACTTACCCCATTTTTGGAAAGATCCCCCGGAAGCGGTGCGCCAGGCCGGACATGGCGGAGGCGATTATTTTGAAGTTCGGGCCTTTGTGGACGCGATTCTTAATGATGCCCCTCCTCCCATTGACCTCTTCTTCGCTTTGGATATGACGGTCCCCGGCTTAGTCTCTCAAGCTTCAATTCTCCGAGAGAGTGAGCCTCTCCCTGTCCCCGACTTTCGGAAGATCTCCCACTTTCCGGAGGATCTCCCCTCTGTTTTGCGTGAAAGCCCTTTGCTAAAAATCTATCAAGAATAACCTCCAAGGAGGCACTTTCAATGGAAAGGATTAAAGCAGTTGTTTTTGATGCTTATGGAACTCTCTTCGATGTTCATTCTGTAGTCACCGCTTGTGAGGAGCTTTTCCCCGGTCGTGGGGTGGAGCTGAGCAGGCTTTGGCGGACCAAACAGCTTGAATATACTTGGCTTCTCAGCTTGATAGGAATCTACAAAGACTTTTGGTGGGTTACTGAAAGAGCTCTACAGTTTGCTTGTAAGGCTTTGAACCTTCCTGATGAACCTTCTACAAAAGACCACCTAATGGAGGCTTATCTTTGCCTAGATCTTTATCCTGACGTTCCTCAGGGGCTTAAAGCCCTTTCAGGTTACTCCCTGGCTATTCTATCTAACGGTTCCTCCGAAATGCTGAAGGCTGTGGTGCGGAAAAACGGTTTGGAGAAAGTTTTCCCTTATATCCTTAGTGCGGAGGAAGTTCAGGTATATAAACCGAGTCCTCGAGTGTACCAACTCGCTGTCCAGAAGATAGGCGTAGAGGCAAGATCTATCGCCTTTATCTCATCGAACTCCTTCGACATTATGGGAGCAAAAGCTTTCGGTTTCTGGGCTTGCTGGCTGAATCGCTTGGCCGATCCTTTGGAGGAGATCGGCTTTACACCGGATCAAACTTTAGAGAGTCTCACAGATTTAGCGAAGGTTCTTTAGGGGAACGCTCCTCCATAACGATGCACTCGATCACCGTGAGCTGCCCATTGAGCATACTCCTCAGGAGTGGGAGGTCGCCAATTTGTCAAAAGAGTGAGATTTTCTTCCAGTTCTTGTGCATTATCCGGGGCCATTAGAGCCACATCTACTGCCGGGTGAGTTAACACAAACCGGTACCATTCTCTTGCTAAAGGAACCCGAAAATCGGGGGGGTCTTCCGGAGTAGGGGATAACAACCTCCCCCACCGAAGGCAGGTAAAAGCCACGATTTTCAACCCTTGTTCTTGGGCTACGGGGAAAACTTCTTTTTCTGCACCCCTATGAGCCGCATTATAGCGGACCATCAGCAGGTCCAACACACCTTCTCGAGCCATTCGAGATAAAAGCCATCGTTGGTGACTTGTCACCCCAATAAGTCCTACTTGGCCCTTTTCCCTCAAAGTGATTAAGCCTTCTAAAGCGCCCCCCGGAGCAATGATCTCTTGCCACTCTTGTTCCCTTTCCACATAATAAAAGGTGGCTACATCTAACCGGTCAGCCCGGAGTTCTCTCAGAGCTTCTTCTACTTCTTTCTGAATAGACCGAGCTGAACGACCGGCTAATTGAGTAGCAAGGACTACCGATTCTCTGCGTTGCCCTAACTGGCGGTAGGCTTGACTCATCCCATCGGGATGTCCACACCAATTCCAGTAGTTAATGCCTTGGTCCAGAGCATAGAGGACGCTTTCCCTAGAGAGATGAGTATTTCCTCGGGTTGCTAGCCCCAATCGGCACACCGGGGGCAAAAAAGCGCTTAGGTGTCTCCTTCGATCCATCAGCACCTCCTCGTCTTTCCCGGTGGGAAGGCAAGAGATTCTTCATCCCGAATAGGGATTATGGGAAAAGCCCGAGAAAAATTGGGAGAAGCGGAGATGGGGGCAACACGGTCTTCACGCCGGCGTAAGGGAGAACCTTCGCCTACTTTTGAGAGCAAGTGGGGTTGGGGCCCGCTGAGTGATGGGGGATGGTGCGTTGTACCTCTGGCTCTCCTGGAATATGGAGCTTGCATTGGCCTTCGTCCGGAAGAGGGATGGTTGATCGTTCAGATCCTCAGTTTTAAATGGAACCAAAATCCCGGTGCTTGCTCTTTAGATCTCTTGGCTCATCGGTTTGGCAGTACTCTCGAAGAAGTTCACTCCCTACTCCGCCAATTAGACAGCAAAGGTTTTCTCCGCTTAGTTGCTCACCAAAACGACAACGGCCAAATAATGGGGTGGGAATTGGATTTCTCTCCTCTGATGGAGTACCTGGCTCATATTGTAATGCGCGGGGGAAAAGTAGAGGGCGGTTCGCTAGGACTGCGCCGCCCCCTAGGAGCGAATCACCCCAAATCTCTGAAGGAAGATTAACCTTCAAAAGGGAGCGGTTGAACTTCTCGGCCTTCATTAGCCGAGATCAACCCTGCTTCGAGAATGGCTTGGGCATCTCGGCTGACCTCTGCACTACACATCCCTGTTGGTTTCTCCCCAGTTTTGAGGCAATGGATGAGATACTCGGGACCATTACGCTTTCCTTCAGGGAGGGGGCGAACTTCCACCGTTTCCTCTTTCCCTCCTGGGCGTTGGATCCTTACCTCACGCCCATAAACTCCGATCGAGCCTTCTGTTCCCAAAGCTACTGGGTTGGGAGGAATCGTGTTGGTGGGCTGAGTCCAACAAGCCTCCGCTACGCCGAAGGTGTGGGGGTATTTCATCAAGATGATGGCATTATCGTCGGGAACAGGGTAGTCTTTAACGAGCACCGAACGGATCCCTACAGCGCTCTGAGGCAGCCCAAACAGGTAGCTACACATATCTGCGGAATAACAGCAGTAATCCATTAAAGCCCCTGCACCGTTTAGCTCCTCATCATAAAGCCATCTCCAGAAATATTCCGAACAACCGATCTCTTTTGGCCCATTATGAGCCGCTCGATACTTGAAGTAATAAACCTGTCCAATGGCCCCTTCTTTAATCAGATCCATCATTGTGTTGATCGCTGGGCTCCAAGCGGTTGGCCAGTTAATGAGCAGAAGCGTACCTGCCTTCCGAACAGCGGAGAGCATACGATCCGCCTGAGAGAGGCGAGCGGACATCGGTTTCTCGGAGATGACGTGGATCCCTTTAGCAGCAGCCATTTCAACGATGTCCGCAGCTACGGAGTTCTCACTAGCCGCTTGGATGATGTCTAAATCCTCCTTTTCGATCATCTCTTCCCAAGAGGAATAGAGACGTTGAACGCCGTACTGCTCCCGGATCCTCTCTAACAAAGGGGGATTTTTATCCCCTGCTGCAACAATCTCGACCTCAGGAATTTTCGCCCAATGGGAGAGCTCCCCCCAAACATGATCGTGCACTAAGCTAGCAACACCTAACCGATACTTTTCACCATTAGCCATCTTCTCATCCCTTTCAGAGAGTATTCCACTCTTACAATACGAGTTCAGGCATTAAACCCCTTCTAGGGAGGAGAACGATTCAGCGGAAGTCTTGCTCTTCCCTGCTAAGACAATTGCCTCCCTTTCCAAGGGGTTGAGGAGGGCTAGGCTTCTTGCCAAGGGGTTCTTCTCCTTTTCCACTAACAAGACCCTGCTAACCATCCCCGCTTGCAGGGGATAAAGCGCAGGCTATAAGGATGACCAACCGGCCGACCCTACTTTCCCCCTCCTTTCGGCTCATCAGGAGGTTCGCCCTCCCCCAAACCTTTAGGTTTCGGTAGTTGCACCCTGCACGGGTGCGTTAGGGCAGGCTAAAGCCTGCAACTATCGAGGGATGGGGCAGGCTGAAGTAGGAGCGACCGAACAGTTTCCTCTACCAAAACTCACACAGGCTAAAGGGGGGCAATGCATTGCACCCCTCCTGCCTCTCCCCCTTTGTGGGAAAGGGCGAGAGTTGAGTAGGCGCACCCTTTAGGGTGGCTCCCTATCATCCCTCGTCCTTCCCTTTCCCCTTTTAAAGGGGGACTTGGGAGATGATCGGGAGGTTTACTCCTTCCTTTGCCCAGGGATCGGGCCTAAAAGAGAGAACAGTTTCGTCGCCGGCTCATTAAGGCTATTTATCTTCTTTTTCGGAGGATGAGCTTTCCTTTCTAGCTTCAAAACTCGAAGATAAAGCACTTGACCAGGGAGGAAAACCCCCCGCTTTGCTTTGGGAAACAAAGTAACGGTTGAACGATAGCCATCTTGGGAGAGATAAGTCACCTCTCCTTGAACGCGATACCGGCTATCTCTGCTCTCTCGGAAATCTTCCAGGGCAACGGTAGCTCCTACATACAAATCCTTTTGGAAGACAACTAGCTGAAGCCGATCCTTTTCCGCTTTCTGTACGATACCCAAATCTGCCCAGGCAAAAGAGCTAAAAAGGATCAGAACCCCCCCTAATCCAACCACACTTTTCATTCTAGAGGCCTCTCTATTTGGAGTTCAATAGAAGCTCTACCTCTCCTCCTTCTAAGCTAAAGATCCTGCGGGCTGGCGGAAGGGAGCGAATGATCTTTTTGCCATAGTTCATCGTGAAGAGCCGAGAATCTAGAATAGCGACCACGCCCCGATCTGTTTTTGATCGAATCAACCGTCCAAAACCTTGCTTAAGCATCAAGATCGCTCGAGGGAGAGCATATTCATTAAACCAATCTCTCCGCTCGGCCTTAAGGCGGTTGGTCGTTGCTTGTACGATGGGGTCATCCGGATGAGCAAAAGGTAAGCGATCAATAATCACGCAAGAGAGGGATTCACCGGGAATATCCACTCCTTCCCAGAAAGAGGCGGTAGCAAATAGTACGCTATGAGGAGTGGTCCTAAACCACTCAATTAACGCTCCTTTAGGTAGATCCTCCTGAGTCTTGCAAGGGAAAGGCAGGCGTTGCATCAATGGGGCAGAAACTTCGCGTAAAGATCGGTAAGAGGTGAAGAGGACAAAAGCCCTTCCTTGAGTACGTCTTAGCAGATCCTCGATCACAGGGACAATGCTTTGGTTGAAGTTTTTACTATTCGGATGGGGTAACCCCCGAGGTAGGTAGAGAAGGGCTTGGGAGGAGTAATCAAAGGGAGAATCCAGGACTGCGGTGACGGGCGAAGGGATGTTTAACCGGTTTTGAAGGAATTGAAAATTGCCTTCCACCGCCAGAGTAGCCGAGGTGAGAACAACATGCTTTTTGGTCCATAGGTGTTCCTGCAGGAGTTGGCCGACTTCCAGAGGGGCGGAGCATAATGAGAAGGATTGTCGGGAGGGATCTGCTTCCAGCCAGTGAACCCAATCGTCTTTTTCCTTCAGATGGGCAAAGTGTTCCCACTGTTGGATGAGGCTCCCTGTTTGGGTCAACAAGGTATCTCGGTGCACTCCTGCGGCAATTTTAGCCAGCTCAGGGGTATCCGCAAACAGTTGAATCTGGTCTAAGGGGAGGTGCTGAAGCCATAGGCTTAAATCCCCCAAAGCCCTGAGGAAGAGCTGAGCGATCGCGGTGATCGCGGGTTCCTCAGGAGGGAGGCGTTGGCTACGCCACTGCTTCTGATCCACCCATTCTAAGAGAGCTGTGTCGGCCTTTATCAGGGGTTCTCGGACTTGGGGAGGTAGGGTAGAGGTTCGCCGTTCCACCTTTAACATCAGATTGCGGGTGGACCATCGGGGGATTTCCACGCCTAGGGTTCGGATAGCCACCTCTTCGAGATGGTGGGCCTCATCAAAAATGACTAGTTGATGAGGAGGCAGAACCGCCTCTTCGCTCGCCAAATGGGTAAAGTATAGGGCGTGGTTTGCCACGACAATATCTGCTTCCTCACAGGCTTTCCGCGCTTGGCGGAGACAACATTTTTCAAAACCCACACATTTCCCCGGGTGGCATTCCTCTGCATTGGAGCAGAGATCTTGACACCAGAAGGTGTTGGGTACCGGGAAAGGAAGGGTGCCGACATCACCATTCCACTTGCCTGAGCGCCAGAGTTGTATCAACTCTTCCACTAGAGGGAGTTTGGGATCGTTAGGGGGTAAAAGACGATGAGTTTCCAACAATTTGGGAGGACAAAGGTAATTCCCTCGCCCCTTAGCCAGAGCAAATTTGAAAGGAATAGGGAAGTGTTGGGCTAAAAAGACTAAATCTTTCTCAACCAGCTGGGTTTGAAGGGCCAAGGTACCTGTGGAGATAACCGCTCGTTTGCCAGAGAGGAGAACAGGAATAAGATAGGCCATTGTTTTTCCGCAGCCTGTTCCTGCTTCTACTAGGACAGGGCGTTGCTCCTTAATCCCCTGAGCGATAATCTGGGCCATCTCAATCTGTTGCGGACGGGGTTCATAATTGGGAAGCTTTTTGAGGATGTCGGTTAAAATCGTTTCCAAGGAAGAGGTTTTCAACATCTTCTCCTACCTCTTCATCTTTTCCCTTCTTCCCCTTTTTATCCTTCGAGTTCTCCCAGAGTCCCCTTCGTCCCTGGTGTTCACGAGCTTTAGCCTGCTTAGAGTTAGATAATAGGGCAATGTTCTCTTCCAACCAGCAACGTTCCCTCCCTAATGCCGGAGGAGTTGGCGTAACTCCTGAGGGTTAGGGGAATGAAGCAAGGCTTCCTCCATAGTAACAATTCCTCCCCTTACGAGTTTTTCTAAAGACTGATTCATAGAGATCATTCCGTAGTGAGCTCCCTCCCGAATGGACTGATGGAGATCGGCGGTATTACCTTCTTCAATCAGTTTACACACAGTAGGAGTTGCGACCATAATCTCCACTGCGGGGATGCGCCCTTTTCCATCGGCCCGGGGGATTAACCGTTGGGCGATTACCCCTTGAAGGTTGCCCACCAGCTGAGTCACGATCTGAGGTTTATGATGGGGAGGGAAGGCGTTAATTAACCGGTCTATAGCTGCGGGGGCAGTAGTTGTGTGAAGAGTTGAGAGAACCAAGTGCCCTACCTCAGCGGCCGATAGTACTGCTTCTATCGTGGTGAGATCGCGCATCTCTCCTACCATTATGACATCAGGGGATTGGCGTAGAGCCGACCTGATGCCAGCAGAAAAAGAACGCGTGTCGGTCCCTACATCTCGCTGAAGGATGATGCTTTTTTTCTCCTGGAAGAGGTATTCATTAGGGTCCTCTATCGTGATAATTTGGGCTTCCCAATTCTGATTAATATGCTCGATTATCGCTGCTAAGGTGGTTGTCTTTCCACTTCCCGTTGGACCCGTTACGAGAATAAGACCGCTTCGCTTTTGAGCTAGCTCCTTTAAGAAGGCAGGGAGGAGCAATTCATCAATGGTACGAGGTTGCAAAGGAATAAGGCGAAAAGCGAGGGCTATCGTTGCTTGTTGAAGAAAAAGATTAGCCCGCACTCGGCATAAACCGGGAACGGTGAAGACTAAATCCATCTCCTTTCTTTCGCTCAGAGGAAGAGGTCCTTCTTCCAGAGGAGAGGGAAGATTGGCTCGGTGTCTGAGGCGAAGGAGATGTTCTCGGCTCGAATAGAGCCACGCTTCTTCAGCGAGGTGTTCCGCTTCTTCGGGTTGAATAGGGGACCCTGAAGCAACCCGAATTTTACCGTGAACCCGAAAGATGGGAGGGTTTCCCACCTTAATCATCAGGTCTGAAGCGTCCTGTTCCAAACCTTCTTTCAGCAATGCATAAAGGTCGAGCATAGGATCATCATCTTGACGAGGCTCAGAAAAGACCTCTCGGTTCAAGAGGAGTTACCCAGTCCAGGCAAGAAGAAATAAGTGAAAGCTGTTTTTAACCTTGCTAGAGATCGATTTCATGCTGATTTTAAACCGCAAACCCGGACAAAGTGTTATCCTCTTGAGAGATAAAGAACAGATTGAAATCATCATAACTGAGGTGAAGGATAAGCAAGTGCGTTTAGGAATTATCGCTCCTCCGGAAGTGAGAATTGTACGGCGTGAGCTCTGGGAACGAGAGCAGAAGCAGGGTTGATAAAGACCCTGCCTAAGGAAGTGCTCCCTCCTTAGTTGGTGTAGAGCCTCTCTAAAGTAACTAAAGGAGGGAAATCTTCACTTTCTTACTTAAAGGAGAATGGATTCTCGCCCTTTTCCCCCTTCTCCTCAGTGATGAAGAGGAGTAGAGGAGTGGATCTTCCCTTAGCTCTTAGCTGCTTTCCAACCGGTCAAGCCTCCTAAAATCATTAGTATCCAGGTTAAGGGCCATCGAAGAGCCGGTGCATATCCATGCAATTGCTGAACATCTCCGTAGGTTCCTGTAAACACCAACCATAAGGCCCAACCGGTGCAGAACCCGACAAAGATCCCTATGATTAAGAAGAGCGGACGTGTTTGCTGCTCTTGCATTCTGATATTCTCCTCCTGAGCTCAATAGAAGATCATCTGCTGGTTAGCTTAGAGAAGGACGCTTTCTTTATTCCACGGCATATTGGGCGACGAGATCTCCCACCTCTGTGGTAGTATATCCCATCTTCCCCGCTGCCAGGCTTTTCAGGTGGCGAGTGAGGACCTTAATGACTGCAGTTTCAATACGCTGTGCTGCGGCCTTCTCTCCCAGGTGGTCCAACATCATCTGCCCTGCCATAATACAGGCCAAAGGGTTGATCACATTCTTACCGGTGTATTTAGGGGCGGAACCCCCTATAGGCTCAAACATAGAGGTTCCTTGGGGGTTAATGTTGCCCCCCGCAGCGATTCCCATCCCTCCCTGAATCATCGCTCCTAGGTCCGTGATAATATCGCCGAACATATTGTCAGTGACAATCACGTCAAACCACTCCGGGTTCTTTACCATCCACATACAGATGGCATCCACGTGGGCGTAATCAGGAGTGATGTCAGGATATTCCTGGGCCACTTCGTAGAAGGTGCGTTCCCACAGGTCAAAAGCGTAGGTCAACACGTTAGTCTTTCCACACAAGGTGATCTTCCTGGCTTTATTCCTCTGTCGGCAGTAATCAAAGGCAAAGCGGATGCAGCGCTCTACCCCTTTACGAGTATTAATTGACTCCTGGATAGCCACTTCATCAGGAGTCCCCTTTCGGAGAACTCCTCCTGCCCCGGCATAAAGGCCTTCGGTATTCTCACGCACCACCACAAAGTCAATGTCCTCCGGGCCTTTATCCTTAAGGGGGGTCTCTACGTTGGGATAGAGCTTGACGGGGCGGAGGTTGATATACTGGTCTAACTCAAAGCGAATCCTCAGGAGAATACCTCTTTCTAAAATACCGGGCTTTACATCAGGGTGGCCGATGGCTCCCAAGTAGATGGCGTCATGTTTTTTTAATTCTTCAATAGCCCCCTCGGGAAGGGTTTCTCCCGTGCGCTTGTATCGTTCCCCTCCGAAGTCATACTCCGTAAACTCTAACTGAAAACCTTCACGCTGGGCCACCGCCTTAAGGACCTTAACGCCTTCTCGGATGACCTCAGGACCTGTTCCATCTCCTGGAATAACTGCAATACGATAGGTTTTTGCCATAGTTCTCTACTCTCAAATCAGATCCTTTGGGTTGTGATAGGTGGTCTCCTTCATCCCTGGTTGTAGAGGGATAACAAAAAAGAAGAAAAAACGATGAACGCAAAACCAACCAGCCTTCTCCAGTATATCAAGGAGGAGGGTTTCCGAACAAGACAACGAGAGGAAACCAACAGGTTGCTTATAGATAGCAATTTAACGAAAGGAAAGAGATAGAAGAGGGGAAAAATACCTCCTATGCCCCAGTGGGGAATCCTCTTTCTAGGGGCTTATTTTTCGTTGGACGCGGTGAGCGATGATTTGAGTAGTACGGCTAAAGTCCTTCTTAGAATCGGGTTCTTAGTTCTACTCGCTGCCCCGTGCGGTGAGACTGATGAGCGGCCAGCAGAATTTCGGTGACGTGGCGGGCGAATTCGGGGGTACCCAAAGGTTTCTTCCCTTCTCGGAGGCATTCAACAAAGTGGCGGTGTACTAAGGCGGGAGGATCCTTAGGTACTTCTATTCCCTGGCATTCTACTTTGGAACCAAAAGAAGTCCCTCCTACCCGCCGATAGAGACGAAGGGGTTCATGTCCTGGCCATCCCAGGGTTAAAACGCCTTCAGTACCATAAATAACGGTGCCTTCTACCCCTGCTAGCTGAGTCCAAGAGGTCTCCGCGGTGGCGAAGGCCCCACTTTCATACAGGATCTGCCAGGTGCAATTGTCGTCAATCCGAACTCCCTCTTCAAAGGTACCAACCAACCCTGATACAGACACTGCGGGCCCGAGTAACCCTGCTAGGCCGGAGACTGCATAAACGCCCATATCAAAGGAGGCCCCATATTCAGCGATTTCGGGGTTGTAAAACCAGGAGTCTCGAGGGGGGCCAGCGTGAGCAACTCGTCGGCGGGCTTGGCAAACACGCCCGATAGCTCCTTCTTGCAAAAGCTGGCAGGCTTTTACATAAGCGGAGGTCCAGTTGAAAGGAAGACATTGAACCCGGATATCGGGGTGGGCTTGGGCAGTCTCTACCAGTAGGTCTGCATCCTCCATCCGGGTGGTTAAAGGTTTTTGTACCAGAACATGCTTGCCCGCTTGAATGGCCTTTACCGCAAGGAGCGCATGCGTCCGGTGGTGGGTAGCTACAATCACCGCATCCACCTCCTCTCGGGCGAGGAGCTCTTCAGGATCGGAGGTGATAAAGGGTTTCTCCCAATAGTCCCTCCATCTTTCAGCGGTGGCTTCCGCTGCCTCTCTGCGTAGGTCAGCAAGAGCAACAACCCTTACTCCTTCAATTTGAGATAAGTCCCGCAGATGAAAGCCGTTGGCAATGCCACCACAACCGATAAGGCCGAAGCGAATCTCGGTCACTTTTTCCTCCTCAAAGAAAAGGATTCCCTTTCAGAGTGCTTCTTCCCTCATCTTCTCTTCTTGGATGACTCGAACTCGATCCCCGGCTTGAAGGAAGGAGAGGGAAGATATAATGACTGGATCTTTCGGTTGTAAACCCGATTTTACCACGATATAAAGAGCGTTGGAAAGGCCGGTCCTGATCTTCTTCTGCACTGCTCGTCCCTTCTCCACAACCAGCACATAAGGCTGGCCATTGCTCTCATATAAAGCCTTTCGAGGGATTAAGAGACCTCTATCGGTAGTGACTCGAAGGTCCGCTTGGAGGTAGGTCCCCGGAGGCAATTCTCTGATGTCTTCATTAATGAGAATCTCTGCTTGAGAGCGGCGGGTATTAGGGTCAAGGGCCGGTACAATTCGGTGGATTCTACCCCAATACTTCCTTTGGGGAGACAGAGACGAGAAGAGAGAGACCCTTTGTCCTCTGTGTATTTTAGGAAAGAGATGCTCTGGTATGCTAGCTCTTAACAGAGGTTTACCGGTTGTGGAGAGGGTAAAGAGGGGGCTTTCAGGGCTAACAGTCTCTCCCACACTGGCGTGTACCTGGGTGATAATACCGTCGGCGGGTGCTCGGACTAATAGAGCATCCCTACCGGTCTGAGCTGCTTTCAATGCTCCTCGAGCGCGCTCTCTATCTGCAGAAGCGGCCCAAACTTCTGCTAGCAAGGCTTTTGCTTGCCGACGAGCGGCTAAAGCAGACTTAAGGCCCGCTTGAGCCAGTTTGACTTGGGCACGCGCACTTTCTACCCTTGACCGGGCAAGTTGTGCCCGTTTCATCCCCTCTTGGGCGATCTCCAGGTCTGCTTCAGCGCGACGGACCTCCTCTTCTGCCAAGCGGATTTCTTCGGGTGTTGCCCCTTTGCGGGTTGCCTCATACTGAGCTTCAGCAGCAATGAGATCCTGATAAGCCGAGTCGGCTTTGGCTTGGGCTTCCTCCCATTGAAAGCGAGGAATATCCCCTGATTCCCACAGTTTCCGAAGGCGTTGGGCGGTTTGGTGAGCAACTTCATAAGCCAGGCGGGCTTGGCGAAGTTTGGCCTCCACCGAACGCAATTCCTCGGGTCTGGCTCCTTGGCGAAGCCTCTCTAAGTTTGCTTGCGCCGAGGCTAACCCTGATTGAGCCTTTTTTAAATGAGCCTTCGCTTCGGTGGTTTCCAAACGGGCTCCGATTTCAGCCTGCTTAAGAGCCTCCTGAGCAGAGCGCAAGCCTTCTTGGGCTTCAGCTACTTTAGCTTCCAACTCGGATAACCGAACCGGAAGGGAGGATTGGGCTTGAGACCAACGGGCAGAAGCGGCTTGGTAACCCGCTTGAGCCTGTTCCAAGGCAGAGAGGAGAGAAGGATTATCCAAACGGGCTAAAACCTGACCCTCTTTTACCCGATCTCCGATCTTTGCTAACATCGCTACTATTCGCCCTGAAGTCATCGGAACTACAGCGATTTCCCGGCCGAACTGCAGAGTTCCGTAGAGCGTGATCGTTTCCGTCAGAACTCCTGGTTTTACCCGCAGAATACTCACGGGGATAGTGCGGTTCTCTTCCTGGCTCTCCGTGGGTTGAACTTGCCTTAGCTGATGGAGCGTAATCCTCCAAATTAAGCCTGCGAGGAGGAGACCTATCAGGCCTAGGATAATACTCCGTCGCCATCTCATTGACTCAGCGCCTCCTCTAGGATTCCTGAGGAATAAAAGAGTTCGGCCAGGGCAATGTGATAATCCGCCAGGGCTTTAGCTTGCTGAATTTGAGCTTGATAGAGGTCCGCTTGAGCTGAGCGAACTTCTTGGAGGCTGGCCAAACCCTGGTCAAAACGCCTTTGCACACTACCGTAAAAAGAACGGGCACGCTCAACCCTTTTACGAGCCATCTCTGTCTGGGCTTTTGCTTCCAAGGCTTTATAATAGGCCGAGCGAACTTCCAATTCAACACCCTGTTTTAGCTCCTCCAAAGAGACGAGGGTTTTCTCCTCTTCCGCCTTAGCCCGAGCCACCTCCTTCTCGGTGTCGAGGGATAACAAGGGCCAAGTTAAGACGAGGCCTACAGAGAAGAAACGGCTTGGTGAAAGAGCAGTTCGGTTTTGTTGGACCAGAGAACCCTGGAAGATCAGGGAGGGAGCTTTTAAAGTTTTAATCAAAGCGCTTCCTACCTGGGCCATCTTGAGGGAGGCTTCTAGCGCCTTAACATCCGGGCGTTCTTGGGCCTTCTTGAGAAGGCTTTCCAAATCGGGGAGAGGATCGATAGAAGGGGAGGGAGAGAGGGTTAAAGGGGCTTCTTGGGGGCGGTTAAGCAGGCGATTGAGTTGGGCCAGGGCCAGCAATCTTCCATTCTGGGCCTTCTGCCATTGAAGGTAGGATTCATCTACATCGTTCTCCCCTTGTAGTTTCTCTATAGGAGCGGATAGTCCCGCTTCTATCCTTCTTTGAATCTGCTCTCTTTGCGCTTGAGCCAGTTTAAGATTTTCTTGAGCGATCTGTTCCATCGTCTCAGCGGCCATTAGCTGATAGTAAGCCCGAAGGGTTTCTAGAATCACTCCCATTCTTTCCCATTTTTGAGTGTAGTCGAGAGATTGTTCCTGCGCTTTAACAATCTCGCGCGCTTTAAGAAGACCTGAACGATAAACAACTTGTTCAGCGGTAAGCTCCGCTCGGCTGAAATGAGGAAGAATCACGTCGCGAACAGGGTCTTCCTCTCCCAAAAGGACGCGAGGTCCTTGAACCCAAGTTCCTAATTTTAGGGTCACCCTGGGAAGAAAGGGTTTCTTCTGCTCCAGGAATTCCGCTTTCTGTAATCGGCTTTCCGCCTCCCTTCGCTTAAGTCGATGGCTCTTCTCCAAAGCCATCCGAACCGCTTGTATAGGGGTGAGAGGAGGAATTTCTTGAGAAGAACTCTTTTCCCCAGCTTGCCCGCTTGTGTGGAATACAAAAAGCCCTAAAAACCAGAAACCGAGGATGAACCGGGGACACCGCATCATTTTTGAGAAATACCCAAAACTCTTTTCTTTCTCCTTGTCATCTTTCCTATAAAATCGCCTTCCTCTCTTTTTAAGGAGAACTTACCTTAATCCCTTGGTTGCTGACAGAGAAATCTCTCTCTAAGAGGATACGATAGCCTCCCACATCATCAGTGGGAAGGGGTTCCTCAAACCAGTAACATCCTAGCTTCTCATAGACCTTTCCTCTCCGAATTGCCTCTGAAACCGTCAGTGATGGATTGGCATTCACCATAAGAATCCCTTTATCCCCTATTACTGAACGGACTGCTTGTAGGCGTTGGACGTCCTCCTGGAAGGCTGAAGCTCCCACCTTGACTTTTACCGCCCGAAATCCTTGTTCCATCGCCTGGGTACCAATCACTTTCCATTTCACTCCTTCCTCTGGGTTTTTGTTTTTAGAACATTCGTGCTAAAATGAACTCAGACTTTGGTTCACAAGGAGATAAGAATGCCTTCTCATCAGAAGAAGGGTATGGGCAAAGTATGCCTTGCCCGTACTCCTAGTCAAAGTACCATCAACTACCCCCTCTATCCCCCACGGGTAGGAGGTGATAGGGGGTCTGTACCTTCGCCGTTTAGGGAAAAGAGAAGAAGTAACCCAGGTGTGGCACCTGTAGCCCGAGAGAACAAAACCGGGGTAGTTCCCGAGATTAAAGTTCCTGGGGGAGTGTTGTATCCCTTTGATGAGCAACGAATGGCTTTCTACTGTGCTGATTTGCGTTTGGCAACTTCTCTTCGCAGGCGGTGGCCCAAACAGATAAAAGTCTTCTCTCAAGGGGATTGGGAAATCACCCTCCTTTTTCCTACCCAGCTTTACTCCGAGGTTCTGGAGCTGTTGAAGAAATTTACCTCTTAGCCTGTCGGCAGACGGGTGAGCTTCGCCATCACTCTTTCCTAAAAATCAGCCATAAAAACCAGCCCAAAAGAGCCAACATAGCCAAATTGGCTAGGGTCTCTCCGAAGGAGGGAAAAAAGCCAGCCAGGAATATCAGCAAGCTAACCGGTAAAAAAGCGATCAGTGTTCCTCGAAGGGCTTCGGGCCATACTAAGCGTAACCCCCATAGGAGGTGGCCTCCAAAGCTAAAAGGGCAACCACAAAATCGGCATACTTTGAGTCGGCGAGGAGATTCTTGTCGGCATTCCGGACAAATAGCAATATCGTTGCTCATCCCCTGGAATTCGGCTTCCCATCGTTGGAGAAGTCGAGCCTCATCCTGGGTGGTTTTGGGAGAGATTTCAATCGCCCTTCGGAGGGTGCTAATGGCCTCTTCATAACGATTTCGTCGCCACAGGGATTCTGCTAAAGCGACATAAGCAGAGGCGTTCTCAGGGTCTCTTTCAATCATCTCTCTGGCCTGGGCTTCTCGCTCTTGCTCGATTTGTTGGGTCATCCGGTTTTGTTCATATTGATTAAGGAGAGGAAACCCAACCCCTAATACTATCAGGAAGATAAGGATAAGAGGTTTTAAGACTAAAGGAGAGGGACCAAAAAAGAAAAACATCAGCATTAGATAGCCTACTGCCATCCATAGAGCAGTTCCCATCGAGATTTCTCCCTCAGCCCACCAGCGATAAATCTGGAGAAGGGGGATTGCGGACAGAAGGCCGAGAATAGCTAAGAGGGGAATAGCAAGAAAAGCTCCACCTAGCCCGCCTCCATTCACCCTGAAAAGCCATTCGAGTAGGGTCATAGTTGTGCTCCTTTAAAGGCCGGAGATTTCCGTTCTATTTTTTGTTCGCTAAGATCCCGCAGAACTCTTCTACCAGGGAATTGTCTTCTAAGGTTAGAAAGGAAGCTTTTTCTGCCCACGGAAAGAAAGTTAGGGGAGGAAGTCACTGAGGTTTAAAGCGTAGTGGCTATGCAAAAAGGGGATACCGTTTCCCCTCCTAAACTTAGTAGTGAAGGGGTTTTCGAGATGATCAACCTTTTTGAATTGAAAGGACTGGAATTATTTCCTTTGCTGGGCGAACTTCATTGGGCCTTTCGGGCTTCTCGAGTGTTACATGTTGCTAATTCCCTCAACCTCTTTACCCTTTTAGCGTCTCACCCTTTGTCGGTGGAGGAGATCGCCCGAGAATTAAATACTCACCAAGATTACACTGAGCGTCTCCTCATCGCTCTTTGTGCAATGGGATTGTTGGAAAAGAGGGATGGTCGTTACCAGAATACCCTTTTATCCGAGACCTTCTTGGTTCAAGGATCTCCCCTTTACCAGGGGGAGGCTATCGCTCATTCTTCGGATTTGTGGGATTTCTGGACCCGTTTGCCCGCAGTGGTGCGCACTGGTCGGCGGGATGCTTCTCTCTCTGAACTTCCTCCCCCTCCGGAGAATGCGGGCCATCAACACTTTATCCGAGCGATGCATAACCTTGGAGTGACCGGCTCGGCTCAAATGGTGGCCCAAGCGGTAGATTTATCTTCAGCGCGACGGTTGCTGGATGTAGGAGGGGGGCCTGGAACTTATTCTATCGCCTTTTGTCAGCGCTTCCCTCAGATAGAGTGCGTGCTTTTCGATCTTCCGGAGACTCTTGAAATCGCCCGAGAAGTCATTACCCAATTTGGCTTGGAAGATCGGATTCACCTCCAAGCAGGTGATTGGAATAAAGACGATTTTGGTGAGCACTTTGATGCTGTGCTGATGTCCAATATCCTTCACGGACCAGGGAGTCAAGCCCCAATGAAGTTGCGAAAAGCCTACCGGGCTCTGAATCCCGGAGGTTATCTGTTGGTCCAAGACTTTATCCTGAATGCGGAGAAGACAGGCCCCTTACTTCCTGCTTTATTCAACCTTATGGTAGGAGCCTACTCTGAGCCGGAAATTCGAGCCGAGATAGAACAAGCCGGTTTCCGAGAAGTGGGGGTGCGAGCTTATGGAAATCGTGGGAATACTCTTTTGGTAGCACGCAAGCCTTAAGCAGTTGTCCTCTTAGGAGCACCACGATTTAGAGTGTTGGCCTCATCCTTCAGCACTTCAAACCTTTTATAGGTTGTGGGCACCCAATTGTTACCCCCTGCTCAAACTTACCAGAACTTGGGGAAAGAAAACTTGGAAGGATCTACGGTGATGTTTTCCCGTACTAGCAAGGGTTTCACTCTGGTGGAGTTGCTCATTGTGGTGGCGATTTTAGGGATACTGGCAGTCTTCCTTTTTCCTGCTCTTCTAGCGGGGCGGTCCCGGGCTCGGATGGTCCAATGTCAATCGAACCTTCGGCAGCTGAGTAATGCTTTTACTTTGTATCTAGGGGATTGGGATGAGGTTTTCCCTGCTCCTGGAGGGCTTTATGGAGAACGAAATTACTGGGATCAAGGATCGGCACGAGGATTGGATGCCTATTTGAGGAATCGTCAGGGGCAACAGAGTGTATGGGTTTGCCCTGAGCTTACTTATTGGGAGTCTCGCTGGGAACCTCGAAGTTATTCGATGAACACTTTCTTACGAGATCCTCCGGATGTAGAGCCTTGGAACGAGGCCTCAAGGATCCTAGAAGGAATAGCTCTGTCGGCAATTCCCTATCCAGCCCAAACGATTTTGCTTTTTGAGGGGATTCAGCACCTCACCGCTAACCCTAATAACGGTTTAGGGTATGTCTTCCGCGATGGGGATTATACTTTAGTCCGAGGCTACTACCGAACCCCTAGGGAAGAATATTTGCTTGGGGATCGACCCTGGCACAGGGATCGGAATAATTATCTCTTTGTAGATGGCCATCTTCTCTCTAGGCCTCCGGAATTAAGGGAACCAGAGCGCCCTCACCGGGGCAACAATTACTGGTATATCCGAAAGGAACGCTAGAATGCGGGGGTGTTGGTAGAATTCCTACTTACTTAACGAAAAAAGGTACTTGAGCGGCCAGCGGAACAGGTTTTGGAAGAGGGGTGTCCTCCTCTGTCAAGCTAAGAGGAAATTGAGTCACCGCACCTTCAGCGATGATCTTAAGAATGTGGCGTCCTGGCCGGATATTTCCTAACTCTAAAACATAAGAGGTTCCCTGAAAATGCTGAAGAATAACGTGTCCATCCAGCATCAGAGTAAATCCTTTGGGGGGCTTACCAATCACTGCCCACTCCACTTTAAGGGTTGGGCCGGTTAGGATTTCACCTCGCCTTGGGTTGGAAATCGCCATTAGGGTGGTTTCCGGAGCCTTTTGGTGGTATAAATGGATAAGGGCTCGGGTGAGATTAAGGTAATAGAAACCCCATCCTCCGCAACCTCGGTAAGCGCAGGCGGTGAGAGAAGTTGGCTCAATATCGTTACTTAACTCGGCATTATAGCAATCCACATATTGATCTCGTTGAGGGCCATAGCCCATCCCCTCATACTGGCCAGCGAACTCGTTCCATTGGTTGATGATGAGGAAGCGAGGGCGATATTGAAGAGCGGTTTTAAACTCCTCGATGTAAGTAGTGCCTCCTCTGCGGCCCCGAGCCTGCGGGTACGTCCATCCCCCTTCACCGAAGAAGGCAGGAGTAACTGTAAGGGCTTCCGCTTGCCCTTGATAAAAAGTGGGGATAGGGTGAAGAGTGCCATCCATCCAAGACCAATAACCCTCCCGATCTAAGCGATTAATTTGAAGCTGGCTTGCCATCCACCGAACTGTGAAGTAGCGATCCTCCACAGGCGGTTGATTCTTGCGAATTCCGGGGCCACCCCCGTTAAAAACCAGAATCAACGGCTTTCCTAGGTAATAAAGCCACAACCCTTGGTATCGAGGATTGCTCACATAATTTTCATATATCCATTGCATTTCTTCATTGACTGCAGTCGTTGTCGTTGTTGGACCATTATCTAAGCCTAAGATAAAGACCACCTGGGGGACAGGGATACCTTCTTGCTTCATCTGGGCGTAGGTATCTAACATCCGAGTGGTAGCCCGGATCAGGTCGTCAACGTAAGGAGAGCGTTCGGCCCAATGTTGCTTTCCCCACAGGTTGTTGGTCCAATCTACCAGCAAGAAATTAATGCCCGCTTCTACCATCCATAAACAATGCTGGCGGATAACCTCGGGGTTAAAGGAATCATAATATCCTAGGAGAGGCATCGCTTCTGCGGTATCCCACCGGGTATTAAGCGGTGTAAACCAGGGTTCCCATTCTATTCCTACTAGGTGCTCCGGGTCCCAAAGGGTATGAATGGGGCGGTGATACACTTGGATCCGTAGAACATTAGAGTGTACCCCCTGCTTAGGAAGAGGGGAACCAACGGGGAAAGTGCTTTGGGAAGATAACCCCGGCCAGTTTTGGAGGGTTTTCCCCCATACGCCTTGACCTACGGGTGCCAGAACCCTGGCTTGTTGACCGGCCCCTGAAACCTTGTTGGGCCAGGAAGAGGGTTTTTCTAAGAGCACTTCCCACGTTCCATCCGTTACAATGATCTGTGAAGTTTTCTCCTTCTCGATTTCCAGTCGGGCGAGTAACCCTGCGGGGCCGACTCCGTTCTTCCCCTCAACAGCAAGGAAGTTTTGCCCAGTTTTCAGCCATCGTTCGAGATGAGAAATAAACTGAACTTGCTGAAAGTTGTTTCCGCGGGCAATAGGATGCCCGTTCAAGTAAGCGACAAATTGATCATCACAGGTGATCCTAAGGGAAGCTTGGAGGATTTTACCGGAAACCCTGAAAACTTTCCGAAAGAAAACTTCCTGACCATCGGTAAGGGTGTTGCTCCAAATCCAGTAAGCAGCTAAAGGGGAGGTTTGGGAAGGGAGGAGGGCTTGGATACGGGTAACCCCGGGGGTAGGCAAAGGGATCAACAAAAGAGCTCGGCCCTTGGCATCCGTTTTTGCTGGAGCACCCCACTGCCGGCCATTAACATAAGGCCACACTTCTATCCCTGGAACCGAACGGCCATCCCGATGGGTTACCAAAGCGACCACTTTTAAAGTCTTACCCATTCCGATAGAGGTTCGGTTGGCTTGCAACCTGATCACGAGGTTTTGGGATTGGGATCTTGGCATCACTTTCCCTTCTACATCGGCTAGCAGGAGGCTAGAAAAGAGTAAAAGGAGGACAGAGAACATCCCTTATCTTCACTCCTTAATTTAAGGAGATCCCCTAGAGAGAACCATTCCTCACCAAGGGGGTAGACTGAGAGCGGAGGAAAGAGGATTTCCTCCGCTCCCTCTTCAAAAACTACTGGCAGTTTTTACCGGATAAGGTTTTTGCTGGGTTAACCGCTTTTTGCAGGACTTGAATCACCTCTCCCAGATCCACCTTTCCATTCCCGTTAAAGTCTAGGGCAGATAGCTGGGACTCGGAGGGGTTTTTCAGCTGAACTGCAAATTGCAAGGCGAGGAGGGCGTCGGTAATAGCTACTTTCCCATCACCATTAACATCGCCACACTTGGCTAAGGGGACCTGAGCTTTAGGATATACCAGAGTGAGGTTGTCGAAGAAGAGGGTTACCGCCCCCACATTGTCGGGCCGGGAGAAGCTGAACAACCCTATCTGATTGCTGGGATCGTTTGCGGGCACACCGCCGACTTCACGAGTAATATCTAAAGGCACCTTTACCCAAGTGCCTGTTTGATCTGGAGTAAACTCCACTTCTTGAACATATTGTTGGGGTTGACCCTCTTTAGGAAAGACTTGGAGGAAAATCTGCAGAGGCCCCTCAACTTCCGTTGCGGGATAAACCCAAACATAGGCGGATGCCGGGTTTTGCCCGTCTAAAGTTTTGGGAAAGAGGCGAGTGATGGGGGTGTCCACCGCTACAAACCCGTGAACAGCAGGGAAATCCACCTTCATACTGAACATTCCGTCATGCTTTTGCTCTTCAGAGCGGGAGAGGGTGGCTACTCGTTGGACCCAGTCATTCACATCTTCAAAGTCCTCAATAACGACTTCCCCTCCCTCGGCAGGAGGGATCAAACTCTGCCGGAAGGAGGCATTGGTGTAGTCTGTCTCCCCTTCAGGTAAAAGGGCTTTTACCCTCCAGAACCATCGCCCAAAAGCTAGCTTTTCTTTCGGGGTTAGGCGAGCCTCTGTAGTAGTTGCGGACTGCGTTACTTCTGGAGGGAAGTTTGAAACTTGGGAGAACTCAACGGTGTAGGATTGGGCTCCGGGCACCGCTTGCCACTGGAAAGTTGGTGGATTATCGGTAACGACGGCGTCCTCCACTGGTGAAAGAATGACAAGTTTAGGTAACTGAGGGGCAGGGATTGTTCGAGACTCAAAATCGAGGTGTTCTTCGTTTCCCGACTCCGGGTACCCGATAGCAAACCAATAGTCTCCGGGTAGTTCTCGGCCGTTCTTAAAGCCAATGCCATCCGGCCAAGTATCCTCTGCTCCTCGCCAGTGACCCACAGGGGGTTTCACCGGTTCGGTAGCCACCCACAGATATTCCCCTGGCGGTTGCAAGGGGAAGAAGAAAGAAACCTGGGCATTATCCTTAAAATTGGTCACTTTCTGAACAGCGATAGGGGGTTCTTTGATAGAGCTCTCATAGTCCCCTTTCCAAGGGAAGAGCTTCATCGTATATCCCTTGGTCCCTGTCTCGTCGTTCCAGGTAGGGGAGAGCACTCTAATCTCGTTGAAGGGTTGTTGGGCAACAAACATCTGGGCGTTATCTCCATCCCCTAGGTTCTCGGGCACACCGCCGGCGCTATGGACTTCCAGTTGCTTCCCTGATTGGCCGTTGGTATAGCTCTCCCCACCGGAGTAGGTACTCTTTTCGAAGCCGTAAACGGACACTGGAGCTTTATCGGGAGCAGGGGTGAGCTCCCAGAGGTACATCCCAGGGGATTGTGGCGGTAAATCTAGGGTGATCCACTGATCCCCTTTAACATCGAAGGTTTGGCGCTTCACCAGTTGGCGGGTAGCATCTACTGCGCTTTCATTATAGGCTCCTCGCCAGCGATACAAGCTGGCCACGACTCCCGCGTTGTCCCCCTCTGCCTTGACGTGGATTTCCAGTTTGTTGAATTCACGCTGGGCGGTGAAACGCTGGGCACGTTTATTCTGGTCGTCCACTAGAAAAGTAGACCGAGTCCCGGTAGAGGTAAAATGATTCTCTACTGGGGATTGAGCCTGAAGAGGAACCATCATCCCAAAGAAGGCCACAATAAGAGCTTTTTTGAGAGGATTTCGCATCATCTCATCCACCTCCTAAGGAGTCAAAAGCTCATTCCTCCTTCTAGTTCCCAGGTTTCTCTGGGTAATCCTCCTCGAAGGGGGAGGGGGTTACGGCGGAGTTCAGTAGCCCCTTTTTAGCCTACGCTAGGTATTGGTCATCTAAAACCTAGCGCAGGCTGAAGCCTGCGACTACCGAAATTTACCATGGGGGGATCTCCTTCACTCACCTAAAATCGTGGAAACTAGGGCGTGGGCCTCCGCAAAAGCTACCGAAAGACCCCCACTCCCATAACCCGTAGCCAAGTAGAGGTGAGGAAGCTCCTCCAGAGGGCCTCTTAGAGGTCCCTCTTTCAGAGAAAAGGCTCCCAAGAAAGCGCATTCCTTCTTGATCTCCGTATTTTCCAGGGGAGGATAGAAAGAGGCAGTAGACTGTTTGAGCAGGAGGGTTCCCTCCGGGGTGGGAAGAGGATCAAAACCCGGCGCTGAAAGATGCTCCCCAATAAACAGGGTTTCTTCTGGACCCGGAAGGAGGATCGGGCGAACTTGTGGAGAGGTAGGAGCTTTTGGGGCTGATGCCACCGAAGATTGCACCCATACCCCGGAGAGAAGGGGGCAGGGGAGGCTTAATCCTTGAGAAGTTTGGTAACCCTGTACCCGACGTGATACGAGGGGAATATCAATCCCTAAGCGCTTCAGTAGATGACGGGACCACACTCCGGCGGTAATGACTACTCTCCCCGCAGGGAAAGTCTCCCAAGGGGTTTCAATCCCAAAGGACCTTTTTGTGGGGATGAGGTGGATTACCGGCGAATGGAAATGGAACACTACTCCCTGTTGAAGGGAGGCCTCTGTGAGCGCCTTCAATAGCCACGAAGGATTAATCCAAGCATCCTGGGGGCGAAAGATACCTGCTGGAATGCGGGAGGATAGGTTAGAAACTTCTTGCTGGAGCTCTTGGGAAGATAACCACTGGAGGGCCTCAGCTTCTTTAAACTGTTGGAAAAAGGCTTCAAGAAGAGTGATAGACTGAGCCTTTTCTCCAGTACTCTTCGAGGTTGCTTCATCTTCGGGGTCAGCAAGGAGGATGCTCCCGCTGCAATGCAAACGCTTCTCTTCCTCTCTTTCAGCAAGAAAATCATTAAGCAAGAGAAGATTATCTCTCACTTTCTCCCTAAGAGGGAGATCTACAAGAAGGGGGGAGATTAAACCCGAAGGGAGAAAGGAGGAGCTCAAGGAGGGTTCAGCCTTTTCAAAGACGGTTACTGCTAACCCTGCCTTCGCTGCATACCAGGCGACAGCGGTTCCGATCAATCCTCCCCCAATTATGGCTAAGTCCGCTGAGGGATGGTCAAATCGGTCACCCCAATGAGTTAGCATAAGAGGGTAAGAACCCTATAATACAGTTAATCGTGTTTTCTCTTCCAGAACCATCCTTTGCGGGGTTTTTTCGTAGGAATGGATTTTGTCCTTATCTCCTCCCGTGAGGCTTCTAGGGAAGGGGACGGAGCTTCCTTCGCCTCCGCGTCCCCAGGTTCTATCAATAAGGGAAGTTTTTGCAAAGCAAAAATCTAGGTGAGTGTGGGAAGACAAGAACCTTTTACTCTGTGTTAGATGAAGTGGTGGGCAGATTTTAATTTTTATTTAATTATTTAGGAGTCCTACCTCCTCTAAAAATTCTTCCCACTCTTCTTCGGTCCATTTAAGTTTTTCAATAGACACCAGATATCTCTCTTCCCTAACCACGCCCAGATATGGAAGTGATTTACCTTCTTTGATAGGATGGAGTCCAGACGTTTTAAAATAACCGCAGATAATTCCTTTTAAGTGTGTTTGTATCTTTCCACATTTATAATCCTTGATTCTTTTTTTCATCTTACCAAGGTAATCTTTGAAAAGTTCATCATCGTGAGGAATTCTCTGTTCCGCAAAGTCAAGAAGTCTTGAAAATCCACAGACTTCAATGAAAAATTGTAAAATTGGGGATTGTGGGACTAAACATTTTACTGTAATGCCGTAATCATAACCTATATCCGCTTCAGCCCAAACACCAGCCAAAGTTGGAGATGACTTTATGCTAACCTTCTTATTGGCATTAATGATGTCACTTCTGTATCTTTCGATTTGTCTTGATATTTCCCAGTCCAATTCAATCTTTGTGTTGGGAAATTTATTTTCAAGAAATTTCTTAACTATAATCTCCCCTAACTTCCCAACGAATTGATCTACGAGGATAGACTCAAAAGTTCTTCTTCTTTCTCTAAATCCCTTCGCAGTTATAGTTGCTCTTGTTCCTCCTATAAACATTTGATAGGTAATTTCAATACAAAATATTAGTAATCTTATAATATCTTCGTCATCTAATTTTACAACAACTGTATTTGGCAATAGTTTCTTATCAATCCATTCCCGAATCTTATCTTCATCAAGGAACATCTTATTCCCCTGTCGGTGAATTACATTGAAGTCGTTACTCCTACACACTGAGAGTAATAACTCACCAAGCTCTTCATCATAAAAATCTACACCGTGTTTTTCTTGTATCATCCTTCTGAGACGTTGGATTTCCTTCGATAGTTTCGCTTTAAATTTAGATGGGCTGTCTAATTCTCTTTTTAGAATTCTCTGCATCTTATTCATCTTTTTTTAACACCACCAGATGTTCCGTTTTTATCCTGCTATCTTTCTCACCTGAGGCTGGATTAACATTCGATTCAAACATCACTCTGGACACAATTTTATCAATAAAAGTAACTTCATGTTTCCAGCCGAATTCTCGTAGATGTTCAATGATTATATCATCTATGGGAATAGGCGTAGTCCTTACTTTTGCTGGACCAACAAAAATGCACATATAATCTGTAACATTTTCCCCTAAAATAGAGAAGGCGTTTAAAATACTATTAAAATACTTATCGTATAAAGCCCTAAGATGTTCTTCTCCTATTTTTTCTCTAAACTCGTAGTATTTTTCCGAATAAATTTTTATTTGATTCACAAATCTATATGGTATCTCTTTTTTACTTAGCTCCTTTATGTAAGATTCCTCATAACCTAACCAGAACAGTTCTAATTTAGTTGACCTTATGTATTCTTGAGCCTGCAAATAAGGGGGTGATGTTATAAGAATATTTACATTATCCTCTAATCTTGTTTCTAATGTGTCTATTCCAGACTTAATTCTATATCCAACTTGTTTAGGATCTAAGCGATTATATTCCCAGACTTTTTTTAAAAGGTTCTCTATCTCTTTCTCAAGCATATTGTAAAATTGAAGTTTCCAGTTCTTTTTTAGGAGTTCTTTTATCTTATTTCTTGAATACTTTGATTTATATAGTTTATGGACTTTTTCGTCGCTATAAGATAAATATCTCGTTACTTTGATTAAAGGTATTAAAAGCACATATTTAGTTTCATCCGCCAATGAATGAACAAACCCCCAAGTCTTTGAGAGAATAGGTATGAAATCCTCAGGAAACCAATAACTTAAATTTGACCATTTGGGGATAAACTCTTTTTGAGAGTTTTTAATTTCACAAATTAATTCCGGAAGATTTATTTTGGGATTTCTTATAATAGCGGTGTCGTGGATTATGTTTAACATTGGATTTAAATCCCATAATTCGTAGTCATATCCATACACTCTCGATACTATGCCCACAGTGCCATAACCGGCAAAAGGATCAAATATTCTCATGCCTGGTTTAGCATATTTTTTTAATATATATGCGACCACCTGTGGAATAAACTTTGCAGGATACTTATAAATAGCAAAAGTTCCATATGTCGTTGATGGAATTTCTGGAATCGTATTTCTGAAAAGTATAGAGACTTTATTCAATGAATTGTCTGTAAGGGGGTTTCTTTCTTCAGAATTTTCAGGTTCTTTCTCGTCCCACAATTTCATTTGTTTATATTCTTTCCATTTATTAGTCATCATATTTCACCCTTATATTTCCATGCCTGGATACTCTTTTAATTTTCACAGTAGAGATTTTGCCTTCCCCTGTTATTTTATAAGATTAGAAAGAGTCATTATTTCTCCTAAACCTTCTATCACAGGAAAAGCAAAAAGTGAAGTCCAATTTTAAAAATTTTCCCCTTTTCAGGGCGGGTGGGCTTCATCATAATTAATTATAGGAGAAAGAGAGAGTTTTATTCTTCCTGCTTTCTCTCTTGTGCGGGTAAGTCGGAAGGATACTTTGAAGGAGTTTGAAACAGCTATCAAAATGGCGCGTCCTCAAGTTCTATCTGATTGGTGCTGGATGCTCTCAGACAGGCAGTATGACGGTATCGGCCATCAGTAGGACTCATTCACCACTTAGACCGTGGTAGCTAGTATGCCAGCCATGAATACCAGCAGGCCCTGAAGGATTGCGGCATGATTGACAGCATGAGCTGGAAAGGTAACTGTTATGATAATGCCTATATGCTTTGGGGCACTAAAACAGGAACTGATTTATGGCAACTGTTTCAGGACAAGGACTGAAACCCCGCTGGAATATGAGCGAGCATTTAAAGCGGCGGTACAAAAGCGGTGTAAAAAATAAAAATACTACAGAAGCACGAGGAAACCTCTATTCTTTCTATTCTATTTCATCGGAGCAAGCTCAACTTAAAATTTTTATAACGAACTCTAGCATTCTAAAATTTAATATCCAATCAATTCTTTTTAATAATGGTTCTTTCATCTGATGCCATTGCTGGACCATCGGTAACCCATAAGAAATTTATTCCATTCTCTTGAGCAATTCTGTTCATTTCAATATAACTTTCTGCTATAGAGATAGGTTTATTTCCTTTTACTTAGATGAAGTGGTAGTATCATGATTTCAGTAATTCTTTTGTTCAAAAATTATGTTTCTTCCACACTCAATTCTAAATTCAAAATAGAGAAGTGGTAAAGAGATCTGTTTTTGGTTATAATTCCTAAAGGTATCAATAACATCCTGCCAGTTCTTTGGATTATGTGGTGGTGCAACAATTACTGGTTGGATATTCCAATTAAATGCGCCCTCCAAATGTCTTCCACAATTCTGAGATGCCCAATTTACATAGTATTCCATCTGGTCAACAATTTTGGGCTGGACAGGTTCGTCTTTCAATTCTATTATCCTATATTCTTTTCTTTCACCTTTTTGACAAATTGTTAAAATATCTATTTTCTGCATTCCTACACCACAAGCAACTTCGTTCCCAAACCATATTAAATTATCTCCAACTATAGAGTTTAAGTTTGGGTTGATTCCAATGTTTTCTGTAAAATACAATTGAAGATGGATTTCGTATGCTCTTCTTCGTTGTTGCAATTCGCATATTGATGATAACACGTTAAAATTAAAATTTCTTGGATAAGGATAATTTTGTCTATTTTGAGTTGTTATTATAATTCTATTATTTTTATCCCAACTAAAACCTCCGCTAAATTGAGTTTTGGCAATCGGTTTTCCTGCATTTTTGTTTCTTATCATGTCCATTAACCTTTGTGCTTCCCAAGGGAGTAACGGTGTACAACCTCTTTTCCCTTTCAATTTTCTATAAATCAAACTCCACTGTATTTCCGTAGCATATACAGGTAGTTTATCTAAGGTTTCCCATTCGGGCACTCCTTCCGAATATACTTCATACGGTTCAATCAATGTTCTGTATATAAGCTTCTTACCCAAGTTTGGTTGGAAAGCGTTTTGCCCTCGTACTTGAAATACAAGTGGTGTCTGGTTAGCAATTTTAAAGATACCATAAAAACCGCCTTTTACTTTTGTGGTTGCTTCAATATAAAAAAGCACAAAATCACCTAATCTCACTCTTTTTATATCCGATAGTAATCCAATATCTTCATCCTTTTCTTTGGCACCTGTGCCTGCAAATAAATATTCAAGATGGGTTGAGAATGTATCATCGTTTACTATAAATACATGAGTTCTCATATTACCCTTTCTTTTTAAATAACATTATATATTCGTGCTTAAAGACATAAAACCCTCCAACTAAGGCTCTATATCGCCAAAGTTCTTTTTGATTTCTCTTTGACCTTGTTTCTTCAAAATTTTTCACAATTATGCTTTTTAATACATATTCTCTTTTTAAAACTTCATTCATACAGTAAAATCCTAAAGGTATCCACTCACCTTTTGAATATTTATCTCCAATAACCAAAACAAAGTATCGCCCCTTCTCTAAACATGGAGTTGCGTTATCCACAACGGCGCCGAACATTTTCAGAAATTCATTGGTATTTTTCGCATTTGAAAGGTCCCTCTCATCTTTTGAAAACTTGATGATATCGTGATAGGGAGGATGCATGATAAGAAGCTGAACTTTGTTTATTCCATGCTTATCCAGAATTTGTTTTATATTTATTGTCCTGCTATCACCAACAACTACTTCACTAATTACATTATATTTGTTTTGTTCTTTCTCTATCAGCTCTTTCGCCCGTTGTGCTACATCAGGATTTAACTCTATCCCAATTCCGTTTCTTCCCAATCTTCTACACTCAATTAAAGTTGTTCCACTTCCAACAAAGGTATCCAAAACCCAATCTCCTTTTTTCGTATATCTTAGCATCATTTGATGAGGAATTTGAGGAATAAAATTCCCCCAATACCATCCTAAATGAGCTCCCGAAGTATCTCTTTTGTCAAAAACCCAAAGACTATCAGTTATGATTTCATTATACTCTTTCCACCTTAAAAGATTTATATCATTAATTTTGTTTATCTTGACTTGTTGAACTCCATTTTTTAATCTCTTGAGATAATATTTAGTTCTCTCAAGCGTTTGTGCCTTCAATATTTGATTTAACTCAGAAATTATAACGTCCACGCGTAAGGAAATTGCATCTCCGTCGACATCAATATTTAATATGCCTTCTTTATCGTTGCTATGGTTAGTTATAGTATTTTTTAGTGCAATTATTCTATTTTTGATAGAACTTAGATTATTTAGCGCATCAATTTCGGCTAGGGTTTTAATAAATTTTTCTTTATTCAAAATCACCGCATGATGGGTAAATGGTGTAGCCTCTAAATTTTCTAATGTTAATTGCATCTTATTCATCTTTTTTTAACACCACCAGATGTTCCGTTTTTATCCTGCTA
>CAYSAW010000010.1:0-128613 GCA_964429225.1 uncultured bacterium
GGTTCAGGGAGTGTATCCTAACAACCAGTGGATGCTGGATAACAGCTTGCAATAAGTTCCTCAAAAGATTGATCATCTTTTGAGTTAAAGAAGAGGGCGGAGGGTTAACCTCCGCCCTCTTACCCTTAAATAGCGAGGAGGATTTTTGATGTTCCTCCGGGAAGAGCCTACAGGGAGTGATCGATTTCTATGGGGAGCCCTAGGCAGTCTAGTCTTTCTTGCCCTAGCCGGGGCTTTCTGGATCATCCTTTTTTATCAACCCACCCCTCCCCCCAAAACCCACCCCACTATGCCTTCTCAAGAACGAGTGCGTTTTCTCATTGAACATTTTCAGATTGTGGACGGACACCCCATTCCCGCTCCTATAAAAGCCAGTGTCGAGCAATATGTGGCCCGTCGAGGCGGAGAAGTGAACCGCTGGACTTATATCGAGTTATCTCCAGGAAAATGGCAGGTGGAAGCTGATCTCAAAATCCCTCCCAAACGAGACACCGCCCTATGGAGTGTTCGCCTCCCTGAGGGAGGTTTTCCCGCTATAGATAGCCAAAATGAGCTTGCGACCCGAATCATCGCCGAAGCAGACCTCTCCCCAGGCCACCCTCCCACCGGAAAACCTTTCTGACCGTTCCCGCTTACCAGGAGGTTCGCCCTTCCGTTGTTGGGAGATAACCGTTCCCTTTAGGGTACCCTCCGCGCAGGCTAGAAGGACAGGCCTCACACAAAACCCTACGCAGGCTAAAGCCCGCGACTACCCAACCCTCTTAACCCTCCAACCAAGTTGAGCAGCCGCATCCTTTAGAGTGCGCCCCCATCCCTGATACTTATCCTCCCCTCCTCACATCCTCAAGAAAGCTAAAACCGAGGAAACCCCAAAGGAACCATAAAACTGCTACTTTGAGACACTACTACATTCACCTGGTAGGTCCCCGGAGGAAGGAAGAGCGAGAAGGAACCATCCCTCATAGTAACTGCTTGGCCCTGAATCTGCCACCGGGGAGAAGCGGGAAGACTAAGAGAAGTAGCAACTACTTGAACACCCGGAGCTGGACGCCCCAGGAAATCCACCACCGCTCCCCTAAAAGTCATTGAAGGAGGAAAAGCCGTCAGTACTATACTACTGCTCCGGTTGCCACGAGGGATAGACTGTTCCCAAAACCATAACCGATTCAAGGGGGCGCCAGGATTCTCCGGTGTGACGAAGAAGTTGTAAGCATCTGTGGGAAGAAACAACTCAAAGCGCCCTTGCTGGATGATGGCCTTTCCTGAAGAACCCAGGACTACTGGTTGCGTGGGCAAGGCCAGTACTTGCCCTGAGGACAAGGGTTCACCGGTAGCCTTCTGAATCGTTCCGCTCAGAGAAAAGAGGCCAGGCACCGATAATGGCCGATCAAAAGGGATATTCCCCACTTGTACCGAAGTGGGAAGTAAAATAGAGACTTCTGACTCAGGGCCTATCCGGGAGGGTACTGTACCCTGAACCACCACATTGTAAATCCCCGGCGGTACCCTCACTTGATACCGAAGATTAAGGACTGGTGAGGTAGAAGTGGTTACTGGTTGAAGCACATGGAATCGGCGAGAGAGGTCTATAAAAGTTAAGAACAGAGGTCGGAAACGGGTGTCTAGGAGGGTTAACCTTCCGGTTACCGTAACCAAATTGGGAAGGGGAGGGCGTTGAAGGTCAAGCCCTCGGTCTTGGGTGAGCGATATCCGGCCCACTCCGACCTGGGCCACTGTTGTTGTTATTCCTCCGCTAACAAGGGTTGTCGCCAGGGAAATCTGGTGGGTACCCGGAGAAAGGAGCACTCGGAATCTGCCTTGGGCATCCGTTTGAGTGTTCACTATTAGGGATTGATTTTCCTCGAAGAAATTGACAGTAAGATGGGGCAAAGGGTTACCGCTCTGATCCTTTACACTTCCTTCAACCTGAAAGCCTGCTCCGATGGAGAGCAGAAGGGGGGAAGAAGGGGAGAGGGTAAAGTTGGTTGGCAGAGTTCCAATCCCTCGGAAAGGAGGTCCTCCAGGCCAAGGGGTAGGTCCTAACCCTGTTAGGAACCGGATGATTTGCCCTACATCCTGAAGGGTAATTCGCCCATCTCCAAAGGCCCGTCCTCCCTGGCCTGGAACCGGGCTGACATCTCCTGATTGCAATTGAGCCGGTGTAGGAGTAACCTTTCCAACCGCTATCCGGAGGGCTAAGAGAACATCAGAAAGGGTAATCCTCAAATCACCATCTAAATCTCCCAAAAGCCTAGGGGATGCTGTTTGCAGAGGGAGAGAAGAAAGGAGGAGTAAGAAAAGCATCCAAAGGGTTTTTGGCTTCATTTTGGGGTAGCCTTGTAAAAAGCGAGTCTCACCCTAAAGGACGGATTCATTCACCATCCATGAACGACTAATAAACCGGGGTATAAACCTCATCATATTGAGTCCCCATTTGTCGGAAACGCTCAAGAATTTTTGGGAAAAGGGCTAAAAAGGCTTCTACTTCCTCCCGAGTATTTAAGCGGCCTAAAGTGATCCTTAAAGCTCCCCGAGCTAACTCAATGGGATAACCCATTGCTAAGAGAACGTGCGAAGGTTCAGCACTCCCGGAGCTGCAAGCAGGCCCTGAAGAAACACAAAAACCCTCCTCATCCAGAGCCAGCAAAAGTGCCTCCCCCTCCGCCCCCTCTACACAGAGGCTCACATGGTTCGGAAGCCGATGAACCGGATGGCCGGTAAGAGTGACTCCCGGAATAGAAGTCAGCCCCTCAATAAGGCGATCCCGAAGCTCCTTCAACCGATGAGCTTCTTCTTCCCTCCGTTCACTAGCCAATTCTACCGCCTTGCCCAAACCAATAATCCCCGGAACATTCAGGGTTCCGGAACGATAGTTATGCTCCTGCCCTCCCCCTTCAATCAAAGGGCGGATCCGAATACCCTTACGAACATACAAAGCCCCAATACCCTTAGGCCCATAGATTTTGTGCCCGGAAAGGGAGAGAAGATCACACTGGATTGCCTGGACGTTCACTGGAATTTTACCGACCGCCTGTACCGCATCCGTGTGGAAGGGCACTCTCCTTTCCCGGCAAATCGCCCCAATCTCCGCGACAGGTTCAATCGTGCCCACTTCATTATTGGCCATCATAATGCTAACGAGCACCGTATCAGGACGAAGGGCTTTAGCCACATCCTCCGGATCCACCCTACCATAGCGATCCACCGGGAGATAGGTCACTTCCCAACCACGCTTTTCCAAAAATTGACAAGGCTCAAGGAGGGCATGATGTTCTATAGAGGAGGTAATAATATGTCTACCCCTTCCTTCGTAGGCGAGAGCTATCCCCTTCACCGCCCAATTATTGGATTCGGTGGCCCCACTGGTAAAGTAAATCTCCTCAGGACGAGCGCCGAGAAAAGAGGCGACTTTCCCTCGAGCTTCCTCCACCCACTCTCGAACCTCATTAGCAGGGCCATAAATACTTGAAGCGTTATAAAAGCAATCCGTAAAGAAGGGGCGCATCGCCTCAAACACTTCAGGATCGGTGGGAGTGGTCGCCGCATAATCAAAATAAATGGAGTGCATAGCACCTTGCCTCTTAAAGGGCCTTTCTGGTTAAAATTATAGACCTTTAACTCAATTCCCGCAAAGGGAAGAAAATCCCTCTCCTATTCCTTTAAAGTTTGCCATCCCATGGGAGTCAGGGTCCATAGTTCGGAGAAGAGGAGGCAAGAACCTGCAAGGGGACAGTTAGAGCATCTCTTCTCACAATCTGGCGAGGCGGGAGCCAAATACTCCAGTCGGGCCAGCTCTTGGAGCAGAGCTTTAATCGTGGAAGGCTCTAACTCTAATTGGCGAGATAACTCCTCTAAAGAAACAACTTTTTGATCCGCTAGAAGCTGAAGGAGCTTTCTCAGCATTTAAACCTCAACCCAACCCAAACCAGATCCCGAGATGGTAAACCCCAATGCCCACTAAAAAAGAAACGGCTAATAGTATCAAAACATCACCTAGAGTCCACCTCCAAGACCCGGTTTCCTTGCGGATAGTAGCAACCGTAGCCACACAAGGGATGAAAAGGGTTTGGACTACCAGATAAGCAAGAGCGGAAGAGGGGGATAGAGCTTGGGAAAGAGCCTCCGCCAATCCTCCAGGGTGAGTACTCGCTTCAAAAAGGATCCCCATCGTAGCCAGGGAATTCTCCTTGGCAATAAAGCTCGTTAGGAGAGCCACCAACATCCTCCAATCCAAGCCCATTAGGGAGGCTAAAGGGGTGAGCAAGTATCCTAATTGGGCAAGATAACTCCCCTTTAAATCACCCGAAGGTAAAGAGGCAAGAACCCAAACTAACAGAGAAATGAGGAGGATAACCGTCCCCGCAGTTTGTAAGAAAGATTTCACTTGCTGCCAAACATAAAAGGCAATCGTCCGTCCACTAGGCCGATGATAGAGGGGAAGCTCGATCACAAAAGCCATTGGGTCCTCTTTTAGGATCCACCGGCTTAAAAGCCTTCCTAAGAGAACAAGAAGAGCGAGATTTAGCCCAAGAATCCCTAGAGTAACACAAAAGGCGTAACCCCGAAAGAAGATAGCGGTTAAAGTCGTGACCACTGCAATCCGAGCGGCACAAGGAACAAGGGGGATCAACAGAATCGTGAAAAGCCGACTCGGCACCGCATCAATGATACGAGAACCGATGACCGCGGGAACATTACACCCGAAAGCCAGAAAGAGTGGAAGAAAGGAACTCCCCCGTAACCCCAAACTCTGCATCACCCGGTCAATCACGAAGGCGATCCGAGGGGCATAACCGATGTCCTCGAGAAATCCTAAAAGGGTATAAAAAACGAGGAGCAGGGGAAGAAAAGTAAGGACAATACCAACCCCTCCAACGATTCCATCCGCCAAGAGGCTTACCAACCATGGAGGAAAAGAAGCCAAGGTTGTTCGGAGGCCATTAGCTAAAGATTGAACCAGATAGCGATCACAGAGGTCCTGTAATGGCACTCCGATCGAATAAACCATTCCAAATAACCCACTGGCAATGAAAAACAGCAGAACTAACCCCCAGAAGGGATGAATGGCCCAGCGGTCTATCCGATCGGTAAGGGATTCCGTGGAGGAGACTCGCCGTACTCCCGCTTGGTTTAAAACCTGATGTACCCACTCATACCTGGCCCCCGCAATGTCGAGGATTGCGTCTTTATACCTTTCCAACTGACACAGAATTTGATACCAACAGTCCGGTAGCCATTCCTGCATCCTTCCGAGGATAAGGGGATCCCCTTCTAAGAGCTTAATGGCAACCCACTGAGGAGGATAAGGGGTCTTATGGTTTCTCCGGAGGACCTCCTCAATTTGATCCACCAATTTTTGATAAGGGGCAGGAACCCCTGGAGAGGCCATAGGAGAAGGTAACCCCCGGCGAAGGCTCTCCTCCAGCACCTGAGTTAACCGATCTATCCCTCTCCTTTGAACAGCAACCAAGGGTATCACGGGGATCCCTAAGGATTGCTCCAACCGTTGAGGGTCTATCTGGACACCCTCCTTTTGGGCCACATCCATCATATTAAGGACCAAAAAGATGGGGATCTGAAGAGGGAGGAGTTCCGCCAAGAGGTAGAGGTTACTCTCGAGAGAAGCGGCGTTCACTACCAAGAGAATCCCATCCACTTGCTCCCTCAAGAGAAAATCTCGGGCTAACCTCTCCTCCTCTGAGAGGGCGGAAAGACCCCGAATCCCAGGGAGATCCACCAGAGTGATGGGACCACCAGGAAGAAAGAAGGTCCCCGATTTGATCTCCACCGTTTTACCCGGCCAGTTCCCCACTCGCTGGTTGAGGCCGGTGAGGAGGTTAAAGAGGGAGGACTTGCCCACATTTGGCGGACCAACTAGGGCAATAGTCAACGTTTGGGAGTGGGTATGAGTACCTTTAAGAACAGAAGGATCCATTGGATTGATAATTCAGGAGGTTTTTAAAGCCCCTGATGTGGGATCCGGAGAACCCAGATCTGGTGGGCCTCCTTTCGCCCTAGGGCGACTCGGAGGCCTCTGATAAACACCAACAAAGGCCCTTTACCCGAGTTACTCATCACCATTAATTCTGCCCCCGGAGTAAAACCCACCGAAGCCAACCGAGCTGTTAGGGAATAACCCCCCTTGTAATGAACAATCCTCCCCTTCTCTCCAGGAGCTAAACTGCTTAAGGGAATCAAAGAGTTCATAACTTAAACAAAAAGCGCCGATGGAGCACCGGCGCGTCTTATCCTGATGGTGCCGCAGAGAGGATTTGAACCTCCACGGGCCGAAGCCCACATGCTCCTGAGGCATGCGCGTCTGCCATTCCGCCACTGCGGCACCGCAGAGCAGCCTCGAGAAACCCTTAACCTTGCTTCGACCAATAATATATTACTCAGTATCCCCCTTGTTGTCAATCCTTGCCTCTTCTGAAGTTCTCATCCGTATCGGCTACTCCCGTGCCAACCGAAGAGCCAACCGATTATTCCCCAAAAAGTAGCCATAAGACAATCCCCAAGGATCAGCCCCAAGAAGAGAGGTCGGCCCTGCCGATAAAGCTTCATCCCTCCGTAGCGGATGATCAAGGCCTTGATCAACCAAGTGATGAAGAAGAGAAACCAGAAGTACTCCATTGCGTAACAAGTGGCGAAGGCATAACCAATCGGATGGAAAGGAAAACCGGTAAAACGGTGGCTAAGGCTCCCTAAGAACAGGGTAAGCAGAGTAGCCCCTAAGGTAACCATAATACCGAGGCTATCAGGGCCTTGGGGATTCCTTAACCAGTTATCCAAACGGTTAAAAGCCTCCCAGCCGACTCCTGTTCGATAGGTCATTATTTTTGCACTCGTCTGCCCAACTTCGTAGTAAAGGCGAAGAGTTGCCGAAAGACCAACCCCTACCCCCAGAAAGATGGCTAGAAAGATCCCCCAGAGGAGGGGACGGTTCTGCAAACCAGTAAGACGAGCCATCTCCAGACACTCCATCTGATGGGCCATTGGTTGGCAGCGATAGCAACGATTAAACCAAAAATAGTAAGAGAGGACCGTCAGGCTGCGAGCTGGAATATGGGCACTCCCCACCCACTCCACCAAGATATACTCAGGGTTGACAAAAAAGAGCTCCAGAGCGGGAGGGCCTAACTGAACTCGAATCCGGGTCATTGTAATGGTTAAGAGAAAGTAGAGGGAAAAGAACAACAAGGCAACCCATACCGCCATCCCCGCCTTCCAGCTGAAAAGGATCAGATAGAGGAATCCGGCAACTAAGCCCCAAACGGCCCAACGCAGAGAAGAGGGAGCATCCACCGCCCTCCCCAAAGCCTTCTTTAGGATCTCCGCAAAATACCTGCGACCCGTCCAAATAGTTAAAAGAAAGACCCCTACCCACGCTCCTGCAGCCTGCTCCCGGATGAAAGGATACTGAGCAGATCCCCTCCCAAAACCTTGGTCCCATCCTAAAGCAGAGCCTAAAACATCAAGGCTTCGGCGAAAGAGGTAGAAAAACCAGGAGCTAAAAGCTAGGTCTAGAGGTAGAAAATAGGTCAAACCGATACCAAAGGGAAAGGCAGAGACCCATAAAGGAGGCCAGCGAGCTAAAGCATTCCAAGGGCGGTTAGGGAACAACTGTCCCACATTATAAAGCCCCAGAGAGACAGAAGGGATAGTAGGATTAAGCGAGTGAAAGACATTCAGACTCTCCAAGAAAGAGGGGATAAAGACACCTAAAAGAAAAAGAGGTTGCTGAATCAGGGGTTTATCTCCTTTGGAAGAAATCAACTCTAAAGGGAGTTGGATAACAGGGAACGAAATCCGTTCATGCTCCGCCCATTGGTGCCGCAAGAGGATACTTAAACAGAGCATCATCCCCGCAATCACCAGGAGGAAAGAACCCCAGACCAAACAAGGTATACCCCAAGCTCTAAGGATCTCCCAGGTGGATAAAAATCCTGAACCCGTGTAGTAGCCCACCAATACTGAAGGGTCTCGAGGAGCAAACCAAGAGGGGATCAAAGCGTGAAAGCGGGAGGCCCAGCCATTCTCAGGGGAAGCAAACCAAAAAGGATGGACCAGAACCGGGGTGAGATTTTGCAGGAGATCACTACCCGCAAAGGCCGAAGAGAGAGTAAGCAAAACATAAAGAAGGACCATCTCAGTGGGCCGAACCACCGCCTTCGGATACCAGCGATGAACAAAAAGGTTCCAACAAGAGAGGAGAAAGAGAAGAGCCACAGGAGTATAGAAGAGAGAAACATCGGTCATATTGAACCCGAAAACCCCTAACTCGGTCTCTACCCGGATCAGCCAGATCGTATGAATGGGAACGAGGAGGAGACCGAACAAAAGGACTCCTCCTCGCGGGCGCTGGGATGGCTCATAGGATGGGTGAGAGAGATTCATCCTCCAAACCTTCAAGGACCTCAAGGAAGAGAGAGTGCCGGGATTTAGTCCCGGCACTCAGATGGCTAAGATGACGCAGGCGGAGAGACGATGATTTCCTCCAAAGGGGTGTTTCTCTCCGTCAGCAAGACTCAATCCCGGAGGGGAACATCTGGGAAGAAGGGGCCAGGTCGCTTTCGGCTCACAATATCCATTTTGGGGCTGGCCCAACGGGCATGGCCATCTGCAAAGACGTAGTTCGCTCCCCCTAAGTGGACTTTTTCAGGGATGTCGGCCGGGTTTTCAGCGCAGAAAAAGCCATCATTAAGGGATTTCGATTCATCAATCAGCAAGACCAGCCCTGAAATTCCCGGTTTAGCCCGAGCTACCGCGGCTAAGGGAGCATAATCTAAGTAGCAATTAAAAGCGTAGGAAAGGCGATAATCCCTCGTTTCCTGAGCGGAAGGGCAGATATAGAGATCCGCATTGCGGGTATAGGGCCAAAGTGAACCTTTTTCAGGGAGCATAGGGTATTGTTTACTACAAGGACCACCCCATCGAGTCATTCCAACCCAGTCCCCCATATTAGGGCCACGGGTATAAGGAGCCCCTCCAGGAAGCGTTTCGTCCCAATCATCCGCGTAGAGCATAAAGGCCCGACCGAGCTGACCCATATTACTTAAACAAGCGGAGGCCCTAGCCCGCTCTCGGGCCGCAGAAAAAACCGGAAAGAGGATAGCCGCCAAAATGGCAATAATGGCAATGACCACTAACAGTTCGATCAGGGTAAAGCCCCTCTGGCGACGCCACACCTTGGCACCTCCTTAGTGGCTAAGATCTTTTTATTTTATTCACCCCTCTCTTTCTCTCCTGGAGATAGGGATTCCTTCCGATCCAAAATCCTGGCTTGGGCTGAATGAGGAATGGGGGTTGTCCCACCTTCCCTCATCTATACCAATGGGGATTACCCCCTCCTATCCAAGAAGTTGAGGAGAACCAACTTCCCGACCTTCTCCTGCGCGCGTAGGATGGCCGAGGCTTATAAGCCGGAAAGAAAGGGGGATCCCAGTAGCCCTGCGCAAAACCAACACACCCTAAAGAGTGCGGCTATCAGAACCCGGTTGGAGGGTTAGGAGGTTTTGGTAGTAACCGTGGGCTTTAACCGGCGTCGGGTTTTAGTAGGGACGACCAGCCGGTCGTCCTACCTCAGCCTACACCCCATCCCCGACAGTGAGAATCCCAAGGGGCTGGCCAATAGGCAAGCTTGTTTATGAACCAACAGGTAGAGAAAAAATATCCCAAATACCAAAGGAGTGGCAAGAAATCAACCTTATTAGAGGGTCTGAAGGGCAATCATAGGTGTGCCCCTCTTAACCCGGTTCTAACAAAAAGCCCCCCTCCCAGAAAATCTTCTTCTCTCCAAAGATTTAAAGCGTAAGGATTTTCTCCTTAGCGGACTCCCAATCAGCAAGGAATTGTCGGAGGCCAATGTCGGTGAGAGGATGTTTCAACATCTGTTTGAACACTTTATAGGGGATAGTGGCGATATGAGCACCGGCTTTTGCCGCTTCCACCACATTCCGGGGGCCTCGGATCGAAGCGGCGATGATCTCAGTTTCTATCTGGTGCAAGCGGAAAATCTCTGCAATCTCCCGAACTAACTGAACGCCGTCTACACTCACATCATCTATACGCCCGATAAAGGGGCTAACATAGCGGGCACCCGCTCGAGCACAAAGGAGAGCCTGATTCGGGTTAAAAATCAGCGTCATATTCGTCTTAATGCCCAGTTTTGAAAGGCGGGAACACGCCTTAAGGCCCTCTTCAATAGTAGGGAGCTTAACTACAATATTCGGGTGAAGATCCGCCAGGAATTGAGCCTCTTTTACCATCTCCTCCGCTTGCAGACTCACAACCTCGGCGCTGATAGGCCCGTCTACAATTTGGGTGATTTCCTTCAGCACCTGGAGGAAATCCTTGCCCTCTTTGGCGATCAAGGAGGGGTTAGTCGTTACTCCGTGGAGCACACCCCAGGAGGCAATCTCTCGAATCTCTTCGATGTTGGCTGTATCTATAAATAGTTTCATCGGTTCCCCTCAAGACGGAAAATGAAAGCCTTGGTATCAAGGCTCCATAGAAATATTATCACATTTTCTTTCCGGCATTATAGAAAGATTCCAACGCTAGCAAGAACCGAAAACAAGGAATAAGTCTTGATCCTCCGCCTTCCCCCTTTCGAGTTGTGATACCGGTCAAAAAGTCTTTATAATTATTTTAAGGATAAGAAAACCCCTTTAACCAATACAAGAGCGAGGGTGAAATTGCTAAATATTGAAGTTCAGTTAGGAGAACCCGAAACCCTAGAAGCTGACGGTTTATTAGAGTTTCTCTTTGAGGACGAACCCGACCTCACGGGGGTGCTTGCTGAAATAGATGCTCGGCTAGAGGGCCTCCTCCAAGAAATCCTTTCTACTGAAGAGCTTAGGGGTAAACTATATGAAGTGACCGTTATTCACACCACTGGCAAGCTCCCTGCCCGGCGCCTACTCCTTATCGGAGCAGGAAAACGTAAGGACCTTTCTATAGAACGCCTTAGCCACCTTTTTGGTCAAGCAGTGCGCCAGGCCAACAACAAGGGATGGCGTCATCTGGTGATTGGAGCAACAGCCCTGGAACTAAAGCCCTTCTCGCCTTCAGAGGTGGTTCGCTGGGGGGTGGTTGGGGCCTTAGAAGGTCTAGCCAAAACCGACTTTTACAAAACGACTCCGGAAAGGCAGGAATTGAAACTCCAGCGATTGACCTTCGCCTCTCCTGGAGGTATTCAAACCCTTGAGCAATCGGTTCGAGAGGGAAGGGCCATTGGCGAAGGGGTTAACCTCGCCCGGGAGCTCGTGAATCAACCTCCCAACCGAATGACCCCTCGAATCCTAGCTGAACGCGCTTTAGCCTTAGCCCAGGAAGCCTCCTTAGAAGTAGAGGTTTTAGGCCCTTCAGAGCTCGAGCGAATGGGCGCCCACGCCCTCTTAGCGGTCTCTCGGGGAAGCCGAGAAGAACCAAGAATGTTCCGCCTCTCCTATGGCCACTTCCCCGACAAACCTACCCTGGCCCTTGTGGGCAAGGGATTAACCTTTGATAGTGGAGGCCTCTGCCTGAAATCGGCGGACGGAATGCGGGATATGAAATGCGATATGGCAGGAGCAGCGGCCGTACTGGGCGCAATGAAAGCCCTTTCGCTCCTCCAACCCCCTATCAATGTGATCGCCATCTGCCCCTCTTGCGAGAACATGCCGGGGGCAGAAGCCTATAAACCCGGTGATGTTTTGGACACCCTCTCCGGAAAAACTATAGAAGTAGTCAACACCGATGCTGAAGGGCGAATCACCCTAGCCGATGCCCTAGCCTGGGCACAAAATTTAGGAGCGACTCACATCGTAGACATAGCAACCCTGACAGGAGCCTGCGTTGTAGCTCTGGGAGATGTTACCACAGGGGTACTGGGAGCCCCCCAAGAATGGGTGGATACTGTAATCACCTGCGCCCGAGAAGCCGGGGAAAAGGTTTGGCAACTACCCCTTTATGAGGAGTACAAAGAGCTGATTAAAAGCTCTATCGCAGATGTCGAAAACTCCGGGGGCCGATTGGCCGGTGCCATCACCGCGGCTCTATTCTTAAAAGAATTTGTCAAAGAAGAAATTTCTTGGGCACACCTCGATATCGCAGGTACTGCCTATGTGGAGAAAGACTTCCCTTACCGAGATAAAGGGGCGACAGGAGTGGGAGTGAAAACCCTAGTCCGCCTTGCGGAACGGATGTCCCAAGAACCCTGAGCAAAGAAGTTTACCCCATCCCTAAGCATAAAAACAGAGGAGAGAGGGGAGAAGATGCGACTGGCGAATCTACTTAAAAGCAAAATTCATCGGGCCAGGGTCACCGAGGTAAACGTCAACTACGTGGGAAGCATCACCATAGACCAAGCACTGATGGAGGCGGCCGGCCTTCTAGAAGGAGAACTCGTTCACGTTTGGAATGTGACCAACGGAGACCGCTTTGAAACCTATGTGATCCCCGGCCCACCCCACTCCGGAGTGATCGGAGTCAACGGGGCAGCCGCTCACCGTTGCAGTGTCGGAGACAAGTTGATTATCGCCGCCTTTGTTCTAACAGATGAACCCGTAGAACCTCGCATCGTTTTCGTCAACGAGAAGAATGAAGTCCTTGAGGCGAACAACGGATGGCAAGAACAAGTCCCTCCTTATCTGAAATAACGGCTCCGGGATCGCAAAATCGCCCTGCGGTTCTTCTGCTAGCAGGAGGAAAAAGCCGGCGAATGGGCAGGGATAAATCCTGGCTTGAATTCGGGGGCCAACAACTGCTTTTATGGATGGTCCAACGCCTTTCGGAATGCGGCGAGGTTCTAGTAATTAAAGCTCCTGGGCAATCCCTCCCTTCTACCCCGGTGAGAGTTTATGAAGACCTTTACCCCAACCGGGGCCCTGTTTCCGGAATTTATACAGGACTCTATTACGCTCAAAAGAGTGCTATCACGGTCTCTGTAGACCTCCCTTTCGTTAGTCTGCCTCTCCTTCAACATATGTGGCACCAGCTCAAAGATTGGGACGCCGTTATCCCAGAATACGCCGGCTATAGCCACCCTTTATGCGCGATCTACTCCTATTCCTGCTTACCGATCCTGGGAGAACTCTTGTCCCTTGCGGAAGCAGACCAAGGCCCCTCCCTCCATCGCACCCTGGCTCGCCTCAAAGTCCGGTGGATTCCTCCCGAGGAAGTTGAGGAAATCGAACCAGACCCTACCCAAGCCTTTTTCAATATGAACACACCCGAGGATTATGAAATTGCTCTTACTCTGTTTCAAAGGATGACACGATGTCGCCAAAACTTCTAACCGACGCCTATGGTAGGCGTGTTCGATATATCCGGGTTTCAGTCACCGAAGCGTGCAACCTCCGATGCCGATATTGCCTTCCCGCCTGGGGAGAACCCGTGCGCCCGGAGGGAAAGGGTCTTTCGTCGGTTTCGCCTCCCGGGCAAGAACCTTCCTACCAACCCATCGTCCTTCACTCTTCCACCCACCCTAAGGAAAGGGCTTCCGAAACTTCGTCCCCCCCACCTCCTTCTAAGGACTTACTCACTGACGAAGAGATTCTTCAGGTCCTCACAGCTCTTGCAGAAATAGGTGTGGAGAAGGTGCGGGTTACAGGCGGAGAACCTCTCCTTCGCCCTAACCTCCCCAATCTTATCCGCCGAATTGTCCAGATTCCCGGGATCACCTCAGTAACGATGACCACCAACGGCCTCCTGCTGGCCCGATATGCAGAAGCCCTGAAAGAAGCAGGCCTCCACCGGATTAACATCAGTTTGGATACCCTTAACCGGGAACGGTTTATCCAAATGGCGCGTCGCGACGCCCTGGATCAGGTTCTGGAAGGAATCACCGTCGCAGAGCGGGTTGGCCTTACGCCCATTAAAATCAACTGTGTAGTAGTGCGAGGCATCAACGAACTTGATGTTCCCGACTTGGCCCGAAAAACTTTTGACCATCCCTGGCATATCCGGTTTCTAGAAATTATGCCCATTGGACAAGCTCGCACTCTTTGGCCCCAAGGCTTTGTCTCTATGGAGGAAATACTAGAGTGGCTCTCCGTTATAGGCCCTCTAGAACCGATACCAGCGGAGGCTGGAGAAATCGCCAAACTCTTCCGGTTTCCGGGGGCCAAAGGAGTCATCGGTTTCATCACCCCAATGTCCCACCACTTCTGCGGCTCTTGTGATCGCCTTCGCTTGACCGCAGACGGTCACCTGCGCCCCTGCCTTTGCGATGCTTCTGAAGTGGATATCCTCCCTCTCCTTCGATCAGGAGCGACCAAGGAGGATATTCAGCGGGCAGCCTGGGATGCGATGAGTCTAAAACCCTGGTCGGGTGTGGAAAACCAGGTCCTCTCCGGCTTTCGCACTATGGCACAAATCGGCGGATGAAAGGAAGGCGCTTCACTCATCTGAATGAAGCAGGGCATCCTCAAATGGTGGATGTCTCGGCTAAGCCCGAAACAGAACGGGTAGCTGTGGCTTCCGGAGCGGTTTTTATGAGTCCGGAAGCCCTCCAAGTGCTTCAGAAGGAAGCCCTCCCCAAGGGAGATGCTCTTACCGTGGCTGAAATCGCCGGTATTCTGGCCGCCAAGCGCACTGATGAATGGATTCCTCTGGCCCACCCTCTACCCCTCTCTTATATTAATGTCTCCTGTAAGGTCCTCTCCGACCGAGTAGAGATCACCGCGGAAGTAAAGACCTCCGCTAAAACAGGCGTGGAGATGGAAGCACTCACCGCTGTGACTGCGGCAGCTCTCACCCTTTATGATATGTGTAAAGCGGTAGACCGAGGAATGGTCATTGGGGATATTCGCCTCCTCAAAAAAACCGGCGGAGTCCACGGAGATTGGGAACGGGAAAAGAGTGCAGGGTAATCCTCTAGGGTTACCCTTACAAAGGGATGAGGAAAGATGCCTTATAAAGTAGGGGTGTTAACCATTAGCGACGCCTGCTCCGCAGGCCGAAGAGAAGATACTAGTGGCCAAGCTATTGTGGAAAGTCTTCCTTCGGAAGTTTACACCCTGGTCCGCCGGGCCATTATCCCTGATGAATACCCGGTGATCGTTGAGACTCTGCGCTCGTGGGTGGGCATCTGCGATCTCATCCTCACTACCGGAGGAACCGGCTTGTCCCCTCGGGATGTCACCCCGGAAGCAACCCTTGCTGTTATCGAACGACCTGTTCCAGGAATTAGCGAAGCCCTCCGTATCGAAGGGTTAAAGCACACCCCAATGGCCATCCTCTCCCGAGGGGTTTCCGGCATCGCAGGCCAAACCCTAATCATTAACCTTCCTGGAAGCCCAAAAGGAGTGAAGGAAGGGATGGAACTCCTTCTTCCACTCTTAGAACATGCTTTAGGCATTATGAAAGGAGAAGCGCTCCACTAACTCCTATTCTTCTAAATACCCTCACTCGAACTCAGGAAGAAAAAATGCTAACTGTTCACGAAGCACAAGAAATCGTCCTATCAGCAGTTCATCAGCTGGAATCCTGTAAAGTCCCTTTAGAGGAGGCCCTCCACTTCGCCTTAGCAGAGGACCTTTCTGCTCCCGAACCCCTCCCCCCTTTCGACAACTCCGCAATGGACGGCTACGCAGTTCGGGCCGAAGACACCCAGGGAGCCGATAAGGATCATCCCATACGCCTTCGGGTGATTGGGGACCTTCCTGCAGGTCAATTCCCCAAAACAGTGGTGAAACCCGGTACCGCCATCCGCATTATGACCGGTGCGGTTGTTCCTCCGGGTGCTAATGCAGTGGTAATGGTGGAATACACCCGATCCGGTGAAGACGCTGAAGGCCCCTGGGTAGAGATCCTCCAAGAAGCCCGACCAGCAGACCACATCCGTCGGGCAGGAGAAGATGTTTTACCCGGAACTTGTGTTATGCGAGCAGGAGAGGAGATTACTCCTGCCCACTTGGGCCTCCTCTCCGCCTTAGGAATAACCCAGGTACCCGTCATTCGCCGCCCTTCTGTAGCCCTAATTACTACTGGGGAGGAAGTTATAGAACCCGGAGAAACCCTACGCCCTGGCCAAATCCGTAATAGTAACAAATACTCCCTCTTAGGCCAAATTCTTGACACCCCTGCTGCCCTTCAGAAGACCCTCCATGTGGGAGATGACCCCAAAGCCCTCCAAGAGGCTTTCTTCGCCGTTTGCTCTGCTGATGTGATCCTTAGCACTGGTGGAGTTTCGGTGGGAGCTTACGACTTCGCCAAACCCGTTTTGGAAGGAACCGGTACCCTTGACTTTTGGCAAGTCGCTATGAAACCAGGCAAACCCCTCGCCTTTGGCAAAATCTTTGACAAACCCTTCTTTGGATTGCCCGGCAACCCGGTCTCCAGTATGGTCACCTTTGAAATCTTCGTTCGCCCTGCCCTCCGAAAAATGGCAGGGTATCATCAATGGTTTCGCCCTATAGTTAAAGCTCGCCTCACCCATCCCCTACGCCATCGGCCTGGGCGCCAAGAATATGCCCGAAGCCGAACCTGGTGGACTCCTGAAGGCTTCTTTACCTCCCCCTTCGCCGAGCAAGGAAGCCATCTCTTATCGGGAATGGTACAAGGAAACTCCTTGGTGATTGTTCCATCAGAAGCAGGCAATCTTCCCGAAGGGACAGAATGCGAGGTTATCCTCTTGGAGGATAGTGCTCTACAGAGAGGAAATTCAAAAATCCTCTAGAGGATAACCCTATGCGGTTACCTTATCCATTTCCTCCAGGATTCTTTCTAAAGCGGACCGGGGGGAGGGAGCAGAAGTCACTGCACGACCAATCACCAAATAAGTGGCTCCCCGACGAAGGGCCACAGAAGGCGTTAAAACCTCCAGCTGATCATCCTGGGAAACCCCGCGAGGTCGAACCCCTGGCACGAGGAGAATAAAATCCTCTCCACACACCTCTCGAACTTGGGAAATCACGGCACCCGAAACCACCGCTCCTTGAAGCCCTATAGACTGCGCCATCCGGGCAAGGTGGAGCACTAGATCTTCCCTCCGGACCCCTAACCCTAGAGCATCAAGAACCCCTTGGTTCACTGAACTGAGAATAGTGACTCCCAATACCTTGGGGGCAGGTATCCCTACTTCTGCGGCAGTTGAGCGAGCAGCGCAGAGAGAAGCGCGCATCATCTGCTCACCGCCCAAACAGTGGACGTTCAGCATCCAAACTCCCCACCGGGTTATCGCCCGGGTCGCTCCGGCTACTGTGTGGGGAATATCATAAAACTTTCCATCAAAGAAAACACGATAGGGTTTCAGGTCTTCCAAAATCTTAGGGCCGACGTTATGAAATAACTCCAGGCCCACCTTAAACTGGCTCACCAAAGGGGACAGCTCTTCTACAAGGGTAAGGGCAGTATCCCTGTCCTTAACATCTAAAGCCACAATCACGCGTTCATTAGGACTCATCCTACTTCCCAAGATAATCCTTTCTAAAAGTAGGGGCGCAATGAATGGCACTCCTACTGATGGTTATCGATTCTTCCCAATATCCAAGTCATAAACGGTACCGATTAGAGTTTTCTCTGCCACATTCACTTGACCTTGTCGCAGGCTTTCGATCGCTTGGGTAACCTCCTGGGCTTCTTCCATCCGACCTTGAGCGATTAGGAGGGCGCGAGTCTTCTCCAGCTCCAAAACCGCTGTCATTGGGGAAATTTGCTGAGTTCGCATCCCCATCATCGTTCGCTCCAGCTGACGGGAAGCTTGAGCCAATTCCACTTGGGCTTGAACCAAGGGGTTCACACTAGTGGAAACCCGTTGGGGGTCTCGGGTAAACTCCACCACCCCCTCTGCTCGGAGGCTTTTCCCCCGTTCCCCCGTCGTCGCATCATCAAAGATGCCCTCCACCACGGCGATTCGGAAGGGGCCTTCAGGGTGAGGGTCGAACTGCAGCTCAGCCACCACGGCTAAACTTGCCCCTAACTCTAAATCGGGCAGAGAAATCTCCGCATACCGTTCACCAAATTGGGGCTGATGGCCATAAATTTGGCGAACCCGAACCCAGCGGGGTACACGAATCCGCAATTTCAGGTTTTGGGCAACCACGTTGGCCAAGACTTGCAATTCCCGGCGAAAAACCTCAGGGATCAGCTCCGGGCGGGTTATATAATAGTAATTTCCCCCTCCTCTACGAGCAACGCCCGCCAGAAGCTCCTCATTATACTCCGGGCCAAAACCTAAAGCACTTACTGTAACCCCTCGGGCTTTGAGGTCTCCTACCAAATTAACAATAGAACTAAAATCCTTAATCCCTGCAGTAGGCTCTCCATCGGTCAAAAGCAAGGCCCGGAAGACATATTGTTGAGCGGGAGCAGTAGCCAACTGCTGACCCGCAGATACCAAGGCATCATAGAGATTAGTCGTTCTTCCTGCTATAATACGAGCAATATGCTGTTTGATCAACTCCTTGTTCACAACTCGGCGGAGGGGCATCACCACCTCCACCGTATCCTCAAAAGTAATAATGGTTAACAAATCCTCGGGACCAAGGAGGTCCACCAACTGGTTTGCCGCCTGTTTGACGTAAGCTAAAGGCTCGCCCTCCATACTTCCACTTCGGTCAATGATTAAAGCCAGGCAGAGAGGAAGCCGGCGCCCCGTGGAAGTTCCGCTCGCTCGGAATTCTGCTAAAAGGTGGGTTACCCCTCCAGTAGCCAGCACTGCCGAGCTTTCAGGCAGGCACTGGAGGCTCAAAGGAGCCGGCAAAGGACCTATAGAGGTTGGTTCCGCTCCTACAATCTGAGTAGACTCTGGCGAAGAGACCCGTCTTGTGGGATCCATAATCACTCTCTCCTTCTGTTAACCTAAGCTCATTATAGCAAAGGTCTTCTTTAGGTGGGGATGAATCTCCCGAAAGTCCGAGAGGCTAGGAAAAACTTTTCTTACAAAGCCATATTTCACCAAGCCGGATAGAAGCCTATTCTTCCCTCAAGGGAATAAAACCAGGGGTACCATCAATCCAGTTAAAAGGAGACCATCGCGAAGCTGAATTCACGTAGTGGGCCACGAAGGCTCGGCGAGGACGAGAAGATTGATTCGGTCCAGCTCCGTGCCAAAGATAACCGTGAAAAAAGATAACCCCTCCTTTAGGTACGGGAACAGGAACCGCCTGGCTGATTTCAGGCCGGGTGTCATTCACCACCTGATGATGAAACTGCCCATCCTCCTTTAACTCAGCAATGGTATGAAGGGGAAGGTGATGGCTTCCCGGAATTATGGTGAGAGGACTATTCTCTTCAGTAACATCATCTAAGGCCATCCAAGCTGCGATGAGGGTATTCGGTTCTGTATGGAGGTAGGTAGCATCTTGGTGATAACCTGTCTCTGCTCCCACAAAGGGTTGTTTATAAATGACCATCGTTTGAACGATATTCACTCCCCTCCCAATTAAATCTTCCAAGACCTCGGCTACCTTAGGATGGCGAGCCATCTGAAGAAAAAACGGATCCACAATATGCAATCCATGCCCTAATCGACTCACACACTGCTCCCGTTCCGTGGGAGGAAACTGAGTGGGATTCATTCCCCTCTCCCAGAAAATATGAATATCCCGAGCCGAAGCCTTAAAACTTTGCCCTTCAGGCGCACTTCTCAAGCTCTCTTCTCGCAGAACCCTCCGGAGAATGGTCTCCGAGATATGCTGACAAAGGGCATCGCACTCTTGATCAGTGAGTAAACCCGGTTTCACCAAGAAACCTTGCTCCTGATATTGTTCCTTCTCTTCCTTAGAAAGCATCCCAACCTCCTAATAAAAAATAAAGTTCATCGCTTACTATTTTACTTTTTTTACTTTAAGCCTCCTTTCCCCTCCTTTGATCCATCTCTTGAGCTCCCTCCTCTCGGAATAAAGTATTCTTTATTGGGTTCTCTTCCCTCTGATTTCTTGGAAGAAGCTAGGGGAAGGGCAAAGAGGAGTTTCGAGAGTGTTATCTTTCCGCCACCTAAAGAGGGAGGGAGCCTCCTTACCACAGAGAAAGAATTCTAAGGGAAAGGTCTTTCAAAAGTTAGGGAGGAGGTAAATTAAAAATGAAATCTTCAGCCCTTACTCCGGAGCAAGTGAGATTCTTCGAGGAACAAGGTTACCTAGTAGTAGAAGACCTCATTTCCCAAGAATGGGTCGAAGAGATTCGCCGAGACTTAGAGGGGATCCACGAACGAATGGCTGAAGCGGTGCCTGAAGGGGTACACGTATCCTGGGAACACGAGGTAGATCCTAAAATCCGGCGGAAGATCAAGCAATTAATGCATGCAGAATTGGTAAGCCCTGCGCTGAATCGCTTAGTTCGAGCGCCACACGTGCTAGATATTGTAGAAGCTCTCATCGGCCCGGAGATCTCTCTTTATCATTGCAAACTCCTTATGAAATCGGCCCGAGGAGGTACCATCACCCCTTGGCACCAGGACTACTCTTATTGGGTTCAGGAGGGGAATAAACCCCTGATGGTGAACTGCATGGTCCAAATTGATGATTCCTCTTTGGAAAATGGATGTCTGCAGGTGGTACCCGGCTCCCATAAACAGGGGCTATTGCACCACGAGCGCAAAGGAACAGTATTCGGGCTTTTCCTCCCCGGCTATTTTGAACCCCGGGAAGATGCGGTTCCTATCCCCTTAAGAGCAGGTTCTGCAGTCTTCTTCAACTCTCTCATCATCCACGGCTCCGGTCCAAATGAGACGGACAACGATCGCCGAGCGGTAACTATCGCTTATAACGTGACAGGAAACGGGCGAGGTCAAACCCGAGAAGTGCTCAGGGGTAAAGGATTAGCTTCTTCCCCTTAGCAACGATAGGGATCTACAACTATACGCCTCTATCCTCTGACCTTTACCTCTTCAGAAGGGTCTTTCATCATTACCCGAAGCAAGGTCTCTAAGCGAACCGCTTCAGGAGTAAGAGGGGTGATTCTAGCGTTCAGGAGGTCCACTTCCCACTTTAATCGCCGGCGATAACCTTTCTCTCGATAAGTATAAACCACCTCAAAACGCTGCTGCCCCATTGGGCGAGCGTACCAGTACCCTGGGCAACTGCTTGGGCTTAAGCTCAGAGCTCTGTCCACCAACTCTGAAAGGGTGAACCCTCCCTCTCGGGGGGATAGCCGACAGATCTTTTGGATGGCTATCGCTTTTTTACGATTCCGCCCCTTCAGCGAAAATCCCAAAACTATTCCACAAAAACCTAATGCCGAGGCCACTAGCCAACACCCTGTTTTCATCCAACACTCCTCCGAGCAACTAAGTGGTTCGCCAGGATAATAATGCTACTTGCAAGCAACAGGCCGGCAAAAACGATTCCTGTATCATTGAAAATAAGTGCAGGCACGGAAGCTCCTATGAGGGATTTCAACAAACTCTCGAGGAGAGGAGCTTCCTGAAGAGTTTCCTCAAGAGCTCTCCTCAGAGGTTTCCCCCATAACATTGCTAAAATTCCCAAAGCAATGTAAAAAGCGATCGCCCGAGGGTCGGTCATCAGCTTCCAGTTTAGAGAGAGCTTTCGAAAGACCAAGGTAAATAAGTAACCTCCTCCCATAACATGAACCCTCTGAACGATCGCCCCTAAATGAGTAGAAGACTCTTGATAGAAATCCAAAAAGATAAAACCTGTTCCTATCCCAAGACCTATAAGGATAAAAAGGCAGAGAGGGAGAGCACCCCAACGCTTTCCCCTGCCCAACCACCAGAAAAGCCCCAAAGCGGTCATCGCCGTGACGACTCCCCCCCAATTATCCCCTAACTTCGGGTGTCCTATTACAAAGAGAAGAAAACCGCCCGATAAGAAATAGACCCTCCATAACCCGAGATCAAACCGACGTTCTCTCTCTCTCAGCAATTCGGGAGGCCACCGCCTCCACAGCAACATCCAAAGGACTAAATAGGCGGAGAGGAGCAAGGCAGAGTATTCATTTCCCAGGCCATGAAATCGCACGCCTACCAGGGAGAAATCACTCAACACCGAAAGATAGAGGGGTTCGGGGAAAAAGAGTAAACTCCCCACAAGCACGGTTAATGTCAGCCCACTCGCTATCCCCAAAGCCCAAGAGGGGAATAGGAAATAAAGGCTCCATAGAAAGATGCCTACCCCGATTAACCTCTGGATGTATTCCAGAAGAGAAGAGGGGAAAGAAGCAGGAATCAAAACCAACAGAGCCGGGAAGGTTGCAGAGGCTACCAAGCCGGACTGAGCCAAGCGGAGGAACCTCCGGGAAGGAGAAGGAAGAAAGAGGCCCAAACTGACCAAGGCGACAAAAAAACCGAGAAGAAGGGCCAAAACTAACAACAAGGGGCTAGTTGAAGCCTGCCTACCTATCCGAATCGCTTGATCCATACAACGTAGGTACTCCAAAGGAGAGGGATGGGAAAGGATCTCCATAGAGGAACCGGTCATCAGGACTTGCCTAGCCTCAGGAGGAGGGCTAAGGCGGAGAAAATGAGCAATGGTAGGAAGGAAATCAATATTGGCGATAATACCCAATCGCTGGGTAGTCGCAGAAGTTAACAAACCAGGGCCTTGCCCCCAAAGGATAAAGGGGGCTAAAGAATCTACCTGTCCTGTATCCAGAGAATGAGCAGGTTGGGGGCAGAGAACAACAACAAGAGTTCGGTGGGAATCTATATGCCGGAGGAGGCGTCTTAAAAGACCGTCCGCTCTCTCAACGGCTCTTAAACGATGCCACTGAGCTGCGGTCCGAGAAAGATAAATCCGATAGGCTTCCGCCCTTTGAGTTTCACCTAAGTCCACTACCAAGCAAGAAGCTTTGGAAGCAAGCTGTTGGAAAAGAGTTTCCAGACGCACAGGGTCTGTTTGAACTCCATAAGGAGCAAGAGGATGAGGAGCTAGGATCCGCTCCGAAACATCTCCTAAATCTATAACTCCCGAAGATCGCATTATTAACAAAGGGGATAATCTCCCTGGAGGTTCCCCTGGGATCTGGGGGCTACCAATACAAGCAGTCTTTCCTATTGTGGAAAGCCAATTCCCCAACAAACCCGGAGTTGCTCCCGTTCGGTGCTCTTGATTAGCCCTCTGAATTTCAACAATTCCTAGACAAACCAGAGCTTGAGGCGATACAAGGCGACCAGTTCGGCGAAAAAAAACCCAACGGGCGGTATCCTTCTCAAAAGGTTCGTTAGCATTAAGGCATTCCCCGCCACTTCCTGTTCCTGCAGAATGAACCCCACTGGAGAGGGTTAAATAGGCTCCGGAAGGAGTTGGAGGGGTAGAAGCAGTATTCATTAAACCGATAGCCCCTTCTTTGAGGAGAGAATGGAGGGTGGGAGCTTGAGCTTTAAGCAGATCTGGGAGGGTTACCCGGTCTAATACGAAAATCACCAATCGAGGGAAAGTCTTTTGCCCAGAGAAGGAGAAGCAAGAAGGTGGAACGAGAAGTCCTGAGAGGAGAGCTACTAAAGCACAAACTCGAAAACAAAAAAGAAAAAGCGAAGTACAACCCCTTAGGTTTCTACTTTTCATCCCCTTTCTAAAACAACTCCTTCTCACCCTCCCAAAGTAACCCAACCTCCTTTTTAGAAGGCCCTCTCCTCAAGGACCTCCGGCTTTCTAGGTCAGAGGCGAAAATTAACCCTCATTTCCAGGTGTAGAGGGAGGCCATCCCCGGTTTGGTATAGGAGGGCAGAACTTTCGCCGAGTATTACGGCGGTAGGAGTATAGCATATTATATCCTTACTGCTACCGGTTCCCCCCTCAAGAGGGAGGGTTAGGGTGGGGACATCACCTCTCCCCGTACACAGGCTAAAGCCTGCAGATACCGATTTTAGGCTTGAGGCGTGGAGAAAGGTGAGCTTGCTCTCCTATTTACCCTTGAACCTTATTGGAGATACTCTTGGAGACGGTGGATGATAGCTTCCAAAGCTTGAGACAAACGAGAAAGGTCTTTGACAGCTCCTTGAGCGAATTCAGGCCGTCCTCCCCCTCCTCCTCCTGCCTGTTTCGCTACCTCTCGAACAATATCTCCCGCCCGAAGCCCTCGTTGGACTAAATCTGTGGTCACCTTCGCCACCAAGCTGGCTTGATTCCCCTGGATACCCGCAAGTAACACTACTGCCGAGCCTAAACGGTTCACTACTTCATCTACCAGGACTTTCAAGCCTTCAGGGTCTATGTCCTCCACTGAGCCGACTAATACCCTAGCCCCGTTCAGCTCCTGAGCCTGTCGAAGCAGTTGGTCAAGACGTGAAGTAGCTTGCCGGTACTTGAGATTTTCTACCTCCTTCTCGAGCTGGTGGATTTGGGCCTGAAGTTGTTCCGCTCGCTCCACTAAATCCGAAACAGGACAACCTAAGGCTCGAGCTAAGCGGGTCAAAAACTCCTCCTGCTCTCGGCAATACCGGAGAGAAGCTATACCTGTATAGGCATCAATCCGGCGTACTCCTGCAGCGACCCCACTTTCGCTGATAATCTTGAATAACCCAATCCAACCGGTATGCTCCACGTGGGTTCCCCCACAGAGTTCGAGGCTAAAGTCCGCTATCCGAATGGTGCGCACCTGATCGCCATATTTCTCCCCAAAAAGGGCCATAGCCCCTTCTGCAAGAGCTTCCTGATAAGGGAGAATCCGTACCTCAACAGGGATATCAGCCAGAATCTTCTCATTCACTAAGTCTTCGATCTTCTGCAATTCCTCCTTCGTCACCGGTTGGAAATGGGAGAAGTCAAAGCGAAGACGATCCGGCTGAACAACGGATCCGGCTTGTTTGGCGTGAGGGCCAAGGATCCTGCGGAGGGCGGCGTGAAGGAGGTGAGTGGCAGTATGAGCTCTGCGGATGCTTGCCCGACGGTCTGCATCCACTTGAGCCTCCACAATATCCCCAGGGGTGATCTCGGGATGAGGCTCCTCAAGGATATGAACGATAATATCACCTCGCTTTTGGGTATCTCGAACCCGGGCCTCCCATTCCGGATGCGCTCGACCGTCTACTCCGCGAAGAACCCCCGTATCCCCCACTTGACCACCACTCTCCGCATAGAAGGGGGTACGATCGAGAACAACCTCATGGCCATTGATCACCGCTAGGACTTTCGCCCGGGTGGTGAGGGTTTGATAACCGAGGAACTCCGTTTTAGGCAAATGCTCCAACTCTGTATGCCCACCAAGAACATCTTCAGTAGCCACTGCTCTGCGCCCCCGAACCCTCTGCTCCTGAAGAGCCCGCTCAAAACCTTCCAAATCCACCTGAAACCCCCGCTCCTCGGCAATCTCCCGGGTCAAATCAACAGGAAAACCATAGGTATCGTAAAGGCGGAAGGCCTCCTCCCCTCTGATGATTCTCTCCGAGGACTGTTGCATTATCTGCTCTAACATCGCCAAACCGTGATGAAGGGTCTCAAAGAAACGACGCTCCTCGCTTAGCACCACCTGCTGAATGGCGTGGGCCTCCTTCTCTAGATCGGGATAACCCGGTTTCATTGTTTGAATCACCACAGGCACCAACTGCCAGAGAAAAGGCTCCTCAAGGCCCAACAGCTTCCCTGCTCGGTCGGCCCGGCGAAGTAACCGCCGAGTTACATAACCCCGGTCTTCATTAGAAGGCCAAACACCATCCCAAATCAAGAAGGTACAAGCCCGGATATGGTCGGTAATCCTCCTTCGCAAAGGTAAATTCTCCGGGATAACCTTCCCGCCGGCGGATTGAACCAATTCAGTAACCGCCTCTAAAATCGGTCTATAGAGGTCTGTATCATAGACGGAACGGACCCCGGCAACAACTGCGGACAATCGCTCCAAACCCATCCCGGTATCAATGTTCTTGTGGGGAAGGGGCGAAAGAGAACCATCCTCATTTTTGCGGAGCTCGGTGAATACGTGGTTCCAAACCTCTAAAAATCGTCCACAATGGCAACCCGGTTTACAATCCGGCCCGCAGGAGTACTCTGGCCCCCAATCATAATGAAACTCCGAGTCCGGTCCACAAGCACCGGTCTCCCCTACCGGCCCCCAGAAATTATCTTCCAAACGAATAATCCGATCCTCAGGAAGACCAATCTCCTTATGCCAAATCTCAAAAGCCTCCTCATCCTCCGGATAAATGGTCGCCCATAATCTCTCCGGAGAAACCCCCACAACCTGAGTCAAAAACTCCCAACCCCATAAGAGGGACTCACGCTTGTAATAATCCCCAAAGGAGAAGTTCCCCAGCATCTCAAAGAAAGTGCAGTGAGACTCATCCCCTACAGAGTCGATATCCACTGTCCGAACACACCGCTGGCAAGTAGCTACCCTTCGGTAGGTAGGCTTTTCTACTCCCTCAATGATCCCCCGGAAGGGGACTACCCCTGCAGTGGTCAAAAGGATCGAAGGATCTGTAGGTTGCAAGGAAATTCCCGGAAGAACTTTATGCCCCTTGCTTTCGAAAAAGCTTAAGAACAGATGACGTAACTTATTGCCTCCCATCATTGTACACCAACCCCCGTTCAAACCTTCCCGAGAGGAACCCGGAGCTGAGGATCTAAGAGCGGTGGGTAGCGATAAAATTCTGAATCTCCTCGAAAGAACCTACTCCTGTGGTAGCACCAATAGCGGTCACACAAAGAGCACCGGTCGCATTGGCAAAACGAACAGTCTCTTCTAAAGGCCATTCCTTCAATATCCCGGTGAGGAAACCTGCGACCCAGCAATCTCCTGCTCCAACCGCATCCACAGCCTTCACCTTAAAAGCAGGAAGATAAAATTGCTGACCTTGGTGAGTAGCGACATAGGCTCCTTGCTCTCCCAGTTTAATGGCTACGGTAGGAATACCGTACTGAAGAAGAAATTGAGCGATCTCTTCTGGCTGGTTCTTGCCTGTAAGCATTCGGGCCTCCTCGTAGCTGGGGAGAAAATAATCCACATAGGGGAGGCACGGCTCCAGAAGGCTCATCCAGCGTCCTCGACTATCCCAAGCAGTATCTAAAACGACCATCGGCCCTCGGTTTTCTTTCACCCGCTTTAACACTCGGGCCAGAGGTTCTCCATCGAACCCCGGCATCAGGAAGAAACCCCCGATATTCAGAATCTTACTAGAAAAGATGAGATCATAGGGAATCTCCTCCTCCCGCAGGGTTGCATTCGCACCAATATAATGAATAAATGATCTCTCTCCATCGCTATGAACTAAAACCATCGTGCTGGAGGTAGCCGCAGAGGGGTCCCTTCGGAGACCCGAAGTATCCACCCCATGCGTCTTCAAGGTTTTCTCAATAAAATCTCCGAAGCCATCGTTCCCCACTTTTCCCACAACGGAACAGTTTACTCCTATCTTTGCCAAAGCCAAAGCAGTATTACTCGCGCACCCTCCAACGTGAAGCTCCATCCGATCCACCAAAATCAGCTTCCCTCTCTCTGGAAAATGGTCTACCGGTTTTCCCACCACATCCGCAACTAATATCCCTAAACAAACCACTTCGGGTGGGCTCTTTCTGTTTCCCTGATAGTTCACCTCTTTTACCCCCTACCTCAACCCTTGGACTCGCCTTTATTCTAACACGGCCTTAAGGAGGGCGTCTATAGGAAAGGGGAAGCCAAAGGACTCCTGAAGAAAAAGAGCAAAAAGGATAGGGGAACGGTAATTTCCCCGGCTTTTTCCAGGAGGCTCTTCTTCTATGGATGTAACCCAACGTTTGATCCATTCCCGATGGGAGTTCACCTTCGCAGATTATCGTTCGGTTAATTCTCCCCAAGAAATCGGTCCTCTCACCTTTTGGCCCGCCCAAGTACCGGGCACTAACCTTACCGACCTTCAAGCTTTAGGCCTGGTTGAAGATGCTACTTCAGCCACCTATGAAGACTCTTTTGCCCCTTATAAATCGAAAGACTTTATCTACCGAACTACTTTCACGGGTGGGGACATAGTTCGTAAAAGAAAGATTTTCCTCTGCTTTGATGGCTTAGACACTGTATGCGATATCTTCTTTAACGGTGAAAAAATCGCTGAAGTAGAAAGCGCCTATATCGGATACCGATTTGACATTACCGGAAAGCTCCAAGAGGGTGATAACTCTCTGGTTCTCCTCTTCCGATCTCCCATCTTGGAGGCGGAAAAACGGCAGAAGCAGTTTGGTTTAAAGTTCCCGGCTCATTTAAACTTGGATTTTATGTTCCTTCGCAAACCCGCCTATTCCTTCTTCTGGGATTGGGGACCAGAAATCCCTGTCAGCGGCATCTACCGTCCCGTTTATCTCAAAGCATACGATCGCACCGAAATTCAAGACTTTTATATCCGCTATGCCTTAAAAGATAACGACGTTCAAGGTGTCCTGGAGGTCACGGCTCCTGATGGAGATGGAGCTACCGCGAAGTTAAGGATCGCGGGAAAAGAATTTTCTGCTCCCGTTGAAAAGGGTAAAGCCCAGATACCTTTCCAACTTCAAGGAGTGCAGCTCTGGTGGCCCAACGGTGAAGGAGAGCCTCATCTTTATGAGATGGAAATTCTTTTGGAAGAAGGCGAAATCTTGGATCAAAAGCATCATCGCCTCGGCTTTCGCACTATTGAGATTCTCCAAACCCCCCGAGCAGATGGCCGAGGAAAACGCTTTCTCTTTAAGGTTAACGGACGGGAAATCTTCTGCCGAGGCTATAACTGGGCACCCGTGGATAACTCCCTTCCCCGGGGTTACTACGATCGCTATCAGGGCAACTTGGACCTGGTCAAAGCAGGGAACGCCAACATGCTCCGAATTTGGGGAGGAGGCTACTACGAAGATGATGAGTTCTATCGAATGTGTGATGAAAGGGGGATCATGGTTTGGCAGGATGGAATGTTTGCTTGCTCCTTCTATCCCGATACGGATCCCCACTTTATGGAATTGGTCAAAGCGGAATTAGAATATAACATTAAAAGGCTACGCAATTACACCTCCTTAGTTCTCTGGTGCGGGGAGAACGAAAACCACTGGGGCTTTGAAGAGTGGTGGGTCGGTTTAAGGGATCGGTTTCCTCGTTTTTATGGAACGGAAATCTATGACCGCCTTTTCCCCGAGTTGGTCCGGGAGCTGGATCCAAACCGTTTCTACTGGAATGGTTCCCCTTACTCGGGGGAACCGGGGATTAGGGCCAACGATCCCTTCTATGGCGACACCCATTTCTGGGACCTTCATAGTCATTGTGAGGATTTTTCAGGTTATCTTTATACCTCCCCGAGCTTTGTCAGTGAGACGGGCATCCAATCCCTCCCTGACCTCCGAACGGCCCGGAGTATTGGAAAACCGGAGGATCAACACATCCAATCCTTTGTTTTTGACACCCGAAATCACTTTGAAAACCCTGCGAAGAACGACCGCCTGATTAAATTCATCTCTGCCTTGTTCCGTATCTCTGAAAACTTTGATAAAGCGGTTATCCTTTCCAACTTAGCCCATGCCGAATATCTGAAGTATGCCTTAGAACACTGGCGATCTCTCGCCTACGACTGTGCTGGGGTTCTGATCTGGCAGATCAACGATTGCTGGCCAGCCATCTCTTGGTCAGCAGTGGATTATAACCTTCTTCCCAAAGCGTGTTGGTACTATATGAAGAGGGCCTTCGCTCCTGATCTCGTTGGGTTTAAACAGAGATATTCCATCAACTATGATCCAGAAGTGAACAGCCGGGGCATCCTTTTTGTTGCCTCAGAACGGGAGGGAGCCAAAAAGGGAGTTATCGAGATGAAGGTGGTCAAAGTGACCGGTGAAGTTCTAGAAACCCGAACCTTTCCTGTGGAGATGAACGGTCGAGGAGCAGTGGTATTAGGTGAAATTGTCCTTCCGGATTACAAAAACCGGCGTTTTGATTGTGTGGTCGAATGGATTTTAAAATGGAACGACGGCGTTACTGCGCGGAATCTTTATACCTTCTCCCGCCCCAAGCATATGAAACTCCCTCGTCCTCAAATCCTTTTAGAACAGAAAGACGCTCATACAATCAGAGTAAAAACGGATTACTTCGCCAAAGGAGTTTATCTCTTTCACCCCAACCCCAAAGTGGTCTTTGAAGACAATTATTTTGACTTGATGCCTGGTGAAGAACGAGAAGTCCGCTCTTCCCAACCCCTTCTCTTAAGCGACCTTCAGGTTTATTGCTATCATCACTAAGTATATGGAGATTAAAAAAGAAAAGTTTCCTTTTCCCTAACAGAGGGGAGGAGAAGTGTAATGAATTACGCCTCTCCGCCTCCTAGGGAATAGGGTTCGGTAGCCGAGGCTTTAGCCTGCGGAAGGGTAACCAAGACCCCCCTCCCTAACCCTCGCCCCCAAAAGGGGGCGAACCCTCTTGGCACACCCTGAAGGCATTATCGCCGGTGCAAACCGCATTCTTTATGCTCAGGTCTCTCCCACCACCACCGCCCCGCGCGAAGATCCTCGCCCGGTTTGATTGCACGAGTACAAGGTTCACAACCAATGCTCGGAAAACCCCGATCATGGAGGGCATTGTAAGGCACCTTATACTGGCGAATGTACCCCCATACCTGATCCACTGTCCAATCCGCCAACGGGTTAAATTTGATAATCCCTCCATTCGCTAAATCCCATTCGATCTTTTGGATCTGAGTCCGGGTTACTGCTTGCTCTCGCCTCAAGCCAGTAATCCAAGCATCAAGGGTAGAGAGAGCCCTTCTAAGAGGTTCCACTTTACGAATAGCACAGCACTCTTTCCGCCACTCAACACTTTCTCGGAAAGAGAAGAAACCCTTCTCACGCTCCAAACGCTCTACCGCCTCTGTTTGAGGGAAATAGACTTCTAGGGAGATCCCGTAACGCTCTCGACATCTCTCCATCACTGCATAAGTCTCCGGGTGAAGGCGACCGGTATCCAAAGTAAAGACCCGGGCATCCGGACGAATTCTCACCAGCATATCGAGCAAAACCACATCTTCCGCCCCAAAGCTTGAAGCAAGAGCGATCCGGGGATGAAAAGTCTCCAAAGCAAAGACTAAAAGCTCTTCAGCAGAATGCCCTTCCCACTCCTGAGCTAACTCTGCCACCCGCTCCGGCGTCCATTGCGTTACCATTCTCCTTCCACCTCCATCAGATGATTCAACACAATTTTTTATATAGTGATATTTCGAACAATTAATGAGAAAACTTTAGTTCTCTTTCCCAAAGGAAAATGTCTAGCCTCAGTTTACTGCTCCCGAAGTCCAACTAAGCAGCGCACTCTCCCTCGCCCACTTCCACCTTAAAAGGTTCTGTCTCCCCAATATCACAGAAGAATTGGTCTTCTTCCCCCGGTTTCACTTGCATATCCGCGAGGTCTTTGACTTGGTGGGTCAACCAAGTAGAGTTAACCCTCCAGAAGAAATCGTAAAGGCTTTCCCCCTCTTCCCGGTATTGGCGATAGAGGGCAATGAGGCGGAGGACCAGTTCCGGGACCCGGTGAGCAGGCACCCGGATCAATTTCCTCCCCAAGGTAATTCCTCCCGGACCTCGCCCCCCAATCAACACTTGATAGCAAGGAACCTTCTGATGCTCCATAGAGGAAGCTGCTCCATGAAAACCGATGGTCCCCAGATAATGTTGCCCACAGGCGTTAGGGCAACCGCTCATCTTAACAGTGACGTCTTGCAAATCTTTCTCCTCAGCCATCGGCTTCAGAATCTCCATCAACAAATCCGCCAGGTTCTTGGCCCGAGTCACTCCTAACCTGCAAGTAGAAGCAGCCGGGCAGGAAACAACATCCGCTATAGTATGAGCGTAAGGCTCTCCCAAACCAATTTCTACCAACGCCCGGTATAAAGATGGCAGTTGGGCCTCTTCCACCCAAGGAATCAAAAGATTTTGACTGATGCTTGTGCGCAAGAGACCCTTACCATATCGTTCACTCACATCAGCGATGGCTATCGCTTGATCAGCGGTTAAGTCCCCTTTAGGAACAAAAACGGTAACTGCACAAAAACCTTCCTGTTTTTGGCGAGTTACACTATGACGGAGCCACCTTCCAAAAGCTCCTCCAGGATCCAAGCTGGAGGCCTCCGATACAAAGCTAAGGGAAGAAGCAGAGGGAGGGGAGGGGAAAGCTTCGGAGGCACTCTCCTCAATCGGATGCCGTTCAGGAAGTTGAACACGCTCTAAAGCCACGTAATCGGCGAAGAGTTTCATCCCAATCCGGCGAATGAGAAACTTCAACCGAGCACGGGTTCGATTACGCCTCTCGCCATACTGGTCAAAAACCCGAAGAACCGCTTCGCAAAGAGGGATCACCTCATCTCCAGAAACAAACTCCCGGAGGGGATGAGCGACCTCCGGGGTAGGCCCAAGACCTCCTCCGACAACCATCCGAAAACCCTTTTCTCCGGGGATCCCACACTTTGAGGAGGCGATGAAACCGATATCATTAATCCATCCTACCGCACAATCCTTCTCACATCCGGAGAAAGCAATCTTAAATTTTCGAGGCAGATTCTGCACCAGAGGATGCCGGAGGAGATACCGGGAAACCGCCCAAGCATAAGGCGTTACATCAAAATGCTCCTCCGGGCAGATCCCCGCCAAGGGGCAAGCGGTAACGTTCCGCACCGTATTCCCACAAGCCTCCCGAGTGGTTAAACCCTCATAGGCCAAATGAGCTACTAATTCTGGAACCCGCTCCAGAGGAACAAAATGAAACTGAATGTCCTGACGAGTAGTGAGGTGCAATTTACCATTGCCATACTCTCCACTTAATTCCCCCATCCGCCTCAGCTGATGACTCTTTAAACGCCCCAAAGGAATCTTGACCCGGACCATATGGACCCCAGGCTGCCGTTGTCCGTAAATCCCCCGGAGGAGACGAAAACGACGGAACTGGTCTTCAGGAATTAACCCCCGGAGGTAGTCAGAAATAGTGTCATAGATGCTTAAAACATCTTGCCACAGTTCCTCCGAGACGTGGCTTGGCTTCTTTTGAAGAAAACCGCTGGCAAGGGCCATAATGTAACTCCTATATGTAACCAAGAATGCGCTAAAATAAAAGGGGAAGGTCTCTTAGAAAAAAGACTTTTTAGATTAAAATAGTCAAAAATGCCTCCCTCTTTTATTCTAAGCCGATCCGAAGGGAGGAGGGAATAAGTCAATAGTACCCCTTAAGGGAGGAAAAAGTACCTGTTTTGGGTAAATATTATATGACTTAAGTCCATCCTTTGGGAGAAGAGAGGAATTTCCTTGGCAATGAAAAAAAAGAATTAAGGGTAGATTCTGAAGTGAGGGGATATTATGGAGGCAAAACAAACTGCTTATCCTACAACCACCACCTCCCCATCACCCATTCGGGTGGTCATTATTGACGACCAACGGCTGTTCCGCTTGGGATTAAAGAGTTTGTTAGAGACTACCCCTGATATAGAGGTAGTTGGGGAAGCCGATTCAGCCGAGGCAGGTTTGCGCCTATGCCAGGAGAAAGAGGCAGATGTCGTTCTTTTAGACGCTAATCTCCCTGGTCACACCGCCCCCAGTTTCATTCAAGAACTCCAAAAGGAGTATCCCAAGGCCCAAGTCATTGCTATGGCGGACTGCGCTGAAGAGCACTGCGTGATCCTTCACCCAGAGCAAGATCCCGGTGCTCATTGCTGGGTCGCTGAGGAACCTCATCGGAAAGAGCCTGAGGATTGCCTCCTCTTATCCCTCAGAGCAGGAGCTAAAGGTGCCCTGCGCAAAACTTGCCAAGTGAATGAACTCACTCGAGCCATTCGCAACGTCTACCGCGGTGAATACTGGATGGAGATGGAAACCGCCTCCCGCCTGATCAGCTTATTACGTACCCCCTCCTCCAAAGAAGAAACAAACCCTATGCATGAAGGCCTCACCCGTCGCCAAGTAGCGGTCATTCGGGAGCTCCTCCGCGGCCGATCCAACAAAGAGATCGCTAAAATTTTAGGAATCCGAGAACAAACGGTCAAAAATGTGATGAGCGAAATTTTTGAGCGGTTAAACGTGGAGGATCGCCTCCAACTCGTCCTTTATGCCATCAATACCCATCTCTTGGAGCGTTACTCTCCCCTCCTTTAAAAGACGATCCCCTCAGAACTTAAAGCCCCTCAGTCTCAAGAAGGAAAAACCCTTCTCTCCTGACCTCGACCTAATTTTGATCTACGTCAATGATCCCCCTCCTCAGAAGGGGTAGGATGAAATTGGAAAAAGAGAATCCATCCTTCTGAGGAGAGAAGATGAAAGCAACCCAAGTATTAATGCAAGAGCACCGATGTATTGAACGAATGCTTAATGTCCTCGAAGCAATAGCCCTCCGATTCCAGCAAAACGAAGAGGTGGATTATACCGATCTGGAGCATCTTCTTGACTTCTTCACTGTTTTTGCTGACCAATGCCATCACCACAAAGAGGAAGATCATCTGTTTCCTACGCTCGAGCAAGCTGGAATTCCTCGGCAAGGTGGCCCAATAGGAGTGATGCTCTATGAGCATCATGAAGGGCGAAACCTTCGCCAAGAAATGAGCAACCTCCTCCCCCGGTTGGCAACCGAGGAACAAGCCCGAAAGGATTTCGCGGAATCCGCTTTGGCTTTTGTTCAATTGCTTCGAGACCACATTTGGAAAGAAGATAACATCCTCTTCCAAATGGCTGATAACCTCCTGCGGGAAGAAGAAAACCAGAACCTCCTGAAATACTTTAACCGAGTGGAACAGGAGGAGCTCGGTGCAGGAGTCCATGAGAAGTATCACCATCTTGTTGAGGAGCTGGAAGCAAAGCTCCGGGTCACTTCTTAACCTATCCCTGCTTTGAGACAAGGGTAGAAACTCCTTTCCCAAGCTCTCCGGCCAAGAATAGCCTTTCGGAAAAACAGGCTGAAAGATCAGAATTTTTGACCTAATTAAGTTAAAAGTATCACAATATCAAAAAATATTAGGAGGTGAAAAAATGAGAAGCCCTCTTCCAGGTACAAAAGTCTCCTCGGGTCTGTGGAAACACGGCCTTCTCCTTACGGTCATCCTCGCTTATACCGTTCTTCTGGGCGGAGGGGTCTTTATCTTTAAAGGGGCTGCTCCTATTCCTGAAAAAGTCGTTGGCTCAAAAGGGGAAATCTTGTTCACCGGCCAGGAAATCCGTCAAGGCCAAGCGGATTTCTTGCGCCACGGCTTAATGGACTACGGCACCATCCTTGGAAACGGAGCCTATTTTGGCCCCGATTTTACCGCCTGGACCCTCCATTTAATAGTCCAAGAAGTTCAAAACTACTACGCCCAGCAAGAATACGGAAAGCCTTTCCAAAAGCTAACGCCAGAACAACAAGCAGGCATTACAGCTAAAACCCAGCAAGACCTTCAGGAAAACCGGTATGATCCTACTACCCGAACTCTACGCTTTACCCCTGCCCAGGTATTTGCTTGGCAGAAAGTCCAATCGCATTACCGGCAATTCTTCCTTCAAGGGGATGAGAAGTGGGGCCTTCCCAAGGGAGCAGTGAAAGACCCTGAAACTTCCCGGCGAATGGCTAACTTCTTCACCTGGACCGCTTGGATGTCGGTTGCTCGCCGCCCAGGCCTTAAGGTATCTTATACTGCCAACTTCCCTTATGATCCGGTAGCAGGGAACACCCCTTCCTATTCGGCTCTCTTATGGAGTGCTATCAGTGTCACCTTTTTGCTGGCCATGATTGCGGTAGTAGTCTTCCTCTTCTTCCGCTATCGACTCTGGACTGAGGAGGAAGGAGCTGAAGAGAAGGCAAAGAGACATCACCCTTATCTGGAGAAAATCACCCCCAGCCAGCGAAGTTCGGCTAAGTTCTTCTTGGTGGTTTCTCTACTCTTCCTGGTACAGGTACTTTTAGGCGGTTTGATGGCTCACTATTACGCTCAAGGTGAAAGCTTCTTCGGCCTACCTCTTCATCGTCTGCTTCCCTTTAACATCGCACGCACTTGGCATCTTCAGCTGGCCATCTTCTGGATTGCCCTAGCTTGGCTTGGCACAGGCCTCTTTGTCGCCCCCTTAGTAAGCAACGGTGAACCCAAAGGGCAGAAGATACTCGTAAACCTCCTCTTTGGCGCTGTCGTCTTCGTCGCCCTAGGCAGCTTAGCAGGAGAATGGCTGGGAAGCCGGGGTTACTTGGGCAACCTGTGGCCAGTCCTTGGTACCCAAGGCTTTGAATACCTCCAGCTCGGACGGTTATGGCAGGTTCTTTTAGTCATCGGCTTAGGTCTTTGGCTAGGGATCGTCTACCGAGCTTTACGAAACCGCCTTCAGCAAGAACCGGACAAAGGAGGCTTGACTCATCTCCTGCTTTACAGTAGTGTGGCCATCCCGATGATGTTCGTCTTCGCCTTCTTCTTTGGCCCCAAAACCCACATCACTGCGGCGGATTATTGGCGATGGTGGATCATCCATCTGTGGGTAGAAGGAGTTTTTGAAGTTTTCGCCGTAGTCGTTATCGGCTTTCTTACCCACTATTTGGGGTTGGTTTCCTATCCTTCGGTTCTACGAGCAACCTATTTCCAGCTCATCCTCCTTCTAGGAAGTGGGGTTATCGGAACAGGCCATCACTACTATTTCATTGGTGCCCCGGAGGTTTGGATGGCTTTAGGCTCAGTCTTCTCCGCGCTAGAAACAATCCCCTTAACTCTTCTCATCATCGAAGCCTATAGCCAGTATCAAGTGACACGCTACACTTCCTTCGCCCACAAAGATTCTTTCCGCTTCTTGGTCGCTACAGCAGTTTGGAACCTAGTAGGAGCAGGAGTGTTGGGCTTCTTGATCAACCTCCCTATAGTGAACTATTACGAACACGGAACCTTTCTCACTGCGGTTCACGGTCATGGCGCTTTAATGGGAGTTTATGGAATGTTGGCCATTGCCCTCTCCCTCTTCTGCCTGAGGTTCCTTGTGATGCCCCAAGGATGGAATGAACACCTTCTCCGAATCTCCTACTGGGGTCTGAACTTAGGCTTAGCAGGAATGCTAGCTCTCACCCTCCTCCCCGTCGGTCTGATCCAGCTCCAACAGGTTTTCGAGCAAGGGTACTGGTCTGCCCGAACCTTGGACTTCTATCGTATGCCCCTGGTGCACACCCTCCTCTGGCTGAGAATCCTCCCTGATAGCCTCTTCATCGGTCTAGGCGTCTTTCCTCTGGTTCTCTTTATGATCAAAGCCCTCCGGTGGCTGCGACCGATAATTCCAGACAAACCTTCTGAAGAGCCTAGGGAACCCGAGTTGGTCCCTCTAGGAAGATAACCGTAACTGAGCTGGGGTGAGCATCACTCAAGCTCACCTCAGCTTTTTCCTTACTAACTATGTCTAACTTCAGAAAAAGCAAAGGGTTGTTACACTAGGTTGCTTACCACAAAACAATGAAAGATGGATGAAAAGGGTATTATAATAAAGATGATATCAAGGTTTCTTCTCAGCAAGGGAGTTGAGCAATGCATCAAGGACCATCAATCTATTCCCAAATAAATCTTAATGAGCGACCTTTTATCGTGATTTGGGAGGTCACTCGAGCTTGCGATCTAGCCTGTGTCCATTGCCGGGCCAGTGCCATTCCCTGGCGTAATCCTTTTGAGCTGAGCACTGCAGAGGGGCGGAGGCTGATTGACCAAGTAACAGAGTTTGGTCACCCATACCCTCTACTGATCCTTACTGGGGGAGACCCGATGAAGCGGCCCGATATTTACGAGCTGGTTCGCTACGGCGCCCAAAAAGGCCTTAAAGTGGGCCTTAGCCCTAGCGCTACTCCCTTGCTGACTGGCGAGGCTATCCGCCGGCTGAAAGAAGAGGGGCTCTCTCGAATGGCCATCAGCTTGGATGGGAGCTGTCCTGAAATCCACGACGATTTTCGCAAAGTCCCTGGCTCCTTTGAACGAACCGTCCAAGCCGCAGAAACCGCTCGCTCAGTGGGCCTCGGCCTTCAGATTAATACCACAGTCACCCGTAAAAACCTGGAGGACCTCGATCGCATTTTTGAGTTATTAACACATTGGAAGGTAGAGCTTTGGAGTGTGTTCTTTCTCGTCACGATTGGAAGAGCCAAAGCAGACCTACAGATTAGCGCTCGAGAGTTTGAACAAGTCTTCGCTCGTCTCTATCGCTGGAGCAAAATCGCTGAGTTTGATATTAAAACAACGGAAGCTCAACACTATCGGCGCTACGTCCTTCAACAAGAAGGTCCTCAAGGGCTCGTTAAGGGGGATGGGGCTGGCTTAAAAATGGGCAGAGCTCCTCTCTTGGGCATTAACGATGGGAAAGGTTTTGTCTTCATCTCTCACATCGGAGAAGTCTGCCCCAGCGGCTTCTTGCCCTTAGCAGGAGGCAATGTCCGGGAAGATACGCTGGTGAATATTTACCGAAATTCCCCTCTGTTCCGTCAAATTCGGGACTATGACCAGCTGAAGGGGAAATGTGGGATGTGTGATTACAAAGGGGTTTGTGGAGGCTCTCGAGCTCGGGCCTATGCAATGACAGGAGACTTTATGGCCAGCGACCCCTACTGCATCTACCAACCCCTAGCTTATCTGGAATCCCGAAAACAGGTTTCTTCTGGTCGCCGAGGATAATATTTTAGAGAGGGAGGATCATTATCGGTTAGCCGGCGGCACCCGGTAGCCTCCAACAGTACTTTTAGAACTTGGATAAATCGCCAGTTGAGAGAGAATATGAGTCTCAAACAAAAAATTCCTCTTACCCCAACGCCTCATCGGGAAAGTGCCCTAGCAGAAGTCATCACTTGCCCGGAATGTGGGGCACCTTTGCGTTCAGCTTTTGAAGAGAAGCCGATCCACAAGGGCGAAATCCTCTTTCTCGAAGGGGATCCTCCTCGGTGGCTTTACCTGGTTCACCAAGGAAAAGTCCTTCTTCTCAAGGAGCAACCTGATGGCACCCGAACCATTGTAAACGTATGTGGCAAAGGGGATTTCGTTGGGGAGATGGATGTGCTGGATGGCCGACCTTATAGCGTGACCGCAGAAGCTCTTACGAATGGAGTGGTTCTGCGGATGCGAAGGGAGGCTTTCTGGGAAAGCCTTCGGGCCTCACCGATGCTATCCGAACGGGTGATCAGTGCCTTGGCCTCTCGCCTTCGGGAAACCCAAGAATTGGTCCGCATCCTCACTACCGATCGAGTGGAAAAACGCATCGCCGCCATTCTTCTGGCTTTAGCCGACCGTTTTGGCACTCCCACCGAAGAGGGAATTCGGCTGGACCCCTCCTTCTCTCGCTACAGTTTGGCGGCGATGGGAGGCACAACTGTAGAAACTACCGTCCGGGTACTCAGCCGATGGGCCGAAGAGGGGATTATTGTTAAACATCGGCGCGAAATCATTATTACTGCCCCTCAAGCCCTCGCCCAACTCCTTGAGGAGATCGAATAGAACCCTGCACTAACCAGACACATCCCGCTTCACCCAAAGGGTCTCTATAGTTTGCTGAACTAAAGGGTGGTCCATATTTAACCGGAGGTCAGTAATGTGACGGCTTGTTGTCGGATCTCGACGAGGAGTAACGCTGAAGAGACCCGCCTGAATGGCATAATTCACCAACGTAGCCCGCATAAAAGGGTTTAAGGAACGAGTTTGATCGGAACAAGGGTGCGCCCAAAAAGGAATAGGAGGGCCACCATTGGCCGCCTCAGCTTTTCGAGAGAGTACATGGCGAATAAGGCCAGGAGCCACATAATGATACCCTGGATGCCTTTCGCACTCATAAGCTGTAATAATAATATCCTCGAATACCGCTCGATACTGGTCAAAAGGGTCTTCCACCCCCTCTAAGGGATTACTATCCTCAGGGTGGGTGTCCTCTTCGGTTTCCTCGCCCGAATTGCCTACCGGAACAGGTTCAGGAAGGAGCATCGAAACTCCGTCAATCTGTTCAGGCATCTCTTCATCAGGGAGTAGCACCCAATCCCGAAGCCCAGAAGTTGCGATTTTGACTCGGCCTAGCTGCTCCGCCCGCTCAACGAGATCTTTAAATTTCTGACATCCATAGTTACGCGGATGGAAACCCGGAACTCGTTTTTGGACCTCGTTCGCCAGCCAAGAGATCAGGGGGTAATCCCCTAACTCCCGTTGTTCCCGCACCAAGCGTTCTAACAGCTCCAGAATAGGCTCCATTTTGCGCGCCTGCTGAGCCGCCTCAGCTTTAGGGTCGGCAGAAATAGGCAGAGCCTCAGGGTCCACATCCCGATCATAAAGTAGTAAATCATCTACCCGATCGCTAATCCGGGTGGAAGTGGTATGAGAAACGCCAATCATAATCACCCTTTTCCCTAAGGGACGCAAAGCATTAGAGACGTGCAAAAAATCGGCGTCCCCACTCACCAAGATGAAAGTGGCGATATTGGGGTGCGAATGACAAATGGTGATGCAATCGGTAGACATCTTTACATCCACACTATTCTTTCGACGTTCGCTCAAGTTAGAGTATCGCTTACCGGGGACAAAAACCGGCTCAATCCCAGCTGCATAGAGGTGAGAAGGGTCTTGTTGATTGAGGAAAATCGGGTCTTCCCAATCCGCATAAGCTCGAGCAATAACAATACGACCATAACTTTTTACTGCCTCCATCAAAGCAGAAAGGTTGGGTTGTTTCCCAATATTCCAAAGACTAATTTTAAAATTTTCCCAATCAATAAAAAGGGCTGCATCTTTGAGCGAATCCCCAGAATGGGCCATTTTTAGACCTCCTTCCGATATTGTTCGAGGAATACCAAATCCTTTCTCAAGCGCCAAAGAAGAAATCAATTCAATCTCTATTACCCTCAGAAAGCCTTTTGCACCCATCCCCTCGAGAGGAATGAAATCCCTCCTCTCCTTCCCAACTTAAAGCTGCAGGGGAATACTTTTAAACTGGCGTACCTGCTCGGTAATCGCCCGTTCCGTAGGAAGCCGCTCCATACTGGAGGCACCGAAAAACCCCACCACACCCCGAGTGTGTTGGAGAATATAAGCCACATCTTCGGGTTCAGCAATAGGCCCGCCGTGGCAAATCACTAGGACCTCTGGGTTAGCCGACTTCGCCTCATCATGGATAACCTGAACCTTTTCAGCCGCCTCTTCTAAGGTCATCGCAGTCTTTGCCCCGATAGTCCCCTTCGTAGTTAAACCCATATGGGCCACGATGATGTCCGCTCCTACTGAGGCCATGGCCCGGGCTTCCTCCGGGTTAAAGACATAAGGGCAAGTCAACAAACCGATTTCGTGAGCCAAACGAATCATTTCAACTTCTAAATCAAACCCCATACCGGTCTCTTCCAAGTTTTGGCGAAAAAAGCCATCGAAAAGTCCCACAGTAGGAAAGTTCTGCACCCCCGAAAAACCCATCGCTTTCAACTCCCGCAAGAAAACCTCCATCAGCCGAAAGGGGTCGGTACCGCAAACCCCCGCCAAAACGGGAGTATTCCTCACAATAGGGAGGACTTCTCTCGCCATATCCACAACAATCGCATTAGCATCCCCATAAGGGAGAAGCCCCGCTAAAGACCCTCTACCAGCCATTCGGTACCGGCCGGAATTATATATAATGATCAAATCCGCTCCCCCCATCTCAGCACATTTAGCGGAAATTCCTGTTCCCGCTCCGGCACCAATCAAAGGTCTTCCTTCAGTGATATCCTTCCGAAACCTTGCTAAGATCTCCTGACGAGTAAAAGCCATTTTACTCTCCTTCCAAGGAAAAATGAAGGCCTCTTGATATACTCATTCTCGGTTCCAAAAGGTTTTTCCTTGAGAGAAGACTCTTCCTAAGAAGGGGAAGAAAAGACGGAGAGATAAAGATCAGGAAAAGCCCTATGGTTATGAAAAGGGGGAATTCCCAACGTCCGTTGTCTATACCTGGAGAGGATTCGGCATCCTTAAAGAGGCCTTACTCTTTTTTAGCAAATCTCGCCTCTGGTTAAAGATTCAAAAACCTCCTGAAGATGAGCGGTCGTCGCGCCAATCTGCCCATCACCGATGGGACGATCTTCTACCTGAATCACAGGGACCACCCCTTGAATGACGTTCGTAACGAAACATTCTTCCGACCGCCAAAGCTCCTCCAAAGATACGGGGCGAATCTCTAGGGGAAAGTGACGACCCCGACACCAATCGATAAGGGTTTGGCGAGCAACACCGGACAACAGGCCCTCTTCAGGAGGAGGAGTGATTACTTGACCTTCCATTACAATAAAAAGGTTGGTGAAAGCCCCTTCGGCCAACCGCCCCTGGGTGTTAAGGAAGAGGGCTTCCGAAGCCCCTCGAGATAAAGCCTGTTGTCTAGCCCAAATATTAGGCAACAAGGAGAGGTGCTTCACCTGACAAAGGGGAGACTGCTCCTCGCGCCGAAAAGGAGAAAAAATAGCCTTAATCCCTTGAGACGGTTGAAATCGCTGAGGAATCACAAAGAGGAGCAAACTACCCTTCATTTCTCCCTCAGTACTGGGCAGTCCTCCGCTAGAACCCGGGGTAAAGGTCATCCGCGTCCGGCCTTCTTCTAAACGATTAGCCTCAATGACTTGCATCACGGCCTCCTCGAGGGCGGAGGGAGGAAAAGGGAGGCGAAAACCAAGTAACTCGGCCCCTTGCCTCATTCGCGCAAGATGAGCCTCTAAGCGAAAAGCTCTCCTCCGACAAACTCGAATTGTTTCAAACAATCCTTCTCCAAAAAGCCATCCCCGGTCAAAAGGGCTTACCCTTACCTGATCCCGGGTGAGAAGCCGGCCATTCCAGTAGACCCATTTGCTGATCGGCAAAGGCTACCTCCTTTCTCTACCGGAGAAGAGTCTCTCCCTCCTCTATCGGCTGACCTAGGGCTTGAGCCAGAGCCATCCCCTTCAAAAGGCTCTCCTCATACTCTGCCAAAGGATCCGAATCGGCAACAATCCCCCCGCCAACACCGAAAGAAACCCTCTGTCCCTGAACCACAAAGGTCCTGATGACTACCGAGAGGTCCATCTCCCCTCGAAATCCCAGGTACCCCAAAGCACCGGTATAAAGGCCTCGGCGCACAGGCTCTATCTCTTCTAGGATCTGCATCGCCCGAATCTTCGGGGCCCCGGTGATAGAGCCTGCTGGGAAAGCAGAGTGGAGCACATCTAGAGCATCATACCCCGGGCAAAGGCGGCCCCGAACGGTAGACACCAAATGGAAAACTGTCGGATGAGCTTCTAACTCACACAACCCTAAGGTCTCTACTGAACCGTACTCACATACTCTCCCTAAATCGTTACGATGGACATCCACGATCATAATGTTCTCTGCCCAGTCCTTCTCACTCTTCAGAAGCGCCTCAGCTCTCCTTCGATCCTCCTCCTCTGTTGAACCCCTCCTACAAGTCCCTTTAATTGGTCGAGTAGTAACAAAGCGAGTTTGGGGATCGTATCGGAGGAACCGTTCCGGGGAAGCAGAAACTACTGCCAAAGTATCAAAACGGAGGAAAGCGGAAAAAGGCGCAGGAGTGGTTTGCCTCAACCGAAGATAAAGTAACCAGGGGTCCAAGAGAAAAGATTCTGCTTGGAAAGTTTGGGTAAGATTAGCCTGGTAAATATCCCCTGCGGAAATGTACTCTTTAATCCGGCTCACTGCAAAAAGGTATTCTTCTTTCGTCAAACTACTCTGAATCCCCGAGGGCTGAGCTACTAAAGGATACTCCGGTAAATTCAAAGGCTCTCGAGTATAAATAATCTCGTCATAAAAAGCCAACAAGATATCCGGAATCCCTGTAGCGGGTTTAGGAATACTCGGAATGGGATTCCAGAGACGCATCCAATCGTAGGAGAAGAAGCCAACCGCTCCCCCCTGAGAAAGAGGAACCACCTCTCGCTTATCTTGGGCAGACCTCAGGGGCAGAAAAGGGGGAAAGGAAGAAGTGGACCTTTTACTAGGAAGAACGAGGCTCTGAGCCTGAAGCAATCTTCTCAGAGTAGATAGGGGGTCTCCTTCAAAGGATTCCGGTGAACGTCCTGGGCGCTGAAGGGTAATCTGTCTTCCTTCTGATGAGAAGATAAGAAAGGGCCTTCGGCCGGCGAAAGAGAAACACTCCTGTTTGCGCGGGTCAGCAACCGTCTCTAGCAAAAAACAAAAAGGTTCCTCAACCCACTTTCGCAAACATCTTACAAACTCACCGGAAGACATAACCTTCACCCCAAAGGCTTAGGAACCCTCTCCTTCTGGGGGAAGGTTCCTGAACCGAGAGAGGATCTCCCTTCTTCATCATACACTATCTTCTCACTTCTCTTTCTCTTCTTCCTCTTCCTCACCTCCTCTTTCAATAACGGGTATCAAAGTGCTAACTACCTGTTTGAGGAGCAGAGTATCCGCATCTCCAATAAGGGCAAAAGAGTGATCCTTTTGAATCCAGGAAAGCATATTCAGGAGGCGATCGGCTACGTGGATTACCGGCCGAGCATTAATATAAAGCCTCTTTACTCCCTGGCCCTGAGGTTTCTTACGTCCAGGGGTGATGTGAAGAGTGATCAGGTCTATCCCGTCAAAATAGCTAACCATCCCCTCCCAAGTACCCTTCCGAGAGGAATGAAATCCTTGGAAACGATATCCACCAGGTAACCAATAAGGCCAAGCACACCGAGGGTCTCGGGAAGAGAGGGAGAGTCTTTTAACCAAAGTGCGTCGAGCCTGAGGAATTCTAAAAGTACTTAAGGGGATATTCCCCGGATGAAATTCAACAAAGTGGGTCATTCCTGCTGGCGTACCATCGGAACGATAGCGCTCTGTCTTCAGGATAAAAAAACTTTGGCGATCTAACCATAGGATATACCCAATTTTCCCTCTGTGCCGGGGAATTAAACGCAGACCAATGCAAGGTCGGTCCGCAACAGTATGAATTCTCTTCTCCAATCGGAGGACATAATTCCGGGTGAGGAGGGGAATATTAAGAGAAGAATCCATATCAAAATGGGTCTGCAGGGTCAGGGTACGGGCTTTGGGATCATAGAAGTAACGACGATTAGGGGTAATAATAATCCGCTTTCCTTTGAGAGACCGGGGGGCTAAATAATCAATGCGTTCATAACTCCCCCTTTTATACCGTAAAGCGACAGTGGATTTGGCACCACTTCGATGCCAATTAATCGTAATCTCTTTACCCCAAAAGGCGATTTTTCGGGCGGATTGGGAGCTTTTCTTCAGAAATTCTATCGGAGTTAAGGAAGCCCCCTCTCCCGAGGAAGGGAACAAAGCAACTCTCAAGAGAAGGAGATAGAAGATTATCAAACTGCTGTTCCATTGAGCTTGAACCCTTATACTCCTTTTAGACATAAAAGGCAACACTTCTACAAAGGGCTGATAGAAGGAATGTTACTCTCTGTTGGTTCTTTTATTCCTTAACCTCTCCCTCTTCTAAGAGCATCGCCTCTAGATGGGGTTGATTGCCAATCAAGAGAGTGGATCGTTGGATAGCATGATCTTGAAGTAAGGACTGAACATTAAGAGGTTCCTCAGAAGGGGTTAAGAATCTGGGAAGAAGCAGAGTAACTAACAAGATCGTTCCGATGGCCAGGGGTGCTAAATAGGGCACATATCTTACCCTTAGAAACGCCTTCCATAGGGGTAACTGGTGCCTTTTAGCAGGGGATTGAACCGCCCTTTGGAGAGCCAGTTTCCAGAAGTCGGGCTTTGGCTGAGGGGTGGGCAAATTTCTTAGAAGGGAGCGCACTTTTACTAAAGCTTCATACTTCTGGCGACACTGAAAACAATCTCGCAAATGCTGTTGAACCCGGTAGCGCTCCCCTGGATCCAAGTGTTCATCTAAGAAAGCAGAGAGTAGCGGTTGAATCTGGTGACAACGCATTAAAAAAGGCCTCCCTCTTGTTCCATATAAGGTTGGAGCAACTGGGCAAGCCGAGCCCGGCCCCGATGAATCCGAGATCGAACTGTTCCTATAGGAAGATGTAAAATCTCAGCAATTTCCTCATAGCTTAAACCTTCAATATCGCAGAGGACAACAGGGATACGATAGGTCTCCGGAAGCTGGCACAATGCTTCTTGAACTTGATGGTGTAACTCTTGAGAGAGAGCAGTCTCCTCAGGGCCTTTTCCCGTTAGATCCGGCACCTCCGGTTTAAAGCTCCCTGGTTCTCCTGCGACGGGAACCTCATCGAGAGAAAGAACCCGAACCCGGGAAGTCTTGCGGATTCGATCAATATGCGTGTTGATCATAATTCGGTAAACCCAGCGATCAAAGTGGGTTCCTACTTTAAATCGTTGGAAGGACTGAAAAGCTTCTACCAAGGTCTCTTGAACCAGGTCTTCCGCATCATCTGCATTACCGGTGAGGCGGTAAGCGAAACGGTAGATCTTTTTCTGGTGCTGTTGAACGAGAAATTCAAAGAGTTTAGAGGTTTCCCGATCCGCTAAAGCACTCACCCTAGCCCCTTGCGTTGAGGATTCTCTCAATTTCCCTTTCCATATTCCTTCCCCTGTCAGCTCCATTTTATCTCAATCCTTGGAAAATCAGTTAGGAAATCCCTTCCATAAAAGGAAATCGCAAGAAGGCCGGGGAAGTTCCCTTCTCGGGGAGCGGGAACTTTTTGGACGCCTGTGCGATAAATGCAGTGGAAAAGGGAAAGGAGAGCTGGAGAAAGCTTCCTATCCCCCAAAATCTTTAAGGAGGTACAGTTCCAATGGCGAAAAAACTCACTATGGCTTTAGCCAGTGCGATTCTGGCTTCTTCTCTTCTCCCTTTAGGGGCTTGGGCACAGGGAAAACCCGCTTCCAAACCGGCTCCAGCACCCGCAGCTACTGCTAAAGCTACTACTAAGGCTAAGGTAGCAAAGGCAGCGGGCAAGAAGCACGCGAAACACGCGAAAAAAGCCAAGGCTAAAAAGTCCACTGCCAAGCCAGCAGCTCCTTCAAAGAAGTAATCGGGCTCCCGGTCCACTGAGTAAGGCTGAAGGGGAGTTGAAGCTTCTCCCCTTCAGCCTCTCCAGCCGAGGACAAAAGGTCCGAGCGCGAAAAGAGTGGGTTATCTCTGCTTTCCTCTGGGTTAGCCTGGCTAAGGAGAACTTTTCAACCTAGATTTTCCCGTAATCCCACCCCCAAAGCGATCCCTTCCCTACAAAAAGAATAGGGGGAGCATTTAGCTTGCTCCCCCTATTCTTTTCTTCTAGAAAAGGTTCACCGCATTGGTACGACCGTTCGACTAGGCTGGCGCGCCATTCCCATCTTCTCCCGGAGCTCCTCCGGTTTATCCGCATACCGGAACATATCCTCCTCGGAAATCTTCCCCGCCTGCCAAAGCTCAAACAAGGATTGGTCCAGGCTTTTCATCCCTATAGACTGCCCCGTTTGGATGTCCGAAGCAATACTATAAGTCTTCTTCTCCCGGATATGGTGCTGAATTGCTGGAGTACTAATCATAATTTCAAAGGCTGCATGCCGGCCGGTTCCCTGGGGATTAGGGATGAGGAGCTGGGAGATAACAGCCTTCAAGTTTGTGGAAAGCTGGACTCGGATCTGCTCTTGTTGGTCAAAGGGGAATACGTCTGTAATACGGTCTACTGTTCGAGCTGCACCGGTCGTGTGGAGAGTAGAGAAGACCAAGTGCCCGGTTTCAGCGGCTGTCACTGCTGCTTGGATCGTGGCCAAGTCTCTCATCTCCCCTACCAGGATCACATCGGGGTCCATTCGCAAGGCTCGGACGACTCCCTCAGCGAAGGTGGGAACATCCACATGCACTTCCCTTTGAGTGATAATGGATTTCTTAGCTGTATGGTAATACTCGATAGGATCCTCAATAGTGATGATATGGCAATCTCGATTGGTGTTAATCCAATCAATCATAGTGGCAAGAGTGGTCGTTTTACCCGAACCTGTAGGGCCAGTTACCAGAATTAACCCTCGAGGCTCCATCAAAAGGGACTGGACACTGGTCGGTAACCCAATCTCTTCAAAAGTACGCAGTTTATAGGGGATCAAGCGCATATTCAGGGCTACCGTCCCCTTTTGCTTAAAGATAGCGACGCGGAAACGGGCCTTATTCCCATAAGAGAAGCCGAAGTCCGAACCTCCCACTTCGGCAAATTCCTCTTGTGCCCGTTCCGGAGCGATACTACGCATAATCGCCTCAGTCTGCTCCGGTGTCAACTCTCCGAACTCCCGGAGCCGAACCAAGTGACCATGAAGACGCAGAGTAGGAGGTTCATAGGCAGTCAAGTGGATATCCGAGGCATCTCGTTCAATCGTGATATCCAATAGCCGATTAATATCCACTTCCACTTTCCCACACTCCTTTCTTCTAAGCACGGGTGTGGGTCGCCAACCCTGAAGTAGGGCCGGCGCACTCACCCTTTTCCAAGGTGAAGACTCGTTTCTTACAATTCTTTCAACGACTTGCGTTCGTCTCCATTCTCTTCACCTTGTTTCTTATTATATCACATCTCTTTTTAGAAGGCGAAAAGCTTACCAAAAGCCAAGGCTGAAAAAACTTAAGGGAGCCGTCACTCTTTGGAAGAGTATAACAACCCCCTTTAAAACCTAATCTCAAAGAAGGGATACTAAAACGGCAGGAAGTTGGTGACTTTAATAATCAACGCTAAAGCGATAGCCGCCATACTGATCAACCCTCCGCCACAAGTGAAACCGGCCAACAGAACAGGGGTATATTTCCTCCAGTTCGCCTCGCCAATCTTCTTAGCGAAGTAATACCGCCCCAATAAAGCTCCAACCAAAGAGGGGATGGCTCCGGTTGGCAAACCGCCGATACTCCCCATAAAGCCATAGTAATAGAGCACAGGGATCTTGGTGACCACCGTGATGATATAAAGCACGATCGCCATAATGCCACCGAAGTAGATCACCGGTGGCTTAATCGCCTTCATAAAGATACTGCCCTCACCCATATTAGCGGTCTTCCAAATAGCTTCAGTAGTCGCTTGAAGAGGCCAGAACTTCTGGGCATAAGGGAATTGAGCCGAGGGAATCACGTTGGTCTTCCAGAAGTAAGACCAGAAGATGAAGGAGGAGAAGAGGATCAAGGGCGTAATAAAAAGGTTCATCTTGAGAATCGATGTGAATTTAGTTCCTGTCAGCTCGATCTCTCGGAACCATTGGGCACTGGGGCCATAATCGGCCATATGGAGGTTAGCATACCAAATGTCTAAGCCCCGGTAACCACTTTTGATGATCACCGCCTCCCGGAGGAAGGGGAAGCCAATGCCCCGGGTGGTAAGGCCGATCATCCGGGCAGAGACATAAGATACGATAGGAGTGTAAAGGTAAGCAAACAGCATCAGAATCCAAACCGGAAAACCCGGAACGAGTTTGTGAGTGATAATCAGGCTGATGGTTGTGGTGCTAAACCAAAAGAGGAGGGATAACCAGAGAGGAATATCCCCTCGGCCTGGAGGTGGTTCTAAGCTGAATCGCCGCCGAGTGCGAACCTGATTCCTCTGCTGACGACGAGCCTGAATCACACTCTTCACTACCTCATAAATACCAATTAAACCAATGGCCACCCCAATACCAATGCCCAAACTCATCCAGAAATCCATATTGGTGACCATATTGGTGTAGATGGCAGACATCCCTGGCCGCCACATGGGGAAGAAACCGTGCTTCTGGAGAATCGGTGCAACTACAATCTGAGATAAGAGGGCACCTACTGAGCTCCCGATAACAACCTGGTAGGGCACCACAAAGGCTCCGAGTACAACACCCAGGTTGATGTCAATCCCCATTTGAGCGCCAGGGAGAAAGGCCTCAGTATTTGGAGTTAAATCTAAAAAGGGGATAGGGATAATCTGAAGAGGTTGCAGGAGTACCGCTCCTGTGAAGATGGGAATGGCGGTATGGAAGAAGGCCCAAACAATACCGATCATCGCGCCGATACTGAAGACCCGCCATCGCCAGGATTCCTCCTTGGAACCTGCCTCGGCCAGGGCGGTTGCTCCTCCCGCGTTGACCGGCGCCATCGGGAAGGGTAACCGCTCCATATCTGATGTAATCCGGAACAAAGCATACCCTAGTCCATAAGTATTCAGCACTCCGAGGATATTTCCAATAACAAGAAGCCCAATAGGAAGTAACCAATCCCGATGCCAGAAGGTACGGTTGAGGATAGCCGGAGAGTCGGCTGGAGGCACTACCCAGGTAGGAATTTTGTCGGAGAGGCCAAAGGCCTGGGCGGCTGAAGAGGATCGGAAATAGACGTTCCAGATATAACCTCCAAAAGGCCCTCCTGCAATACCATGCCCCGCCATGGAAGTCAAACTGGCTGCCATAATATAGAGAAGGTAAATCTCTTGGCGCTTTAACGGGGCGAAAGAACGACGGGCGACTTCACTAAAGAGAAGGATGGTTACCCACTCCGCGGCCGCACCCAAGCCGGTCCCTACAACGAGGCCCAGGTAAATCCCCGCCGGAAGCATTACAAAAGTGACAAAAAGAGCGCCCATTACCGAACGAAGAGTGAACCCCTCTTCATACTGAATGGGCTGCCCCTCGTTGACGGTAATGTCACTGAGATGGCGTAAATCTTCTAGACTTCCTCCTTCAACCTCTTCTACACGCTCGCGTTCTTCACGAAGGTCGGCCAAAGGTAATACCCCTCCTCACCAAAGTCTTTTTTAGGATGAAGGTGAAAAAATCAGCTCTATGATTTCTTTCTCCCTATGAGGATAAAATCCTATCTCATCAAAAAGCGAAGTAATCAGACCGGTTGCCCATACTACCAACCCTACGCAGGCTGAAGCCTACGGCTGCCAAAAGCCAGAAATTTGGTAGGCGCACCCTTTAGGGTGTGTTGGTTGAAACTTTCCCCTCCCACCCGAACCCTCCCCTACAATGGGGGAGAGGATCGCGGAGGGACGCGGCAGGAAGGACGATCATTCGATCGCCCCTATCAAACTACCTACCGGAACTTTATGCTCCTTCCCCCTCCTCCCATCTCATGGCCAGGTCTTCTCCAACCCCACAATCCGACGCAGAATACGAACTACATCGTTAATCCGAATCATTCCATCTCCAAAAGCTCGGCCACCGGTACCCGGCTTAGGGGCCACATCACCGACTTTGACCTGTTTTTCAGTAGGAGAAACAAGTCCCACAGCAATACGGAGGGCCAGAGTAGCATCCGCAATATTAATTTTACCATCTCCGGAAACGTCTCCCCAGAGGATCTCTTCCCCAGGAGGCGGGGGTTGAACACCACTCACCAAGACCTGCCACACCCCTTGATCCCCAGCCAACAGGAAGATCCCTCCTGGTATCCCTAGAAGCCGATGGACATCCACATTGGTAAGACCCCTATTGAACACACCCCAACTTTGCCCTCCATCCGAGGACAGATAAAGGTTGATCCCAATAATATCAGAAGAACCAGCAGTATAGGGGGGAACCGAAGTTACCGCTACAACCCAGTTAGGGTTATCCGGAATCACTGCAACCTGATGAACAACTCCAATAAAACGGGCATTGGTTCTTACCCAGTTCTTCCCTCCATCAGTGCTTTTATAAACCGTGCCCTCACCGCCAGCGTACAAAGTTTTATCATCCTGAGATACTGCTAAACTGTAAGTCGGTTCCGTGAGAGAAAGAGCCTCCCAACTTCCATCGGAAGACCTTCTGAAAGTTCCAGCAGGGCTAGTAGCAACTAAAGTCCCTTCTGAAAGATAACGGATTGCGGACAGAGGAGCAGGAGCGTCGGTGGTTGCAAAGAAGTTGCCTCCATCCGAGGTATCTAGAAAGGTGGTATCCGTACGACTAGCTACAACAACATGGTTAGGATCCTTCGGATCCACAGCCAAAAGATGAAAGTTTTCAACCTTTTGAGTAAGGTTCCAGTTCACTCCATCATGGGTGGCACTGAAAAGATTAGAAGCAATTGCATAAACAGAACCCTCTTGAGCCACAACAACCTCAGGTACATTAGGAATCTCCTCCCGAACCGCTCGAAGGCCCGTATCACTCCAATTCCTCCCCCCATCTTCCGAGCGATATAACCCTTTATCGGTTCCTGCATAGAGGATATTCGCCTTTTGGGGATGAACTGCTAGGGCAAAGACCCTTAGAGCGGTTAAACCGAGGGGAGACCACCGAGGACCGGAGGTATCTATAGGTCCATAAGCGGATAAGAGGTTTTTCCCTCCAGCGGTTCTTCCCGCTAAGACATAAAAAATCCCCGGAGCAGGAGCAACAAGAGCAGAAGGAGTTATATTGGGTCCTAAATTGAAACTCCACTTCTGCTGGCCCCCTTTATCCACACCATAAATAACGCTATTCCCATAGACCAAAAGAAGGCCCTCTGGAGAGAGTACTGGCCCCCCTGACAACCCGCCTTCTGGCTTAAACTCCCACAGAATTTGGCCCCCACTACTAATAGCTACCAAACGATCTCTCAGCAAAGTATAAAGGTTCCCTTCTGGGCTGAGGAGTAAGTTGGCAGAAAATCGAGCATTCTCCTCGGGAGGAAAAAGCGTCCACTTCTCTTCCCCGGCAGAAGATAGGGCAATGATCTCCCCCTCAGACCCCACCAAGTAAAGAGTGCGGCCATCCGAGGCTACCACCGGATCACTGGCAGGCCCGCCCACCCGGGGATAATTCCACTTCTCCTTTCCCTGGGGCGTTAAAGCCCATAAATTCCCCTCCGCACTCGCCACATAAAGCGTGCCATCAGGACCAACCACCGGCCCTCCCGTAATCTTATCAGGGGTGGTATAAGTCCATACTTTAGACCCATTGGGGTTTAAAGCGGTTATCTCGGCCTCTGCGGTTCGCAAGTAAAAGTTCCCCTCAGGCCCAATCACCAAGTTGCCCGGTTGGACCACTCCAGGAACAGAATAAGAGAAAACTTGCTTCCCCTGAGGATCTACTCCCATGATACTTCCATCCCCAAGGAGAAGGACAATCACCCCATCTTTGCGAAGGAATGGTCTGCCCGCCGGAGTTCCTCCCACAGAAACCGTCCACTTCAGATTTCCCTGCGCATCTACTGCGACTAAGGAGCCTTCAGAGGAGAGGGTATAAAGGGTCCCTTCCGTATCTACTAAAAGATGGCGTGCTTCGCCAACAGGAACCTGCCATCGCAGTTCCTGACCTATTGCTCCAGAAAGAAAGAAGAGAACGATACTGAGGTAACCCAGAAACTTTTTGGGTAGCATTCTTGTACCTCCCTAGGGAAAAGGGTTCCTAGGTTAAAGCCCCTCTTACGCCCCCTAAACGGAAAATCTTCACACCTTCAAGGGTACGACTACCGAACCTATCCGCAATCCCCTTCTCCCTTGTGGGGGGAGGGGATTGCGAAGGGGAAAGTTTCAACCAACACACCCTAAAGGGTGCGCCTACCAAACCCCTAGCTTTTGGTAGCCGCAGGCTTCAGCCTGCGCTTTACCAAAACTCCCCTCCTATGGCCATTTAGAAACAGTTACTGAACGTAAAAGCAGATTCCCCCACACAGCCAAGCGAAAATCACTTCCTCCATTCTGCCGGTGTTCAAAACGGGCATCTGGCACTGAAAGAGTTACCCGCTTCCACTGCCCGGAATTACCCAAGGGGACTTCGGCTCCCTCTTTGTAAGCTCCCTCCAAAGGCGCTTGAGGATCTAGAGAATCATATTGCAACCGGAAAGCCCCTGTTCCCTCGTCAAGATACTCCACAGTAATATAAGCTACACCGGGTACCATCGGTTTCGACAACCGGAAATAGACGTAATGGACCTCTGCTTCTGGGTGTGGGATTGCTTGGCGTGCTGGGCCTCCCTCCCGGTTCACGGGAAGAGTCCTTCCGTCCTCCCACTCCACCTGCTCCAATTGATAAGTCTGATTCTGGAAACCCAAAAACACTGTAGCTCGATCCAGAAAAGTTCGTCTTACACCAAACCCCTTAATCCCCACAATTACGGTGAGAGAACTGGTGGGGGGAACGCTCTGTCCTGAGCGAAGGACTTTGAAAGTAGTTTGGGAATTCTGCCGCAACACCAAAACCCGGGATGGAGGGTCTACAGAACGGCCCTGGCCCGGATCAAGCTTTAACTCCACCGGAAGGTTAACCCCCTCAAAACGGTTTCTCAGTAGCACCTGCAAACGTTCAGCCTCCAGATATTTAACTCCGATCTCCAGGGGAACCTCCGGAAGAACTTCTATCGAATTCTGCACCGCTAAAGTTTGGCGGTCCAACTGGAAGGTAAGGCAACCTATAATAAGGTGGGATTCACCCAGGTTGGCATTAGCGGGCACTTTCAAGACCATAGAACCTTTTACACTCCCCCCGGGAGGAAGCACCTCAAAAACCTTTTGACGCTCCCCTTGCCACCCCTCCGGAGCGTAAATTTCCAAATAACCGTTCCGAAGGGCTTGAGAACCCCCGTTATAAAAGGCAAAGTTTAAAGGAAAATTCCCCGAAGGATAAACCCGATAGGTTTCCGGTTCCTCTGAGGGGAAAGAACTACTTAACCCCCAACGGAGACCAATTTGGGCCGACTGAGCCGGGGAATTCTTTCCACTACTAGCCAACCGGTCTCGCCTCCAAACCCCATAGAGACCGAGAGGCGCTAAAGAAAGCCTCAAGGGGCCTTTAACATTGCTGGTGAACAACAAACGCCAAGGACTCTTATCCCGTCCTTGGCGCGTCACCCAAAGAGGTGCCCATTCAGGAAGATCGAGGAGGATTCTCCCCGTCGCGGGGACAAGATTCTCGACATAAAGAACACCCGGTTCTTCCCAAACCCCAATTAAGGACTCCCCCTCCGCCTGGATCGTGCCCTTGACTGACCGGGGAGAGCGCCAAAGAATCCGCCTTCCCGTATGAAATAACTGAGAGAAATCCTTGGTTATCCGAAGATATTGATCCCCCAGCTCAACCGATGGCTCTATTTCCGACCCTTCATGCCATTCGTTAAAAGAGCAGATCAATACCCAATCGGGCCGGGCATTAATCGCGGACTGCCACATTCGACGGTACAACCGGGTGTTTTCTCGATCTACAACAATCGGATGAGGCCGACCGATGTTGCTGTCATCGTATCCCGGCAAAACGGTCACGGTGCTGATTTTCCCCGAAGATTTCACCGCGGACACATATTTCCTAGCCCGCTCCTCCAGTAATGCTCCCTCCAGAACTGCTCCCACCGGATTGTACTCGTGAAGGCCGTCAAAAAACTCCAACCAAGTGGGGTCTAGAGAATCCCCAATAAAGAGGCAAGGGTGAAGAGCTTTTACCTTTTGAATCACTTCAGCCCACTGTGCCCGGGATAATTGACCCATAGCTCGTCCATAAACAAAGAAGACGGGTAACCCTTGCCACCGGAAAAAAGAGGGGTGATCCGCATATTGATTGAGTAAATATCGGAAATCATTGATGGTTGAACTCACGCGATCCTGGGAATCCGGCACCCGTTCATAATAGATAGTCAACCGCACTGGAGACCGAGTTTTCTGGGCTTCTTCCAAAAGTCGCCGAAAAGCTTGATCGTGATAATCTCCTATCCCCCACCAAGTGGCGATCAATCCATCGATTCCAACGGCTTCACACATCTTTAAGTGCTGACGAATAAGACTGGGGTCTTGAGAATCATAAAGTTTCTCAGGATGGTGCGTGGTTCCTGTATCGGGAAGGCCTCCAAAGGTTTTTGCCTCCGGATTGTGCCCTCCTTCGTTCCAATGAAGCCAGCGCCCTGTAACTTGGGGAGTTCCATACCAAGTGTAATAAAAGGCCAACACTCTTTTCTGCGCCCATACCCCTTTGGAGATCATTAGACTTCCCCACAAAAACAGAAAGAGCAGGGATTTCCGTTTCATTTTATTTTTCCCAGAGGGAGGGAGGAACTATCCTCTCCATCCCTCGGTTAATCTCCTCCAAAATCTTCCGATGAAGTTTCTCATTAGAAGTGGCGATCAAGGATTGAATATTCTCCTCACTAGAGTCTAAAAGGGGGACTTCTTCTAAGGAACGCCCCCACGCATCAGTAGCAAAGCCTCCAGCCTCCTGAACCACTCGATAGGCAGCTGCAATATCATAAGTATAAAGGCCCATCGGCCTTCCTCCGGCTAGGGGAGCAAAACGTTCCCTAGAGCCGGGAACTTCCTTCAGCAAACGGCCACTTAGGTCCACCACTGCGGAGAAGCGCCCCAACAACAACCGGGTCAAGCTAAAAGCCGAGCTATTGAAAATAAAAAATCCCCCTGAACGCGAAGAGAGGTCTATTAACCCCTCCAAGACAGGGAAAATCAATGAAGCAGGACGGGCAACGATTTCTGCAGTCCAAAACATTCGGGTTAAGTCTTCATTCAGGGAGAGTTGTACAGGGACTCGTTCTCCCTCTTGCCAAATCTCAACCGTTCCTCCCTTCTCCGCGAGGAAATAGCGATCGGTCTTAATCTCATAAAGGCAAGCGTAACGGACATCCGCTAGAGTAGGTTGGGGTTTAGGATCGGCCCAACCTGCTGAAATCACACAAGTTTCTAAACCTGCAGTAGCCGGCCGGGTACCGTCTAAAGGGTCCACAATCAAAATGCCTTGAGGGTTTTTTGTACCTACTAGACCTTGGTCTTCAGAATAGTAAGCCAAAGGAACAGGACACTGCTCAATAAAGCGAGCGAGGGACCTTTCAGCCAAGTCATCAATTTGGAAGGTGACGTCTCCGCTTTGGGCGGTTCCGATTAACCGAGAGGATTCGGCTTGTTGAAGCTGGGGGCCTACTACCGAACGGATACTGCGAGTAAGGTCTAGCAGAAGCGACAAAGGATGAAGAGGATCTCTCATTCCTTTTTCCACAAGGAATGCCAGTAGGGGTATTTCTGCGATTCCTCCTACCGGCCGGATTTCAAAGGGAGTTTTAGAAAGGAGGAGCGGGAGGCGTTCCTCCTCCGCTACTGGCTTTGCCTCCTCCATTCCCCCCAGAAAGGGCAACAGCCAAACCGATAGCCAGTCCTACTACCGGGATAATCCACCATTGGCGAAATCCGTGGCGTTTCTTTTGGACCGGCTTTTTACCTTCCTGCGGCACTCCGAGAAAAGCGTCTTGAGGCAGACCCGCCGCCGAAGCAGCAGCCCGGGCCGAAGCGATCCGAGCCGCCTCCAAGGCTACTGTCCCAATAGGGGTTCCTTGAGGACCAGTAGCCGCTCCACTAACTCCTATCAGCTGAGGCCGATTGGTAGCCAGATCCACCAGCTCCAAACTCAATCCGACTTCTACCCTGTTTTGTTGTGGGTCCTGGGAGAAAGCAGAGAGGGAACCGGCTAAATACCCTTGAGCTCCCAAAACCCGGGCCACCTTTGCCCGGGAAACCTCGGGCGCGCTGGAAACGAGGTCTTCCTCTTTGATCTGCTGGGTACGAAGGGCTTGCTCCACAATAGGAGACCGAACATAAAAGAGAGTGGCGTCGAAACGCCCGGTCAAATTGAGGTAGTGAACCAACATATCTGGGATAACGGACAACAACTCATTAGGAGCATTCTGAGCCTCTTCTTCTTTCGTCAAAGCGAAGACCACTACGCTCACTTTAGGTGGAGGGATCACTTCTACCCCCTGACGCTTCTTTTCAGCTGCCCAGAGAGGGCCGAAACTGCCTAGGATAAAGATGAAGAGAGTACTTACTGCCCATCTTCGGATATAACGGTAATAAGCCCTCTTTCGAACCATCCCTGTCTCCTTCCACAGATTAAAACCGGTAACCGGGGGGCAGGCACAGAGGCCTGCCCCTACTTTGGTTTTGTGGTATCTTCCCACAGGCTTTAGGTATATTGGTAGCGGTAGGCTTTAGCCTGCGGAAAACACTTCTAACGCACAGTAAAGGTCTCAAAATCGCTGTAAACCCAACGCCGGTCCCCCTTAAGATTGGCCCACCGGCCCGGATCGGGCAAAACGGTATCAAAGCGATTCCGGGCTCCCACCCGCCAGAAGAAGGTCCCCGTTTTCCCTGGGAAGAACTGACTGATGTTCTGGCGCTCTAGGGTAAGAGTTCCCCCTCGCTGAGCCACACCGACCTGAAGGGGACCGAGCTGGACACTATCCCGGAAATCGGGTGTTGTCGCTACTTCAATAATATACTCGTTGGCGGCAGGTTCACTTCCCTCAAAGCTGAAGGTCACACTTGTAGGATCAACAGGGTCGCCCCCTGAGGGAGCGGAAGGAACAGGAGGAGTAAGAGGAGTTACTATCCCCGTGTTGGCGATAGGCGTAATATCTACAATGATCTGAGTTCCTCCACCGCCAACTGTTCCCCCTCCTACCGTACCTCCGCCAACTACTCCCCCACCACCAACCACTCCCCCTCCTACAGCACCTCCTCCTGTAGGGGAAGTTTGCCGGCGGAAGACCATTTGCACCGCATAGCGAACTGGACGCCCCGGGGTAACACCAGGCACTCCGGTGATGGTAGTGGTACCGGTTCCACCACCGCCACCCGTGGTACCTCCCGTCCCCGTTTGAGAGGTTCCGGTTTGGGTAATGGTCACATCCCTGGGCGTAATGGTATCGTAGAATGTAGTCTCGGTACGATCTGCACGCCCTACTACCTGTGGATTAGGGCCATCAAACCTCAGAATTTGGAACTCAATAATATCTGCCAAGCGGACGTTGTTGGGTATTGTCCAAGCCACCTTTACCGCTGCTTGGCCTGGAGGTACAGGTGCTCCATTGAAAGCACTACTTGCTTGAGCTACCGGTCCACCTCCAGGGCCTTTTACTTTCCCACTCTTGGAGCTCCCTCGGAAGATCAGAGCCAGGGCACCGATTCCCAGCAATCCGATAAGTGCTTGGGTCAGAACAGACTTCTTCTTTCGGGGGGAAACCTTGGGAGCTTTGGGTGCAGAAGGTTGTTGCGGTTTCACCTCCGGGAGGGAGAAGACCGCAACGACTTTATCCTCAGGGCGAACTCCTCGGGTCTCCTCCACAATTCGGGCCGCGGTTTGATCCGATTCCACCCGAACTGCCTTGATTCGGGCCACCCGATCGCCTCCCCGAAGGACAATAAACTCCATCCCCTCGGTAACCCCATCCGCTGCGCCAATGTTTAACAGCACCTCTTGAGTACCCTCCCCAGGTTCACCAATCACTTGAACGGTGAGAACGGTACCGCGAGGGAGCAATTGCTGGGCCATTCGGTTGGCAACCGCGAAAGCAGCTTTCCGAAGAGCCTCATCAATAAGCGCTTGATTATCCCCCTGGTATCCCGGCCGAGGGCTACTCGCAGCGGTCTCGATGGCACCGTTAATCATCTCCCCAGAAGCTACGTCCCGCATTTCGACCCGGAGGCCTACCTCCGCCTGACGCGGATTATCGGTAATCCGCAGATAGAAAACCTTACCCGTGACCACTGCATCTGCTTCAAGAGCACGCCCCAATTTCATAATGCCGGTGATGTCGAGGGGCAGAGAAAGACCTTGTTGGCGTAGGGCATTGGCCACTACATCACTGCGAACAATATCCCACTTGCCAAGATCATCCATCGCTTGGGCCACAGCGGCGGCTGCCGCTTTGCCCAAAAGAGCTCCTCCATAACCGCTTAAATTATCAAAGTCCAAAACGATCACCGAAGGAATGGGAGCTGTTGGCCCCACTGGCCCCCGAGCTGTCGGCTGGGAAACCTGAGCCATCGCTCCAGGAACAAACCCACTGAATTGGGAGAGAACCAATAGTACCGGCAAAAGCAACGCCAAACGCCGGGTGGTCCTACTCCTTCTGATACGCTTCACGAAACTCTCCTCCTCCTTAAGATTGGTATCACCCATAGATTTAAAAAAAGACCATATCGATGCTTCTCTTCCTATCCCGCGTTCAGGATGAGAAGAACCTTTTTAAGAATATTTGACCTCTAAGCCAGATCGAGGCTTAACCCCCTTCCGCATGAAAGGCAAAAAACCAATTAACAACAGCAGATAGCTCTTGGACCTCCTCGAAAATATCTGAAGTTAAGGAGAGTAAGCCGGGATGACTAGAACCAGCCATCCCGGCAATTTTTGCTACTACTCAGGCCCCACCGGCAGGATAAGAGTCACCGGTTGAAGGGCCCGGACCCAGTACCCCTTACCAGGCTCCATAGTGGTTGCGGGTAGGTAATTACGCCCATCAAACCCCCACAGGGATACACTGATTAACCGTTGTTGAACCGCTTCACTCAGGCTAAGGGATGTTCCTCCGGATAACACCCGCACCTCATTATTCCAACTAACCGGATGGAAGGAAGGTGTACCGATCAAGTTCCACCCTGGTTGAAGAGGAATAGAGAAGGTTCCTGTGGACACCCCTTGTACGGAGATCGTTACAGTAACCGCTCTGTTAAGGGCAACGAAATAGCCCCGCCCAACTCGGAAAGCGTCTGCGGGAGGCTCAGGATACAAAGCGTATTTCTCGCCTGTCCAGGTAGCCAGCTTGAAGTCGGCAGTGCCCAACACTTGAGCCACCGATTGCCCACTGAAATCAGCAGGTAAGGAGACCAGCTGAACTCCAGCTGGAATAGTAATCGTTCGCGTTTGGGCGGGAGGGGGAGTCACTCCAAACCTGAGGACTAACCCCTTCAACCCTTCAGAAGGCACAGTTAAGGCTTGAGAAAGCGTCTGCTCCCCTACCGTTATCTTCACCACATAGGTCCCGGGAAGTAAATTCACGGTGAAAGCCCCATCACCTCCAGAGGTTACCTCTGCCACCTTTGCTCCCTGGAGGGTTTCAAAGGAGACCTTTGCTCCGGGAACTGCTTGATCGGTACTATCCCTCACGAAGCCGGAGACTTCAACGGGTTGAGCGGGTTGACCACTGGTGGTGAAGCGCAATGTCACTTGGGTCACTGTATTACTGGATACCTGCACCCCCTGAACGGTAACAGTACCCAACCCCGGAGCCTGAGCAGTCACATCATAAGCGCCGATGGGCACTGCATTCAACCGGAACTGTCCTTGATCATCACTGGTTCCGGTAGCGCTAATATCCTCCACCTGATTCTTAGCAACAATTTGCGCTCCTGCCACCGGTTTTCCACTAGCGTCCAAAACACTCCCTGCGATAGCTCCCGGTGGAACCCGGGTCATTACTAAATTGGTCTCCGGCCCTTCGGTGGTTTTTGTGCCGTGTACATTCACCACCGCCGAATGCTGGAAGATAAAGCCCGACTTAGCAGCAAAGAGTTGATACGAATCGGCTTCCAGACCCTGGATCACGTAACGGCCGTTGGCATCGGTCACCGCTGCGCCCATCACCTGTCCTTGAACCGGTCGGCCATAAATATCGGTCTGCCTTCCTGCACTTACCGCTCGAACCACCGCACCAGGGATAGGGCGACCCAATTGTGCGTCGAAGACCCGGCCTGCTATGGCTCCTGTAGTCAACCAGCAGATCGCATTATGGACCACCTGGGCCGGCCGGTTCAAACAGACGACGAACTCAAATCCTCCTACGTTCTTCGTAGTATAGCCTCGGTGTACTCCCTCCAAACCAAAGGCAAAGTAAACGGTTCGGAAGGGTTTTGTCCCCTCATCCTGGAAGATAATGGCCGCCTGGCCCGGCTCCGGCCCTTCGGGCTGACTGATCTCTGCGTAGGAGTACTGGGGTTTAGGAACTAGCTGCCCTGAGGGGATTGGGGTCACCGAATCAATCTGGAGCTGGTTCCAAGCCCCATCCAATTTGGAATCCTGGAAAGAATGAGGCGGCTCTACAAAACCGAAGGGGCCAGGAAGATAGAGTGTCCCTGGAGGATCCGGCGATGTAGACCCCCATGTCCAGTGCCGACCCGAAGGATAGGGGTCCACTGAAATCGGGTTATATCCCTCAGTATTTCCATTCAGAACGTGGCGATTAGAAGGGCGATCGTTGGTTACATCCAAGTCCGCATCATCCCGATAGCGGACATGCATCATATTGAGCAGGCTGTTGGACTTGGTTCCTCCCTGGGTCAATGCCCAAGCGACATCCTGCCCACTAATGAGCAAACGTCCTCCTTCCCGGAGGTAATCCACAAGGAGTTGTTGAACCGCTGGCTCAAAGAGGGTATCGGGCCCTACTGTTAAATTCCCAATATAAGGGGCTACCCAGATAATAGCCCGATCTGCCACAAATTGATCCTTAGGAGCACCCGTAGGGGTAGCTTGTTTGACCGTCCTCGGCTTATAGAGGTTAATCGCATCTGCTAAGGATTGGCCAGGAATGGGGGAGAAGGCATCCCGGCATTGCGTCCGCCAAATATCCACTTCGTCCTGGAAAGGCGATTTTTCCCCTAATACATCCCAGAGGTCTCCAAAAGGCCCTGGCCAAGTATGCACCCGCCGAGGGGTATCCTCCAAAGTAAACTCTGGGTGAGGTCTGCTCAACCAATAACTCTCGACCGGATATCGGGTATAGCCCACATTTCGGCCCGAACGAGTACGAGATTGAATCCAACTTTGGCCTGCGGTATAATCTGAAACAAATAGCAGGTTATGCCGAGCCTCAAATTTCTTGGTGGAGAACCCCCAGGCGTTATCAAAGTAATCGAAGGCAAGACCACCGCTAAAGGGATCACTCCCTCCTACTGCTCGGTCTCCTCTCACGGCGATGTCTAGATAGAAATCCATCGGAATCAAAGGGGTGGTCCATACATTGGTGTAAATTCCGTCTCCGGCCACAGCGTCACCGTGGCCTCCCGCAGGTCCATCATCATACAAGGGAACAATATCTACGGTGGCATAACCGACCTCACCCTGAAGATCAAAGGCGAGTCCATCCGTCTGAGCAAAGAAGGCTGTCCCCACAAAACGAGGGCCTCCCACATTAAAAGGCTTCAGCTCCTCCTGAGTAGGCTCTCTCTGCTGGGTCTGACCCTGAGGCTCGGGCTCCCCCGGGAGGCGAGGGCGACCTCCGGTCGTTCCCTGTTGATCCCGAGGGGGAGGAAGAGGAGGACTAGCAACCCCAAAAAGCTTTTGATCCGGGTTCTTAATAAAGGCAAGCACCTCGGCAACCCGAGTCTTGGGATCCAAACTCTTCACACTGGCAGTGATGCGAACAGAGGACCCGGGTTCCGCCAAACGGGGTTCCACCCGGGGCAAAGCGTTTAAAGCGAAAAATCCATCATTCTCCTGCTGATTATTCGCTTGCCAGATATCGTGCCCAGTAGGAAATTGCTGTTTATCCAGGGTAAAATCCGAGGAGAAGATCAGATTCATCCCCAATTCAACGGGATAAGTGCTCCCTGGGGCCACCGAGGGATGCTCATCATTAGAAGTAATGGGGACTGGTACCCCCAAAGCCTCCTTGCGGGCTCGGTTCCGCCCTCGGGCATAATCAGTGGGAGGGGCCCCAGCTCCCTCCTGCTCCATTATACTAGGAATGCTAAAAATCTTGGTCGTACTCCTAACGACATCGGGGTAGCGATCCCCGTTCGTATCATCTCGGTTCGTTACAAAGACCAACCCTAAACCCGGAGTCCAAGCAGGCTCTTTCTCAAAAGCTTCAACAAAACGATTCCGAACGGGATCAAAGGCTTGGAAGTAGGTTACCTGGCGAGGTTGCCCCAGGGCAAACCCTCCCCCGGAGGTTCGGCGAACCGGAGCAACCCAAATATGGGTCCTACTATAGGAGAACATCACCCGCAGGGGGCTGGATTCCGCAGGGACTTCTGTAAGGCTGAAAGTACCTCGAGTGAAAGCCACCCAGTTCCCATCGGGGGAGAAAACTGGCTCAATCTCATCGGGCATTGCAGGGTCGTTGAGGGTACCATCAGGAGAAGAAGTGAACCGTACCTTCTGGGCTCTAGGAGCAACTTTATTCTCGGGGCACTCCCCTGCAGGAGTAGACAGCATTGCATCGGGTAAGATGGCCACATAGAGGTCCCACTTCCCGGTTTTAGCATCTTGCCCCGAGAAGATGACCATCCTTCCATCTGGTGAGAAGGAGGGATGGAGGGCATTACTTACCCCCGGCGCAGCTACAGGATAAACACAGGGTTGGGCTTCGGGGTCGTCAGAGAGGGTGGTAAGGTCCAAAATCTCGATCGAATAGGGCAGAGCCTTCGGCGGTTCTTGCGGAGCGGGAGGAGCTGCAGGAGCCCCACCTTGGTCTCCTCCCTCCTGCTGAGGAGGAGGGGGAGGAGGCTCCGGAGTAGTAGCGTAAGCTACCCAGCGACCGTTCGGAGAGATAGCCGGGAAAATCTGGTTCCCCATCTTTTTGGTGACCTGGCGCTGAGCACCCGTAGACAGCCTTATCCAAACCGAGTACTGGGGAACTTGAGCACCACCGCCCCCTCCCGGAAGAGCCTGAAGAGGGCGAAAACCGACGGAAGCCCCCTGCTCTGGAGGCTTTGGAGGGATCTTCTGGCCTTGGGTGCTAGACCAAACAAAGCGAAGTCCTTGAAAATCCCACCGGGGGTGGATCTCGTCTCCCCCCGTCCCGATAAGGGGGCCTTCCGTTCGGATGAGACTCTTCGCTGAATAGCTGGAAGCGCTATCCGCTGGAGCTTGCGGTAAGGCGTAAGACCTTGGACGCAAAGAGGGCCCCCAAACAGGCCTCCTACTTGGTTGACTGATTCTCCGCCCTAAAAAAGGCAAAGCCCCCTCTAAAGCCACTACAGGATAAAGCATTACTACGAGAAGAAGTGCACCACCTATCCAGGGAAGGAGGGCCTGTCCACGGATTCTACCTACTGACCACATTGACCAACCTCCTTACGCTGTCGGAGAACTTGTTCCCACAACCGAGTCACCTGCTCTTCTACTTCAGCCAAACTCCCGTTGTTATCAATCACCCAATCGGCTCTAGCTTTTTTTTCTTCTAAAGGCCATTGAGCGGAGATTACCTTCTGGAGCATCTCTTCGGGCCAATCCATCCTCTTTTTTAGACGCTGAATCTGCTGTTCTTGTTCCGAAGCCACTACTAGTATTCTATCCACAAGCTGTTCTAACCCTGCTTCAAAAAGGAGAGGAATTTCCACTGCAATCACTTCTCTCTCTGAGGAGGGCTGATTCCGGGCCTCCTCGATCCGTGCCCTTAATCGTCGGATAATCTCTGGGTGGGTGAGGGCCTCTAAACGCCGGCGATCTTCCGGGTTTTGGAAAATCCTCTCGGCCAGTTTTGCTCGATCGAGGGTACCATCAGGCTTGAGATAACTTGGGCCAAAAACCCGAACAATTTGCTCAAAAAGAGGTGTACCGGGTTGAGTAATCTCCCGAGCGATTTCGTCCGCGCTAAAAACTCTGGCCCCCAAACGCTGAAGAAGGGACAAAACGGTTGATTTCCCTGTGGCGACCCCACCAGTAACCCCGAGGACGAGTGAACACATACTCCCCACTGCCTAAGAAAAGGGATGCAGAGCCTTGGGGCTTCGGTATCCTTACAGAGGCCCAGAAACCCAGCCTTAAGAGGCTCCTTCTTCCGACTGAGCTCGGTCACTCTCATTCTCTTGGGGAGTTTCGGCCTCTGAAATCTGTTGAGATCCCATCACTTGCTCTCGAAGAAGGTCCCCCACCACATCACCGATGGTAAAACGCTCCTTTTCCCTTTGGCTAGCTTTAAGCTCCCGTAGTTGCTCCCGCTCTCTCTGCAACTCTAACTGACGGCGGGAGAGAACCATCCGGCGTTCCTCTGGAACAATCTCAATGATTTTTGCTTCCAGAGTTTGACCCACTTGAACCACACTGGCGGGCTTACTCACCCGTTTGACACTTAATTCCGAATTAGGGATAATACCTTCTATACCTAAATCGAGCTGAAGGAAAGCCCCAAAGGGCACCACTCGGGTGATTTTACCCTTAACCACATCGCCCACTTTATATCGCTCCGGAACCTCCGCCCAGGGATCGGGAAGGATTTGGCGCAAACCTAAGGAAATACGTTCTCCCTCCGAGTTGATTTTCAGCACCATCACCTGGATCTTTTGACCCTGCTTTACCACCTCACTAGGATGGTTAATCCGCGTCCAAGACATCTCACTGATATGAAGCAAACCATCTACTCCACCCAAATCCACAAAGGCTCCGTAATCAGTGATCCGCCGCACAATTCCTGTTCGGATCTGGCCTTCCCGCAGAGACTTGAGGGTATTTTCCCTCTGCCGCTGACGCTCCTCCTCCACTGCAATGCGATGGGAGAGGACCACCTTCCGGCGATCCCGATCTACCTCAATAACCTTTAGGGGGAGAGATTGGCCGATATATTTATCCAGGTTCCGAACCTTGCCACTGCCTACATGGGAGGCGGGGATAAAACCCCGAATGCCTAAGTCCACCACTAATCCTCCCTTCACCCGGTCTACCACCATCGCATGGAGGGTCCGATTCTCCTCCTGAGCTTTCAGAACCCGCTCCCAAGCCTTCTCGAAGTCGGCCCGTTTCTTAGACAACAGGATATTACCATCTTCGGTCTCTGCTTGGAGTACATAGACATCAATCTCATCGCCCACGTTGACCGGTTCGTCCACTAGCCCCGGAATCCCTCGAGAGATTTCACCCGGGGGAATCAACCCCTCTGACTTAGTACCCACATCTACTAACACCCCCTCATGGTCTATGTGGACAACGGTTCCTTTGACCACATCTCCTTCCGCTAAAGGGCGAAAGGTTTCCGAGTAATCCACTACTTCCTCCTCAACTTTCGGAGAGGAAGCTTCCTCTTGAGCCTCAGGTCCCCCTTCCGGAAGAGTGCTTTCGGTAAGCGTTTCCTGTTCCTTCTCCCCTTCTTCCGCCTGAGAGGGCACTTCTGATTGGAGAGTTTTTTCTTCCGACATCGCTTTCACTCCTTAATTAAGCACCCCTAAAAAGGGGTGCGTTCCAGTATTCCCGATGCCTTAAAGGCATTTCCTCAACCTTTAAAAGGGCCTTCCCCGGCCCTCTTCCTTAAAGCAAAACTCTTCTTTTGTCCCCGAGGGTAAAACACCCCCTCTAAAGAGATTTTCGCAAAAGGTAAGAAAACTCCTCTTACCCTAACTATTTTAACAGCATTTACCCCCGCTATACTAGAGGGGAGAAAAACTCCTCGCTAGGGGTTGGTTAACCAGAAAAGACTGTGAAAGGAGTTTTAACTTCCTTCCCTCTCCCCGGCTTTTACCAGCTCCTTAAGGGGCGAAACCTCCTCCGACTGCTTCTCCCTTAGAGTCTCTAAATAGACGGCCAGGATGGAGAGGTCAGCAGGGGTCACCCCGGGGATGCGACTTGCTTGCCCCAGGGTTAAAGGACGCACTCGGTTTAGCTTTTCACGCCCTTCCCGGGATAAGGCTTTAATCGTATTGTAATCCAGGTCTGGTGGGATAGGTTTCTCCTCCATCCGTTTGAGACGAGCGGACTCCATTTCCTGGCGTCGGATAAACCCCTCATACTTAATGGCGTTTTCCACCGTCTCAATAATATGCGGGGGAAGTTGAGGCCTTTCAGGATCTAAAAGCGCCAGTTTCTGATAATCCAAATCGGGCCGCCGGAGCAAATCCGCCAAGGAATAAGGCTGAAGAATAGGGTCTGTCTTAAGCTCTCTAAGCTTCTCCTGGTTCTCCAAAGTAGGCCTCAAGATGCTTCGGGTTAAACGGCTCTGCTCCGCTTCGATGCGGGCCTTCCGTTCCAAGAAATGTTCCCATCGTTCATCATCCACCAAACCGATCTCCCGTCCTATCGGCGTCAAACGTAAATCCGCATTATCGTGGCGAAGAAGCAAACGATGCTCCGCCCGGGAAGTCAACAAACGATAGGGGTCTTCCACCCCTTTGGTTACCAGATCATCAATCATCACCCCGATATAGGCTTGGTCCCGGGAAAGGATAAGAGGAGGTCTCCCCTGAACTTTTAAGGCAGCATTGATCCCCGCCATTAACCCCTGTCCGGCCGCTTCTTCATAGCCAGAGGTTCCGTTAATTTGTCCAGCACAGAATAAACCTTCCACTAGTTTGGTTTCTAAAGAAGGCTTGAGCTGGTGAGGCAGGATCGCATCATATTCAATAGCATAGCCCGGACGCATAATCTCGACTTCCTCCAAACCAGGCAAGGTTCGGAGGAACTCAATCTGAACCTCTTCGGGAAGGCTGGTAGACATTCCTTGGACGTAAAGCTCCACTGTATCCCAACCCTCTTGCTCTAAGAAGACACTATGCCGATTCCGGTCAGGAAACTTGACAATCTTATCTTCAATGGAGGGGCAGTACCGAGGGCCTATACCGTGAATTCGACCTCCATACATAGCGGACCGATGGAGGTTCCGACGAATAATCTCATGGGTTCGTTCGTTGGTATAGGTGATCCATGCGGGAAGGAGAGGCCGAGGAGTTTCCACCCGATCGTGCATAAAGGAGAAGGGAGGGGCATCCGGTTCAGCGGGTTGCTCTTCCACCTTGGAGAAATCCACCGTCCTTTTATCCACCCGAGCGGTGGTTCCGGTCTTCAAGCGCACCAGCTGGAATCCCAAGGCTTCCAAAGTCTTGGCTGGCTCTATACTAGGCGCTTCTCCGGCCCGACCTGCCTGCCACTGGACTTCCCCCAGATGTATCAACCCTCGGAGGAAGGTTCCTGTGGTGAGAATCACGCATTGAGAAAGATATTGAATCCCTGTCTTCGTTTCAACACCATAAACGCGTCCGTCCTCCACTAAAAGGCCAACCACCGACGCTTGCTTAAGGTCTAAGTTTTTTTGGTTTTCTAAGACCCGCTTCATATAGAGGTGATAAAGTTTTTTATCACACTGGGCCCGGAGGGCGCGAACTGCTGGCCCCTTCCCTGTGTTAAGCATTCGAATATGGGTAAGAGTTGCATCAGTAGTTAAAGCCATCTGCCCCCCTAAGGCATCAATCTCCCGAACCACGTGCCCCTTGGCAGGTCCCCCAATACTGCAGTTGCAGGGCATATAAGCAATTGTATCCAGGTTCTGGGTAATCAAAAGGGTAGAGCACCCCATCCGGGCCGAAGCCAAAGCTGCCTCGCAACCTGCATGGCCCGCCCCAACTACAATTACATCGTAGTGCTTTGTGTAGATTATTCCCGTAGTGCTCATAGCATATATATTATAGCAAGAAAATCCTTCTCAAATGGGCGGGAAATCCTGAACTATCAAAGGATTTCGATAGGTGACAGTAGCTGCAGTCTAAAGCCTGCGTCTTACCCTCCGTCAACAGGAGATCATAGGGGGTTTAGCGTACCCTTTAGGGATGCGCCTACCAAACTTCCCTTCCTCAAAGAAGGAATCGTGAGGCAAAGGGTTGAAAATATTTCTCTGGTTTTAACCCCATTATAGTGGTATTGAAACACAAAAAAGGAAAAATTTACTTTCCGCCGAATAGGGTAGTAAGCGAGGAAAATCTGGATAAAAGGTCTTTCCTCTCCCTAATAACATTGAAGTATGCCCATTTTTCTCATCCTTTCTTTTAAGGAGGTCTGTCAATGAAGGTGTTCAGAAGGCATATCTCTCACCACCCAGGCTTTACTCTTATTGAGCTCCTGGTGGTCATTGCCATTATCGCAATCCTGGCAGCTATCCTCTTTCCCGTTTTCGCCCAAGCCAGGGAAAAAGCCCGGATGACCCGGTGTACAAATAACTTCAAACAGATTGGCACAGCGCTTTTAGCCTACCTCCAAGATTGGGATGATGCCTTTCCAATGAATCGCTTCCCCACCTCTAAACCCCTAGGTCCCAATACAGGAGGCGACTTACAACCTACTTGGTATAATTGGAAGAGAGCACTTGTTAGCTATCTTCCGGGGCGTGATATTTACCTCTGCCCATCAAACGATTACGCTTGGGGACCTTCTGGATGCAGTGGTTGTCCTTCAGGCGATGAAAGCAATTGTCAAGGCCCTTGGAAGAACAGGCCGGAAACTTGGCTTCCCAATGGATATGCCTATAATGGTGCCTTCTTCCATGAGAATTCCCCCTTTGACGGTGGAATCCAACGCCCCCGGGAGCTAGGTGAGATCAAAGACCCAGCCAACCTGATCTGGATCCTGGAAAGCCGAGCCGGATGCCCCGATCTAGGCGACTGGGCCTGGGATTGGGGCCCCTTCTGGCACAAAGTGGATAACCGCTCCAACTGGTTGTTCGCCGATGGTCACGTTAAAGCCCTCAGAGAATCGATGACCTTCAGCCCTGTCTATATGTGGGGCAACCCCGGCACCAGTCAAAAAGCTGCCGACGCCATCGCTAAACAACTTCAGAAATTAGGGCGTTAGGGCTATTACGGTAGAACTGTTAATAGAATTAAACAGAAAGAAGAGAAAGGGCCTTGTTGCTATACCCTTTCTCCTTTCTTTTTGCTAGGTAATAAAAAAACAATTACTAGAAGGTAGATTCTTCACAAAAGCTTCTTCAAGAGCTCTCCGCTTTTTCTTTCTTCTATCGCAGGTAATAAACCCCATAAGGGGCTAACCACATTCCCACCAAAACCAAGGGGGTTTCTCTCCCATTACCCAAAGCCAAACATAAAGCCTCCTTTCCCAGCAACACCTCTCCGATTAACCCCCAGGTCTCACCATAATCAAAGGATTCCATCGGCCCAGCACTGGTAGCCGCATAAAGATGCCCCGCCCTTTGGGGGTCAGGAAAGACCATATTGACATTAGGAGGCATAGAAACCCCTCCCGCTTGCCTCCAGGTTACCCCCCCATCCTCCGACTTCCAAAAGGAGCCATTACAAGTCCCCGCGTAGATCCGATTTTCATTAAAAGGGTCTACTGCAAAAGAGAAAATCCGCACCGGCATCGGCCGCTCTTGGGCCTTTTCCCAGGTCTCTCCCTGATCCCGACTGAGGTAGATATTCCCCGTCCGAGTTCCTAAGATCACCATCCCTGGCCGACGAGGATGGGTAGCCAAAGCGTGGACATCATTAAATCCTGCTTCAGGAAGATCAAACTGTTCCCAGGTACGACCAAAGTCTCGACTTCGGAAAAAATACCTCCCCGCTGCATAGATTAACCCAGGCACCGAGGGATCGGCGGCCAAAGTGTCAATAGGTCCTGGACGCGAGATTGGCAAACAAGGCTCCCAAGTTTTACCCCCATCCGAAGAGCAGTAAATCCCTCGATCCATTGTTCCTACATACAACCGTTCCTGCAAAGTAGGATCCTGTAAAAGGGATAAAGGAAGCTCCCCCACCTCAGGGCCGGCTGGAACCCAACGCCTTCCTCCCTCCTCCCCTTTAAATAGCCCTTGACCGGGTGATACTGCCCAAGCAATGGGACGACCTCGTTCCAAAATCAAACTGTAGATCGGGGCAGAAAGATCCCCTTCCGCAGGGTACCACTCCCGGTTCCCTGCCTCGGAGGGGGATGGAACCTCTGAGACTTGCTCTAATCCAATAGCTATTCGGAGGATACGGAGCACATCCCGGAGAGTGACTTGTCCATCTCCATCTACATCTGCCTGAGGCCTCTCCACAGGAGTAGCGGGAGCTAATCCTACCACCACACGCAGAGCGATGACCGCATCCCGGAGGGAGATGTTCCCGTCTCCATTGAGATCTCCCGGTCCTGCCCCCCAACTTACTCCACTCATCTCAAAGAGTAGAAGGAAGAGAAGAAGCCTTGCTTTCACTGATCCCCTCCGATAGGGAATTGGGTAAATATCCACCTACACCTCTTATTCTTCCTTAAAATTGGTAATCCTCCCGAGGGGGACTAAAGATGTCAAGGGCTTTCGCTGGTCCGCCAATAGGCCGAGCCTGGTGCGGCACTCCCGAGGGAATCCAATAAGGGGTTCCAGGGGTAATTCGGTAAGTTTCGCCGCCAATGATAAGCTCGAATTCTCCTTCCAACCCCATCCCCATCTGCTCATGGGGGTGATGATGGAGAGGAACCTCCCCTTCTGGATCAAATTCAACAAAAGACATCATAATTCGCTCTCCCCATACCGTTCGGATGCGAACTCCGGGGAAAATTTCTCTAGATGGACGCTTCTGAAGATCGAAGATACCCATTTTTCCCTATCCTCCCTTCGGATATTGGTAGCCGTAGGCTTCAGCCTTCGCCCCATCCCCCGTTGACGGGAGATCATAGGGGCTTTACGCATCCAAAAGGGTGCGGCTACCCAAACCTCCCAATCTCAGTAGCTGGATAGAAACAACCGAATAACACTACTTATTCCCCTTTCACGGGGTAGCCCCTTTCCATCCTCCACGTGCAGGATAAGCCCCTATTATTCCCTGCACGCGGGGGATGAGAGAAGGGCACTCCCAAAAGGTTCCAAATCCCCCTTCTGCGTAACCATTCGGTTGTATTATCGTCAAAACAGATGGAAAAGGTAACCACCTGCTCCACTCCCTATCCCATTTTTAAGGAGGTAGAAGATGAGAAGAGGAATTGTAGGTGCCCTTAGCTTGTTGATAGCAGTAAGTTTAGGGACTTCCAGCCTCCTTGCCCAAAACCCCAAAGCCCAGAAAGGCAATGAGAAGGCTACCCAGCAAAGAAGAGACCAGGCAACACGAAGAGGCCCCTTCTCCTTCCTACTGAATCCTGCAACCTCTAAAGAGCTTGGGCTAACCCCAAGTCAAGAGAAGAAGATCCAAGGCCTCCTGGAGAAATCCCGGCAGGAAGCAGAAAAAATTCGAACCACAGCTTCAGACCCCCAAACCCGGCGTCAAGCAATGCTAGAGCTCCGGGAGCGCACAATGAAATCCATCCAAGCGATCCTTAACCCCGACCAACAGAAAAAGTTCCAAGAGATGATGGCCCGCCGCCCCATGGGGCCTGGTTTTGGTCCCAGACGCCTCCAACGAATGCTCTCCCAGCTCAATCTTACCCCTGATCAGCAGAAAAAGATAAACAGCTTGCTCGAACAACATCAGAAGACTATGCGCCAGCTAATGGAAAATGCGCCTCCTGGCCCTCCGACCCCTGAAAGACGGGAGAAGTTCCGTCAAGCGTTTGAAAAGTTCTGGGCACAGTTAGAAAAAGTACTCACCCCAGAACAGAGGGAGAAACTTCAAAGACTTCGGACCGAAAGCTTTGGTGGCCCACCCAACCGGGGAGGTTTCGGAGGCCCCAGGAGGTAAAGAATCCTGAAGGGAGGGGTCTCAAAACTATCGCGCCGGCAGGATAAATCTTACGCTTCTCCCATATAATCATAATCGCTGGTCTTGCCCTCTACCGAAAGAAACGGCTACCGGGATACTCGTTCCGGTAGCCGTTGACTTTGGTCTGGGTGATCCCCCCTTAGAATCCGAAAATCTATTGAGATATTGATTGAATCGATCGGGAGTTTCGCCAAACTCAAACCTAGGTGTATAGAAGGTAAACCGTCCTCTCCTCAAGAGAGCAACCTTAAAAAAGATCTTCCCTAATAGCAGGGCAAAATAACTTTCTAAAAGAGATAAAGCAGTGATTCCGGTTTTAGAGGAAGAAAATTATTTATGCCAAGGGATTTTCTAAAGCTTAGGAAGACTCCGATGGACTTAGAAGCCTTGCTCTTCTCTCTCACTGTATCCCAATTAAACAACTATCTCTCCGCCCTGCTGGAAGGGGATGAGTTTCTCAGCAGTCTGTGGGTGGAGGGAGAGATCTCCAACCTTCGTAACCATACCAAGGGGCACCTCTTCTTCACCCTTAAAGATGAAACAAGCCAGATTCAATGCGTGATGTGGTACTCCGACCTCCTTCATCTGCGTTTTACCCCAACGAACGGCTTAAAAGTCCTAGCGCATGGATCCGTGAGGGTTTATCCCGATTGGGGGCAATATCAACTCTATACCGATAGAATGATCCCCGCGGGAGAAGGGGAATGGCAAAAGCTCTACCGGCAACTCTACGATGAATACCAACAAAAGGGATACTTTGACGAATCTCGGAAGCGCTCTCTCCCCCGTTATCCCCAGTGTGTTGCCTTGGTGACCTCCCTTCAGGGGGCTGTCCTCCACGATATGAAACGTATCCTGTGGGAGCGGTATCCTCCCCTACGCATCATCGTGGTACCGACCTCGGTTCAAGGAGAAAACGCCCCTTCTTCCATCGCCTCGGCTCTGCGAAAAGCGGGCCAAATTCCCGAAGTAGAAGTGATCATCCTTGCCCGAGGTGGGGGGTCAGCAGAAGACCTCTGGGCCTTTAATCAGCGAGAGGTCATCGAGGCTATCTACGAAACACCGGTCCCCGTAGTCTCGGCGGTGGGCCATGAAGTAGATTACACCCTCTCGGATTACGTTGCGGATCTCCGAGCACCTACTCCCTCGGCCGCCGCCCAATGTGTGGTACCTCATATTGAAGATGTCCGAAACACTCTGGATGAATTGTCTACCAGACTTTACCAAGGTATCTCAGCCCTTTTGAATTCGGCCCAGCAACAATTAGAAGATTACTTTCAATCTCCCACTTTCCAGCAATTCGCAAAAGCGATAGAAAAAAGAGGCGATCAGGTTGCTGGCCTTCTACAACGCCTCCACCACTCTGCAAGAGACTACCTCATTCACCAAAGAGAACAAATCCGCCTGCTAGCAGGGCGTCTGGAAGCAATGAGCCCTCTCCAAGTCCTATCCCGAGGTTATTCCGTGTTAAGAAAACCAGATGGTTCGGTCATTCGTCGGGTGGAAGAAGTGAAGGAAGGGGATCACGTCCACGCGTTGGTTTCCAATGGCCAATTTCAATGTGAAGTTATCGGAAAGGAGAAGCTTGATGTCCGAGGAGGCCCTTCAACATCTCTCCTTTGAAGAGGCAATTTCCCAGCTAGAGGCAGTAGTAACCCGTTTAGAGGAGGGAGGACTCCCCCTAGAAGAGGCTCTCCAGCTTTTCGAGAAGGGGGTAGCCCTCTCCCGGCGATGTTATTCTCTTCTTGAGAAGGCCCAAGGGCGAATTGAAGAGTTGGTTTCCATTGAAAATGGGAAGGTGGTTCTAAAACCTTTGGATACCTCTGTTGAGAATCCCCTGACTGCTTCCCCTACTGAAGACGGATAAACCCTCCTCTTGCTGAAGCCGGGGAGAAGAGCAAAGGTAGGGACTTCCAACACATCCTCCTGCTCCTTCCTCCAAGGAGGAAGGAAACTCCTGAAGGAGAAAAGAAAATGAAAGTCGGCTTTCATACAGCGGACATCACCCCGGCTATTGGTATGGAGATGCCGGGAGGCTATGGCAAAACTTATATTCAACGCATCCATGATCCCCTTAAAGTCCGGGCGATGGTGATGGAAGAAGGAGACACTCTAGTAGCCATCACTAGCCTGGATACGTGCTTTATTCAATCAAGAAAAATCCTTGAGAAGATTCGAGCAGGCATAGAACAACAATGGGGTATCCCCCAAAACCATATCCTGATTGCTACAAGTCACACCCACAGCGGAGGACCTCTGGCTGGCCTTCTCCCTGAAGAGTTTGAAGACGCTCCCAAACTGGTCAAAGACCTATTGATCCATCACTCCACTATTGCAAATCCCCTTTACTGCAACTGGGTTATCCAGCAGACTATCACCGCCATCGGGGAAGCTTATCGGAAGCGGGAAGAAGCCCTCCTCTCTGTCGGAAAGGGCTTTGAAGACAAAGTAGCCTTTAACCGTCGGTTCAAAATGAAAACAGGCCGAGTTTATACCCATCCTGGCAAAGGAAATCCCGATATTCTAGAACCAGCCGGGCCTATTGACCCCGAAGTTGGAGTGCTCTCCGCCTGGAATTCCCAAGGCCATCTCCTGGGATGCATCGTTAACTACGCTTGCCATGCGACCACTTTTAGCGGAGGGGTTTCCGCCGATTGGATCTATTACCTTGAGCAGACTATCCAGGGAGTAATGGGGCAAGAAGCAGTGGTGGTCTTTCTGAATGGCGCCTCAGGGGATGTGACCCAGGTGGATAACCGTTCCTTACGGCCCCCTGAGTTCGGAGAGAAGTGGTCCCGCCTTGTGGGTACCCGAGTGGGTGCAGAAGCGATTAAGGTGATGGTTACGGCGGAGAAAGCCTCTTTACAACCGTTGAAGGTAAGACAAAAAACTCTGTGCCTCGATCGGCGTCCTCCCAGCCAAGAACATCTAGAAAGAAGTAGAAAAATTGTGGAGGAGGGGTTACGAACTAGGAAGAAAGATACGACCTGGACCTTTGCCAAGGAAATCCTGATCTTGGAGTATCTTCTCCAGAAGGAGCCGAAGGTAAAAGTGGAAGTTCAGGCGATTCAGGTAGGGCCAGCACTCTTCTTGGCCAATCCAGCGGAGTACTTCTGTGAAATGGGCTTAGCCATCAAACAGTTGTCTCCCTTTCCTTTCACCTTCATTGTGGAGTTGGCCAATGGCTGTGTGGGTTACACTCCCCCGGAAGCAGCCTTCCTCCCCTCAGGAGGGGGTTATGAAACGGTGTTGACCAGCTATTCCAACCTGGAGATTGGGTCTGCGGAAAAGATCAAGGAAGCCAGCCTGGAGCTGGCTCATTCCCTCACCCCTGGTGCCGTACCGGAACCCCCCCAAATTGAAAAACCCCAACCCCCTTGGGAATATGGCCTTTTAGGGCCGGACTAGGAGTAGAGACAGCTTTCAAACCTCTCAAACCGGATCAACTCTGTTAGATGCGGTTCAAAGAGCTTCCCCAAAAGGGGCATAAAACAAGGCAAAATGACGGATCATTAGTGCAGAAAGCGATTTTATAAGGTTAAGGCGTACCCTCTTCGCGGTGACTTTAGAGAAGCGACTATCTTCTTGTGGCCTAAGGTGCGATGGGGGCAGATAGAATTACCCCCATCGCTTCGTCTCGGTTATACTCCCACTTGATCCCGTTCCAGCAAGGCATTAAACTCCCGGATATTGTGCACTTTCTTTAAAGCCTCTTCATAAGTGACCAAGCCTCGCTTCACATAATCCGCCAGGCACTGGTCCATCGTCATCATCCCATGCTTTTGCCCCGTCTGGAGCAGAGAAGCAATCTGGTGGGTCTTTCCCTCTCGGATGAGATTCCTCACAGCGGGGACGCCCACCAGCACCTCGAAAGCAGCAATCCGTCCCTTACCGTCGGCTCTTCGCAGGAGAGTCTGCGACACGACCCCTACGAGATTCACCGACAACTGCATTCGCACTTGGTTCTGCTGATATTGAGGGAAAACATCTATAATGCGGTCTACCGTTTGAACAGCGTCGGTGGTATGGAGGGTCGCAAGCACTAAATGCCCCGTCTCGGCAGCGGTAATCGCTAAAGAGATGGTCTCAAGGTCTCGCATCTCTCCCACGAGAATCACATCCGGATCCTGTCGGAGAACATATTTAAGGGCATTACTGAAAGAAAGCGTATCCGAATGCAATTCTCGTTGGTTGATCAGGGCTTTCTTATCTTCATGGACGAACTCAATGGGGTCCTCAATGGTCACAATATGAACGGGGAACTTGGAATTAATATAATCAATCATTGCAGCTAAAGTGGTAGATTTTCCTGAACCGGTTGGCCCTGTCACAAGAACTAACCCTCGGGGTCTCTCACAAAACTCTTTGCAAACCGGAGGCACCCCCAGCTCGTCCATCGTCTTCACCTGGAAAGGAATCACACGCATCGAAAGCCCCAAGGTCTCTCTCTGTTGAAAAACATTCCCCCGAAAACGGGAAACCCCAGGAATCTCATAAGCAAAATCCAACTCCAGGTCTTCCTCAAAACGTCTCTTCTGAGCGTCGGTAAGAATGCTATAGACCAATTCCTTGACCTCCTCGGCTCTTAAAGGAGGGAGCTTGACAGGACGCAGTTCTCCGTGAATCCGCACCAGAGGAGGGCTATCCGCCTTCAGTAAGAGATCGCTCCCATCATTCTGAACCGTAAATTTCAAAAGATCATCAACTGTTATCTTCAGTGCCATCTTAAAATAACCTCTGCGCTCGTTGTTCAAAGTCTTTAGGATTAGAAGATTTCGCTAAAGCGTCCTCATAGGTGATTAATCGGCGACGCAAAAGATCGAGGAGACAAGCGTCCAGGGATTGCATCCCATACTCGGCTCCCGTTAGGATGTCGGTATAAATCTGATGGGTTTTCCCCTCCCGAATCAAGGCCCGAATGGCCGGCGTAGCTACCATCACTTCAAAGGCGGCAATCCGGCCCGGCTCATTCGCTCGGGGAAGGAGCGTCTGCGAAATCACCGCCAGAAGAGTCACCGACAATTGCATCCGGATCTGCTGTTGTTGCTCGGGGGGAAACACGTCAATAATCCGGTCCACTGTTTGAGGAGCGTCAGTTGTGTGAAGAGTGGCGAAAACCAAATGGCCTGTTTCTGCTGCGGTAATGGCTAAGGCGATCGTCTCTAAGTCGCGCATCTCTCCCACTAAAATGACATCCGGATTCTGTCGCATCACGTGCTTCAGCGCATCGTTAAAGGAGTGAGTATCTTGCCCCACTTCCCTCTGCTCAATCGCTGCGAGTTTATCCTGATGAACAAACTCAATCGGATCCTCAATGGTGATGATGTGACATCGCCGATGGGTATTGATGTAGTCAATCATAGCAGCCAGGGAGGTGGATTTTCCCGAGCCTGTTGGCCCAGTAACCAAGAAGAGGCCCCGAGGCCGCATCACTAACTCCTTAACCACCGGCGGGAGACCTAATTCGTCAATCGTTTTAATCCGAATGGGGATAACTCGCATCACCGCCCCGACATGCCCTCGCTGACGGAAGATATTTACCCGAAACCGTGCCAAACCGGGGATAGCATAGGACATATCCAGCTCCATAAACCGCTCAAAGTAGGCACGGCGCTCTTCGTTTAAAATAGAGTAAACGAGAGCTTGAGTATCTTCGGGGCGCAAAACGGGAAGATTAGTTCTCACTAATTCACCATGAATGCGCATCACCGGAGGCTCGCCCACCCGGAGATGAAGGTCTGAAGCATCCTTCTCCACCAACATTCGCAAAAGCTCATTAATGTGAAGTCGTGGTTCTGCGGAAATCAATCGAATTACCTCCTTAAGATTGCTGTTCACTCCCCTTAATTAGGGGTAAAAGATTGGGTTGGGTAACTTCACCCTTTAGAGCACAGGCTAACTAAAGGAGGGGGGCCCAGCTGGGTACCCCCCTCCCAAAATCCTTTTCAGTCATCCCAGAGGAACTAATATCGGAATAGTTGCATCCCTCAAGACGCGCCCTTTTGGGGGTACCTGCGTCCCTCAAGGTACACCGATTTCCGGTACCACCACCTTCAGGATGCACCCTCTATCTTCCCCCGCGTATGGGGGATGGGACGCAGGCTAAAACCTGCAGACCACTACCGGTCCCCCCTTCCCTTGGGGTAAGAGCAACCCAGTACGAGCTGAGGCAAGTCAGTGCCGAAGCATTTGCCGAAGCTCTGTAGGAGCATAGCTGGCTGATAAGGCATCCTCCTCGGTGATTAACCCCTGTCGAACCAAACGCACCAAGCAAGCGTTCAAAGTTTGCATTCCATAGTAGGTATCCTGAGCCATCACCTGATGGAGATCCCTGGCCCGTCCCTCTTGGATGTGCTTCACAACGGTGGGAGTACTCACTAGAATTTCACAAGCAGGAATACGCCCACTTCCATCCGCTTTAGGGATCAGCTTCTGGGAAATAATCCCCCGGAGAGAAACCGCCAGGCGCGTGAGAATCTGCTCCCGCTCGTGGAGAGGAAAAAGGCTGACAATCCGTTCAATCGTTTCAGGGGCACTAATCGTATGCACTGTGGAAAAAACAAGATGACCCATCTCCGAGGCCTGCAAAGCGACCGTCATCGTCTCGAGGTCTCGCATTTCTCCAATCAGGATCACATCCGGGCTTTGGCGAACAATGTGCTTTAACGCCGAAGTGAAGCTATCTGTATCAATCCCTACTTCCCTTTGGCTAATAATTGCTTGCTTTTCCTCATAAACATACTCAATCGGATCTTCAATAGTGATAATATTGCATTTCCGGGTTTGATTAATAAGTTCGATCATTGCGGCCAAAGTAGTGGACTTCCCACACCCTGTTGGCCCCGTCACCAAAACCAATCCTTGCGGTTGCAAGGCCATCTGTTTAAGGATAGGAGGAAGATTTAATTCCTCCAGGGTGTAAATTTGGAAAGGGATTAGACGGAAACAAGCAGCCCAAGTTCCTTGCTGTTGATAAAAATTTGCCCGGAGCCTGCATACTCCGGGGAGGTCAAAGGCCAAGTCCGCCTCATGATGCAGGAAAAAATCCTCTTGCTTCCAGGAAGGCAATCGTTCTTGGATAAACGACCGAAGCTCCTCCTCCGAAATCGGGGGGAAATCCGTATCGGTCACTCGACCGTTTAAACGAATAGCGGGTGACCGATTCGCTTTAAGAAAAATATCGGAAGCGCGAAGATTCGCCGCCCACTGAACTAAACGGCCAAAATCCATAAAAATCGCCTCTTACTACTGGCTTCCTGAAGTTAACCCCGGGTCTCGCTGGCTTCTCTTCGATGAACTCGCATCATTAGCCAATAGGTAAGGGAAGCCAAAACCAATCCCAAGCCGAAAAAAAGGAAAAACATTCCTAACCCTCTCCCTCCTCCAACCGAAGGACCTTGGGAGGAAGAAGAGTTATCTGACGACGGAGTACTCTTTAGGGGCAACCGAAAATCCTCAAACTGGGGGTCTTTAATGGTGATATGAAATTGATAAACTCCCGGATGACTCTCCAACCAAAGCTTCAAGTGATCATCCTCAAATTGGTGGACTCCTTGGTATTTAAAAGAGGGGGAAACCAAGTAGATAATCCCGATACGACGCAAGGCCTTAAACGCTTGGATAAAAGGGTTTAGGTCGAAGGTCCCGGTGGAGGGGATAACCACAAAAGGACTAGTAAATTCAAAGCTGGTCATTGGGCCGGCGGTGAGTTGAACCGTATTCACCACTATTCTTTCAGCTTTCCATCCCCCTATTTGGGTTAACCGATGCAGATAATCCTTTACCTCTTTCGGGGAAAGAGCTTTCGGAAAGGAGCAGGATACCCGGTCTCCCCCAGGATGAGCGAGTACAACCACCATCACCTCCTCAGGAGTTTCTGCCTGAGCAGAGAACCCCCCAAGGAAGAGAGCCAACAACCGTCCCAGAAGGAGAAGCCCCACCTTTTTGCTCAGGGTTTGCATGCTCCAACGACTTTGGGATAAAAACAGGATAAAATCCTTTCGGTACCCCCTCGGGATATGAAAATAAAGAAAATAAAGCTTGTCCTTTAAAGATAATCACCCGTTTACTATGACGACCACGGTCAAACTTTGGTTCCCTTACTCCTCCGTGGTTCGCGCCACTTTAACAAGGGATGGGCGCAAAAGCCGGCCTTTCATCCGATAACCCTTTTGAATCTCCTCCACCACGGTGCCCGGAGGGAATTCCTCAGAAGGTTCCGCTTGAAGAATAGCCTCGTGGAGAGAGGGATCAAAAGGTTTGCCTTTTGCCTCAATCGGTTCTACCCCGAACTTACTTAATAATTCCCGCAATTGTTTCCAAATTAATACAACTCCTTCATGCAGAGCTTCAAAATTCTGGGTCTGCTCAGCAGCCGCCAGAGCACGTTCGAAATTATCAATAATGGGAAGAAGACCGGCCATCAACTCCCGATTCGCATTAGCTACCACCTCTTCATACTCCATTCGGGTCCGACGACGGAAGTTATCCAAATCCGCCAAGGTACGCAAAAACTTTTCATAATTCTCAGCGGCTTCCCTCCGAGCCTCCTCTAAGCTGGCCCGTAAATCGTCTATCTCTCGCTGAAGGCGCGCTTCAACCGAACTCTCTTCGGTTATTGTCTCTCCCTGTTGAATCTTCTGCCCCTCTTCTTCTCTCTGCCCCCCTCTTTTCTCTTCCTCTTCAGGCTTCTCCTGCAACACCTCTCGATCCCCCAATTCTTGCTCGGTATGCACCTCTTCGGGTTTCCTTTCACTCATATCGCCACCTCCCCAAGGTTCTTCCATTCAAAAAAGACTATTCCGTTAAAAATATACCCTCAGGAGAAAGCTTTCAAAGGAGGTTTACCCTGGTTGAGAGAGGTTTCTTAGGATAAGCTCAAACGATTGAGAAAATCACTCAAGTGGTGGGCTACTAATTTGACAGTAGGAATCACAAACCAATATTCCATCCGAGTAGGCCCAATCACTCCTATACTCCCATAGGCCCCTTCTCCGGCTGAATAGCGAGTGGCAATCACACTACAAGCATGCCACTCTCCCCGGGGGTTCTCTGAACCGATCAGGACTGTAACCCCCGGTAGGGTGGCTACTGTCCGAAGAATTTCCAAAAGCGAACGCCGCTCTTCTAACAAAGCCAGCAAATTTTCGAGCCGATCCAGGTTCTTAAATTCCGGTTGGCGCAAAATCCGGCTCGCTCCCTCCACCACTACGTCCTCCTCTCCTATCTTTAACAAGGTATTCTGACACTCTCGCAACACTTGCCCAACCAACTCCTGTTGATCAGGAGGTAGCTCCTCTAATCTCTGAAGGGCACTGTGAATCTCTTCTGCCTTAAGATCACGAATATGATCATTGATCCAGTTCATCAGCTGATTGAGCATCGAGGAGGATAGGGGAAGAGAAACCTTCAAAATCCGGTGAAAAACTTGCCCTGAACTCGGCAGGATCACCAACAATATCCGTTGAGAATCTAAAAGGGTCAAATAAATATGGCGAATCCGGGCCTCTTCACACTCGGGAGCGGTAGCAACAGCGGTATAATTCGTTAAATCTGTTAGCAATTGACACGCTTGGCGCAAAATCTCCTTTAACTCATCATAAGCTCGCCCCGATAAAAGCGCTGATAGAGACTTCAACCGAGGGTAGGTAAGGTCCTGATACATTAAACGGTCCACATAAAAACGATAACCTCTGTCGGAAGGAATCCGACCTGCCGAAGTGTGGGGCTGAAGGAGATAACCCATTTCGGACATTTCCGCCATCTCATTCCGAACAGTGGCGGACTTGACTCGCAAATGGTACCGATGGACGATCGTTTTTGAAGCCACTGGTTCGGCTGTTGCTACATAATCCCGAACAACAGCCCGCAGGATGAGCTGCTTTCTCTCATCCAATTCAGCCCCGATCACCGGTCATCACCTCTTCAAAAGTTACAGTGAATGTAAGGAATAGTTCCTTTCTCCTCCAACCATTAATACTGAACCAGGGAGACCACAGGATAACCCTCGAGGAGTTGTCGCCCTTTGAGATAGGTCAACTCCACTAAAAAAATGAAACCGGCGACTTCTCCCCCCACCTCCTCCACTAATCGAGCAGCAGCTGAGGCAGTACCCCCCGTTGCCAAAAGATCATCAATGATGATGGCCCTCTGCCCAGGTTGGATCGCATCCTGGTGCATCTCTAAAGTGTTCGAGCCATACTCCAAGGCATATTCCACTTGAACCGTAGGCCCTGGTAACTTCCCTAACTTGCGAATAGGAACAAACCCTACTCCCAACCTTGCCGCAATAGGAGCCCCGAAGATAAAGCCCCGGGACTCAATCGCCACAATGACTTCTGCCCCCCGAGCCCGCGCCTCTTGGGTCATCACATCCAATACTTCTAGAAAAGCGGAAGGGTCTTTCAAAACAGGAGTAATATCCCTGAAAAGGATCCCCTCGGTAGGAAAATCCGGGTATTCCCGAATCAGCTCTTTTGCTTTCACGCCCCACCCCCAAACTCTTCTGAAACGTTGAAAGAACTCCAATTCTGTTATACGGCTACCGAGAAACCCTGTCAAATCGTATGTTTGCTTGTTCAAAGAGAGAAGGTAAAGACTTTTCATAAGGTGGGTAAGCAATCCCTCTTTCAGTGATAATAGCGGTCACCAACTCAGCCGGAGTAACATCAAAAGCTGGGTTATAAACTTTTACTCCTTCTGGGGTAATGCGAACTCCTTCAATATGGGTCACCTCCTCCGAAGACCTCTCTTCTATAGGGATCTCCTCTCCTGAAGCTAAAGAGAGGTCTACCGTCGAGAGTGGGGCAGCCACATAAAAAGGGATATGATGAGCCTGACAAGCCAAAGCCACCATATAAGTCCCAATTTTATTGGCCACATCCCCATTTCGAGCGATGCGGTCCGCCCCTACAATAGCTGCTTGAATCCGCCCCTGGCGCATCAAACTCGCCGCCGCACCATCGGCAATCACCGTACAGGGGATGCCCTCCTCTAGGCATTCCCAAGCGGTTAAACGTGCCCCTTGCAAGCGAGGACGAGTCTCGTCCGCAATAACCTTGATCTCCTTCCCCGCTTCCCGAGCCGCCCGGATGACCCCTAAAGCGGTCCCATAGGATACAGTGGCCAAAGACCCTGTATTGCAATGGGTTAAAACAGTCCAACCATCCTGAAGCAATTGTTGGCCGTACTGGCCCATAGCCCGGTTTGCCTGAATATCCTCCTCGAGCATCATCACCGCGGTCTCTTCCAAAACCCTCAGAACTTCCTCCGGTGTTTGATGTTTGCTCTGTTCATAAACCTTCTTCATCCGGTCCAAAGCCCAAAAGAGGTTAACAGCAGTAGGACGGGTTTTTGCCAAAGTGGAGCAGATCTCCTCAAACTTCTGGGAGAAATCCTCCCCCTTCTCAAGAATTTCCCTAGCTCCTAACACTACCCCAAAAGCTGCAGTTACCCCAATAGCGGGAGCACCTCGCACTCTCATTGAACGAATCGCCTCCGCAACACTGCGATAGTCAGTCAAAACCCGCCTTTCCACTCGGTGCGGAAGCAAAGTTTGATCTATAATCCATAGAACACCGTCTTGCCAATCTACCGCTTTAATCATCGCTAATCCTCAACCCAAAGATTTGATTCTCCGTACAAATAGAACTTTTTTGCCAAGGGGTCTGAAGAAAGCATTTGGGAAAGGGGTATGGAAACGGTTTTGGGAGTAATATCGTAAGAGAAGGATAAAAAGGTTTTAATCGCACCATAGTGGTATTAAAACATACTAAAAGGCAAGACCTTCTAAAATCACCGACTTATCCAAATGCATCGGAGTGTCAGGATTATGCCCCAAGGAGAGGGCTTTGTAAAAACCGAAGAGCTGAAGCAAAGGAAGGTAGAGCAAGGACCGAAGGCTATCAGGAAAAAGAGCAGATGGAGCCTTCCCTTCTGCAGAAGGAGGAAGCGGAACGATTAACCGATATTCGAAATCAGAGGATACCTCTGGTCCCATCATTACAACAGTTGCTCCTAAACTCTGGAGTTCCCAAGCCAGATCCTCCTCCACCGACGCCCCTCGTTCGCTGAGCAAAAAGAGGGCCAAGGTTCGGTCCTTCACTGTAGCCTTAGGCCCATGGCGGAACTCCAGAGGGTGATAAAAGCGCGCGGGAAGAAGAGCTAACTCCGTAGCCTTCAAAGCCCCCTCACAAGCAATGGGGTATAGAGGACCCGCGCCGAGGAAGATGAGGGAATCCAGATTGTGCAAAGTAGCAGCTTGCCGGATGCGCGCTTCATTTACCCTAAAGTTTTCCTCAATGCTGGTAATAACCCCCTGGAGAAGGTCGGGAGATAAGTCACTCCGAAAGCCCATCTGCTGAGCATAGGCCACCATCTCCCAGTAAAAGAGGAAAAGAAAAGCAGTGAAGGAATGGGTCATCGCGATCGCCTCTTCCTCCACCTCTGTTAAAATCACCGGAGTATCGGCAACTTGGGCCAGAGGACTACCCGAAGAGCAGGTTAACCCTATTGTGTGGGAGGAAGGAGAGATCTCCTTAACCCTCTCGATTGCCCGAAGTGTCTCCGTGGTCTTCCCCGTACGGCTAATTCCTACCAACGTCAGGAAGTCTCCATTCCCCAAAAGCAATTCGGGATAAAGAAGCCATTCCGAAGCCGGGCAAGCGAGAGCATCCCTTTTCAAAACTCTCCGCATAGCCAGCGCCATCGCTTGGCCCAAATAATAAGAGCTCCCGCAACCGGTGAAAACCCACCTGCGAGGCCCCAGCTCCATCCTCCTCCTAAGAGGAGTTGGCCCTTGGGAAAGCCTTTCAAGGATCTTTTTAAGAGCAGGAACGGTTTTTTGGATTTCTCGATAAGTTTGATACCGAGATGCTTCCATTTTGTTTCTCTAACAAAGGGAAAATCTAATAAAAAAACGGGCTATTCAGTATAGAGCTTTTACAGCAACCATACTAATGTCATCCTGAGGCTTCCCCGCATAATCCTCCACTGCTTGAATAATGCGATCGAGTAATCCATCACAAGAAAGATGAGCGTAATGGGCTACCAGCTCCTTAAGGCGTTTGACTCCAAAAGGTCCCTCCGGCCCCCTCGCCTCAAGGACGCCATCAGAGCAGAAAAACAACAGATCTCCTGCCCGTAAATCCATCTTCACTTCCTCATAAGTAGTCTCTACCAATCCTAACGCCGGCCCGGTGGGAGGAATATCCAAAAATTGACGATCCCGATACAGGAAAACAGGTTGATGACCAGCGTTAACAATATCAATCTTACGCTGGGAAGGATGAAGCCAACAGTAGACCATTGTTACCAAAACATCCGCCGGCGTCTCCACAACCAAAACATGATTAGTCCTCTCCATCACCCAAGCGGCGGACTCAGCCCGGTGGTAAAACCCTCCTGAGATAAACTTCACCGCAGCTACGAGCATTGCAGCCGCAATCCCATGACCCGAAATATCGGCGAGTTTAAGGGTAACCACATCATCTTGCTGGTAATACTTGACGCTCCAGTAATCCCCTCCCACCTCAGCAGCAGGCTTTAATCGTCCAGCCAAATCAAAGCCCTCGATCTGGGGAATCACTTTAGGGAGCAAACGCTGTTGAATCCGCTTCGCCAAGCGAAGCTCCTGAGTGAAACTCTCTCGGATCTGAAACCGAATCGTTCGCCTCAGTCGATCGGTATAAGCCCGCCAAAAGGTATCTGTCACTAGATTAAAGAGGGAGATAAGAGCTCGATCTATCTCTGGGGAGAGAGTAAATTGGCGAAGGATGGCCTTTTGAAAGCCGTCACGCAAAGCCATCAAGGTACGACGGCTTTCCGCCTGTTCTAGAGCGAAGAGGGCGAGTTCATAAGCACAAGTGACCGCATCCTCTGCCACCTCACTTCCAGGCTCCTCTAGGTATTCCCTGGCTAAAAGGAGGAGCTCCTCCATCCTCTCCTCAATTCGGGGGGGAAGAGGTTGCATAGAGCTGGGCAAGGAGCTAACCCATACCTCCAGGAGGGGGTCCTGGGTTCTCCGTAAGATAACCTCCTCCCCCCAATCCTCTAAGGCTCCGGGCCCGATTTTGTCCCTCCTCTCCTCTCGGCCCTCTGAAGTTTTAGGAGGAGGGTCCTCTTCCCTTCTTTTCTCCATATCTTCTCCAGGTGTTAAACTTAGGGTAAGTCCCTCACTTATCCCTACTCTCTGTGGGCTTGTAGCCCATAGCGATCCCTTTTCATTGTACCCGAAACGAGGTGTAAACCAACAGTTTGCCGAGTCTTTCTCCCAGCTAAATTGTTTGCAGCCTTTCAGCCAAAGATATAGAGAAAGACAGGGGCAAAAAATGCGCTCTGGTATATCCTCTTATTCACCCTATTCGGGATAACATCTCTCGAGTCACGGGATAAAGAGGGGGTTCCCCCGCAAAGAATCGGCGCAGCTCTTCCACAACCAGCTTCCCCAACCGGGTGCGGTTGGTAATACATCCGCTGATATGAGGAGTTAAAATGACATTATCCAACTTCCTTAGAAAGCTATCTGGAGAGGGTGGTTCCGGATCAGTGACATCTATACAAGCGAAAATCCTACCTGTCATCAACTCCTGGATTAAAGCCCTCTCATCCACTAAACTTCCTCGGGAGGTATTGATGAAAATCGCTCCGTCCTTCAACAGTCGCAGACGCTCAGCGTTCAGCAAATGATAGGTCTCCTCGGTTGCAGGGGCGTGGCAGGTAACGATGTCGGACCTTCGCAGGAGGTCTTCTAAGCTAACTTTTTCCACCCCCATCTCCTGGGCTTGCTCCTCGGTAACATAAGGATCATACAACAAAAGATGAACGTCATAAGCTTTGAGAAGTCGGATGACATTTCGGCCCACGTGACTCGCTGCGATAATCCCCACGGTTTTACCATTCATCTCCTCGGGTGGCCCCCAGGGGGCATTTGTTCCCCACCCTCCGGAGCGCGTCCAGCGATGATATTGCCAAATCTTCTTCACCGAGATCACCATTAAGGCCACCGTCGTTTCAGCCACGTCTACCGCAATACCAGCGGCGGCACTGGTCACTCGAATCCCCCGTTCCCACACTGCTTCGGAAACAATGGGCTTCACCGAACCCCCTGCATAAGCGATCATCTTAAGACGAGGCGCTTGACCCAACAACTCTTGAGTGAAGCGAGGAGAACCCCAGGTACATAAAGCCGCCTCTGCATCTCTAAGCAAGGCCATCGCCTCTTCAAAAGTTGGAGGACGAGGGTGAGGATTCCTTCGCAACTCTGCAAAAGACTCTAGCTCTGACCATAATTCCGGGGTCATAATTCGACCTGCATTAGCGGTGTCCATCAAAACAGCCACAATAGGCAGAGCCAATGGACTCGCCTCCTTTCTACCCCTCCTAATGTTCCCAAGAACTTAGCATTGAATTGATAGCTGTGCCCTTTAGGATACGCCAGATTTTGTGTTATTGCGCAAGCTGAAGCCTATTAGAAACTTTCCGAGATGCTTTAAGACATCCTACGCCCCCTCCATTTTGCCTTCAAGCTTCGTAAGTACAACCCCTGAGGTGAATTTTTGTAGAAGGGATCCAAAGGATAACAACCAGAAGGAAGACCATTACGAGGAGCGGTGGTACAATCACTGAAAGTCCTGCAAAGCCGGCGATGGTCAAGCCGGCCTTTACTCAAAAGATCGTGAGGAAACTCCGGATAAGCTAAAATCATTCGCCCTAGCCCCACAAAATCGGTCCACCCCTCCCGCACCACTGCTTGGGCAACATAAGGAAGAAATTCCTGCAGATAAGAATACGCACTTCCTACCAGGATCAGGTCCGGAAACTTGGTTTTGACCTTCCGAACGACTTCGATCTGCCGGGCCACTCCAACCAAGGGGTCTTCTGGAGGCTGATAGCCATCTGAAGGGGGATAGAAAGCCGGCCGCTGGATATGAGGATTGTAGTAAGGACTCCCGGCCGAAAGATTCACCAACCGAACTCCCAAAGAACGCAGAAGTTCCAGAAATTGAAAGGTTTCCTTCAAATCGGGTTCAGTGGGGTTGTAGGGGTTTACACCGAAAGCATAACAATAAGGCAGAAAAGATTCGTAGGGCTCCGGTATTCCCGGTCCCAAATGCCCCAGGTGAGATTTTTCGGGGTCTGGTTTAAAAGGCACCAAATCAAAGGCGGATAAACGAACTCCAATCATTAACCCAGGACAACGGGTTTGAATCCCTCGGACAATCTCCCTCAAAAAGCGCGTGCGATTTTCGAAGGTTCCTCCAAAAGGCCCTGGCCGGGTGTAGGCACTGAGAAATTCGTGCCCCAAGTAGCCGTGACAGTGCTTGATATCTACAAAATGGAAACCGATCTCATAGGCCCATTGAGCACACTGAATAAAACTCTCGATAATCTCCCAAATTTCATCATCGGTAAGGACCGGATAATCGGGAGGTATACCAAACCTCCGATCGAGGAGGGGATGATGATAAAGGATTTTAGGCTCCATCCGGTCCTGAGAAAAAGGCTTACAAAAACGTCCGGAATGGGTCAACTGTAGACCGATAAGAAGGTCTTCAGTAGAACCATATCGCTCCCGGTGAGCTGCGAGGAGAGTGGCATAGAGCTGTTGAATACCAAAGCGGGTTTCTCGGGTCAAGAGGAGCTGGTTAGGGTTGGCTCGGGCATCCGGCCGAACCGCCACTGCTTCCCCTCCCCATATCAGCTTGGCCCCACTGATTCCAAAATGATACCATCGCCTTAAAGTGCGTTCAGAAGGGAAACCCTCCGGAGTTCCATCCCACCCCTCCATCGGTTGAATGCACCAGCGATTTCCTATCCGGACGATCCTCCTAGGAAGGGAGGAAGAAGGTTGTTCCTTAGCTAAGACTTCCTCAGATAAACGAGGAACCTCAAACTCCAGGGGTTGGGCCAAAGGAGACTCCGGAGCTTTAAGAATCTCAGAATCACAAGGGAGATGAAGACCTAACTGCTGGCAATATTCCCGAAAAGCTTCAACCGTTTCTAAAGAACCGAGTTTTACCGGCTTTACCATAGGACAATAACCCTTTCTCCACCCCTTAAAGGAATTCCCCTCCATCCGTCACCCTCTTAGAGCGGTAGGGGTAAGTTCCGAACTTACCCCTACCGCTCTAAGAGGGTTCTCAGGGAAAGGCCTGTTTTCACCACACCCCTATTCTCCGCATACAGGAGATAGGGACCAGTAGGCAAAAGAGAAGGATACTCTAAAAAGCAGAAGAAAAAGGAGATGGGGGAAAAGCTCTTTTTCACCACCGTAACTCAGGGTATGAAAACAAAAAGAAACTAGTGAAAGCGAAAACTTCTTCCTTATATCAAAAGAGAAGATTACAAGAGGGAATTGAGGCCTTTCTCTTCTTACTTCCCGCAGGGGCAATTATCCTTACTTTTCATTTCCTTCCTATCTTTTATGCCTTCTATCTTAGTTTACACCGGTGGACCCTGGTTCCCGAACGATGGGTAGGGCTTCAAAATTACTGGAGGATTCTCCACGACGCTGAGTTTTGGCAATCTTTAGCCGTTACTTTCTGGTTTGTTGTTGGAACGGTACCGCCTACTCTTATTCTCAGCTTGCTCATCGCTCTCCTTCTCTTCCAAAAGCTGTTTGCTCGGAGTTTATACCGCACCCTCTATTTCCTTCCTTACGTCACTTCTGTAGTCGCAGCCGCAATGGTTTGGCGTTGGGTTTACAACCCAGACTACGGCATTCTCAATTACCTGCTGGATAAACTTGGCTTACCCCATCTGCAGTGGCTAATGGAACCAAAGGGGGTTTTTCAACTTATCGCCGAAATCTTCCACCTCTCTCTTCCTCCCTGGGCAAAAGGTCCCAGCCTAGCTCTGGTGTCTATTATCCTGATGACCATTTGGAGCAACCTAGGGTTTAATATAGTGGTTTACCTGGCAGGATTAACCCATGTCCCCCGAGAGCTTCAAGAAGCAGCTCGAATTGATGGAGCAAGTGAACTTCAAGTCTTCTTCAATATTACCCTCCCCTTGCTTTCTCCAACAACTTTCTTTCTCCTCATTGTAGGAACGATCCGCGCTTTCCAAGCCTTTAATCAGATTTATGTGATGACCCAACCCAACCCTGGAGGTCCCCTAGGAACCACTCAAACAGTAACAGTTTATCTCTTTAACACTTTTTACGGTAGTGGAGAGCCTAATGTAGGCTACGGTGCTTCTATCGCTTTCGTCCTCTTTGTCGTCATTGCCGGACTCACCCTTCTCCAATTCCGCTTAGCTCGGGAAAGGGTTATCTATCAGTAAGTTAGGGGATAGAGCATCCCCGGAGGGAAGAAAGAAGCAAGCCTCCATGCCCACCTTGGCGACCTCACCCCTACCCTGACCCTTCCCTACAAAAGAGGAGGGCAGATAAACCTCTTAGGGCACCCCCCTGCCAACAGGGGATAAGATGGGTAAAAGCCCCGTGCTGCTGTATGCCGTACCCCTCTATAGATAACAGAAAACCCCCTTAGGCACCCCAAAAAGAATAAGTGGGTATCCCCAAAATCAAACCGGCCAAGCTCCAAAGACAGCCCACAACCGTCTGCCCCAGGATTAAGCCGAAGAAGAAGGGTAAAAACTGACGGTAGGCTCTTAAACCCCCGAAACGAAGCACTAAAACTTTTACCACCCAGGCGATCAGTAAGCACATCCACACGAGATTCATAGACCAAGAACCCGAAATAGCATATCCTAAAGGATGAAAGGGAAACCATAGGAGGCGCAACCGCAGAATCATCAACCCAAGAGTGAAGAAGAAACCCACTCCCACCGCCCACATCGCCCGGTAATCGGGGTCAGTAGGGTTGTTCAGCCAGCTCGCCAAACGATTGTAAGCCTCCCAAGCAAAACTCGTCCCCACGTTGATCTTGGCTGCAGTTCCCAACTGATAAGCAAAATGCAAAAAGGCCCAAAAGGCCGAAAAACTTCCTAACAGGAGGGCTAATAACACCGCGGCTAAAGTCCTTTGCTGGCTCGTCCGGGCTAGCTGAGCCAATTTCAATCCCTCTATCTGGAAAGGCACGGGATGACTCCGATAGGCTCGGTTAAACCAAAAGAAGAGGGTAAAACCTGCCAGATCGGTGCCTCCTATATTTTTAGTGCCGAAGAAGGTTGGTAAAAGATGATCAGGCCCCGTAAAATGGAGATCGTGAACCGGAGGCCCCAATTCGGCTCGCATCCTGGCTACCGAAACAGCCAAGATTAGATAAAGAAGAAAAAACAAAAAAGACATCTCCCAGGACATTCCCATCAACCTACAAAAGAGGAGGAGTCCCAACCAACCCAACAGGAATCCCCAAAAAGCAACTCGATAAGACAAGCCCTCCTCCCTATCTCTTTTGCCAATACTAAAAGGGGAGAAGATCTCCCTCCCTATCTCTAGAAAGTACTTCCTCCCTGTCCATAAGGAGACAAGAATCAACCCACTATAGGCCCCAAAACATTGCTCGTTAATAAAAGGAAAGCGAGGGATCGCGTCCCAAGCTAGAGCTGCCGAGAGAATTCTCTGAGCCTTCCAAAAGAGGAAGAAAAACCAACAGGAGAAGAGAAGATCCACGGGCAACAAATACCCTAAACCGATCGCAAAGGGATAAAAAGCGATAGGGGTCCACCCTATAGCATTCCACGGGCGAAACCGAAAGTTAGGGGATAAGTCCCTCTGCCAAATCGGGATAGAAGGGATGGAAGGAAAGAGGAAAGCGAAGCCATTAATCAGATCAATCCCCCCGGCCAAGGCAAAACCCAACCAAAGGAGGGGTTGGCGAAATAACCCCCCTTCTGGAAGAGTCATTACAAAAGGAAGCTGAACAATAGGAAAGGAGAGCCGTTCCCTATCCACCCATTGCTTGCGTACCAAAACACAAAGGCATTGGAGCACCCAAAAAAGGAGAAAGATAAACCCCACCCAAGCGAGAATAGGAGGTATCCAAACAGATAAGTATTTCCAATGATAAAGACTGGAATTCCCCCGATAATAAGGTTCAAGGACTTGTAAGTCCCTGACCATTAACCAATGCATTGGCTGGAGATAGTGGAAAAAAAGAGCCTCCCACCGGTTGGACTCGTTAGCATAACGGAAAGGGTGGCCCATTTTAATAATAAGAGAAGGAATCATGTCCAAGCCGGCTAAGGCCGAGGAAACTCCTAACATTGTATAAATGGTTAATAGCTCAGCCTGATTGAGGGTGCTCTTAGGCCAATACCGATGAAGAAATCGGTTGACAATAACGAGTAGCAGTAAAATAAAGAGTACGTTGGCGAATAAAGAAATGGTAGTGGGATAAGGCCCTCGGACAACCCTCTCCATATAAATAACCCAAAAGCTATTAGGAGGAATAAGCAAAGCACCTATAAGGATTGCTCTCAAACGCAGAGGAACCGGAGAAGACCGATCTTTATCTTGTGAAATCAAGGAAGACATTGATCCACCCTGGGTTGTGGAAAACTTACTCCGTTAATCCTTTTGGGGTTCCGACAACTTCTCCTCTTCCTCCCTCGCCCTTAAGGATTCAGAAGTTCTCAATCGAGCGACAATTGAACAACGTATTATTCTCACCTTTTGATCGAGATGACGGACAATGAATCTACTACGCTGGAACACTTGCTCCAGGGGGAGTAGTTTACTTTCGTCTTATCCCCCAAAATCCTGAAGAGTCAACCGAATAATTGATCGGCATCTTGGAACGCGGGAGAGGGTTTTTGAAAGAAGTTCTAATCAATAACAGAACCTTAATAGGAACTTTCCTGAAACGGGAGGAACAGGATGATACAGAGGGAATGGGTTCTCGCAGGACTTCTTCTGTTGGGAGCGGTAAGAGCTGGATGGGGCCAAGAATGGGTGGAGCCGATGCGTCAGGTCCATCAGCGATTCCAGGGACAAAGAGGTACCTTCGCTCAATTTGGGGACTCCATCACGGTAACTATGGCCTTTTGGGCACCTCTACCTCAAGCGCACCGGAACGTACCACCAGAAATGGAACGAGCCTTCCAAATTGTTCAGGGATATATGCTCCCTGGATGCTGGCAGAAATGGAAAGGCCCCGAATACGGTAGTCAAGGTGGTATGACAGTGCGCTGGGCTTACGAGAATATTGCTCAGTGGCTGAAAAATCTCAACCCGGAAGTCGCTCTCATAATGTTCGGTACCAATGACCTTCACACCCTGGAATGGGAGGAATATTATATAAAATTGCGAGAGGTCGTCCAGCGATGCTTGAATAATGGGACGGTGGTTATCCTCAGTACTATACCCCCTCGGCACGGGTTTGAACAAAAAGCGGAGAAGTTTGTCCAAGCCATCCGCAAAGTAGCTCAGCAACTCCGGGTACCCCTTATTGACTTCTACGCAGAGATTCTGAAGCGTCGCCCTAAGGATTGGGATGGAGCCTTAGAAGCCTTCAAAAGCTATGAAGGTTACGATGTGCCCACCCTTATTGCCAGGGACGGCATACATCCTAGCCACCCTCAGAAATATCAGAACGACTACTCAGCAGAAGCTCTCAACCATTGCGGATACTCGCTGAGAAACTACTTAACGCTCTTAAAATATGCCGAGGTCATCGAAAAGGTGCTTAAGGCAGAAAGGAAGCCTTCCGGTCACCTCTCCTCTCACCCTTCCTGGCCCTCCTGGTTTCCCAAGGCTCCCCCCCTTCCTCCACCCCGAGGAGGCGTAATTCGGGTAACCACTGAGGAGGAACTCCTCTCTGCGGTGGATCGAGTAAAATCAGGAGAAACCATTCTTATCGCTGAGGGGCATTACTTCTTACCCCGTTCTTTGAATATCCGAACCAGCAACATTACCCTACGAGGCGAGACAGGGCGGAGGGAAAGAGTAATTTTGGACGGAGGAAAACATCGGCTGGGAGAGTTGCTGACTATCACTCATTGCTCCGGGGTGACCATCGCCGACCTGACAGTGCAAAATGTGATGTGGAACGGTATTAAGTTGAATAGCGATACCGGTGTCCACCGGGTCACTATCTACAACTGTATCCTCCATAACATCTGGCAGAGGGCCGTCAAAGGTGTACGAGTGCCTCAAGAAAAGCTGGAGAAGGAGCGGCCCAGGAGCTGTCGCATCCGATATTGCCTCTTCTACAACGACCGCCCCAAAACTTTTGACGATGACCCCACTGACACTCCTCAAACCTTTAACGGCAATTATATAGGTGGTATTGATGTGATGTTCCCCAAAGGTTGGATCATTAGTGATAACGTGTTCGTGAATCTTCAAGGTCGAACGCGGGAAGGACGAGGTGCTATCTTTCTTTGGCATGATGCCCAGGATTGCTTAGTAGAGCGTAATCTCATTATGGATTGTGATGTGGGCATTGCCTTGGGTAACTCTTATCGGCCGCCGGATATCACTGTCCATTGCACCCGGGTCATCGTTCGCAACAATTTCATTGTCCGCTGTCCCGAGTCAGGCATTGTCGCTGATTACACACGCCATTGCCAAATCTTGCACAACACTATCCACGATCCGGAGAATCGCCTTGGAAGGCTTATCCGTTTAGTACATAATAACGAAGGTCTCTTGGTAGCCAATAACCTCTTAAACGGTCCACCGATTCGCAACGAGTCTCCTAGCCCTATTAAGTTTCTAGGTAACCTGGAGAAAGTGTTTGCCGACGCCTTTGTGGACCCAGATCAAGGGGATTTGCGGATAACACCCCGGGCAACCGAAGCTATTGATCGTGCTATACCCTTACCCCAAGGGCAAAAGGATATTGTTGGCCGGCGCCGAGGGCCTAAGCCGGATATTGGAGCTTATGAACTTCCCTAACCTAGAAAACCTAACCCTATGGATCCCTCCACCCCTACCCTTCCTCAGAGGATATTGAAATGAGAAAATCCTTGTTTATCGGAGAGATGGCAATGATCCAAATCTTATTTCTTTCCTTATTCCTTCTCATATCCCTACAAGGGATTACCCAAGGGAGGGAATCGTCAGGGCGTGAGGCCCTTTTCCCCTTCGTTCTCCCTTGGAATGATACCTCCTCAGGCCCTACCGACTTAAAGTCTTGGAACCATTTCCCTAAGGGAAAACTCCCTCCAGTGAAGGTAGGTAAGGATGGGCACCTCTATGCCGGAGGTCGAAGAATAAGGTTTCTCGGAGTGAATTTATGCTTTGGTGCTTGCTTTCCCTCCAAGGAAGCATCCTCTAAAATCGCCGGCCGAATGGCTAAGTTTGGGATTAATTGTGTTCGTTTCCATCATATGGATATGAATCCCTTTCCTAACGGTATTCGAGCAAAAGATCGATCGGATACCCGAAACTTAGACCCCGAGGCTCTTGACCGGCTGGATTACCTCATTGCGCAGTTGAAACACTATGGGATTTACTCCAACCTGAACTTGCTTGTCTCCCGTCCCTTCAACCACTTTGACGGCTTGCCTCAAGAAATCGAAGAGATAGACTGGAAAGAGAGGCACATCATCGGTTTCTTCTATCGTCCTATCCTTGAGTTACAAAAAGAATATGCCCGGAAACTCCTCACCCATCGTAATCCCTATACCGGAAATCCCTATACGCGCGAACCCGCCATTGCTTTTGTGGAGATAAACAACGAAAATGGTTTGATCCACTCCTGGTTGGGAGGCCAGGTAGACCGTCTCCCCCAAATATTTCTTCAGGATCTCCAGCGCCAGTGGAATCAGTGGCTCCAGAGAAGATATCGCTCTACCCAAGCTCTAAAAACCGCTTGGGGGGTACACTCTCAACCCCTTGGCCCAGAGCTCCTTTCTAATGGGGACTTTGCAGAAGGTACCCTGGGATGGAATCTTGAGCAACATTTTGGTGCCCTAGCGACTCTGCAAGTGGTATCTGAAGGCCCCCAAGGGGTTCCAGCTCTTCGGATCGAAAGCCAAAAGCTCGGCTCGGAAGGATGGCATCTTCAGTTAAATCAAGCCGGTTTGAGACTCTCCGCCGATCAACCCTATACCCTCCGCTTTTGGGCCAAGTCGGATCTCCCTTGCCGGATTAGCGTCGGAATAGGGCAGGCCCATAGCCCTTGGCAAAGCTTAGGGTTCGATAGCCCTATCGAGTTAACCCCTCAATGGCAAGAGTATCACTTTACCTTTCTCCTCTCTCAAGGGGATAATAATGCCCGGATTAACTTCACCGGATTGTCCCAGCAAAGGGCAACTTATTGGTTGGCCCAAGTGAGCCTCAAACCCGGCGGTGTCGTTGGGCTGAGCGAAAAAGAGAGGCTGGAGGCAAAAAGCATTCCCATTTTCCTGAGATCCCGGTGGGGAGAGCGTACCCCTCAAGCGCGAAAGGATTGGCTTCGCTTCCTCTGGGATACCGAAAACCAGTACTGGCAAACTTTATACCGATACCTTAAGCAAGAGCTGAGAGTCCAAGCTCTGGTCATCGGAACCATTATCGGTTGTAGTACCCCCCATCTGATGAACCAATTGGATGTCCTGGATACCCATTCTTACTGGCAACATCCTCACTTCCCCGGCCGACCTTGGGACCCTGAGAATTGGTTTGTAGGCAATCGTTCGATGGTCAATGAACGGGGAGGCACCCTCCCTGGCCTAGCCCTCCGAAGGGCACTCCATAAACCTCACCTTGTTACCGAATATAACCATTCTGCACCCAACACCTTCTCTTCGGAAGCCTATCTCCTCTTATCCGCCTATGCTGCCCTACAGGATTGGGATGGCATTTTTGCTTTCGCTTATTCCCATCGTCAGAATCGGTGGGATACCCAAGCAATCTCCAACTTCTTTGACATAGACCAGCATCCCACGAAAATGGTAACTCTCCCCACTGCAGCCGCTCTGTTCCGACGGGGGGATGTGACTCCTGCCCAGAAGCAAATAATTGTTCCACTGACCTTGGAAAAGGAGCTCGATCTTCTTCAGAAGAGCTATGCTTGGCAATTGGTGAACGCAGGCCAATTAGGAATACCTGGAGAAGCCTCTCTGATCCATAAGATTGCGATGGATCTTTCGGGGAAAGGGGAAGGAAGTGTCTCCCAGGAGCTTCAGGGTTTAAGGCAACGAAATCTCTTTGTAGCAGACAACAAACAGTTAGTGTGGGATCTCTCTCAACCAGGAAGAGGAGTAGTAATCATCAATACTTCTCGGACAAAAGGAGTCATCGGTTATGCGGGAGGCAGGGTCTTTGATTTAGGGGGTATCCGCTTCAAGCCCGGCCAAACCCTTCAGGAGGGTTGGTGTACTCTGACTCTCACCCTGATGGAGGGGAAAGACCTCTACTCCCCTAAAAGGATTCTGATTACCGCTACCGGCTATGCAGAGAATACTGGGATGAAGTGGAAGAACCCGGAGAAATCTTCTGTAGGCCGGGATTGGGGTGGTCCTCCCAGCCGGGTTGAAGGTATCCCCGCCGAGGTGATTTTACCATTACCCACTAAAAAAGTTACTCTTTGGGCCCTGGATGAGAGAGGCCAGAGGAAAGCCAAAATCCCTCTACAGTCCGAGGGTGAAGGGAAAACCCGATTCTCTATCGGCCCTGAGTGGCGAACCCTATGGTATGAATTGGAAGTCCGCTAGTCCCTCTGGGGAGCTCCTTGAAAAGGGGAACCTCCAGCCGGGAGAATCGGGAAGGCCCGTTTTTTTAAGAGGAGGGGCAAGATGAATCGTCTCCCTCCTCTTACTCCCCAGCATTTCAGAAACTAGAGAGATCCTTCCGCCAAGATGGGAAACATCTCCCCCGCGATCGGCTCTCCCTCCTTTAACCCCAACCCATCGGTGACGATATGAGGTTGAGGGCGATAGGTAACTCCGTCCGGCATATAGATGGTGATCATCGCCCGGCGGGGCTTGTCGGTCTTATTGGGGCCGGCATAATGGAAGGTTAACCCGTTATGGAAAGTGCAATCTCCCGCTTTCATCCGCATTACCGCAGGGGTAAAATCCTTCGTTTCGGGTTCTGGCACATAGGCAAAGAGGTCTTGTGGGTTAACAAGATTAATCGGTGGAAACCTTCCCCACCGATGACTTTTAGGGATAAACTGCATACAACCATTGTTCTCATCCACATCATCCAAGGCCATCCAACAAGAAAGAGCGGTGGTTTCATTCATCGGCCAGTAGGGAAGGTCTTGGTGCCAGGCTGAAGGCTTGCTATCTCCGGGCATCTTCACCAAAGCGTGATCATGCCACAATCGCACCCGAGGGCTTCGGGTCAACCGCCGAGCGATCTCAGCGATTCTGGGACTAAAGACATATTGGCGTATCCCTTCGTGAAAGCGCCAGATATTCACCTTTTGGTAGAATACCTTGTCATATTCCGGGTTTTTCCCCACCCGATCCATCACTTCGTCCAAGGTTATTTGCAGGACTTCTTCTAACCAAATGCGCACCTGCTCTACCTCTTCAGGAGTCAAAACCCCTTTCAGTTGAATGTACCCTTCTTCCTCGTAAAAACGAATTTGCTCTTCGGTAATGGGATAAACTCCGCCAAACATCACTCCTTCTCCTTTCCTTAAAGGGCTTCTACTTCTTCTTTCGAGAGAGAGGAGCTCTTTCCCTAAGTTTTTGGAGATGATTTTTAAGAAACTCTTTTTAAGCATAAGCCACAGGCAACAACCTGGGACTATTCTAGAATTGGGTTTTGGTGGTCGCCCCCTTTAGGGTACATCTCCCATAACCCCCGCACAAGGGAGGGAAACTTCCCCTTTCGTCGAAAAATTTTCTTGACCTTTTCGGGTGAGAGTTCTTATAATATATTTAAAGTTGGATTTCCACCAAGAGGCAAGCAAGGGGATTGTGCTGTTGGAGGCAGTTAGGGGAGAAAGGGGACAATGAGTTACTCACCGAAGAAGTTTTGATAATGTCCACAAGAAGGGAGAACTAGCAGTGGCTCAGGTGCAGGTACGGCCCAACGAAAGTCTAGATAGTGCCCTCAAACGCTTTAAGAAGCAGATCGAGGAAGCGGGGATTTTGAGAGAGGTTCGGAAACATCAGCATTACGAGAAACCCAGCGAAAGGCGACGACGAGAAGAAGCGGCTCGACGTCGGAAAATCTTACGGGCAACTCGAATGATGGAAGAGAAATAACTTTCCCTCCCGGTGGGTGTTTCCCCCTATCCTTATGAAAATCTTTTTAAGGAAAGGGCTTTTTCAAAACTGGCAAAGATCGGCAGAACGAATCCGCCGTATCTTATTAGGGGGAGGAGTTGTTTTGCTTCTCACTCTCCTCTTCTCCCTCCAGTTCACCTTTGACCAAGTCTCTCTTCGAGAAGGGGATATTGCGCCGGAAGAGATTCGTGCTCCCCGAACCATTGAATATCAAGATGAAACAGAAACTCGCTTGCTTCGGGAACGAGCAGTTCAGCGAGTCCGGCCCCAGTACGATGAAAACCCCTTTGCTTTAGTGGACGCTCTTAATGCGGTAACGATAGTTTTCAAAAATATCTTGGATCCAAGTTATCAAGCTCCCTCTTCGTCCGCCTCAGTTCTCCTGGTACCAGGGCCTTATCCCATCCGCCTCGACCGCAAGAGTGTACACCTCCTCCAGCAATCTCCTCTCTCCACTTTAGGGTTAATGGAGGAGCTCCTCCAAAAGGCTCTCACTCAGGCGATGCAGGAGAACATCTACGATACCCCCGAAGCCTTGTCTCAATCTCGCCAAAAAGTAGGTAATCTTGTTTTAGCCCTCGCCCGGGAGCAAGGGCTAGCAGAGAAATACCACTCGATTGCAGTAGAGATTGCCAAGCAAGCTATCCGTCCTAACCGCCTTTACAATCCCGAGCGAACAACCCGTTTGAAGCAGGAGCAATGGCGATTGGTTGCCCCGGTGCGGTACCCCATCCTGCGAGGAGAAGTGATTGTCCACCGAGGAGAAAGGGTCACTGCCCAACATCTGGATAAACTCCGAGCTCTAGGGTTGTTACGCCCTCCTTTTGATCTCAAACGCGCCTTCTTCCTGGCTCTTCTCTGGGGTGTTATGGTCGGGGCCTTCTCTCTCTATCTCCTTCAGTACGAAAGAAAGATTTTTGAGAACCTTCGTCATCTCTTCTTGCTAGCTTTGATCATCGTCTTAAGTATCGGAGGACTTAAAGCAGGCTGGAGCTTAATAGGACTAAAAGCCACCTCCACTGCTACAGGTTATCTGAGTGTACTCTGGATTGTTACCTCCTCTATGCTTATCGCCTTTCTCCTTCATCCCCATTTAGGGGTGACCGCAGGGACTTTGCTTGCTGTGGGAACTTGCCTCAGCACTGAGATGGATCTGCGGTATGCAGTTACTATGGTAGTGAGCAGTTTAGTTGGAGCTTATGCGGTAGCCCGGATCCGAGACCGTTCTTGCTTGGTGCGAGTGGTAGCCACCGTTGCTGGCGTCAATGGATTGATGGCCCTTCTTTGGGGAGGATTTTGGGGAGATAACCGAAGAGACATCCTCCAAGGCCTAGGTTGGGCCTTAGCCAGTGGCGTGGGGTCTGGGCTTCTCTTCTGGCTGGGTGTGGCTGTGTTGGAAAAACCCTTCGGCCTCATCACTCATCTCGGTCTGATGGAGCTTTGTGATACTAACCGACCTCTCCTTCGCCGACTTCTCCTAGAAGCCCCCGGTACCTACCATCATAGTATGGTGATGGCTATCCTAGCCGAAGCAGCCGCTGAAGCGATCGGCGCCGATGGCCTTTTGGTCCGAGCTATGGCTTATTACCACGACATTGGAAAAATCCGTAGACCCCAGTTCTTTGTGGAAAACCAACAGTTTGAGAATATCCACGAGCGTTTGAACCCTTCCCTCAGTATGCTAGTGATTACCTCCCATATCCGTGACGGAGTGGAGTTAGCCCGGGAATGGGGCTTACCCGAACCGATTATTGACGGAATTCGAGAACATCACGGAACCGGATTAGTTACTTACTTCTATCATCAAGCTTTGGGAGAACAAGGTCCTTCCAGGGCCCTAGAAGAACAGTTTCGCTATGAAGGCCCAAAACCGCGCTCCCGAGAAACCGCTATCTTAATGCTCGCCGACGGAGTGGAGGCAGCTTCGCGAACCCTCCTCAAGCCTACTCCCGACCAGGTAGAGAAGCTTGTCCGCAACATCGTCCAAGGACGTTTGGCCGATGGACAGTTGGATGAGTGTGATCTCACTTTTCGGGATTTGGAAAAAATCATCCAAGCTTTTACTCGAACTTTAGTCGGAATGCTCCATTCTCGAGTGGAATATCCTTCAGTACCCTCTTCCCAAGAAAGTTTACATAAGGTTTTGGTGGATGCCCTTAATCATCCGTGCCTTGACGCCGATACCCCCCAGTCTGAAGCGACGCCCACTGAGAAGATTGATGAAAAAAGTCCTTCAGTCTGAGGGGATTCCGGGAGACCCTGAGGTGAGTTTGGTTTTTTGTGATGACCCTTTTATTCACCAGCTGAATCGCCAGTACCTTGGGGAGGATCGGCCAACCGATGTGTTATCTTTCCCTCAGGAGGATATAAAATATCTGGGAGATATTGTCATCTCCTTAGAGACCGCTCGCCGACAAGCAGAAAGCCGATCAATCTCTCTTCAATCAGAGATCGAACTCTTATTTGTGCACGGCTTGCTCCACCTTTTGGGATACGACCACGCAACGCCGGAAGAAGAAACAGTAATGCTAGCTAAACAGAGGTTAATCTTACAATCAGAAGAATGATCCGCCCACAACGTTCCCAAAAATTTATTGAGGCTTTCAAACACGCTATAGATGGAGTGTCTCATGCCTATCACACTCAACGTCACCTGCGTTTTCACTTTCGAATTCTGGTCGTTGTCCTACTCTTGGCTCTGGCACTAGGTTTCGACCGAAGGGATTTTCTGCTCCTCTGTTTCGCTATCGCTTTGGTGCTCATCACAGAAATGTTTAACACTGCGATTGAAGCTGCGGTGGACCTGCATATCGAGACCTTTCACCCGTTGGCTAAATTTGCCAAGGATATCGCAGCAGGAGCAGTTCTAGTCGCAACAATCAATTCGGTAGTTGTAGGGATTCTCCTTTTTACGGATCTCCATCGTTGGCCTCGGATAGAAGTGCCTTCACTCTCTTCCACAGCCTCCCAAGATTGGCTGATTTGGATCCTAGTCAACCTGACCTTACTTTCGACCCTCCTCCTTATCGGAAAGGCCCGGGGCCAGCGCGGTACTCTCCTCAAGGGAGGGGTTGTCAGCGGCCATTCTGCTTTAGCTTTCTTTATCGTTTCCACCATCTATTTCATCACGCGCGATTTTACCATCACTTTCCTCACCTTTCTTCTGGCTACCCTAGTAGGTCAGAGTCGAGTGGAAGCGGGCATCCATTCCCTCCGAGAGGTGATTATGGGAGCCTTGTTAGGCATCGGTGTGCCCCTATTAACCTACCTCCTTTTACTCATATTTGTCCATTAATCCCTTTCAGCCTCCAAGGAGTGTGAGAAAAATTGTCCGGAGACAGCATCCCTTCAGAACCTGACCTTCAGAAGCTTCTTCTCATCTCCCTTACCCTTGGTATTTTGTTAATCCTCAATGCCATCACTTCTGCTTCGGAGACCGCTCTCCGTAGCCTGCGCAAGTCACGTCTGTTTCAACTCGCTGAGGAGGGGGATCGGCGAGCCCATCGAGTTCTTCAACTGTTGGAATCTCCCCGCCGATTTCTCCCAGCCATTGAAGTCGCCGCTACCTTATTCCGTATCACCATCGGGATCGTGGCTTATCTCCTAGGCTCCTATCTTTTTCAGCCTTTATACACCAACCCTCTCCTTATCGGATTAACGGCTTTAGGGGTATTGATGATCCTCCTGACTTTTGCTGAAGTTCTTCCTAAATCCCTTGCAGTACGCCGGGCTGAAACCGTTGCTTTGTGGTTAGCCCCTTGGGTTCATCTCCTCACCTTGATCGGATATCCCTTGATCCGCCTCGCGGATGGCTTCAGTCATCTTATCCTAAAAAGCTTAGGACAAGAGGAGGAGGAAGTTGAAGTTTCCCCCTTTGTCACCGAGGAAGAGGTGAAGATGCTTGCAGAAGAAGGGGTGAGAGCAGGGGAGCTGGAGGAAGAAGAGAAAGAGATGATCCACTCAGTGATTGATCTAGCGGATACCGTGGTTCGGGAGGTAATGGTCCCCAGGGTGGATATTGTCGCAGTAGAGGTAAACGCCGATCCTCAAGAAGTGTTAGATGCTATCCTCAAAAGGGGTCATTCTCGTATCCCCGTTTATGAGGGAACGATAGATAATATCATTGGCATTGTTCACGCTCGGGATGTTTTAGCCTCTCTGGCCCAATCTGGTATTCCCTCCTTTTCTCTCCGGGATCTCCCCTTAAGAACCCCTTATCTCATTCCCGAAAATAAAAAGGTTTCGGATCTGCTTAAAGAGCTCCGAACCAAGAAAACTGCTATGGCTATTGTAGTGGATGAATATGGGGGTACTGCAGGCTTGGTAACGTTGGAGGACTTAGTTGAGGAGATTGTAGGAGAGATTGCGGATGAGTGGGAGGCCGAAGAAATCCCCTCTCAGCAAGTTGATGAAAACACTATCATCTATGATGCCCGGGTCTCCATCGAGGATGTGAATGAGGAGATGGGGCTTTCCCTTCCTGAGGAAGAGTTTGACACTATCGGTGGATTAGTTTTCGGTTTACTGGGGCGCCTCCCGGAGCGGGGAGAAACCGTTGAATGCGATGGCGCCCTTCTTACAGTGGAGCAAACCAATGGTCGCCGTATTCGTTCCGTCCGAGTAAGAAAAAAGCCTCAAGAGGAAGGGACTTCCGAAGCCAAAGATGCCTAATCCAAAGCTTTTATATCCTCCCACTTCTTTGCTAACGCTCAGTAAAAAATCTTATTGTCCTCACCCATCTTCTCTTCGGTTTTCCCCTCTTACCGGAAGCAAGATTTTTGGCAGTTGCACCCTTTACAGGTGCGCAGAGGAGGGTCACCGCATGCGGTAATCCTCCTAAAGCGAAAGCTAGACTTCTACTCCCTGTGGCCTCTGGATACCTGGGGTTTTACTAAAGGCTTTACTCTGCCGAGCAGTAAGAACCGAGCACCTTGAGGAAGAGAGTCACTTCCTCCAGCTCTTTTAAGGCGGTGCTAAGGGGTTTGGTGGCGTAGTGCCCTTGAACGTCGAGAAAGAAGAGGTACTCCCAGGGATTGCGTTTTGTTGGACGAGACTGGATCATCGTCAAATTGATTTGATGGCGAGCTAAAGGTTCAAGGGCCTTAAAGAGGGCTCCCGGCTTGTGAGGCAGAGAAAGAAGAAGAGAAGTTTTATCCCGGTCAGTAGGTTCCCCCTCTTGGAAACCGATGATAAGAAAGCGCGTGCGATTCTGCGGATTATCCTCGATTTTTTCAGCGAGAATAGGAAGCCCATAAACTTCACTCGCAGCCTTGCTGGCAACCGCAGCGCCTTCTGGATCCTTCACACACTCCTGCGCTGCCTGGGAAGTAGTGGAAACCTCGATGATCTCCGCATGCCCCAAATAATGCGCCAACCACTGGCGACACTGAGCCAGTGGTTGAGCGGAAACGTACACCCTCTGAATCTGCGCCAGGTCCCGGCACCACGAGAGCAGATAATGGCTAACCGGCAAATAGTGCTCCGCACAGATGCGAACCTCACTCTCCACAAAAAGGTCCAAAGTGTAAGGAATCACCCCCTCGGTAGAATTTTCACAGGGAACAATCCCAAAATCCACGAGATGCTTTTCAACTTGGCGAAACACCTCGGCAAGAGAGTGAACCGGAACATAAGTGGTGGAGGCCCCGAACTTTTCCATCGCCGCAATATGGCTATGGCTTGCCGGAGGACCCCAGTAGGCGACCTTAAGAGGGTGTTCCAAAGCCCGGGAGGCTGAGAGAATCTCTCGGTAGATGGCCCGGATTGCTTGGTCAGGAAGAGGCCCGGAATTATTCTGGGTTAACCGTTCTAGGATGTCACACTCTCGCCCCGGAACAAAGTAAGGGACTTCCAAGTCCTTTTTAATCTTGCCAATTTCCTGAGCAAGCCGAGCCCTCTGGTTTAGTAATTCCAGCAACCTTTGATCGGTCTCATCGATTTTTTTACGCAGTTCCTCAAGCGACAAATCGGTCCCCTTTCTCTAGCGCGATGAACAGGTATAGGGGCGCACAGTCGCACGCCCCCGCATCCCTTCTCCCTCTTTGACACTTTCAGTGACATCTCCTTCTCGTATTGGTGAAACCTGTAAGTCACCTTATGAGCGTTTTAATCGCTCTTCTGGGGTATTGGTAAAATAATCACTCCTTGAAGGTTGTAAAGGGTAACCGTCCGAGTTTTGAGGTCCGCTTCTAAACGCTCTACTCGCGCCCATCCCTGAGGCATTTGGACATTGATCGGGCCAGGACAGATGATCTTCTGTTTTTCTCCCTGCCAAAGAAGTTGGGAAGCGGAAAACTTTAATCCTTTTAACCCCTCTACTAAAATGTTTCCTTCTACCACCAAGGTGCGCGTCACGGTATCATAGGTGGCATACTCCGCTCGAAGGGTAAGCAAGGGCTTTCCTTTGTTTAAGGCAACCGCACGCTGAACCCCTTTTAACTCAGCCCATCGCTTATCCTGACTTATCGTGACCGTTTGAGACTGAATCTCCCACACCTTCTCCTTATCGGAATAGACCGATACTCCCGCCTTTTGCATTCTGAAGCCCACCACTGGTGTGGGGGAAAGGGGAGGGGTTTCCTCTTGGGAGGCTAGCCAAATTTCTGATACCATCCAAGCTCCTATAGCGATGAAAAGAAGGGTTGTCAAAAGAGTAAGGGTGACTTTCAAAGGATAAGCCATCTCTGTTTGAAGAATCCCCTATTATCCCCTGATCCAGGGGAGGCCTCCAATCATCCCTCGCACGCAGGGGATTTGAGAAGGGAGAAGATGAGGGAGAGACCCTCCTCCTTAAGGGCCTGAGCCCGATCTTCAGTATCAGCCTCCAAAGTCAGGCGAATAACCGGTTCTGTCCGAGAAGGTCGTATATGAATCCAAGCATCTTTTAAGAAGACTTTAATTCCGTCTTGAAAATCCATTGGAAAGCCCTGATAGTATTGGCGAAAGAGGGCCAAGACCTGAGGTCCCTTCTCTGAAGGACAAGGGACCTTCTCTTTGATCATCACTTTAGGAGGGTACCGCTGGATGATTTGAGAAAGAGGTTTCTGCTCCTCACTAATGAGAGAGAGGAGAAGGGCTATCCCCACAAAACTATCCCGCCCAATATGCACCGTTGGCCAAATGACGCCCCCATTTCCTTCTCCTCCGATGACCGCTCCAACCTTCTTCATCTTCTCCGCAACATTAACTTCCCCAACAGGAGTTCGGTAGACCGGGCACCCGTAATTTTGGGCAATCTCCTCAATAAGAGAGGTGGTCGAAAGGTTCACCACAACGGGTCCAGGAGTGTGGCGAAGAACGTATTCCGTCGCTAAAGCCACCGAGAATTCCTCTCCAATAGGATTCCCCTCTTCCGAGACAACCGCTAGACGGTCCGCATCGGCATCTTGAGCAAAGCCAAGATCCGCCTTCTCCTGACGCACCACTTCGCAAAGCCGGGATAGGTTTTCTGGGATCGGCTCTGGAGGCCGGGGGAAGATACCATCAGGTTCGCAGTAAATCGTCACAACTTCACATCCTAATTCCTGGAGATACTCTGGGGTAATGACACTTCCTGCACCATTACAACAATCTACTACCACTTTGAGGTGGAGGGAACGGATTCTCTCCCGGTCTATCCTTTTGAGGATAGCTTGGGTATGCAGACGAGGCCCCTCTTTGATTAAACGCACAGATCCCAAATGGTTATGTTCAGCTCGACGGAACTGTCCTTGGTGGTAAATATCCAGGAGCTCTTCGGCCTGGTACTGGTTGAGGAAAATCCCATCCGATCGGATAAATTTCAGGGCATTCCATTCCGCAGGGTTATGGCTAGCCGTCAAGGCAATACCCCCGGCTGCGTGAAGGTACTCAACCATCCATTGGATGGTAGGAACAGGACATATCCCTAAGTCCACCACCGGGCATCCTGTTGCAGTTAAACCCGCTACTACCGCATGACGTGCCATCTCCCGAGAAGTCCGGGTATCACTTCCGATCACCACTGAACCTCCCCGAAGGTAGGTGCCAAAACTCTCGGCGAACCGGATGAGAAGGGTAGGTGTGAGGGATTCCCCCACAACGCCTCGAACTCCGGATATGCCGATTTTTAAAGTTTGTATGGGTTTCATCCTCTGAACAACTCTCCTGTAACCCTACTTCCTTGGCAAATCGGGAGCACCTCGCCCCTTTTCAATCCCTCCCCTCACCAAAACAAAGCTGTAGTCTACTCCTACTCTCTTCTCTCCCAACCTAAGGATCGCTTTACCGCTTCCTTCCATCGAAGGTAAAGCCCCTCGCGGGTCTTAGCTTCCATAAGGGGTTCAAAAGATTTTTCAACCTTCCAAAGAGGGAACAATTCTTGGGGCGTCCTCCATAAACCGATTCCCAACCCAGCTATATAAGCTGAGCCTAAAGCAGTGGTCTCAGTAAAAACCGGCCGGAGAACTCTTTTCCCCAGAAGGTCAGCCTGGATCTGGCAAAGAAGATCGTTACGAACTGCTCCTCCATCTATCCGGAGGTCTTGGATCTCTAAACCGGCTTCTTTCTCCATCCTTTCCAGAACATCTCGGGTTTGATAAGCAATGGCTTCCAACACCGCTCGGGCTAAATGGCCTCGGTGGGTACCCCGAGTAAGTCCGATAATCAGTCCCCGGGCCTCAGGGTCCCAATAGGGAGCTCCTAATCCCGTAAAAGCGGGGACAAAATAGACTCCTCCGTTATCCGGAACCGAACGGGCTAGAGCTTCAATCTCTGCTGAGCTTTGGAGGATCCCTAACCCATCCCTTAACCATTGAACCGCTGCTCCCGTTACAAAAATAGAGCCTTCCAAAGCATAAAATACCTGGTTTGGGAGGGCATAGGCAACGGTGGTGAGCAATCCCGAAGAACTTCTCCGGATCTGGGAGCCGGTATTCATCAGTAAAAAGCAACCTGTACCGTAGGTGTTTTTCACGGTTCCCGGCTCAAAGCACACCTGCCCCACTAAGGCAGATTGCTGATCTCCGATCACCCCGGTCACAGGGATCGCGGCGCCTAAAAGGTGTCGTCGAGTAACACCATAGCCTGAAGCCTCAGCACTGGGATAAACAGGAGGAAGGGTAAACTCAGGAATGCTGAAGAATTCCAACAACTCTTCATCCCAGGAGAGAGTAGTAAGGTTGAACAAAAGAGTTCGGCTGGCGTTGGTCATATCCGTAGCATAACAACCCGTTAAGCGGTACAAAATCCAGCTATCTACAGTACCAAATCGCAAGGTCCCTTTTTCCCGGGAATGCCTCACTTCAGGAACGTTTTTCAACAGCCATTCAATCTTCGTGGCACTAAAGTAGGGGTCTGGAGGAAGCCCTGTCTTCTCTTTAAGACGATCCGCTAATCCTTCTTCTTTAATTTGCTGACACCGGGGAGAAGTTCTCCGGTCTTGCCATACGATGGCAGGATAAAGAGGCCGATCGTTTTCTATATCCCAAGCAACAATCGTTTCCCGCTGATTGGTGATCCCCAAAGCCACGACCTGATGGGGGGCGATTTGGGCTTTTTGAAAAGCCTCCTGCGCTACTTCCAGGGTAACCCTCCAAAGAGCTTCTGGGTCTTGCTCCACCCAACCGGGAGAAGGATAAGAGAGAGGATATTCTCGATAGGTCAAACCGAGGCATTGACCTTGGTCATTGAAAAGGGCACAGCGAGTTCCCGTGGTTCCCACATCTAACGACGCAAGGTAAGCTTTGAACATCAATAGACCTCCCTGAAAGAGGGTGAAAAAGGTCTCCCCCTGCTAACCCTTTTCCCCTAAAGCTCCCTTCTCTCCTCTCCCAGGACCTCAGTTTCATTACTCTCCTGGGGAACAGGAACACAGCAGAGCTCAGCTATACCCTCTAAAATCGCCCCCCCTCGCACTAAGATAGGAGCAGGTATCAGAGTTTGCCCCTTAACTAAAGGGGGATGGCGGAAGAAGGAATTTTTTAAAGAACACAGAAATAGAAAAAGGAGGAAAATCTTGGTATCTTTTTGGAGGCGAAGGACAATGATACAAGATAAAAGACTGGTGATTTTTTTGATGGTTCTTTTTGTAGGCACCTGCCCAGGGGCGAAAGGGCAAGTGGAAGCAGATTTAAGCAAGTTCCCCAAAATAACCGATCAAGCCTACGATACATGGACTTCAGAACCTCTCACCATTGCAGGCCGCATCTTCGATTATGGGCTCCGAATGGGCTCAGGTTATTTAGTTTATGATTTAGGTAAGAATCACGCTTATAGTGTTTTTCTTACAGCAGTAGGAGTCTGGGATCAAGGCTATGATTATCCAGCTGTCTTTCGGGTGTACACTGATGGGAATCTTCGCTTCGAAAGCCCTAAGATGTCTAAGGGAAAGCCCCCTTACAAACTGCAGGTTCCGATCAAGGAATCCAGGGCCCTCAAACTGGAAGTAGAATCAGAATCTTCCTATGAGCAGTTTGTATGGGGGGAACCAAAAGTGAAGTCAGTAGTTTGTGGAGATGCGGATAATGATGGCCAAGTAACAACAAAAGATGCTCTTTTGGCTTTACAAACCGCCGTTGGACTTCGCCCTCCCACTGAGACCCAATTAATCGCCCTGGACCTCAATGACGACGGTAAAATCACTTTAGGAGAAGTTATTTTTGTCCTCAGAAAAGCCCTTAAATTATCTTCTACCCTCTTGGGGCAGAGTTGTTTATAAAGAGTTGAAACCTATCCTTACCAACTCTCCGTTAACGGGAGGGTACCCCCTTGGTCAGGAGAGCGAGGCGAATACCCAGCTATCTTTTCCCTTTTTCCGCTTACCAGGATGCCTATCCTCCTAATAGATTCACCAAAGGTTTGCCTTCCTCACCGTTCACCGAGAGATTCACCCTCCATTTCATAGAGATAAACCCCAGTGTTCCAGTTCAACCGCTGAAACTGTACCCCTTTGGGTCTCAAATGAGGCAGAACGACTTGCCCAAATCCCCAAAAGTTTTCTCCCGGAAGCCCCTCGGCCCTTTTAGGAGGACGCCAACCCCACCAGCGAAGGACAGGGAAGGAAGGCTCGCCTCGACGAGTGGTTTCTATCGCCAGCACTAGGATGGGAGCCCCTCCTATGACAGCGCGTTCGAGGCCCAGGACGTAGGAGGTCTTCTTTTGGGGAGGGATCAATCGGATAAGCCGAGGCCTCGCGCTTGCTTTGAGAAAAGACCAACAGAAAGCGACTCCATCAGCTGAACGCCCTAATTTCCACTTCTCAGGGGGTACTAAACGGGCTAACTTTTCCGGAGGTTCGTTCAATAGCAGAGACCGGAGGCGGAGAATCGAAGGAGCAATATGGGCAGTATCCTCTTCTAAACGATAAGGAGTGAGAGAGCTATCTTTCTTTGCCCTCTCAGTAAGTAAATTGATCTCCCGCTGGACCTCTGGGAGCAGAGTATCCCTGTAGAAACGGGCTACATCCTCCGAGGAGAAGCGAACCCAGCGATTATTATATTGACGCTCCCCTGTTTGCTTTGGATAAGTTGGCCCATCAATCTGCCAACCTGCAACATCTCCCCAGAGGTTAGTGAGATAAACCTCTTCCGGCATCCATTCTAAGGAATGCCAGGGTTGGTGTATCCGAAAGTATTGAGCACCTACCTGTTTAATGTAATGATGGACTAACTCTCTAATAAAGATATAGCTAGCAAAGGCATAAGTTTCATAATCTCCTATTCGGTAAGCCATTCGGGCCATCGCTAATGGAGGGCTCGCCTCATCTCCCATCTCCGCAATGGCGTACCTCCCAAAGGATTTCCAATCGCATTCTAAAGGGGTGACGAAAAACTTTTTGATAGTACCCCAATGTTGAGCTAAGGTTTGCCAATCGCCGGTGAAATGGCCGTAGCACCACAAGGTTTCCAAGAGGTTGGAGGAGAATTTGCCCGCATCGTCATATCCTCCCCAGGTACCAATCCCCGGCCCAACCAGGAGGAGAACGCCACGGAAGGGTTTATAGTGCTCAGGCTTCAACACATAGGATTGGATATAACCCCGAAGAGACGAAGATACCCGGTGGCGAACATCCTGGGGAAGGTAGGGAAGGATTTTTGCATACCAGCGGTCTCCCATCACTTGCCAACAATAATTATTCGGGCCTCCGTGGTCCCAAATCTGGTTCCAGTCTGTGGTAGCAAATTTCTGCCTCATTCGCTGTTGCACCCAATCCAGGGCACTTTTGACGCTGGGATGAACCCTCAGGTTAGGAGGCCGAGGTTCTTCCGTCTGGTGGATGTAAGAAAGGAGGGGGAAGCGAATTTCATAGGAATCGGTGTCTTCTACTCCCAACCAAGGGCCATAGGGGGTGAAAACCTCCGGGTCCTGGATCTTATGGGAGATTTTCATCGGAAAGGGTTTTTGGGCTTGTCCCGTTTTTCCTGCCCACCACGCTATTCCCAAGGCTGGAGGCAGAGGAGCAAGCTTCTTCACAGGAGTATTCCAGTCATCCGCAATTCTTCGCCAGGTAAACTGAGCTTTTAGAAGGAGGGAGTCCCCCTCAAGGGCGAAGGTCTCTCGGCTATAAAGGGGAAAGGCCCGGGACATCCGGGCAAGAGTTCGGCAACGCTGGAGGACCTCTCGAGGCAATCCTCGTACCCATTCCCAAGGACGAATTCCCCGGGAGGGAAGATGGTGCTCCTCAAGAAAATCCTTCCCCTCTTGAGGAGGCTTATAATACCCATAAAGAGGGAGGATCACGATATCTCCAGCCTGCTTAGGGAAAAAGAGTGATAATCCCTCCTGACCCAGGTGAATCCCGTTGGGCCGGTGCTGAAGAACAACTAAGATCGGAGCATCCCAATAGGCCCAGTTTTCTGAATGAGCAAACCACACAAGTAACCATGCTTCCGATTGCTGCTCTCCGTTAAAAGTGTATCCCCTCCGGAGAACCTGAACTCCTCTTCTTGTGGGGATAGCGCAGTAAGTGGGAGCTCCTAGTCCCCAGGAGGCTAGGTGGCTGAAAAGGCGGACCTCGGGGTAAGGACTGTGGAGAAGGACTCCTGGGAAGAGCTCAGTAGTCAGCACAAAGAACTGCTGCTCCCTCTCTTTGGGTATGGGCATCGGCATGATTTTAGGCTGCGGTGATTTCAAAAGTTGTGCCCGATAACCGTAGAGCGGATTTGGAGGAAAACCCGCCGTAGCAGAAGGAAAAAAGAATCCCTCTAAAAATAGGATCAATAGCACCATTATAGGGCTTGCCAACTTGAGGTTGCCCCCCTTCGGAAAGACTGAAGCTCTCCCTTTTCCCCTTTCTTGAACCTCTTTATAGACTCCTTACAGCAAGAAAGGGATACGAGCTCATCCCTCAAAAATAGCTTTGGGGAAATCTTCAGGCTTTCTTTCCTCCAATGGACTTTTGACCCCTTCTTGGAAAAGTGAAGAGTCAGAGGGCTAAGCCTTTTGTTTTTTCGGGAAACGATCATCGCCCTTTTATATGAGGCCCCAGAGGTTTTGCCCAGGCTTCCGACTGTGACTCCCACTTTGGTAGAAGGGGGGTAAGGAGGTTAGGGAAAGATGTCCCAAATCAAGGAGAATCATCAAAAAGGATTGCCCTATTATAAATCTCCTGCAGTTAGTCCCGATGGCAGTCAAATCGCTTTTGTTTATCAAGGGGATATTTGGATCGCCTCCTCGGAAGGGGGCGAGGCGAAACGAGTGGTGGCCCATTCCGCTTACGATGACCGTCCCCGTTTTTCTCCCGACGGCCGTTATCTCGCTTTTACCAGCTATCGCACTGGCGGAGGTGATGTTTATCTGTTGGACCTAACCAATGGAGAGCTCCGGCGCCTAACCTACCACGACGGCCCTGATTATGTAGAGACCTGGTCTCCGGACGGGGAGTGGATCTATTTTACCTCTTCTCGGGATCTCCAAGGGCTAGCGGTGTATAAAGTGCACCGGGAAGGAGGGGCTATTCTCCGGGTGATGGGGGATCCCTATGAATCTTTCTACAACCTTTCGATTTCTCCCGATGGGAGGCGAATGGCTTTCAACAATAACGGTGATCCCTGGTGGCGCAAAGGGCCAAACCCGAATGGTGCTTCGGATATCTGGATCGTTCGGGGCTTTCAGGAGCAAGCCTTTGCCGAAGAGATCCCTCTTCGCTTTGAAAAAGTGCCAACGGAACGCTGTCGGAATATGTGGCCCTTATGGGATGCAAAAGGAGAAGGCCTCTACTTCGTATCCGATCGGGATGGGGTTGAAAACCTCTGGTACCAACTCCTTGAAGGACCCGCTCAAAAGGTGACTTTCTTTACCGAAGGGAGAGTCCTCCGCCCAGCGATTTCAGCTAATGGGGAAGTCATCATTTTTGAGCGGGATTTTGAACTCTGGCGGTGTGACCCCAAAAGAGGAGAAGTGAGGCCCCTGACCATCCAAGCGATTTCCGATGAGCATATAGAGCCGGTTCATTCTCTCAGCTCAGGGGAAGTAGATACGTTTGTGCTCTCTCCCGACGGGAAAAAAGTGCTCTTGGAGGTCCGGGGCAACCTTTTTGCGGACTTCGCCGAGAAAGAGGAGGGTTCCTCTAATACGGCTTTCCCTATTTGCGTGACTGATGCCCGGGAGGGAATGGCAACTTGGAGTTCGGATAGCAAGAAATGCGCTTATGTCTCGGACCGCACTGGCGTGCCCCAAATTTACCTCTATGATTTCACAACTCATCAGGAGACACAGATTACTTCAGGGGAGGCTCCCAAATATCATCCCCTCTTTTCCCCCGATGGTCAATGGGTCGCTTATTTCCAGCGGCCTGATGAAATCCGACTTTACCATTTAGAGACCCACGAGGATAGACCCTTTGTTAAGGCTGCCTTTTACTTTGGAGTACCTGGCCCCGCCTCCTATGCTTGGTCCCCTGATAGCCAGTGGTTGGCCTTTGTTCGTCAAGATGAACAGTTTTTCAGCAATGTCTATGTTCAACATATTAATGAACAAGAGGCAAAACCGATCTCTTTCCTCAGTAACATTGATTGTGAGAATATCCTCTGGGCACCCAATGGAAAGTTTATTATCTTTACCACCGTACATCACCGATGGGAACATCAAATCGTTCGTGTTGACTTGACTCCCCCTCCTCCTCAGTTTAAAGAGGCGGAGTTCGAGAAGCTTTTTGAGGAGAAGAAAAAAGATCAACCAAAACCTTCAGAACCCTCTTCTTCGGAGGCTTCTACCGATCAACTCGAAGAAAAGGCCGAGGAGAAAGCTCAGGAGGACAAAAAAAGTGAACCGGTCCCAATCGTCTTTAAGGGGATTAAAAACCGGTTGACCCTTCTCACTCCCCCAACGCTGAATGCCTGGGCAGTGCAAATCTCTCCAGATAGCAAATACTTGGTCTTTCGCACAGCTATCACCGGGCGAGATAACTTCTGGTATCTGCCTTTGGAGGAGGAGAAGGCTGGAGAACCGGCTCAGCAATTAACGGCTACTAAAACAGAGAAGGGGCCAGCCTTCTTCACTCCGGACGGTAAGCGTCTCTACTATCTCAACGGAGGACGCATTTACTACCGAGATTTCCCTAAGGGAGAGCCCAAAGCTCTGGATGTGCGTACGGAATATGATGTTCATTTCCATCAGGAAAAACTCCAGATCTTTGAGGAAGCTTGGTCTCTCCTCCGAGATCATTTCTACGATCCCAATTTTCACGGAGTGGACTGGAACAGAGTGCGAGAGACCTTCTTACCCCGGATTCAAGGGGTGCGATGTCGAGAAGACCTTTATGAACTCCTCAACTTGATGGTTGGAGAATTGAACGCTTCCCATCTCGGTTGTTTTCCCCCAGGTTCAGAGCCTCAAACCGGCTATTTAGGCTTAGAGTTTGATTCCCGGGAGATCGAGCGTTCGGGGAGGTACCGAATCACCCGGGTGCTTCCCGAGGGGCCGGCTACCCGGGCTGAGAATCCTCCTAAGCCAGGGGAGTACGTCCTGGCGGTGAACGGCACCCCTCTCTCCCGAAGTATTCCCTTGGAGGAGCTCCTGCATCGTTCTATCGGTAAACGGGTGATATTAAAAGTCAATAATCAACCCTCTGAGGAAGGAGCCCGAGAGGTGGCAATCCGGCCCATCAACGCAGGGCAAGCAGACTACCTCGTCTACCGAGCTTGGGTTCAGGATAACGCCCGGTATGTGGAGGAGCTGAGCAATGGTCGCTTGGGATATATTCACATTCGGGCGATGTCCTGGGAATGTTACCAGCGCTTTATCCAAGACCTAGATGCAGAGATGTATTGCAAAGAGGGAGTAGTGATTGACGTCCGCTTTAACCCCGGGGGTTATGTAGCTCCCTTCATTTTGGATGTTTTGTACCGGCGGTCTTGGGACCGCTCGATCTATCGCCGGCAGGTTTCCGCTCCAGGGGCGATTTTAGCGGGTAATCGGGTTTGGGAGAAGCCCACCATCCTCATCACCAATGAGCATTCGGGAAGTAATACCGAGATGTTCAGTTTAGGCTATCGGTCTTTAGGGTTGGGAAAGGTGGTAGGCAAGCCCACAGCTGGGGCCGTGATCTGGACTTGGGGTTGGCGTTTTGTGGATGGGGCCTGGTTCCGATTGCCTCGGTTGGAGGTTTCTACCCCTGAAGGAGAGAATTTAGAAGGCTCTCCCCGCCCAGTGGATTATGAGGTGGATCGTCCTTTAGGAGAAGCCCTTCAGGGCCGGGATAGCCAACTGGCCACCGCAGTGAGGTTGTTACTAGAACAAATAGAAGCCCAGCCTGCTCCGGAGTAAACTAGGTATCGTTACTCTCCAAAATAGGATCATCTGAAACGTAATCGTTGAACCATCGCCCTCATTTATACTCAGGGTGCTGGGTTTGCAGAGGGCATATTTTTGCTTATACCAGTTATGTCTTGCTGAAGTTGCCGCAAGGAAGAGGGAAAAAGCCTAGGGATTGCAGGCTTAACCCCGGTTGAAAGAAGACTAGGGGGTTTACCTCCGTACCCAGCGAGAGGCGATAAAAGAGGAGGTATCCTCTTCCGAGACAAAAGGATTAAAGAGATTAAGCATCCGCCGAACAATGGCCACAGCATCTACTAAGTGAACCCGGTTATCCCCTCCCGGGGGAACAATGTCTGCGCGCCATTTCATCTCCGCATCGGGTTGAATAAAACCCAAGGCAATTCTGAGGGCTAGGACCGCATCCGCAACGGTAATTTGGCCATCACCATTGACATCCCCTTTTCGGGGAAGGGGTTTCACATTGGCCAAGGCTCCTGAAACCACCAAAGCAAAGGGCTGAGGGCCCATAGGAACATTAAACCCCGTTACACTAATCTTATATCTCCCCGGAGGCGGCACCTGGAGCTCGAGGGTCTCTACATTATTCACCCGGTCCTCCCGACGATTCCCCTGGAAAAGCAAACCGTTGGGGGTCAACACCACCAAGTCTAAGTCATTCACCAACGCTCGAGCTGAGGCTGGAGAAGCAGGATAGTCAGTCCAAGCCAAAGTGATTATGAGTGGTACTTCAGAGCTAGTAACGGTAAAATCGTACTCCCGGGATTCAGTGGTGGATAGACCCTGCGGTTCTTCAATGAAGGCCCGGGTGATCGGAGGGGGAGGTGCCAAGGTGTTAGCTATATCTACTCGCCCCCATCCCTCCACAGGATTCGGTCGGGGGCCGATCTCTTGCTGAGGTCCTGTACCATACTGCCCTGGAGAGAGCTCTACAGCACCGTTGATCAGGGTGGCTTTTATCAAAGCGGAAGAAGGGTTCATCTTAAAAAAGCGTTGGAACCATTCCCGAACCAAAGCGGAAACCCCGGTAACAAAAGCACAAGCTTGGCTGGTACCTCCACTATAGGCATAATTTCGATCGTAGAGGCCCCAGTAATTTCCGTTGTTTGCCAAGGGGGATCGAGAGGAGATGATATTGGTTCCAGGGGCCACCACTTCGGGCTTAATCCGACCATCTAAGGTAGGCCCTCGGCTGGAGAAAGCGGCCATCCCTCTGGGATTATCACTAACGTAATCCGAAGCGAGGGGGTCCGCAGTGAAACCGAAGAGAAACCAGGTAGTTTGAGAAAACCCCCCCCAATTCTCAATAGGAGGGCGATACCCCTCCGTAGCCCCCACACTGATGCAATTCTTCGCAGTGGCAGGAGCATAAATCGAACCTAAATCCACAATTCCATCTGGTTCCGAAACACCAAAAGTTTGGGGAAGAAGGGGGCCTCGACTGTTAGAAACTCCATCCTTTCCTCCATTCCCCACAGCAAAGAGGATAAGATAATCGGGATGTTCCCACATAAAAGCGTCCACATCCCGGGAACGCAGGCTGTAAACCCCCAAATCTACCTCATCATCCCCCCAAGAATTGTTATGAATCCGGGAACCTAACTGATAAGGCGTGAGAAAAAGACTCGTCAACATCTCAGGAAGTCCTTGCTTGGTCGGATCGGCCTCCTCTGCCCGCACCGCCTGGATGATCAAATTCGCTTCAGGAGCAACTCCTGCAAAAGAGTTCTTAAATTGGTGCAAGGAGGGATTGGCTCCGGAGAGAACCCCTGAACCTGCGATAATCCCTGCAATATGAGTGCCGTGTCCTACCACATCACTCCAATTGCCCTTACCGGAAAGATCAAAGGCCCTTTTAACCCTCCCCTGAAAATCCGCAGGAAGGGTCTCCATCTTCCCCGTAGCCAAACCTGAATCGGTAATAGTGATGATCTGATCTCGACCATAAAGGCCCACATCCACCCAAATCGAGTTCACTCCCAAAAGGCTCCGAGAACGGTCATTCATCAGCCGGGGGATAGGAGCCGGTTCAATCCATTCTACCGCTGGAATGTTGGCTAGCATCCGGATCTCACCAGGTGGTCCCCACACCCTCACCCGGCTACTTTGAACTCTTTGAACTGTAAGGTTTAGAAGGGAGCAAGCTTGAAGCACTTCCTCCACCGCTGAGGGGTCTAAAACTTCAACATAAGCCGAAACGGGGCCTTGCTTTTTGTCTAGAGACGGCGAAACTTTCCAAGAAGGAAGCCAAGGGCCAACCCAACGGACAAAAGGCAACCGGCTTAGGATTTGGACCCTTGAGGGGGGAAAGCGAACAAGATAAGCGTAATCAGGGATGTACCGAAGGATTTCTGCCCCGGCTTCTTCCAGAGTACTTCGCCATTCTGGTAGGATAGGCCCTCGGCATTGGATTACCCAATAGAAAGAGGGCATCGCGCCTAAAGAAGAGAAGCCTTCATTCTGTTTCTCAGGGAAGAAATTCCCCCGCAAAAGACGCAGTGGGGGAGGAGAAAGGGGCTCTTGGAAACCTCTGGAAGAAGAAAGAGAGAAGTTTTCATTAAGGGAAAGGGCGAAGGAGTACCCTCTCCCAAACCACAAAAAGAGAGTGAATACAAGGGGTAATATTCTCACTGAGTATACTCCGCTTCTCCTAATCCATCCGTCCCCACGATTGGCATTTCCGACGAAAACCCCTTTTATCCCCCGTTGACGGGGGATAAAAGGGAGCAATGCCCCCTAAAGGGGCCAACGGATGGTAGGGCAGGTTCAAAACCTGTCCCTACTAGAACAGGAAACACCCCCCCTTCGGGAAGCGAAGAGTCGTCTTTCTTTCGGTCCGCTTCCGAGAACCCAGGCGATAGGGGCGCTTTGAAACCTCCTTCCCCTCCCTTTACTCCAAGGGAGAGATCACTACCCGGCGATTCGGCTCCTCTCCTTCACTGTAGGTATAAACTCCGGGTTCGTTGGCTAAAGCCAGGTGGATAATCCGACGCTCAGCGGCCGAAAGGGCTTCGAGGACCGCTTCCTGCCCTGTGGATCGCACTTGACGGGCGATACGCAAGGCCTGCCGCCGGAGGAAACGAGCTCGCCTCTCCCGGTAACCTTCAGCGTCGAGGACCACCCGAACTTTTCCTCCCTCTCTTCGGCTGAGAATCACTCCGAGGAGATACTGCAAGGCGTTGAGGGTCTGGGCCTTCTTGCCAATGACCAACGCCGCATCCCTTCCAACAATATGAAGATGGATATACTGCCCCGCTATTCTGTCGGACCTGGCTCGAACCTCCAGTCCCATCCGGTCAAGGATGTTTTGCAGAACCTCTACCGCTTTCTTAAGGTGTTCAGGGGTAGGCTGGATCACAGGGACCTCTTCTTCAGGCCCAGAAAGGACCTCCACCAGACCCTCTTCCTCTCCTCCTTCCTCCAGATCTGGGGATTCCCCTTCAACCAGCTCCGTCAGTTCTTGACCCTCCTTGGAGGGAGGCGTTTCTTCAACAACCGGAGGTTTACTCTCTTTGGGAGTCACACGAACCCGGACAAAACGAGGCCCCAAGCCGAAAAACCCTCGGGCCCGATCCTCCAACACCTCCACAATGACCTGATCTTCGGTGAGCTGCAGCTCTTCCAAAGCGGACCGAACCGCATCTTGGTAAGACCGGCCTGTTTTTTCAACCCACTGTTGTGCCAAGGGACCAACCTCTCTTCTGGAAGGATGAAATGCTTTTATTCCTCTACTTATTCTTATCTTTCTTTTTCTTTCGCTCTACCGGCGTTCGGCAGATTTTGGTAGCTATAGGCTTTAGCCTGCGCTAGCTACCTCTCCGCCGAGATTTACTAGGGCGTGGTTTCACCGATTTTGGCGGGTCAGGAGGAGCTACCGAAACAGCAATCAACGCTTGATTACTTCGGAATTTCTTCATAATGAGCAATTGTTGAACTGTGGTGAAAACGTTAAACAACAACCAATACAGAGTAAAGGCGGAAGGGAAGGTCTGCAAGATGAATAAAAACATCAAAGGCATCATTATAGCCATCATCTGTTGGGACTGTTGTTGAGCCGGATCGGGATTGGGAATCATCGTTAACCTTTGGGAAAGGAACATACTGATAGCATACAAGAGGAGAAGAGGCTTATCCGGCATAGCGAGGTTTGGGGCTAAAAATTGGGGATACTGACGGGATAAGCCAGAGCCGATCCATAGGAAATGGCCGTTCTGGAATTGGAATTGATAATCCCGAATAATCCCATAGAGGATGATAAGGATCCCCATCTGAACGAACATATTGAACCCACATCCGAAAGGGTTCACTCCCGCCTCTTTATATAACTGTAAAACTCGCCGGTTGAGCTCTTCAGGCTTATCTTTATATTTTTCCTGAAGCTCCTTCATGCGGGGTTGGAGAGCCATCATCTTCTGGCTGCTCTCATATTGAGCTTTACTGAGAGGCCAGAGCAATAAGCGAACCACAATGGTAAAGATAAGGATAGCAAACCAGTAGCTAAAGGCGGGGTTGCGGCCTGTAGCCGACACAAGAAGATCCATCAGCTTGTACTGGATTTTGTGGGAGTTGAAACGGTCGAGCTTGACCCACGCCTCTCGAACCCATCGTTCGGTGTCTTCAGGGATCTTCAAACGCAGAAACTTATTCTGAGGTCCTATATGAATAATTGTAGGAGTGGTCCAACGAGCATAAGCGTGGGCACGGAGGCTTTCAAAGGCGTGAACCGCTTCTTGATAGTACCGGCCTCTTTCCGAATTGCCTAACCGCGGGTTTTCCGCCAGGGAGAGAGCAATTTGACCCATTTTGTAAAGGGCTTCCAGAGCAGTTTGGCCCTCCCGGTCGTAATTAAAGGCTTGCCGATACTGCTCCAAAGCTCCGCCGAGGTCCTTTTCCGCCTCCAGCCGGCGGGCCATCTCTAAAGATTTGCGGGCTTCTATCGGGTTAGCCCGGTAAACACAACCGGTTACTATCCATACTCCTAAAAGGCCTATCAAAATAAAGAGGAGAAAGTTCAAGCGTTGCATAATAGAAATAACCTAATCCCTGTGATGATGAAAAAGTTACAGTATGTTATAACCATACCTGATGTTAACACAGATTAGAGTAGCCTCCATCATCCCCCATAAACGGGGGATGGTTAGGGTGGGGGTAAAGGTTCGGTAGTCGCACCCTTTAGGATGTGCTGATTCCCTCCCTACCTATAGAAAGGGGTAGGGGTGGGGCCAACCCTACACAGGCTACCAAAACTAACAAAATCTATTTTATGCTATGGCTTCTCTCAGGAACCGGGTCATAACCTCCCCGGGCAAAAGGATGGCACCGGAGGATCCTCTTCAGAGCTATCCACCCTCCTCGGAGAGTTCCATAACGCTGGAGGGCCTGGAGAGCATATTCCGAACAAGTTGGAACATACCGGCAGGTCCCCCGCATCCGATAAGGCCACCGTTGGTACAGACGAATGAGCGACGCCAGCATAATGTTCAAAAGGCGAAAGTTAGAGATTAAGACCCCTTTGCTGGTAGAAGCCCCTTAGGAAGCAAATGAGCCCGCTCTAGCAAACACCGAAGGGACCAGCGCAATTCCCCAAAGGAGGCATTGACTGCAGAGTTCTTAGCCACGACTACAATATCGTATCCCTCAGCCAGATAAGGAAGCAACTCTCTCAGGAGAGCTCGCAATCGTCTTTTGATCCGGTTTCGTAAGGTGGCTTTCCCCAATTTTCGGGAAATACTGATACCCAGGCGCGTTTGGGGGTTACCTGTAGAAAGCACTTTCATAAAGAGGTAGTCGTCGCCATAACTCTTACCATATTGAAATACCCGACCGAAATCCCTATCGGTGGTCAGGCGCTGCTCTTCGGGAAGCATTTCAGTTTAATCAACAACCAAGCGATGCCGCCCCTTAGCCCGTCGGCGATTAATCACGCGTCTTCCGCCCCGAGTACTCATCCGTTTCAAGAATCCATGAACGCGCTTACGATGCCGGCGCTTGGGTTGATAAGTCCGCTTCAAGGCTCTTTACCTCCTTTTACTGAAGTGATTATATCACACCTTTGCTCCATACAGCAAGGATAAGTCTTTCTCGTCTGCCTCGTCAATACCCTTAGAACCTATGGATGAGAACCAAGCCGATACCGACTTGTTCCGAAACCAGGGAGGAAACCAAGAGGAGAAGAAATTAAGCAAAAGGGAGAAAAATCTTCTAAAATAAAGGAGGAAGTACCCCTAGCGGGGAAATTCTTCTTAAACTTAAAAATTATATAAAGCCATTTCTTCTTCGAGAAGACAAAGAAGGCAAATCTCTTTAGAACCCCTGCCGGAAATGGGCTTTTGGGGGCTTTCGAGGAGGAGGAATTCTTGCCAGGCAAAAAACTAAAATTTTATTGGAAATCTACTTGAAGCACTTGCCGTAAAGCAAGAAGTTTCTTGCTAGAACATAACATAGAGCCAGAGGAGAGAGACTTAGTAAAGCAGCCTCTTACTGAAGAGGAGCTAGATCATCTTATTGGAGATCGGCCTGTTGCAGAGTTCTTCAGCCTAAGAAGTCCTTTGGCAAAACAACTGGGGATTCAAAAGGTTCCTCCCCGAGAGGAGGCTATCCGTTTGATGGCCCAGCATCCTCAGTTGATCCGTCGCCCCCTTTTAATCAGCGAAAATCGCGTCTTTATCGGTTTCGATCCTTCTGCTTATGCAGAGGTTGCCCGTTAATTCTTAAATGAATGATAGCTATGATTTTATTGAGAGTACGTTCGTTTTGGGTAGCTTCACCTCCATAAACGGAGGATGGTACAGGCTGAGGTAGGGCAACCAGCCGGCTCCTCTCTTGAATCCTGCGCAGGCTGAAGTCTGCGGCTACTGAAACTAACGGAATTGGATAGTCGCACCCTTTAGGGTGCGTTAAAGGGCTAAAATCCAACGGGGTTGTAGAGGCATAGCGTGCTATACCCTGTGACTACGAGTTTCCTTCCCCTTTGCAGGGGAGAGTTGGGGTAGGAGCAAAACTTAACGCAGGTTGTAGAGGCAATAGCATACTATTACTCCTACAACTAGGGTTTATGCCCATCCATCTATAGGAGACCGACGATGCGTAGTGATAGGATCAAACAAGGTTTTCACCGAGCACCTCATCGTAGTTTGTTAAAGGCAACCGGTCAAATTCGCTCTGACGAAGACTTCCGCAAACCTTTTATCGCGATAGTGAACTCCTATGTGGACATCATCCCTGGCCACGCCCACCTACAGGAGTTCGGTCGTGTTGTTAAAGAAGCGGTGCGAGAGGCCGGGGGAGTGCCCTTCGAGTTTAATACGATCGGTGTAGATGACGGCATCGCTATGGGTCATATCGGGATGAGATATTCGCTACCCAGCCGGGAACTCATCGCCGATTCTGTAGAAACGATGATCCGTGCCCACTGGTTTGACGGGATGATCTGCATTCCCAATTGCGACAAGATTGTCCCAGGGATGCTTATGGCAGCAATGCGCCTCAACATCCCTACTATCTTCGTCTCCGGTGGGCCAATGGCAGCAGGCCGTACGCGAGACGGGAGGAAAGTGGACCTTATCTCTGTCTTTGAAGGGGTAGGTCGGTACGCCAAGGGCGAGATCAGCGCTGAGGAACTAAAGGAGTTAGAAGATACCGGCTGTCCCACTTGCGGCTCCTGCTCGGGGATGTTTACCGCCAATTCGATGAACTGCTTATGCGAAGCTTTGGGGATGGCTCTTCCAGGAAATGGAACTATCCTGGCCATTTCAGAAGAGCGTAAAGAGCTGGCTCGCCAAGCGGCTCAGCAAATCCTCCAACTGATTGAAATGGACCTCAAGCCTCGGGATATCGTTACCCCAGAGGCCATAGACAACGCCTTCGCCCTAGATATGGCGATGGGAGGCTCCACAAATACAGTGCTTCACACCATCGCTATCGCCTACGAAGCCGGAGTCGAATACCCCTTAGAAAGGTTAAATCAGGTTGCCGATCGAGTCCCTTACCTGTGTAAAGTCAGCCCTGCAACACCCGAGGTCCATATTGAAGATGTTCACCGGGCAGGTGGTATTAGCGCGATCTTAAAGGAACTTAGCCGGAAACCGGGGGTTCTTCACCTTGATTGCATCACGGTTACGGGCAAAACCTTAGGAGAGAACATCGCAGGAGCAGAGATTAAAGATGAGCAAGTGATTCGTCGAATCGAAAACCCCTACTCTGAGAAAGGGGGATTGACCGTTCTCTTTGGAAACCTAGCACCCGAAGGAGCCATCATTAAAACTGGAGCTGTAGACCCCGACATTAAACGCCATGTCGGCCCTGCGGTGATCTTTAATGACCAGGATGAAGCTTTTGAAGGCATCCGTCAAGGTAAAGTTAAGGCAGGAGATGTGGTTGTCATCCGCTATGAAGGCCCCAAAGGAGGCCCAGGAATGCCTGAGATGCTGGGACACACCTCAGCCTTAGCGGGAATGGGCCTGGTGAAAAGCGTCGCTTTGATTACTGACGGCCGATTCTCAGGGGGAAGCCGAGGGATTAGTGTTGGGCATATCTCTCCTGAAGCAGCCGAAGGTGGCCCTATCGCCCTGTTGCAAGAAGGAGATATTATCTCCATTGATCTGGAGGCCCGACGGATTGATGTCCTCTTGTCTGAGGAGGAGATGGAACGACGGCGAGCCCACTGGAAACCTCTTCAACGGGACATCCCCCCCGGATGGCTCCGCCGATATCAACAATTTGTAACCTCGGCGAGTAAGGGAGCGATTCTTAAAGATCCTCTCCAATAAAGACTTCCTCCTTTCCCAAAATGCGTCGGATTTACTTGGACTATTCTGCGACTACGCCTTTGGATCCTCAGGTTAAGGCGGCGATGGAGCCTTACCTGGGACCCTGTTTCGGCAATCCTTCCAGCCTCCATCAGTTCGGCCGCGAGGCCCGAGAGGGGCTGGACTGGGCCAGAGACCGGATGGCCGAGCTTCTGGGTTGCCTCCCTAAAGAGCTCCTTTTTACCTCCTCCGGTACCGAGGCCGATAACACTGCCCTCTTCGGAGTCGCTTACCAATACCGAGAAAAGGGTAGTCATATCGTCTCTACCGCTATCGAACATCACGCTGTCCTGGAGCCTCTTAAAGTCCTTCGAGAACAAGGATATCAAATAACTTTGGTGTATCCTGATCGGACAGGGATTGTGGATCCGGAAGCTGTTTTAAAGGCTATTACCGATCAAACGATCCTTGTTTCAGTGATGACCGCCAATAATGAGATTGGTACCCTTCAACCGATTTGGGAGATTGGTGAGGGATGCCGACAAAAAGGCGTTCTTTTCCATACGGATGCGGTTCAAGCAGTGGGTCTGATTCCGATCAACCTCCAAGAGCTCCCCGTGGATCTCCTCTCCTTGTCTGCTCATAAATTTTATGGGCCGAAGGGAGTAGGAGCCTTGTTTATTCGCTCGGGGGTAAAGATGAAACCCCTTTTGTGGGGAGGAACCCAGGAGAGAGAGCGACGGGCAGGCACTGAAAACGTGGCTGGGATCGTGGGAATGGCAAAAGCCCTAGAATTAGCCCTTCAGCACCGAGAAGAAGAGTACCATCGGCTCCAAAACCTCCGAGACCGAATGATCCAAAGCATTCTCAAGAATATTGAAGGGAGCTGGTTGAACGGCCACCCTACCCTCCGCCTGCCGAACAACGTGAATGTAGGCTTCGAGGGTGTGAGTGCAGAAACCCTTTTGATGAACCTGGACCTGGAGGGGATAGCCTGCTCTAGTGGTTCCGCTTGTAGCTCGGGAGCCTTGGAGCCCTCTCATGTGCTTCTCGCCATCGGCTTATCTGAGGAAGAGGCCAATTCCTCGATCCGTATCACTTTGGGGCGTTATACTACCTCCCAAGAGATTGAGGAAACCCTGACAGTTTTAGCGGAAGTTGTCCAACGCATCCGACGAGTGGTGTTCGCTTAAGGAGTGAGGATAATGGAACAACAGGAATCTGTACCCTCTTTATTCGTAGGAGAGGGTTCTCAATCTGCCTCCCCAACTTCTTTATCCCAAGAGGCGGAGAAGACCCAGGTCTCTGCACCGGTGATGTGCCCGGTATGCCAGACACAAAACCTTCCGGGGGAGCTCTATTGCCAGGAGTGTGGCTTCCTCCTCTCCGCAGTGCCAGGAGAAAAGCCTTCAGAAATCCCCCCCGAAAGAGGTCAATTAAAAACTCCCGAAGGCGTTTTTTATCCCCTTCGCGAGGGAGAAAACCGTCTGGGGCGGGCCGAAGGGGATATCCTTTTGCCTCATCCCTCCGTCTCGCGCCGCCATGCCCTCCTTCGGATAGAAGAGAATCGGGCTACTTTGGAAGATTTGGGCAGCACCAACGGCACTTTTATTAACCGCAAACGGATCCCTCCCCATCAGCCAGTGCCTCTTCGCTCCGGGGACGAGATCCGATTAGGCGATGCCCTTCTCATTTTTACCGCAGAAGGTTTGGAAGAAACCATCCCTCCTTCTGAGGAGAGGATCGAAGCCCCCTCTATAACCCCTTCGGGAGCTTATCTCGAAGCCGAGGACGGAACGCGTTACCCCATTCCTGAAGGAGTTTCTACTTTGGGGCGACGCCCAGAGAACCAAATTGTGATCCCCGACCCCTACGTATCAGGCTGTCATTTGGAGCTCACCTATGAAGGGGGAATGGTTTACCTCCGAGATTTAAATAGTACCAACGGGACTTTTTTGAATGACGCCCGAGTTCCGCCGGGAGAGAAAGTGCTCCTCTCCCAGGGAGATGTTCTAGTGGTAGGAAAGCAGAGGTTGAAAGTGGGGATCCCAAAGGACGAAGGGCAAGACAGGGAAGATGCAACGAAGAATAAGGAGTGAAAAAGGGATTAGGGATTTTGTCGTGCCTTAACACGCACAAGGTGATGCCCACGAGCGGGAAGACGTACTCAAAGGGTGATCTCGTCACCCTGGACCAGAGAAGGGTCATTCGCAAGGAAAACTCTCTTTGGTCTCTTATGGCAACATCAAGGTTTCATTTCCTTAGTATGATGCTCCTCCCCCAACTCCATAAAAGGTTGCGTAGTTGCCAGTAAACCTCTTTGTTGTTATTATGATAGCGAAAATAACTCTACTTGTCGAGAATGAACAAAGTTCTCTCAGCTTTTTCCTGCTATGAGCTCACTCCCACTACGTAAGCCCTAACAACATCCTTTTGAAGAGGATTTATCGATGCCTTCTGAGGATGAAATTACTGCAGAACTCACCCCTCAAGAAAGCTTATCTCCTTCTCAGGATTCTCTGTTGCCCTCCGCCCGGGTTAAAGTAACCCTGGGAATGAAAACCGATTTAGGAAGAGTGCGAGAAAACAATGAAGATAAGGGGGATTGGCTCGAGCCGGAGGACCCGAAGATAGTGGTCAGCCGGGGGTACCTCTATGCGGTAGCTGACGGGATGGGAGGGCACTCAGCAGGCCAAATTGCCTCGGAACTCGCTCTTAAAACCCTCTTCCGAGTCTATTATGCCTCTACTGAAGGACCTCCCGACCAAGCCTTACTTCAGGCTTTCCATACGGCAAACGAGATTGTCTACCAAAGTGCCCGGCAAATCCCCGGCCGAGAAGGGATGGGAACTACTCTTGTGGCCCTGGCGTTGGTCGGAAATCGAGGATGGGTTTGTAATGTGGGAGATAGTAGAGCTTACCGTCTTCGAGCAGGACAAATTGAGCAGTTGAGTGAGGACCATTCTTGGGTCGCTGAGCAAGTTCGCCGGGGAGGGTTGACTCCCGAAGAAGCCCTCCTCTCTCCTTACCGGAATGTGCTCTCCCAGGCTATCGGTGCTACTCCCAAAGTAGACCCTTTCCTCAGTGAATTGGAGCTCAAACCCGGTGATCATTTCCTTCTCTGCTCCGATGGCCTCACCTCGGTGGTTACTGATGAGGAAATCCTCTCAATGGTCCTCGAGGAAGCTCCGTCGGTTGCTTGCTCACAATTGATTGATTTGGCCAATGAGCGCGGAGGGCCTGATAACATCACCGTACTTATCGTGAGAATTGATCAGATAGAACTTGAGGACGCGCCATTTTGATAGCTGTTTCAAACTCCTTCAAA
>CAYSAW010000011.1:0-46129 GCA_964429225.1 uncultured bacterium
CAAGCCGAGTTAATCGCTCCTCGGCTCGGACCATCGCCTCCTCAAGCCGAGTTAATCGCTCCTCGGCTCGGACCATCGCCTCCTCAAGCCGAGTTAATCGCTCCTCGGCTCGGACCATCGCCTCCTCAAGCCGAGTTAACCGCTCCTCGGCTCGGGTTAACCGCTCTTCAGTCCGGGCTTGAGCTTCTATCAACCCTTGCACTAATTCTGCAAGGTGAGCGATTTGCCGGCTGTTTTCCTGGACCAAAGCAGGGAGGGATAATAACTCCTCCGAAAGTATCAGCCGGCGAACCTCCTCCCGGAAATCCGGATTGGTGCGCAGTAAGTGTAAGAATTCTTCATACATCTCAGTAGGCATCTTAACCTATTCACTCCTTTTTAGGTATCTTTGATCTCCCTGACTCTCCTCCTACGGAAAAAGCTCTGATAACCTTAAGATATCCTGTCGGGGAACCATCTTTCAGAATTCCTCTCTCCTTTCCATTCTACCCAAAATCAGGAAACTCCTCCTCTCCCCAATTCCCTTGTCAACCGTTCCGCAATGGCATCCCAAGAGAAGTAGCTGCGCTGGGCATGAAGGTTGCGCTGATGGAGCGTCTGCCATAAAGATTTGTCAGTAAGTACCTGCACCAGCGCTTTGGCTAGAGCTTCCCGATCCCCTTGGGGTGCCAACAAAACTCCGGCCTCAGTAATAGGTGATGCTGTCTCCACACCTTCATAAGCGACAATAGGAACTCCGCAGGCAATTCCCGCTATAGCGCTTCCCCGCCGGCTAGAAATCCCCCCTCTCACGAAGAGCAAAACATCGGCTTGGGAAAGAACCTCCGTAACCTTTTCAGCAGGCAGTAATCCCAACACTGAGACTTCTAGGTTATTCACCCCATCTAAGTTCTGACGAAGCACCGGTTCCGCTTCTTCCGAACCCCGCCCTAGGACAATCAGCCGAAGTTTCTCCCCTCTCGCTGATAATTCCCGCGCTGATTTTTTTACCACATAGGCGATATCCTCAACTTCTCTGAGGAGGTTAACTCCTCCAGTTACTCCAAATATGGCTACCGTTTTCTCCAGCTGACTATTGGTTCTTAACCGCTGACCGGCCTCTGGTATGTTCGCTCCCACAGGGATGAATACAGCTTTATTGGGATTCGGCGGAAGCCATGGTACTCGTTCCAAAGGCACCGTCAGGATGGACCTATCGGCATATTGGTAAGCCATACGCATAACCATGTGCTGGCAAAGCCGTCGAAAGCGGTCCACCAGTCTCTGCCCGGGGTATCCGCTAACATCGTGGAATATGATGGCAATATTCCTAACAGCCCGGCGAAGTATTAGGAGCACTAAGAGAAAGCCGAAGGGAAAACCTCGTTGGGACCACATCAAGGCTGTATATTGTACTAAGACCCACTGGCCCTGCCATCGAGCACTCTCCCGCCACAACCATCGGAGTGCTCTCATCCATCCTTGTTCTGCCCACGGCACTCGCACAAGCCCAAGGCCTACCCCTCGCTTTTGCAGTGCTTGCCCCAAGAAAGAAGAATACTCTTCTATAGCATCAGTAGGATAGTCCCGACAGCCTAGAAGTGTAATGATCTCCTTTCCGCCACCTAGGTCCATTTCCCATAAGAGAAGACCAAAGGGATATCCGCTTCACGCAATCGATGCTGATTTTCCGGGCGAGCTCGATAGCAGAAGCAAACGGGGAGCACCTCTCCTAACCTGCGCTTCGGCTAACCTTCTAAAGCCGATTCTACCCGTTGCCACCGGTCTCCCATTGGTACCCACTCCTTGTTCTCTTAGATACTCATCTTGCTAACGGTTTAAACTTATCTTACAGCCTTTTATCCGTCTGACCAAGCTATGGGCTTGCCTTTCGCCAGGGGTACCTCCATTATGGCAAAGGATCACTCAAGGCTTCAACCGATTCTCCTTCTCCGCTGGTCGTAATAAACTGCTGCCACAATGATGGCCCCTAAAACCACTTGCTGCCAATAAACGGAGACTTGGGGAAAACGAGCACTTACCAAATCTAATCCGTTGCGGAGCAAGGCCATAATCGCTACTCCTAGGAGGGTTCCGCCCATCCCCCCCTGCCCTCCCATTAAGCTGGCTCCACCTATTACTACTGCACCAATGGCATCTAACTCGTAGTTTTGACCCGCCGTCGGTTGAGCAATTCCCACTCGGGAAGTCTGAACTACCCCGGCAAGACCAGCTAAAGCTCCACACAAAGCAAAGGCCCCGATCATCACTCGGTTTACCGGAACCCCGGATAACCGTGCCGCTTCTCGATTCCCTCCTAAAGCATAAACCCTTCGACCGAAGGCGGTATAAGCGAGAAGAAGATGGCCCAATAAAGCCATTACCCCAAAAACCAGAGCAGCTACAGGTACCCCTAACCAACGGGCTTCCCCTAAATAACGAAACTGGGAAACTCCTTCAAAAACCGGATACCCTCCCGTTAAAATGAGAGCTAAACCTCGGGCCGCCCCCATACTGCCTAAGGTCGTGATAAAAGCGGGAACTCCCCAGCGAGCGGTAACCCAACCGTTGACCACTCCCCATAATAACCCCACCCCTACTCCGGCGAGTCCGGCAAGGAACCCCGGCTGACCCTCAGCCAACACCATACCTGTTACCACTCCTGAAATGGCCAGTACCGAACCTACTGAGAGATCAATCCCTCCACACAAAATAACAATCGTTTCCCCAACAGCGAGAATCCCTACTACCGCCGCCTGCAGAGCTACAGTTAGGAGGTTTGAGGGAGTCAAAAAACGGTCAGACAAGAGGGAAAAACCGAGGGTTAAGGCGACTAAAGTACCCAAAGGGGCCAGACGCGCCAATAAAGATTTATCCCTCACTTTCCTACCCTATCGTTACTGCTCACTCGGCGATCACCGCCTGGCCCGGCTCAAGTAGGTCTTCCCTTTTCAGGATCACCGTCTTGCTGATCAAACGCACTCCCCGTTCATCCGTGATAACATACCTCTTATCAGTAAGCCCTTCTCCCTTCCATCCAGTAAAGTCCTGAATAAACTCGCCCTGAAGCATCGGGTCTAACCAAACCGTCAACTTAAAGAGCTCTCCTTTTAGGGGAAAGAGCTTTGCAGGATCCCTTCCCCAATCTTCAGGGTCTTTGCTGAAATCCAGCTCAATAACGAACTCATTCCCCTTTTCGTGGGAGGGGAAGGGATAGTCAAACCTTCTGTAAAAAGTAATATTATCCTTCTGCCACTCAAAATCGTGCTCGTGGGCTTTCATCCGCTGTTCGTAATCTGCATCCCGAAACCAAAGGGCAATGCGAACATAATACTGATGACCCCGGAGGCGATGGCGAAAGTCCATCCCCTCCATATGACCTACAATCTTCAGTTTCCGGGGGGCCAACCGAATGACTTTATAATCAAATTGAACATCCTGCTGATGCACCTGACTATCCCCAGAAGACATCCACCGAGGGGGATTGGCGCTCCAGTTAAAGAAGTAGCCTGGCTGTCCGGCCCCTTTGCGGAAGAAATCGCGACGAAGCAGGGTGACATCCAGGTTGTGGCGAGCTACTGCCAGCTCCTGCTGAAGATCAGTGCTTTCCGGATTTTGACGCACCCGCTCCTCTGCATGGCGAACGTTCTCTCGCCACTGTTGGATACAATCCTCAATCTGACCGTTCTTCTCCAAAGCATGAGCCAGCATATGCCTGACATAGAAGGGGGTTGGCTTACCATCGGTTTGAGGATACCGAGATGCCCTCCGAAACCATTCTACTGCCTTCCCAAAGTCTTTGATCTTATCAAAGTACATCCATCCCACCTGGAAATACAAATCAAAAACGCTAGGGTTGTTCCTAACCCCTTGGAGCAGAAGGTGTAAACCTTCGGGAATCAGCCGATGATCCCCCAGGTTATAGGCTAAATGCCAAGCCCCTGTGGAGTAGGCATCTAAGTTGTGGGGGTCTAACCAAGTAACCAAATAGAATAAAGGCACCAGCTTATCATATTCCCCTGAGTGAAAATAATCATCCGCCTTTACCCAAAGTAAACCCGCAGCAACTTCCCGGAAACCGACCAAAACCCCCCCAAAGAGTTCTCGAGACTGAGCCCCCAATTGCCCCAAGCGAGTAGGGTCAATAGCAGTGCGGAAGAAAGGCCGATCTCGATCAATAAGCGGTTGCAACAGAACAGCCAAAAACCAGAAACACAAGGCCGCCACTAAAAGACGGCGATTCTCTTGATGAAGCAGTGCGGCCAAAGTTAAACCTCCTTCCGATTAAAAATCCCCACAGTTAAAAGGAGAAGGGCTAGAGAGTAAATCACTCCATAGAGAAGCACCCTGCCAATAGCCATATAGAAATCCGGATTGTTTCGGATCAGCTCCGAATGGATGATCGGATTATGCACATTGAAGTTCCCAAAATTGGGAATCACATAATGGACAACCTTCACTATATTCTGGATCAGGTTTTGCCCTTCGGGGGTCCGAGCGTCTACAAAACGCTCAACATTCAGCTTAACAACCGACTCCCAAAAGTCCGAGAGATTCCCCAAGATAAAGAAGAAGAAAGAGAGGGCAATATTGATGTTCTTGGTAACTAAAACAGAGAAGAAGAGAGCTATTGCCCCTAGAAAAACAAACTCTAAATACATTACCAAAACGCCCAAGGCTAATTCCCAGCGAACTTGGTGCGTTTTAATCCCCACTACGATCAAGAAGACGACTCCCATCAAGGCCATATTAACCAGCAGGGTGAGAGCAATACCTAAAAACTTCCCGGTGATATAGGCCCAGCGAGGCACGGGCTTGGAAAGGATAGTGTAGATGGTTCGCTTCTCCACCTCGTTAGGAACAAGGTCCATCCCTAGGAAGATGCTCATCACTAACCCTGCCAACCAGATGATGGCGAAGGCGAGACCATTGATCACAAAGAGCTCCACCCGCTCGGGGTCTCGAGGCCCCGCGTGGGTGGCAGCGAAGAAAGCAAAAGCCTGGGAAAGAAAGATTAAACCAATTGCAACTAGCAGGAAGATATTAAGAATCCGTTTTCGGAGGGCTTCCCCCAACGTGTTTGTTGCAATGGTCCACGCTGTTCTCATTTTTCTGCCTCCCTGACGGTCTCTAAGAAGATGCTCTCCAAAGACCGGCGCTGAGGCGTTACCGAGATCAAACGCCCTTTCCGAGCTCGAATGAGATCAATCATCTGACCCACTACTTCTTCATCATGGTGATAAAGATGCAAACGATCCTCCTTCGGCTCTGAACGAGTGGCGATCTCCTCCAGCTTCCCCCGAAGCTCGGGGTCCCGAGTTTCCACAATTACTTCCACCTCTGTCCCTGTCAATAGTTCATCCACATCGCCGATCTTTACCAACTTCCCCCGGTTGAGGATAGCCACCCGATCACAGACCATCTCCACATCGGAGAGCTGATGGCTACTAAGGAAAATCGTTTTCCCCTGCCGTTTGAGCTCCAGGATCAGGTCTCGAATATCAATATGGGCAATGGGGTCCAAGCCTGAGGTCGGCTCATCCAGGAAGAGGAGTTTGGGATCGTTGATCAGCGCCTGGGCAATACCAATACGCTGGAGCATTCCCTTGGAATATTCTCGGAGGGGTTTACGGTCGTTAGGCAGCCCCACTCTCTCGAGGAGGAAGGCGATGCGTTTCCGACGCTCCTCTTTAGGGATGCCAAAGAGACGGGCATAAAAATCTAGGAGTTCAGCACCACTGAGATGTTCATAAAAGTAGGGGCTTTCGGGGAGGTAGGCGATATCCTTCTTTACGGTAATATCGCCGATGGGTTTCCCTAAAATCCAACCCTCCCCCTCAGTAGGGAAGATCAGGCCAAGCATCATCTTGATGGTCGTTGTTTTGCCAGCTCCATTCGGTCCTAAGAAACCAAAAATCTGGCCCTCTTCCACATCCAGGTCTAAGTGGTCCACCGCAACGACCTTTTGTGCTTGGGCGATCCCCTGGTACTGCTTGGTGAGGCCCCTTAGTTTAATTGCCAGGGCCATTGTTGCCTCCTCAAAATGAGATAGTATGAGGGAGTATCCAATTATAGTATATTATTTACCTCCCCTTTTTTCCTTGCCCTACCCGGAAAAATTTGACACCTTGAAAAAAATTGCACCTTTAGTATGCTCGCTACAGCAGCGGTGGTATATTGCTAATTAGATTGGAATATATAAGTTCCCTTTTCCACCCCAGCCAAGGGCCGCTCGCTGGGTGATCCTAAGGCTCCAGATAGGGGGATGGAGAACTACCCGGAGCTAGTGGCCCACCGGTTTGGTTCCCGGGACGCCGAAGAGGGTTTTGTGCTGTGGCTCTCTACGAACGCCTCTAGCCAGCAGAACCTGGCGAAACTGGGGAGCGGAAGAGCTTGCCATATTGATGAAGCCTCCACAGGGGAATGAGCTCCCCTCAAAGGGTGAGAACTAGGTAACCTCTTCTACGAAGAAGAAAAAGTCTATGGAAGTAAGGGGCTTAAGGGTATCAAGATGAGTTACGAAGTTGGCATGAAAACACTCCGGTTGGAGGTGGCCGAGCGGATCGGGCATACTGAATATTGTAGCAACTACGCCTTAGTGCGGGCGGTCACAGGAACAGAAGGAAACCCTGACACCCCTACCTGGCGTCAGTTCTATGATGAATGGCAGTTCGACTTCCTGTGGGCCACTAACGATGGCCCTCTTCCTTGGGGTCAAAGAGGCCGAGTCACCGATATGGGTCACGCGGAGTTTTTGGAGGGGGGAATAGACCGGCGGGATTCGGTGTACTGCCCCTTTCAAAGGGTAGAAGAGGTTTTGGAATTTGATGCAGTCGAAGAATACGGCCTTCCCAATATAAGGGACCTGGCTCATTACTATGAAACTTTCTACCAAAGGGAGCAATCCACTTTCCCCCATCAAGTTTACCCGGGAGGCTACTATAAAACCATCGTCTCAGGGGCCATCGAAGCCTTTGGATGGGAAATGCTCCTCTTAGCTGCCTCTGAAAAGGAGCGATTTGAAAAAGTGCTCGACAGCTTCTTCCAACTTTCCCTCCACCATTTTCAGGCCTGGGCAAAGACCTCCATCCAAGTCTTCATCTGCCACGATGATATGGTCTGGACTCAAGGGGCTTTTATGCACCCAGATTTTTACCGCGCGGTAATCTTTCCCCGATATAAGAAACTTTGGGAGGTCCTCCATTCAGCCAATAAGATCGTCCTCTTCTGCTCGGATGGGAACTGGACCCAATTTGTAGACGATATCGCTGAGGCCGGAGCCGATGGTTTCATTTTTGAGCCTCTTACCAGCTTTGATTATGTGGTGGAACGGTATGGTAAAACCCACGTCATCGTGGGAAGTAAGCTCGATTGCCGAACCCTTACTTTCGGAACTCGAGAGGATATCCAGAGAGAGGTTGATGAAACGCTCAAGATAGCGAAAGACTGCCCCGGACTTATTTTCGCTGTGGGGAATCATATCCCCAGGAATGTGCCGGTGGATAACGCCTTATTCTATTTTGATTACCTCAACAAACACTGGTGGCGGTAAGAAAACGGTGTCACCCAAAGGCCAACAAGAAAACCCTTAACCGAGGTTACGCAGGCTCAAGCCTGTGACTACCAAGGCCAAGAGGTTGAGTAGCCGCACCCTAAAGGGTGCGCCAGGCTTTGGATGGCTCTTAAAAAGGAGGCCTTAGGATGAAAAAGATGACCCCCAAAGAACGAATGTTGACCGCCCTAGAAAGAGGGATACCCGAACGAGTTCCCGCAACCGTTCATCAATGGCAACCCTATCACCTTAACACCTACCTAGGGGGGATCAGTGATTTGGAGGCTTTTCGCCGTTTTGGCCTTGATGCCTCCCTAACTCACTTTCCCCTACTCCCTTGTAATGATCCTTCCTGGCAAGTGGAGACCCAAGAGCTGGAATCTCCGCGCCCCGGGGAACGACGCTTCCGCATCATCATCACCACCCCCGGAGGCGTATTAGAGAAGGTCATCAGCCAGAATGCCATCACCACTTGGAACATTACTCCCCTCATCAAACGCCACGAGGACTTAGAGCTGATTGAAAAATATATGCCGATACCTAAGCTAGATAAAGAAGCGGTAAAAAGAGAATATGAAGTTCTAGGACAAGACGGTATCCTACGGGGTTTTGTTTTTGGTGAACAGGGGGGATGTTGGCAAGAGGCAACCTGTTTGGTAGGAACTCATCCGCTCATTTTGGAGGCGGCTGACCACCCCGACTGGGTACACGAGCTGTTGGAAGTTCTCTGGCAAAAGAAGGCCCGCTTTATAGAAGAGAGTCTCGATAGCGTCCCATACGATCTCATCGAAACAGGAGGTGGAGCCGCCTCCTCCACAGTGATCTCCCCAGCTTACTTTCGGGAATTCTGCTTACCCTACGACAAAAAGATGCATAATGCTTTGCACAGCCTGGGTCATAAAGTGGTTTACCATACCTGCGGAGGGATGATGCCGATCCTGGAACTGATTGTAGAGAACGGCTGCGATGCGGTAGAAACTCTAACACCTCCTACAATGGGAGGGGACGCCCGCCCCCACGAAATCAAAGCCCGGATAGGAGAAAAAGTCGCCCTGATCGGTGGTTTAGACCAAAACACTGTTTTAGAATCGGGCACTCCCGAGCAAGTTCGGCAACATGTGCGAGAAATGTTTGAAGCTTACGGCCCCGGAGGAGGTTACATTATGAGCCCCAGCGATCATTTCTTCTATGTTCCCGTAGAAAACTTAGAAGCTTACGCCCAAGCAGCTCGGGAATGCGTCTATTCCTAAGTAAGAAAGAAGCTGAAGCCTTAAAGGCAAATAACATCCCTGTCAGAAGGATGATTCCCCTACAGGAGGGTAAGAATCTTGAGGCGGGATCAACCCTCCTTTTTCCACAGCTTGCTGTAGTACGCTGTCATCTCAATGTATTGCCGACCGTATTCCTTTGTCTCACAAATCTCAGTACCCTCGTGGAGCTCATTCCAGGTTTCAATCAAAACCATTTTAGGCCGCTTCTCCTTAGGTATCTGCAGAAGCTGCTCCCAAGCGCGCTGATAGAAACGTCCTTCTTCCCTTGGGACAACCAAAGGTTGACGGCCCGGAACTGCGGAATGATCATAACCAGGCCCCAAGGCAGCTACTGAAAAATTCAGCTTCGGTTGAAGAGCTGCTCCCCAAGAATACTCTGCATCAGCAGGCCCCTCCCAGCCGACATGCTTAATAATATAAGGCTCACAAGCAAAATCCTCTCGGAATCTCCTCTTGACATAGGGGAAGAGTTGGGCATCCTGTTTCTTAGCGAAAGCAGGGCTGTAAAGAACGATAATCGGTTTCTTGTCCAACATAGCCCACATTTCCGGAGGGAGCATACTAAAGAAATCCCGGATAGTCTCGTAAAACCACTGTTTCCCCTGATCGGTGCCTAGATCAATAGGATACCCTTCATCGTTATGACGGAGGGTACTCGTATCGTAGAAGAGGCCCACCTGGGGAGGAACCTTTCCCTGAGCTTTGAGAGTCCTCCAGGCCGAAACTAAGGCGGTTAATCCCTCAAAGCTCCAATCAAAGACCCCCTTCTTGCGGTGAAGATACCCTGGAGTACCCCAATAAACCGGAAGGATAAAGTCTATTCCTGCCGACATTACATCTTGAAGCTCCTTATACCACCAACGTGGAGATTTATAAGAATAATCTCCAACATCGGTAGGGTGGTCCGTCAAAGCATCACTGCCATCCGGGTTGATGAAATGCTCCTTAGAGTCAATGTCATACCAGTAGAAGAAATAAGTGCCGACTAGAGGCTCTTTCGATGAAAAGGACCTTACCCATCTTAAATCCCCAGGTTTCAGGTGGACATAAGGCCCTGGAGGAACTTCCGAAGAAGCTTCTAGAGTCAGGCAAAGCAAAAGAATAAGACCAAGTAGCAAAGGAGTCATTTCTGGGGAATACATCTTCTCCTCCTTTTTTAATGAAGGTTCCACTATCTCCTTCGAGAGAGGAAAGGCGTTTCCCACTTTTATGAGAGTGTGGTAAGCACTATAGAATAGAGAAGGGATCAATAAGAGTTCCGCACCAAAGCAAGGAATCTTTACCCTCCCGAGGTGATGCTCTGCTCATCAAAATCATCCAGCGAAGAGAAATTACCTTATGAAGCGCTTTTCTAAAGGGATTTATATTCTTTGCCTCCTCTTATCCTTCCTTCTTAACGGCTGCTTAGACACTTTTTTCTCCTTAAAATTAAAAAAACAAAACCCTGGCTCTTCTCCCAAGATCCCTCGGAATATCTTATGGATAGATGCTTTAGAAAACGCTCCTCTCCTTTCTCGCCCCGGAGGTATACCTTACATCATCCGGCAATGTGTTAAAGCAAACATCGATACGGTAGTTCTTGGGGTGAAAGATGTCAGCGGTTTAGTGATCTATCCCAGCAAGATTGCTCCTCACTTCAGCGAATGGAGCCGGCGAACCAAAGGGACTAACCACTATCGCTACTTTCCGCCCCATTTTGATGCAGTGGAAGCCCTTTTTGAAGAAGCGAAGAGATACCATCTCTCCGTTTATGCTGGAGTCCCAGTTTTTATGGAGGGAACCCGACTCGGCCCCCATCTAAACATCGGCCCCGTTTTTGAACATCCTGATTGGATGCAAGTGAGCTACACAGGACGCTTTGTCCCGGTAAGCCGATATCGGCAGTTTATTTTTGTAAGCCCCCACCACCCGGAAGTTCGGGCCAGGGAATTGGCTCTTCTTCAAGAGATTGTGGAACGCTATCCTCTGGATGGGGTCATCCTGGACTATTGCCGGTACGCAGGCCCTTCCTGTGATTTCAGCCCCTACGCGCGAAAGGACTTTGAGAAATGGTTGGGCCACCGGGTACGTCGTTGGCCTAAAGAGGTTCTCCCTGGCGGGCCTTTATACCATCAGTGGAATCTTTGGCGGGAGGAGAGTATCCGCACTTTTGTAAAAGAGGCCAGAGAAAGGCTCACCGCTCTTCGCCCCGGCCTACTCCTGGGAGGGTATTTTGGAGGATGGTACCAGTGGCCTTCCCCAACCGGCCAGAATTGGGCTAGCGCGGAGTGCCTACCTTCCTCCCCCACCCATCGAACCGCCCAAGCTGATCTCTACGACTTCCTACTTTTGGGTTTCTACTCCCCCAAGCTCCTAGCCAATGACCCAGGGCCACCTTATTTAAAATCGGTGGAGGAAGGTATCGCAAGCGCTCAGCGCGTTCTTTGTGGGAGAATTCCTTTCCGAGGCAGTCTTTACCTCCGGCAATTCCGGGGGCAGTCCCGTCACTTACAGAAGGCGATTACTTATCTTCAACAGAAAACCGGTGGAGTTATGCTCTTTGACCTCTCCTGGGCAGAACGATTAAACCTCTGGCCAGCGATAGAAAAAGCCCTCCGGCCCTGAATAGGTCCACTGTTACCCCTATATATGGGGGATAGAATACGTCCCGGTAGTCAAACTGCGCGTCTCGGGCCTGTTACCCCTATATATGGGGTATAGAAGAGGGATCCCCTATCCCCCTAACAATCCTTATTCTCCAGAAAAGTCAAGGCCGGCAAAGGCACTTTTTCTACGCTTCTCTCTTCCTTGACCTGGCGTGAAAATCCCCTGCTATAATGAGACACGGACACTCAAAGGGGGTTAAATGGTGGCCGAGCAACTGCCTCTTCAGCTGGGATGGGAAATTGAAACCGGTTCCCCTCCTTTAAAAGAGAAGTGGGAACAGGTACAAACCCTTTTGCGGGAAACAGTGCGTCGGTCCTCTTATGAGGCCTTCCTCCGAAACCTAAGACCGGCCTTCTGGGAGGAGGGTTGCTTGGTTATTTCTGCTCCTTCCAATATTGTTCGGCAGTTTGTTGAAAAGAACTACCTGGGACCCCTTCAGACCGCGGTTAACGAGGTTTTTGGGCAGGAGGTAAAAATCCAAGTCATCGTTCAACCTCTTTTAGAGAAGGAGGGCAAGAAACCCAGTCCTCCCCGGGTCTCAGAGGCCGCTCAAATCCTGCCTGGCTCCCTCCCCCTGAATCCCCGCTATACCTTCGAGACCTTCGTGGTTGGCAAAAGTAATCGGTTAGCCCATGCGGGGGCCTTAGCAGTGGCAACGAGCACCGGCACTTCTTACAACCCTCTCTTTATCTACGGTGGAGTAGGCCTAGGAAAAACACATCTGCTTCAAGCTATCGCCCACGCTTCTCTCAGAGCTTTCCCCGACCGCCGCGTGATGTACCTATCAGGGGAAAGCTTTACCATTCAGTATGTCACCGCCCTCCAACAGCGAAAGATGGAGGAGTTTCGACGGCGATGCCGATGTGCCGACCTCCTACTCATTGATGATATTCAGTTCATCGCCAACAAGGAATCCACAGAGGAAGAGTTCTTTCACACTTTTAACACCCTTTACGAAACGGGAAAACAGATCGTCCTTGCCAGTGATCGTCCTCCTAAAGACCTTTTGATCTCCAGCCCTCGGTTACGCTCCCGCTTTGAGGCAGGCCTCCTAGCGGATGTCGCCCCTCCGGATCTTGAGATGAGAATCGCTATCCTTAAAGAGAAAGCCCGCCAGGAAAACGTGGAACTCCCCGAGGAAGTAGTAGAATATGTAGCCAGCTTGGTCGCCTCCAATATTCGTGTCCTCGAGGGAGCCCTGATTAAGCTCCTGGCGTACGCCTCTATCTCCGGGTGCCTCATCACCCGCTCCGTCGTGGACCAGGTTTTGGGACCTTATTTCCGCGCCCCCCAAGAGAATGAAGTTACGCCTGCAAGAGTCTTGGAATGCGTCTCCCGAAAAACCTGTGTCTCCGTAGAGCAGATGAAAGGGAAGCGACGCGACCGCTCCATCGTCCTAGCGCGCCAAATCGCAATGTACCTCCTCCGAGAGTTCACTCCCCAATCCCTACCAGAGATCGGTGCTCTCTTTGGGGGGCGAGACCACAGCGCGGTGATCCACTCCTGTTCTAAGATTCGAGAGAGAATGCGGAAGGAACCGGAAGTTCGGCAGTTAGTAGAAGAACTTATCCAAGAGATTCGAGGTCACACAGAATAGAAACCTATCCCCCTAAGGTTCCTTCCCCACCCTGCATCGAGAACCTCTCTCTAACCCTGCCAATATTAGCAGATATAAAGCTGTTTTACTCATTTTGATGCCTCTATGGTGCGATTAAAAAGGAGGGATTTGAAAAAGGATGTCCAACAAAGAAGGGGAGGTTTCAATACCACTATGGTGCAATTAAAAATGAGTTTAAATCCCCTTTTGTGCTACCTCCCAATTTATTATGGGTCCCTTCTCCTTCAATCCTGACCCCCAACCCTAAAAAGGAATTTTGGGGACTATGTTACTCCTCCACTGCTCACATAATAGAAGGGATAAGAGGGGCTCAAGGGCAAAAAGAGAAAAAGAGGGGAGGTAAAAAAGCAAGGATGACGAACAAGACAAAAAGAGGTTTTTTCCTCTGGGGATTGATACTCCTTCTTCAGGTTCTTCAGGGTGGAAGAGGAGGCGTCTTAGCAGAGAGTGTACCCCAGCAGGTCGTTACCCTTTTGAGAAGCCCTTACCGTGAAGCCCAGCTGGCGGGCTTGGATTGGGCCAACCGAGATAAGCAAGCTCACACCCGAGAAGTTGCTCAAGCGATCCTAGAGCTCTACGAAAAGGCGAAGGCCGAGATTCAGGTCCCCGCTCTAAGGAATTGCCTCTGGATTTATGACGAGCTAGGAGAGGAAAGCGCCTTAGTCGCCCTCCTCAAATCCGCAGGAAGCCAGAACCCAGAGCTGAGGGGAACCGCACTTGACGTGCTGAAAACTTCGGCTCGGTCCAATACCCTCCTCCACCGGTCCGAATTGACCATAGCTTTCGTCGCCCGCGGCTTGGAAGGAAAGGACATAGACCTCCGCACCGCAGCACTGGATATGGTTCAAGCCTCGGCTTTCCTTCGGAGAGATCCCCGAATACTTTCAGGCTTAGCTGCTCTCGTGCACCATAGTGACGCTCTGGTGAGGAGTCGAGCAGTAGACCTATTACTCAGCGCGCGACAGGACGCTATCTCCGCCCGGATTGCGGTAGAGCAAGCGCTCGCTAGAGTGACAGAAGTTCCTGATCCCGATCTTCAGCAAAAAGTTGCCCAGGCTCTGTCTCAAGGAGGGCCTGAAACTTCCGTGAAAATCACCCCAGTTTCGGCTCCGCAAACTTCCTCCCTCTCCTCAAAAACGGGAATTGAAGGGCCTCTAGACTTCGCCTACTTCGCCGCTTTTGTCCAGCCCCTCTTCACGAAACGCTACCCTCTGACCCATTCAGCCTGTGTTGATTGCCACCGGAAAGGGAAAGAAGGGGTAACCTTCCAGCTAGAGGTCGCCTCTGAAGGCCGGCCCTTAAGCGAGGAGCAGATTAAGCGGAATTACCAATCCGCCCTAGCCCAGGTTAACTTGTCTAACCCTCTGGAAAGCCCCCTCCTCCGCAAACCTCTTAATCCTCGGATTCTCGATGGCCCTGCAGGGCTACCCCATAGTGGAGGAAACGTCTGGTTCGACGCCAACGATCCGGATTACCAAATCGTTCGGGGTTGGGTTTTGGGAGAGAAACTCTCCACACCAGTGAACCAATTGCTAGATTTTGATTACTTTGTTGCAATGGTCCAACCAATTTTCCTTAAAACCGGCCCCGATGGCAATTCTTGTACCACCTGCCATTCCACCCATGCGATTCTCCATTTAGAGCCTCCTTTAAAGGAGGGGCGCATCGTTCCTGGCCAACTGGTGCGAAACTACGAATCTGCTCTTAAAGTAGTGGACCTAGCGTACCCTGACCAAAGCCTTCTGCTGAGAAAACCGATTAGCCCCCGGGAGGGCGCTGAAGGGTTGTCTCACGCGGGGGGAATCCGTTGGCCAGCAAGAAGGGATTCTGAAGAGTATCGTATTCTCCTTGCCTGGATCCAGCGGAAAAAACTAAGAGAATAATTGTTCCTCTCACTTCCCGGTGAAAGGTTTTGTAAAAAGTCTGCCTTCTGATGAGCCGGAGGGAGGAAGTCTCCCTGCTCCTAAAACCCCCTTTGAGGAGAGAAAAAGGATGCACCAAGTCACCCAAGACTGGCGAAGACGATTACTCCCAGTGGTTGTAACCCTCCCCATACTTTCCTTATCCATCCTCCAGCCGGTCCTAGGAGAAGTGTTTCCCTTCAGTACTAGCTCACGCTCCCCCCTCCAACAGCCCACAGGCCTGGCTTTTGATGGGAAAGGAAATCTCCTCGTGGCGGATGTTAAAAGTCATCAAGTCTTCCAGGTAAGCCCTGCAGGAGAAATCTCCCCTCTGGTTGGGAAAGGTATCCCCGGTTTCCAAGGAGATGGAGGCCCTGCACGCCAAGCTCTTCTCAACCACCCTTCAGCTATAGCCGTTAACCCCCTCGGAGAAATCTTCATCGCAGACACCGGGAATCACTGTATTCGCAAAGTAAACCGTCAAGGAATTATCACTACTATTGCTGGCACCGGGAAAGCAGGATACTCCGGAGACGGAGGCCCTGCCTCTCAAGCCCAACTGAAGAGTCCAGGAGGCCTTGCCATCAGTCCAGAAGGGGAACTCTATATCGCTGACACAGGTAACCACGTTATCCGTAAAGTAGATAAAGAGGGGAAGATCTGGACGGTTGTAGGAACTGGCGCCGATGGATACACCGAAGGGGAGGCCCTCCATCCGTACGTGCCTCTTAGCACCCCTATGGGCATCGCCTTCGACCCTCAAGGCCGGCTCTGCTTCACTGAGATGATGAACCAAATCCTCCGCCGGTTGGAAAAGGGCGGGAAGCTGATCCCGATAGCCGGAAACGGCCACCGGCAATTTTCCGGAGATGGTCTACCGGCGACCCAAACTTCTATCTATTTCCCTACCGACCTTGCTTGGGACAGCCAGGGCCGTCTTTACATCGCGGATATGGGTAATCATCGGATACGATGGGTAGACTCTCAGGGAATCATCCACACCTTAGCAGGAGGACCCTTGAGGGGGCAAAAAGGAGAATTAGTCTCACCCACCGCCCTCGCTCTCGATCCGGGAGGATGGCTTTATGTAGCGGATGCCCGAACTGGGCTACTCCATCGCTTCCCTCTGCCGAAGTAGAGAATTATAGAGGCTCTTTCCTTGCCCAAGCTTCCCGAAAACCCTGGTTGGCAGAGGGACTATAGGGTTATATCCGTAGGGTCTCTCCGTCTACTAAGCTAGCTCTCGCAATTCCCCCGTTTCCATATAATAAATGCGCTCCGCCACATTAGTTGTATGGTCTGCTGCCCTCTCCAGGTAGTGAGCCACCATTAAAAGATAGGTGGATTGAACCACCATCTTGGGGTCTTTCTGCATATACTCCAGCAGTTCATTAAAGAGGGAGCGGTAGATATGATCCACCTCGTCATCCGCTTCGGTACAAATCCGCATCACCTCATTAAGATCCCGGTTGACAAAAGCATCTAGAGTATCCCGGATCATCGCTTTGACTAATTCCCCCATTTTGGGGATGACTTCAAGAGGCTGAAAGTAAGGGCTACCCGAGAGCTGGATAGCAGATTTAGCAATATCTACCGAGAAATCCCCTATTCGCTCAATATCGGTAATGGCTTTAAGGACTGACCCGATGGTCCGAAGGTCTTTTGACATCGGCTGTTGCAAAGCCAAGAGGCGCATACAAGCCAATTCAATCGAGAGGTCCAAGGCGTCGGCAATATCATCCTGCCGAATCACTTCCTCGGCTAAGGCCGGATTCTGCTCAGTCAAGGCCCGGATAGCCTTATCCAACATATCGAGGACCACCGCTCCCATCCGCAGGAGGTCCTGCTCCAGATTATGTAATTGAGTTTCAAAGGTTTGCCGTAAGGTGGGCATAGGAAGGTTTCCTCGAGTTCTCTGCTTGGGTTCCATCGAGAACCTTTGATTCAATTTTACAAGAAAAGCAAAAACTTAAGGAAGAACATTCTTCCCCTCCCCTCTGATGAAGGAGAACAAGGCCATCTTTCCTTCTTAGCCAAAGCGTCCTCGGATATAGTCGTCCGTTCGAGGGTCCTGGGGTCTCTCAAAGACTTGCTCCGTATCCCCGATTTCCACCAACTCCCCGGAGAGAAAGAAACCCGTCCGATCCGAAACCCGGGAGGCTTGGAACATATTATGAGTTACCAGGACAACGGCCAAACTCTCTTTTAACTGTACCATCAACTCTTCAATACGGAAAGTAGAGATAGGATCGAGGGCGGAACAAGGCTCATCCATTAGGATCACCTCAGGGTTCACTGCCAGAGCACGGGCGATACAAAGGCGCTGTTGTTGACCTCCTGAGAGTTGCAAGGCGTTTTGATGCAATTTATCCTTCACTTCCTCCCAAAGAGCAGCCCTCTTTAGGCTCTCCTCCACAATAGCCTCGAGGTCGGACCGGGAGTATTTGCCGTGGAGCCGGGGGCCATAAGCCACATTCTCAAAAATACTTTTGGGGAAAGGATTGGGGCGTTGGAAAACCATCCCCACCCTCTTCCGCAAGACAACCACATCTACCCCCGGCCGATTTATATCCTCCCCATCTAGGAGAATCTTACCCTCCACCCGAGCCCCAGGAATTAAATCGTTCATTCGATTAAGGCACCGAAGAAAAGAGGATTTCCCGCAACCGGAAGGACCGATTAAGGCAGTGATCTGACGATCATAAATATCTAAAGAGATATTCTTTAAAGCATGAAAGTCTCCATAATAAAGATTCAAACCCCGAATGGCGAACTTTACAGCAGTTACCTTTTCAAACCCCATCGAATGCTTCTCCCAAGGGGCGTACTAGCAGGCTTCCTTCTTCTCCTCGACCATCTGAGCCAGTAATTGAGTATCCGAACCCCAGTGTTCCCGAAGAAGGTCCCAGCCCACCCGGCGAACAAAACGCCGTAAGACCCAAACCACTATGAAGGCATCATCCAAATGACCTAAGCCAGGGATGAAATCCGGTATGATATCCACCGGGCAAGACAAGTAGAGGCCAAGAAGGGCAAGCTCCGCTTTGGCCGTCCAGGGCACTCTTGGATCCTTCAACAAACCCCGAAGGCACCGGCCTAACCGAACCAAGAAAAAAGGTTTTTGGAGCCTCTGTTGATCGTCTTCCCGTTGCTTATCCTTCATTTACATTCTAATCCTCGCCCGATTTCTCAACCAGATGGCTACCGCGTTGAGAGAGAGTAAGACCGCTAGGAGGACAATAATCGCTCCCGCAGCCACTTTTCGGAAGCCCTCCTCGGGACGAGAAGTCCAGTTAAAGATCTGAATAGGAAGAACGGTAAACCCATCCCAGATACTCCGAGGAGTGAAAGCCACATAGGTCAAGGCACCAATCATAATCAGTGGGGCAGTCTCCCCTAGGGCACGAGAGATTCCCAAAATAATGCCGGTCAAAATGCCCGGCAAAGCCACCGGAAGTACCTGATGGCGAAGGGTCTGCCATTTCGTTGCCCCTAAAGCATAAGAAGCCTCTTTAAGAGAAGGAGGCACTGCCCGAAGAGCCTCTTGGCTAGCAATAATAACCGCAGGTAAGATCACCAGGCTCATCGTCAGGGCACCCGCTAGAATGCTCCTCCCCATATGAAGCCCCCGAACGAAAAGAGATAACCCCAACATCCCATAAACAATAGAAGGGACCCCCGATAAATTAGCAATATTAATGTGAATCCACCTTACCCACCAAGCATTCGGTGCGTATTCCTCCAGGTAAATGGCTGCACAAACCCCTACCGGAATCGTAAACAAAGCGGTCAATAGAATAACCCAGAGGGTACCCCACAAGGCAGACTTAATTCCTGCCCTCTCAGGAAAACGGGAGGGATAGCTCGTAAAAAAGTCTAAGTCCAAGACGCTAATCCCATTCTTCACAAGGCTGTAAAGCAGGACCACAAGGACAAAAAGGGACAACAGGGTCGCCAGAAAACAAAAGTAGTAAAAGAGTAAAGCCCGAAGGGTTCTCCATAACTGCGAAGGGTGGCGCCTAGCCATCTTCCTCTCCTCTCAACAACCCCCTCTTACCCTAGAATACCCAGTTTCTTGCTTCCTCTACTTTCCACGCTAGCTACTCATACTGATGCCGGAATTTCCTTACCAAATAATTGGCTAGGATGTTCATCAAAAGGGTGATCAAGAACAAGAAGGCCCCTACCGCAAAAATAGTCTGATATTCTATTGTCCCCGCTGGAACATCCCCTAAACTGACTTGTACAATGTAGGCGGTCATTGTCTGGATACTTTTCAAGGGATTGAGAGTAAGGCGAGGTGTTGAACCCGCAGCTAACGTAACCGCCATAGTTTCACCGATTGCCCGAGAAAGCGCCAAGATGAAAGAAGCCATAATCCCCGACAAAGCAGCAGGCACAACCACTTTTAGGGAAACTTCTAAGGAGGTAGAACCTAAAGAATAAGCCGCTTCTCTTAAAGAGACAGGAACCGCGGAAAGAGCATCCTCACATAAAGAAGAAACCATCGGAAGAATCATAATGGCGACTACAATACTTGCACTCAGAGCATTGAAAATCTCAATATTGGGGAAGATCCTTTGTAAAAGGGGTGTCACAAAAGTTAAAGCGAAATACCCATAAACGACAGTGGGTATCCCTGCAAGAATCTCCAACACGGGTTTAAGAATGCTACGAGTTCGAGCTGAGGCATATTCGCTTAAGAAAATAGCAGTAACCAAGCCCAGGGGAAGAGCAATCATTCCAGAGAGAAAAGTGATAAGCAAGGTTCCGCAAAACAAGGGGAGAACTCCAAAGCTCCGGGGTTCTAGCAACGGTGCCCAACGAGTTCCTGTAAAAAATTGAAGAGGGGGAACCTGCCTGAAGAAAAGGTAAGCCTCCCAACAAAGGATCCAAAGAATGGATAGAGTAACAAGGATAGAGAGGAAAGCACAGAGGAAAAAAAAACCTGCTAGCAATTTCTCTTTGAAATAGAGTTTGAGATACAACCTGAGATATAACCTCTGCAGAAACAAATTGCTCTTTATCTGCCGGTACCGCACAAAAAATTCCTTCCCCAAAACCCTTTTCGACACTTTCCCCCTCTCACCTTATAGCTTAAATGAGGCTCTGTAGGGCTTTCCAGGCCTCGCAGAGTTTCCTCCACACCCAGGGGAAACTGGGATGGGGATTGCCTCTGCTTCTACCGTAGAGACAATCCCCTTTCTCCTCTCAGCGTTCCTCCGAAGGATAATCTTCCCGGGAAGCTGAAATCTGTGGGAGAATGAACCTCTAACTAACTTGATCTACTTAGCTTCGCTCTCCTTCCTCAACAGATCCTCAATCTTAACCCCTATCTGAGAACCTTTGCCCCCAAAAATAGAACCTGTGATCCCTTTTTCAAAACGCTCCCAAGCCAACCGATAAGCTTCGTCGGGCAAGGGAAGATATCCAACCTGCCGAACCAGGTCCTTACTCTTTGTACAAAGATATTTCACAAGCTCTTTGACTTCAGGACGATTCGCTGCGTCCTTCCGGATGTAAATAAAGAGAGGACGAGAAAGGGGTTGATATGTCCCCTTTTGAATCGTTTCCATAGAAGGAGTAACGGGGCCTTTTCCTCCATCAATAGGCACTATTTTCAGCTTATTCTTGTTCGCTTCATAGTAAGCATAGCCAAAATAGCCAAGAGCGTACTTATCTCCACTCACCCCTTGGACTAACACATTGTCATCTTCGCTCGCCTGATAGTCTGAACGGCTTGCCCCCTCCTTACCGATAACAGCATCAGTGAAGTAATCAAAAGTACCGCTGTCGTGACCAGGGCCGTAAAGATGGATCTCCTCCTTGGGCCACTGAGGGCGGATGTCACTCCACCGTCGAACCTTGCTTTCTGGTTCCCAAATTTTTCTGAGTTCCTCCACCGTCAAGTAATTCACCCAATTATTTTGGGGGTTTACCACCACAGACAACCCATCATAGGCAATAGGGAGCTCGATGTAATCAATAGAGTTCTTCTTACAGGCTTCAGCTTCTGTAGGCTTAATTGGCCGGGAGGCATCACTGAAGTCCGTTTCGCCAGCGCAGAACTTTTTAAAACCCCCGCCGGTACCTGAAATCCCTACAGTGACTTTAATTCCCGGATACTCTTTTTGAAACTCTTCAGCGACAGCTTCCATAATGGGGAAAACCGTGCTACTACCATCCCCATGGATTTCACCGGATACCTGCGCCTGAGAAGACGCCTGCTTCCCCTCCCCCCCGGAGGGAACTGTAGATTTACTACACCCCCACAGCAAGGATAAGCAGGCTAAGGGAATTACTACTGAAACCAACACGGAAAGTCTTTGAGACTGAACCATTTTTTCTCCTCCTCGAAAGAAATTAATAGTGGAGCTGAGCGCGCAAGATGAGAGTATTTCGTCTTCCCGGCCGGGAACGATCGTTCAGCTGTTCCCAAGCCAAAGTGTAACGCAGGAAATGGGTCGGATCATAAACAAACCCTACCAAAGGCCCCTGAATAGAGTTTCTAGGAGTATGGGTATCAGGATCATAGTGCTGCCATCGAACAAGGGGAAAGAGGGGGATATTAGGAATTTTATAAGCGACCTGCAAGTAGTAACCCTGTACGTCAGTGGTGCTAACTCTTTGACCATCGCTATCTCCCTTACCCTGAGCGTACTGACCTTCTATTATCCAGGGTCCCCGATTATAGCGGGCATCAATTCCCCAGCGTCTTTTAGTCACTTCTCCTCCCGGCTGCCCTCCCTGAGAGGGGTTCCGAAAGCGCCCTTGCAGGAAAGAAACCCGAAGGGCGAGAGGCGTCGCAGGGGTAGCAATACTGAGGATAAAGTCTTTATCTGTATTGTTATCATTGCGATTAGGGCCTGCGCCATTGAAAACACCCCCCTGAACCTGAAGAGGCCAACGAGGGTTATCCGACCACTGATAAGTAAGCAGTATCCCCCGATCTCGCTCCCCAGGAACAGTTCGCAGGTTAATTAAGGCCCGTTCCGGAGCCAACCGTGCTCCTGAGGACTCTAAGATTTGACTGCTAAAAGGGATTTTAAATTGGCCCACTCTTACCCCCCACTGGGGAGGGAACTTTAAATCTACATAAGCATCTTTTACCTCCACTTCTCGTGCCATTTCCAACTGGAGGGTCGCCCCTGCTCGTTGGCCTAGTCTTACATCGGCCTTTAAGCGAGCTCTTCGGAGCTCTTCCTCAGTGACGTTTACCCGCTCCCCTGCATCCCGGCGAGTCTGCCACTGAATATAACCGGAGAATTGAAAGCTGGGAACCGAGGGTTTCTTCTCGGAAGGTGGTTGGTCAGGACGTTTCTTCTCTAGCTCTTCCAGCCGTTTTTGCAACTGCTCCAGCAAACGTTGCTGAGATTGGATCTGTTTCCGAATCTGCTCTATCTCCTGATCACTTCCCCAGGAAGGTGAGACAAAGGTACTAGCAAAGAGAATCCCTATGGCTATACTAACCCATTCTTTCCTAAGCAATCCTTTGACCTCCTTTCAGAAGGTTGATCCTCTCAATTAATGGGGTGTGAGACGACGGGACTTCTAGGGGCTCACCCGTTGGCAGTATAACACGAGGGAGTCAAAAAAATATTATGCAAAGGTTAAGGCAACTTCAAAAGGATGTTAAGCTTTTGTTAAACCAAGGGGGTGGAGGAGCCTCTCCATCTCTCCGAGGACACCTAGAGGATTGATTCTCTTGACAATCGGTAGTTTTCACTTGCATAGGGCTCTAGCTAAGGAGACACATAGCTGGCGCCCGTCCGCCAACAGAAGAGGGAAAACACCCCTTGGCTACTACCCGGTGTTTCCTGCCTTCCCCTCTTTGGGAAGTACTACTCCAAAACAACTGCCTTCCCCCGGCTTACTCTTCACCCAAACATAACCCTTCTGCTGCTCAGTGAGGTGCTTAACGATGGATAGACCCAAACCGGTACCCCCCAGTTCTCGGGAACGAGACCGGTCCACCCGATAAAAACGTTCCCAAATCCGAGGAAGATGCTCCGGAGGGATGCCGATGCCTGTATCCCGAACTATCAGATGAACGTAGTGATCTTCCTCCTTCGCTTCTAAAAAAACCGCTCCTCCTTCAGGAGTATATTTAATAGCGTTATCTAGCAGATTATCTAAAATCACCGAAAGGGCTTCCTGATCGGCGTACACTGTCAAGTGAGGAGGAATATCCTCCCTACGCAGGGTGATTTTCCGGATTCGAGCGTTACCCAACCAATCCTCTGCTACTTTCTCAAAAAGAGCGCGGACGGAGATCAACTTTGGAGCCAAAGGGCGCGCCTGGCTCTCTGCTTCAGCCAAAGTGAGAAGATCCTCCACTAAGCCCACAAGACGTTCGGAACTTCGAGCGATAGCAGTGAGAAACTGGGTAGCGAGATCCCTGTCCTCTAAACCTCCATTTAACAAACTCTCTACCATCACCTTAATAGAAGTTGCTGGAGTCCGTAGTTCATGGCTGGCATTGGCGACAAAATCGTGGCGCATAGCGGTCAAGCGGTGTTCCTGAGTAACGTCTTTAAGCAGGAGTAAGGCTCCTCCCATCTCCCCTTGAAGAAACCGCAAAGGCTGGATTTGTAAGTCAAAAATCCGTAAATCGGGATGAGAAAAGGCCCACTCCTGGCGCAAAGGTCGCTGATGTTGCAAAGATTGACTTACCAGAGCCTCCAGCCCCGGGGAGTTTACCACCTCTTTCAAAGGCCGATCTGCTGCTTCCAGCCAAGGAACCTTTAATAGGAACTGGGCGGAAGGATTAGCCTGCCTCAAGCGAAACTGTTCATCAACAATGAGCACCGCATCGCTGAGGGCTTTGAGCAAAGATTGCCATAGGGACTGAAGGTAAACCCCTTGTTGATGCTTCTCCCGATAAAGTTGGCCTAAAGCCTTTAAGTCGGAGGCCAGGTCGGAGAAGAGGGAGGAAGCAGGCTGGAAGAGCTTCTCTTCTCTGCAGGATTCAGGATCTGCTTCCAACCACCGTCGAACTTTTTGGTGAAGGGTACTTTCCTCCTCTCCTAGCGCCTCTCCCAACCTGAAAGCTCCGAGATAAGCGACTCCGAACAGCAAACAAAGGCCGATTACTCCCCAGAAGAGAAAAGGAGAAGGTAACCACCAACCTAAGGCAAAACCTATCCCCCCACAGGCGAAGGCCACTTTTAAAAGGAGGGGTAGGAAAAAGCGGGAATAACGGGGAGACATAAAAGTTTCCTCTTGAATAAACCCTCTCAACAACCTAAGCGCTAGTTTTGCTCAGCTAAAGCCTGCGACTGCCAAAATCTGCTAGGGCACAAAGCGATAGCCCACTCCGGGCACCGTTTGTAAGTACCGGGGTCGGCGGGGGTTATCCTCTATCTTTTTTCTCAACCAGTGAACATGAGTATCTACTGTTCGAGTTCCCCACTCGGATGAATCTCCCCATACTGCCTCCAACAAGTGGTCTCGGGTAAAAACTCGGTTAGGATGTTGGAGAAATAAGGCTAATAAATCGAACTCTTTTCGGCTTAGATGAACTTCTTGGTCTCTAATCCAAACCTTTCGACTCTCCAAGTCTAAGCGAACTGGCCCACCCGCTAACTGAGTTCGGTCCTCCGGGGCTTTCCCTCCCCGGATACGCCGAAGCACTGCCTTAACTCGGGCTATCAACTCGGCGGAGGAGAAAGGTTTGGTAACATAATCATCTGCTCCCACCTCAAAACCGCTTAGGCGGTCTTCCTCCGAGGTCCGGGCCGAGAGGATGATCACCGGAATATCATATTTCCGCCGTAGCCTCCTACAAAAGGAGAAACCATCTAAGCCGGGAAGCATTAAATCCAGAATGATTAAATCCGGGGGATCAAGGGAGACTTTATCCAGAGCGCCCTCTCCCTCTTCAGCAATTTCCACCCTGTATCCCTCGCGCCTAAGGTGGAAGGCCACTCCCTGTGCAATAGATAGTTCATCTTCCACAATAAGGATGTAACCTTCAGCCACCGTAGCTATCCTTTAGCAGGGGCACGGTATACCGTGCCCCTACCACTTATACCCTCACTTACAATTCTTACCAGAGAGAATTTTAGCAGGGTTCACCGCCTTTTGCAGAACTTGAAGCACCTCAGCGATGTCCACTTTGCCACTTCCATTGAAATCCAGAGCACGCAGCTGGGCATCTGAAGGGTTTTTAGAACCTACTGCAAACTGCAAAGCCAAAATAGCATCAGGGACACTCACCTTTCCATCCCCGTTGGCATCTCCGCAGGCAGGACCGAGTTGAATCACTGGCCCCGGGGCCACCACCAGAATAGGAGCGGAATCGGTAATCCCTGAAACGCCAGTATTCTCGTAACCGTTAATGGCCAGAACATTATCGCCTTCCCAGTTGACAAGGGACCCCGGGATCGTATAGGTGCGAAGAGCTCCTGCATTGCCTTGATAACCCGTTCCCCCAGGATCCGAGGGGTCCCGAGGAAGCACTCCAGTTTTACCAATGATCTGGCCGTTGAAATAAGTCACGTCAGCGTCATCCACATTGAAGTCCGTCAGAATGAGGTCTCGCCCTTTGTAAGGTTTCCAGCTCTCAGGCAATTGAATGTGGACTCGATACCAGAAGAGGCTTCGGTCCTCGCCCAAACCTTGGTTCTCTAGAGCTCCAGGCACCTGAACTTCTTGGAACTGCCTCTCATCGACCCCGCTCACAGCAGCCGGTTTAAGGTCATCGGGTTCAGCAGGGTAGAGAGCCAGCCATTTAAACCCTGCACTACTGCTTAAAGACATCCTAGGACGAGGAGATACCGTGAAGTTCACTGTGAGGGCTTGTCCCGCCGTAGCAGAATGCGAAACACTCTCCCCCTCCATGGGATCGAGGTCTATCCGAGGGTTACGAGTCACGGTATAAGCCCCTTCTGCCAAGCCTGAAAGGCGATAAACTCCATCCTCCCCTGTAAGGGCAGAAGCGGACTGAGGCCCCCAGGGGGTATTCGGAGCAAAGGCACTTACCTCGACACCCTCCAGGGGCTGTCCTTTTGAGTCTGTCACAGTGCCCGTAATCGTAACCGAAGGATTCGCTAGCAAAAGCTTTGGTGCAGACTGGGTAATCCCTCCGGGACCAGTGCCATCATATCCTCGAATCGCCAATAGATTATCTGCTTTCACCAAGGAACCGGGGATAACATAGGTCCGTGTTCGATTCCATACAGTATCACGGCCTAAAAATTGCCCGTTCCAATAGGTCCAGTCGAAATCATCGAAGTTCCATCCGGTAAGCGCGAGATCTTTTCCCTGGAAGCTTGAGGGAATGCTCACTCGGATTCTCAGCCACCCGTACACGTTGTCTGTGCTATCAATCGTACTCCAATCAGAGGGCACCTCATAGTCCACAAAGCCGGCCTCCGCTTTATTCGGGTCACGCCAATCTTCCAAGGGGTCCACCGGGAGTTTCAGCTTCCACAAGGCCCCTGCCGCAGTGCTAAGATCAGCGGCTAAGGGTGTTGACTTGACATCTAAGGTGAAGCTCTCCGCGCTAATACCAGCCTTCACCGTAGCCTTTTGAGGCGTCATCGGCTCTAGAGTTAATCCCCCAAGGGATAGATCATAAGTACCGGGAGCCAGGTCTAGGAACAAGGCTTGCCCACCAGGGTTGGTATAAATTCCCGCTACTGGTTTCCCCCCTTGGGCTAGGCTAACCCAATAACCCCCTAAGGGGTTACCATCTTTACCCGTAAGGGTGGCTACATAGAGGTTGCTATCGGGGGTTAGAGCGGTCAAGTTCGTAATATCAATGGGATGTTCCGCATATAACCCCACCCCAAAACGCCCTGGTTTAGGATTGCTATCAGTACCCTTAAGCAGGGGACGGTTTAAGTCGGCGACATAGGCTTCAATCTGGCTTCCTCGAGCAACGACGAGCATGGTCTCCTGGACGTTCTGCTGGTAAACAACATCAGTAGTGCTATCCAGTATCTCAAAGTTACCGTTCGTCCATTTTTCCAAACGGGTAATTGGCCCACCGTTCCCTGGGTCACGAAGAGAAATAAACCGCATAAAGTTTTTCTCATCTTGCCAGCGAAAGACCAAGCTGATGCCATCATCATCTCCAGTACGGAACTGGATAAAGAAGATCCCATCTTGGGCGGAGAAATCCTTGACCACTGCAGTAGTACCCGTGTAGGGGTTCTCCATCCCATTGGGGGGGTCAGGCTCTCCATAAATGTTGGAATCTTGGTGAAGGGCCCCGTTTTTGACATACCACTTCGAAGGGCCACTGCGCATCACAAAATCCGGGTTCATCTGCGGCCCAACATCATAAATGTCGAACTGCTCGATCCCCTTCTTCAAGAAATCGGACTGCCAGAGAACACGAGCAGAAACAGCCTCCGTAAAGAGAAAGAAGGCTACCGTGATAAGAAATCCTAACCTCTTCATTTCAATCTCCTTTCGCCAGGATCTCCTTATTCTCCCGGCTAGATTTTGGGGGATAAGTAAAGGGGCGATGAAGAACCTGTTTCGGAGAGTAGCGTACCACCCTTTAGGAGCTTAGCACTAGCAAGTGATGAGGATGTTACCCTCTCTTCAAAGAGGTGTTAAAAAGTGTAAAGCTTTTGTCAAAAAGCCCCCATCTAGAAAAAGAATTCGCTAGAATACGCAGCTTTCCCTTGTTCACGCTAAAAAGGGCAAATCTAACAATGATGGATAAAGTTAAAAAACCCTTTTCCCAACGGGTGTTGGCGGAGCATAATGAATTATACTCCCCCAATACCCGGCAGAGAATAGGGGCGGGGGCGCGGAGGACAAACCTCCCGACTATCCCCGCGTGTAAGGGATGATAGCGGCCTATGAGCTGAAAGGGGAGAAAACGGCTTATCAGGAGCTTCACTCTCCCACATTAAAGAAACTTGCTCAACATTGTCCAACCATAGGTCCCTTCCAACAATGAGATCCAAGTGGCGAGGAGAGGTTTGTAAAGATAACTTCTTCCGATAATGTATAATGAAAATAAACTCAGCAAGATTTATGGTCCGAGGTTAGGTACAATGGTTCCGCTAATACTCCTTCTCTTTCTCCTTTCGACTCCTATCATCCGGTGCGCCCCGAACAGCGTTTCCTTCTCTTATTACCACTTTCCTGGGGTAAATGTTTTTGTCATCACCGCTAATTTAAAAGACCCCGAGGTGAAGGTGGTTCCTGTTTTAGCCTGGAACCGGGTAGGCAGAGCCGAAACCTATCAACAGATGATCCGGCGCACTCAACCAACGGCAGCTATTACAGGCACCTTCTTTTCCCCACGCTCCCTCCTCCCAACAGGAGACATCGTCGTCGGGGGACAAACGATCTACTTGGGGGGTGTCGGAGCCGCTCTCGTCATCAACTCGAATAACGAGGTCCAGCTGGTTCCTCGTAAAAAATATCATCACAAGGACTGGTCACTCTACGAAACCGTGTTATCCGCAGGCCCTCGGCTAGTATGGAACGGCCAAATTTGGCTAGATCCCTACGCAGAAGGCTTCCGGGACCGGAGGATGATCAACTCTCGGACAACCCGCCTAGGTATCGGTTTTACAGCAGACAACCGCCTCAAACTGGTGGCAGCAAAAGGGAGGGTGAGCCTACGTCGTCTAGCTCATATTATGCTAAAGTTAGGTTGTATCAATGCCATTAATGTAGATCAAGGAGGCTCCGCAGCCTTTTATTACCGGGGTTGGACCATTGTACGCCCCTCCCGAAGGCTGACTAACCTCCTCGTTATCTATGACTCTCCCGAAAGATACAAACAAGTATCGCGTAAGATCACTCCTCAACCGGTTCAGCCCGGTTAGGGTGCATTCGGAGGACTAAAACCTGGGGTTCTCTCTTTCAACAAGAAAGAGGAAGGCACTATGTTAGCATTAAGGCAAATCTTAATCCACGCAATCTACCCCTAAGGGGTATAGCTCTTCATGCCGGAACCCTCTCCAAAATCTATGAGTATCTTAGCCTTAGATGTTGGTGACCGCCGAATCGGTCTAGCGATTAATGAATGGGCTGATGTTGTTGTTCCTCTAACCGTGATTCAACGGGACGGAAGGGAGATAGAGGTGATTCGGCAATTGATACAAGAGCGTGGGGTAGAGAAAATTGTGGTGGGCCTTCCCCTCCGGGAGGATGGTACCCTCTCGGAACAAGCCCAGAAAATCCTTCATTTCATTGCTCAGCTCCAAAAGAACCTCTCCCTCCCTATCGAAACGGTGGATGAGCGCTACACTACCGTCGAGGCGGAACGCTTCCTCATCGAAGCGGATGTCAGTCGGGCGAGAAGGAAACAAGTCACCGATAAGCTCTCTGCAGTGTTTATTCTAAAAACTTACTTATCCCAAGTTAGGAGGAAGGCCGAGGGGTAATCTGTTTCCCTTCTTCCAAGATTCCTTATCGAGCCAGAGGAGCGAAGTCTACGGAAAAAACCCACCCGTTGTGGGCAGGAATAGTGCGGATTGGTGCACCATCAGGAACACGCCATAAGCGAAGGCTGTTATCCCTAGCCCCAGTAGCCACAACCTTTCCATCGGGAGAGAAAGAAATCCCCCGTACCTGCTCGAGGTGCCCCTCTAACTTGGCAATCAGTACCCCCCTCTGAACATCCCAAAGGCGTGCAGTCCAATCCCCACTAGCGGTGGCCAAAATCTGGCCGTCCGGGGAGAAATCGAGGGAATAGATGGAAACTAAATGGCCAATAAAAGTGCGGAGTAACCTCCTCTCCGACACACTCCAGAGCTTCGCAGTAGTATTCTTACTTCCCGCAGCGAGAACCGTTCCGTCTGGAGAGAAAGCAACAGAGCTGACGTCGGAAGTATAAGCCCGAGTAACTTCTAGAAGCGTGCCATCACTAGTCTGCCACCAGCGAAGGGAATTATCTGGAAAGCCTCCTCCCGAGACCAGCAAGCTTCCATCAGGAGAGTACGCCACGCATAAAACAGAGGAAAGATGACCTGTTAGCACTCGGAGAAGCCTCCCCTCAGCCACCTCCCATATCCGGACAGTCCTATCTTGGCTGGCGGAAGCGACCTGGGTTCCATCAGGAGAAAAAGCCACCCCATTTACCCAGCCCTTATGGCCAGTTAAAGTATGTAAGAGGGTCCCTTCCACTACGTCCCAAATTCTAACAGTGAAATCTGCACCCCCTGAGGCCAAGAGTTTCCCATCGGGGGAGAAGGCTACCGAGAGAACATACCCTGTGTGTCCCGTGAGGGTCTTCTCCAACAAACCCTTTCGGGCCTGCCAAATTCGAACGGCTTGATCTCCTCCCCCCGTGGCCAAGAGATGGCTTTCCCCCGAAGGATAAGCCACCTCTTCGCTCATCTCCTCGGTTAAACCTCCCCAATTACTACGTCCTCCTGAAAAACCCGACTGCTCTCCCTCGGCCAAACCTTTGGGAGGGGAATACCGCTCTTCCATCGCCCGTCTCACTCCTATGCCTCTGCCACCTGTTGGTTCTCACCAGCGGAGGAACAGGGGAAGGGAAGTGCTGAGGATTTACTCCCTCCAACGCTCTAACCCTGCAATAGCCCACCCTTAACCTCCCTTGGAGGGCTCCCTAGGATGGCCACACCAGGGACAGGCCACCCAAGCCGCTTGAAGAGGCTTTCCACAAGCAGGACAAGGCCCTCCCTCCTGCCCTCTCCCTTGAAGAACCAAGGCCCGGATAGATCTTTGAATCTCCTCCGCCACTTCTTCCGGGTTAGGAATATTTTCCAAAACCATTTGGCCTTGCTCCCCAGCGGTTTCTACCTTCAGAGTCCCGTAACGGAGCAATCGGCCTAAAAGAGTGTAAGAAACCGTTACATCCTGGACCTTTTCTAAACCCATACTGCGGATCTCTCGACCCAGTAACCCCTCCTCCCGGATAAGACGATGGTTGGTTAAGAAATACCTTCTCCGCCTCCATTGGAGATAATGCCACAATGTCGGAATGAGGAACAACAGGGAGGATACCAAAACCGAATAGTGGAGCGGAAGGAGATAAGCTGAAAAGACAAAAAGGGCCAAACCCGCCAAAAGTAACCAACTGAGGGTGATCATCAGGAGGAAGACCTGATGACTTCTTAGCTCCCGGAGGACCTGTTCTCCCTCTTCAAAGCGAGGCATAGGCCTCACCTAATCCTCATAACCTCTTGGGTGGGTCGAGTGCCACCGCCACGCAGTTTCCAGAATAGTGTCCAAATCACTTAGTACCGGATGCCAACCTAAAACTTGCTGAGCTTTTTGGTGACTCGCCACCAGCCGAGCAGGGTCTCCTGGCCGGCGGGGTTGAAACTGATAGGGAATAGAACTCCCGGTAATCTCTTCTGCCCGACGAATCACCTCCAGCACTGTATGACCGGTACCGCCTCCAAGATTGAAGGCTTCAAAGGTAAATCTTCCTTCCTCCAAAGCTTGAAGAGCTAAAACGTGGGCAGAAGCTAGGTCAGTAACATGAACGAAATCCCTAAGACAAGTGCCATCGGAAGTAGGATAGTCATTTCCGTACACCGCAACGAAAGGACGCTGGCCCAAAGCGGTTTGAAGCACAAGAGGAATAAGGTGCGTCTCCGAACGATGGTACTCCCCGATATCTCCCTCGGGATCCGCCCCAGCTGCATTAAAGTACCGGAGGGAGACCGACCGAAGGCCATAGGCTTGATAAAACCAGGGCAACATCTGCTCTACCATTAATTTGGAAAGCCCATAGGGGTTGGTGGGAGCTTTAGGGTCTTCTTCCTTAATAGGGATTCTGACAGGCTCGCCGTAAACTGCAGCGGTAGACGAGAGGACAAAAAGGAGAACCCCCTCCTCAATCATTGCCTCCAACAGAGTGAGAGTTCCCGCGGTGTTATTCCGAAAGTATTTCGCAGGTTGGGACACCGATTCCCCTACCAAGGCGTAAGCAGCAAAATGCATTACTGCGGAGATATGATACTCCCGAAGGGTTCTCTTAATCCGCTCCTTATCCGAGAGATGGCCTACTACTAAGGGGAAGTCTTTTACTGCCGAAGGATGGCCGTTTTCCAAGGAATCGTAACCCACCACCGAATATCCTTTCCGGGCCAGCACCCGGCAAGCATGACTTCCTATATAACCTGCAGCTCCCGTGACGAGAACAACCGCCATCTTTCCTTGCCTCAAGGGTAATTGGGGCTACCCAAAGGCCCTCCGCTTTCGGAACGACCTTTAATTTAAAGTTCTATAAACTCTTTGGGGCTTCTTGTTAAAATCTCTGGCTGATCCTGGGTGATCAGGATGTCATCTTCAATCCGAACGCCTCCCCACCCTTCAATATAAATACCAGGTTCCACAGTAAAGACCATCCCAGGCTGAAGGAGCAGTTCACTCCTAAAGCTTAGAGCACCTCCGTCGTGAACCTCAACCCCCAGACTATGCCCCAGGCTATGCCCGAAATAATCCCCATAACCTCTCTCCCTGATATAGTTCCGGGCAGAAGCATCCACCTCCTTAGAAATCGCTCCCGCCCGGGCAGACTGAATCCCCCTTCTCTGAGCCTCCAAGACGATAGAGTAAACCTCTCGGTGTTCTGCCGTGGCCGGTGAGAGGCAAACAGTCCGGGTAATATCTGAATGATACCCCCCTAAAACCGCACCAAAATCGAGAGTAACAAAGTCCCCCGGTTCCAGGGGCTTCTCGGTAGGGCGGGCGTGAGGAAGAGCTGAACGATAGCCAGAAGCAACAATAGTTTCAAACCCTACTCCTTCAGACCCTTGTTTCCTTAAATAAAAATCAATTTCTAGAGCCACCTCCTTTTCAGTGATCCCTGGCCTGAGAAGGGGGAGGATGTACTCAAAAGCTGAGTCTACCAGTTGGCAAGCCTCCCGAATCCTTTGGATCTCTTGGTCATCCTTGTACAATCGGAGATTCTCCACAATCCCTCGGGTCGGCACTAACTCTACTTGGGGGAGGTTCTGTTTTAACTCACGCCAACGGGAATAATTCAGCGAATCCTGCTCAAAAGCTAATCGAGGAAGTTGGAGGCCCTTAATGCACTCTGCAAGGTCCTTTAGCAGCTGATTCTGGGAGGGGATGAGCTCAAAATCCGGGCATTCCTGCCGAACTTGAAGATAGTACCTGCTGTCGGTAGCTATAAAAGCGTGTTCCGTCGTTACTAAGCCGATACCGCTGGAGCCCGTAAACCCGCTGAGATAACGCAGGTTAGGAAGGGAAGAGAGGATTAAACCCGGTAAAGAATAGCGCTGCAAGGTCGCCCGTAAACGCTGAAGACGGGAACCGGTCAACGACGCAATTCCTCCACAAGGTGTTTGGCTGCCCGAAGGGCCAAGAGATAGCCATAGGGGCCGAAACCTAGGATCTGTCCTATAACTACTGGGGCAATTATCGAGCGGTGACGAAAGTCTTCGCGCTTGTAGATGTTAGAAAGATGAACTTCAATAGCGGGGAGTCGAACGGCGGTAATAGCATCCCGGATCGCTATACTCGTGTGGGTATAAGCTCCAGCATTAATTACCAGAACATCAGCCCACTGGGCGGATTCGTGAATTGTGTCAATAATCTCCCCCTCTGAATTCGACTGAAAAATACGCACTTCTAAGTTCAATTCCTTCGCAGTTTGTTCGATTTTCCGGTTGACTTGCTCCAAAGTTTCCGCACCGTAGATCTCGGGTTCTCGATAACCCAATAGATTCAAGTTCGGGCCGTGGATCACCTGCACTTTAATGGTGCTAGTCAGGCCCATCTCTTTCTCCTCTGGAGTCTCCGGGAAGAGGTCTTGATTCTCCACCCAAGCACCCCCCGATGAAGTCATCTGCCTCCATCCTAACCTACCTTACCCCAGAGAGTCAATGTACTAAGGCTAGGGAACCCTCTCATAAAGGGGAGGAATAGCCTCGCAGCAGAAAAAGGCCAACCCTTACCGACAGGGAGTCCAAGGCCAGTGGGGGCGCGGAGGTTTGGCAATGGTGGTGTTCTCATGGACAAACCGCTCAGGCATAAATTTAGCGTGGCCATCGAGGAAGGACCAAACTCGAGCCGGCATATGTTCATGCCGTTCCCAAATGCGCTTCTTGTTCATATGCCACAGCCACCACTCTATGTTCAAAAGCACATCCCCAGGGTCATCACAAGCGATGACTTCAGCCTCCTCCCGATCGTAAAGACCGATATTGTACCAATAGCTTGACCCATATTGCTCAAACATACTCTTGGTCGTAGGGCCAAAGGGGCTTTGAATGCCTAAGGGAACATCACTCGGACACTCAAAAACCCGCTCGTTCTTCACATAGCTCTTCATCATCTTCCACCAATGAAAGTCATGGGTTATAGGCCGAGGGATGAATTTATCATCCCAGTCCTGCATATACATCCGATTAGCAGTCGCCATCTGTTTAACATTATTCAGGCACTGGGTCAATCGGGCTTTCTCCCGCACCTGAGCAAAGACAGGAAACAGGATCGCCGCGAGGATAGCGATGATAGCAATAACCACTAAGAGTTCTATCAGAGTGAAGGCTTTGCTAGAACTAGGGATTAGCATACTCTCCCTCCTCTTATCTCTTTTGAGAGACATCCTAGCTCTCTTAAGAACTCTTTCGCCTTATCCGGCGGAATTCCTTTTTATCCCTTTTGGGGAGGTTACCGAAGGTTCAGAGGATAACCGTACCGGCGAAGAAGTCTAACCAAGAGGGCTTCCCAAAAGCGATTGATATAGGTGCCGATAAACTCCCGACCAGGCAAAGGAGTAACCAAAATGGTGAACATTCCTACCCGGTTACCTCCTAGAACATCGGTGAGGAGCTGATCTCCCAAAACCGCCACTTCGGAGGGAGAGAGGCCAAGAAGGCGGACGGCCTCGAGAAAGCCTTTCTTCCTCGGTTTGCCCGCTTGGGCAACATAAGGAATTCCTAAGGGAGCAGAGAGGGAGGCGAGGCGAGTTCGCCGATAGGTGTTGGAAACAATACAGGCTTTAACCCCTGCGGCTTTAACCGACTGCAACCAGGCTGAAATATCCGCAGGGATTACCTCCGAAGTCCAAGCCAGGAGAGTATTGTCCAAATCCAAGAGGATGCCCTTAATCCCCCTGCGGACTAGCCACTGAGGGGCGACCTCCTGCACCTTTCTTACGCAGGTGTCGGGGGCGAAAGGGCGAAGCCACCGGGGCAAAAGCTCTTTGGAAAACAAGAGGAGATCCTCAGGTAAAGAAGCTCCCTGGGGAGGCTGAATACCCTTTTCCTCCGGTTTAGAAGGAACCGGCTTTCCTCTCTCTTGCGATTCGTCGCTTGGCCTCATTATGCTCCTCAACCGTCCGAGAAAAGAAGTGATAACCATCCGGTCGGGCAACATAGAAGAGGTAGGGGGTTTCCGCGGGTTCCAGCGTCGCCAGGATGGATTTCAAACCCGGATTACAGATAGGTCCTGGCGGAAGCCCTTTATGTTTATAAGTATTATAAGGAGAATCAACCGCTAGGTCCTCATAAGTAAGTCTGCTTTTTGTGGTTCCCAGAGCATATTGAACCGTCGCATCACATTCCAGGGGCATTCCCCTTTTTAGCCGGTTGAGGAGTACCCCAGCTATCAGTGGCCGATCTCGGTCATACTTGGCCTCTCGCTCCACCAAACTCGCCAGGATGATGACTTCTCGAAGGCTTCTCCCCTCCTGCTCCGCCTGACGAATTTGAGATTCCAAGGGAACCACCACCTTACGCTTGAAATTCTTCACCATCATCCCGATAATCTGGCGTTCCGTGGCCCCCCGGTTAATCTTATAGGTGTCAGGGAACAAAAACCCCTCAAGATTGCCAGGGGGGATAAACTGGCCATTCTTGAAGCTCCCACCTCCCCTACGGACTATCCGAAGAAACCGATGGGCATCTACTAAACCTAATCGCTCCAGCTTCTCCGCAATCTGCCGGGCAGTATAACCCTCAGGAATTGTAACCCAAATACTAACACTCTCTCCCCGAGCTAACTTATCAACAATCTCTGCGGGCCAGAGGTGAGGAGAGAGGAGATAATCCCCCGCCTTGAGGTTCTTCTCCTCCCCCATCAGGCGAACCAGAAAGAGGAAAGCGAGAGAAGAACGGATCAGACGCCTTTTCTTGAGGATACTAGCGATCTCTTTCGGCGATGCCCCTTGGGGGATCGCTACAAGGAGGGATTGCTCCTTCAAGCTAACGGGAAGAAAAGACAAACCCACCCCTATAGCAAGAAGGAGGAAGAGAGACAACGGAATAACAAAGGTTAGAATCACTCTTCGCCGTCTCATTCCTGGTTATACCTGGGAAATCCCTCCGAACGCCACCGGCTTTAGACCGGGCCAAGGAATATCTCACTTTACAAGCTGAAGCCCCTGCGGTTCTTCCAAAACCCTACCCACCACCTCTATTTTTATTTTAATTTTATGCTTCCTCTTCCCAAAGAAGAAACCTTTTATAGTTTACACCGTCAAATAAGCTAGGGAGGGAAAATCCTATCCTTTCCCGAATATAACCTCGAGCCAGATGAATTCACAAAGGAGGTGCTCTCAGGTGCGATACTTTACCTTGCTCTTACTAGCACTCGGAGCGTTAATAGCCAGCCCTCTCTTAGCAGGCGAAAAACTCCTCTCAGGGTATCAGCCTGGAGAGAGCTTGGCAGCTTTCCCTGTAAACGACATCACCGGTCCCAACAAGGGCAAAACCCTCTGTTATGTTTGACAATTCGGCAACCGGCCGGTGGTCCTCACTTTCGCTCGGGACCTCGACCGGGACTTGACCCGGTGGGTCAAGGAGATTGACGCCTTTGTAAAGAAACAGCAGGACAAAGATATGCGGGCTTTCGTGGTCTTCCTGACCAAAGAGCCTGCTCAGTTAGAACCTCGTTTAAAGGCCCTCGCCGAAGCGGAAAAAATCTCAATCCCTCTCACCATCTATCCCGATGAACAAGGTCCTAAGCCCTACAAGCTCAACCCCAACGTGAAGTTCACCGTGCTGGTCTATCGGGATAAGAAGGTACAAAGCAACTTCGCTTTGCCGAAGATCACCCCAAAGGACACCAAGGCAATTCTCGCCGAGGCCGAGAAGATGGTCGCCGAGAAGTCTGCCAGTCGTTAAAATAAAAAGGGAGGGCTGGTTTTTTAAAGACCAGCCCTCCCTTTTTATTTAGAGAAATCAACCTAAAAATCCTCCTCCCCAAGGAGAGGATAGAACGATCAGCATGCTCTTAGCTTGATCCTCATCCTCGGTTAAAAAGATCTCCCTGTTCCTGCTTTTTGCCTCCCCACCCCTTACCCCATTTCCTCTCGGTGCCAGAAAGCAGTTGACATCTGGGGTAAAGGGAAGTATCATAAGTAGTGAGTTCGAGCATTCTCAGGCAGACCTAGGGAGGAAGTAATCTCGCACCTGACGAACTCAGTTTTGAGCCTGTGACTCTTTAAGCCTCTGCCCTCATATCCCTAACAACCGGCTCAACCTGATACACCGCCTTTCAAAAGCCGGAAATCCATCAGGGAGAAAGGAGCCGAAGGAGTGCCTATGAAAGGATCTTTGTTTGTGCGCCCCATTCTCTACTCGGTGTTAAGCGCCCTTGCCTTGAGTTTGACCCTGTTACTCGTTGGCTGTGGAGGAGGGGGAGCTCCTGCTCCCCCTGCCATTGCCCCACCCCCACCTCCCCCTCTTCCCCCCGTCACCCTAGCCCCAGCGGCGGTACAGCAACAGATCAAATCCGCTGATCTCCAACAGACCCTTCAGGCCAGCGGAGTAAAGGCTGAAGAAGCAGTTCAAACGCTCCGCCCTACTGAAGAGAAAACGGTGACGGTTCAACCCGCGGAATCTGCAGTAGCCGAAGGAGCTCCTCAGTCGGTGACCATTAAGCTACCTGCAGGAAGTGTCCCCGCCGATACTCAACTGGCGGTTATTCCCAAAAAAGCCCCAGACCTTCTTGCCAACACTGCCAAAGCCGATGTGGAACAACAACTAGGAACGGTGGTATCAGCTCTAGCTGGCCTCGATATCGCCACCGTGGTGGGTAACACTGCTGACCCTACAAAACCGGTGGACATTCGCCCAGGGCTTGAGGTCACTGTGGGCCTTCCGCCTACTGTCCAGGTACCACCAGGGCAGAAGATCATTGTAGTTACCTTTGACCCTAACACCGGTAAGATGGTGCAGATCCCCGCAGATGTAGCGGTCCAAACTGTAGCTGGGCGAACGGTAGTTACTCTCAGGGTGTTAGCAGGAGGCCGAGCCGCTTCTGGCCGATTTGAACTCATCACCGGAGCACCACCGGTCATTACCCAAATCTCACCGAACCAGGGCGGGCAAGGGCAAACCCTGATCGTAGAGATCCTGGGTCAGAATCTCGGTTCGGATGTCTCTGCAAGAACTGTCTCTAATGAGCCGGATATCACCATTACTCAACAACCTGTTCCTCCCCCGGATGCTCCGACGCGGATTCGGGCTCAATTTGTTATCGCTCCGAATGCCCGATTAGGTGATCATACTGTATTTGTCGCCACCACCTTTGGCACCACTCAGGGGAAGTTTACTGTGATCGCTATACCCCATCCCCAAGGTGCAGCTTCTTCACCGCTCTAAGAGCGATAAAGAGGATCTTCTGAAGGGGAGGGGGCCTCCAGATGGTAAGCCTGGTAGGCTCCCTCCCCTTTAGGGCCAGGGGAAGAAAGGAGCAGGAGCATCAAACCACCAGCTGAGGAGTGTCCAAAGAACTGCCATCCCAAACTCCCCTAAAACCATTCCCAAAAAGAAGGGGCGTAAACGGACAAAGAGGCGCATCCCCCCATAGCGCAGAATAAGCCCCTTGATCAACCAAGCCAACAAACAGGGAAACCAGAAGACGATCATCGTCCAGGAGGCCGAGAGGGCATAACCTAAAGGATGCAAGGGCCACCAGAAGAAGCGGGACCGGAGGAGGGACAGCACTAAAGCAATTCCTGCGCCCACTACAAAAAACACTGGCCCTCGCCAATCGTGAGGCACAGGCCCCGCCAGGGCAGGCGCGTAGTCCTGAAAGGCCCAAAGATTATTCCCCCGATAAACATAGCTGTACATCGTGACGCCACCCCGATGGTAGGGAAGCCAGAGCTCAATGGCCCCTGCAGAAAGAAAAGCGGTCACCAAAGCGATAAGAATAGCCCACCTCACCGATTTCCGACTAAGGCGTACCCCGTCGGACAACTTTAGGCCATCCAGGAAACCAGTCAGCACTAATCCCCGCTGATCCCTAAAAAAGGCCGAATCCAGAAAGGCCAAAAGCGTAAGATTCTGGGCACCTAAAGTATGAGTCGGTACGAACAGGCGGGCTACATCAACAGGCCGAAAAGAAGTTTCGGTCATTAAAAGCCCGCTCTCCGAAGTACTACGAGCCATCACTAAGGCCACAAAGAAGAAGTAAATTGCAAAGGCCCCAAGAGCTACCCAAAGGCTTAGTCCAGCAAAGAAAGCCCAGGAGACCGTAAAAGTAAAGCCAAGGATAAGACCGATCACTGCAAAGCGGTAAGAAACCATCTCCGTTGAGTTATCCTCCACCTGGGGATGCCATACCGCCTCCCAAACCCGCTTTAAATGAAAGCGACTGCTATACAAGAGGTATCCCACTAAGATAGCATAGGCTCCCATCACCTGGTAACCGATGTAAAAACGGGTGGGGTAAAGGGGCATATTGTCCGGAACATTCCCCAAAGCGGTGGCAACAACATCCTCCAAACGGGTCATTAAAAAGAAAAACCATAAACCGAAGAGCAAATCCGCGGGAAGCAGATAGAAAAAACCTACCGCCGCAAAGCTGACGAAAGCAGGAGTATAGAACATCCCGTTCCAAGGAGGGTTTACAAACCAACTATGAATATCATAGCTCAGAGGGATGAAAGGAACAGCCGGAAACCAACCGTGAAGACCGTTCATCCCAAAAACAAAAGCAGGAATCGCCACTCCCAGCCAGGTGAAGGGATTCCTTAGAAAAGTCTCACAGGTCTCCTCACGCATCAGCTCTAGGGGAAGAGAAGTAAGAGGGAAAGTCAGCCGTTCATAATCGGTCCAGTGACGACGGAGGAGGGTTGCTAAACAGAAAAAGGTGAAGTATACACCGGCAACAAGGAGACCCCATAAGGCTAAAGGCCTTAACCACTGTAGCCAAGGCATCGGCTCCCCAGCGCGTAACCCCTCAAAAAAACGCAAGGAAATCCATTGCCGCGCCGGCTGTGCCGGATTAAAGGGGACAATTCCCGAAGGGATATGAGGGAAGAAGAGGCGTTGCCATCCATTTGTCTCATTCGCAAAGTAATCTGGGGTGACAAGCAAAGGGAGGAGCTTTTCCATTAACCCCCGAGAAGCGACCATTGTTCCGAGAAGGGTCATCAGGTAAACCACTGCCAATTCCGCAGGGGTTAACCCCCACCGCTGGCATCGCTTTCGGAAAAAACGGTTGATAAGGGCTAAGATAAAAAAGAGACCGATGACAACAGGGGGGAATTGCAAAATACCAATCTGAATGTAGGTGAGAACAAGTTCGGCATAAGCTACCACTAAACAGGCTAGAAGAACAGAAACAATTCCTAAAACGAGGGACCTAAGAGTCATCCGGAAACTCTTCAAAGAGGGTGGATAACAGGAGAGGCATCTCTCCCGTCCATAGCTCCTTTCAACAGGAGGTAAAGGAGAATCCTGCGGAACTGGGCACAAGCTAAGGGTTTCTTCCTCGAAAAATCCCTCTACCCCACCCCCTATCCCGGCCCTGGGGCAGGAAGCGCCAAGGAGAGTACCGAATTCTTCGTTGGAGAGTCCTAGGATGAACTTACCTTTTGCTGAGCGAATGAATCAAGTAACTGCTTCCCCTATAATGGAACTCTTAAAATCCGCTCGTCAAAATCACTTTATCTCCTTCGCCAGCGGCTTACCTAACCCCCTCTTCTTCCCAGGGGAGATTCTTCGCTCTTTGTCTGAGAAGATATTGCGGGACCACCCGGATTTGGCTCTCCAATACGGCCCGGCAGAAGGAATTACTCCCCTACGAGAGTGGGTAGCCCAAGAGCTCTGCCGGCGAGGCCTTAACGCCTCGGTGGAGAACGTTTTGATCACCCACGGAAGTCAACAAGCTATCGATCTGGTTGCCCGAGCCTTTCTTAACCTAGGAGATGATGTTGCTTTAGAAAATCCAACTTACCTAGCCGCCCTTCAAGCTTTTGAAAGCTATCAGGTTCAGTACCACCCCCTGCCGATGGATGAAGAAGGGGTGATTCCCGAATCCTTGGAAGAGCTCCTGAAAACTCAAAAGCTAAAGCTCCTCTTTCTACTTCCCAACTTCCAAAATCCCACCGGTCTCACCCTTTCTCTGGATCGGCGGAAACACATCGCTGAACTGATTAAAGACCATTCTCTCCTCTTATTAGAAGATGACGCCTACCACGATTTGCGCTACGAAGGAGAGGAACTCCCTTCCCTTTCAGCCCTCGCTGAAGGTTCAGCCTGTTTTCTCACGGGAACCTTCAGCAAAACCATTGCGCCAGGTCTGCGCGTTGGCTGGCTTTATGGTCCAGCCAACGCCATCGCCCGGATCACCCACCTGAAACAGATTACCGACCTCCACACTTCCACCTTTGCCCAATATCTTGTCCTAGCCTTCTTGGAAGGAGGCTTTCTGCCAGACCAAGTTCACCGTTTGCGAAAGGCCTACTGCGCCCAACGCAACTTATTGCTCTCCGCCCTTCAACGATGGATGCCCCCCAAGGTTTCTTGGACTCGACCGTCAGGAGGGATGTTCCTCCTCCTCTCCCTGCCCCAGGGTAAGTCCGCAGAAGTTTTGCTGAACCAAACGATGAAGAAAGGGGTACTCTTCGTTCCGGGAACCCACTTTTACCCCCGGGGTGGAGGGGAGAATACTCTGCGCCTCAACTTCGTCTCTCCTCAACCTGAACAGATCGAAAAGGGGGTCCGAATCCTTGCTGAGGAGATCCATTCTCTATAAGGGAAAAATATTTAGAGGTTGAACCAAGGATGAACCATCACAGCTATCCTCATATGAAGACAGAAGCTTCTCGTCTTTTATACGAAGAGGCGAAGCATTATATTCCTGGAGGGGTCAATTCTCCGGTAAGAGCTTTTCAGGCAGTAGGTGGCTATCCCCTTTTCATTCAAGCAGGAAGAGGGAGTCGGATTCGAGATGTTGATGGGAATGAGTTTATTGATTATGTCTGCTCCTGGGGTCCTCTTATCTTGGGTCATTGCCACCCCCGGGTGATGGAGGCTGTTGAGGAAGCGATCAAGTTAGGGACAAGTTTTGGAGCACCCACCCCGGGGGAAGTCTCCCTGGCCCGGCGGATTTGCGAAGCGGTTCCCAGTATTGAATCTGTTCGGCTGGTCAACTCCGGAACCGAAGCAGTGATGTCCGCTATTCGGCTTGCGCGGGCTTACACCCAGCGGAATAAAATCCTTAAGTTTGCAGGGGGATATCACGGACATATGGACGCTCTGCTTGCCTCCGGAGGTTCGGGAATAGCCACTTTGGGCCTTCCGGGAAGTCCAGGGGTTCCTCCCCACGTCGTAGCAGATACCATTGTTGTTCCTTATAACGACCTGGAGGCGGTCAAGACCGCTTTTGAAAGCTACAAGGAGGAGATCGCCTGTGTTATCGTGGAACCGGTTGCTGGGAATATGGGAGTGGTTCCCCCCATAGGGGGCTTTCTAGAGGGTTTAAGGGAGATCACCTCTCATTACGGGGCCTTATTGATCTTCGATGAAGTCATCACCGGTTTTCGCTTAAGCTATGGAGGGGCTCAGACACTCTTCGGGGTTCAACCCGATTTAACAACCCTTGGCAAGATTATTGGCGCGGGCTTTCCTGTCGGAGCCTACGGAGGGCGAAGAGAGATTATGCAGATGGTGGCGCCTGCAGGCCCAGTCTATCAAGCAGGAACTCTCTCGGGAAATCCGGTGGCGGTTTCCGCGGGCCTCGCGGTCTTAGAGGTTCTCCACGAGCCGGGAGTGTATGAACGGTTAGAATCTGTTTCAGCTGTTTTAGAAGAGGGTCTCCGGCGTTCCGCTGAAGAAGCAGGTTTGAAAGTCACTATTAACCGAATGGGTTCTATGTTTACCCTCTTTTTCACCCCTGATCCGGTGACCGATTTTGCCTCAGCCAACCGAGCGAGTAAGGAACAATATGCCCTCTTCTTCTGGGAGATGCTCCATCGGGGGGTCTACTTCGCCCCCTCCCAATTTGAAGCGAATTTCCTATCCCTGGTCCATTCCGATGAGGATATTACAGCCACTATTGCTGCTGCTCGCCAGGCCTTCCACGCCCTGGCCCAGAAAGCTTAGAAAGGACCCAGGGAAGCCTTTGTGAAGCCGGTCGATAGAGAGGAGAAGCGAGGGAAGGAAATCCCTCCGGTTCGTCTTTTTCCCCTTCGCCTCCCCACCCAAAAGGGGCTTTCCTCTATCCTTTTGCCCCTTTTCTGCCTCCTGATCTGGCTCGCCGGTACTGCTAGCGCGATCACTCAGCTACCCACAGTAGATTTAGGCTGGCAACTTCGCGTGGGCGAAATCCTGGAGAAGACAGGGCAGTTGCCTAACCAAGACCTCTTTTCGCACACCGCTTATGGAAAGCCCTGGTTTGTCCACGAATGGTTCCCGTGTCTGGTCTTTTACTTCTTTTTCACCCGCTTTGGCCCTGACTCCCTAATCCTTCTGAAGCTCTTCATCACTGGGCTGATCCTCGCTTTACAATTTCTTCTCTCCTACCGGGTGAGCGGTTCCCTTGTCGCTAGTGGATATGCCCTCCTTCTCGGGGCTTACACTATCGGCTTCTTCTGGGATGTCCGCCCTCAAATCTTTGCCTACTTCTGTTTCCTCTCCCTCTGGGGATGCTTAACCCTCTACCGAGAGACGGGATTCCGCTTTTACTTAGCCTTACTTCCTCTCCTTTGCACCCTTTGGGCCAATTTTCACGGAAGCGCTCCCCTAGGACCCCTTCTCATCGCTCTCTTCTTCATCTGTGAAGCCACTGACCTCTATTTCAATCGTTTCCCTCAAAGAGAAACCTCCTTCCACCTTGCTCTCTGGGGCAAGGTTCTCCTTCTAAGCCTCATCGGTCTCTTCCTGAATCCCCATAGCTGGGGGATTCTCTCCTATCCTTTATGGCTTGCTAGTCATCCCAGGGTGATGGATAGCGTTAATGAGTGGTATTCTCCCAACTTTCATGCCACTTATTATCAATGGTTCGGGCTTTATATCCTTCTGTTGGTAGGGACCTTTGCCCTCAACACCCGGCGTAGACCTCTTGTTGAAGTCTTTTTCCCCCTTCTCTTTCTAGGAATGGGTCTCTACTCGGTTCGGAATATCCCCCTTTTCACTTTGATCTCCACCCCTATTCTCGCAAAAGAGATCGCCTTCTTTCTGGATTCTCCCCTCCTTAACTCCTCCCAAGGTTTTTCCCTCAAAAGGTCTTTTCCTCTAGGACTTATTGCTCTCTCCCTTATGGCCCTTCTATACCGCATCCCTGAACTGGGGAAGGGGTCCTGGTTTGAGCGCTTAACTTTACAAAGCTACTTCCCCCAAGGATCAGCCCAACTGCTTCGGGAAACGGGTATCCGAGGACGATTGTGGAATCAATACGAATGGGGAGGTTATCTCATCTGGCATACCCCCAATGTACCCGTATTCATAGATGGTCGGGCAGAAGTCTATTACGGAGGTCCTTTTGATGATTACTTTGAAGTGTTCCGTTTAGGCCCCGGCTGGAGGTCAGTGCTCAAGCGTTATCACATTACAGTTATCCTTGCCTACCGTCAGGGGATTCTGGCTCAGGCTTTAGATCTCTCTCCCGAGTGGAAGCGCGTGTATGAGGATCAGGTATCTGTTCTCTATGCCCTCCGGAATAGCCCCGACGAGCAACGCTTGACCCGGTGGGTTGAGATCAAACAAGGGGTAAGAAGGAGAATAAGAGAAATCGGCAATTACCATGCTCCCTCTCAACCATCAGCAAGGAGAAGATGATTCCCTGAAGCCAACGCTAACCAATACTTCAGAGGGTGTAAAAGTGGAGCTGGTAGCAGGAATTGATATTGGCGGTACAAAACTCGCTGTGGGCATCGGAAATCGAGAAGGTCAGCTCCTGGCGCAAGCTCGCAAGGCGACAAGGGTTGAGAGAGGACCTTCCGCTATATTAGAAGACCTGGTTACCATGACCCTCCAAACTTTGCAGGAGGTACGCTCCATCCACAGAGGAGGTTACCTTGTAGCTGTTGGGGTGGGTTGTGGCGGCCCGCTAGACCGCCAGAGGGGTACAGTCATCGAGGCCCCAAACCTCCCAGGATGGGCGGGTTTCCCGGTTCAAAGCTATTTTGAAGAAAGGCTAGGGGTACCTGTGTTACTGGATAACGATGCGAATGCCGCTGCCTTAGCAGAAGCCCGGCTAGGGGCAGGAGCAGGCCACTCCCACGTTGCTTACTTCACTGTGAGTACTGGGATCGGGGGAGGGATCGTGATCAATGGCCACCTCTACCGAGGGGCTAGCGATGGAGCAGGAGAATTTGGTCACCAAATCCTCCTACCCGAAGGCCCCCAGTGTCTTTGTGGAAAAAAGGGTTGTTTAGAAGCTCTGGCCTCAGGAACCTCCATCGCCCGGCGTGCCCGCGAAGAGCTCTCTCAAGGGAAGACCTCCACCTTATTGCAGAAAGTTGGGGGGGATCTCTCCCTCATCACCGCTCGTCTGGTTGCCGAAACAGCCCAAGAAGGAGATCCCCTCGCTCGGAAACTCTTTGAAGAAGCTGGCTATTACCTGGGGCTAGGTATAGCGAACGTGATTAACATCCTCAACCCCTCCCTCGTGATCCTAGGAGGTGGGGTAATTAAAGCAGGGTCTTTGATCCTTGAACCCGCGGTCAAAACCGCTAAGGAGCGAGCAATGACTGCCCTGGCGAAAAAGTGTGAGATTGTACCCGCTCAACTAGGGGATGATGTGGGCATCTACGGTGCCCTCTGCTTAGGGATGGAGCTTCTGGAAAACCGAGAGTCCGCTTAAAGTAAGGGGAGGATTCTCTCCCTCTCCTCCGTAATAGAGAGAGGGAGGAAGAATCCTAGGTTTTTAGGATGAGAAATCTGGGACTCTCTAAGAGACCGCTCCATCAGATCAAAAGTTCCTCCCAGAGGAAAGAAGGACCTTTCTTTATTCAGTAGGAGGTCGAGCTGATGGAAAAGCTAAGAGTTGGGATCATTGG
>CAYSAW010000011.1:46229-112422 GCA_964429225.1 uncultured bacterium
TCTTTATTCAGTAGGAGGTCGAGCTGATGGAAAAGCTAAGAGTTGGGATCATTGGAACCGGTGGAATCGCTAACGCCCATGCTCGGGCCTATCAGCAAATCCCGGAAGTAGAGATGGTTGCAGTTGCAGACATCCTGCCCGAAAGGGCCCAGGCCTTTGCGGAAAGATGGGGTGTCCAGCGATGGTATAGCCATCATCAAGAGATGCTAGAGAAAGAGCCATTAGACCTCGTTAGTGTGACTACTTACAACAATGCTCACCGCGGGCCTACTGTGGATGCTCTGCGCGCCGGGGTAAACGTGCTCGTGGAAAAACCGATGTCCGCTACCTTAGAGGACTCCCTAGAGATGCTCCGAGCAGCTCGGGAGTCAGGGCGTCTCCTGATGGTGGGGCTAAAACAACGTTATAGCCCCTCTTTAAAAGTAGCCAAACGCATTATGGATTCAGGAGCTCTAGGCCACGTCTATTTTGCCGAGACAGCGGGAGGAAGACGGCGGGGCATCCCTGGAGGGAGTTTCACCCTCCAAGAGACCGCCGGAGGCGGAGCGGTAGTAGATATTGGCGTCTACTCTCTGGACACGGTCCTCTGGCTTCTTAACCATCCCTGGCCTAAAGCTGTTTCCGGTGTGACCTACTGCCATATCGGCAAGCAACCAGGTCCCCCACCCTTAGGGTCCTGGCACTGGAACCCCGAGACAATGGAGGTGGAAGAGTTCGGAGCCGCTTTCGTCCGGTTTGAGGGAGATCTCACCCTCATCTTTAAAATCTCCTGGGCAATGAACCTCGATTCCCTCGGCTCTACTTACTTTCTAGGGACCAAGGCCGGTTTAAAACTCTCTCCTTTAGAACTCTACCGAGATGAATTCGGTTGTATGACCACTGTCACCTTCCAGGGCCTTCCCCAGGAGCCGGATACCTTCAAAGAAGAGATCTTGGACTTCATCCGGGCGATTCGCAACCGCCTTCCCTCACCTATCCCTCCAGAGCAAGCAATTTTAACGAACGTTATTATGGACGCCATCTACCGGTCTGCAGAAACCGGGGAGGAGATAAAGGTAGAAATCCCTGAGGAGGTGAAAGCTGGCTTGGGAAGAGAAGCCAAAGCAAATACTTAGTAGCCTAAAATGCCTCCTAAAGGCGGTGAAAAACTCTCCCCAACCATCACCAAAACCCTTTTCCCTAAAGGAATCGATCTATCGGTTCCCAGGGGAGGTTCCAGGTATCCGCCACTGCCCTGTTAACGACTGTGCCTGCGATAATATTGACCCCCTTACGGAGAGCTGAATTCCGCCGAGCAGCCTCTTTCCAGCCCTGATGGGCAATCTGGAGGATATAAGTAAGGCTTACGTTTGTTAAGGCATAGGTTGAGGTCCCCGGCACCGCACCGGGCATATTGGTTACCCCATAATGCACGATGTCTTCCACCAAGTAGACAGGATTTTTGTGGGTGGTGGGTCGAGTCGTTTCTATACATCCTCCTTGGTCCACAGCAACGTCTATAATAACCGACCGAGGCTTCATTAGTTTAAGCATCTCTTGGGTAATCAAGACTGGGGTTCGCGCTCCGGGGACCAAAACGGCCCCAATAACGAGATCCACCTCCTTGAGACGCTCTCGAATATTGTGAGGGTTAGAATAGAGGGTTGTTACATTTGGCGGCATCGTATCATCGAGATAGCGCAAGCGGTGGAGGTCAATATCCATCGCCGTGACTTCCGCATTCAAACCAGCAGCGACCTTTGCAGCATTATATCCCACTACCCCCGCCCCCAGGATGAGGACTCGAGCTGGCTGGACACCCGGCACTCCACCTAAAAGGATGCCTTTCCCCTCCATCGGTCGCTCCAGGTACTTGGCTCCCTCCTGAACCGCCATCCTCCCAGCGACTTCACTCATCGGCGTCAGCAAGGGAAGGTGACCATCCTCCGTTTGGATGGTTTCATAGGCAATACAAATCGCCTCTCGTTCTAGCATTGCCAGGGTGAGCTCCCGATCAGCAGCAAAATGAAAATAGGTAAAGATAATCTGACCCTTACGGATCAGAGCTCTCTCGGGAGGAAGGGGTTCCTTCACTTTCACAACCAGATCTGCCTGCCCCCAGATCTCCTCAGCAGTGTCCACTAACTGTGCTCCCGCGGCCTCATAGTCACTGTCGGGGATACCCGTCCCCAACCCAGCACCTCGCTGAACCAAAACCCGATGCCCAGCCTTCGTCAGCTCCTCCACCCCCACCGGGACTAATCCAACCCTGTACTCGGATTCCTTGATTTCTGTAGGACACCCTATAATCATCTCTGAACTCCTTGCCCTCACTTTAACTTATTGGACTATCGCCTTCCCCCTCGCTCCTTTAATCCTCTAACACCACTGCATCCCCCACGGAGATCCAACCGGGCTTTAATACTTTAGCGTAAACCCCGAAGTAGCCCTCGCGGTGCTGTTGGAGGAACTGCAAAAGAGAAGGAGTACGCTCGTGAGTTTCGGGGTCCACCGTGGTCATTACGCATCGCCGGCAACGCTGAGTAACTTGCAGGACTACTTGACCCACCTGCAGCCGTCTCCCTAACCAGAGATCCTCCTCAAAGGGTTTCTCCTCGTGTAATCCTATAAGAAGATTGGGACGGAAGCGGTGGATGTCCACAGAGAAACGTAGATAGCCCTCCAACCACTGTTGAGTAGCGGAAGAGGTAATAAGGATAGGAGCAGAATCGTAAAGCTGGAAAGGCCGTTTCACTAAAGTCACCGGCAGGCCGAGGTCTTGGGAAAGGGAGGAGAGAAGGGCAGGATCCTCCCATTGAAAGATGGAACCATTGGGGCACTGGACATTTACCGTGGGAAGAGAAGTTGCCTCCTCACCAATAGGAGGAGAGGAATAAAAAGCCTTGTATTCCAGAAGCCGTAAAACACGCTTACCGCTGAGAGGCCTTTGGTCCTCTAAAGAGAGAACCGCTTGGGCACGATCCCCTACAACTCCTCTCAGGTCTACAAAAAAGCGTAAAGGCCTTTCCCCTTGCATAGACTTTACAGGATAACGCCCAAGCTCCCTCACACTTCCGACAAAAAGCATCTCCCTTCTCCTTTAAAAGATCCTATAGCTTCGCTCTTGGACCGGGACCGGAATACGCCGTCCTCCTTGCTGGCTGGAGAGGTGAGCCGAGATAATAAGTTCTAAGGTATCTCTTCCCTCCCGTCCATCGGAAACTGGGCGTTTCCCTCCACGAGCAGACTGAATTAAGTCATTGATTGCGGAAACAATGTGAGACTTCCGCTCCATATAAGGCCAAGGGTCGGGGTGGAGTACGGTTCGATCGTCTACCTGATGTTTCGTTCGCAACTCCGGTTCACAGCCGTTATTCAACACTCGGAGGACTCCTTCGGTTCCTATAATTTCCACCTCAAAAATAGGGCTTTTACCGTTTCGAGAAGCTGCTACATAAGCGGTCAATCCCCCTTCAAAGCGGATCATCACATTGCCTCCAGGGTCTTTTCCCTCCTCATCCAATACCGCGGTAACCCATTGGACAGGTCGCTGAGCAATCATCCGCAAAGTGTCAAACATATGACTTCCACTTCCTAGGAGATGTCCTCGGGAAAAACCCACTAAGTCGGTCACATCCCCAATTCGTCCCTCTTGTATCACCTCCAGCACCTTCCGCCAAACGAAGTTGTACCGCCGAGGATGAGCGATCACTAAAGTTGTTTGGTATTGATCACACACCTCAATCATCCGGTCTGCTTCTTCGAGGGAAACCGCCATCGGTTTTTCGCAGAGAATCCCTGATACCCCAGCTTCAGCAGAGGCGATTACAGGCTGACAATGATGCTCCACAGGAGTAGTAACGCTGACTATATCTAGGGCCTCTTTGGCCAACATCTCCTGGTAATCCGTGTAACAATGAGACCTGGGAACTCCATAATCCCGAGCAAAAGAGTATAAACGATCGGGATTAACATCGGCCAAGGCGACCAACTGGGTCTCGGGAACAGCCTGATAACCCCTAGCGTGGGAGTAAGGTAACTCAACACTAGGATAATGAGCAAAATCGCGATCTATGTAGCCAGCCATATGCCCACAGCCAATGATCCCCACTCGGTAAGGCCCCTCTGATCGCAAACGAGGCATTTTCTCCTCCTTTAACGTTTCTCAGGGATAACTGTCAAAGTAACTCGCTTTCCTCCCCGGACTACCACGATGGTTACGGGCTGACCCGGTTCGAGATCCGCCAAGGCATAAGTGTAGTCATAAACGTTTCGGATCTCTCGGCCTCCTACCTGGACGATAATATCTCCCTCCCGAAGGCCCGCTTTCTCAGCAGGACTCCCCTCGCGAACACCTGTCAGGCGAACTCCCACAACCTCTTCGGAATAATCGGGAATGGTGCCTAGGTAAACCCGGAAAGCGCCAGGCATCCTCTCCGTTGAAGGGACACGGGTGAAGGCAGGTCGTTCCGGATGATTGGCAACCGCTTCAACCACCCGGACCGCTAGTTCTAGAACCTTGCGCTCCCCATCAGCGTTGATGGTCTCCCAAGTATCCTCAGGAGTATGATACTCTGCGTGCGAACCGGTGAAGAAAAAGAGGACGGGAATCCCTTTGCTATAAAAGGGAGTTTGGTCACTTGCTCCAAACCCTGATTCGCTTTCCACCAAGCGCAATCCTAGAGGGTTGTTGGCTTTCTGTAAGAGGGGCTTCCATATCGGGGAGCTCCCTGTACCGATGGTCACTAACCTTCCCCTACGGAGGCGACCGATCATATCGAAGTTAATCATTGCGGCTGTCTTCTCCAAGGGGATTACTGGTGATTTCACGTAGAAGGAAGAACCGAGAAGGCCCATTTCCTCCCCAGAAAAGGCGATGAACAGCAAGCTTCGAGCAGGTCGAGGTTGTCGGCTCGCAAAATACTCTGCCAGCTCCAAAACGCCCGCTGTCCCCGAAGCGTTGTCATCTGCCCCATAGTGAATTGCCCCATAAGGCCTTCGAGCTCGAGAACCCTCCCCTCCCAAACCTAAATGGTCATAGTGGGCACCGATGATCACCACCTCCTCCCTCAACTGGGGGTCAGATCCAGGTAAGTAGCCTATCACATTAGCGGTCTTCCGCCGCTCCCTTACCACCTCCGTTTTGAGATGAACCTTCACTGGAAGGTCAAAGGATAAAGGCCTCTTTGTCCGATTAATCTCCTGCTGAATCTCCCTTAAATCCTTCCCTGTAGCCGAGACCATCTTTTCCGCGACTTCGGTTCGGACAACAATAGTGGGGATACCTGAATCCACAAAGCTAGCGTCTGCCTGAAAGGAAGGAAACTCTTCTCTGCTAGGGCTTTCCGGCCCTGTGACAAAGATCACAGCCTTAGCCCCCTGCTCCCGGGCGACCATTGCCTTGTAACGAAGAGGAGCATAAGGGAAGAAAGGACTATGAGGATTATCCCCTTCAGGGGTATATCGCATCACCAGCGCGATCTTATCCTTTACCGATACCCCCTGATAATCGTTGTAAGGGATATCCCCTCCCCGGATTCCATACCCGACGAAGACGACAGGACCTGTCACTTCGGCATTTTCTGAGAAAGCCAGAGGTTGGTAATCCTTACCGACTTTTAGGGACATCCTCTCTTCACCAATCTCAACTTCCGCAAGATTATGAGGGCCTAAACGGAAGCCGTAGGTAAAAGCGAAAGTTTGGTAAAAAGACTTCTGGCCAGGGGGAGGCTGAAGCCCCCAGCGGCGAAAAAGCCCCGCAATATATCGAGCTGATTTCTCAGCACCAGGGGTACCTGCCCGCCGCCCCTGCAACTCTGGGCTAGCCAAATAGCGAATATGACTCAATATCTCTTCCTCCCTTATCTCCGGGGAGGCGCTAAGAAGAGAAACAACCCCACAAAACAGTAAGAAAACCAATCCTTGAGATAGGAATAACCTTTTTCTCATCTCCTACCCCTCCTTTGAGCAAAAAGTCCTTATATCATCTCCTTAAAATTAAAAATGAAGTTCACCCCTCTCTGGGCTTTTCGGCTTGCTCCTTGGTCTCAGGCATAAAGCCTCTCAATAAAGTAAAGGGTACCTAGCTGTATCCCTCGGCCAAAGGGGTCCCCCTCCCAGCAGGACACATAACTTTCTGCTTTTATTTTCTCAGAAAACTCAAGCCAACAACAGAGGTTACCCCTTCGATGGGAATCCATCCCAGAAAATGGAGGAGAAAGGGGGATACCCCGGGAAAGAGAAGGGGGAGGTGCTACTTCCCCCTTCTCTTTCCCCAAAGAGCGTAAATCCGATGATAAAAATCCGTTTCTGTGGAGCTGCAGGCGAAGTTACCGGCTCCTGCTATTACGTGGAAACCGAAGACTGCCGATTTCTTTTAGACTGCGGCTTATTTCAAGGAGGGGAGGATCAATTTGAACGCAACAAAGCACCTTTCCCCTTTGATCCAAGGTCTCTCGATTTTGTCCTCCTAAGCCATGCCCACATTGACCATATCGGGCGCTTGCCCCTCCTGGTTCAAAGAGGGTTTCATAACCCTATTTACGCTACCTCAGCTACCAGAGATTTATGTCGTATTCTCCTCCTAGACAGTGCCCACCTCCACGAAGAAGACGCCGAGTGGAAAATCCGCCGGCTCGAAAAACGAGGCGAAGATACCTCTTGGGTTCACCCTCTCTACACCCGCAGGGAAGTTGAGGCGACTCTTCCTCTGCTGGTCCCCACCGAATATGAAAAAGCCCTGCCGATTAACGACCGGATAACGGTTTGCTGGTATGATGCAGGCCACCTTCTAGGTTCGGCTCACCTCCTCATCCATCTTCAAGAGAAGAGAAAGACTCTTACTTTGATCTTCTCAGGAGATATCGGAAATCGAAACACTCCTATCCTTAGAGATCCTACCCGGCTCCCTCAAGCAGACATCCTCCTCGTCGAGTCCACTTATGGAGACCGATCCCACGAACACTTAGAGCAACGGATAGACCTCTTAGGTCAGATTGTGCGAGAGACGCGGGCAAGAGGGGGAAAAGTAATCATCCCCGCCTTTGCGGTGGGCCGAACCCAAGAGATTCTTTACGCCTTGAATACTTTAGAAGAAAGCAGACAGATAGACCCCATACCCGTTTATGTAGATAGCCCTATGGCTACAGAGGTCACCAAGATCTTTCACCAACATCCTGAGGACTATGATGCGGAAACCCTTCATCTCTTAAGAGGAGGAGATGACCCTTTCAGCTTCCCTAATCTTCACTGGGTTCATAGCGTTGAGGAATCGAAAGCTCTGAATGACCTTCAGGAACCCGCAATCATCATCTCGGCTAATGGGATGTGTACAGGGGGCCGAATCAAGCACCATCTAAAACACCATATTAGTGATCCCCGGAATACCCTCCTCTTTGTAGGATTTCAGGCTCGAGGTACTCTAGGTCGGCAGATTAAAGACGGAGCTAGGGAAGTCCGCATTTTTGGAGAGACATATCCCGTCCGAGCTCAAGTCGCTTCTATCGAAGGTTTTTCAGCTCATGCAGATAGGGAAGGACTTCTTTGGTGGCTAGAAGGTTTTCAACAAGCGCCTCAATGTTCTTTTATTGTACACGGTGAGGAGGAAGTCTCCCACTCCTTTGCCCAATTGGTTGCAGAGCGAAAGGGTTGGTCAACCCAGGTTCCCTATCTCGGAGAAGAATTGGAGTTTTAATTCGTCGAAAGGATAAGGTTATGCAAAGACTTTCTCCTAGGTTGCCCGAGGGATTAAAAACTCTTCCCCTTTTCCTCCTCTTAGTGCTCATCTCTTTTTTACCGCTACCTGCTCATTCAGAAGCAAGGGTACCCTGTTATGGGTTATTCGAACTCTCCTTTAACCTTCGATCTCCCCTTCCCTCAAACCCTTTCACCGAGGTACGAGTGGAGACAATCTTTACCAATCCTCAGGGGAGGAGAGTGAAGCAAGAGGGGTTTTACGATGGCGGGCAAACCTGGAAAGTGCGGATAATGCCCTCCGTCCCTGGCCAATGGAGATGGGAAACCCGGAGCTCCCCTCCCTTACCAGGTTTAGAGGGAACAGGCTCCTTTCGCTGTGTTCCCTCCCATCTCCCGGGTCCCCTGCAAGTCTATTCCAAGAACCCCCTCTGGTTTCAAACCGCCCGAGGAAAGCCGATCTATCTCAAGGCCTTTCACCTTTGGAATCTGGATATAATGCCTCCCTCCGTCTTAAGAAAAACCCTCCAATTTCTCAAACGCTGGGGATTTAACACTATCGTTGGTCCACACCTCACCCCTCAACGGCTTCTCTTTGAACGAAACCCTCAGGGTAATCCCGATTTCTCCCGCTTCTCTCTCCCCTCTTGGAGAAGGTTAGACCAAGCAATACAAATCCTCGCTCAGGAGGGTTTTTACCTGATTCCTTTCAGTATCCTTGGGGGGACAAACGGTCTGCCCAAAATCTCTGGCCCAAGGGATCTCGACCTCTTCTTGCGGTATTGGGTTAGCCGATGGAACGGTTATTGGAATATCACCTACCAACCCACTAGCGAATGGGAGGAAGGTTATTCCGAAGAGGAGATCCTTCAGATTGGGGCAAGGCTTTCACAATTGGATCAGGGCCAACACTTAATCAGTGTTCACTCCTTGAAAGCCAGCTCCGAGAGGGTACAAAAAGTCTCTTGGTACGGCTACCACACCATTCAGGACAAGCTAAGTGAAAATAATCCCTCAAAATATCAATGGTTCGCTTCTTTACACCAACAGGTTCCTAAACCGATACTTGCCCACGAATGTTTATGGGAGGGGAACTATTACCAGCGCGAAGCCGGCTTAGACGTGGAGAACCTCCGAAAGGGGGCTTGGGCTATCGCCTTCTCAGGCGGTCAAATCAACTATGCTGATGAAGTCGTACCCCCTCGCCAGTACCAACGACTTGGGGATGAAGGGAAAACTTTTAGTGATCGGGGGATGGAGTTAACCCCCCAAGGGCTTCTCTATCCCTACCTCCAACGCCTTTTCCGGTGGATGGAATCTCTGCCCTTCTGGGAATATACTCTTCAGCCTCGCCGCGCCAGCACCGGTTTCTGCCTTGCAAAAAAGAACCAGCGGTGGCTGATCTACACTCCCACGGAGAAACCCTTTACTCTCCATCTGGAGGACCTACCGGGAGATTTTACAGGAAAGTGGGTAGACCCCCATCAGCCTCTGACTCCTGTTCGGGACCTCTCACCCCTCTCCATTAAAGGAGGCCAAAACCTGACCTTAACCCCTCCCCGGGAAGGGGATTGGATTCTGATTTTGGAAAGGAGGAGCTAAGAAGCAAGCCCTTTTTGAAACCAGTAGTCTGTGTTAGGTTTTGGTAGCCTCAGACCAACGTCCGCGAAGAGGAGTCGATTCCTCTGGTGACGGGGAGGAGAACCGAGGGTTCGGCGGATTTTCCTACCGATGAGGAGCACTGAAGAATAGCCAGTGTTGCAATGCCAGGCAAAGGTACATAAAAAAGTGCCGCAGAGAGGATTTGAACCTCCACGGGGATTAACCCCACTTGCCCCTCAAGCAAGCGCGTCTGCCATTCCGCCACTGCGGCACTTCGCAATTATCATTATACAACAAAAAACTCTTATTGCAAGAGGGTAAGATGAATCAGCTTCTACCCCAAGACCTCCTCCTACGAGTAGCGGAAGAGAAGGACCTCTCCGCCTGTGCAGAGATCTACGTCCTCTGCTTCAACGCACCCCCCTACAATGAACCTTGGGATAGAGAAGAAGCTCAGCTCCTCCTTTCCATCCTCCTCCAACGGGACCCAGGGTTCTGCTTTGTAGCAGAATATCAGGGTCGCGTGATCGCCTTCTCCTTCTGCTCTACTTTAGGCCCTTTCCGGGCCACTATCGAAGAATTCGCTGTGCACCCCCGCTTTCAGAAGCGAGGTGTCGGCTCAACCCTCCTTGAGCATACCTTAGATGCTCTCAAGGAAGCAGGGTACTTTGTCGTTTACTTAGTGGCTCACCGAGAGGCCAAGGCCTACTGCTTTTACCAAAAACACGGTTTTCGGGAAACCCCCCACAATGTGTTGATGGTCCGCCTTCTCTAAAACCCCTTTCAAAAACCTTCTCTCACTCTCACGAGGGAGGGGTAAGGGCCCTCATCCCCCTCCTTCCGATGAGAGAGGGAGATCGAGACGGTTAACCCAGTTTCAGTAGATTTTTCCAGATGACCTCTAGCCTTTAGTAAAAACCTCCTTCCGCGAAGAACGCCTGGTCTTTCCTTGGGTAGTGAACCTTTTGAAGATCCGAGACGAATACCCTACCTAGGCAAACAAGGTTTAAGAGCAGGATCCCGGGTCATCGTTTTGGGATCCGCAGCCCACATTTCTGGGCGGGTCTCCTTGAGCCATTTGGTGTGGCTATCCACAAAGAGGACATTAAAGCCTTGGTTATGGCGGTAATGGACCCACCCTTTAACAGGATACCCCTCAAATACTTGGAGCTTGTTACCACGGCAATAGTCATGTTGCGGTGGAGACCAAATCTCTAGATTGGTCGCCTCAATAACTAAGATACAGTTACCAGGGTCTTTAATGTCTGCATCACTCTGGTTAATGTTCAGGCCTGGCCGATTAACCCCCATCGGCCCCAAAATATCCGGATCCTTATTCTGACCTTCTGGCCACCAATGCCAATTGTTCCCTCCATAAGACCAGCGGAGTAATCTTAATCCTGCTCCTTCTCCCGGAGGAAACTTCTCCCGCCCGTAATCATAAAGGGCAGACCAATTGGGGCATTTAGCAATATCATTGTTCCGGACATAGGGGTATAACAAATCGGGGAACCACCTCAAGACAGGAGCACCCGTTTTGAGGGTCCCCGCCGAAGGATGTACTTCGTAGAGGTAGCAAGGAACTACCACTTCATCATAGTCCGACATATAGCTCCTTGAGGCGAAGCCCATTTGGCGGAGATTGTTGATACAATGGCTTTGGCGCGCTTTCTCCCGAGCCCGAGCAAAAACGGGAAAGAGAATGGCGGCCAGAATCGCAATAATGGCGATCACAACCAACAATTCAATCAGGGTGAAAGCCCCTTTGGTCGGAAATAGCTCTTTCGAGTTCCTCATATGGGTTCCCCTCCATCGCAAGGCTTACTTATTCTTTCCCTTTAGAGGGACAAAATTCCTCCCCGGAGATTTGGGCAGGAGAGATTGATTCTTCTGAAGAAAAGATAACTGGCTTCACGGGGTGGAAAAAGGATGCTGAGAAGGATAAAAGCAGGCTTAATAGGAGGTTTTTTACTACTCCTTTCAGGGATCTTCCTCCAAGGATCCCATGGTAGACCGGTACAAGTCAAACATGTGCTGATTATTAGCATCGATGGCGCTAGTCCTCGGGTGATGCAACGGGCTCGAATGCCCCACCTGGAACAGATAAAGGCGAGAGGAACCTGGACCGATCAAGCTCACACGGTTTTACCCAGTGTAACTTTGGTCTCCCACGCTTCGATGATTACCGGGCTAAAGCCCGCTCGACATAAGATTGACTGGAATTCCTGGCAACCCGAAAAGGGTTATATCTCAGTGCCGACGATTTTTACCTTGGCGAAGCAAGCAGGGCTAAAAACCGCGATGTTCGCTGCCAAGGAGAAGTTCAAACACTTCAACCGGCCGGGGGACCTAGATGACTTTGCAATCCCCGGCTTTGAAGCTACCACCGTAGCCTCGGTAGCCAGTGGATGCCTCCTTCGCCTCCGCCCAAACCTAATGCTCGTCCATTTTGCTGAACCGGACTCAGCAGGCCACCGATATGGCTGGGGTTCCCAAGAGCAAATTCGCTCCTTCGAAGCTGTGGATAAAGCCCTGGGCATATTAATGGAGGCCCTCCACAAAGCCGGGATGGAAAAAGATACCGCTATCATTATCTCCGCTGACCATGGAGGCCACGGGAAAACCCATGGGTCCAACCGACCTGAAGATTTAGAGATCCCCTGGATCTGCTGGGGAAAAGGGGTACCCAAAGGCGTCAAGATTCACCATACCGTTAATACCTATGATACTGCGGCTACCGCCCTAGCTTTGTTAGGACTGCGAGTTCCTTCTCACTGGGATGGGAAACCTGTTCCGGAGGTGCTCGCCTCCTTCAAGACTCCTGGGAAACCTACCACCGTGCTACCCTCCTCTAATTCAAGGGGCAAGGCGAAGAGGTAGGAGGTAAAGGGAGAAACCTAACCCTTTAAAGAACCTGCAAAATCTTCATCCTCCCCTCGGGAGTCTAAGGATAGAGATCGAATGACCAAAAACGGGAATACTCGGGTCAACCGAAACCCCAAAGCAGGTATCTTTCTCTTGCCCCGGGATTTTCTCAACCCCCTCTCTGAAAGATACCTCTTCCCGTTTCTCCTTTCGCTCTGTCTCTTGACCACAATCGCTATTGGAAGTTCTCAATCGCAAAAAGATACTTCGGAAAAAGGAGCTTCTGAAGAGGAGAAGATAGCTAAGGGTGCCCAGCTCTTCCGGGAGAAAGGTTGTATTGCCTGTCACCAGATCCTGGGGGAAGGTGGTACTCTTGGGCCCGCCCTGGATCAAGTCGCTCAACGAAGGTCCGCCAACTCCATCCGTGAGAAAATCCGGAACCCTCAGGAGGATAACCCCCATTCGGTGATGCCCGCCTTCGATCTTCCACCCGAGGAGCTGGAGGCTTTGGTAAGCTTTCTGCTCTCCCCTACAAAAGTCAAGCCCCCACCAGCAAAGGAAGAGGGCTTTGTTGGAAGCGCGGTCTGTATTGCCTGCCATAAGGAACCTGCCCGGACTTTTAACAGAACGGTCCACGGTGAGATCTTGCTTCAGGCCCACTCTCCCAATTTTAAAGGTTGTGAAACTTGCCATGGGCCGGGCCGGCAACACGCCGAGAGTGGCGGGAAAAAAGAGTTGATCCAAAACCCTGCCCTTCTTTCCCCTCGTAAAAACACCGACCTCTGCCTCCCTTGCCATAAAGGAGTGATCAAAGCCAGTGGATGGAAGGCTTCAGCCCACTTTAAAGAGGGTCTGAACTGCAATTCCTGCCACTTGATTATGCAACAGAAAACCCCCAAATTATTGAAGCAAGAAATCAACGATCTCTGCTTCACCTGCCATCCTAGAGTACGAGCAGAGTTTCGAGCCCACTCTCACCATCCACTCTTCGAGGGGCGTCTGGCCTGCACCGACTGCCATGACCCGCACCACGGCACTTATGATGGCCTGTTAAAAGCAGAGACGGACAACCTCTGCATCGATTGTCATACTGATAAGCGAGGGCCTTTCCTTTTTGAGCATCCTGCTATCGGAGGCGGGTTTACAGAAGGATGTTTGGCCTGCCACAACCCTCACGGCTCCGCCCACACGAAGCTCAAACGCTTCGCCGACCGTGGTCTTTGTCTCCAATGCCACACTGACCGAGTGAACCACTTCCCTCCTAACCGAAATCCTCGATGGCGTACCTGCTGGGAAGCGGAGGGTTGCCACCGATTCATCCATGGAAGCAACAAAGATCCCTTGCTCACTGAATGAAGCCCAAATCACCGGAGGAAGCCCCAAAATACTCTTAACCTCGTGGAGGAAGATGATAGGTTTTCCTCGATCTCTAACCAAACACCAAGTTAAAGAGAAGAAAGGGGGAAAGTTTCGCCGCTACCGCCTCCCCAGGTTCTGGGGTCTCCTTTTTGTGATTCTTTTCACCTTTTCAACCAGAGCTTGGGGAGAAGAAGCCGAGGAAGAAAAGACTATTCCCTCTATCCAGGAAAGTTATCTCTTAGGTGAGAGCCACTTGGGTTTTCAGCCATACTGGGTCCAGGGAAACCCTTACAAACTCTGGGAATACCACCGCCCCTCGCCAGGCCCCTATGTCCGCCACCTTCTGCTCCAAGCCGGAGGAGGCGCCCGTTCCCTAGAAATGAGGGTCAACCAACCTGGCTGGCTCCCCTTCTCCGCAGAAGTTCTAGGAAGATGGTCTACCCATTGGCGAAACCAATTCTTCTTGAGCTACCAACAGAACGAGTTTTACCCTCGTTGGAACCCCGATACCCAAAACCGGATCTTCCGAGAGATCGTCTGGACCTCCCGGCACCTAGAAACTGGCCTAAGAATCCAAGGCTCCTACCGGATTCAGTCCCAAGCCTCAACTCAGCAGTTCCTCAACCCCCAGGACTTCCGCTCTCTCCCCGCCTATACCGTACAGAACTTCTTCTTGGAGGGGACACTTCCTCTAGGGGATGCTAATTTGACTGTGTCCCACCAAACCTCTTGGTTCCGAGACCGCTATCCCTTTACTACAGGCAAAGCAGGAGAGAGAGGGCCCACCCTCTCCTCCCTAAACCTTCAGCTGGAAAAGCCTTGGGGGAAAGTAGTAGATACCCTCTTTTACCTCAACCTTCTTTCCGGAGACATCCCTGGCAAAGCCTTTCAGGTTCGAGACCAACTCCGAAAAACCGTCTTAGGGGCAGATTTAGTTGCGGTTCCCTCCGATCGTCTCTCCTTAAGAGGCCGATTCCGTCGCTCAGCCCTCCGCCGATCTACTGTAGGACTAGGCTATTACAAGGGGGGGAAAACAGGGATTGTTGACTTGGATTACCGGGCCCTTAAAACGTTGTTACTCCGAGGGAGGTTCGAGATCCGAGACCAGGAATTTGTGGACCGGGCCGGAAAAACCGATACGCCCTCCTGGCGCAGCTGGTGGCTAATGACTCAGATAAAGCCTTCCTCTTGGGTACAGTTCTCCTTCCGCTGGAGGGATAAAGAAATAAGAAACATCCCCTCTCGGCCCGAGGTTCCTTTAGTCCCTAGCCCCTTTCCTCCCAACCCAGAGACCGAAGGGCTTTCTATCGCTGATCCCCGCCCCCTACCCCCGGATCACCTCCAACGAGCGGAATATCAACTCGACCTCCGCCCCGGAGCTGAGGGCTTTATAACCCTCGCCCACCGCATAGAACGTAGAAAAAACTCGTACCGCCAGCTCAGCTTTACCCGCAAGGACACGGACGTCCTCCTCTGGCTCCCTCTAGGCGAAAGAGGAAACCTGAATATCGCTCATCAACTCCAGGACTTCTCAACAGGAGAAGAGTTCCTCAAACCCTGGCTGTCAGACTTACGCTTCACCTCCCTCAACCTCTCCTACTTCCTTTCGGATGGCCTCACCCTCTCCTCCTCCTTTTACCGCACAGCGGTGAAGGGGGCTACGAATATTAGGGACACCTCTCTTCTACTGGGATTGAGCCACTCCCTAGCGCCTACCTCAGAGATTGGCCTACAGCTAGGATGGAGTCAATTCACCGACCGAGTAGATCGAGGAAAAGGGTATAAAGCCCTCCTCTTCTCAGCAGAAATAAAGCGGAAGTTTTAAAGGGCCATAGGAAGAGAGACCCTCGAGGTTGAAAAGCTTCTGGGAGGCGAAGATTCCATTGAAACTCTTTAGAATAGCTTTCTTTTTTCCCTTTGTGTTTACCGTTACCCTTTCTCTTTGGGAGCCGGCAATGGGAGCGATCCGATGGGATTTTACTCAAGGTACAGAAGGTTGGCACGCGCTTCACTCGGTGAGTCCTTTGAAAGCGGAAGGAGGGCGTCTGAAGGGAAATATCATAGCGGAGGATCCCTACATCGCCAGTCCTCGGTTTCGGATTCCAGCAGAGGAGATCCCTACTCTGATCCTCCGAATGCGGATTACTGCAGGTACTACTGCAGAAGTCTTCTGGGCTACTCAGGAGTATCCGAGCTTCCGCGCTGGGTGGGAGCAACCTTTCTCAGTGATTCCCGACGGCCAGTTCCATGAGTATCGCATTAAGCTCCGCCGCCACCCTGACTGGAAAGGAGTTATCACTCAGCTTCGCATCGACCCCAACACCGGAGAGCATCCGGCCGAATTTGAAATTGACTTCCTTCACCTGCTCCAAGAACCGGTGAAACTGGTGGTAGAGCAATTTGACCCCGACCGGAGGATAATTACAACGAACTCAAACTTCCAGATATCTGCCAGAATAAGAAACGAGGGTGATCTCCCAACCTCCCTATCCCCAATAACTCTTCAGAGCCAGGGCTTAGCGGCTACTTTAACCATCCCTCCCCCTTCCTCCTTAGCTCCTGACCAAACAGTAGAGATCCAGTGGTCAGCCAAGGCTCAAAACCCTGGAATCCACCCCCTTACCTTAGCTCTCGCCGGGGAACCCCTTTCTCAAAAGAATTTCTTGGTCGTTCCTCCTAGCGTACTTAAACCCTCTCTCCCAAAACCCTGTTCCCTTTCTATTTTTAGGGATAAACTGCAGAATGTGTATCTCACCTCTGGTTCCTTTCTCCTCTATTTCCCTCATACCTCTCTAGGATACCCTGGAGGAATCCTCTACTGGAGGCAATCGGGGCAGTGGCAGAGTCTAGCAACGCTCTGGCCTTTGAGCCAGGCCCTCCTTCTCCAGAAAAACGGAGAGAAACAAGAGGTCCTTTTTCTACCAAGCCAAATAGAAGGGCTTTCACCCCTAGAAAACCGGAGGGGTATTCGCTTTATAGGACGGTCTCCTTCCGCCCCTCTAGAGTTCCAAGCAGAGTTCAGCTTGGTGGAACAAGGATTCCGAGTGACCTACTCCCTCAAAGCGACACAACCTCTGAATCTGGTTTACTGGCGGGGGCCTCACCTTGAACCCGGGGAGAGCTCTTTTGGGGTGAAAAAGGATGAAGCCCTCTTCCCCGGATTGGAGTGGTTGGAGGGGCAGGAAGAATCCTCGAGTACCTTAGATGTTCACCCGCCCCTTCATCTAAGAGTGGTACCTCACCCTTACAAAATCACTGTTCCTCTGATGGCTCTTCGGCTGGGCCGAACCGTTATCTCCCTCCTCTGGTCTCCTCTACAAAAGTGGGATGGTCAAAACCTGGCTCCCTCGGCTCGCTTTTCCTCTCCCAACAAAGCGGAAAACCAAAAGAACCATCTTTTCGAGCTTTTCCTCCCTTCGGTTCCTCGTTGGATCTCTGAGAACCAAACGGAAGGCTCTCCCTACAACCTTTTACCTGGGCGTCCCCTGCAGATCAGTGCGATCATCAGCATCCAGGAGAGTAATACCGTACTCGCTTCCCTCCGAAGATGGCTTCAGTACTTTCCTCCTGCAGAACTTCCTCCCCTCCCCCAGGGGTGGACTTGGGATACCGTAAGGGAGGAGTGTTTAACGGGATTTTTAGAGACTGCTTGGGAGGAGACTGCCCAAGGGTGGCGACACGCAACAGGTTTCGGCCCCCAACCTTCGGCCACCTTCGCTGGTCTCCTCTTAGGCGCAGCTATGGAAGAAACCAATCCCCAACGCCGACAACGCCTAGAACAGCAGGCCAGAACGGTGGTCCAAAAGCTCTTAAAGGAGGGTGGCCCTCCCTCTCTAGTAAACCTAATGGGTTCTCACATTCATGAATGGACCTTACCCTTTCTTGTAGATTATCTACCAGGTGCTTTAGAGGGGATGCGCCAACAGGCTGAAGAGGCTCGGGCAAGGCAAAGCCCTGAAGGAGGCTGGTTTTTTAGGGGGGATCCACGCTTCGGCAAACCGACTGATACAGAGCTGGGCATTTGTGCCTGGCCGGCCTTAACCCTCCTTCGCTACGCTCGCTTAACTGGAGACCCCCTGTACATCGAAGCAGGATTGAGAGCACTACACTTTATGAAGCGCTTTCGCGTTCCTCGGGCAGCCCAAGTTTGGGAGCTGGCAGTTCATACCCCTGATATTCTTGCAGCAGGCTTGGCCTTGCGGTGCTACCTGGAGGGCTATGCCATCACCGGAAAGCAAGAATATCTGGAAGAGGCACGCTACTGGGCCTTGGCAGGACTCCCCTTCCTTTACCTTTGGAAGGCCCCGGACCGGGAGGTAATGGCCTATAGCTCCATCCCCGTTTTCGGTGCCAGCTTCTACACGGTCAGCTGGTTTGGGCTTCCCGTCCAATGGAACGGCCTCGTTTACGCCTTCCCTCTTTGGGACCTAGCCCAATACGATTCTAGCATCCCCTGGTCCAGGATCGCAGAGGGTATTCTACGATCAGGGATTCAACAGATGGCTGCCTCCCCTTACCGAGGCCTCTACCCCGACTCTTTCCGCCTTCTGGCCGATAACAAACCTCAAGGCCCCTACCTTCAACCCGAAAACCTCCTGAAAAATTATCTCCGTTTAAAAGGAGGCGTTGGCCTTCTCAACCAAAGGACTCTAGAATGGAGAGGAAAACGTATTTTTCTCAGCACCGCTGGCCAGATTCTCAAAACGGAAGCAGGGGATAGTCTCCTCCTTGAAACCTCTTTCCCCACTCCTCAGAAGGAGTTCCTCCTTCTAACCAACCTACCTCGACCTCAACAAGTTTTTATCAACTCCGAACCTTTGCCGGAAAGAGGAGATCTATCCGAAGCTTCCTCAGGCTGGCACTGGTGGAGAGGGGATAGGGATTACCCTTATTATGGAACCTCCTTTTTGGAGATCAAGGTCCCCCATCAAGAGCAAAGAGTAAGAATCCAGATAAAGATGCCAGAGGATTAACCTCTTCTTAAGAGACCTAGAAAAGGGAAACCTTTAGATTAGGTTTGTCCTGGGGGCAGCCATAAGACCCACCTCCTTAAGGGAGTGTCTTCGGCCCGAAAGAACCTTGCCCCTCTGATGGCTCCCGCCGGGATCAAGGCAGGATATAGGACACCCAGGGACTCTCTCACAGGGGTTGACATAGATTGCAAAAGATGATAGGATAAAATTGCAGAAGAGACTGCGGGGTGGAGCAGTCTGGTAGCTCGTCGGGCTCATAACCCGAAGGTCGAGGGTTCAAATCCCTCCCCCGCTCCCATTATTGGCAGGGGTGTGCCATAGAAACACCCCTGCTTTTTTATCCTTCCATACCCTCCTCTTAAAACTGGCACAAACGTTCCTCCCCTGAAAAGGTAGAGACCCTTCGCCGTACGCCCCTACTGTTAAGGCAAAAGGAATGAGTTTCAGTAGTCGCAGGCTTTAGCCCGCGCAAGGTTTCCCTCACCCCTACCAAAACCATCGCATCCTAACTACTAAACCCTGCTGGAGGGATTGGGGATCTCGGCAGTTGCAGGCTTTTATCCTGTGAAGAACCACTTTTGTTTCACCTCCAAAACGTCCCTCACCAAGAGGATTGCAGAGCTGATTGAGGGTATAACAGTATCGGAGGAGGACCTCTCTCCACTGCAGATTGCTCTAAGGATGGCTATAATAACATAATAAGGAGGGCATCAATGGCTGAGGAGCAGGAAAAACCCTTTGAAGTTATCGACAAACGCCGGTTTACTCCAGAAGGAGAAGTTCGTGAGGAGGCTAAAGAGTCTGAGGAGGGGAAAACGAGAGAGACTCACTCCTCTTCAAATACTGGCGCAAATGCTCAAGGTGTCTCACCCGAGGAGCTAAAGGATATTCTAGCCCCTGATCTTTACACCTTGATTGCAGCTATGGCCACTCAACTTGGGGAGCAAGCTTGGCGGTGGATGGGACTGGTACCTAATCCTGTGACCCAGCAAGTCGAGAAAGATTTAAATAAAGCTCGGCTAGCAATAGATTGCACCCAGTTTCTTGCCGATAAAGTGAGTCCTTATCTCCCTGAGCTGACTCGAAGAGACCTACGCACCCTCGTTTCCAACCTTCAGCTGACCTTTGTCCGCCAGCTCAGCATAGAGGAGAAAAAACAATAAATACCTTCGCGCCAAAGGAGAAAGACCTCCTCCTTTTTCAGAAGATTGCTTAGATTTGACCATCTCTTTTGGGCAAGCAAAGCGTGGTTACCTCTCTTCAAGAGAAAGTCTTATGGATTGAAGAACAGTTGGAAAAGCTCTATGGCCGTCCTCAATGGAAACCCCGCCTCCCCCCCTTAGAAGAGCTCATTCTGACGATTCTCACCCAGCATACCAGCGACAAAAACGCTTGGCGGGCCTACGAGAACTTGAGGAAGGTTTATCCCTCTTGGGAGGAGGTGGTTCAAGCACCTACCAAGGAGCTGGAAGAGGTGATACGCACGGGAGGTCTTGCTCAGCAGAAAGCCTCTCGTATCCAGGGGGTGCTTAAGGAAATTTTTCAACGGGAAGGGGTGTACAGTTTAGAACGACTCAGCCGAATGTCCCTAGAAGAAGGGAAAAAATATCTCACTTCGCTGAAAGGGGTAGGTCCTAAAACGGCAGCGGTAGTACTCGGTTTCTCCTTAGGGTATCCGGTGATCCCCGTGGATACCCATGTTTACCGAGTCTCACTGCGTTTGGGATTAATCCCACCGAGAACCTCAGCGGATAAAGCCCACGACCTACTAGAGGCAATGGTTCCTCCGGAGGACGCTTACGCCTTTCACGTTAAGATGATTCGCCACGGCCGGGAGATCTGCTCCGCACGCCATCCCCGATGCTCCCAATGCCCTCTCCTCCCGCGTTGCCCCGAGGGCCAGAAGAGGTTTATGGAGCTCTCAAAGAGAAAAGAAGCTTTGTGAAGGAGGAAAAATGGATTTTCAACCCACCAGTGAAATCCAATCCTTCTTCCCTGGGCAGGAATATGGGCATTTCTGGCCCCGACTCGCGGCGTGGCTGATTGACGTCATTATTGTGGGGGTGATCAACCTCCTCCTGAGCCTTCTCTTCAGGGGTTATCTTGGCATCCTTCTCGTTTATGCGCTAGATATTGCCTATCCTGTCTACTTTATCGGCAAACAAGGGGCAACACCCGGAAAACAATTATTAGGGCTTCGGGTTGTTACCGAAAGCGGTCTGCCAATGACCTATGGTCGAGCTTTCCTAAGGGAGATCCTGGGTAAAATTATTTCCGGCCTTTTTCTCTGCCTCGGTTATCTCTGGATCGCCTGGGACGAACGCAAGCAGGGATGGCACGACAAAATCGCCGGTACCCTAGTGATCCAAGAATAGCCTCTCCCCTCAGGAAACACTTTGAAATACCCTGAAGCGCTGGGAAAAGGCTCTCTAGTGACAAGTAGGGGCGCAAGGTCCTGCACCCCTAAAGGGGAGATAGACCGGAAGAGACGGACCCTTGTGTCCGCCCATTGCCTGGATTAAGATAGAACCATAGAGGGGTGATAAAGAGATGAACGCACTTCGCCATCGCTGTTTGGCCATTTATGGGGCTAATCCGGACAGCGTGTGGTGGGCAGCTACTATTCTCGAATGGGACGGTTATGAAATAGAGCGAGTGGATAGCGGAGCGGAAGCTCTGGAGCGCGCTTTGCGCCGAAATTACGATCTCATCCTTTTAGGATATGACAACAGCCGAAACTCCTTGGAAACCCTCTTAATGCTTACCCAAACCCCGGAAACCCGGCGTCCCATCCTTTTGTTCCCTCGAACCCCAGGCCGATTGGCCAACTTACCTCAAACCCATCTGGTCCCTATGGCTTATCTCAACCCTGGTTTTACCGCTGAAGAGCTACTCGAAATCGTCAAGAAACTGGAGGAGTTTAAGGTCTAATGAGCCGATTAGCGATCGAAGGAGGCGAGCCTGTTGTTACCCTTCCCAAACCGATCTGGCCTCAGATCGGCGATGAGGAGATTCAAGCGGTTATTGAAGCCCTGAATCAAGCCCGAAACAACTGGGAGTACCTCTGTTCTGCAGCAGGAGGTGGCCCCACCGCAGAGTTTGAAGAGAAGTTTGCTCGCTTTATGGGCGCCCAGTACGCAATGTGTACCTCGGGAGGAGGACCGGCTTTACATATTGCAGTAATGGCTTGCGGAGTGGAAGCCGGCGATGAAGTCCTTGTGTCCCCCTACACTTGGGGACAAACTGTTTCCTGCATCCTCCAACAAAATGCTATCCCCGTTTTCGTGGATATTGATCCCCTCACCTACAATATGGATCCTTCAAAAATTGAGGAAAAGATCACCTCCAGGACGAAAGCCATTGTAGTGGTTCATCTCTATGGGCATCCTGCTGATATGGATCCTATTATAGAGATTGCTCATCGTTACGGGCTGAAGGTGATAGAAGATTGTGCCCAAGCCACCGGTGCCCTCTATAAAGGGCGGAGGGTCGGCACCTTAGGAGATATAGGATGCTTCAGTATTGGTGATGGTAAACAAATCATTGGGGGAGAAGGAGGAGTCCTTTTAACTAACGACCGGGACCTCTTCGAGCGTGCAAACCACTACGGTCAACACCCAATGCGCCAAAGAAGGCAGGTCGCCAATCCTGAACTCCTCCACTATATGGATAGCCTTATTTATACCTATCGCATCCACCCTCTTGCTACAGTGATCGCTGGTGCCCAACTGCCCCACTTGGATGAATGGAATACTCAACGCCGCCAGAACCATCACCGCCTGTCGAAAGGATTAGAAGGGGTACCCGGAATCCGCCCAGTTTACGAAGCACCCGAATGTGAACACGTTTACCACATCTACAGCCCCACCTTTGTCCCAGAGGAAGTGGAAGGAATTTCTCGAGAAACTTATGTCAAAGCCCTCTCTGCAGAGGGAGTCCCCATCGGCTTAGGATACGTAGGAGTGCCTATTCACCTCCGACCCCGATTGCAAGAAAGGCAGTACTTCTATGGGAAACACTGCCCCTGGGAGTGCGGTGTCGCTTCGAGAGACTTATATTATCACCCGGGAGATTGCCCTGTAGCTGAAGACCGCTGTACCCGGACGGAACTCTCCTTCGGCGCTGGAGCCGCCTGGCGAGGAGACCAATCCGCCCTAGTAGATCAAATCCTTTCAGCCTTCTATAAGGTGAGTGAACACCTTGATGACCTACGAAGAATAGAAAAAGCCACTCAAGGTTAGCCTAGAGCTAACCTCTGGAGAAGGAGAAGCCTCAAACTTCAGGAGATGGAACAAGAGAAGTAGGATGGAAGGGGAAAAAGTTATCGAGGCTTTTATCTCTGCTTATGGCTACTCTCCTACCTTGGTATCGCGGGCGCCAGGGCGGGTAAACTTAATCGGAGAGCACACGGATTATAACGAAGGTTTTGTGCTCCCCATAGCGATCAACCGAGCTATTTTCTGCGCAGGAGCGGTCCGTCAGGATCAGCTAGTGAGGGTGCGCTCTCTTAACTTCCCAGGTGAAGCCCGCTTCACGTTAGAGGACCTAGAGCATAATAGTCCTCTAGAAGGTTTCGCTCGTTATATTCAAGGGATCTTTTGGGTCTTGCTGGAAGCAGGTTATCCCCTGAGAGGAGCAGACTTATACATCGGTGGGGATGTACCGGTAGGATCCGGTTTATCCTCTTCAGCAGCCTTAGAAGTTGCGGTTGCCTTCGCCCTTCAATCCTTGTTTGACCTAGATATCGAAGGCGCTCAGTTGGCTCTCCTTTGTCAGAAAGCTGAGAATCAATATGTAGGGGTCAAGTGTGGGATAATGGACCAGTTTATCTCCCGCCTAGCTCAGGCCAATTATGCCCTGCTCATTGACTGCCGTACTCTACAGTGGGATGCGGTCCCTTTCCCCTCCGAAAAGGTTCAGATCATTATTATGGATACCGGAAAACGCCGGGGGCTATTGGACTCTGAGTACAACCGCCGGAGGGAGGAATGTGAAAGGGCAGTAAAAGCCCTTCAAACCGAATATCCTCAGATTCGGGCTTTACGGGATGCCACCCTAGAACAACTGGAGCGTTTAGCGGATCATCTTCCTTCCGCAGTCTTCCGGCGAGCACGGCACGTCATCTCCGAAAATGATCGTACCTTAGCAACCTCTGCCCTCCTTCGCCTGGGGGACCTCCAGCTGGTCGGGCAAAGAATGAACGCCTCCCATGAAAGCCTCCGTTCGGATTATGAAGTTTCCTGTTCTGAGCTTGATATTATGGTGGAGGAGGCACGAGCCATTCCTGGAGTTTTAGGAGCCCGAATGACGGGTGCCGGCTTTGGGGGCTGCGCCATCGCCCTTGCTGAGGAGACAGCAGTTCCTGAAATCCTAGAAAAAGTTCCCGCACGCTATTCAGCTCGCACAGGGTTGAAGCCAACTTTCTATGTCACCCGAGCCGAAGCAGGAGCCAAGGTCTTTTACCTCGAGAAAAACCCGTAGTTTTTATAGACTTTGCTAGAGTATAAGGCGAACCTCCAAAATTAAGAAAAACGGAGGAATCCAAGGAATCCGATGAAGGAGATCGCTCACCATTTGGTAGAGATATGCCGTTTGATTTATGAACGTCACCTTTCGGATAGCGCTGGAGGGAATGTCAGCGCCCGAGATGAAGAACATATTTATATCACCCCTCGCTTTATGGGAAGTAAAAAACGCTGGCACCTTCACCCTGAAGACCTTGTTGTTCTAGAAGTGCAAAACCCCTCTCTGGACCAAAACCCTCAGATTTCCCGAGAAGCCCGGGTCCATTTAAGTATTTACCGGCACTTCCCCTCAGCCCGAGCGGTAATTCACGCCCACCCCCAGTGGCTTATGGTCTTCGCCTCGGTAGGGAGGCCTTTGCCTCCAACTAGTGAACAAACTGAGAAATTCGGTGTCATTCCCGTAGTTCCCCCAGCTAAGGCTCACACTCAGGAGCTAGCAGATCTGGTGGTCCAGACCCTTCAACCCCAGGCACACCGGTTGGAAAAACACGGTATTGCCTGTCTTCTTCATTATCACGGGGTGGTAGTGGTAGGACGAGACCTGGACGACGCCTACGACACCTTGGAGCGGTTGGACGGAAGTGCTCGGGTCTATCTGTTTAGAAAACTCCTTCTCCAAGAGACAGAAGAATAGCTCTTATGGTCATCACAGTAACCCTCAACCCAACCATTGACCGGGTTCTGGTAGCTAGAAACCTGAGTTTAGGCCGTCGGGTTTTGGCCGAGCAGGCTTATCTCTCCCCGGCAGGAAAAGGGGTTGTTGCCTCCCGAATCATTCACCTCTTAGGAGGGGAAACCCTAGCCTTGCTCTTTTCAGCAGGCCTAGCCGGCCGATATTTAGCTGAACAACTCGCTTATGAAGGAGTCCCTTATGAAATCTTCTGGGTAGATGGCGAAACTCGGGTGAATACGGTGATTATTGACCGCCAGACAGGACTGCAAACTACCCTCTCGGTCGAAAGCTTACGTGCTCGTACCGAGGATTTAGAGCGCTTGGAACACCGCCTGCAAGAGCTTTCCCGGGAACCCCATCTTTGGGCTTTCTGCGGAAGCCTCCCCCCTGGCCTTCCTCAGGACTCCTTCCGGCGTCTGATTGAATTAGTACGAGAGAGAAGTCGGTGGGTCCTTGTAGATACCTCTGGAGAAGCCCTTCGCTATGCTCTTCAAGCAAAGCCTCACCTTGTTAAGCCCAACATCTATGAGCTGGAGGAGCTTTTAGGAAGGAGTCTCCCCTCTATGGAGCATCTACGCCTAGCAGGAGAGGAGATCCGTGGCCAAGGGGTCGAATGGGTCGTTATCACTATGGGGTCTATGGGATTATTAGCCCTAGGCCCCAGCGGGGAGTACTACCTCCCTGCCCCCGAGGTACGCGTAGTCAACCCTGCAGGAGGCGGAGATGCTGTTTTAGGAGCTATCGCTCACGCTCTGGATCGGAAGGTAGATATGGAATCAGCACTGCGTCTGGGGATCGCAGCCGCTACTGCCGTTGTCCAAAGTATTGGAACCGGAGAAGGCACAAAAGAGCAGATTGAGCAATACTTCCGGGAGGCCCGGGTCGAAACTCTTGAATCAGAAGGGGAGGAGTCATAACAGAAACTGCCCGGGTACTGAGATGCTTGCCTCCACTCTCGGTATAAAGTTTCCCTCCGATAAGCAGAGAACCGGAGCGAGTAAGCTACAGGAGGGTTTCTGGCTTGCCCAGAGGAGAGGAGTGTCGTATGATAAGATTACAGGAGGAGGGAGCTCCGGATGAAGGAGGTGGCAAACCTAATGCCTGCTCCCGTACCCGAGCACCATCCCTTGCGCCAGCTTTTTGGGAACTTAGTATACCGGGTTTTCGTTGTAAATCTTGGAGTATATGAGCCTGGCATTCCTGAGTACTTAGCCAACCTTTTGACCGACTTTGTTCACATAGACAACATCTTTCGGATCCGCAACCTTCGGGGGAAACCCGTCGAAGAAGTTGCCGAAATGCTGATGGAGGCCGACATCCGGCTTAACGCCCGCTCCTTCAACCGGGAGAGGGAAGTCCACAAGCATATCGGTGACTTTACGCTTTTCTGGACGGGAGTATATCCCGAAGCTCTGCGCTACTTTCGTGCTCCTACCCGGAAAGACCATCTCATTGACTACGTGGACCAAGGGAAAAAATCCTATCACATCGCCTCCCTCTTTGACTATGCCCCCTACAAGGAGGAGGCGCGAATCCTAAGACGACTAAGTCAGGGTTTTGAGCTGTGTATGTACGGTTTGAATATGGTACGGAGAGAGTGGGAGAAACTAGGGGATCCTTCCTTCCGTCGTTTTCAAGAGGGCTTGCTCGATTAAACCGTTCCCCTGTTCGAAAAAATTCAGAGAGTATTCCTTGATTGAGTAACCTATCTTCGCTTCCCTCGGTGAGGAGGAAACCCAAGGTTGACAAAGCAGAGAGCCACCTCTATAATTTTGCGTGGTAATAACCTAGGGGAGAGTACCCGTTTTTACCCCTCCCTGAACTCTCACCTCCTTGCTTATCGTATCCGCCTTGAGGGAGAATCTTGCCCCAAGACCAAGGTCTCTCTCAGAGTGGAAGACGGTAGAAGAGGAGGAGCACCGCTGTATCAAGCCGGTGCAATCATCTTTATCAACGGGCCTTCCACTCCTTAAAGGCATTTCCACAGGCAACCGGGAAACTGGGGGAAACCCAAGAGGAGGGAGAAGGTCCTAGAGGAGGATAAGCGTGTTTCGAAAGCGGCTGAGTTACCGAACAACCCGCAAAACCGAAATCCGAACCATCACTGATGACCTTCACGAGGTCATCGCGGAGAGTGGAATCCGGGATGGAACCCTGCTGGTCTATTCCCTCCACACAACAATGAGCTTGATCATTCAGGAGACCAGCGAACCCTTCCTTTGCGAGGACTTGATAGACCACCTGATTAAAACTGTTGAGGATGATGGGATGAAATACAAGCACCGCTGTGCCCTTCATCCCAGCGGAACTTGCGAAGAGGACCGTTTCAATGGTCCTAGTCATGTCCGCCAAATGTTGACCAACCAAAACCTTATCCTGGATTTTTGTGAGGGCAAGCTTTCCCTGGGCCGATGGCAAGATGTGGCCCTGCTGGAGCTCGACGGCCCTCGCGAAAACCGAGAAATCCTGGTAAAGGTCATTCCTGACCCCAAGTGAGTGCGCCAACCATCGTCATAGACGGTGCTTATGGAGAGGGAGGAGGCCAGGTTCTCCGTAGTTCTTTAGCCCTTTCCCTGGTAACCGGTAAACCCTTCCAGGTCATCAACCTCCGAGCGAAACGAAAGAACCCGGGCCTGGCTCCTCAACACCTCACCACCGTTCGAGCTGCCGCCCGTATCGCTGAAGCGCACGTAGAGGGAGATTCTCTCGGATCTCAAAGGCTTACTTTTTACCCCGGCTCCCTCCGACCAGGCCAATATACTTTTGACGTCAGCGAAGTGGCCGCCTCTGCAGGGGCCGTTACCCTCATCCTACAAAGCCTCCTCATACCCCTCTCTCTCGCCCCTTCTCCCTCCCGCATTACTCTCAAAGGGGGAACCCATGTTCCCATGAGTCCTCCCCTCGACTACCTCGATCAAGTCTTTTTCCCCCTCCTCTCCCAAATGGGACCTACCTTTCAAGGCCATCCCCTACGTTTTGGCTTCTACCCCCGAGGAGGAGGGGAGTACTCCTTAACAATCACTCCGACCCCAAGACTCTCCCCTATCCGATGGTTAGAACGCGGTGCCCTGCTTCGACTTTTGGGGGTTGTTGCTCTGAGCCAACTTCCAGAGCACATCCCCCAAAGAATTCTCAAAAGAGCGGAGGAGAAACTCCAACCCCTGACAGTGGAGTTCACCGGCCAAGTGGTGGAAAAACCCTCCCGAGGTCCCGGAGTCTGCTTCACCCTTGTGGCGGAGTATGAGCAAACCCGAGCCGGTTTCTCCTCCTTAGGAGAACGAGGAAAACCTGCCGAACAGCTGGCCGAGGAAGCTTGTCAAGCGTTCTTCCAATTTCATCAGGGAGAAGGATCCCTCGATCCCTTTATGGGCGATCAGATGGTTGTCCCCGTTGCTCTGGCTCAAGGACCTTCTACTTACAGTGTTTCCCAAGTCACCCCTCATCTCGAAACAAACCTTTGGGTCACCCAGCAATTTCTGCCCGAAGCGGAGCTCCGGCTGGAAGGAACCCACGGTCAGCCTGGGGTAATCTCCTCAAAAGGGATCTCCTCCCTCCCTCTCAAAACGAACACCCAAGAAGAACCGCAAAGGAGATAATCTCCTCTAAGCGGATCCTGGATCCATCCCTTCCTCTCTGGAGGAGGCCTGCTATAGGTCCCCTCGAATCTCCTTTTCTAACCTTTCGAGAAAGAGTTTCATAAAAGCCACCCGGCCCTCGGCCAGTTGCCGGGCCGACGGGGTATAAAGTCCTTCAGCCAGACGAAGGAGCTTTTCAAAGAAGTGGTCTACACAATAGGGGCCAAGAGGACGGGTCTGAGGAATCGGCTCTTCTGGGTGATAAAAGGGGTTGCCATAAGCGAAACAACGGGCGATACCGATCGCTCCCAAAGCGTCCAAACGATCTGCATCCCTCAAAACTTGAGCCTCTAGGGTTTGAGGTTCCTCTCCGCAAGAGAAGCTGTGGGCTCGGATGCAGTGAAGAACGGCCTCTTGAAAGTCCAGAGGATAACCAAGTTGATCCATCAATTCCCGAGCTTGGCGCACCCCCGCGGAGAGGTGATTTTCCCCAGGCATTCCTCGCCCTAAGTCATGGAGATAAGCAGAGACCAAAACCACCTCGGTGTTCGCTCCCTCTTCTTGGGCCAGGTGAAGCGCCATCCGCGCCACTCTCTCAATATGGCTCCAATCATGAGAGGGGTGGGAATACTGTTCCATCCGCTGCTGGGCCAATTCCTTGATCCGTTGTAAAGCAGAATCTTTCATCATCGCTTAGCATTATAACGGTTCATTGCGGTAACAATCCCCTCCCGCAGAACGACTAACACCGCTTCAGCGGCTGTGGCAATACTCTCACGAACTACAGCCAGCTCTTCTGAAGTAAAAGGGCTTAACACATAAGAGACGAGGTCCTGACCCGGAGGAGGTGCGCCGATGCCGATTCGTATCCGGGGGACCTCTTCAGTACCCAGGGCCGAGAGAATCGAGCGCAAGCCCTGATGCCCACCATGACTCCCTTTGGCTCTTACTCGGATCCGCCCTAGAGGTAGACTGACATCATCGTAAAGAACGAGCAAATCTGAAGGAGAAAGGTGGTAACAGTCTACCATCGCTTTCACTGCCCGGCCACTCTCATTCATATAGGTCTGAGGTTTAGCCAGGAGGATAGGTTCATCCTCTAACCAACCAATTCCATATTCCGAATGGAATCCCCGATGTTGAAAGGAGGTTTCCAACAAGCTTGCCAGGCGGTCCAAAGCCATAAAACCGGCGTTATGGCGGGTAAAGGCATATCGGGGACCAGGATTGCCTAAACCGATCACTGCCTTGGTAATTTTTACGGAGGTCAAAGGCTGGTCACCCCTTGAGGGGTAACTAAGGAGATGCTTTAACCAGGGTAACATATCTCTTAAGGAGGGGTCTTCTCCTGGTTGTACCCTCAGGAGTTAGTGAAGAGTTCACTTACCGACCGATTCTCGTGGATCCGGAGGATGGCATCAGCCAGTAGGGGGGCTACCGATAGAATCGTCATACAAGGGAAGCGCTTTTCGGGGGGAACCCGGATGGTGTTAGTCACCACCAATTTCTGAATCGGAGAAGCTTGAAGCCGTTTGACCGCGTCTCCGGAGAGGAGGGCATGGGTGCAACAGGCATAGACCTCCCTTGCTCCCAACTCCTTAAGGGCAACCGCTCCGGAGACGATACTCCCTCCAGTGTCAATCATATCGTCAATCATAATAGCCCGTTTGCTCCTCACATCACCAATGACTTCCATCACCTCGGCTCGGTTCGGTTCGGGCCTTCGTTTAGCAATAATAGCCAGAGGAGCCTTAAGGGCCTCAGCCAACATCCGTGCTCGAGCGACTCCTCCCACATCTGGAGAAACCACCACCAGGTCTGAGTCCACCAAACCAATACTGCGGAGATGGCGGGCGATAATGGGTTCTGCAAACAGATGGTCTACCGGGCGATCGAAGAACCCTTGGATCTGCTCCGCATGGAGGTCCATGGCCAACAACCGATTAGCCCCTGCCACTTGGAGGAGGTCGGCCACCAGTTTAGCGGTAATCGGTTCCCGGGGCCTCAGTTTTTTATCTTGCCGGGAATAGCCGTAGTAAGGCATCACTGCTGTGATCCGACGGGCAGAGGCCCGCTTCAAGGCATCAATGATGATCAGTAATTCCATAAGGTGATCGTTGACTGGGGGAGAGGTGGGTTGAATTACAAAGGCGTCTGCTCCCCGGGTGCTCTCTTCAATTTTGACCCGCACCTCTCCATCCGCGAAACGATCTACCACAATGCGCCCCGGAGCAACACCAATGTGTTGGCAGATTTCCTCCGCCAACTCAGGATTAGCATTCCCCGAAAAGATCTTGAGTTCGCCCTCCAAAGCTGCCGCTCCTATGACGATTTCTCAGAGAGGGTCCCCCGAAGCCAAGACAATCTTTTTCCCTCACCCGGACTCGGCCGACTCCTCACGATTCTTCTCTTCTCGCCGGCGTTTTGCCCATCCTTCCTTGATTTCTTGGCGAGAGCGCGCAATGGCCAAAGCATCCGGAGGAACATTATGGGTGATAGGTGAGGCAGCGGCGATAAAGGCTCCTTCACCTATCTCCACCGGCGCGATTAAAGTGGTATGACTTCCTACAAAGGCCCCTTTCCCAATAACGGTACGATGCTTCCTCTTCCCATCATAGTTACAGGTAATGGTTCCTGCTCCAATATTAGTCCCCTCTCCCACAAAAGCATCTCCGCAATAGGTGAGATGGGCCATCTTCACCCTATCCTGGATCTGGGAGCGATTCACCTCCACAAAGTTGCCAATCCGGACTTCTCGCCCAATCTCGCATCCCGGACGAATGTGGGCAAAAGGACCAACTCGGGTTTTTGACCCAATCTTGCTCCCCACTACGTGGCTGAAAAGAATCTCACAACCCTCTCCAACTTGAGAATCCACAATTCGGGTATAAGGCCCAATTCGGCAATCTCCACCGATTTGGGTAGTTCCTTCCAAGATAGTTCCCGGATAAAGGAGGGTATCCGGCCCCAAGGTTACCCCGGCATCAATATAAGTGGAAGAAGGATCTACAATAGTAACCCCTTCTAACATCCATTTTCGGAGGATTCTCTCCCGAAGAAGAGCTCCGACCTGGGCCAACTCCTCGCGGTTATTGACTCCTAAAGTAGCCGAAGGGTCAGAAGCCTTGTAAGCGGTAACCCGACCCTCCACAGATAGGATAGCAATAACGTCTGTAAGGTAATACTCTTGCTGATTGTTCTCGGGTTTAATCTGGGAAAGGGCTGAGACAAGGGGCTGGACTTTAAAACAGTAGATCGAGGTATTCACCTCCCGAATCTTCAGAACTTCTGGATCCGCGTCTCGAGCTTCAACAATCGCCTTGACTCGTCCCTGTTCATCCCGAAGGATACGGCCATAATGGGAGGGGTTTTCAAGCTCGGCGGTAAGGATAGTCGCATCTGCTTCTTGGGAGAGGTGATGATAGAGAAGCTCCTTAAGGTCTTCTCCCGTGATTAAAGGTGTATCTCCTGGAAGGACCAAAACGTGGGATACCCCGCTGGGGAGGGAAGGGAGAGCGCACATCACCGCATGACCGGTGCCCAAGGGAGGATCTTGATAAGCATAGTGCACTCTAGCTCCGAGGACCTGCTGAACCTGCTCTGCTTGGTGCCCCACAACGAGAACTATAGGCTCTGCCCCAACCGCCTCACAAGCCTCCAGAATATAGCAAATCAACGGTTTACCCCAAAGGTGATGGAGAACTTTGGGGGTCTTCGTACGGAAACGGGTACTCCGCCCCGCCGCCATCACTATGGCTGATATTGGCTCCATAAGGATTCCCTGGAAGAGATGATAACATTAAAGGGGAGAAGGTCAAAAAAGAAAAAAGAGCTCCGGGGCGAGGATTCGAACCTCGATAAGCAGCTCCAAAGGCTGCTGTCCTGCCGTTGAACGACCCCGGATCAGCACTTTTATTATAGCCCCGGCTTCGGGAAGCGTCAAGTAAAGGATAGCTCTCCTAGTTTGAATCGCCCTATAGGAATATGGAAACTGGGACATCCCCTGGGTGCGGGGGAGATAATAGGGGGCTGTTTTAAAAGATGGAGGACCTCCTTCAGAGGATCCTTGAGATCTGGAAAACTTTCGGGCGCGGGCCTTTAGAGAAGGTTCAACCCTTAACCGGGGGAAGGCGAAACATTAACTTAGAAATCAATAACCGCTATGTCCTGCGCCTCCTCCCGCCTACCGGTGGATCACCCCGCCTAGCGAGAGAAAAATGGATTCTCCAACAAGTTTCCAAAGAATTCCCTGTCCCTGAACCTCTTGATTATCGCTTTTTTGACCGCCCTAAGCCTCTAGAGGCCCTCCTTTTACCCCGGCTTCCAGGCCAACCGCTCCACCGCCTCTGGCCAAACCTCTCTTCCTTGGAAAAGCGAAGGGTTATTCAACAGTTAGCAGACCTTCTGCAGGGTCTTCATCAAAAAGAATGCTCTGGCTGGGGGCAACCAGATGCGGAAGGACGTTTCTCTTTCCCCTCCTGGAAAGAGTACTTACAATCCCTCTTCTCTCACCGGTTGCGAAGAGTTTTAGAAGAAGGTTATCTCTCCCCTCAACTCGCGCGGGAGATAGAGGAGAAGTTTACTGAAGAATTAGACTCCCTTGAGGAGGCAGGAAAACCGGTATGGGTTCACCGAGACTTCCATCCGGGAAATATCCTCATAGAGAGCGACCAGATCACGGGTATTTTAGATTGGGAGACAGCCTTAGGTGCCCCTCAAGAATATGAGTTAGACGTTCTCTTCCGGTTTTCCGAAGCCCCTGAGGTTTATCTCGGAAGGGAGGCCTCTCCCTTCTTTACTGACCTCTTACCCTTGCTTCAGCAGGCCTACCCAGAGCTCTTCTCCCATCCCCTCTTAAAACTTCAACTTGAGCTCTATGGTTTGGTCACCGAGCTTCGCCTCATCGCCCTAGCTCCTACTGAGGCCCTCCGAGAAAGAGCATTCTATCGCCTTCTCAGAATCCTTAAAGGGTACTATTTCTCCTTCCTCCAAACCTAAATCGGTCATTGCTCAAGCTTCACTCCAGCTGGGGGAGAGATGCTACTACTTGTACTCCTATACCCTCACCCGGCCTAAATCCTTTCGTTCAACCCCTACCACTCGGTAACCGCACCGTCTGGTCGGATGAAGTGAGGATGTTCTCGAGGTTGATAAGGATATTTCAAAGCGATCTCCTCATTGAATTCTACCCCCAACCCCGGAGCGGTGGGGAGCTCGGCCCATCCCTTACGGATCAGAAGCGTTGAGGGTAAAACCTCCTCAATCCACTCGGCCTGACGTCTTACCACCTCTTGAATACCGAAATTAGGGGTGGCAAAATCCAAATGAATACTCGCCGCAGTGCAAATGGGGCTAAGAGGGTTGTGGGGAGCGAGATTAATGTAATGGGTCTCCGCCATCGCAGCAATCTTTTTGACCTCGGTAATCCCACCGGCGTGGGTAACATCAGGCTGAATGAAGTCCACGAGATCCTTTTCAATCACCTCTCGGAAATCCCACTTGCTGAACAGCCGTTCACCAGTAGCTAAGGGAATCCGAACTTTCCCTCGAAGAAGGGAGAGGCTTTTCGGACTCTCCGGGCGGATGGGTTCTTCCAGGAAGAAGGGGCGATACTCCTCTAGGGCCAGGCTCATTTGGATTGCTACTGGAGGCGTCATTCTGCCGTGGCCATCCAGAAGAAGATCCACTTCTTCCCCTACCGCTTCTCGGATAGCTCTCACGTGGGCTAAACCCTTCTTCATTGAGGGCCAGTCGTCAATAATCCCGTCGGTATCCAAGAAAGGCACTGTTTTTAAAGCAGTCCAACCCTCCTCCACCAAAGCCCGGGCTTGCTCTGCTGATTCCTTTGGGGTTCTCCCTCCCACGTGGGTATATACTCGAACGCGATCCCGACAAGCTCCACCAAGCAGTTGATAAAGGGGTACTCCTAGGGCTTTCCCCTTGATGTCCCACAAAGCGATGTCCAAAGCCGAAATAGCGCTGGAGAGAACCGGCCCACCCCTCCAAAAGGTCCAACGGTACATCCCTTGCCAAAGGTGATCAATACGATGAGGGTCTTGACCCACCAAAGTGGCACCAAAATGCTTGATCGCCTCCGCTACCGCCAACTCCCGAGTTTCGAGAGTCCCCTCACCAATACCGTAAATCCCCTCATCGGTTTCTACCTTAGCAATGACATAGTTCCTCCAACCTGCTTGAACAACAAAGACCTTTACCTCTGTGATTTTCATAACGCCCTCCACTTTTCTTTTTCCATATTTTCCCTGTGAAGAACCTCCTTAACCCCTTGAGAAATAAAGCAATAAACTGTAAGATTTCTTACGAACCTCTTAAGACCTCCTGCTCTCATAAGCAGTGAAAAGAGATCAAGAGAGGGGGAGTTCCGTAATGCAGTCTCTTAAAGCGAAATTCTCAAAAATGAGCCTTATTCTTTTCAGCCTCGTGGGAATTCTCTGGGGAGTTACCTCGGTTTACCACCAATATCAGGCCCTGGAGAGAGGGGCGTTCGAGGGGGAAGGAGTGATAGGTTTGGCCAGACAACGTTCAGGAAAAATCGCGCCCATTCCGAAAAAAGTGAAGGGGGATCCCCTTTATGTTGTGCTCAACCCAGATGCCATTCCGGCTATTGACCACCCTCAATGGGTACCTGCCTCTTCTGCAAAAATCGGAGAACTCTCTCCCGTCATCGGGGTAACCATTAAGGGGGAGAGCCATGCTTATTCCCTCTGGCTCCTCAATCATCACGAGATTGTCAATGATGTTGTAGGAGGAGAACCTATAGCAGTGACCTGGTGACCCCTTTGTAACACAGCTGTCGTGTACAGCCGAAAGATAGGGGATCGCACGCTAACTCTCGGAGTGAGCGGGATTCTCTGGAGAAACTCCCTGGTGATGTACGATCGGGAAACCAGCACCCTGTGGTCCCACATTACAGGGGAAGCGTTAGCAGGGCCTCTAAAAGGCCAAGGCTTGCGTATGCTCTCCGCCCTCCCTCAAGTCCTTTGGAAAGATTGGAGGGCAAATTACCCTCAGAGCCAAGTGTTGAGCGTTAACGGTCGGGAGGATAGTGAATGGGATAGCTATGCGAATTATAAACGTTCCTCGGAGCCTGGCGTAAGGCCCGGAAGTGGAAAAGATCGCCGGTTACCTCCAAAAGAGATGGTGATGGGTATCAAGGTAGGCAAAAACTCTTGGGCCTTCCCTCTTAAAGATTTTACGGACACCTCCTTGATAACTTTCTCCATCGCCGGGGAACCTCTGCTCCTCTTCCACGATAAAACATCACTAGCTACGGGGGTCTTTAAAGCTCGGGTTAATGGGGAAACCCTCCAATTCCCTTCAAAGACGAAAGGTTACCTCGCCAAGGACACTGAGGGAAACGAGTGGAATCTCTTAACAGGTTTAGCAATAAAAGGCCAAAGAAGAGGTCAACGCTTAGAAAGGGTCCCTTACTTTCTAGGCTACTGGTTTGCCTGGTCCGATTTCCATCCTGAATCTCAGATCGGAGGGAGAAGATGAAGGGAGCCGATGCAGTCTGGTATCTTCGGCAGTTGGACCTGTTTCAGGACCTTAACGCAGAAGAGTTGATGGACATAAAACAGGTGGCCCGGCCCCGGCACTATGAGACAGGAGCGCGAATCTTACGACAGGGTCAGAAGGGGGTCGGCCTTTTCATCCTTAAAGAAGGGTTTGTCCGTCTTTCTCGGGAGACCTCCGAGGGGCAAACGATTATTCTGGCAATCCTGCAACCTGGAGATGTTTTTGGGGATCTCGCCTGCCTGGGTCAAGAAGTGGAATCCTGTGCGGTAGAAGCCCTTACTCCTGCTCAAGTATGTCTGATCCCATACGAAGACCTCGAAAAACTTATCCAGCGCAGGCCCACTATTGCTATGAAGGTTATCCGGGCTTTAGGGCACCGGCTGGGGGAACTTCAGAGAAGTCTGGAATCCGCTTACACAAAAACCGCTAAAGAACGGTTAATTGACCTTCTGGTAAAGCTTTGCGAGCAACATAGTTTCCGCACTCGACTGGGTTGGCGCATTCGGCTACGCTTAACCCAACGAGAGATCGCCGCAATGATTGGGGTAACCCGGGAGACTGTTGCAGTCTTACTCGGAGAATTGCGCTCCCAGGGACTTGTTTCCCTGGATCATCACTATCTCGTCGTTGCTGATCCGAGTCGCCTTCAGAAGGAGGGGTACGCCTAGCAGAGTAATGGAGGGTAATCTATGCTCTGCCCCATTTTACCAAAGCCCGAGGAGAGTCTCCACGGGTGAGAAGGAGACAGAGATAAAGTAGAAGTAGGAATTTCTACAAACCACGAGAGCATCTAAGAGCTCTTATAGAGTGGAAATTCCAGGAGCATAGCTCCTAACCATCTTAAATTAAGAAGGAGGGTAAAATGCGAAAGATCAAGTTCATCCTGCTAGTAGCAATCACAGTGATCCCCTTGTACGTCGCCCTTGCTCAACACAACGGAGAGCAGAAAGCTCCTCCCCAACACAAGGGAATGGACGAAGCCCGGTCCACTCTGGCAAAAGCCAAGGCGGACCTTATGAAGAAAGGACAATACGCCTGCTGTATTCAACCGGGCTGTGATATATGCCCTCTATCCGCCAATATGTGCCCCTGTGCAGGGAATCTGCTCCAGAAGAAGCCAGTATGTGGTGAATGCTTTGCGGGTTGGCATGCGGGCCAGGGTGCCCTCGCTGGGGTTAAAGTAGAGCAAGTAAAAGCCGGCCCAATAGAAATGGCGGTAATGATGCGCAAAATGAGGGCCCAAATGGAAAAAGCCTCCGGTGCCAAGAAAGCCAGTTCAGAGGCTTCCAGCCAAAAGAGTGAAAGAAGTGATGAAGGAAAGATGAGTTTGGCTAAGCTGAAGATAGAAGGACTTCACTGCTATGCCTGTGTTGAGCGAACCACCAATATCCTTAAGAGCGTCAAGGGGGTTATCAGCGCCCAAGTGGATCTCGATTCTGGGGAAGCTGTGGTAAAGTTTGACCCCCAGCTCACCAATATTGAGGCTTTGGTGGAAGCTATCAACAAGAGTGGAGAGTTTAAAGCAAAGGCTGTTTAGCCCTCTGGAACCTCCATCTCCGCAAGAAAGGCGGTGCTTCTACCAACTCGATTACAAGTAGCTTGGCGGGAGCACCGCCCTTTGTTCTTAGCTTTAACTCTCTTTCTACACTTAGAAGTAACACCTCTTTTACCCCTATCTTAAAGAGCCTCATCCACCAAATCAGGGGCACACAAAGAATAGCACCCTTCCTCCACCTAAGATTTCCCTTCCAAAAGAAAATCCTTTAAAATAGTGTACTGTGAGGGCAAAATGAAATACGCTCTAGTGAGCAAAGTCAAAAAACTCCTCTCCGAGGAGAAGGGAACAATATATAAAAACCACGCGGATAAACTGCGAGTAGCCCTGGTTTTCCCCAACTCTTACAGGCTAGGGATGTCCAACCTGGGCTATCAAGTAGTTTATCGCCTTTTTAACGACCTCCCGGATGTTGTTTGCGAAAGAGCCTTTCTCCCTGACCCCGAAGACCTCCCCGAGTACCGGCGAACTCACACACCCTTGTTCACTTACGAAAGCCTAACTCCTGTTCGGGATTTTGACATTATTGCTTTCTCCATCTCCTTCGAGCTCGACTACTTGAACTTACTCTACTGCCTGGATCTTATTGGAATTCCCCTCCGCGCCGAGGAGCGAAAGGAGGAGTATCCTTTAGTCATTGCGGGAGGGCCAGCCTTCCACATCAACCCCGAGCCGGTAGCAGATTTCCTCGATGCCTGCGTGATTGGAGATGGAGAAGAAGTTGTTGCAGAGATTGTCGAGTTGATCCAAACCCTCCATCAACAATACCAGAGTCAAGGAATTGTCCCCAGGGAAACCCTTCTCCGGGAAATGGCTAAAATCGAGGGGGTATACGTTCCTCGTTTTTACCGTTTCCTCTTCAATCCCGATGGCACTATCGCCAACATCGCCGCTGAACCCGGCTTTCCTCTCCCTGTTCACCGGAGGGTTACGCGTGACCTAGGAGACTACGACATCTCCTCTGTAATACGAACGCCGAATACGGAGTTCGGAGACATCTTTATGGTGGAAGTTGCTCGGGGTTGTGCCCGGCAATGTCGGTTCTGCTTTGCTGGCTACGGTTTCCGCCCCGTTCGCTACCGTAAACTCGAGGAAGTGCAAAACCTCCTGGGGCCTTCTGCCCCTGTTCTCTGCGACGCAGCCACCGATGCCCCTCCGGTGAGAGAACGAATCGGAATGATCGGATCTTCCCTCTCTGATAACCCTTGGACTACTAGTATAGCGGCTGTCTTAGCAGAAGCAGGCTATGGTTTAAACGCTTCCTCCGTCCGAGCAGAAACAACAAGTAAAGAGCTGACGCAAGTATTAGGGAAAGCAGGACAGAAAACCTTGACTCTGGCACCCGAGGCGGGCACCGACCGTCTCCGGCGAGTGATTAAAAAACCGATGAAGGAAGAAGCTCTCTTCCAAGCGATTGAAAATGCTGTAACCTCGGGAATCCGTTCCATCAAACTCTATTATATGATTGGCCTTCCGACGGAGACGGATGAAGATGTGGTCGCCATCGCCCATATGTGTCAGCGTATTTGGAAGGCTTTCCCCCTGCATCACCTCATCATCGGCCTTAGCCCTTTTGTGCCCAAGCCTCATACCCCTTTTCAGTGGCATCCTCAAGATACTGTAGAGAACTTCGAGAGGAAACGCAAACTTCTGGATCGAGAGCTCAAGGGTTTCCGCCAGATACAGATTCGGATGGAAAGCCCTCGGAGCTCGGAGATCCAAGCCCTCCTCTCCCGGGGAGATCGGCGTCTGGGCAAACTACTTCTCAGAGTCTTTGAGACAGGAGGCAACTGGCGTTCAGCCATCCGGGAGTTAGGTATTGACCTCGATTGGGAGTGCCGCCGCCAGCGCCTTAAAGACGAGGTTTTCCCCTGGGACGTGATAGACCTCGATTTAAAGAAGGATTACCTCTGGGCAGAATACCAAGCAGGTCTCGCCGGCGAAGTCCGACCCCGGAGCTTTATGACCTCCCCCGGGTCAGGAAAATGGGTCAAACAAAAGATCAAAAGAGAGGAGCTAAATTCACCTACCGCAGGAAAGGTTTAAAAAAGGGAAAAGAAGGTTAGAATCAAAAAGGGAAGACTTCTGTCAGGAGGTACCAATAAAAGAGAAGGAGGTGGTTTAATGAATCTCCAAGGGATGAAGGTACTGACTCTTTATATGGGCCTCCTCAGAGTCTGCCTCTCGAGTATCCGCCAAGTCCTTAGATTCTCTCCCCAGAAGCAAAAACTAGTTAATGACCAACATCTCGATCGCCTCTTCTCCCTCTTAAACCCTCAACCGGTGAAGGAGGAGTAATTCTTGTCGGCTCCTTCCAAACCCCTTGGGATATGGTACATTTATGCGGAGGCACCGGACTATCTACCGGTTGCTGCACCCGGTGAGGGCCTAGCCTGTGTAGATGACGTTGCTCGCATCGGGGAGTATTACCTCCACCGTTGGGATAAAACTCGGGACCCCTCAGCCCTGGAAAAAGCCCGGTCCGCCCTCAACTTCCTCCTTTATATGCAGGACGAGGATGGTCTGTTCTATAACTTTATCCTCCCAGACGGAACGATTAATAAAACAGGGATCACCAGCCGAAAATCCCTCTCTTGGTGGACCGCTAGGGCGGTCCGGGCTTTGGCAGTCGGCTATACTTATTTTAGACGCCTGGACCCTAACTACGCCCAGCAGGTCCATCAAGCGATTCAAAGATCGTTGAAGGCTCTTAAGGATTATATCAACCCTCGCTTCGGCCAATTCAATTCCCTACACGGCTTTCAAGTTCCTGCCTGGCTACCAGCAAACGCCACCGATGTCTCCAGCAAACTGGTTACGGGCCTACTGGAATATTGGAGAGCTACTGAAGACCCCACCGCTGAGGAGCTGATCTTCAAGCTTTGCCAGGGAATTCAGCAGAGCGTGCGAGGAGACCCCAGTCGCTTTCCCTTCGGAGGAGTTTTCCCCTCGGCGCACTCCCTCTCTTATTGGCACACCTGGGGCGACCGCAGTGTTCAGGCTCTTGCAGATGCTGGGGGTACTTTTCAAAACCTCTCTTGGATCAAAACCAGTGAACAGATCGCCCTCTCTCTCTATGTGCGTCTCCTAGCCTCCTACGGGCCTATCGCTGGTTTTTATCCCGCTCCTCGCCCCTTCCCCCAGATCAACTATGCCGCTGAGGTGATGACCAACTCGTTCCTCACCCTTTACAAAGTAACTCAAAAGGAATTTTACGCCCTCCTTGCAGGCCTTTCTGCTTCCTGGTTCCTGGGGAATAATGTCACAGGAAAACCAACCTATGACCCCCAAACCGGAAGAGGTTATGATGGGATTGATGGTTTGGGGAAATTAAACTTCCACTCTGGGGCCGAGTCCACCGTTTGTGCCCTTCTGGCCCTTCTCGACTTAGAGGACCTCACCCCCGCTCGGCGAGTTCTCCACTACCTCTCGAACCACCATGGACAGGGGATCCTTTTGGAAGCTGAGGAGGGGCAAGTGCTTTCCGGCTCTCCCTTCCTCTTTACGGATACCCCTCCTGATGGAGCTATCTGGTCCAAAGGTTCTGCTCTGCACCTCCAACCGGGGGATACTCTGCGCTACTCTTTTAACCTCTCAGAAACAGGCCCCTACCGAGTTCACCTCGTCTTTCTTCGGCCAATGGCGTCGGTCCCCCGATTATCCCTAAGGATCTCCTCCCAACCTGAAGTCCTCTTTGAGTGCGGATGGTCCCCCGATTATGGATATGTTACTATGGAACCCGTACTACACTTTGAGGGAGAGACAGGGAAGAGCTATTCCCTCGACATCTCCGCTCGGGAGGGTCAAGCCCTTCTCGATGCGATCTTTATTGAGCCGGTGCTCCTCCAACGGACCTTCTCCTCTCCCGAGGGCAAGGATTATGTCGTCCTCTGCAAAAACACCTCCGATCAATTTCAACGGTGGCACTTCTCCTCTTTAGAAAAGGCGGAAATCACTCTTCTTAACACCCTGGGGGAACCTATCGAACCTCAGGCGGAGGTAAAAGACTGTTTAGTCCTTCCCCCCTTTGCTCTCGCCATTGTGGAAAAAGGGCGTAAAAAGGAGCAGGGGTAACTAATCTAAGGAGGCCTTCACCACTTAACTCTTTCTTGCCAATCTAGAGAAACCGATTATCGTCAAGCACCTATATTCAAACCTATCCACCGGCACCTCGGTTATGAACTCGATAGGAGATGTAAACCTTCCTCCCCTTCAAAAGGAGGTCCCTTCTCTACCCCTCCCCTCCCCTTCCTACCAAGTATCCTTCCGCATCATCAAGGGGATACTTCTCCTCTTCCTTCTCGCCCTACCAATCCCTGTTGATCGAGCTTGGATCTGGCCTCCCCTACCCTATGAGGAGTACTTCGCTCTGCCCACTGCGATGATTGGTCCCCCCCTTGGCTCCTTCGGGGCTGAGATCACCCCCGAGGGGAACCTCTACACTGGCTTCACTGAAGTCCTCTTCCTGCTAGGCCAAAAACCCCGAGAGATTCACTCCCGGAAGAAGGTTCTCGTAGGGGATCGGTACCCTGCGGTAATATGGGAAGACCAAGAAGACCACCTCCTCTTTCGTTTTCGAGCCTACGCCTTGGGTGCTTCCTCCCAATACCCTCCTCTCTACCGCCTCAAGATAGAGGTTTATAACCCCACTCCGACCTCGAAAGAGAGTACCCTCTGGATTGCCTTCCGATTCCGATTACCAGAGGAGAGTCGTTTCCGAGCACGAATTCCCTTTAATCCCTACTGGAAGTACGCCTTCCAAAGGCATCTTGCCCTAAGGGAAGGCCAAGTCCTTGGTGTGCTCCCCGAGGGTTGGCAGAAGAGGTATAAAACTCTTCAGATAACTTCTAATACCCTTTCTCCGGAGGCCTACACAGGCCCCTTTATCGGCACCGAAGCAGGTGTAGACGAGGCAAGACCCGTACTTGCCTCTCTGTATCCTATCCAACTCCCTCCTAAAGAGAAAACTCAGTTCATTCTCTCCATCCCCGCTTCTCCTTGCGATCCCTCTTGGGGCTCTGCTCTATCTGCTCTCTCTGAAGAGGATACTTTCAAAATATTCAAGCAAGAGTGGGACACCTGGTTTTCTAAGGCTTGTTGGATGGATCTCCCTGATCCTAAAACCCGGGGCCTATACTACGCTAGCCTGGCCTACCTCCTCATCTCTGCAGACCGCGAAGGAAAACACCTTATTCTGAAAGTCAATGAATTGCAATATGACAACTTCTGGCTGAGAGATGCAACCTTTATGATCCTCGCCCTTGAACAAGTGGGCTATCAAGAGCTGGCTAAAGAGGCCTGTTTATATTTCTTAGAGAAACAGAAGAGAGATGGCCTGTTTATTTCCCAACCCTACCAATTAGATGGCTTGGGGCAAGCACTGTGGACTTTCGGTCAGTATTATCGCTGGAGTAAGGATCTATCTTTTGTGAAAAGAGTTTATCCTTCTGTAAGTCGAGCAGTTGCCTGGTTGGAAAAAACCTTAAGAGAGAGTTCTTTGGGATTATTACCCGCCACTCATCCCCTGGATAATGAAAATCTCTATGGTCATATCCTAGGCAACGATTTCTGGGCTTGGGCGGGATTAGCCTCAGCAGTTGAGCTTGCTAAGGCGTTAAAGAAGAGAAAGGAGGCAGAGAAATGGTCGGTCTTACTCACCTCTTATCGGCAGAATATCCTTAGAGCACTTCGTCAGGCAACCCAGCGAACCAGAGGGAGGATTCCACCGGCGCTCGAGCCAGGAGGGTATGATTGGGGTAATCTAGAAGTTGCTTGGCCAACAAGCTTTCTTCCCGCCACTCATTCCTGGACACAGAAGACCATCGCCTATGCCCGAAGAAATTTTCGGGAGGGATTAATGACCTATTCTCGCCCTTACCTCCTCCACGGTTACCTGGGAAATGATGTGGCAATGACAGAACTCCTCGCTGGCGAACGCGAAAGGGTTCTTGACTACTTTCGCTCGCTAGTGAAACACACTAGCTCAGCCCACTGTGGGTTTGAGTTAGTCAATCGTTTTTCCCGAACCTTCGGCCGAAATCTGATCCCTCACGGTACCTTCGCTGGGAAGTTCCTCCTCCTTCTACGTTCAATGCTCCTTAATGAAAGGGAAAACTTCTTAGAAGTAGGGAAAGTCCTCCCCCCTGAGTGGATCCAACCGGGGAAACAGATTAAAGTTCAAGAGGCCCCCACCCTATGGGGGCCTCTCTCCCTCTGCTGGAGATTTTCTCCTCAGGGAGCCACCTTAAACCTGCACTGGGAAGCCAGACCACACCCTCAACTTACCCTTAATCCAAAACTTGTAACTCCGCATCTCTCCCTAGGACTTCAGAAGGAAGGAAAACCCACCCCAGCACCTAATCACCCCCAGTTCCTTGTGATTTATCCTCCGGTGGGATACCTCTTTACATCAGCGGTAGTCTCCCAAGGCCACTTGCTCTCCTTCCATCCTGAAAAAATCCTTCTTGCCCCAGAGGACTTGCAACTAGTGGTCTCTTGGAGAAAGCGCTAATAACTTAGCGAGGTCCTCCTTCTTAAATGACTGAGCTCCTTTTTCGAGGAGAGAAGAATTAGCACTCCCCTCCTTGATGAAATCAGAGCAAACCCAAACCTCCTTATTCCTAGAGAGAGCATATTCAACCTCTTGCTCCATTACCCCACCTTCTCGCACCTGAAGAGCTAAGAGACGGTCCGAGAAAGCCATCACTAGGCGATCCCGCTCCGGACCGCTGCGGGAAAGCCACTTCTTCTCTAAGCCAAAGGGAGTTACCGCCAGGTCCGAATCCGTATGATACCAATAGTCATAAATCCGAGTAGTAGGGACAGGAGAGCGAGCCAGATTCCGATGAAAAGCAGGGAACAACCCTCGGTCTAAACAAAAAAGCACTCTACCTCCTCCCAGATGAGCTGAAAGGACACCGCGTTGATAGGGAGGAGTATTGTGTCCGCTCACTAAACACCAACCCGATTGAGCCGATTCCCAGGCTACTACCGACATAAGGTCCATTACTTGGTCCCCACTGTTCCGAGAACAGAGGATACTCATACAGGGAGAAGAGAGGAGATCTAAGGTCCCGTAAGCGAAAAGAATAGGCGGAGGCAGGGCATAGTAGGCTCGGAGCTTTAAAGGATAACTCAGGTCTAAAGGGGTGAAGGAGTGAACTCCTAGGGTTTCCAATCGCTGAGTCAGCTCAAGAATCGCAGGGGGGATCGCTTTCCACTCCTTCCATGCCTGAAGAGCGGATTGAGGAAGGTGAAAATACTCCTGAACTTGCTTCTCCGATAAGTGGAGAAGATCTTCTAAACCCCAACCGTTCTCGGCGCACCCTTCTATAAGGAGAGTCAGGGCCCGGTCACCGATACCGGGTATCTTCTCAAACATTAGGAAAAGGGGAGTTAAAGGACTGAGAGGCATCAAGCACCTTTACTCGATTAGAGTACCCTCTTTGCGAGCACGCTCAATAGCGGATGCCTCCCGATGAGGAACAATACCTGCAAACTCTACCTCGTCATAACGGGAGGGATCGAGTTGGAAATATTCGATAAAACGCTGACGGGCTTCCCGCATCGTTGAAGCCATTACCACATACTCTTTTTGACCGGGCAACCACACTCGGAAAGGTCGTTTCATAGCGTATCGCCTCCTTCGGTGCCTTACTCAATAGCCCTTTTCTTCTGTATTCAACACCTTATGGTGGATAGGCAAACGATCGTATAATCTGTGGAGGATAGATTGAGGGTAAGAACCCCTTTAGCTCGACCTCCTTACTAGCTCTTTAAGAAACCCGAAAAAGAGAAGGGACAACCCTAAGAAAACAATCAAAGAAAGGAAGGCATGAATCAGAAAGATTACGATCTTCAGCAAGCCGAGGAAAAATTTAGCAAACAAAGATAAGATGAGGAGAAAAATTCCTAAGGTAATTAAGGGGTTCATCCGTTTATCCATTCCCCTCTCCTGTAATACCCTGTTTTCGTTGGTAAACCAGACTCCCTGCCACGACCACCGCAAAAGGGCGAAGGTCACTAGAGACCGAAGGCCAAGGAGTATCCGGGGGTAAAAGGATGAAATCTGCAAAGCACCCTGGTTCCAAACGCCCCCACCGATGGGCTTCCCCACATGCTTGGCCTGCTCCGGTTGTCAATAACCCCAAGGCTTCCTCCAGGGTGAGAGCCTCCTCGGAATTCAAGGAAGATCGGTTGATTGCACAAAGAATTGTCTCCCAGGGGTTAGGACTCTCCACCGGGGCATCTGTACTTCCTGCTAAGCCCACCCCTCTCTCGAGCATTGAGCGAAAAGGATAAGCCCACTTGACCCTCTCCGGCCCCAACCGTTGGAGGAGCCAAAAATCCGAACGTAGAAACTGGGGTTGAACCACTGCTATCAAATTAAGGTCCGCCATCTTCTCCACAACCTCTGGAGGTGACACCGAAGCGTGCTCGATCCGCCCTATTAACCCTGAGAGGAGAGATCGGTTCCGGGCAAAAGCCTTAACTGTCATTCTTAACGCTCGATCGCCAATAGCGTGAACAGCACAAGGCCAACCTGCTTCATAGGCCCGCCGGATCATCGTCGCCAACCGATTCTCTCCGATCAACAAAATCCCCTTCTCGGCCGGAGCATCTGAATAGGGCTTGGTTAAGGCAGCCGTTCTCGCCCCGAGGGAACCATCAGAGAAAATCTTCAAAGCGAGGAACCTTAGTCGTTCATCCCCCCAACCACTTTGAAGACCGATCTTCTTCAGAGAACCCAGCCAGGAGTAAGGAAGAAGGATTCGGACTCTCAGGTGTAATCGCCTCTGCCGGTGCAGGTCTTGGAGGGCAACGACCTCTTCAGGCTGGCTCACGATGATATGGGCACCTGTAAAACCTACCCTTAGATACTGTTCCTGAGCATATTCCAAAGCCTTAAGCCATTCCGACTCCCCCGGAGGAGGGATAACCTTCCTTAAAAGATCTGCCTCGGCCTCCCGAAGAACACCATCTTCTGAGGCTATCCCTGCCCGGCGCAGTGCCTCCGTATTCCCTACCATCAAATGGCTACACACCCGAGTAATCGCTACCGGACGATCGGGGAAAACCCGATCTAAATCTTGCCGAGTGGGAAAACGCCCCTCCACTAAGCGCTCCTGATCAAAGCCTCTACCCAACACCCACTCCAGAGGGGTAACTTGGGAGTGATGGTGGAGACGGTCTAACACCTCTTCAATACTTCTACAAAAACGCAAATCCGCAGAACGGAATTCATTTAAGCCATAGTGGAGGAGATGGCAATGAGCGTCCACAAAACCAGGAAGAGCAAGGCCTCTTAAGGAAATTTCCGGACACTGGGGAGGAACCATCCTGCGAATCTGTTCCTCTGGCCCAACCGCTTGGATAATCCCAGAAACGGCCCAAATCGCTTGACCAGGGAGGACTTCCCCCGAGGGGAGAGGAAGAGAGAGACTGGTGTAAAGGAACATAGTCCTAAGCAATGAAAGAAAGCAATCCTCTTTAAGAGACAGGTTGAACTCCCTGAACCCAATGAGCGCCTTCAGGATGATATTCCTTCTTCCAGATGGGCACTCTCTCTTTAATGCGGTCTATGGCATACCGGCAAGCCTCAAAGGCAGGGGCTCGATGAGGAGCAGAGACCACTACCGCAACGCTGGCGTCCCCTACATTAAGGTCTCCAATGCGATGAACCAAAGCCACCCGGGTCACTGGCCATCGCGCCAGGATTTCAGCCTCGATCTCCGCCATCTTCTTCTCCGCCATCTCCCGATAGGCATAATAAGTGATGCCAGTAACCGTTCGGCCCTCAGAAAAATCCCTCACCGTGCCGACGAAGATACACAAGGCACCATCACCGTCAGTCCTGACCCTTAGCATGAGCTCCAGCACATCAATCGGCTCTTCAGTGATCTCAACCATAGGTGAAGCAACCTCCACTGATGGGGGGAATCAAAGCCACTTCATCGCCTTCCGTTAAAACGGTCTCCGGGTGGGCATATTCCTGATTGACCGCAAAGGCTAGAGAGTGGCTGATGTTCCTTAGAGAAGGGAAGAGGTCCTCTAATTGCCTCTGCAAGTCGGCAACAGTAGCCGGTTCCTCCAGCAGAACCCAAGTCTCTCTACAGCCTACAGTCTCCTCCACTACAGCAAAAAACTTAACGAGTACTCGCATAGTGAAAAAATAACTTTGGAGGCACGGAGGAGCTCAAATTTCTTTTTAATCCCTTTAAGGGGCCAACAAACCTCTAGGATTTCCTGCCTCCGTGCCTCCCAGAACGAGGGGAGAAGTTTTCGCCTTTTTACCTATTTTCCCGCCTAGTTGGGAGAAGATCAAGGATTTTGATTTTCGCTCGCAACTCGAGCTTAACCCTTGGACCCTCATCCCGGGCGGAAATCGGGCATTCCGTCTCCTTCCTGAGAGATAACAACTACGGGTTTTCCGGTAGTCTTGGCAATCTCCTCGGAGACCTCGTTATTGAGCTGGCGATTCCAGCTAACGACGGTCTTCTTAATCACGCCATCCTGCCCTATAAGGAACAGTGTAGGGACATTAGTCAGCCCATAAGCCTTCGACACTTTATAACCATCGCTATCGAGAAGGATGGGGAAATTCAGGCCAAGGGATTGGGCGAACTCAACGGTCTCCTCTTGGGTATTTTGGGCAATCCCGACGACTGAGAAACCATTGACATATTGAGTATACTTTTTAAAGAAGGGCAGAGAGTCCCGGCACACCGGACATTCTCGCTTGTAAAAGATTAACAGAGTTGGCCCTTTTTTCAGCAGATCCTCTAAAGAGACCTTACGCCCTTCCGTGTCCACTAACTCAAAGGAAGGAGCCTTCGTTCCCGGTTCGAGCGCAGGCAAAGTTTCCACCTCCTTTTATGTCTCAATATTATTAGGGATTAGGGTGCGATGAAACCTACCAATGGCAGAAGGTCTTTATAGGTTCTTTGATAAGACCTTCCTCCAAAGACCTTTTCTTTTCCCTTTTAAGAACACCTTTTTTAACTTTAGGGATAAGAACCTCATCTTTTCAGCCAATGGTCAAACCAGGAAAAAGCTTCCTCCTGCATCTCCTGGTTAAACTGGTGCGGACCGGGGTATAACCGGCTTCTAAACCGATCACTAATCTTAAGACAGCGGTAAACCTCCTCCATATAAGCGAAGGCTTCACAAACACCTTCCAGGGGAAAAAGAGGGTCTTGGTCCCCCACAATCACCAACAGGCTTGAAGGTGCAGTAAGACAAGCGATGTCGGGCAAGTCCATATCATAGGGGAGGCCGGGGATATAAAGCATCCAAGTATGCTTTTTAGCGTGACGGGCCAGCATAGGAGCATAGGTACTCATCCATCCCACACTGCAGGTAGCCTTGATCCGATTATCTAAAGCGGACAGATGAAGAGCCCGCCAACCGCCTAAGGAAAGCCCTACACAACCAATCCGTTGAGGATCCACCTCCGGCCGAGTCAGCAGGTAATCCACCGTCCGGAGGTCATCCCAAAGGAGCAATCCGGGCCAAGTCACTCCCGCAAGGAAAAAATGCTTGGCGATTAACGATTCCAGCTCGGAGGCCAAAGCGTTAAAGGCGGGAATCCGCTGTTCTGGGTCCCGGGAGGCAGGGATTCGGCTTTGGTACTCTTGAGGCAGAGTATCCTCTCTTAAACGCCTCTCTCCGAAGTAGAAGGCATCTGCTACTACAACAACATAACCTCGGCGAACGAGCTCGGTGGCCAAGCTTCGACCTTCGTAAAGCTCCTGCTTGTATTGCTGAAGGGGCAAGGGTTCCTCATCCAAGGCGACCAACTTCTCCTTACCATAATAATAAAATCCTCCATGACAATGGAGAGCAACTATCCCCGGAGCAGGGCCTTGGAGGTTTTTGGGAACTAAAACGAAGGCAGGAACTCGAATATTCACTGTAGAGGAGAAATAAACTTTCTCTACCCAATGATCTCCCCGATCCTCCACCGCCGTGGTTTCGGGGTCTAAAGGAACCTTGGAAGGAGCAAAGTGGAGATGCTCCTTCAAGCGCTTTTGAGCCCCCTCCTTCCAACTTTGGGGGTCCGGAAAAGTTCCGGCGAAAAAAGAGAAACGCCGAGAGGCTCCTTCTGCAAAGGATTGGAAGAGAGGATAAAGGTTCCCTAAATCCGCCATTTTATCCCCTTAAGATGAGGAAGCCTTCTGAGTCGCTTTTGCCGCTTGCTCTGCTTTCCGACGGGCCTTTAACCGCTTCTCTCGGCGCTTTCGACGCCGACGCAGCTCTCTCTCTCGCTCTCGCACCCGTTCAACCTCCTGAAAAAATCCAAAAGTTCCTCCACCCTGGATTTTAAGAAAGCTCGGCCCTCAAGTCAAACACTCCTAGAAGCCACCCTCCGAACCCGAAACGGATCCGAGCAACGTCTCAAGCCAGAAGCCGAAGGTCCTCTCTCCTCTTATCCTTGCAACCCCCGAATCAGCCCTCGAAGATAGCCGAGGTTATAACTGGCTGAGCGGACAGGATCCTCCATAGCAGGGGTCTCCAGTACAAGGAAACCGTCATAACCCATCTGGTTAAGAGCTGCAAGACACCCCTTTAAATCCACTTTCCCCTCCCCTAATAAGGCGCCCTGATAATCCTTAATATGCATTTGCACCAGATGTTTGCCGATCTGCCGGATCTCCTCCGGAGGATCATTACCCACCGACTGAGCGTTTCCTGGGTCATAATAAGCCCCTACTCGTGGGGAATGAACCGCTTCTATCATCTGCAGAAGATCTTGAGCGGTTCTTCCATAAGGACGACCGACGTTTTCTAAGCCGATGGAGACTCCCATCTCCTCGGCTATGGGTGCGCACAACCGAAGCTCCTCGATCCACCGTTGAGCACCCTCCTCCTTGGGGAGATCGGAAGGACCAGTAATGGGCACAAGGATGACCTTAATACCCAATTCTTGGCAAAAGCGAAGAGCTGAGATGAGAATCTCTCGTCCTACCGCCCGGATTGAGGGATCTGGATCAGCAAAGCTAAATCGCCAAAAGGAGTGGAGGCAAAGAGAAGAGATTCCTACATTATTTTGCTGAGACCAATCCAATAATTGCTGACGACCTTCTTCACTCCAGAGCAGGGTTTGGGCATAGTTCTCCCCAACCCCCAGTTCCACACCGTCAAATCCCAAACGATGAGCTTCCGCAAAGAGTTGGCTCCAAGGTACTTTCAATACACCATCCAATGCACCGATCTTCATCCTCTACTCCTATAAAGGGGATTACCGATTTAGCTTAACACATCCTCCTAGCTCATTCAAAAGCGAAGAATGACTTGCCTGTCCTGGCCAAAGAAGATTTAAGTAAAAGAACACCCCTAACAGCTTAAGGAGTACACCCCTTATCCTGAGGGGGCAGAAGTTCCCAGCTTCTCAAAAAGAATAACCTGAGGCGATAGTCCACCGCCTCAGGTTCGAAGAAGTATCTGCTTGAAGTCTTAGTCTCCTACTTTAACCTCAACAGTTTTTGCCCCTTTGGCCTTAGGTAGATGAACCTCCAGGATACCTTCCTTAAAGGTCGCTCGGGCCTTTTCCGCTTCTACTGGCTCCGGTAATTGAATGGTGGTTTCAAAAGGCCCGAAGACACTCTCTTGAATGTACCAGGTAACCTCTCCCTCAGGGGCCTTGCGCTCTCCCTTGAGGTAAACTCGATCCTCAGTAACCTGTAGGTGAATATCCTCCTTGCGAACATCGGGCAGGTAGGCGCGCAGGATAATCTCTTGGTCGGTCCCATATAGATCAATGCCCGGCTCTACCCTACCCTCGGGGAAGAATCGAGGGAAAAGGGGGGAAGCGAAAGGACGACCGAAGAAGCGCTCAAAGTTGCGCCACAGGTCCTCAAATTCACGCCAGAAGGGGGAGAGTTCTGACGGACGTCGCCGAGTTAGGGTAGGCATACTTCCACCTCCTTCTCAGAGGATTTCCTTACCACCATTGTTATTCCCCCTTCCCCAGGCTACTTAAACCTAACCCTCTTAGCAAAAAGGAAAGACCAGAAGACGGAGTTCCTCTCTCCTCCAGGAAAGATTTCTCCTTTTGTAGAAATCTTATTAAGGTGAAGGAGAATTCCGCTACAAAAGGAGACCGACTATGCGAAAAGGGATGACTTTGCTCTTGATCTTCGTTACCCTTGGGCTAATTTCCATCGCTTCGGGAGGGCAGGCCCAGCAGACTGCCCCCTCGGCCCAACCCTCTCAACCTGAGTTGGTAATCCCCATTTATGAAAACCACCCTCTCATAGGCGAGCTTTACCTGAGTAATGCAGACCTCCTCCCAATGGTTAAGCAAGCTATTGCTACTTTGGGAGACAAAAGCTCCGGCCCTCTGCCTGGCCCCGCAGCCATCCTCAACCAGCTGAATTTCGATGAACTAGCCAAGATACTAGCTGAGCTCCAAGCCTTCCGAGTTGCCTTCTATAGCATCCCTAACCTTTCAGACTTAACCAAAGTGGAGGAGTTCTATCGGGATAACCTGACAAAAGCGGGGTATGTTCGTATCCTTCTACTAAAACCGGATGAGAACTCCTCTATCAACGCTTTCGCTTTGGGCACCCAATCCCTTTTCACTGTGGTAGTGCGCAAACAAGGGAACAATGCCCTCGTCACCGCCAGTGTCACTAAAGGTCTTATTGACCTCGCTAAACTGATGAATTGGGCCAAAAATGCCCTAGCCCAGATTCAAAAATTTACCGGACCCAAACCCACCTCCAAAGGGACGGCTACCACTCCTAAACCTTCTGCTCCTCGGAAGTGAAGAATCCCTTCCTGGAGAAGACCGGGGGCGGAAGCTAAACCGCCCCCGGGACTATTTGCTATTCCACCCGCAAAAACCTAAGAGACCGTAAACCTCTATGCGATGGCTCTGTCAACTACCCTTCTGGCAGTCGGTGAAGCCGGCTTGGAAGCGAGTTCAATCTCTTTGGGTCCGGTCCCAGAGAGATCATCTTCATTTATGGGCCTCGTCCCTCAGCTTCTATGCTCTCTTCTCTCTAGTGCCAGTCGGTATTTTCGCTACCCTCCTCGTGAACCACTGGTCAGCAGGAGAATTCTTGAAAAGGGTCTACCGCCTCTTGATAGAACACTTCACCCCCCAGTCAGTAGAAGTTTTTCAGAAAAACTGGGTACTTGTTATACAACACCGCCAAGCTATAAGTGGGGCCAGCTTCCTCCTCCTTCTTTGGTCAAGCCTAAGGTTTTTCGAAGTTCTTGAAAGTGGTCTGAACCATATCTTTGGTGAATCCAACCCCCCTTGGAGAGCCAGAGGAAAGATTGTAGGCCTATTTTTGCTCCTCCTTCTTAGCATCCTTGGCCTAGGAGCCTTGGTCATAAGCTTAGTTGCCACTACCCTATGGCAACTGGGTACCCGTCTTCTCCTCGGATACACATCGAACCCTCCCCTCCTCATCAGCCTAGTCTCCCACCTTTTGTCCTTTGCTCTCTCTCTCGCCTTTTTCACCATTACCTACCGAGTTCTTCCTAGAAACCCTCCCCAGGGAAAAACCTTGTTAATAGGTGCAGGGTTTAGCTCTCTGGGGCTAGAAATCCTCAAGCATCTTTTTGCTTTCCTCACCGGCCACATGGTTTCCATAGGTATAGCAGTATCCGTCTTCGGAGGGGTAGTTTTGTTTATGTTTTGGATCTACCTCAGTGCTCTCACCTTCTTTTTAGGTGCTGAAATTTCCGCAGAGGTGCAAACTCTTTCGGTGAAGGGAAAATGAGGCTTATCTTTTTAGGAACACCGGAGTTCGCCGTTGTCATTCTCAAGAGGCTAATCGAATCAGACCATCAGCTCCTTGCCGTCGTCACTCAGCCAGATAAACCTGCTGGGAGAGGACAAAAAATCCAAGAGCCTCCGGTGAAACGCTTTGCTAAGGAACAGGGACTGCCCGTTCTTCAACCAACTACTCCGAGAGACCCCAATTTTCTAGCTCAAATTCAGGCCTTCTCTCCCGAATGCATCCCCTATGCCGCTTATGGGAAGATCCTGCCGCCCACTTTTCTGGCTATTCCTCCTCATGGTTGCCTCAATGTTCACGCTTCCCTCCTCCCCAAATACCGAGGGGCTGCCCCGATCCAGTGGGCCATTATCAACGGAGAGGAAGTAACAGGAATCACCATTATGAAAGCAGAGGAAGGCTTGGACACAGGCCCTATCTTACTCCAGAAAGAGGTCCCTATTGATCCTGAGGACACAGCGGGTACTCTTTCTGAAAAGCTAGCACAAGTAGGAGCAGAACTCCTCCTCCAGGCTCTCGACCTTCTTGAAAAAGGTGAGGCTGAATATCATCCTCAAGACGATAGTCAGGCGACTTACGCCCCTCTCATTAAACCTGAGATGACTCACCTTCATTGGGAAGAGCCAGCAGAACGTCTCCGAAACAAGATTCGGGCCTTTAACCCCAGGCCCGGTGCTCTTACCCGCTTTAAAGGCAAGGACCTCAAAATATGGTCCGCCCGAGCTCTTCCAGAGAAAACAGGGGTAACTCCAGGGAAAATACTCTTTCTTCGGTCTGAAGGAGTGGGAGTGGCTACCGGGGAAGGCATCCTCCTCTTACAAGAGGTTCAACCGGCTGGAGGCAAAAAGATGCCCGCAGTGGATTGGGCCAGAGGCCAACGAATTCAAACCGGTGAAGGCTTTGAACTTCTTCCTTAGAAAGGCCTTAAGAGAGTCAGCCCCAGAAGAAAGAATCCGACTAAGATGATTACAACCACCGTGGCAACCACCTCCTGAGGCGTCAACCTTCTCAGTTCGGGGTTAACTGTTAGCACAGCAATGGCCATAGGAACTAAAGCAGGAATAGGAATCTCAAGAAAGAGGACGAGGAAAAGAGCAAGGGCCAACCAGAGGAGGAACGCATTAAAAGTTTTAGCAGTATGGAGGTTAAAGCGATGCAAACAAGATAAGAACAGAGTGAGAAAAAAGAAGTCTCCGAAACCGATGGTCAATACCGGGCCCACCCCTCCCAGGGAAGGCATTTGGGTAGAGAGTTTGCTCACGATGTGTGGGGCCTTTTTAAGAACTTGGTGTGTGGTTCCATAATAAACCCCCCAATAGTCCACCATCCCCGCCACCAAAGCTACGGGAAGCAGAACTCCCGCTTCTTTAATCATAAAAGAAAAGGAGTACCCTAACAGCATTGCAGCGACCATTAAGAAGAGGTTCTCCCAAGGCAATAAGAAAGCAGAAGCTTCGGGAGGCTGAGTTCCTAAGGAGAGAAAACTCAGAAAGAGCCAGAGGAGAAAAGAGCTGAAAAAACCTGCTAGGGAATGGCGAACCGAGATCTCTTGGGTCGCCACCGCCAGCACCAGAAGGGCCTGTTCTGAGAGGAGAAGGAGAGTCACCAAGAGTGAAGCCCCTAAAGCGGCCCAAGAGTTCTTCTGAAGGTATAAGCTGATTGTCGGTGCATAAGCCGAAGCAAGAATCAGATCGAGGGTAAAGAGATAAAGGAGCGCCAACCCTAGAAGGTGAAAGGAGGAATAGTCGGGCCACTCCCTTTTGGGCTTGCCTTCCACTTTAGAGTAACCTCCCTTCTTGTTCCTCTTCCCTTTTCTTCCTCTTAAGGGAGATCCCCTATCCTCTAAAAGTAGGCTTAAAAAACTTGACAATATTTTACTCATAGTTTAGATTAAAATTAGGCCTAATTATCCTTAGCCTTTCTCTTTTTAAAAGTTTATCAAAGGGAATCCACTGGGTAAGAAAACTGGTGGAGGAGGTGAGAAAATGCCTAAAACTGTAGGAATAGACCTCGGAACAACCAACTCTGTTGTTGCGGTAATGGAAGGGGGAGAACCGGTAGTTATCCCTAATGCTGAAGGAGGCCGCGTCACTCCCTCGGTTGTTGCTTTCACTAAAGATGGGCAACGCCTGGTGGGTCAAGCCGCAAAGCGCCAAGCGATTCTTAATCCCGAAGGAACCATCTATTCCATCAAGCGGTTTATGGGCCGGAGATACGAAGAAGTCACTGAAGAGATGAAGATGGTCCCCTATAAGGTCGTTCCCGGCCCCGATGGGTATGTTCGGGTTGAAGTTCATGGAAAACTTTACACTCCCCAAGAGATCTCCGCAATGATCTTACAAAAACTTAAAACCGACGCAGAGGCTTATCTAGGAGATACAGTAGATAGTGCGGTGATTACCGTCCCCGCCTATTTCAACGATGCTCAACGCACCGCTACCAAACAAGCAGGAGAGATCGCGGGGCTGAAAGTACTCCGGATTATCAATGAACCCACCGCCGCTTCCCTGGCCTACGGACTGGATAAGAAGAAGAATGAAACTATTCTCGTCTGGGACCTGGGCGGTGGAACTTTCGACGTCTCCATCCTCGAAGTGGGAGAAGGAGTTTTTGAGGTGAAGGCCACCTCGGGAGACACCCACTTGGGTGGAGACAACTGGGACCAGCGCTTAGTGGATTACATCGCTGAAGAATTCCGAAAACAATATGGGATCGACCTCCGAAAGGATCGCCAGGCTCTTCAGCGCCTTCGGGAGGCCGCGGAGAAGGCCAAGATCGAGCTCTCCAGTATGGTTCAAACAAATGTTAGTCTCCCCTTTATCACTGCGACCCCGGAGGGACCTCTCCACCTAGAGATGACGGTTACCCGGGCCAAGTTCGAGGAGCTGACCGATGATCTCCTTCGGCGGTGTGAAGGCCCCTTCTGGAGAGCCTTGGAGGACGCTGGCCTAAAGCCCGCCAACCTTGATGAAATCATCTTTGTCGGCGGTTCCACCCGGATGCCGATGGTCTATGAACTCGTTAAACGGCTCACCGGCAAAGAACCCCATCGAGGCGTTAACCCTGATGAAGTAGTTGCTCTGGGTGCTGCCATTCAAGCCGGTGTCCTCGCAGGAGAAGTTCGGGACGTCGTCTTGCTGGATGTGACTCCGCTCTCCTTAGGTATCGAAACGCTGGGCGGAGTTATGACCGTCTTGATTCCCCGTAACACCACCATTCCCACCCGCAAGAGCGAGATCTTCACCACCGCCGAGGATAACCAAACCTCTGTGGAAATCCACGTGTTGCAGGGAGAACGACCTATGGCCCGGGATAATCGTACCCTCGGCCGGTTCCATCTGACGGGAATCCCCCCCGCACCACGAGGAGTTCCACAAATTGAGGTGACCTTTGACATTGACGCCAATGGCATCCTTAACGTCACCGCTAAAGACTTGGCAACAGGCCGTCAACAAGCGATTACCATCACTGGTACAGGAAACCTGTCTAAAGAAGAGATCGAACGGATGGTGAAAGAAGCAGAACGCTATGCCGAAGAGGACCGACGGCGAAAAGAGGAGGCCGAAATCCGCAACCGGGCGGACAGCCTTATCTACACTGTGGAGAAGAACCTGAAAGACCTTGGGGACCGGGTACCGCCCGCCGAACGAAGCAATATCGAATCGGCCATCAGCCGCCTGCGAGAAGCCCTCAATGGGCAAGACATCGAGCGGATCCGGGTGGCTACCGACGAGCTCCAACAAGCCTCCTACCGGCTGTCGGAGATCCTCTACCAACAAGCAGCTCAGCAGACTCGCCAGCAAAGCTCCTCTCAACCAGGAGGGCAACAATCCCCAGGCGATGTCATAGACGCTGAATTCAAACCCGAATCCTAAAAAACCAAATCTATCGGGTGGAGGGGACAATCCCTCCACCCGATACTTCCCTTTATGGAGGTGAAGGATTATGGAGTTCCTCCGATGGGACCCCTTCGCGGAATTAAGGGAAATCCAAGAGCGAATGAACCGCATCCTGCAAGAAGCTGCTCCTCCTGCAACAACCCGAAGCAAGGAATATGCCTCTAGTAAAGTGTGGTCCCCTCCAGTAGATGTCTTGGAGAAGGAGAATGAAATTGTCTTCAAAGTGGATTTACCAGGAGTCCAACAACAGGATATTCACATCGAGCTGGAGGGAGATACTCTTACCATCCGAGGTGAACGGAAGTTTGATAACGAAACCCAAAAGGAGCAATATGTCCGGATCGAAAGGGTTTATGGACCTTTCCAACGATCCTTTACCATCAGCACACCGATACAATCAGATCAAGTCCAGGCTTCCTTTCGCAATGGGGTTTTAGAGATTCGCCTCCCTAAGAAAGAGGAAGTACGCCCTAAGAGAATCCAAATTAATGTAGGGTAACCTAAAGCAGAGTCAAAAGGTTTGCAGAAGGGAGGAGACAACTTCCTCCCCTTCTGCAATCTCTACCCTGCCCTTCTCAAAGCTCAAGCCCAGGTAACTGGGGCTACGCCTCAGTAAGAATCGGGCCGAAGAACTCGGAAGAAGTGAAAGGCTATGGAATTCAAAGACTACTACGCTATTTTAGGGGTTCCTAAGAGCGCTTCAGAGAAGGAAATCAAGCAGGCCTATCGTAAGCTGGCCCGCAAATATCACCCTGATGTTAACCCAGGGAACAAGCAAGCTGAAGAGAAATTCAAAGAGATTAATGAAGCTTACCAAATTCTCTCCGATAAGGAGAAACGGGCTCAGTACGACCAGCTCTACGATGCCTGGAAGCAGGGGATTCCCTTTGGCCGCCAACCGGGAGGCTTTGGACCCGGAGGGTTTGACTTCACCACCTTTACCAATTGGGAAGAGGGGTCCAGCTTCGCAGACCTCTTGGAGCAACTCTTTGGGAGTTGGGGGCCATCGCCTCGGCCAGAAAGACGATCTCGTCCCTCCAAAGGCCAAGATATGGAGCAGGAGGTTACTATTACCCTTGAAGAGGCCTATAATGGAGGGACCAAACAGATTACCGTTACTCTCCCTCAAACCTGCCCTTATTGCGGTGGGAGTGGAGAAAACCCCTCCAGTCCTCGGCAAACTTGCCCAGAGTGCCGAGGGTCTGGAAGAGCCAGCACTTTTGGAGGGATATTAGGCCTGGTATGCTCCCGGTGTGGTGGAGCCGGAACAATTAGCAGTGATTATTGCCGAAACTGCGCAGGCCGAGGGCAAATTACCCAACAAAAGCGCCTGGAAGTAAAAATTCCCCCAGGAGTCGATACCGGCTCTCGCATCCGGCTGGCCGGACAAGGGCTGCCTGGATCAAGGGGCGGTGCCCCCGGGGACCTCTATCTGAAGATACGAGTCCTTCCCCACCCCCTCTTTGAACGCAAGGGGGATGACCTCTACCTGACCGTACCCCTTACCTTTGCGGAAGCGGCCCTAGGAGCGGAAGTCTCTATCCCCACCCTTAAAGGGAGGGTCACAATGAAAATTCCCCCAGGCACCCAAGGGGATCAAGTCTTCCGCTTAGCAGGAATGGGAATGCCCCGTCTGAAAGGGGGAGGCTATGGAGACCTCTATGCTAAGGTTAAAATCGTTGTGCCACGAAATCTAACCCCTCGAGAGAGGGAACTTATCCAGGAACTCGCCCGGGTCAGCCGGGAAAACCCTCGGGCCAACTTGTGAGAGAAGGAGGTTGAGAGGATGGCAGAGATAAGAGATGAACCGGTTTATGTGATTAGCGTTGCTGCCAAGCTCTGCGATATGCATCCTCAAACTCTCCGCTTATACGAACGTTTAGGATTGATCAAACCCCGGCGCACGGAACATCGCAATCGCCTCTATTCCGATCAGGACATCGCCCGGCTTCGCCAAATCCAACGCCTGACGCGCGACTTAGGGGTCAATCTGGCCGGAGTAGAAGTCATCCTCAATCTTCTTGACCAGATGGAAAAGATGCGCCAGGAAATGCAAGCAGAAATAGACCGACTTAAGGCAGAGATAGAAACCCTAAGAAGCCAGCTCTCTCAAGTCTAGAATAAAGAGAAGAAGCCCTCCCTTTGTTGACGAGCTCCCTTCTCTACCCTATAATAGTAATGCAATAGTAAAGTGAGCCCTCATACCTTCTTAGTAGAGAATCCCCTTAGAGGGAAGCCTCCCTGGGGAAGAGTCGGGGTGTAGCTCAGGTTGGCAGAGCGCCTGGTTTGGGACCAGGAGGTCGAAGGTTCAAGTCCTTTCACCCCGACTTTCTTTAATTATCCGAAATTATCCAATCCCTTCAAAACCCCCTTCTCAGAATCGCCCCCGGTTCTCCCTTTTGTTTCTGAAAACAGGATGAGAGCAAGCAAGGGCACATCTTAAGGAAATAGAACAGCAATAGCATCCCTTCAAAAAAAGATAGGGATTGGTAGTCTTAGGCTTTAGCCAGTGCAACCCCACCCTAAAGGGTAAGGCTACCGAAAATCTGGTAGTCGCAGGCTTTAGCCCGCGCTTTACATACTAACAGTGTTTCCTTGAGGAGATCCAGAAAAGAGGCGTAAGAAGACTCAAAAAGGGATAGCCTAAGCCAAGGATTAAGGGCAACCTGAGGGAAGAATTACAACTGGGTATCCAGCTGATACTTCGACCGAAACTCTGGCTCGGGAAGAGAAAGGTCCTGCTGAAGCTTCTCATAGTCGCGGTCTACTTCTTCACGACTGCGATAGTGACGGTAAAGGTGATATACTGCGGACCCCTTCTGTTGAAAGGAAATGCAGTAAACTGCCCGACCGTTAACCTGAAGCATCTCGATAACTACATTCCAGAGATGCCTTGCGGGAGGATCGTTGTAAGCTCCTCCCCCGGTTGCACCTGCATCATCCCCCTCACCACGGGTCGCTAAATGTTTTTTAAAGCTGAACAGAGAGAAAGTCATCTTTCCTGCCAATGAAAGAGAGAAAATAAAAAATGATTTCCTTTCAAATAGATTTTACCCGATTCTTGGGAAAAAGAATCACCTTCGGATAAATGGTTCATTCCACTCCTTGCTTGGGCTATTTTCCAGGATTCTTCCGGCTCTTGCGCTGTTGGCCGACCTCTTCTCTGCCCCTAAAGCTAAAAGCTCGAAACCCTCACAGGAAGGCTAGGATAGGTGGAACGAAGATTCTCTGCAAGAACCGGGAGAATGGGACGTTCTGTCTCCGCGTGGCCCGCCTCCACAATCCCCAACCCTAAGCCATGAGCCAACAACCGAGAGTGATACCGAATCTCCCCGGTAACAAAGACGTCTGCTCCCTGGTGAGCAGCCTCCTGAATCAAATCTCCTCCGCTCCCTCCGCAAACAGCAACTTTCTGAATTTTCACCTTGGAGCCTCCCTGGGCGTAAACCCTCTCAACCCCCAAAGCCTCTTTCACCCTCGCCACAAAGTCCTGAAACCCCAAAGGTTCTGATAACTCACCTAGCCGGCCTAAACCTGCATAAAGAGAGCGATTCTCTAAGGGATATAAATCATAGGCGATCTCCTCGTAAGGGTGATTCTCACGTAAAGCAGACAACACCCGGTTCAAGTGTTGAACAGGAACCAACATCTCTAATCGAGACTCCTCAGCCTGCTCTAGACGACCTATCTGACCAGCATAAGGTTGAGCCCCCTCCAAAGGAAGGTAAGTGCCAACCCCCGAAGAACGAAAACTACAATAAGCGTATTGCCCAATCCTACCAGCACCTGCCTCTGCCATCCCTTTAAGAACTCGGTCCACCGCTTCCGGAGGAACAAATACCGAGAGCTTATAAAACCCCTTCTGTCGGCTGGGAGAGAGGATCCTCACCCTTTCTAACCCCAAAGCTCTTGCCAAGACATCACTCACTCCCCCAGGGCAGGCATCTAGGTTGGTATGCATAGAATAAACGGCGATCCCCCTCCGAAGACAAAGGTAGGCAGAAGCAGTCTCCCAGCGATCCGCTCTTAGGAAGCGGAGAGGACGAAAGATGACCGGGTGATGACTGACGATCAGATTACACTGATGGTGAATCGCCTCCTCCACCGTTTGAGGTAGAACGTCCAGGGCCAGGAGCACTCCTCTAACCGGCTCGGCTGGATCCCCCAAGAGGAAACCCACATTATCCCATTCTTCAGCCAGCTCCTCAGGAGCTAACTTTTGCAAAAAGGAAATAATATCTTGTATTGTAAGCGTCATCTCTCATCCTCCTATAGGTACAAAACGTAGTAACGCAAGGCTTCCGGAGAGGCCATCCTCTGTGTGTAGGGATAATAGGAGCTAGACCTCCGCGTGCAGAGGACGACGGAAAGCCCCCCCTTCAAGGCGAATCCGTCAAATCCTTCAGAAGATGGCTAACCTCAGACCGCATCGCCTCCTCTTCCTCCTCCTTCCGCTCCAAAATCAAAAGGTAGTATTGTCCCTCCTTAGCACCTTGAGGAAAACAACGCCTGGGCAGGGAGAACTGTCGGTGTTCACCGGAAATCAGAATCACCCCTAGCCCGCCCTCGAAACGGTCTAAAAAAACCAAAGTCTCCTGCCTCATCTCCTATCTCCACCTCCCTGCTTCTCCTCCTTCTCAGAAATCACCTGATACCGGTTAGGAAACACGACGACTTTAACCAATCCATCCAAGTCGGTTCGGTAAACCCGGACTCTATACCTCCTTAACAAGCGCAAGGTAGACCGATGAGGATGATGATACTCATTGTGGCGGCCACAGGAGATAATCCCTACCTTTGGTCGGATAGCCCGCAACATCCTTCCACTCGTGGCGTCGCGGGAGCCATGGTGGGGCACCTTGAGAATCTCCGCCCTGACATCTAAACCAGCCGAGAGCACCCGCCTCCACTCCTCATACTGGGCATCACCGGAAAAGAGAACTCGAGTCCGACCATAAGTGACCCTTAGGATAATCGAGTTGTTATTCGGGTCAGACGCTGTGTGAGTGATAAAGGGCCTACCCGGGCCTAAAAGCTCTATCTTCACGCCATCGAATTCAAAGGTATCCCCTACTGCAGAGAGTTGAAAGGGAACACGCCTCTTTTTAACCTCGCGGAGAAGATCCCGATAAACTGAGCTGGGATACTCAAAACCGGGGTCCAGTACTCTCTTCACTTTATATTTACGAAGGACAGCAGATGCTCCACCGATATGGTCTGCATGAGGGTGGCTATTGACCAGCAGAGCAATTTCCTTTACTCCTGCCGAATCTAGGTAATCGAGAAGCCGGGAGGAGCTTTCTGGAGGACCTGTATCAATCAAGAGGAACTTGCCCCCAGGAGTGCGTAACAGAGCAGCATCTCCCTGGCCAACATCGAGAAACCAGAGGCCTAAGGCCTTGGGAGGGAGGTGGAAAAACCGAGCATACTTTGGGCCTCGGGGCACACAACCCACCACCAGGAGAGCCAGAAGCAGAAGCAAGGCGTACCTTGCCCCCACTCCCCTCGCCCCCTGGAGGGGATACAAAGGGGATTCCCTTCTCATTAAAAGGTCCTCAATCGGAGGGATCGAGCAAGGTGTAAGGGGATGTATAAATCTCTAGATAGCAACTCCCGCTTCTCGACTCCCGAGGCCTCCCTAAAGATGCGGTAGGCTTGACTCCAAATCCTCCCCATCCTTTTGCGAATAATTGTCACCACTTTGATCTCCTCCTTAGGAGGAGCAGAACCGTAGAGGACGACTTTCAACCTCCCTCCCTTCGCTTGGGCTTGAATAAGAAGAGGGGCGGAAGTGTTATTCAGAAAACGAAAATCTAACAAACCATAGGCAACTGTCGCATCTCTTCCTGGACTAATATAAGGAACTGTAAGAGAATGGTGATGCCTCTCCACCACCTTAAGCCCTGCTAGCAACACCGCATTGTAAAGGGTAGAAGAAACCTGACAAGTCCCTCCCCCTACTCCTTCGGTAAGCCTTCCTCGGACGTAGATCTTTGCTACACGGTAGCCATACTTCGGCTCTCGAGGCCCAACCCTTTGGTTAAACGAAAAAACCTCTCCCGGAAGGACGACTGCCCCGTTTAACCTCTCCGCAACCCTTTTCAGGTTGTAGGTCCGGTTCCGGTCCCGAGGGTTATACCAAGTGGTGAAACTAGCGATGGGCCCTTTGATCTGCTTGAGATGCCGAGTAGTTATCCTCGGAACCAGCGGGACCAAAGGCACCTGAAGACGAGAAGGCAACTGGGACAGCAATAAACTCCTAAGGATCTCTCTATATAAATACCGGAGATCCGGAGCATAACCCATCTTCTCCGGGTAGAGGACAAGCCCCTTGTCAGTAAAAGCTATACGAGCCTCCTGGGGAGCCTGCTTCAGCCACCCGCCCACCTCTTGGAGCTTCCTCCAGATTTGAAGAGGATCAGCACGCCGGCCAAGGAGGTCAATCCCCAAATCTTTTAAAGAAAGAGGGTAAAGGTTTTTACCCTTCACCAGAAGGATTCTTTGGTGAGAGAACTCCTGCTTGGAGATGCTGGATACGGAGACCGCAGCTCCACTCCCCTCCAGGAGGGCAAAGAGGAAGAACCCAAGGACGATATAGGACAGCATCGAAAACTCCTCCCCTCTTCTTCCCGTGGGCTTCCCTTCCCAGTGGTCGTCCTTCAGAGGAGACAAAAAGAAACCTTCCTTGAAATAAGCAAAAGGGGACCTTTTGTTCCTCCCCTTCCACTTCTTCCGGGGAGATTGAGCTAACCACCCACCTGCAAGCCTAAGGCCTCCAGGTCATCGAGGATATCCTCCTTCTCCTGAAGGCCGATAAGGTAAGCCCTCACAACACCCTGGGGATCAATAATAATTGTTGTCGGTAAAACTTCAACAAAATAAGTCCTGGACAAAGTGTTGTCAGGATCCTGCAGGGTAGGAAAGGAAATTTTCCTCTGTTTTAAGAAGGCCTTGACCTTCTCCTGTTCCCTCTCATTATTTACCCCTAAAAAGAGAATCTTATGCCCTTTAAATTGTTGGAAGAGTTGGTTAAACAAGGGCATTTCCATAACACAGGGAGGGCACCAAGTAGCCCAGAAATTTAGCACCACAATGTTCCCTTGGAGGTCTTTAAGGGCCCACTTCTTCCCTGTGAGGTCCATCGCTTCAAAAGGGGGAGCAGGTTTATTCAGAAGGGGGTGGCTAATGACCTTATTCGCGCGTTCGATGGTTAATTTTCTGACGGGCCGGGCGGAAGGAGGAGGAGTGAACTGAAAAGACTGATCAACCCCAGGAGGGGGAGAAGTCTGAATATTCGTGTGGATCTCCTCAATAATTGCCAAAGGTTTCTCCTCTGATCCTTCCCGATAGTAGATCCGGGTCAAGAACCCCCTCTCCGGGTCCAGCCAAAAACGGATGACTCTCTCAACTCCTTTCCCCTTTTTCGGAGGTTTAAAAGAGGTTTCTAGAAGAACCCCCGCCTTGCTCTTCTGAACCCGTACCTTTGCCTTGGAAAGCAAACTACGAAGGGCTTTCTCAGGGTCGCTCAACAGAAAAGCCGGGACAGCGTTACGGGTCACTAACAGACTCCGCGCTCCTTCGCTAAAATCCTGGAGATCCAAAGGAGGGGTGATTTTCCGACGAGCGTACTCATCAAAGTCTTGAGAATAAAAATCCACAAACTGTCCATCGGCGTAAAGATCAGCCCCTTTTTGCCCCTTGGGCCGGATAGAGAAGCGCAATTTATTCGGCCTAAGAAAAGCGAATTCCCCCTCAAACTCGAAACTTTGGCGAGGGTCTTGGGGAACCGTCTGTTTAAACTGAAACTTATCTTGGTAATAAGCCACTGACCGGTAAGCTTTCACTGCCTTAGCAATCCACTCCTGAGCTGATTCGGCAAAACTCACCGAAGGCGAGGTGAGAGAGAAGAGAACGATGAGGAACAAAGGCAAAAGCATTTCGGTAACTCCTGAAAAAGTAGAATAGGCTTCAGTAAACTCCTTGCGTGGAAGCCTCCTTGGGCTGAGGTCGCTATGATGATAACATAGTACCTAAGGCCTATCAAGAGGTGAACCAACGATGCTAGCCGAGGAAAAAGTACCCTACCCTCCTCCAACGCCTCAGTGGAGAGAAGACAACAAACCAATGAATGATGTTAGGATAAAGAGAAGGGGTGGGTTTTAAACCCACCCCGACTGTCAGCCGGCTTAAAGCCGGTGCTTACCTACAGTTCTTCCCGGTGAGAGGGAAAGCTGAATTGACTGCCTTCCTCAGCACAGGGCTGACCTCGTCAATGGTCACTCGGCCATCACCGTTCAGGTCGAGAGCGGCGAGTTGAGCATTCGTAGCGGGTTGAATGCCTATAGCGATGAGCAGGGCCAGGATGGCATCATTAACAGCCACTCGGCCATCACCGTTAGCATCTCCACAGACCGCGGTGGGTGGGGTTGTCTGTGGCTCTGAAGGCAGGGGAGGGGTGCCCGTGGCCCCGGTGATGATACTACCCTTGAACACGCTTAGGTCAAATCTCGGTTCACTCCCGCAAATATCGGCACCAACAAGAGCTGAGCAAGGGATATCGCCAGCAAACTGCCAGCCTACTATCAGGTCAGGGCGGTTTTTCCAGGGAGCGGGCATACTCCAAGGCTTTAGATAGCCGGTGGAGAGGTCGATTCGATCTTCGTCCTCCCACCCCTTCCATTGACCTGGATCTTTATCCCATGAAGCTACCCATAAGGATAAGTCCGTAAAGGAACTATCGTCCCCCATTACCCTCCCCCAGTTATTGCTAGAAGTATAAATGAGAGGCCTCACTCCTCGCCTTATCACACCATTAACATACTCCCGTGTAACGGGGTAATTGCATTTGCCGAAATTGTCGCACTCTACATCCAGAGCCAACCATGGTAGTTGCCACTGCCCGAATGTTTGCGACCAGTAATCGAGGGCTTTCTCCCAATTACTGCTAGGCCAGACATAGCCCCCCAAGATTTTCAAGCCAGCCGAGAGCGCAGCCTTCACCTGATCCTCCAAGTAAGGGTTAGGCCCGTCACGACCATATATTTTCGGTAAGATATACTCTACACCTTGCTTCTCTTGGAGCGCTTTAAAAATTTCTTGATTTATTTTTCCTTGATATTCGCTGAAATCAACGACTCGGAGGAGTGCTGGCACCGCTGGGCTAGTAAACACCTGGATGCGATGGTTCCCTGTGTCCGCCACATAA
>CAYSAW010000012.1:0-79394 GCA_964429225.1 uncultured bacterium
TGAGGACGAAGATGGATGTTCTCGCTATCGGCCCTTTCCTCATTGAAAAAGAGGAGGGCGTATCCTAGCCTTGCCGGAAGGGCTTAAGAAGAGAGGGGTGAAGGGCTGTGGAAATAGAAACCAGTTCTTATCATCAGCAAGCTTCTTCTACTTCACTGCAGTTTAAGCGAAAGATTCATATCTTAATTATCAACCAGTACTATCCCCCAGATACTTCCGCAACAGCCAAGGTCCTTAAGGACCTAGTCACAACCTTAGCTCAACACCATCAGGTAACTCTCATCGCAGGTCGGCCTTCCTACGATCCCGAAGAGTACCATCCTTATTACCTCCGCCGGAGGGAGCAATGGGGGAACCTCTGTGTTGAACGTGTCGGCTCTTTCTCCTATGATCGGCGATGCATTCGAGGAAGGGTTGCCAACTATATGAGCTATCTAACCCTTGCTCTTCTTCGCGCCTTATTAATGCATCCAGATCTGATCTTGGCGATGACCGATCCCCCCTTAGCCTGTGTTGTGGGAGCTCTGGCAGCAAAGAAGGTTGGCTGTCCTTTTATCTATAATATCCGAGATCTCCATCCCGATATGGCCCTTACGGCGCAACTTCTCCCCCCCTCTTTCTTAACTCGCCAGTGGGAGGCCCTTCATCGGTGGGCCTTAAAACGTGCGGACCGGGTCATTGTCTTAGGAGAGGATATGAAGGATCGGGTGGTGGCGAAAGGGGTTTCAGAACAGCGAGTTGAGGTAATTCGGGATGGAGCTTCCCCAATGGATTTCCACCCACCCGAGGACCACCCCATTTGCCGGGAATTGCGGGGAGGGTTCCCCTTCGTGGCAATGCATGCGGGGAATATCGGCTTCTATGGTGCTTGGGAGAGTCTTATCAAGGCTTTCCACCAATTGGATACTTCCTATTATGGGTTAGTAATGGTCGGCGATGGAGCAAACCGTACCCAAGTTGAAGAGATAGCCAGGGGATCAGGGAATATCCTGTTCCTCCCCTTCCGTCCTGCCAAGGACCTGCCCTATGTCTTATCGGCTCCCGATCTCCATATTGTTACGATTGCCCAGGGCTTTGAGGGTTTAGTTGTCCCCAGCAAATTTTATGGCATTCTTACAGCTGGCAAGCCGACTTTAGTAGTAGCCTCTGAGAGGAGCGACCCCGCACGCATTGTTACCGAATATCACTGCGGTTTAGTAGCAGATCCCGACAAGCCAGAGGAAATTGTGCAAAGGGTTGAATGGGCTTTCCGACACCCCGATATTCTCAAGGAGATGGGCGAACAAGCTCTGCGGATCGCTCCAAAGTTTGACCGTTCTAAGGAGATGGAGCGGTTTTTAAAGGTGATTGACACCGTGGTTTGCTCCTTTAACAAGCGGGGATTTCAGAATAAGCGGAATCCATCTGGGGAGGAGAGAGCTTATGATAAGAAGTGAAAGAATCCTTGTCACTGGGGCTGGTGGCTTCATCGGCCACCACTTGGTGAAGCGGTTGAAGGCGGAGGGCTATTGGGTGCGTGGAGTAGACATCAAGTTTCCTGAATATGAACCCTCTCCCGCCGATGAGTTTGAAATCCTTGACCTTCGCCGATGGGACAACTGTTTGATCGCTACCCGAGGAATTGATCAAGTCTACAACCTTGCTGCGGATATGGGAGGTATTGGATATATTACTGCCTGCCATGCGGATATTGCCCGAAATAATATCCTTATCAACGCCCATATGCTGGAGGCCAGCCGTTTAAATGGGGTTCAGAAGTTTTTGTTTTCCTCTTCTGCCTGCGTGTATGCCCAGTATAAGCAGAAAAGCCCCGATGTAACCCCTCTTAGGGAAGAGGATGCCTATCCTGCTGACCCGGAGCCTGGATATGGTTGGGAAAAACTGTTCACCGAGGAGCTCTGCCGATATTATTGGTCCGATTACGGCTTCGAAACCCGCATCGTTCGTTTTCATAATGTCTACGGTCCTTTAGGTACCTATGAAGGGGGCAAGGAGAAGGCACCGGCAGCTATCTGTCGGAAAGTCGCCTTGGCTCAGGAAGGCGACGAGATCGAAATCTGGGGAGATGGGGAACAGACCCGCTCCTTTATGTATGTGGAGGACTGTGTGGAAGGGCTTCTACGGATTATGGCGTCAGACTACCGTGAGCCTTTGAACCTAGGAACCGATCGTCTTGTTACTATTAACCAGCTAGTGGATATCGTTTGTGACATTGCTGGGAAAAGATTAGTAAAACGGCATGACTTGACGAAGCCCCAGGGAGTTCGGGGGAGGAACTCGGATAATTCCCGCTTACGCCAGGTACTTGGCTGGGAACCTTCTACCTCTCTAGAAGAAGGCCTAACAGTAACCTATAGATGGATTGAGGGGGAACTCCGTAAGGCTGGTAGGATTCCGGAAAAGAAGATGCATCCGGTCTCTTAGGGGCGTTGGATCTTCTCTTTTCACCTCGGCTAAGACGGGTTTTTCTGGGACTGTCCCTTTGGTCTTCCTTTGAGCCATTATGGCCTCTAGCAGAAGCCTGCGAGCACGTAGGAAGGCCAACGGTGATAGAGGGGCGGGACTCCTCCAGTTGAAAAGCCCACCAGCAGTAGCCTTGCTTTCCTTCTATAGCTGCTAGCAAAGGATAAACCATTGATGCTCGGGGCTAAATCTTAAAAGGACCCAGCTTACGGATCCGTTCTACTGCTTCTGCTATGCGCTCCCCGTTACGATCCCCTGGGACAGTAATAGACATTCGGATATAGCCTTCGCCATATTCGCCATAGCCGATACCTGGAATAACTAGGACTCCCGCTTCCTCCAGGAGACGTTTGGCAAACTCTAGGGAAGTAGTTCCTTGAGGTACGGGTGCCCAAACATAAAAGGTAGCTTTTGGTTTTTCGAGCTTCCAGCCTGCCGAGTTGAGGCCTTCCACTAAAATATCCCTTCGGCGTTGGTAGAGGCGGAGGGTGGGTTCCATCTCGGCCCAGGCGTAGCGGAGGGCATAAGCCCCTGCAAGGGTGATGGCGGGAAATTGTTTGGAATCCACATTTGACTTAAGCACCCGTAGCGCTTCTAAGGCCTCGGCATTGCCTACTGCGAAGCCTATCCGCCACCCCGTCATATTAAAGCTTTTGGAGAGAGAGTGGAGTTCAATCCCCACTTTCTTCGCTCCCTCTGCTTGAAGGAAGCTTAATGGCTTATATCCGTCGTAGGAGACTTCGGAGTAGGCACAATCATGGCAAACGAGGAGGTCGTAATCTCGAGCAAATTCAACGACTTGTTGGAAGAAGGAGAGAGGTGCGACAGCGCCAGTAGGATTATTGGGATAGTTCAGAAAGAGGAGCTTGGCCCTGCGTGCTACTTCCGAGGGAATTTCGCCCAGATCGGGAAGGTAGTTCCTTTCTGCTTTTAGGGGCATAACATATACTTCCCCACCGGCCAGAAGGGTGTTTACCCGGTAAACGGTGTAGGCAGGGTCGGGTACCAGGGAGACATCTCCTGGGTTGAGGGTGGCCCAAGGAAGGTGAGCGAGGCCCTCTTTAGACCCGATGAGGAGGAGCACTTCTTGGTTAGGGTCAAGCCCAACTCCAAATCGGCGTTGGTACCATTCCGCAACAGCTTTGAGGAAGTCGGGTACCCCCGCTCGGGACTCATCGTAACGGTGGTTTTCGGGATCTTCGGCAAACTTTTGGAGAGCTTGGATGATAGACCGAGGTGTCGGTTGGTCTGGATCGCCTATTCCCAGGTCAATCAGGTCTCGTCCTTCAGCTAAAGCCTTCTGCTTCAGGGCGGCAATCTCGCCGAAAAGATAAGGGGGGACTAAATCTAGTCTCTTTGCTCGATGCAATGACCTTATCTCCCTTCCTTACAAGTTTCGACTGGCCCTTTAATCGGGATTAGAAGTGGTTTTCCTTCAGCTCAGGGAAGCTTTCAGAAAGGTCTCATCCATCTCTCCCCGGAAAACTTCTACAGCGGGGCCTGTGATGTAGACGTGGTTATCTCCTGTCCACTCTACGAAGAGGTCTCCTCCTAGAAGGTGGACGGTCACTCGCCTGCCGGTGACTTCATTGAGGGAAGCGGCAACAACTGCAGCCGAGGCTCCACTTCCGCAGGCTAAAGTTTCTCCTGCTCCTCTTTCCCAAACCCTCATTTTGATTTCGTTGGGGTTCAGAGGTTGGATAAACTCCACATTGGTTCGCTTGGGGAAGGCCTTATGGTGTTCAATCTCTGGGCCAATCTTCTCCACAGGGAAGTTATCCACGTTATCCACGAAGATCACACAGTGAGGATTGCCCATAGATAGGCAGGTAATCTCGAACTTTCGCCCTGCAGCTTGGAGTTTCTCCCGAAGGACAGGACCAGAGCCCCCATTTCCCCGCATTGGAATCTCCTTACGGTCAAAGCGGGGTTCTCCCATATCCACGCGAACTTGCTCCACTTTTTTATCTTTAACGAAGAGCTTAAGGAGGTGGACCCCTGATAGAGTTTCTACTTTGAGGAGGGTTTCGGTATGGAGGCGGTGGTCGTAAACATACTTAGCAAAACACCGGATGCCATTTCCACACATTTCGGCTTCAGAGCCATCAGGGTTGAAGATTCGCATCCGGAAGTTGGCTACTTTAGAGGGTTCGATCAATATCAAACCGTCTGCTCCGATGCCGAAGTGGCGATCGCACCATTTCTGGGCATAGTGAGGAAGGTCCTTTTCGGGAAGTTTTACTTCGAGATTGTTAATCAAAATGAAGTCGTTACCTAAGCCGTGCATTTTGACGAAGGGAATCACCAGGTGCTCGAATACCTCCTTAGGATCGAGTACTAGGATGTTTTGGTAAGTTCATTCACACAAATTATTGTACCATAGCGGAAAGCGCGGGGCAACGGCCAGGGAGAGGGAGTGGGTGTAAGGAATATAGTAAACCCCAAAGGGTTTCATTTTTGTGCTCTATACGAAATTGGACAGGAGAATGGCTAGGAGAGTTATAATAGGAGTGAGGCCTTTTTAACTCCACTCCCTGCAGTGACCCTTTGCGAGGACGGAAGTTCTCGTCACTTTAAAGACTGAATTCTAGGAGGTTTTGGCCTACTGATGAGCACTTTGCGTGTAGGGATTATTGGCACTGGGGGGATTGCTCGTAGTGTACATATTCCTAACTACCAGAAGATCCCCGGAGTTGAAGTAGTAGCTTGTTGCGATGTGATTGAGGAGACGGCAAAGTCTGCTTCTGTTCAGTTTAATATTCCTTACTACTTCAGCGATTATAACGAGATGTTAGAAAAAGTGCCCTTGGACGTGGTTTCCGTCTGCACCCCGAACTTTATGCATAAGGATCCGACTATCGCTGCCCTAAAGGCAGGGTGCCACGTTATGGTCGAAAAGCCTATCGCGATGAATGCCCAGGAGGGGCAAGAGATGGTGGAGACCGCTAAGAAAGTGGGGCGTAAACTGGCGGTGGGTCTGCACTGTCGGCAGATGTCCTCCTCTCAGGCCCTTAAACGGGCTATTGAGGGAGGAGAGTTAGGAGAGATCTACTTTGCCCGTTGTCATGCCCTCCGTCGCCGGGGCATTCCGGGTTGGGGAGTCTTCGGAGAGAAGGATAAACAGGGTGGCGGTCCCCTCATTGATATTGGAGTGCATATCCTTGATCTCACTCTTTGGTTGATGGGGCATCCTCAACCGGTCGCAGTATCGGGCCAGTGTTATACCAAGTTTGGTAATCGCCGGGATATTATCGGTTTGTTCGGGCAGTGGAATGTGGATACCTTCACAGTGGAGGACTATGCCATCGGCTTTGTCCGTTTTGAGAATGGGGCAACCTTAGAGATCGAAGCCTCCTTTGCTGCAAATATTGAGAAGGATGTCTTCGATCTCAACCTGATGGGAACCGAAGGGGGATGTCGATTAGATCCCCTCCGGATCTTCACTGAAAGGCATAAAACGTTGTATGACATCACTCCTGTTTTCTTACCCAACGTTAATGCCCATGAAGCGAACATCCGTGGCTTTGTTGAAGCAGTGCGGACCGATGGGCCAGTTCCCGTGCCAGGGGAGGAGGCTCTCATCGCCACTCGAATCATAGACGGGATTTATAAGTCCGCAGAGGAGGGGAGAGAAGTTCCTGTTGGGTAATAAGTTGGGAAGGCGAGCTTAGCCCTAACGAAGAAGGGGTGTCCTCTGGGTACCTCAGAGGACACCCCTCGCTTCTTCCTCTTAGACCGCTCCGCTCGATAAGCTTAAAGGGAATTCCCTTATTTATTTTAGGAAGGGATATCTCTCTTCTTTAGGGGGGGAAACTTTTTCCCCAGGAATATCGTCAAAGATAAGTGAAGAAGAAACTGAGGGCGCGGCTTAATTTCCTGCAGGAGACAGCGATGCGAAGACTGCTTATCGTTTTAGGATTCCTTCTTAGCTTGGCCCTCCCCGTTCAGTCGGTAATTAACCTCCCTCAGAAGCGGGAAGAGGGAGCCCCTCTCCTCCACCTCCGGATAGGGAGCTTTGATCCCACGAAAATTGCCTCTCCCTCCCGTTTGGTACCTGCTTCGCCCTTCGTTATTGTACAGTTTGTGGGGCCAGTACAAGAAGCTTGGAAGGAGGCTATTGTTCGTTTGGGAGGCCGCTTTTATGATTATCTTCCTGATTACGCCTTTGTGGTCAAGATCGCTCCAGAAAAGCGTGAAGCCTTGCTTCAGCTTCCTTGGGTTCGAGCGGTAATAGACTACCGGCCGGAGTTTAAAGTGGACCCCTTGCTGAGCCAGTTGACAAGCGATATTCGGGCCTTGGTTTCCCTCTTCCCTGGAGAATCCCCCAGTCTTCTGTTCCGGAAGGCCCAGGAACGAGGGCTTAATCCTCGGATACTCTCGCCAGAGTTGGTGATGGTTAAAGGTCCTGTGGATCGCATCGCTCCTTTGGCCCAGCTTCCCGAGGTTCGTTGGATCGAACGGGCACCTCGACCAAAGCTCTTTAACGACCGGTCCCGGGCGATCCTCCGGGTGGACAACGTGGCTCGGGACTTTGGGCTTTATGGAGATGGACAGATTGTCGCTATTACTGACACGGGATTAGATACGGGTAACCCCAAAACCCTTAGTCTGGATTTTCAGGGGCGGGTCCTCTTGGGGAAAGGGTGGAACCCGGACAACGATTGGGCTGACCGCGTTGGCCATGGTACCCATGTTGCCGGGATTATCGCTAGCTCGGGGCTTTTAAGTGGTTCAGACCCGGAGCAGAAGAAGTATCGAAGAAGTTTTGCTGGAGTAGCCCCTGAGGCGAAGTTAGTGATTCAAGAGATCGATGTCAATCTGCTGGAGAACCGGGCGGTAGATTTTGATGCCCAGACGGACTTGACCCCCTTCTTTGAGTCTGCTTATAGCGCCGGTGCCCGTTTGCATAACAATTCCTGGGGGGATGACGATGTAGACTTCGGCGTCTATTCCCTCCATGCGGAGCAGGCGGACCGCTTTGTTTGGGCTCATCCGGATTATGTGATCACTTTCGCCGCGGGCAACGATGGGAAAGATGGTTTAAGCCAGAAGGAACTGCTGGATAAGTTGGGGATTGACCCCAACCAACCCCTCGACTTGAATAAGTTGATTGAGCTCATCTTTGGGGGAATGGAGGGTGAGGGACAGAGTATTTTTGATGTTTTGGAGGAAGCGCAGAGGCTTGCGAAAGGCAAAATTGAGCTGGGTTCTCTTCGCTCACCCGGTACCGCTAAAAATGTTATCACGGTCGGTGCCACCGAAGGAAACCGGCCGCCCGGTCAAGGATGGGGTGAATCAGCGGAGCTTCCTTGGATGGCTTTCGGGTATCTGGGGGAACCGATCGCCTCGGATCCTGTTTCTGATAATCCCAACGGGATGGCTGCTTTCTCCGGAAGGGGGCCTACTCAGGATGGTCGGATTAAGCCGGATTTGGTTGCTCCCGGTACCAACATTATCTCTAACAAATCTTCGGTAGCTATGGATCTGATTTACTGGGGGCCTTATGATGCCAAAGGGAACTATGCCTTTGCAGGGGGAACCAGTCAATCAACTCCCTTTGTGACCGGTGCCGCTGCCCTGGTACGAGAATGGCTACAACGTTACAAGAACCTTCCTGAACCCTCTGCTGCTTTAATAAAAGGGTTGTTGATCAACGGAGCAGTGGACATCTCCCCTGGTCAGTACGGTTTAGAGAATATGGAGGTCCCCCCTCGCCCTAACCCTATCGAAGGGTGGGGGCGTGTGGATGTGGAAGCAGTGATTCGTCCTGTGGCCCCTCGGGTCATGGATTTCAAAGAGATCCGTCCGGGGTTAACTACAGGGGCTGTCGCCTCCTGGCAATATTCGGTAACCAGTTCCAGCGAACCTCTACGGGTTACCCTGGTGTGGACAGATCCTCCAGGAAGCCCCTCCTCTGCTAAAGCCTTAGTGAATGACCTCGATTTAACCGTGGTTAGCCCTAGCGGTAAGACCTATTTTGGGAATGGTCAACCTGATCGGCTTAACAATGTGGAGGGGGTAGACGCTCTACAACCCGAAGTAGGTTCTTGGAGGATCAATGTGCGGGGAGTGAACGTTCCTCAGGGGCCGCAACCCTTTGTTTTGGTGGTTAGCGGTGCGGTAAAGCCGGAAGAGCTTCAGGGCCTTATGGGAGACTTGAATGGCGATGGTAAGGTAAGCCTTGGAGATGCTGTCCTGGCCCTTCGGATCGCTTTGGGAGTCCTTACTCCTACTCCCGATCAGGTAAAGATGGCTGATGTGGCTCCTAAACCTGGTGGGGATGGAAAGATAACAGTGGGAGACGTGGTGAGAATCCTCCGGAGGAGTGTGGGGTTAGAGCCGGATCCTTGGCCTTAGTCTTGAATATACTTTCTCTCTTCTTCTTCCAACCCAGGAATATTAGCTAAAGCTTCTTTAAGTGCGCCTTCAAGGGGAGGGGGAATCTTGGCTCCCTCCGTAACAGGAAGGGGGTAGCGAAATTTCCCTTTCACTCTCACTGTGCGGTTCTGTTCAGGTGCCCCTGTAAGGGTGGAAACAAGAATAACGCCTGTCCCATCATCCACCCGATAGAAGGATTTTTGGGTAATGGTCGGGAGGGAGATTGAAAATATCACTTTCCCCTGAATGAGGACTTCCTTGTCTTTCCATCGGTTGGGTTGTTTGAGGAGTTCATTAATGGGGGTGGGTTTGGAACACCCTGACAATAAGAGGAGAAGGAGTGAAAGCAGTGATAAAGCTTTTCCCCCTAGATTTCGCATGCCAATTCCACCTCGAGGGTTATCCGCCTTCCTCTTTTTATTTCGTTTTTCCTTTAGCAAACACCTTTGGGGAAAGCTCCTATTCTATTTTTCAAAAACCCTGAGAATTCTGGGGGAGAGGTGAAGGATGGCCGAGCGGTTAGCTCTAAAGGGAGAGTATGTAGGACTGGAGTTTGAGGAGGAGGATAGAAGCCGGTGGGTAGGCCTTCTTTTTCTCCCGACCGGCAGAAATTGGTTAGGAGACCAACCCCAAACCTTGTGGAGGATCGGGTTGAAAAGGGGTGATGATGATGTGGAGGTGGAAGGAGATCCTTCCAAAGTTCAACTCTCTTATCAAGAGCGCCTTCGGGGTATCCGGGTCCAGTTGGAGTGGCCTGAGGTATTCCTCGCTCCAAAAGAAAAGCCTTTGAAGGTAACTGTAACCGCTTTTATTGCTCACTCCGACCCCTCTATTGAATGGAGCCTTCAGATCCAGAATCCCACTCAGTGGGGCCTAACTGGGATTGAATTTCCCCGTCTTCACTTGGAAGCTTCTTCAGAAGCAGAGGCCATAGTTCCCTGGGGTTGGGGGCGTAGATTGAAGGGAGCGGACCTCAACTACACAGGGCGCTATCCTTCTCATAATGCAGTTTTGCAAATGTTTTGCCTCCTTGATGGAGAAGAAGGGTTATACTTGGCAATCAAAGACCGCTCGGCGGCGATGAAAGATTTTCTGATTCGACCAAAGGAGAAGGGAGTTTGGGTTTCTATCCATCACTTTCCTGCTCCCTGGGGGAAACCTCAAGAGTCCTTCTCCTTACCTTATGCGATCCAGCTTTCCCCTTTCCGAGGCTCTTGGGAGAGGATGGCGAAGGAGTATCGCAAATGGGTCCTCTCGGCCCCTTGGATGCGGGAAGGGCCTATGATGATTCGGAAAACTACTCCTCCTTGGATTAAGGAGATTCCTCTTTGGTGCCAGGTAAGCGGTCGACCTGAGGAGATCAAGGAGCCCGTAAAAGCCTTTGCCCGGTACTTTGAGGTGCCTATAGCGGTTCACTGGTACAACTGGCACCAAATCCCTTTTGACGACCACTATCCTGAGTTTCTTCCCCCTAAAGAGGGCTTTGCTGAGGTAGTTAAGGAACTTCAGGAGGCGGGAATACGAGTGATGCCCTACATTAATGGGCGGATTGTGGACGCCCGGACGGAGACTTATAAGAGAGAGAATTTAGAGGCCTCCATCGCCCGGAACCCGGAAGGGAAGCCTTATATCGAGACTTACGGTTCGGGAGTTCCTTTGACGGTGATGTGTCCTGCCACCTCCTATTGGCAGAATAAGGTCGCGGAGATTGTCGAGGCTTTAGCCTCCCAATACGGGGTGGATGCGGTTTATATTGACCAAATCGCTTCTGCTCCCGCCCGACTTTGCGTGGAGGAGGGGCATTCCCACCCTCCTGGGGGAGGGAGTGTCTGGACGGAGGGCTATCGTAAGATGCTCACTCTGATCCGGCAGCGGTTGAGTAAGGGGAAGTCTCTTGCTTTAACTACAGAAGATGCTGCTGAACCCTGGTCAGACCTCTTTGATGCCTTTCTGCAGTGCAATAGCACTATGGGAGGGTTAGAACCTCTCTACCCTTTGGTCTATTCGGGTTATAACCTCACCTTTGGGCGGTACTTCTTTTCGGAAGATTTTCAGAAGGCGGGGAATTTCGAGGCGAAGGCAGGGCAGATGTTCATCTGGGGGGCGCAAATGGGTTGGCTCTCCCCGGAAGTTCTTCAGCATCCTCAACAAGCCGCCTACTTAAAAACCCTGGCCCAAGCCCGGTGGGCAGGGCTGAAGTACCTCGCCTATGGGGAGATGCTCCCGACGCCTTGCCTCCTCCGCGAAGGGATTCCTCAGAAAGAGGTGGAGTGGACCCTCTTTGGTCGAACTTACCGCTTTTCTCTGCCGGTGGTGCTGGCTTCCGTATGGAGGAGTCAGGAAGACCACCTCGGGATTGTGTTGACCAATTGGAGTGAGAAGCCCCAAACTGTTTTCTGGCACCTTCGCCCTCGAGAACATCTGCGTCGTCCTTACTCCTCCTGGAGGCGTATCTCCCTCTATCCTCAACAGGAGTCTTCTACAACGGTGCCTTATAGAGCAGTTTTGGAAGAGGAAATGACTTTACCCCCTCTCTCCGCTTTTATCCTTGAATTCCAGGGAGTATCCCCCTAGGGTGCCCTTCTTCTCGGGAAAGTTTACAAGAGTGGATTTGCCAGCTAGCTAGGGAGCTTTTTCCTCAAACCGGAGGATATTCTTAAAGTTTGCCCTTTTGTGGAACCTCTGTCAGAATGAAATTGAAAAGGCTAAGAGAGGTGCGCTCCTATGGCTGATCGGAACATCTCTTCTCTTCTCCATCGTCCTCGGAGGCTTCGGAGGACGCCCCTTTTGCGAGATATGGTTCGGGAGACTTCTCTGGAGGTCACCGATTTAATCTACCCTCTCTTTGTTAAAGAGGCAGAAGGGCCAAAGGAACCCATCCCCTCGATGCCGGGACAGTATCGTCTCTCTTTAGAAGACCTTCTCGAGGAGGCTCAGGAGGTGAGAGGGTTAGGGATTCCCGCTGTCCTCTTATTTGGCATTCCCCTGAATAAAGACCTTTTAGGGTCGCAGGCCTATGCGGAGGAGGGGATTATCCAAAGAGCTTGCCGGTTGCTTAAGCGTGAGATTCCTGACTTGGTTGTAATTACGGATGTCTGTTTATGTGAATATACTTCTCATGGTCATTGTGGACAGTTGGATGAGAGGGGTTATGTAATGAACGATCCTACCTTGGAGCTCTTGGCTAAGACAGCCCTCTCCCAGGCTCGGGCAGGAGCGGATATTGTTGCCCCTTCGGATATGATGGATGGCAGGGTAGGGTACATTCGGCAGGCTTTGGATAGGGAAGGGTTGAGTCATATCCCTATTATGGCCTACTCGGCTAAGTTTGCCTCGGCGTTCTACGGGCCTTTCCGAGAGGCAGCGGGGAGCGCCCCAGCTTTTGGCGACCGCAAGCAGTATCAGATGGACCCGGGTAACCGCCGGGAGGCCTTGCGAGAAATCCGCTTCGATCTGGAGGAAGGGGCCGATTTTGTTATGGTGAAGCCTGCTCTGGCTTATTTGGATATTATTTGCCAGGCCCGCCAGCTCTTTGAGGTTCCCCTTGTTGCTTATAACGTGAGTGGGGAGTATAGTATGGTAAAGGCGGCCTCTTTGCAGGGGTGGATCGAAGAGAAGCGGATTGTTATGGAGATCCTCACAGGAATTAAGCGGGCCGGAGCAGACTTAATCATTACTTATCACGCCAAGGACGTAGCTCGATGGCTCAAAGAAGGGGGTGTCTAATCGCAAAAAGGGCCTAATGGTCCTCGGAGTAAAAAGGTGGGAAGAACCTTCTTATCGGCTTTGGCCCTCACAGCAATAAAGGGTATTCCTATTCCCCTTCTTCAACAAGTAGTTACCTATGGTTTCTTGTCCCCCTTTGGAAACAGAGTGTTTTACCCCTCTGGCTGAACAAGGAAAAAGATAGTTCCCCAATAGCTTTCTCCCTTCCACAAGTCAATAGCGATAGGAACTCTTTCAGAAAGGGCTTCCTTTTTCCAGAGGAGGATCCTTTGGCAAGGGCCTCCCGGAGAAGATAAGCGGAGGATGCCTTCCTGGGGCTTTGCCACTAAGGAAGGGGGAGATTGAATGCGAAAAGAGAGTTCTCCCTCTAGGGATATCTCATTAACCAGGTGGACTTCGGCAGGGGCATCCTCTCTTAATTCTACTACAAAGGGCCTACAGGAGAGGGCGTGAGGGTTAAAGTCCGCAAAATGGTTGCCAGAAGGGGAGAGAGAATCCAGGAGCTTCGCCGTGGCTTTCCCCCATTCTATCCGGCATCGGAAATCCTCTTCATCAAAGAGGAAAGGGTGGCAATGGCCTGGTAGAATCCAGTGAGGCCGACGTTTCAGAATTTTCTCTGCGCTTTGAGCGTGGTAAGAGGGAAAACCCCGGTTCAAACCCATCCACCCTCCGGTTCCATTCCAAACATCTCTCGGTTGAAAAGTATCTCCCGTGAAGAAGACTCGATGTCCATCTACCTGGGTTTCTAAGCCTCCGTGAAAGTAGGTTTGTCCAGGCAGGAAATAGGCCCGAAAAGTGTACTCTTGCCAGGGGATCTCCTCACCGTCGCAGAGAAGGCGGGTAGGGGTGAAGGGTTCCCAATTATTGAAGGGATGCCAGTAATCCAGCGGGTGTGCCAGAAGACTAGCCATCTCCTTCTGTGCCCAGACTTCGCAGTGAAAGCGTTCTTGAGCCTCCTTCACCCGCTCTGCGTGGTCGGAGTGTGCATGAGTGATAAAAAGAACGCTAATCCTATGGGCATTAATAGTGGCTAAGATCTCCTCCCAATTTTCTGGAGCCTGACTGTCTATCACGAACACATCACCAGTATCGGAAAGGAGGAAGTAGCAGTTGCCATAGGCCCAAAGATGATTGCTGATTTGCCAGAGTTCTCCCCCACTTTTGAGGGAGTAGATTTTTCGTGGAGAGAGATGCTGAGGCGGTTTAAGGGCAGGGTATTGCTCCAGGGCGAAAGCGGAAAAGCTCTTATATCGGGCTAGCTGGGCCATCTTCTCGGCGGTAGAAAGGAGAGCGGAGATCCCTTCCTGGAAGATCACCTCTCCGTGAGCAGGACAAAGGAGGTCAGGCTTCAAACTGGCAACTCGCTCCAAGGACTGACGGGCTAATTCTTGCCCTTGTGCCAGCCAGTGATCCCAATCCAGCTGATACCCTTTCCAAACTTTCCCCGGTCCCCAAAGAAGATCTCCACTAAAGAGTACTGTTTTCCCCCCAAGGTAGGTTAAGTAGGTGGTATGTTCCGGGGTATGACCAGGGGTGTGATGAGCGACCACCGGAAGACCCCTCCATTGGAAGAAGGTGCCTTCCCCTACGCTTCGGGAGACTCCTTGAGGAGGTAATGGTAAAACGTTGAAGAAGGTTACAGAGGTACTCAGAGGGGCAATGTTTTGCCAATATTTCTTTATTTCTTGATAGGTTAAGGGAGTTCCGTTGGGGTGGGAAGGAGCTAGGATGGGGATTCCTTTTGATCGAGCCTTAGGCCAGCCAAGAAGTTGATCCCGGTCGCAATGGGTTAAGAGAACTTGGTCAACCTTATCCACCCCAATGTCGGCTAGATGGTCTAAAACTGCTCCTGTGCCTAGGTCAAAGCAGAGAGCGTGACTCTCCTGAACCAGGCAATAAACATTGCAGAGGTCTCGGTAAAGCCAAAGGTTATCGAGCACCGGGATGAAGGATTTTTGCTTCACTGTTGACCTCCTTTGCCTTGGGAGGGTTCTTCGGGGAGTTTGAGGCGAAGGGGTTTATAAAGCCAGTAGCCGGCTAGCTCTCTTTGGTCGCTGTAATGGAGGGTGGAAGGGTCCTCATTTTGCCCTGGGCACAAGACGGATAAGGCGTGTACCTCCGGCCGGTCTAGTTCCACACAGAGGATATAGGTTCCCCGGTTATCGTCAGGGATGGGGGGAAGGGGGTCAAGGTGAATCCATCCCCGAGGTTCGCCCCAAAGGCTGACCTGTTTTCCCTTCTTTTGGGCCAGCTCTTCCACCGCTTTCTTAAAAGCATTGATCATCAGGCTCTCTGGGGATTGGCCGTTGAGATAGTCTCGTGAAGGAGGAAGTCGAACATGTTTAGGATTCAGAGCCCGATACATCAAGGAGGGTTGCACTGCCAGGGCAAAGAGGCTAGGGTTGCCTAGGTTCCCAAGGTCATCGAGGAAGAGGAGTTCCCTTAGATGGTTGAAGAATCGGTCAAAGAGGACTTTAGCCACGGAATAGTGATCGTGATAATAGTCCCAATATCTGAGGTAGTTTAGAGCGTTTTTTTCCAGGGGGGTGAGTTTGGGGGATCGAAGGAGCGCTTTCACTAAGGGTGGGACGAAGTAGGGGGCGTCGAAATCTCTCTTACCGATATCGGGCAGGATGTTACGTACCTGCTCGGGAGTGAGTGTAGATCTGCGAGTAACCAGCTCTTGGATTCGCCTCACTCGGAACAAGGTTCCCCAAACAGGGGTATCTCCATTGTCCCACCAAGGAGCAGGTTTATTGTTCCAGTTGACCAAATACCCCTGGGGAGGATTCATCGCTTGGGGGTGGGCAGAGAAGGGTAGGCGTCCGAGCCACTCTTGCTCCCCTGTCCCCAAAAGGGGAAATCGGGGATCGGTACCCGGAGGACGGATAGGGTAATACCCACAATACCAATAACCGATATCTCCGCCTCGGGTCGCGCAGAAGAAATTGTGAGAGGTGGCAATAAGGGCACAGGCGGCGGCGAAATCTTGGAGATTTCGGGCACGATTGAAGCGATAAAAAGCTTCTATTGCTTGCATCTCTCGTTTCCAATAGAAGGCGGATCGAGAGAAGGCCACTTTCCGTCGGTAGTCAAAGCCAATGACTGGCCCATGAATAGTTCGGAACACTTCTAAGGTAACGGGGTTTTCCCCTTTTACTTTGATCACCTCGACCCGGCGTTCCATAGGGCGGTAGGAGCCTTTGTACCAGTATCGCGAGGGATTTTGGGGGTCGAGTTTCTCCACAAAGATATCTTCCAGGTCACCGATACCCGAGGTGGTGGTCCAAGCAAGGTAAGGATTGAAGCCGATCAATACCCCGGGGATACCTGCGAAACCCATTCCTGCAACGTCGAGGCCAGGACCTACTAGGTGGACTTCATGGGCGATTTGGGGGGTAGAGAAGCCCATCTGAGGGCCACCAATGAGGATGGGATAACCTCCCGCAGACCGCTTTTTGCCAATAACAATGGCGTAGCTGCCGAACTTGGTGGGAAGGTGATACTTTTCTGCAAAAGCGATCTCCGCTTCCTTTCCTGTGGAGGAGAGGTAGGGGAGGACCGATTCGAGGTCCAGGAGTTTTTCAAGGCTTTGGAGATTTTTTAAGCCGTAGCGAGGACGATAATTCGGGGGGCGTTGGCTGTGGGGTAGGGTGGTAGGGGCTTGGGGATCATTGAGCCAGAGAATATCTCCTAGCACTTTCAGGGCGAGGTTTTGACCCGAGGGGCTTCTTCGGAACCGCCTTTTGAGGTAGAAGTAGAGGGCCAAATTACGCAGTTCTCCCCCTCCGCCGGATCCGAAACGGCGTGCCATCATCTGAGCGATAGCGATAGAGTCAGTAACACTCCAAGGACGAAAATCTAACCCTGAAGCTTTGAGCTCCTGAGGGATTTTATCCATTCGCCGGGCCTCTTGGGCGTAGGCATTGACCCCGTCCGCGTAGGCCTGCAACATCTGCTTAAACTGGGGCTTGAGAGCGTTGAAGATCTCCCATCGTTCCTCCTCCGTATAGCTGTTTTTTCGGACTTCTATATCGTGGTTGAGCGCCTGTCGGCCGACGAGTTCTGCCATTTCCCCTCGGGCTGAGCGTCGGAATCGTTCCAGCTGACCCAAGCGGTCTTGAGCAATCGCAAAGCCGTTCCCAAAAGCCACTCCTGCCTCCGAAGAGGAGCGAATATGAGGCACTCCATAGAAGTCTCGATAGATCTCGACTTTCGCTCCCTGGTACTCTAGGACACGAACTTGCCCCAAAACCGGGCCTGCTGGCCTCAGCGCCAGGCCGAAAAAGAGGACCAGGCCCACCCTTCTTATACTAAGTTTCATTTTTCCTCCTCTCGTTAGGTTTCCCTCCTCTTTTGCATTCCGCCTGAAAATCGGTTATAATGACATAAACCCTTAAAAGAGAAGGTTTGAGAATGAAAAAAGTTGAAGCTTCTTCGCCGGATAAAAAGCTCTGTTGTCAAGCAGGAGGGTAGACTATGGATGGTAAGTTTGAGAAGATCGGTTTAACCTTTGATGACGTGTTGCTGATTCCGGCTGAATCGGATGTGCTCCCTTCAGAGGTTTCGACGCAAACCTACTTTACCCCTCGTATCCCTCTGGCCATTCCCATAGTTTCTGCCGCTATGGACACAGTAACAGAGGCCCGGTTAGCTATCGCCTTGGCTCGAGAGGGAGGGATTGGGGTTATCCACCGCAATATGAGTATAGATGCTCAGGCCGAAGAGGTGGACAAGGTCAAACGCTCGGAATCGGGAATGATAGTAGACCCCATCACCCTTAGTCCTAAGGCTAAGCTCCGGGAGGCCTTAGCAGTAATGGAGAAATATCATATCTCCGGGGTACCGATTACCAACGAAGAGGGCAAGCTGGTCGGTATCTTAACCAACCGGGATATCCGTTTCGAGGAGGATTTAGACCAAGAAGTGGGTCGATTAATGACGCGCGACCACTTGATTACTGTACCGGTAGGAACCACTTTAGAAGAGGCGAAGGCTATTCTTCAAAAATATAAAATCGAGAAACTTCCAGTAGTAGATGACCAGGGGCGGTTAAAGGGTTTGATTACTGTAAAAGATATTGAGAAGAGGATCCAGTATCCCAATGCTACAAAAGATAGCCAAGGGCGATTACGCGTTGGCGCAGCTGTAGGAGTGGGCCGCGATACCCTGGATCGAGCTAAGGCTTTGGTGGAAGCAGGTGTGGATGTATTGGTAGTAGACACTGCTCACGGCCATTCAGTTGGTGTGCTTCAAACGGTTCGCCTGCTGAAGGAGCACTTCGATGTTGAAGTGGTAGGAGGGAATGTCGCCACGGCTGAAGGAGCCGAAGCTCTTATCCGTGCAGGAGCGGATGCGATTAAGGTGGGAATGGGAGGAGGCTCTATCTGTACCACCCGCGTTGTTACAGGAGCCGGAGTGCCTCAAATTACTGCAATTTACGATTGTGCTCAGGTGGCTGAAAAGTATGGAGTACCGGTTATTGCTGATGGAGGGATCCAATACAGTGGGGATATTGTTAAGGCTCTGGCCGCAGGAGCAGACACAGTGATGTTGGGAAGCCTGTTGGCAGGGGTTGAAGAAAGCCCTGGAGAGGTTGTTATCTACCAAGGAGAACATTTTAAGGAATATCGGGGAATGGGTTCCCTGGGAGCTATGAAACGACGCTACAGCGCTGACCGCTATTTCCAGGAGGATTCGGCTAAGTTTGTTCCCGAAGGGATAGAGGGTCGAGTGCCTTACAAAGGTAGTTTGTCTAACCTTATCTTCCAGCTGGTTGGAGGGCTAAGAGCGGGAATGGGCTATGTGGGTGCGAGAACTATTGCGGATCTGAAGCGGTGCAAGTTCATCCGTATCAGTCCTGCAGCTCTGAAGGAGAGCCATCCCCATGATGTCATCATTACAAAAGAGGCGCCTAATTATAAAATTGGCGGTCAATAAAAGCCAATAAGAGCTAGGGTGTCTTTTATTTTGCCAACAGTGTATAGGAGTGCCGAGGGCGAGACGTTTGATACAAGGACAGGCGCAAGACCTGCCCCTATTTGCGAAACGCATCCTAACGGGTTCCGCTACCAAACTCCATTGGTTTCGGCGGTCGCAGGCTTCAGCCTGCCCTTCATCTCCGTTTAAGAGGGTGACCCCTCCTTATCCCTCGCACGCGGGGGTTGACAAAAGGCGCACCTTAAAGGGTGGGTCTACCAAACCTGGTAGAATAAATTGGATCTTATTAGCAAACTTTAGTCTGTATTGTAGCTACCAATTCTCTAGAGAGAAAGTGAGAAGAACACCTCCTCCCAACTCTCCAGCGTCTATAGCAGGGAAAAAGCTCTTCTTCGTCGAAAAAGGAAGCGTCAGGTTTGAATCCGTTAGATTAGGAAGAGGAAGCCTCAATGGCTGTCCATTATTTAGAGCCTGTTCGGTATCATAACACTTTGGGGCCTCATCCTCCCGCATCCGCAAACCGATCCTTTCTATGTTGAAAGGGCCGAACCGGGGGATATCTTGGTTGTACATTTTGATCGCCTCTCCCCAAACCGAGAAAGGGGCTATAGCCGATCCGTTGTCGCAGAACCCATTGTGGAACCGAGCTATGTGAAGGAGTTGCCCCAGGGAGAACAAGCTGAATGGGAGATTTCGCTACATAAGAACTCTTTGTTTAGTCTAGTTAGGAGAGAGGAATATGTGTGGGATCCGAGGAGTGCTGCTCATCTTGCTTACAGGGGTGATGCTGATGGAGACTTCTGTTGCTGAAGCGAAAGACCAGAAGGTTGTTACTGGTTTTATTAATAAGACCCTTACCTTCGAAGGAACAACTTATCGTTATGTTGTTTATGTTCCCTGGGAATATACCCCGGATAAGCGATGGCCGGTTATCCTCTTCCTCCATGGAGCGGGGGAGAGAGGAACCGATGGCTTAAAGCAGACTGAGGTGGGGATTGGAAGGGCTATTCGTTTGCATTCGGAGCGTTTCCCTGCTCTTGTAGTGATGCCCCAATGTGCTCCTGACCAGTGGTGGGCGGGGAAAATGAATGAGATGGCTCTCAAAACCCTGGAGCAAACGCTGAAAGAGTACAGCTGTGATGAGAATCGTCTTTATCTCACGGGACTCTCTATGGGAGGTTTTGGAAGTTGGAGTATTGCTGCAGAGCACCCAGATAAATTTGCTGCGGTAGTACCGATCTGCGGAGGGGGTGATCCTAAGCAGATGGCCCCTAAGCTGAAGAACCTCCCCATTTGGGTATTCCATGGAGCGGAGGATAATCTGGTCCCTCCAGAGCGATCCCGGGAGATGGTAGAGGCGATTAAATCCGCAGGCAATACCCAGATCCGCTATACCGAGTACGAAGGAGTTGGTCATAACTCTTGGGATAAAGCCTACGAAGAGAAAGAGTTGATCGATTGGCTGTTTTCTCAGAAACGCCGGTAGCAGGAGGGGGAAGGAGACACTGCTTTACTTATAGATCGTTTCCTCTGGTGGTGGTAGCACCAATTATGCAGGGCCGGTTTAAGGGAAAGAAATGGATTGTGGGATCAGGTCAGCATGGGTTTTGGCTAGGGAGTTATGAATATACCAAACGCATTATGTTTGAGAACACCATAGAAAAGGGGACCATCGTCTTTGACATAGGTGCACATGTTGGTTACTATACACTCCTAGCTTCCGTGCTGGTTGGACCTAGTGGAAGGGTATTCGCATTCGAACCTTTACCAAGAAACTTGGCCTACCTGAGGCAACATCTGTCATTGAATCATATTGAGAATGTGATAGTTATCGAAGCCGCGGTTTCGGATAAGTGCGGAGTGGTTCTCTTTGACGAAGGTCCTTCTCATTTTATGGGGCACATCTCTCCAAATGGAAAACTTCAAGTCAAAACAGTTGCTATAGATGATCTCGTTGCTAAGGGAGAACTGCCAGTGCCCGACTACATCAAAATGGATATCGAAGGTGCAGAAATGTTGGCACTATTAGGAGCGCAATCCACGCTTGCTAAACGGCATCCGACCCTCTTTTTGGCAACTCATGGCAAGGATGTCCACCGAAGGGCTATCACTTTTTTGCAATCACTCAGCTACCAGATAGAACCTATTGATGGGATGGACTTAGAGCAGTCGAGCGAACTGCTGGTCTATTACAGAGAAGCAGACTAACCGGTGTTCGCAGCTAACTGTGCTTCTCTGCGCTCTGCACAGCAGATAAAACACAAACCGGTAGGACTCTCTTCTTATTGAACAGGGCTTCCCCAAAGAGTGGGTAAGAATCCTCTCTTTAAGGTGTCTCCTTATAGCCTCATTCCTCGTTTTTCATAAACTTGCTGGTGAATCTGTCGAGCCGATTCAACTAGATCCCAGTGGGGGTAATCGGTAACAGAAAGAAAGCCGATGTTATAGTTTTCGCCATCAAATCGCCCAGTGAGGGGTTGATCCACATACTGGAACCAGTGACAGCCGACAAAAGCGGGCAAGGCCCAGACACTTCGGACATAAGCTTGATAGGCCTCTCCCCGCTCTTTCTGATTTGCTACCGGAACTAATCCCTGGTGGAACATCCCTCGATCCAGGGCACCGAAGTGGAACTCTCCAATTAAACAAGGCTTCCCCAAAGAGTTGGTAAAGGCCCACTCTTCAGAGTCTATTGTAAATGTGTAAATATTAAAGGTGATCACATCGCAGTACTTCGCGGATTCCTGAACTACTTCTAAAGGTCGGGGTGCAAAGCGACACCCCAGATACAGTTGGTGGGGCGCATATTTTTTTAACAGAGAGCTTACCACTTCAAAATAACGCCTTGCAAATAACCGAAGGAGATCACTTAAATCAGCAATACAAGAGGGAGTCATCGGATCGGGGAAAATAAGAGGTTGATTCTCTAAGTCTTTCCAAGAGGTTATGGATATTCCCCACGCTCGACTGAAGCTTTCTACGTCTCCATATTTTGCCCGAAGCCAGCGAATAAACTCTCTCTTTGCGGGGAGGTTCTCCTTGACGGAAAGCACCCGTCGGGGAAGGTCGTACCGGGAGGAGGGGCTAGCTCCCCATCCTCCCCAGGAAAGCTCATTGTCTACAAAGTACCCGATGCACCACGGATCCTCTTTCCACTCCTGGGTAGCCCTAGTGATGGCCTCCTCTATGACTTTCGGAAAACGTTCGTCAAAAACATCTACCATTGGCTGCCAAGCGGTAGAGAATCGGATTAAGCGGGAATGGTCATAGTGGATAGGAACAACATAAGGAATCCTGCGGAGACGGAAAACTTCGGGCGTGGACCAATTGCCGATAGTATTGAACCCCCAGGACAAGAGACGTTTGAGGGTGATTTGTCGCCAATCTTCTTTCCATCCTCTTCCATATTTCCGTTTCAGGTTGATTGCGTAGAAGCTGACCCATCCTTCAGGACCCTGAGGAGCAAATTCCTCCAAGGGACCTTTAGAGCTGGGGAGGTAGGTAAAGAGCTTCTCCCGTCCTTTTGTTGGGGTGGCTTCGTTATAACGTACGCAGTCCACTCCTAAGGAGAAGAAGAGTTTCCCGGTGGGGGTAACTAACCACCATCTTCCCCCTTTCTGCAGGAGATCCTCCCTGAAGGGGACTTCTTTTCCCTGATAAACGAAGGCTGTGCGGAACCATCCTGTGGCGCGGAGAGTTGGGCCTTCTCTCCATCCCCCATACTCATCTCGGTCTTTCAACGGCGGGTGAGATTCTAACCAAAGGTTCTCCTGCTCTTTCTGGTGTAGAAGATCACGAAGACGGTAGACCTTTCCTGGCCAATCTGCCTGGGTGTACTGGCCGTAGGGGTCTACAATACCTTTCCAATCTTTTCTAGGAAGCAATCGGATGTTATCTATTAGAAGACTTCGAGGTTTTTGAGGTTGGGGGAGGAAGATTTGGAAGGCGACGATGTGGGACCAGTTCAGTTCGGACCCTGTAGTGTTCATTGTTAAGGCATTAGGGAGAAGGGGGGGAGCTCCCCGCATTCCGGGAGGGGGGTTAAAAGATAAGGGCATCACTACCGTAGCTGATTGATAGGGTTGAAGGATAGCTCGGCCTGTTCGGCAGTGATGATAACCATCTGCAGAGAAATCATCATCTACTCGTAGGCAAAAGTGCAAAGGTTCCGAGGAAGGGTTTTTCACATCCAGGGCCAAGCCAGCAAAAATGCTCCAGTTCCCTTGGGAAAAAGCTCGTTCTACCCGGAAGTAGAGATTAGGCCAGCTGGCTTGAGAGAAGTGGGCCTCTAGAGAATAGCGGCCTTCGGTTGCCCAACTCTGAGTGATGGTGGCATCCGTTTGGTGGAGTTCGATTCGGGTTACTTCGGCAGGAGTTTCAAAGGAGAACAAAAGGGTGGGTAGGGGAGACGACCCTTGAGAATTGGCGAGGACCATCATAGCAATCCACCACATTTTTCCCAAACTTCCTTCTTTGCAAAAGGTAGGAGGAGAGACAGGAGCATCTAGGAGGTTCTGCACCTTTTGGGTACGGTTACCAGACTCCCCTCTAGGGCAGGCTTTGAGCTTGCATTAGGGTTTTACTCTTCTCGGCTTGCCAACATGTTAAGCAGAGACTAAGTCAGAATCTTTTTCACCACATCAATCGTGCGCGCTGCATCTCCTGTAGCCTGGGCGGCGAGGAGCTCCTCCTTACGGGCGTAAATTTGAAGCGCCTTCTTCATCACATTACCGAAGAGCTCCTTGGAAAGCCGCATCGCCTTGACTTGCTCCATCCGGTAGGTGAACTGGTCTTCTCCAAACCAACCATCATAGCCGATATCAATCGCCGCATAGCAGAAATCAGCGAGGCGCCAGTTATCTCCGGTGCCCGTCACCCGGTCTTCGTCGTTACTCCTGTATTTAGCGTTATTGATATGGAAATTCGTAATACGAATGCCCATTCGGTGCAGAAGGTAGAGGTTAGCGGCAGGCTCATCACCATACATTTGTTCGTGACCATAGTCAATAGTAACTCCCATATTGTTTCCTCCGCAAGCCTGATTCACAGTCAGGGCGATCAGGGCTGCTTTGGGAGTGGTGGAAACCACTATATTCCCTTCTCGGGGTTCTTTCGGCTTTGCTTCGGTGCCGAAGATAAGACCATTAGCCATCGCCTTCTTATTAATTTCAATACAGGCCTCAATGAACAGGTCTAACTGTTTACCATAATTGACTTCAAAGTTATAATCCCAGCCGTCGGAACCGGGCCAGAGTTGGAGGCTTCGGCAACCAATGGCCTTAGCAATATCAACTGCTTGCAAGCAAATGGCCAAGGCATCCCGGCGAATGGCCGGATCCATATTGGTGACGCCTCCCAGCTTCCACTTCGGGTCTGTCCAGGTGTTGATGTTCATATTAGTAGGAATCAAGTTATATTCCTTCAGGGCGTCTTTTACCTCTCGGATTTTGGCGTCGTCCACCTGGTAGTTTTTATCAATAAACAGAACTTCGTGGAACTCTATTCCTTTGATTTTGGCTTGAGCTACTCGTTTCATTTCGGCCAGGATGCCCCGCTCAAAGGTGGGATCGTTGCTGTTGTATCCATTAGGGGCAAAACGGTCCGCAAACTCTCCTCCACACCAATGACCTGCAGAGAAAGGGATTTCAAAATCCTCATAAAACTGGTCTAGACGGTCTCCTTCTAGATAACCGGCGTAATCCGTTTCCAACTTGGCCAGATTTTCAGGAGTGATTTTCATCTTAAACCTCCTTTCTAGGCTTGCTGGTACCCACCCTTTGGTTTTGGAAGACGGAAGAGAGAATCTTACCAGTCCGTTTTAGGTTTCTTCCTAGGAAAGGTTTTCCCCTCTTTGGGAGGGGGGCGATAGTCCTCAGCCTTTCCGGTGCTTTAAAATAGCTTTAGACCGAAAGACTTTTCAGGATAGGATGTCTTCGAATGTCAGAGGATACCATTGCAGCGATCTCTACGCCTCTGGGAGAGGGGGGAATTGGGGTTATCCGGATTTCGGGGCCTGAAGCTCTTTCCATTGCTTTGAAAGTTTTCTGCCCTTTTCGCCGCTCGCAGGGCTTCCGGCCTGAACCTTGGCGGGTTTACTGGGGCAGAGTGGTGGACCCGTCAACCGGTGAGGTTCTCGACCAGGTGCTGTTCACTTACTTCCGGGCTCCCCGAAGTTATACGGGTGAGGATGTAGTGGAGATTAGTGCTCATGGGGGGCCTGTGGTTTTGCGACGGATCCTCCGAACTCTTCTTCGCTTGGGGAGCCGGCTGGCGGAACCAGGGGAGTTCACGAAGAGGGCGTTCCTTAATGGCCGGATGGACCTCTCCCAGGCCGAGGCAGTGATTGATACCATCAAGGCCCGTACCGAGGCTTCTGCCACGGTGGCGGTTCGCCAGTTGGAAGGTCGTCTGGCCGAAAGGCTCAAACCCGCTCGAGAGCAGCTCCTTAATCTTTTATCTCTTTTAGAAGCCACTATAGATTTCCCTGAAGAAGTAGAAGAACCCTCTCGGCAAGAAGTTAAAACTTTGCTGGAGGAAGTTCTGCAAACAGTTCATCATCTTCTAGCTTCAGCGGAAGCTGGACGGGTTTATCGGGAGGGCATTGCAGTGGTCATCGCTGGAAAACCGAATGTAGGCAAGTCCAGCTTACTCAATGCCTTACTCCGGGAATCCCGAGCCATTGTCACTGACATCCCTGGTACTACCCGGGATCTTTTGGAGGAGGGGATGAACTTGCGGGGAATCCCCCTGCGCGTGATAGATACTGCCGGAATGCGAGAAGCCCAGGATTTAGTGGAGAGGATTGGTGTGGAACGAGCTCGGGACTCGATCCAGTCTGCAGATTTAGTGCTGTGGGTTGTTGACCGAAGCAGTCCTCTCACTTCGGAAGATCGAAAGGTGGCGGAGGTTATAGAAGGCCGTAGAACGATCTTAGTGATCAATAAGATTGATCAGCCTCCTGCCTGGTGTCTCTCTGATTTATCGGAGGCCATCCCCTTAGCGAGCTCTCTTCCTAAAGTGGAGGTGAGCGTGACAAAAGGGGTAGGTCTAAGCGCTTTGGAGGATTTGATAGTGGAGACGGTATGCGAAGGGGCGATTGAACCCTCCCAGGTTTATGTCAGCAATTTACGGCATATCAATGCATTGGAGAAAGCCAAAGAGGCCCTTCTTACCGCATTAGAAGCCAATCGGCAGCAGGTGCCCCTAGATCTCCTCTCCGGGGAGATTCGGTCCGCCGCCGAACACTTGGCTTTAATTACCGGGGAATCGGTCACCGAGGAGGTGATTGAGTCCATCTTCTCCCGGTTCTGTGTGGGGAAGTAGTTTCGGCATCAATCGGGGCTCTGCTCGGTTTGATTCCCCCTTGTGGGAACAAAGGTTGGGGTAGATTTTACCCCCACCCTAACTCACCCCCTTCGAGGGGGAGGGGACTTCAGTAGGTGCAGGCTTAGCCTGCACAAAACTTTCGGCTTATGAGGACCCCTGCTCTCTCTCAACGGGTAGTTCGTAAACCGTTTCCTTCCCATCTTCGAAGAGGAGGGTGACCTCTACTGTATGCGTATCTGGAGGAAAGGGAAGTTTTACCTCCCAAGGGGGAGAGACTGTTGCCCGCTTCTGAAGGGTCTGTCCCCTCTCCCCCAGGAGGATCACGTTTAAGGCGGCGAGGTTGTCTCCTTGATTCCATTGCACCGATAACTGTCCTTCCTGAAGAGTAATCTGGAGGGTTTCTTTCAGCCGGGAGGGTACCCTTACCCGAAGAGAGGTTTTTCTACCCTCATCGGTTTTAGAGGGCTTCTCCTCGGGGGAGGTTTTAGAGCGTTCTTCCTGAGGAGTTTCTTTTGCGGAGACTAAGGGTTTTTCAGCCAGGATCTCCGGACCGAAGTTTTCAGGGATAGTTAGGGTAAGGGTAGCCACTTTTTTCTTATAGAGGGCGAGATTCTCCTGCCAGGCTTGAAAGAAGCTTTCTAATTTCTTCTCCTGATACCTCTGATAAGCTTCCTGCAGTAATTGGCCAAAGCTTGTCTGAGTTGTATAAAAGGGAGGCTGGTTCCTCAAAAGTAGGAACATATCCCTGAGGAGGGCTGTCCACCATTGGGCCAGACGGATCCGGCTTTTGTGGGAACCTGATACGGATCGGGCTGTCTTAGCATCTACGGTAAGGAGGGAGATGCTCTTTTCCCCCTCTTGATAAAGGACTACAATTGTTCCTTTTTCTACAGAAGGGACAAAGTTTTCAACCTTAATTTCCGGCTCTTTTGCTAGGCGGTTAAGGCGATCTGCAATCACCTCGGCGCGCTCTAAAGGATTTAACCCTCCAAGAGAACCGATAACAGTAAAACAGGGGATGTCTGCAAGGGTGATCACTGCTTTCCCCCTGTCAGGTTGGGCCTTAAAAGAGGGCTGATTGCGGTTATCGGTGTCGGCCCTGGGCCCGTTGAGTAACAGTACACCTAACAGAAGAAGGTTAAGAGGGCGCATTTTTACTCCCCTTTGTTTTCTGGTTCTGACCGTGACTCTCTGCTAGAAGATTCTGCTATTTTGAGGAAAACCCTTTTGCAGAGAGTAATATCTCCTCTTAATAAGGGATTCGCCCTCCGGGGCCAGGATTCCTGAAGGGGATTCCCAAGGACAGCTCTCTTATCTGCTTGGGAAAGTGAGGGAAAAGCGATAAGGGTCGAAGGAGCGGTGTATATAACCTTTTTCATACCCTTTTTATAACCATTGTTAGATTCCCTAGGCTCTTTTGTCCTCTTAAAATGAGGGGTGGGGGACGAAAGTACTCAACCTTATTCCTGAGATATAACTTTACTTTTTAGGAGGAAGGAGTTAAAATGCGGAGGTACTTTTCCAATCGGGGTTTTACCCTTATAGAGCTTCTAGTCGTTATTGCCATCATAGCTATCCTTGCTGCTATTCTCTTCCCTGTCTTTGCAGGAGCTCGGGAGAAGGCTCGGCAAACCGCTTGCGTCTCGAACCTTAAGCAAATTGGAACCGCGGCCCTTGCTTATGCTCAAGACTGGGATGAAACTCTCCCCGATACCGAAATTGGTGAGGGGGAGGAGGAGGTTTTTTGGGCTGATGAGATCTTCCCCTACGTGAAATCCCAGGAAGTTTTTAATTGCCCTAGTGCGGAGACTCCGATGCTATGGGAGCATGAGGGCCATGCGGGGCATACGCGCCACAGTATAGAGTTTACCTATAATTATGCGATGAATGATATTAAAGGACCCGAGGGAGAGAAGATCGGGTTAGCAGGAGCCAACCTCGGGGAGGTCACTGATCCGGCTTCTACCCTTTATATTGTGGATGGTTGGCCTGTCAGTGAAGAGCCTGCTGAGGAAGAGGAGCGGCACGAGATTCGATGGATTTGGGGTCGGCGGGATGCTCGGCGTAACCCTTGGGATGATGGTAACCCACGCCATGCCGGGGGGCGATTTAACTTCTTGGCTGCCGATGGACATGTGAAGACCCGGGAGCGTCATCGTCTCTCCGATGGAACGTGGAGTGTGGGAACCCAGGATTGGGAGTGGGTAGCGCGTCGGAGATGATTTGCCTTGTCAATCCCACCAGCCATAAACCTCAGCTCGATAGAGGGTTCGGAAGAGGAAGAATAAGCCAAAGGAGAGAAGGAATAGCCCGAAAATCCGCTTGGCCTTCTTTTCCTCCAGGGCCAATCCTACCCTGGCCCCCAGGTAAGTGGCGGGAATACTCCCTGTGGCTAGAAGAATAGCCAGATGAAAATCTATGTGCCCTAACCGCCAGTGCATCCAAGTCCCAGGGATTCCCAGGAGAGATACGGCAACTAAGGAGTTAGCTGCTGCAGAAGAAGTATCTAACTGGCATAGAATTAAGTAGGCAGGGACTAAAAGAAAGCCTCCTCCGTTGGCCAGTAAACCCGAGAGGAAACCGACACCCGCACCGATCCCGATAAGGGATAGGGATGAACACCATATTTTCCCTCTCTTGCTCTCAGGGAAGAAGGGCCTTTGCAAAAGGCGTATCCCTACCCCTGTGACGAAGAGGCCTGTTAAGGCCATCAACAAACGCCCCGGTATGAGAGAGGTTAAGTAAGCTCCTAAGAGAACGGTTGGAAGCCCACCGACCACTGTCCAAAGCACTAAAGAGGGTTGGACAAAACCTCTTCGCCAGTAGGTTAATCCGCCTACCACTGCGATGGGTAGGGTGACAGGTAGGGGGGTGGCGAGGGCGATATAGCGGGGAATGCCCAGCAAACGGAGGAGGGGAGTAGCGATACTACTCCCCCCCACCCCGAAAAGTCCTGAGAGAAAACCTAGGATAAACCCCACAAAAACCATTAAGAAGCCTTGTTCCCCTCCCATCTAAACCTTCATCTCCTGCTTCCCCCGGTCAAAGTATACTTTACGCCCTTTGAGTAGAGCTTGGACTGCGAGGATAACTGCGACGGAGGCCGAATAACCTGCCTCTACCGGTGCATTAGGAGTTTTTCGCGAACGAACACATTCTAGGAAATTTTGTAAATGCGAAACCCCCGGATGAGAAGGGATAGGAATACTCTCTTTCAGTTGTCCTTTCCCTCCGCCTCCAGCTCCTGTGATGATCCATTTGTTGGCATCAAAGGTACCCTGAGTACCATGGATGGTGAAGCTATCACCTGCTGAATTTCCGAAGGTTGTAGAGTAGCTGACCAAGAAGCCTTCGGGATATTCAAGGAGTGCGTGGAAGGTATCTTCATTTTCCCGCCCATCTTTCCAAACGTAAACGCCTCCGTGGGCAACCGCACTCAAAGGGAACTCGGAGCCAGTAAACCAGTGCACTACGTCGATCATATGGGACATCCATTGGTCAGGGATACCACTGGAGAAATCTCGGTAGAGGCGCCATTCCATATATTGGCTGGGGTTAAAAGGCCGATACCGCTTGCCCATTAGAAAACGTTTCCAGTCGGTATCCTGTTCCCTCACCTCATTGACATCCCCTCGCCTCCAACGTGGCCCGAAATAATTCCAGGAGACTTCAACCCGGCAGATTTTTCCTAGAACTCCTGTTCTCAGGAGTTCCGCTGCTGCCTGGTGGCGTCCATCACTGCGTCTTTGAGTTCCTACTTGAACGATGCGCCCACTCTCCTTAACAGCGGAGAGAGCTTTCTTAGCATCCTCTAAGGTATTTGCCATCGGCTTTTCTACGTAAACATCCTTTCCGGCTTTTACTGCTTGGACGAGCATCTTCGCATGTTGGAAGTCTGCCGTGGCAATGATGACGGCGTCTAACCCCTCCCAAGCGAGCATATCCTCGAAAGTGCGAAACCTCCGAGGAGGTCTTCCCGTCCATCGGGTGACCATCTCCACCGCCCGATCTAAGTTTTTCGTCCAGATGTCGCAAACGGCGGTTAACTCAGCGTTAACCTGGGGAGCGATCTTTTGAAATTCTTCCATTAGAGAACGCCCCCTCTGGCCTGGTCCAACAATTCCTACAGAAAGGCGATCATTAGCCCCAAAAACTCGGGAAGGAGTGAACAGAGCCAGCATTCCGATTGCTGCAGAGGTTCTTGCCGTTTGGGAGAGAAAATCTCGGCGGGTGATTTTCTCCTTCATTTTTGAACTCCTCTAACCCTCTGATCTTGGTGAAGTTACTCCCTAGAAGGGGGAAGAGGTGCAGTGCCCTTTGAGGGGAGTGTACACTCTTTCCCTCTTCTGGCTAGGGGAATCTATCCTAGAGTAAGGCCCGGCCAATGTTTGAGGAGGAGGTCTCGGGTTTTTTTCACGCCTTCTATAGGATCCCCTCCTCCCTCGAATTCTATGGAGAGAGCTCCCTTATAACGAGCGTCTCTTAGCATTTTGAGAATGCGACCATAGTCAATCCGGGCTTCCTCTCCATCTTCTCGGAAACTGTAAGACTTAGCGTGAGTGTGGTAGGCATAGGGAGCCAGCTTTTGGCAGGATTCATACCGGACTTCTTCAGGCCAGTTTCCAAAATCCAGGCAACTCCCTACCCATTTGGGGTCAGTTCCTTTAATAATCTTCAGGATGTTATCCGCCGAGCGAGAGACACCGCCGTGGTTCTCGATCGTTATTTTGATCTTCAGTTTTTTCGCCAGGGGAAGCATCTCCTTAAAGGCGCTGATACATCGCTCTACTCCCACCGTGTCATCCTTTTCCGGGTCTCCTGTTCCTCCTAAATTAATGCGGACCACAGGCGCGCCTAGAGAACCCGCAGCCCGGATCTTTGCCATATCGGTTTCTATCTGCCTCTGCCGGGCCGAGGGGTCGTCTATGGCGAGATTGCCCTCCATAATCAAGGCGGTGATTACCCTCCCAGAATCGGCAATCGCCTTTTTGAGCTTCTCCAGGTAGGAGGTTTCCCAAGAGGGGAAGAACATATCGTTCACTGCAATACCCGGTATTTGGAGCTCCTTCAGAAGGGCAGGGGTATCCTCCAAGGATGCTCGTCGGGAGAAGAGGAGGTCTCTCAGGCTATACGTCTCGCAGCTGATCAAAGGCCACCGGACTTTTGGGGCTGAAAAGGCTTCTCCAAGATCACTCAAAGCTATTCCTCCTATTAAACTTAGGGAAAGGCGAAAAAAATCTCGTCGGGTTCTCAAAAAAGCCATTTTCCCATCCCTCTTTCTCTTTTGATTACTCCAGGAAGGTTTTCCACAAAAGCTTCTCTCTTCCCTCCGAAGGACAATCTCTCCGGTAAAGGAAAAAGAGAGTAGGGGCCTTTGGCCAGAGGCTCCTACTTAGTGGAGGTTTAGAATGCCCTTCTGGTTACCCCCTGACCCTCATTATTCAATAGTGGAGAGTATGGAGGATTCGGTTCGTTTCGTCTTAGAATGCAGTCTTACTTCTTACTACGACCACCTTTGTGCCAAAGCTTCTTTTTTAGACCCTGATGGCCGAGTGATGGAGTGGCACGATTTTGGTGTGTTGGAAGGGCCGGGTTGGGCAGCTAATGCGGTGGGAGGGGCTTACCAATTGCTGCGCTTTGCCCGTTATAAAAAGCGAGTTGACGCTGAGTGGGTGGCCCTCTCCTTGGTTGACCATATCCTGGAGGATGGTTTTGTTGAACCAAGGACTGGTTTCATTGTCCCCTACCGGCATATTCCCCAAGATCGCTTTGTTCTTAACTTTAAGGCGGACCAGCGCTGGCTATGCCCCGGAGCTATGGCAAGAATCGCTTTTCAAATGCTCCAGGTTTCAGATCTCACGGAGGGACACCGGAAGACCCGGCTGATTCGATCGGCCCAAGGGGCGTCTGCTTGGATGAAAGATCATATAAAACCTCTTTCTAACGGATGGTTTCCTCGGCGGGTGACCCCAGAGGGCCTCCCTTATCCTTACAGGGCCGAGGGGGGAGAAGATCCGATTTTTGCTATCAGTGGGGATGGATTGCATATTCTGCTTTTGGAAGCCGAGCTCCTTCGACGGGGGTTAAACCAAGAGAGCACCCTTTTAAAGCAAGGGGTGGAAGCTTTTGTAAAAGCAGGGGGCTTCTTCGGCAGTGTTAACCATGATACTTATGATCCCCGGGAAAACGTGGCTTATGCTATCGGTTTTCGTGCATTGCGCCGGGCAGGAGAGGTATTAGGAGATAGAAAGTTGATAGATTTTGCCTATGAGGTTTGCCTTCAAGGTTTGGATGCCTTTAAAATGAAAGAAGACCGGAATGGTGTTGCTACCCAAGGTCTCCTCTGGATGGAGGAGTCGTGGGATACTGCTTATCTCTGGGAGAACGCCGAAGCGGCCCTGGCTTACGTGGAGGCTTATAAAGACCGGCGTCGAGAGAGCTATTTGCAAGATGCTTTAACCATCCTCCGTGCTATTGCAAAACACCACCACGGCAAACACGGCTTTCTTACTGAAGGCGTCGATTGGAATAACCGGGTGGGAACACAACACCACATCAATGGAGATCTCTATGGCGATATCCAGTACACCGAGCCTCTTCTCAATAATCTGCATCATTCCGAAGCCACTCTCGAACTCCTTGATCTCTTCTCCGAGGAGGACTTGAATCGGATATAGCGTTAGACTCATCTTTTAATTGAGGGCTTTTGTTGAAGGATGTTCGAGGATATCAAGAGGAGTGCCGATGACAAAAAACCTTTCAACATTCCTTTTTTCTTTAATCATCCTCCTTTCTATCCAAGAAGCTTTCCCCTCCCCTCCCGCCGTGGAAGGACTAAGGGTATCCAGGAGGAGCCAGGTTCAAAGAAGAAAGATGCTTCCTAGCGCTACAAAGGGGGGTATCCCCCAGGAGCGGGTTGAGAGAGCGATCCAGCGATTGATAAAGCAGGCAGACGTTTATTGGCATAGAGGGGATTATCCTTCCGTAGCGGAGATGAACCGAATTATTCTGGAGTTAGACCCTCACTTTGTCGAGGCTTGGAGTAACTTGGGTTGGATTTTATGGGCTGGTCTGAACGACGAGGCTGAAGCGGAGAAGGTTCTGCTTCAGGGGCTGAAGCTAAACCCGCGTCGCTACGAGATGTACTATGAGATCGGGTTCTTTTACTATAGAAGGAAGGAATATTCTAAGGCCTTGAAATACCTGAAGCAATCGGTGCAGTTTTCCCCTCCCCCGGTAGTGTGGAATCTTTATGCCCACAGCCTTGAGAAGAGCGGAAACCCATCTCAAGCTGCAGCGATTTGGCGATGGATGGCGAAACACTTTCCTAACTTTCCCCTGTCTCGGGTGAATCTCGACCGTTTGAAGAGACATAACCTGATAAAGGCAGAGGAGGCTAACCCTTAGCAGTTAGCCTCCCCCTTCTTTCCAGCTTTTTGAGATTTAGCTCGCTTCCGTAGTTCGCCGAGGGGAAAGATCTACTCGGTATTTCTCTTTAAATTCCTCTGCGCTTAACAGAAGGTCCTTCTGGAGCTCCTTACAGATGAGGCGCATCTCTTTTTCAGAGCGCGCAGTCCGCACAGGTATTCGCCGGCCGGTCCTTCGTTCTTCTAAAAAGATTGTGTAGCCAAACTCGGGGGTTCGGCTATCTACAACCACTTCCCAATAGGTATCTGCGGTGTCTTCTAGGTATCGGCTCAAGGGGAACCTCCCTTCATCAGAGTGAAACTCAGAGGGCATCGGGGGACGAACTCCCCTGGTGGTTTGATTCGATTCTTAATTTATTCTAGTAATAAAGAGGGTGAAGTCGTCAAGGGCCGAGGACTCTGGGTTTCTCTGGTAGGTAGGATGAGGAGAGCATCTTCGAAAATCTTTTCTCTGCTGGCTCTGCTATCTCTCCTTGTCTTTCTCGCCCCTTACTCCCCTGCCGAGGAGGGCACCGCGGATCAGTTGGTAGATCGCTTGCTCAGTGCCCCTACCGAGAAAGAATGGAAGTCCCTCTTGCCTGAGTTCAAAAACCAAGGAGCGATTACTGCTTCTCTCCTGTTCAAGCGCCTTCAAGCTTATGTGAAAACCGTTGGAAGTTTGAACTCTCCTGGGGGAGAGGACCTTAGCCGGAGGGTCCTCTCTGCTTTGATTGCTATGGGGCCTACGGGCCAAAGGGTTTCTGCGAGTCGCCTGAGGGATCGGGAAGAACATCCCGAAATCCGAGTCTTTGCGGGTAAGGTACTGATTCAAGCTCATGGACAACAAGCTATTCCCGCATTGCTGGAGGTTCTCAGCCAGAATTTTTCTCCTTCTCAGTCCGCCTTTTTATCTTCCTTAATTCTCTTAGTCGCTGAGCTGAGGGATAAGAGGTCTTTAGGCTTTTTTATCAACGCTTTAGGGCATCCTGCACCCTCAGTCCGGTGGTCATCCGCTACTGCTTTGGGCCTTTTAGGGGAGAAGGATGCGATAGCCCCGCTTATCAAGGCTCTTCGGGATGAGGACCCAGCGGTACAAACCGCAGTAGACCGAGCCTTGAGAAAAATCACGGGCAAGGATGCTGGCTTTTTCCCCTTGGCCGACCCTGAGAGCCGGGAGAAGGCCCTTCGCCGTTGGGAGCAATGGTGGGCTGAGGGAGGGAAGGGAAACCTCTTACCCCCTCCCACCTTTAAAGAGGTTCAGCCTTTGTTAGAGGCTCTTCTTTTGTGGCTTACCCAAAGGGCTCCGTCAGAGGAGATAGGAGGCGGTAGTTTTTCGACTTCCCATCGCTCCTCAAAAGGAATCCTCTACGTGGTAGAGGACCTTCTCCCCAAAGGATGCCTCCTTTCGGTGCCTGGCTTTAAAGTTATCCTAATGCCTAGGTCCCTTCTTTCCGAAAAAGCTAGAAGGGAGAAGGTTGGCTATTGTGACTTTGAGGAGATCCGGGTTGGTCTTGTTTATGCAGAAGTTATTTGTCTCTGGAAAACTCCTTACCGGTTGGAACGAAAGAAGTTCTTTTTCAAAAGAGATAGGAGTGGGCATTGGGTTGTGTTGAATGTTTTATCCAGTGAGAAAGTGTACTTAGGAGGAGGCGAGTGGAACCCCAAGTCGGAGAGGTCTTATTAAAAGCTCGTCAGATCCAAGCCAAAGTGACTTTCTTAGCCAAGCAGATTTCTAAGGATTACCAAGATAAGCAGGTTCATTTGGTCACCATCCTTAAAGGGGGGGTGTATTTTCTTACGGATCTTTCGCGCCGATTGAGTATCCCCACCTCGATTGATTTTCTAGGGATTACTACTTATGGACCTAGCACAACGGGAGAAGTTCGCTTTACCAAAGACCTAGACGAGAGCATTCATCATCGCCATGTTATCGTGGTAGAGGACATAGTGGATACGGGGTTAACGCTGGGGTATATCCTCCGCAACCTCGAGGCCCGTCAACCGGCGAGCTTGCGTACTTGTGTCCTCTTAGATCGTCCCTATCGTCGTATCTTAGATATTCCCATCCATTATCGAGGTTTTGAAATCCCTGATGATTTTGTGGTCGGCTATGGGTTGGATTGGAACGGCCTTTACCGGAACCTCCCTTATATTGCCCTATTAAAATTCCCTAAGTAGAATAGTTGTTCAAGGACCAGGCGAAAGAGGCTTGGCGGGGAGATACGGGAAGCTCTTCTACTATTCCTTTATTCTTTGGGAGGAGAATCATTTTAACCCTTTTAAAAGGGGATATCCCTCTAGAAGAGGCCGGCTCGGATTAAATCTTTGAGCATTACCATTCCGATAGGACGACGCTCTTCGTCGAGTACAGGGATTTCGCCGATCTTCTTGCCGGTTTGAGCTGCTTTTTCCTCAATAATCCTTAGTGCCTCGGCTGCTAGTTGATCTGGCCCCATTGTTACCGGGTTTTGGGTCATTACTTCTCGTGCGGGGGTGTAGAGAACGTGGTCTCCCCTTAAAAAGGCCCGGCGGAGGTCCCCATCAGTAATTAATCCCACCATAACTCCATTGCTATCAACCACACAGGCAGCTCCAGCATTGGCTCGGGTGATGGCAAAAAGGACTTCTTTCACTGGTGTTTCCTCCGACACTACTGCCAGGAGGTCCCCTGTTCTCATTACGTCCTTAGCTTTTAGAATAAGCCTTCGCCCTAGAGTACCTCCCGGATGGAAGCGTGCATAATCTTCCTCGGTAAAGTGAGAAGCCTTCATTAAAGTCAAAGCTAAAGCGTCGCCAAGAACCAGCATACAAGTTGTACTGGAAGTAGGAGCCAAGTTTAAAGGACAGGCCTCCCTCTCCACCGAGGTGTCGAGGACTACATCGGCATATTGGGCTAAGGTGGAGGTCTTGCCTGCTGTCATGGCAATGATAGGGACTCCTAATCGTTTGACCGCAGGGAGGATGTCTATCAGCTCTTGGGTTTCTCCACTTTGGGAGAGGGCTAAAAGAAGGTCCTCTTTGCTGATCACTCCGAGGTCACCGTGCAAACCTTCGCTAGGGTGAAGAAAGAGGGCTGGGGTTCCGGTGCTGGATAGCGTTCCAGCAATTTTTCGCCCTACTGCTCCCGATTTTCCCATACCCGTAACAATCACCTTTCCTGGGCACCGCTGGATCAGCTCCACCGCCTTTTGGAAAGAGTTATCTAAGCGGTTTTTGAGGTTTTGAAGGGCTGCGATTTCCCATTCAAAGACTTCTCGGGCAAAGGCAAGAAGGTCCATAGGCTTTAACCCTCCTCACTGGGTCGAAGGGATTTTACTAACCGGTCTACCTCCACAGCGATTTTTAGGATCTCTTCTACTTGTTCTAGGGGGATCTGAGTTGTAGCATCGGAGAGAGCCGCATCGGGGTCGGGGTGCGTTTCGAGAAAGAGGGCATCAACACCCACAGCACAGGCTGCTCGAATCAGAGGGCAGGCATATTCTCGTTGGCCCCCGGTAGCACTGCCCGCCATCCCCGGAAGCTGCAAGCTATGAGTGGCGTCATAAACCACGGGGTAACCGTAGCCGCGCATCATCGGCAAGGACCGAAAATCCACCACAAGATTGCCATAACCGAAGCTGGTGCCTCGCTCGGTGAGCAGGATTTGATAGTTACCCACACTTTCGATCTTCTCAATAATGTGGCGCACATCCCAAGGGGCTAGGAACTGCCCCTTTTTAACGTTAATGGCTTTGCCCGTTTCAGCAGCTTCCCTCACTAAATCTGTCTGCCTACAGAGAAAGGCGGGGATTTGCAGAATGTCCACCACTTCTGCAACGGGTTTTGCTTGCCAGGGTTCGTGAATGTCGGTAAGGACAGGTACTTGTACCCGTTTATGGATCTCTTCTAATATTTCTAACCCCTTTTCTAACCCAGGCCCCCGGTAGGAGTGGATGCTTGTTCGGTTAGCTTTATCAAAAGAGCTTTTAAAGACAAAGGGGAGGGAGATCCGTTGGCAGATTTCCTTTAAGGTTTGGGCCGTGTGCAGAGCCATCTCAGGATTCTCGAGAACACAAGGCCCTGCGATAAGAACAATCGGCCCTTGGCCAAAAGTAACAGCTCCCACTGAAACAATCCGAACCTTTTCTTCTTGGGGTAAAAAAGTGGGGATTCTCATCTTGGTGCCTCGAGGATTTGGCGAACTCGTTCTAAGTCCTCTGGAGTGTCCACGCTAATACTATCCCAATCGGTGGCAAGGACTTTAATACGATAACCGTGTTCTAGGACTCTTAACTGCTCTAAGCCTTCTGCTTGCTCTAAAGGGGTGGAGGGGAGGGAGGCGAAACTGAGCAGAAAATCTCGACGATAGGCATATAAGCCGAGATGTTTATACACCGGGAGTCCCGGAACAGGATTTCGAAAGTAAGGGATAGGAGACCGGGAAAAATAGAGGGCATAATCCTTTTGGTCTACGACCACTTTGACTATATTAGGGTTGTGAACCTCTTCGGGAGATCGGAAAGGGGTTCGCAGAGTACTCATAGGTAGGGAGGAGTCTTCGAGGAGAGGCATCACTACTTGGTCAATGGACCGGGGATCGAGGAGGGGTTCATCTCCCTGGACGTTGACGATGATGGGAGCAGAGAGTTCCCGGGCCACTTCTGTCACCCGGTCTGTTCCGGTACGATGGTGGGGGGAGGTCATCCAAACTTCACCTCCGAAGGCGCGCACCGCTTGGGCAATACTCTCATCGTCCGTTGCCACGATGACCCGAGAGAGGGTTTGGGCTGAGGAAGCTCTGTCGTAAACATAATAAATCATTGGCTTACCCGCTATCTCTTTTAAGGGTTTTCCTGGGAGGCGGGAGGAGGCATATCGGGCGGGGATGATAGCCACAATTTCTGTCTTCATATCTTGCTTCTACCTCACCTTATTCTGCGGACCTCGCCCCTTATGCAAAGAAGCAAAAGAGGTTCTTCTATGGTTAGAGATAGAAATAGTGGGAACGAATGATCTTGATGATTCTCTCAATAACCTCCTCTTTAGGACGGTCAGCATCTACGAAGAGGGCCTCTGGCTCTTGCCGAAGCCAAGACAATTGTCGTTTGGCGTAGTGACGGGTATTTCGCTTAAGGATCCTCACCGCTTCCTCAAAGGAGTATTGACCGAGAAGATAACCAATGATCTCCTTGTACCCATGTCCCTGGAGGGAGGGGTGGCGTTGGGGATCTAATCCCTGTTCCAATAGTTTTTTTACTTCTTCCACTAGCCCTTCTGCAATCATCTGGTCAACTCTTTGATTGATGCGTTCATAGATCTTTGCTCGATCTCGTACTAAAGCGATCAGAGGGCCTTGGCATAAGGGTTCTTGCTGTTGGGAAGCTTCTTGAAGTTCCGAGATCGGTTGGCCCGTGAGATAATATACCTCCAGGGCACGGATGAGGCGTTTCCGGTCATTAGGATGCAGGCGGTTTGCGGATTTGGGGTCTACTTCCGCTAACTTTTGATGAAGATAGAGGGAACCTTTCTCCTGGGCCATTTTCTCCAGAGTTTGGCGGAGGGCTGAGTCTGATCCAGGCCCTGGGAAGAAACCGGAGGTTAAAGCCTTGATGTAGAGGCGTGTTCCTCCCACTACCAGGGGGATTTTTCCTCTTTTGCGGAGGTCCCGGATGACTTCAATCGCCTTTCTTCGGTAATCGGCTACTGTAAAAAGTTGGTCGGGAGTAACGACATCTATAAGATGGTGGGGAACTCTCTGCCTTTGCTGAGGGGAGGGCTTAGCGGTAGCCACCTCCATCCCCTTGTAAACTGCCATCGAGTCGGCTGAGACAATCTCACCTCCTAACCGTTCTGCTACGCAGACGGCGATCTCCGTTTTTCCCACCGCGGTCGGACCTGTAATGATGACGATGTTTTCGGGCAACCTTTCTGTCTAAAGAAGAGAGGAGCGACAGGATTTCCTACTTCTCTCGTTCCAAAGCATATTCTAAAATCGCTTGGATCAGCTGATAGGCTTTTATACGATTTTCCTCTGCCCCGGGGCCGGGTTCCAAGGCTTTTAGGTGTTGGAAAGCCTCTTGAGTATGCTTTTCAATAGCCTTTTGAACATACTCTTTGGCATTAATGCGCTCAAGATGGAAAATCAGTTCCTCCGCATCCCAGCGGCTGGGGGAAGGTCGAGAGAAGAAGCGTTCTAAGCGCCGACGTTCGTATTCATTACCATAAACTATTCCATAGACGACGGGGAGGGTCTTTTTCTTCCTCAAGAGGTCGGATCCTACGGGTTTTCCAGTAACGGAGGGGTCTCCCCACAAACCGAGGAAATCATCTCGGGCCTGGAAAGCCAAACCGAAGGCTCGGCCGAGCTTACCATAGGTAGCCTCGGCTTCCTGCCTGGGTACTCCCCCCGCTAAGGCTCCCAAGGTACAAGCGGTGAAAAGCAGAGCAGAGGTTTTTCCTTCAACCATTCTCCAATAATCCTCGAGGGAGGGGCGCGTCACCTCCTGAAGATGAATGTCGAGATGTTGACCTTCCGTCATCCGAAGGATAGCTTGGGTAAGTAATTCCAGTCCTTCAAGGGTTACCGATTCCGATAGGGAGCGGAACTCCAGGCCTGCGAGGTGAACTAGAGCCTGCATATGGCTTCCCGTGTTGATCGCCTGAGGGATGCCCCAGATAGCCCATACGGTGGGGCGGTAACGCCTCTCTTCATCTCCATCCTCGATGTCATCGTGGATTAAGGAGAAGTTATGGATGAGCTCCACAGCGGAGGCGAAAGGGAGAGCCTTCCTCCATTCTCCGCTAGCGAGCTGGCAACAGAGCAAACAGAGAACCGGTCGTAAGCGCTTCCCCCCATAATATCGTCGTTCCTTGGGGGGGAGAGGTGTTCCATCCTCTGCCCTCCATCCCAGGTGGTACTCCTCCATACGGTAGAGGTGTTCAACCCCGCTAGAAGAACGGGCCTTTTGTAGAATCTGCTCGATAAATTGTTCTGTCGCTTCAATATAAGGGATTAAGGTTTCTTCAAAAGGTTCAGTGAGTTTATTTTCTTCCGACACCCACTCTCTCCTAACCAGAGATAAAAGCGTTTCGATCCCGCTGTGGCACAATTAAAACTTAGCAAGCTCCTTCATAACTTCAGTTGGGAGGGAACCTTCCCAGTTCAGTTATTATTTCACTGGGGTTATTCCCTCGGGTGGATTTTTCCGAGCGTAAGTGAGGCCGTATTCAATGGAATCGACTAGCGCTTGCCAGGCAGCTTCTACGATATTGGTGCTTACGCCAATAGTGTTCCAGGAGCGATCGTGGGAGCGTGTTTCAATCAATACCCGGACTTTCGCTGCGGTGCCTTCTTTCACGTTAACGATGCGAACTTTAAAATCGGTGAGGCGAATATCCTTCAGCTCGGGGTAGAAGGGGAGGAGGGCTTTTCGGAGCGCGCCATCCAAGGCGTGCACGGGGCCATCCCCTTCCGCTACGGTGTGCATCTCCTGGCCTTTGACTCGGATTTTGACCGTGGCCTCACTAATCGGTTCCTCCGCATCCCCTTTCTCGACAATAACCCGGTAGTCTATCAGATCGAAAAGGGGTTGGTGTTGGCCGATCAAACGGCGTACCAGGAGCTCGAAGGATGCTTCCGCTCCTTCGAAGACGTAACCTTGGTTTTCTTTATGGTAGAGCTCCTCAAGAATCAAGCTGGTTTCAGGGGATTTCTTCTTTAGGTCTAAGCCAAACTCTTTTGCTTTGATCACCACACTACTTCCCCCGGATAATTCGGAGATGAGGAACCTCCGCACGTTGCCCACTGCTTCGGGGGGGATATGCTCGAAAGTAGAGGGATGCTTAAGCACCGCGTCCACGTGCATTCCCGCCTTGTGGGCAAAAGCCGCTTTGCCCACAAAGGGCTGCCGGGGGTTGGGAGGCAGGTTAGCGATCTCGTAGAGGTAGAGAGAAGCCTCTGTCAGCTCCGCCAATTTTTCTGGAGGAAGGCAGGAGTAGCCCATCTTAAGTTGAAGGATAGGAATAATGGAACAGAGGTTAGCGTTGCCGATACGCTCTCCCCATCCGTTAAAGGTCCCTTGCACTTGAACACATCCGGCTCGAACCGCAGCGATAGAGTTGGCTACTCCGCATTCCGAATCATTATGGGTGTGTATCCCTAAAGGGATATCTCCCAGACGTTCTCGAACTCGGTGGACTGTCTCTTCCACCTCCCAGGGGAGTGAGCCTCCGTTGGTATCACAAAGGCAGAGGAGGTCTGCTCCTCCCTCCCGAGCGGCCGTTAGGGTGGCCAGGGCGTATTCGGGGTCTGCTTTAAAGCCGTCAAAGAAGTGCTCCGCGTCGTAGATCACTTCTCTCTGGTAGGATTTGAGGAAGGCGACGGAATCCCGGATCATCCGGAGGTTTTCCTCGGGAGTGGTACGCAGAACCTCGGTAACGTGAAAAATCCAGGATTTCCCGAAGATGGTAATAACGGGAGCTTCACTTTGAATCAGTTGTCGGAGGAAAGGATCTTCCTCCGCGGGGAGGTGAGCTCGGCAAGTGCTTCCGAAAGCAGCTATTTTGGCATGTTTCCACGGGATATCTTTAGCGTGTTCAAAGAATTCAATGTCCTTGGGGTTCGATCCGGGCCATCCTCCCTCGATATAGTGAAAGCCCAGGGCGTCTAACTGGCAGGCTACTTTAATTTTATCCCCCAAAGTGAAGGAGATCCCTTCTCCTTGGGTACCATCTCGTAAGGTTGTGTCGTAAATTTGTATCTGTTTGTTCTCTTCCTTCTTTTTCCCCATCTTCGGCTCCTGGTTTCCATTAATTGCTATTCTCATCATACCAGAGTCTGTGCGTAAAGTCACGAAACCCCATTTGATACCAGAAGAGTCGGGCTTCTGGATTGCGATCCGCTACCTGAACGGTGATTCCCTGAACCCCATGGTGGGCAAACCAGCTTTTGACCTTCTGAAACAATGCCCTCCCAATCCCCTGTCGGCGGTAGGGATGATCCACATAAAGATCGGAGATATGCCCTAAGGAGCCTTGGGTTTGAGGGCCGCAGGATTGCAATATCCCAATGATGAAACCACATAAGGTCCCTTGAACCTCTGCGACAAGAACACAGGATCGAGGGTTACGGATTTGCTGTTTGAGATAGATTCCGAAGGAGGACCGGTTATCCCCCAGTATAGCAAAACAGGGCTCTATCTCTCGGTGCATCTGAAAGAGTTTCTCCCAAAGGGTTAGAATTGAGGAGAAGTCCTTCTCTTGGGCTTCTCGGATAGTGAATCCTGGAGGGAGTGTCATAAAATCACTTGAGCATTCCTGCTTGGCGCGCGTAGGCAAAAATGTTTCCCGCGGAAAGAATGGGGAGGATTTCTCCTAAAGGCTTTAGGCGGTACTCTTTGCCAGAAGTTCGGTTCCTTAGGAGGTGGTTTAGGACCTCAATCTCCACCTCATCTCCGGTAGAGATTTGCTCAATAAGGCGCTCTTCGGTTTCAAAGGGGATGAGGTAGCCTCCGTTAACGGCGTTACGGAAGAAGATCCGGGCGTAAAACTCAGCCACGACTACCTCTACCCCGGCTTCGCTCAACGCGAGAGGGGCGTGCTCCCGCGAAGAGCCGCAACCGAAGTTTTTCCCTGCAATGATAATGTTAAAATCAGAGTGACCTTCCCCTTCTCTAACAAAGGGGATGTGGCCTTGAGGGAGGCCTGCTTGAGCCTCAGGAACCCCTGAGAGGGCATATCGCCCAAACATCTTGCGTTCCTCAGGGTCCGAGGGGTCATAAACTAGGTACCGGGCGGGTATAATCTGATCAGTGTCAATATCATCTCCGAGAACATAGGCTTTTCCGTGGATGACTTCTTTCATCAGTACCCCCTTAGAAAAGTGGAAGTGGCTTTGGAAACCCATTGAAACTGAGTTAACCCCTTCCTTTCCCCTCACCGAGGAGAGAGTTTTGGAAAGAGTTTCTGGCATAAGGGTAAGGAACCTGACTCGTTATCATTATATCACTTCTTTTCTTTGCTCTTAAGAAGTTCTTAGCTGGAACACCCAGATATTCTAGGAGCAGTGGGGAGGCTATCTCCCCTATCGGAACGGGAGGGGCTATATCGCTTTTATCCTGCCAAGGGGTTTTGACAAAATCCGTGGGTTAGAGTATATTTGAAGTAAACCAGTAAGAACTTTGCCAAAAATCCATCGAGTAAGGGTGGGATCTATGGAGCATGCTTATATACGCGTACATACCAGTGAGTTTGAAGGATCCCCGCTTCTCGAAGTTTCTGGCGATATTGATTTAAGCACTCTTAGTCACCTACAACGAGCCTTAGATAACGCTTTACAGAAAGATACTCCTCACCTGATCATTGATTTGCGTAATGTTCTTTTCATTGATAGTTCGGGAGTTGGCGCTCTGATCAGTACTAAAAAGAAGCTCCTTCAACGCAGGGGGGAATTACACCTTATTTGCGGAGATGACCATATTCGCCGGAAGCTCGGGATTATGAAGCTGGGGCATATTATGCGCCTTCATACCTCTCTAGAGGATTGCGGAGAGGAGATCCGTCGTAATGGCCATCGTTCTCCCTAGGCGGATCTTTTCCCTTTCTTCTTTGGTTTAGGGAACTTTTAATCTTCCACTGCTTATGAACTTTAGAGAATCCAAAGGGCAAACCTATTTAGGCCGTCTATGGGGGCTTTCCAACCGTCAAGATTTTTGGGTTCGGGGGATCTTCCAAGTATTCCTGGGCTTTTGTCTTCTCCTCACCCTTTGGGGCCTTTGGCTGGTTCGTTCCGGTTTTTTTAAAGAGCAAGCCCGGATGAAGTTTGCCCGAGCTTTGATCGAGCAGAGCGGTCACCTCTATAAGGCTCTTGAAGAGGATGGAGTAGACCCCGGTCTAGTCCTCCCCTGGAACGCTCCGACCCGGCCTCGGTGGACGGGGGAGAGGATAACGGAGAACCTCTACCTTCTTCAACTCTCCTATCGCTATAAGGGCAGACAATATCTTCACCGGTGGAAGGTAGACCTTCAGGCTGGAAAGGTGTACCGTTCGGAGGTGGAATGATGACCCCCGAAGAGGTTGGAGCTTTATTTCGGGATCTGCTTAACGAAGGGGAGGATTTTAGCCTCGCTTGCTCGGCCCTCTATATCTCTGCCTTGGAATATCCTCACCTTGATATTGATGCCTACTTAGAGCAACTCAATGAGTATGCAGAAGGAGCAAAAGCTCTCCTCTCGGATGCCCTTCTTCCGGTCGAGAAGGCCCTTCGCCTCAGCCGGTTTTTATTTATTGAGGAGGGTTTCAGAGGCGATATCCTAGACTACTACAACCCTAAGAACTGTTATCTGAACGAAGTGATGGATCGCAAATTGGGGATTCCCATCACTCTCTCCTTGATTTATCTAGAAATTGGGTGGCGTTTGGGGCTTCCGGTTTATGGGGTGGGAATGCCCGGCCATTTTTTAGTGGGTTGGGCCGGGGATCCTCCCTTCTACGTGGATTGTTTTTACAATGGTATTTTGCTGAATTCTGACGCTTGCCGAGAGCGATTCCATCAAATCCAAGGGGAAGGAGTGCCTTTTGATGCTCGCTACCTTCGCCCAGTGAGTAAACGAGAGATTCTCCTCCGAATTTTAAATAACCTGAAGTATTTCTATGCTTACCGGAGGAACTTTCGCCAAGCTCTCAAGTTTGCGGAACTCTTGGTTCTTCTAGCCCCGGATTCGGTTCAAGACCTAGCTCAGTTACTGTTCCTTCGGTCCTTGGAAGAAGAAATTTGACCCTTCTTGGGAAAGTCCGAAGTAACGAAGGACCTTTACATCCTTTCAGCTTTCAGTCATCCCCTGTCCGGAATTGCCCGCTTTAGGTCTTAAAGCATCTCGGCGCGGGTAGGGAACGTTCGATTCCTCCTTCTGAGAGCTAAAGGGTAAACCAAAACCTCTTTTTAGTGATTGTTTCCAGCTTATTGAAGCTGGAAAAGGCCTTCTTGATTATTGAAAGTTTTATAATCGAAGTTGGGATAAGGGGTTAAAGCCCAAAGGCGGTGTTGAAAATGATGGAGTTAAAGGAACCTCTTCCAGAACCCCTGCAACAGGTTTTAGAGGGGTTAAAAGAGCCGGATGAGGAGACGTTGATTGCTACCTCCTCCGATGTAAGTGCTCAAGGGTCTTTTGGGCAGGAGTGGCTTGTTTTTACCAACAAAAGGATTTTAGTTTTTGGGGAGGATAGCCAACCTCGGTTAGTACTTCCCCTTTCTGAGATCAAGGAGGTTACTACTGAAAACCTAGTGGGAGGGGGTGTTTTACAGGCCTCGATTAATGGCCACACTCGGGAAATCGTTCGATATAGCAATAGTATTTCTCGGAAGATTGCGGTTATTGCCAGGAGCATTAATACTTATGCCCGGGAGGGGCATCTACCTCCACCTTCTGAGGAGGATCTCAAACCTTTAGTCTGTAAGCGATGTGGGCACCTCCTTCCGGAGTGGTCGGAGGGGCTTTGCCCCCACTGTTTGAAGAAGACACGGACTTTAGCCCGGATCTTCTCCTACGCTTGGCCTTATAAGGGGCTTCTCCTCGCCTCAGTAGTGGTTACTTTTCTTCAATTAAGCGCGGATTTGATTCCTCCTTACCTAAATAAGATCCTTTTGGACGGAGTCTTTGGCCGGGAGAGCGGGCTAAGCAACCCTGAGCGCCTTCGTCTGCTCGGCTTAGTGGTTTTAGCAATGGCGGGGCTTCGTTTAGCGGGCACCGGCCTCTCCGCTCTGCGGGGTTTTATAATGGCCTGGCTGGGTGCTCGGGTAACAGCGGATATTCGCCGGCAAGTTTACCAGCTCTTACAGCGCCTTCAATTAAGGTTCTACGACAGGAAACAGACAGGTAACCTTATCTCCCGAGTGGCTAATGATACCAATAACCTCCACTGGCTGGTAGTAGATATGATTCCAGAGATGGCGATTAGCCTCCTTCAGCTGGTGGGGGTATGTGTGATCCTTTTTCGGATGAACTGGCAGTTAACCCTTTTGGTTCTCCTGCCAACTCCCCTGATTATGGTTACCTCCCTCCTTTTTATGCGACGGATTCACAAGGTCTACAGTAAGACGTGGCACCTTTGGGGAAAGATGCATGAGGTGATTAACAATGCTCTCTCAGGGATTCGGATCGTGAAGGCTTTTGCCCAGGAAGAGAAGGAAGTCGAACGTTTTGAGCGTCGGAACAGTGCGGTTTTTAGTGCTTCAATCCGAGCGGAGCAGACCTGGGCAGTTTATTGGCCAGGGATGAGCTTTTTAATCGCCTTTGGGGGGTTCCTGGTTTGGTACTTCGGGGGTCGGAGTGTGATTTACGGTAACCTCACCGTGGGTACTTTAATGGCTTTTGTAGGATATCTCTGGATGATCTACGGCCCAGCCCAATGGCTTCCTCGGTTGAACGACTGGATCAGCCGATCTCTCACCGCCGCTGAACGCGTCTTTGAGATTTTAGATGGCGAGCCGGAAGTATATGAGGACCCTGAAGCGGTACCTATGCCCTATATCCGAGGGGAGGTCGAGTTTCGCAACGTAACCTTCGGCTATCATAAACATCAACCGGTTTTGCAGAACATCTCCTTTAAGGTGAAGCCAGGGCAGATGGTAGGTTTGGTAGGGCATAGCGGAGCGGGAAAGAGCACCACTATCAATCTGATCTGCCGGTTTTACGATGTGGACGAGGGGCAGATCCTCATAGATGGGGTGGATATCCGGAAGATCCGGCTGAAGGACCTTCGCAGTCAAATCGGTATGGTGCCTCAAGATTGCTTTTTGTTCGCGGGAACCATCGCGGAAAATATTGCCTATGGGAAGGAGGATGCGACTCGGGAGGAGATCATCGCAGCTGCCATCGCAGCAAACGCCCATGATTTTATAATGAACCTTCCTGACGGATATGACACCCAGGTGGGAGAACGAGGGCAGAATCTCTCTGGGGGAGAGCGCCAGCGGATTGCCATCGCCCGAGCCATTTTGAATAACCCTCGGATTCTGATCCTGGACGAGGCGACTTCTTCTGTGGACACTGAGGCGGAACGGCAAATCCAAGAAGCTCTTAAGCGTCTCACAGAAGGAAGGACTACTTTTGCTATTGCCCACCGCTTATCCACCCTCCGAAATGCGGATTACCTCCTTGTGTTAGACCATGGCAGGGTGGTTGAGCATGGAACCCATGATGAGTTAATGGCCAAGCAGGGGGTTTACTACCGCTTGGTAAATCTTCAGGCCGAACTGAGTAAGCTCAGAGTGGTATAGGAGGGGGCGATGCAAGAGGACTTGTCTACCATTGTTTCAGTAGAAATGCAGTTTGCCGAGTTTCGCAACCCTCTGGAGGTGGATCCCCGCCGATTGCATCTGTTCCGGAATCCTCAGGGTTCATTGTGTTTGCTGGTGGAGGATTCTTGCTGTTATCTTCGGGTAAAAATCAGCTTGGCCTTTCCGCAATCTTACCCTAAGGGTTATATCGGGATAGCAGACTATAAGGGTCGGCAAATTGCTTTAATTCCCCGCTTGGAGGATTTAGACCCACAGAGTCGACAGTTGATTCAAGAGGAGCTGAAGCGAAGATATTTTGTCCCCCTCATCCAAAAGGTTCTCTCTATTCGGGAGGAGCATGGGATCCAGGAGTGGCAAGTTATCACCGATCGAGGCCCAAGAACCTTTTACGTCAGGAACTTACTCGATAACCTTTTTGAGGCTTCAGATAACCGATACTTAATTGTAGATGTGCAAGGTAATCGTTATCTCCTTCCCTTTCTGGAAGAGATGGACCCCTTTAGCCGACGGCAGGTAATGGGGGTGTTATAGGGATTGGTAAAATTTGAAAGATCATCCGATAACTTCCCATCCTCATTTAGGTGAGGGTGGAGGTAAGATTAGTCCCTTCCTCTGGAGGGAGAGGATTTTAGGGGAAAGCTGGTAATGGCAGGCTTCAGCCTGCGGATTTTACGTTACCCTTAGAAGAGGTTAAAAGGGTCTAAGCGTTATCCCTAAGGAACGGAGGGTAATTTTTCGTTCCTCATCTTTTACTGCGGTCCCGAGGACCCAGGCGGTGATGTTCTTTTCTTGCAAGAGATTTAAGGCCTGTTCGGCTTGGGAGGGAGCGACTACTACGCAAAAGCCAACGCCCATATTGAACACTCGATACATCTCTTCCCAAGGAACTTCTCCTATCCTTTGAATAAGATGGAAGATAGGCTGGGGTTCAGGAAGAGTGCTGATTTCAAAGCCGATGGGAGCAGGAATTCGGCTGAGGTTTAGGAAACCATCTCCGGTGATATGAAAGAGGGCCTTGACAGAGATGTCCGACTGGAGCAGAGCGAGGATCGGCTCTACATAGATTTGGGTGGGTTCCAGCAGTTCTTCACCCAGCGTTCGACCGAGATCTGCAATTGGTTGATCGAGGCGTAACTTTCCCTGGTGTAATAAGGCTTTGCGGGCAAGGCTGAAACCATTACTGTGGAGACCTGAGGAGGCTAGACCAATAAGGACATCTCCCGGTTTAACGGAAGAGCCGTCCAGGATGCGATCAAGAGGTACCAAACCGATGGCGGTTCCCACTAAGTCCAATCCCTGGCCGGGGCGAGTTCCTTGGATCATCTCGGGGAGCTGGGCTAGCTCCCCACCGGGGATGGAGATCCGGGCTTTGAGGGCTCCCTTATAAAGCCCTTGGCCAATTTCCTTAAGCACTCGATCGTTGACCTCTTGAACCGCGATATAGTCTACCAAAGCAATCGGCTCCGCACCAACGCAGAGGAGGTCGTTGACATTCATCGCCACGCAGTCAATTCCAATAGAGTCGTATTTATCCATCATCTCCGCGATCAAGATTTTTGATCCCACGCCATCGGTGGTAATTGCTAGGCCTTGATTCCCGCCTAAGGCCAGAACATTGGCGTAGGCTCCAAAGCCCAGTTGGGGGGAGCCAATTCCGGTTCTTAGGGAGAAAGTCTTTCGGAGGCATTGGAGAAAGTCTCCCAAAGCTTGGTCTACGGGTTTGACGCCGGCATCCTGATAAAGCATTCTTCTTCCTCTACTCCTCAAATAAGCGTTCTACAAACCGCTGGGGGTTAAAAACCTCGAAATCTTCTAATTTCTCCCCGGTGCCTAGGAATTTAATGGGCAAACCCATCTCTTCCCGCAGGGTAAAGGCCACTCCTCCCTTAGCCGTCCCATCCATTTTGGTAAGGATGATTCCAGAAATGGGAATAGCCCGGCTGAATTCTTTTGCTTGGTTAATGGCATTTTGCCCTGTGGTAGCGTCGAGAACCAGGAGGACTTCGTCGGCAGGTCTACGGTTCTCCCTTTCGACCACTCGACCCATTTTTCGGAGTTCTTCCATCAGATTACTTTTTGTATGGAGCCTTCCGGCGGTATCTGCTAGTAGAACCTCCACTTTTCGGGCTTGAGCTGCGTGAAGGGCGTCAAAGAGGACTGCGGAGGGGTCGGAGCCGGGTTGGTGTCGGATAGTTTCCGCACCGACCCGCTTGGCCCAGGTTTCCAGCTGGTCTATGGCGCCTGCTCTAAAGGTATCGGCAGCAGCAATAAGGATACGATGGCCGGCTTTGCCCAGCCAATAGGCCAGCTTGGCTAAACTCGTGGTTTTACCTGTCCCGTTAACGCCGACTAAGAGAAAGACGCTTGGAGAGGGATGGCCGAAATGGAGGCAAGTGTCAGCTCCTTGTAAGATCTGGACCATCGCTTCTCGGAGAGCTTGTTTGCCTTCTTCAGCGGTCCGAAGCCGTTTTCCCTCGACGATCTCCTTGAGCTTCTTTATCAAACGTTCTGTAGTATGAATGCTTACATCCGCCTGGATTAAAAGCTCCTCGATCTCTTCGTAAACTTTCTCCTCGAGCTTGCCTGCACCCGTTAGAAGTTGATCTATCTTACGAAACCATTTCAGCATAGAGCATTATTCCTCAGGTGATCTTTTTCATAACTCCCTAGGTTGCACAGGCTGAAGCCTGTGGATACCGAAACCGCTCAACCCGGCGGGAGGGGGTCGGTGGGTTTTGGTAGTCGCAAGCTAAAGCCTGCGACTACCAAAACCCATTTACAAGGTTTCCCTCTTCAAGGTACCTGTTTCCCTAAGGGATCGTCAATGTTGGGGGGAGATGCAAATTTGTGAAATTTAGCATAAAATAAGTTACGGAAGAGTTTGTGCCGTTTTCCCTCAGTGGGATTTGTGGTTCTGCATCCCGGGGTGTAAGAGAACGATACTCTCTTCCCTTCGATTAACCTTTTTTATTTTTGAACGGAGGCATTTTAGAGTCTGGGAGATGGGTTAAAGGTTGTTTACAAGCGAGTTTTGCCTTGACCCATTTTTGAAAATGTTTGTAAAATAGGGAGGCTGTGGGAGCAGGAAGAAGCCCTTTTAGGGAGGGAGGATACTCTGTTCAAATAAATTGAAAAGGCGTTTGTGGTGATCTTAGGGAAAGGGAAGTAATAGTTATGTCGGGCCCTTCACTTTCGGAATTTCTCTCTCGTTTTGGCCTTCCACTTCTTTGGTCGCAGTGGATCTCGGCTTTCCTGGCGGCTTTCGTTATCTTAAACTTCATTATGATCAACGTGATGGTGCTGATCTACCTCCTCCGCCGGATCTTGGGGTTCATTCAGTCTCGGCTTGGGCCTAATCGGGTGGGGCCTCAAGGGATTTTCCAGACCCTTGCTGACGCGATCAAGCTGATGGGAAAAGAGGATGTGATACCTGGAGTAGCGGATCGTCTGGTTTTTATTATAGCACCGGCCATCGCCTTCATTCCTGCTTATCTCGTCTATATCGTTATCCCTTGGGGTGACCCACGATGGTTTGTTCCTCGGGATTTAAATGTAGGAGTGCTCTTTATTTCGGCTATTACTTCTGTTGGGGTAATCGGGATCATAAGCGGAGGGTGGAGTTCCAACAATAAATACTCTTTACTTGGGGCGATGCGTTCTGCTTCTCAAATGGTTTCTTATGAGATTCCCTTGGTGCTGGCTGTAATGGGGCCGGCCTTGTTGGCTCAGAGCTTGCGTTTAAGTGACATTGTGGGTGCCCAAGGAGGGGGGCCTGATTCCCACGGATGGTTTATCTTCTATCAACCGGTAGGGATGCTCCTGTACTTAACAGCAGCTTTAGCTGAGATCAACATCACTCCCTTTGACATTGTAGAAGCCGAGTCTGAATTAGTAGCGGGTTTTCACACCGAGTATAGTGGGATGAAATTTGCCCTCTTTTTCCTGGCCGAGTTTGCTAACTCTTTCACTGTGGCTGCTTTAGCGACCACTTTTTTCCTAGGAGGGTGGAGAGGCTTTGAATTCCTTCCCTGGCATCTATCCGGGCCTTTCTGGTTTCTCTTTAAGTGCTTCTTGCTCACCTTTATTATCATCTGGATTCGGGGAACCTTGCCTCGGGTACGCGTGGACCAGCTGATGGAGCTCGGGTGGAAGGTGATGATCCCCATCGCTCTCCTTAATCTTTTGGTTAACGCTTTGTGGGTTTCGGCGGGATGGCCTTATTGGTCTCTTGCCCTGGTAAATTGGGGGGTACTTATTGGGGCGGTGGCCCTGGGGCTTGCTCGACGGCGGTTACCGGGAGTCCTCAGGTTAAGATCCCGTGCGGAGGTTGCTGTGCGATGAGTTTTCTCGACTTTTTTACTGAAATTGGTTATGCTCTAGCGTCTATTGGTAAGGGGTTGTGGGTAACCTTTGTCAATCTTCTCCGGCCTAAGATTACCCTGCAGTATCCCGATGTTCGTCCCCGCTTAGCCCCCCGTTTTCGCGGTTTTCCGATTGTGGACTTGGAGACCTGTATAGGGTGTTTAGCTTGTGAGAAGATCTGCCCTAACCAACTGATTCACATAGAGCGTTCTCCTAGTGAAGTTAAAGGGAAATGGAAAGTAGATCGTTTCGACCTCGATTATTCCCTCTGTATGTTATGTAACCTCTGTGAAGATGTCTGCCCTACTCATCCTGAGCCGGATAAGCGAGCTATTTCCCTTCAGCCTGCGGGAGGATATGAATTGGCCCACGTTGACCGGGCGCAGTTGCAGTGGGGAATTCTAGGCAAGGATTTAATGGTCGTTCCTCCCTCCTTCTTCCGGGAGGTGTCCTCGGGTACTTCGGTGATAAAGGCACCTCCTCCTGAGCGACCTCGTAAGGAGCCTGCGCATGGAGAAGGGGAGGGGAAGGCGCATTCCCGGGAGGGAAGGGTTATCGAAAGGTCTGCACAAAAGGAGGAGAGAGTCACCCCTGCCGAGGAGGGCGCCAACGGATGAGTGGGCAGGACATAGCCATCCTTATCCTTTCCTTGGTGGTAGTGATTCCTGCTATCTTGGTAGTAACCCTCCGGAATATTTTCCACGCTGCCCTCGCTTTAGGCCTGAGCTTCTTTGGGGTTGCTGGGTTATATGTTATCCTGAACGCGGAATTCTTGGCGGCTAGCCAAGTGCTGATCTACGTTGGGGCAGTTACTGTTTTGATCCTTTTCGCTATTATGCTGACTCAACGAATTATCGGAGGGCCCACAGTGATTGTCAGCCGATACCAAGCTTGGGGAGTACTGGGGGCTCTTCTCGTCTTTCTCCTTTTGAGCTGGATGTTGACGAGCTACTCGTGGGAAGTATCAAAGGTAACCTCTCTTAGCCCTCCTTCCTACTCTCAAAGCAATCCCGTTCGGGTTGGGAAGGAACTGTTAAGCGCCTATCTCATTCCTTTTGAGCTGGCTTCCTTTATCCTTCTAGCAGCAATGGTGGGGGCGATTGCTATAGCGAAAGAGGAGCGGCCATCAGAATGATGTTGAATAACCTTAATTATTTCTTGACCCTTTCCGCCTTGGTGTTTTGCATAGGGGTTTATGGGGTTCTCACCCGGCGCAACGCGGTTGCTGTGCTAATGGGTATTGAGCTAATGCTGAATGCGGCAAATATTAACTTAGTGGCCTTTAATCGTTTTATACCAATGGCCCAGAACTCCCTGGCAGGCCAGATTTTTGCCATTTTTATTATCACGATCGCGGCTGCCGAGGCAGTGGTAGGCTTAGCGGTAATCATCGCTTTGTATCGCAACTTCCGGCATATTAACCTGGATGAAGTAAACTTTTTAAGATGGTAAAGGCGAGCGGATTCTCTGAGAGGTTTATCGGATGGCATCCTCTTTTGTGAGTAGTGCTTGGCTTATTCCTCTTTATCCCCTTGCGGCTTTTTTAATGATCCTAGCCTTGGGCCGGCGAGCTCCTGGAGAAGGGGCTTATGTTGGGATTGCTGGTATCGGCCTAGCACTCCTTCACTCCTTAGGGGTTTTTGCCACCACTTGGGGCGAGGCGGAGGGGAGTCAGATAAACCCTTATCATAGTACTTTCCTATGGGCTACGGTGGGTACCAGCGGACTGAAGATGGGCTTTTTGGTGGATCACCTCACCGTGATGATGTTGCTGGTGGTGACCATTGTAGCCACTGCGGTGCAGGTTTATTCTGTGGGTTATATGCACGGTGATCCCAAGTATCCTCGCTTCTTTGCTTACCTCTCCCTCTTCTCCGCAGCGATGTTGGGTTTGGTGGTGGCGGACAATTTTCTTCTCCTTCTCATCTCGTGGGAGTTAGTCGGCCTTTGTTCCTATCTCTTGATAGGGTTCTGGTATGAACGACCTTCAGCGATGAGAGCGGCTAAAAAGGCTTTTATCGTGACGCGATTGGGGGATATGGGTTTTCTTTTCGGCGTAGTTTACCTCTATGCCTGTACCGGAACCCTGCAATATGATGAGGTTTTTAGCCAGATCGGCCGAGCTCTTCCCGTGACCACTGCGATGGTCATTGCTCTAATGCTCTTCGCGGGAGCAGTGGGAAAGTCTGCTCAGTTTCCTCTCCATGTGTGGCTCCCTGATGCGATGGAGGGTCCCACCCCCGTTTCTGCCTTAATTCACGCGGCGACGATGGTGGCTGCTGGAGTTTACCTCGTTGGGAGGGTCTATCCCCTCTTCCAAGGTGGGCTAGAAGGGGGACATCAGGTCGCCGCTGTCCATAGCCTGGTACCCGAAGGAGGAGTACTCACGGGCTATCTGCCGTTCGTAGGACGTTTTTCCTATACTCCCCTCGAGGTAGTGGCTTGGATTGGAGGGATTACGCTGTTCATCGCGGCGATGATCGCGGTGGTCCAGACGGATATTAAGCGTATTTTGGCCTACTCCACTATTAGCCAGTTAGGGTATATGATGATGGGTTTAGGAGTCGGGGGGTATGTGGCTGGTTTATTCCATCTCTTTACCCACGCCTTCTTCAAAGCCCTCCTGTTTTTGGGATCGGGGTCGGTGATTCATACGATGCATACCAATGAGATTTGGGAGATGGGGGGTCTAAGGCGCTATATGCCTAAGACTTACTGGACTTTTCTGATTGGCACTCTTGCCTTAGCGGGTATCTTCCCCTTTGCAGGTTTCTGGTCTAAAGATGAAATCTTACTAGATGCCTTTAAGCATAACTTTCCCCTGTACCTTTTGGGCACTTTGGGGGCTTTCCTCACCGCCTTCTATATGTTTCGGTTAGTTATTGTCACCTTTCATGGAGAGTTGCGTAACCATCAAGCACATCCCCATGAGAGTCCCTCTGTGATGACTATCCCTCTTTGGGTTTTAGCGACCCTTTCGGTAGTTGCGGGTTTTTGGGCCTTAAATGGGCAGTTTACCCACTATTTGCGTCCTGGAGAAGAGTTTTCCGGAGTTGACCTGCGGGTAGCAGGGATCAGCACCGCTGTTGCCCTTTTGGGGATCTTGGTTGCCTTTGCGATGTATCAGTGGCGAGTCTTCTCACCCGCATCGCTCATCCGTGCTCTGCCCTGGCTTTATCACTTTTTGAAGCGCAAAATGCTCTTTGACGAGCTCTACTGGGCTATCCTAGTGGTGCCGATGTTTGGCGTATCCCAGGTTTTCCGATGGGTGGATAACAATGTCGTGGATGGCCTTGTCAATGCGGTGGGTTGGTTCACCGTGGTCTTCTCTCGCCTTCAGAGATGGGTAGACACTTGGATCGTGGATGGCTTGGTTAACCTTATTGGAGAGGTAACGAAAATCAGTGGCCGGACCGTTCGGCTGCTTCAAACCGGGCGGGTGCAGAACTACCTGCTGATCATCTTTATCGGGGTGGCTTTCCTGATTTGGCTCAGCTTTAACTACGGCTTATAATCCAACAGAGGTTTGAATGTGGGAGATTAGGAATGAGTCATCTTCTTTCTCTCATCTTATTTACACCGGTAGTGGGTGCAGGGATTGTTGCTCTCCTTCCGAAGGAGCAGAGGTCAGCGATTAAGTGGGTCTCCTTAATTTCCAGCTTGATCCCTCTGTTCTTATGCGTTCCATTGCTGGCCAACTTCGATTACGCCCAAGCCCACCGAATACAATTTGTAGAGAAGCACCTTTGGATCGAGGCCCTTACCGTTTATTACTATCTCGGGGTAGATGGTCTTAGCCTACCGATGGTAGGGTTAACCTGCTTATTAACCACCCTTTCTCTTATTTATTCTTGGACCATCGAGGAGCGGCCGAAGGAGTATTTTGCCCTCTTCCTGTTGTTGGAGACAGGCATGCTGGGCGTTTTTATGGCATTAGATTTCTTCCTTTTTTACATCTTTTGGGAAGTCAGCCTGGTACCGATGTATTTCATTATCGGTGTTTGGGGAGGGCCACGTCGGGAATACGCAGCGATCAAGTTCTTCCTATACACCTTGGTTGGCGGGGTAGCGATGTTGCTGGCCATCATCTACCTCTACCTTCAGCACCACACCTTTGATATGATTCAGCTTCAGCAAATCCAACCTTTTTCCACTCCGAGTTTAGCTCGTACCCTCGTCTTCTGGGCCTTCTTCCTCTCTTTTGCGATTAAAGTCCCGGTCTTCCCCTTCCATACTTGGCTTCCCGACGCTCACGTTGAGGCTCCGACTGCTGGATCGGTTATCCTGGCAGGGATTCTGTTAAAGCTAGGAGTTTATGGTTTTCTCCGAGTAATCCTTCCCATTTTCCCTCAAGCCTCCCAACAGTTTGCTCTTCCTATGGCCGTTCTTGCTTTGATTGGTATTGTATACGGTGCCTTGGTGGCTATGGCTCAGTGGGATTTTAAGAAACTCATTGCCTACTCATCGGTTAATCACATGGGTTTTGTTATGTTGGGAATAGCGGCGGCTGCTACCCAGTGGAATCCCTCCTTACCCAGTCAGAATATTCTGCTGATTAAATCCAGTGCCCTCAACGGTGCTCAGTATGAGATGTTCAGCCACGGGGTCATCACGGGGGCTTTGTTTATGTTGGTAGGGGTTCTTTACGACCGGGCTCATATCCGGGACTTGGGTGCTTTCGGAGGGTTGGCCAATGTGATGAAGCTCTACTATGGTTTTTTTACTACTTTTGCCCTAGGTTCTCTAGGCCTCCCTGGTCTCTCCACTTTTATCAGCGAGTTTCTGACTTTAACCGGATCTTTCCCCATCTTACCGGTCATCGCTGGTTTATCCATCATCGGGATTGTAGTAACCGCCGCTTTCTTCCTTTGGACGATTCAGCGGATTTTCCTCGGCCCTCTGAATGAGAAATGGGCCCATTTGTCGGATATGGATACACGGGAGCGGATTTCCCTTACGCCTTTGTTGGTGATGATGGTCCTCTTTGGAATCTTCCCAAAGCCCTTGCTGGCTTGCTTTAATCCTGTCTCTCAGTTCATTGTAAAACTGTTCCTTCCCGGAGGTTAGAAGTGCCTCTTCCACCACTCCAATCGAAGGATTTTCTTCTACTCCTTCCCGAGATCATCCTTGCGATGACCGCTGTGGGAACGCTCATCGTTGCGGTGGGTCGTTCCCCTCAAAGGGAGCAAGGTCTAGCTCAGACCTTTGCTCTATTGGGTTCTTTTTTGGCAGGGGTAGCAGTCATCTACTTATATCCTCAGGTTCAGCCTCACCAGCCTGCGGAATGGGGGCTTGTTGGGAAAGCGGTTGCGGTAGACGGTTTAAGCCTTTTCTTTAAGCTAGCTAGTATTTTCGCCACGATCTTAGTGATCTTAGCTTCGTACGGGTACGCGAAACCTCTGGCCAACCCTGCTGAGTTTTTTAGCTTACTGGTTTTTGCCGAGTTGGCGATGTGCTTCCTAGCCTCCGGCGCAGAGCTCATCACTATTTATATCTCTTTGGAGTTCCTCTCTCTGGTCTCCTACATTATGGCAGGTTACCGGAAGGAGGACCCCAAGTCCAACGAAGCGGCGGTCAAGTACTTCCTTTATGGTTCGGTTTCGGCGGCCGCCATGGCTTATGGGCTGACTATCCTTTATGGGATGACGGGAACGACCTTTTTAGAGGAGGTGGTTAGCCAGGTTCAAACGACGCAGAGTCCTCTTTTGGTCTTTAGCCTCTGTCTTGTTGCGGTGGGGTTTTTGTTTAAAGTGGCAGTGGCTCCTTTCCATCAATGGGCCCCCGATATTTATGAGGGATCACCGACGCCGGTAGCCACTTTCCTAGCGGCTGCCCCTAAGGCGGCCGGTTTCGCGGTTCTGTTAAGGGCGTTTCTCCTGGCTTTGCCGGCTCGCGTTTATGACTGGGGCTTTATGATGGGGGTGGTTGCGGCGCTTTCAATGACCTTAGGGAATTTATCGGCAATTGCCCAGACAAGTATGAAGCGTATGCTGGCTTACTCGAGCATTGCCCAGGCTGGTTATATTTTGATGGGAGTAGCAGCTTCCGCGGGAGCGGTTCGGAGTGCGGAAGGATTGGCCAACGCTCCAGCCATTCCTGCCACAATGATTTATATGTTGGTGTATCTGATTATGAACATCGGAGCTTTTGCTGTGGTCATCGCGGTGGAGCGTTTAACCGGCACCGACCGGATCCCAGATTATGCAGGTTTGATCTACCGGTCCCCCTGGCTGGCTTGGAGTATGGTGGTCTTTCTTCTTTCCCTTGCTGGGGTTCCTCCTACCGCTGGTTTTGTGGGCAAATGGTACCTCTTTGCTGCTGTTCTCCATCCTTATGCTAACCTCGTTTGGCTTGCTATTGTTGCGGGGGTCAATACGGTGATCTCGGTTTATTATTACTTTAATGTGGTCCGGACAATGTTCTTCCTCCCTCCGGAGACCGAGACCGTGGATCACCCTCCTTTGGGGTTGACTTTAGTTGTTTTGGTCTCTTTAGTATTAACGATAGGGATTTTGGTTCAGCCCCAGCGGGTGATTCAGCTGGCGGAAGCCTCTAGCCATATTCTCTTCCTCGAATGATGGAATGATCCCGGTGCCTCAAGACCCTGAAGCCAAGGCTCAATTTGTCCGCAGGTTATTTTCAGCGGTTGCTCCGACTTATGATCTATTGAATACTATTTTGAGCCTAGGCCTGCATAAGTGGTGGCGAAGAGTAGCTGCTCAGCAGGCTGGTCTGAAAGAGGGAAATCGGGCCTTAGATGTGGCTGCTGGAACGGGGGACTTCGCGTTCGCTCTGCTAAAGTATACTGGGGAACCCTTCAGTGTGGTGGCAGTAGATTTTTGCTTGCCGATGGTGGCTTTGGGAAGGCGTAAGTATGGGAATCGTATCCCCTTCGTTTTAGGAGACGCTTTGGCCCTCCCTTTTAAAGATAATAGCTTTGATGCGGTGACCATTGGCTTTGCCCTTCGGAACGTCGCCGACCTCTATGCGTGTTTTCGAGAGATGGTTCGGGTCCTGCGACCGGGGGGTAAGGTCGTTGGCTTAGAGTTGGCTCGTCCCCGCCTTCCTCTCTTTCGATCTCTCTACTTTCTCTATTTTCAGAGGATTCTTCCCTGGATTGGCAAAATTATCCACGGTCATCAGGAGAATTACGCTTATCTCCCCACTTCCTTGAGCCTTTTCCCTGATCGGGAGGAGCTGGCAGAGATTATGCGGAAGTCTGGGCTGACAGACATTAAGATTAAGGACCTTACCCTGGGGATTGTGGCTATCCATATCGGCACGAAACCGGAACCCTTCCCTGGAAAATCTGCCTCTCGGGTGTCTACCTATCTTTGGGATAGGAGAGACTAAGGGGTGCAAAAGCGAAGGAGCTCGCTCTTGGTTTCTTTTGAGACCCCTTTCCAATGTATCCGGCCTGAGCTCGAAGCTGTGGAGCGTATCCTTCAGCAACAAGCTGCTTCAGAGGTCGCTCTGGCCGAAAAAGTTTGCGGTTATGTTCATCAAGCAGGAGGCAAGCGACTGCGCCCCGCTTTAGTGATTCTCTCGGCCCGGGCCCTGCATTATGATAAAGAAGACCCTCTTTGGGCGGCAGCCGCAGTGGAGATGATCCACGCCGCCACCCTCCTCCACGATGATGTAGTGGATCGTGCCCAAAACCGTCGAGGCCGGCCTACAGCTAATGCCCTTTGGGGCACTTTACCTGCAGTGATGGCGGGAAATCTGCTCCTTTCCCGCTCTTTCGGCCTTCTAGTCCGTCATCGCCAGCTAGAAGTCCTGCGCCTCCTCTCCGAAACAATGTTGGTGATGTGCCGGGGAGAGATCCTCCAAAACCTCAACCGAGGTAACTTGCAAATGGATGAAGAGACTTACTATACCATTATCAATAGCAAAACCGCTGAATTTCTAGCTACTTGCTGCCGGGCTGGGGGAATCCTCGCTTTGGGGGATGGAGTGCAGCGAAACCCAGAAGAGGAACGAATGATCGCTTCTCTAGAAGCCTATGGTTTGAACCTAGGGATGGCCTTTCAAATGACGGATGACCTCCTTGATTTCATCGGAGATAGCTCGATTACGGGGAAACCGGTTGGGGGCGACCTCCGGGAAGGGAAGATGACCTTGCCCCTGATCCTAGCTTTCACCCTTGCTAACCACCAACAGCGAGAGGAGATCCAAAGGATTGCCCGGAAATCTTCCATCTCGGAAGAGGATTTCACCCGAGTCCTGCGGGTGATGGAGGCAACAGGGGCTATTGAAAAGGTGCGATCGGCTGCTAGAAATTGCGCCCTACAGGGAGTTCGGGAGATTGAAAACCTGCCGGAAGGGCCTGCAAAGGAAGCGCTTATCCAGTTGGCCTTAGGACTGGCAGAAAGGACTCAGTAGCTATGGAACTCTATCTCTCAGCAACTCCTCAGGATTGTTACCCTAAGATTCTCACCCTTTCAGGCCTTCCTCAAAGGGGAGATCGAGAGTCGGCTCGGGAGATTGCCAAGGTCCTAAGCCTGCTCTACCGGGAGGGACATCGCTCAGCGGTCCTTTACGATTGTGCGAGCGTGGAGGAGTTTCGCCTTTTAACGGGTTTGTTACAGCGTTGGGGAATTTCTTATCGTCCTGCTTATAACCCTTTCACCCGATTGGGGGATCTCCTCTCTTCTCTCCGAGGCTCTCCCCGAGGAGGTCTGCCCGACTTAACGGTTGTATTTGAGGTGAGCCAAGAAGGACTTCTCGAGGAAGTGATCGAGCTCTTGTGGCCGGGGAAAACCGGGGAACAATTAGGTTTTTACACCATTCCCCTCCAGGTGCGAGAGTGGGCGGACTTAGTTCAGGCTTATACTCGGAAGACGCATAGTCTCTTGCTTCAATATGGGTCTGCTTTTGCCTGGCAGAACCCTACTCGAGGGGGAGAATCGGGTTTTCAATTTTACTTCCCAGACCAGCTTTTTGCCGAAGAGTATATCCAGGCGATTCGGAGTCAACCCGATCTTTCCCTTCACTATTCAGAGGCTAATCCTACTAGCATTGAGATTGTTGAAATCTCAGCTCTCCTCGAGAGAAGGGAGAGTTGTTTTCTTCGACTCAGAGGGGTAACCTCCGAGCCTTTTGGTTCCTTAGAAAGTTTCTTCCTCGCGGACCTAATTTTTACTTTGGCAGGAAAGCAGTCCAAAGTAGTGGCCTTATACGCCTGGGAAACGGAATTTCTGCTAGAGGAGATGAAGCGTTTCCTCAAGGAGAATGATATTGACTACCGGGTCCGTTCGGGAGAGGGGGTTATAGTTTCGGAGTACGATCGGCCGGAGAAACTTTCTTGGGTTTTTGAGAAATTCTGGCCGGGGGCCACTTTTGAAAGCACCGCTTTTAGTTTGTTGGGAGTACCCCCGGAGGTTACTTCTCCTTTAGATTTTGCCAGAGGATTGGGGCATTCTAACGCTTCTCTTCGGCGTCTTTGGGAGGTAGGAGGGGTTTATTTCACTACTCAGGCAGAAATCGGCGAGCGGGCAAGCTTGGAGGTTCATTTCCAGCCTGAGTTGGAGGCGAGAATTCGGGAGGCTATTCAAAGGGTTCTTCACCGCTGGGGCATTCCCTTCAGTAGTTAGAGTCCTGCACGCTATGCCCTTGCAGGGCCTGCTCTATTTATAGGTGTGTGCACCCTAACGGGTTCGGCTACGAGAGGCCTTCCCCCGTTTATCCTCAGCCCAGCTTGCAAGGATGTACCCCCAGAGGATGTAGAAGCTGACTCTTGGGCAAATCGAGCGATGTTCTTCTCATCGCCCGGGGAAAGATGCTTGCAGGGAGGAGAACCTTGAAGAAGATTTTCTGGTTGTTCCCTTTGGCTTTAGGGATTTCTTTGGTCTCTGGCTGTTCTAAACCCTCTGAGTCCCCCACCTCAGGAGGGGTAAGGCCTGTTACAACTAGTCCACCGGGAAAGAAAGTCAGGATTGCGATTATTACCAATGGCTTATCTCCTTTCTGGGATCCGATGGCGGTGGGGATGAAACGCGCTGCTGAGAAATACGGGTGTGAGGCAAGCTGGGCAGGCCCTCAAACCTCTCAAATTCCAGAGCAGCGGCGCCTAGTGGAAGAAGCCCTCTCCCGAGGGGTAGACGGTATCGCTATTTCTGCCATTGAGGCTGAGGCGATGACCCCCGTTATTAACAGCGCGGTAGAAAGCGGGGTATTGGTTATTACTATCGACTCTGATGCTCCAAAATCGAAGCGATTGGTTTACATCGGTACCAATAACTACAAGGCGGGTTTAGAAGCGGGGAAAGTAGCCTTGAAGCTCCTGCCCCGAGGAGGAAAGGTGGTAGGGTTCGTGGGGAACCGCTCGGCTCAAAATGCCCGAGAGCGTATTCAGGGGTTTGTGGACGCTACTAAAGGACATTCTATCCAATTGCTCGACGTGCGGGAGGACAACATTGATCCGGTAAAGGCTCAGAAGAACGTTGAGGATGTTCTTCAGGCAATGGGGGGAAAGGTTAATCTCCTTTTGGGAATTTACTCCTATAATGGGCCAGCGATTGCCCGAGCGGTAAAAGCAGCCGGGCTTCAGGGAAAGGTGAAGATTCTCTGCTTTGACGCTGAGCCGGCTACTTTGGACGCCTTAGAGAAGGGGGAGATTGATGCTACCATTGTGCAAAAACCTTATGAGTTCGGCTATCGGGCGGTTGAACTCCTCTATCGAATGAAGACTCAAGGGGTTGAAAAGGCCCTTCAGGAACTGAAGATCCCTCCTTCGCGAATCGTGGATACCGGGGTAGAAGTAGTGACCCCTCAAAATATCAAGGAATTTCGCAAACGGCTGGCGGAATTAGGCGTAAAGTCCTCTTAACCGATAGGACCTATCCATTGGAGGGGTTGGGGGAGTAAGGATGGGCCTTCTCAAGTATCTTCGGTCACGGGAAACAGGGATTCTTCTAGCAGTCCTCCTCGTCCTGCTCTTTATGATTCTAGGGACTGCTCGAAAAGCTTTTTTAAGCCCTCAAAACCTCCAAAATCTCTCCCGGCAGATCGCTTTTCTGGGGATTTTCGCCTTAGGTGAAGCAGTGGTTATCATTGCCGGGGGAATTGATTTGTCGGTAGGGTCTTTAATCGGCCTTTCGGGGATGCTTTGCGCCCTTCTTCTGGCGGAATACCACTGGCCCTTGGCTCAGGTCATTGTGGTTGTGCTTCTCTTTTCCCTTTTTATCGGTTTCCTTAATAGCTCGTTGATTGGTGGAATACGTTTGCCTGCCTTTGTTGTTACCTTAGGTTTTCTCTCTATTCTTCGCTCTATTGCCCAGCTGATGAATAACGCCAACGCCATTCCCATTGTAGGGGAGGGGATTCCCTCGGGTCCTTTGCTTTTTCTCGCCAATGGTCGGATAGGGGGTATACCCACACCGATGTGGGCCTTTCTGTTCTTTGCTCTGCTCATCGGCCTGATGTTGGCCCGAACCCCTTTGGGCCGTTATATCTACGCTATTGGGGCTAATGAGGAGGCGGCTCGGTTGTCGGGAATCCCCGTGTTTTGGGTTAAGGCTTCCGCTTATTGCCTTTGCAGTTTTCTCTCCGGTTTAGCAGGAATTTTTTACACGGGGTATAACTATCAAGGTGATCCTCGCAGTGGAACAGGCTATGAGTTGAACGCTATAGCTGCAGCAGTGATTGGAGGATGTAGCTTAACTGGAGGGCAAGGTTCTGTTTTAGGGGTGATCCTAGGCTCTTGTCTACTCAACCTTTTGGTTAACGGGATCAACCTGGTGATTCAGAGGAATGCTTCCCTGTGGGAGGGGGTGATTGTGGGTTCGGTAGTGATCACCGCGGCCCTGCTGAATGTGGTTCAACAACGCCCTCCCCATTGGTTCTCATATCGAAAGTTCCGGAAACGCTAAAACCTAAGAGGGAGGAATAGAGATGCAGGATTTTCTTATCCCCGTTTTGGAGTCCCTCGCCCAGCCAGTAGTAGTGGTGAATGAGCGTCGGGAAGTGATCCTCATTAACCCGGCAGCCAAGGATCTTTTTGCAAAAGCTCTAGAAGGGAGCACCGACCTGATTACCTGTCAGAACTTGTTCGGATGTGCGGATTTTTCGGGATGTCTTCAGGCCAAGAAAGGCTGTCCCGCTCTAAGGGTTCTTGAGGAGGGGAAACCTTATGTCCCTGCCCGGATTGTCCTGCAGAGAGAGGGAGAGGAGTTAGTTCTCGAAGGAAGTTGTTCCCCTTTATCCTCCCCTCAAGGGGGACGGTATGTGGTTTTCGTCCTTTATGACGTGACTGAAGTGGAAAAACGAGCGGCGACAGACCCCTTGACTCAGTTAGCCAACCGTCGCAGGTTTGAAGAGGTTCTGGAAATCGAGCTCGAGCGAGTGCGTCGTTATGGTACCTATTTGGGGTTGGCTCTGGTTGATGTGGACAATTTTAAAGAGATTAATGATACTTATGGCCATGAGGCGGGGGATAAGGCTCTACGTATCCTGGGAGAAATCCTGAAGAGGAATTGCCGGGCCTGCGATATCCCTGCTCGTATTGGAGGGGATGAGTTCGCTATTATTATGCCCAACACAACCCCTCGGGGCGCCCAGAGAGCAGTGGAGAGAATTAGAGAGGCCTTGAATAACTTAAATAAGCAACGCCAACTACCCTTTACGCTAGAAGTGAGTATTGGCTTATCTAACTCGGGAATCTCCCTGGATGATCTGGTATCTTTAGCAGATACCGCTATGTATGCGGAGAAGCAACAGAGGAAACAGTTAAGAAAAGCACAGAGGGAGTAGCCTCCTTTCCCCCAGTGTTAAGAAGGCTTTCCCCTTGAGGAGGCAGGAGGCTAACAGGCGGTCATTTTGCCTCCTTTTATTTTTATTTTTGATTCTCAGCAGGGGGTAGGGGAAAGCGAACTCCATACCAGGCACGGATAGAGGGTTGAATCCAAAGCCATAGCAAAAGGAACCCTACAAGGGTTACTGCTGGAAGGAGAAAGGGGCCGATTCTTTGGGGGCCTTGAAGAAAGGTTAGCAAGAGGAGACCTCCTTGAGTTCCCCAGGCCCAAGGCCTTCGGATCCAACTGGTGATAACCCAAAAGAGAACGATCACCAAAGCAATCGTCCACCCGAGGTAGAAGCGCATCAGTTCCTGAGAGGATAGCTTCGGCATAGAGGCCCCTAATACTTGAGAGGATCCCAGATGTAAAAGGGTATCTATGAGCTCAAGAAGAGCAAGCGTCTGCATAATCCTTACGACAATAGGCACTTCCCTAAAGGCCCAAAGGGAAGGCATTGACGGAGGGTTAACCTGCATAGGAATGTCAACCTTTTCTTTGTGATTCCCTCTTTATCTTAACAGAAATAGGTCCTTGGGTAAAGGAGAGGAGGTAGATCACCTTAAGAGGAGGGAGGTGGATCTCTGGACAAGCTGCCGAACCCTAGGAGGACGAACCTCTGGTGAGCCAAGGGAGGGGAGGAAGCCCTGGTAGCCGCAGGCTAAAGCCTGCGCTGGGTTAAGGAGGAGGAACCTCCTAATAAGCCGAGGGAAGGAGATGGCTTAGTATTCGCCTTGCTCTCACGAAAAGCTCCCTTGGGGATAGGGTGTAAATAGTTAATTTGCACCCCTGCGAAGGGTTGCTACTCCTAGGAGAACTTGAAGGCGTTTTCCCTTCTCAAGAGTCTTGAGTGTGTGCAATTCTTCTTGACATCATAGGCAGAATCTCGATAAGCTAAGGCTACAGAAGGGCATTGGCTAGTAGGTGTTAGCGGAGTTGAGGAGCCTTGAACCTTTCTGCTGGCGTAGGCTAAAGCCCGCGCCAGCTGCTGGAGGGTGGAGCGTAGGTTAAAGCCCCTATCTTCCACCCTAGCCCTCCCCTACAGGGGGGAGGGAATAAGAGGGTAGCTATATCCTTTAGGGTGTGCCCCTATCATCCTCCGAGGGCGGGGTAGCCCCCAATAACAATCCTTCGCACGCGGGGGTTATAGGGGTTACCCTCGTGAACAAGGGATGAGGAGCAGGCACCGGGGTATAGGAAAGGACCGGCGGATGAAGAAATCTTAACCGGGATAAGCGAGTATGGATAAACGTATCTTCGGCCTTGAAACAGAATTCGGTTGCTTAGTTAGGGACCCCTCCTTCGGCCCTCCGGAACATATTGTAGAGAAGGTAAAGGACTACGCCTTTTTCCAGAAAAGGATTGGTTTAATAGACCTCCACGCGCGCAATTACGCTTTTGAGCCTGCTCGAGCAGGAGGTTTCTTGATTAATGGTGGACGGCTCTACGTGGATGCTGTAGGAGACCATGAAGAGTACGCTACCCCTGAATGTAGTTCTATTTTTGACTTAGTGGCTTATGATAAAGCGGGCCATCTTATCCTCCAACAAATTTTAGAGGAGCTGGGCTTGTCTGAGGTGGTCAGCTTTCATAACAACTCCATAGACCATTATGGGGGCCACACCTTTGGTTGCCACGAAAACTATCTTGTCCAGCTGGATAAGAACTTTTACCTAGAGGCCCTCTCTTACCTCCTTCCTTTTTTAGTCACCCGTCAAATTTTTGCCGGGGTAGGCAGAGTAGGTGGCCACCGTCTTAACCCCACCGACTTCCGCCGGAACATTATGACCCTAAGCGATTACGAGGTAGATTACCTTTGGGTTCGCAACTTCTATGCGGTGGAGGATGATGTTACCGTAGACTATCAGCTCTCTCAGCGGGCTGACCATATCCTCCGGGCGATCTCCTCTCAGGTTCGGTTTAACCGAGCAATTATCAACCCTCGATGGGATTCTTATTACGATTTTGAGAGCTTTCATCGCCTCCACGTCCTCTTCGGAGAGGCGAATATGAGTGAGTATGCTCTGGCCCTAAAGGTTGGTACCACGGTTTTGGCGCTCGACCTTTTGGAAATTCGAGCGATTCCCGAGGAGGTGCGACTGGCTGACCCTGTGGAAACTTTGAAGAGCATTTCTCGAGACCCCACCTGGAGGTGGCTGGCTCGAAGAGCAGATGGCAAGACCATCCGGGCGGTAGACCTCCAGCGGTTGTACCTTTCTTGCGCCCAACGGCTCTTCTCCGGCCGGGACCCCCAGACTGATTGGGTTCTTCGAGAATGGGAACAGGTATTGAACGGCTTGGAGAAGGATCCCCGGACTCTGGGTGACCGGTTGGATTGGGTGGCGAAATTAGAGATGCTGGAGACCTATATGGCTGAAGAGGGAGTCGGCTGGCGTGCGGATGTTTTAAAGAGCTTGGACCTAGAGTATCACAACATTAGCCGAAAGGAAGGTCTCTTTTACGCCCTAGAAGAGATGGGGGCGGTCCAACGACTCACTACTGATGAGCAGATCGTTCGGGCCACTCAGGAGCCACCGTCCGACACCCGAGCTTCAGCCAGAGGAAAGGTGGTGAGAGAACTGATCCAGAGAAACATCCGCAAATACGCGGTAGATTGGGACGGGGTTTTCATCACCCGAGACCTCCATCTTCCTTTGCGTAACCCCTTCCGCGATTATCGCAGGGAGACCCAGAGGTTCTTGGAAAGGTTGTAGCGGGGGAGGACTGCTAAGCTTCTTACGGAGCTCATAATATTTAATACCGGAGTTTAAGAGATGGAGCGTGTAAGGTTAGCAATTATTGGTTGTGGGAGTGTCAGCCGTTCCTACTTTTCTCGGATTGATCCGCTACGGAAAGAGGGGCGAGTGGAAATTGCTTTTGCCTGTGATCAAGAGGAGTCGAGAAGGGAGTGGGTCCAGAATCAATGGGGAGTTTCCCGTTTTACTACGGACTACCGTCAGGTTTTAGAAGCAGAAGATGTGGACCTAGTGGTGATTTTAACACCGATGCCTTTGCACGGCCCTATGACGAAGGAGGCTCTTCAGGCGGGGAAACATGTTCTTGTGGAAAAGCCAATGGCAGTTCGTCTGGAGGAGGCGCAGGAGATTCTTGATCTCGCCAGAAGAGGGCCAGGCTATCTTCTTTGTGCTCCCTTTGTTTTGCTAAGTCCTACTTTTCCCAAAATTTATCAGAGAATTCGCCAAGGGGATATTGGCAAAGTTTTTCTAGCCCGTGCTCGCTATGGATGGTCGGGGCCCAATTGGGGCAAATGGTTTTATCAGGCGGGTGGAGGAGTTCTCTTTGACCTAGGTGTTTATAACATCACTTCTTTGACAGGGCTTTTAGGTCCAGTCCGTAGGGTAATGGCGATGACCGGGATCGCTATTCCGGAGAGGGAGGTGGAGGGAGAAATCCTCCAAGTGGAGGAGGAAGATAATGCCCAGGTCCTTCTCGATTTTGGAGAGGCGGTTTTCGGTGTAGTTACCACAGGTTTCACTATCCAAAATTACAAGGGGCCTGCGATTGAGCTCTATGGGAGTGAGGGTACTCTTCATCTCTTAGGGGATGATTGGGCACCTCGGGGCTATGAAATTTGGCGGAAGGCAACAGGGGAATGGGAGACCTTCCCGGAAAGCGACACTTCTTGGCATTGGGCTGACGGAATCCGCCACTTGGTAGACTGTATTCAATACAACCAACCTCCTAAGATTACCCCTGAGCACGCTTATCACGTCCTTGAGATAATGATCCGAGCGAAGGAATCGGGAAAGGACGGCCGGGCAAAGGAGGTCGAAAGTACCTTCACCCATCGGCTGGAAGGATAAGGGGTTCATTTACGATTATAGGAGGGATAAAAAAGTTTTCATCGTACCCTAGTGGTATGGAAACTACTTCACATAAATTGGGTTGCTGTAGATCCAGGGGAAGCTCTCTCCTGCTAGGGTTAAGATGACCTCCGCTCGATAGACACCGGGTTGGGTAATTTCATATTCCAAGAGATAGCCTTGGTCTTTTGCAATCTCTTGCCCATCCTTAAGAAGGCGCAGGGTCCCCGGGAGGGGGCTAGCTATAATCGCCTTGGCCCTCCTTTGAGAGAGGTTAAAGACCTCGCCCATTACTGCTTTTTGGTTTTCTCCCTGAACGATATAGGTGAACCCAGTGGGATCCCCTAGCCAATCAAAACTCACGTAGCATCGCCCTTCCTTAAGGGCTTGGAGAATGAAAGGTTCCTCTAGGGATTTAGCCAGGAGATGGGTACTTACATAGCGGAAGCTAATGCCATAGGGATCCAGCTGGATTAAAAAAGCTTCTTCACCGGGGGTTGGGGTCTTCCCTAGCAGAAGCTCCGAGGGGATCCGCCCCAAGGGGATACGGATCAAGGGAGAACCGGTGAGGGTTTCGATTTGAATCCGACCGTCCTCGAGAAAAACCCCTCGTATCCCCACGTTACCGTGGGAATCATTTCCAGCAAAGCCCACCACCCTCTGCTTTTGGGTGAGCTCATCCCACTTCTCCAGGTTTTTAATGGGGGGATTGAAAATTGAGGCGAAGGCCTCCATAGGATAGGCCTTGAAGAGACGATAGGCATTAAAATACCAACTAAGGGAACGGGGCAGTTTTCCGTTGCCCGCTACCGCGTCTGCATGGGTGTTATAAATCTCCATCCCAAGGAAGCCTTTTAAATCTGACCAAGAGGTGATATTTTCACAGTGGGCGAGGAAGGTTAAGCAGCCTGCTAAGCTTAACCGTTCCAGCTGCACAGATAGAGGTTGGTGGGGATTAATCGGGACTCCATCAATTTGGAAGGCGAGGAGGCCAGTGCTCAGCTCTGTGCCAGGAATAAAGAGTACTCCTCCTATTTTCCCACGAAAAGCCTTGTGAAGAAAGGTTCGATCTTCGGTATAATGATCGGTCATAAAGATGACTTGGACGCCGGCTTCTCCTGCCCCACCAAGGATTTCCTCTAAAGTTCCCTTGCTATCATGGGAGAGATAAGAATGGCAGTGGATAACAGCCCGGTAGTCATTGTAGCCACATTTAACTGGTACTTTTTTCCGTTGCCGCTGGAGTTCATAGATGGCTTTCCTCAAGGCCTGGAGGCGCTCCGGTTGGATCCGTTGGCTTAAATCTCCATTTTGGGTCTGGGAGGGTTGAGGGATTAATAATAAAAAGAAGAGAAGAAGGGGCAAAAGAGAAAGCAACCTCCTAGAAGAGCTAGAGGAGGAAATCTTTTTGCTCTTTTGGGAATTTTTTAAGTTCTGCCACATTGGCTAAGGTAGCCCTCCACGGGGACTTAGGGGAGGAAGGCTTCAGCAAAACGCCGGGCCGAGTCTAAATCCCCCTCGATTTTGAGTAGTCCTGTAAGGTAGGCTGTTAGGGGGTCTAAGGAACCTGAGAGGATCTTCAGCCAATTTTCAGCGGTGATAGTTACTCTCACGATGGGTAAGGAATCGGGAGAGGGTTGCCCCTTGCCGACCTCACATCGGTTCTCTTTAACTTTAACCCACCAGCTCCCTCCCTTAGCCCCAGTGAGGGTAAAAGCATAAAGAGTCTCGAGGCCTTTGGCTTTTTCGGGTTGAAAGCGCTGGGGGAGCTCGGCAAACCACCGGTCTAAATCTATGGAAGGCTGGTTAGCGATAGTGAAAGGTCTCAAATAAGGGTGGATTTGAGGCATCATCGCCAGGAGATGGTCTTCCACTGCTCTCCCTATCTCAGGCCCTACCGAAACAGAGGTCTCGTATTCGTACAGTTTAAGCCCATAACTTTCTGCGGGGAGAATATAACCTAGCTCATCATTGCATAATCCCAAGAGAAAGCGGGGATGCCCTTTCATATGCCTCTTAAGGTAGAAGCCGATGTCTGGGGTTGCTTCCCCTGGAATGGTAGCAAATTCTGCGGGGCCTAACACAAAAGCACAGACCTCGGTTTCCACTTCGTCAGCTAGGTGGGGGACCTTTAAAACTCCTACTTGAGCCAGGGCTTTAAAACGCTCATTCCTTAGGGGTACCTTAAAAACTTTTTGGTTAAAGGCCAAAGCGATTTCTTTAAGCCAAGGGCGGGATTCCAGGGCCTTCAGAGCTGAGATGGCTAAGGTCCTCCCGATTCTTTCCGCCTCGGCGTAGTTCGCCCGGTTCCCTGGGGGGATGTCCGCAGTGACCATCCCTCCTTGGGCACCGTTGAAGTAAAGCGCTATTCCTCCCACTTTTCCTTCAATCTCTTCGTAGAGGTAGTGAGGAAAATCTGCGGTGATAAGGTCGTGATGGAGGATTTCGGGGTGACAAGCGAAGTTGACTAAGGTGGCGAGGATAGCTCCTGTGGAGGAGTTCCGTACTTGCAAGGCACTGAGCTCCGTATCTAGGATTTCTTTGACTCGGTCGTTCCGGCTTACCCCTTCCACTGAGGTAGCGGCAAAGCGAATTTCTGCAGGCTGGAGGTTGTGCCAGGCGGATCGGATTGCAGTGACGATGCGGTCTTTCAGCCATTCGATATACTCCTCATCTACGCCGGAGATGGTGGGAGAGGGGCCCCATTGCCCGAAGGTATCCGGGCCTGAATGAGTATGAGTAGCGCCGATTTGGATGGCCCAAGGGGGAACCTCAGGAAGGCGCTGGCGAATTTGCTGAATGATATGCCTAGGGAGGCCAAGAAGGTCTACAGAAACGAGGATTAGCGCTCCTTGGAGAGGGGTTCCTCCTTCTCCCCAACGGAAGGCGAGGACTCTCACCCAGAGGTCATCGTGGACGCCGGAGCTCCGGCGGTTAGGCTCATACCCAGCAATCCATACCGGGCGGGAGGGAGTAATAGTTAACTTTGATGCTCCTGCTAGGAAGGGAGAGGGGTTGATCCTCATTAGGGGGGGTCTCACAGTAGTTCTCCTCTCGGTCTTTAGGGCCGTCTCTTTTTTAGAAGCTTGGAGAATCTCTCGAGACAAAGCCTCGGTCAATTGTTCTCCGAAATCGGGGCCATAGAAGGAGACACTGGCCTCATATCCACCCTTGGCGTATTCCTCCTTAGTGAGGAAGTACCCTAAATGGTCATTAGCTAGGCCCACAACAATAGGTTCTTTCCATCCAGCTTGCTTTCCCACTTGGTATAGGCGTTCGCCTAACTCCGCAATAGGTTCTCCTGGTACCGCAATGAGCAGAGCAGGGCCGATCCCCAAGATTTGCAATTCCGTTTCCGGACTATGACCTAAAGGGATAGCTTTGAGGGAGGGGGGGAGGAGAAGTTTTTGAACCGAGTAATAGAGGGAGACATCCGGGAGGGTTTTTACCTTGAGCCATAGGCGGTGGGCTTCTTCTGCTACTCTTTGACCAAGGCGTTGTGCTTTGGCGAAATCGTCTCCGGGGCCTGGAGGAGGGACTGGGCTTTGGTCTCCTTCCGCGCCGTTAACATAGAGTACCACAGCCTGGCCTCCCAGCCTACGTTGGAGTTCTCTTTGAAGGCCTCCCATCCAATCAGCAGAGATAAACCTATTCTCTGGGCCTAGAACAGTGCCATGGGCGGTAAACTTTACCAAGGCGGCGATGGGCCGGCCTCGAGTATCCTCCACTTTAACCAGACTAAGGCGATCATCTGTCAGCTTGCCTCCTCGGCGGTTGCGGTTAAGCCCCCTGAGCAGGACAGAGTCTGCTCCGATTCGGGCGGGTTTTAGCCGCTTTTGGGCCTCCCGTACCGCTTGAGAAAGGCTTTGGACGAGCTGTTGAAAAACCCTTTCATCATAGGGGCCGAGGACTGCAGTAGCGAAAAGGCCTTTGGCATAGGCTCCTGGCCCAGAGTGAGTATGGGAAGCAGCAAGAAGCAATCGTTCTGCTGGGAATCCTGTTTGCTTACAGACTGCTGTCTTCAATTCAGGAGAGATACCTACCAGGTCACAGGTAACGATGGCTAGTCGTGTAGGTCCCTTTTCCAGGACTAGGGCTTTGGCAAAGACAGGGTCGTGGACCCCTTGCGAGGGTTTCCCCTGACGAGCACTATATCCCCCTAGAGGAACTCCGGGAGGAGGGGTCAAATTCACAGCTGAAGCCCCTGCTTTCAAAAGAGCAGATCCTTTTATGATGTTTCGGGGTTGAGCCAGGGAGGGAAGTAGGGGAAGAAAGAGGAACCCCCCCCAAAAGAAAACCCCCCATCTTCTACGAAAACTCAGGAACATCAGCCTCAAAGGACCTCAACACTCAGGTATTTGCGGTCTATATTCCCTGCTTTGCTCCGAACCACAACCGTTACATCGTAGGTCCCAGGACTCGCCTCCCAGGGAACGGAGCCTTTGAGGGTATATTTCCCTTCTTCCACTTGCTGGAAGTGCCAAACTTCTCCGTTGGGAAGATAAACAACTACTGAATCCACTTCCTCATCACTCGTTATCCAGCAAGTGGCTTCTACCGCACCACCTGCCCGGGCGGGCGTGGGGCTGACTTCTATCCTGTTGATCTGGAGCGACATCTTCTTTCTCCTTTAACCTGCATAATGCCACCCTAGCTCGTGGATCTCAATAGCAGGCCCATCTTGGTGAACGCCCGCCTCTATAACTTCTCCGATGTAAAGGCGGTGGTCCCCAGTATCTATTACTTCTCGGACTTCGCATTCTAAAAAGGCGACGGCGCTTTTCAGAATGGGAGCGCCCGTTAACCCAGTATAAAACTCCACATCTCCTAGTTTGTCGCCCACCCGTTGCTGGGGTTGGACAAACTTCTCCAGAATCGGTTGGGTATCTGGGCCTTTTCCCATAATGTTGACAGTGAATACTTTCCCTTCGTCAATGAGCTGTCGGGTGTGGGCGGATTGCTCCACCGCAATCGCTACTAAGGGAGGATGAAAGGAGACTTGGGTCAGCCAATTGGCGGTCATCCCATTAATCTCTTGGGAACCCTTTGAGCCGATCACATATAATCCATAAGGGATCAGTTGAAGGGCTTTCGTCTTTGCCTTTTGATCCATCTATCTAGCCTCCCCACAAGGTTTAAAGGACTTCAGGGTGGTTTGAGTTTTGCAGTAGGACCTCACCATTTTTCTCTTTCGCCGAAGGAGGAGGAAAATCCTTACGGAAGTCAAAATAATTTCCTCCTTGTCCAAGCGGGCGCCTTCCTGGGGGAGCTTCCCGCGGTGCGGACCGAAGAGAAGAAGGGCAGTCTAAACCTGGAAAAGGCTTTTTAGGGGTACCCAAAAGGGTACCCCTGGGAGCAGGCTTTAGGGACCTTCTCCTTCTGGTAAGGTTAAGCAACAGTGATGCTCAGGTATCGGCGATCTACGGTGCCGGATTTCCCCCGGGCTACAAGAGTGACCTCGTAAACGCCGGGACTTGCCTCCCAGGGAACAGTTTCCCGAAGAACGAACTTCCCTTCCTCCTGGGGGTTGAAGTAGAGGCTTTCCCCACTGGGAAGGTAAGCAACGACTGTGGAAACAGGTTCGTCTCCTGTAACCCAGCAGATGGCTTCTACCGTTCCCCCGGCCCGAAGAGGGTCAGGGGTGATCTCTACCTTGCTGATCTGCAGAGCCATATACTCCTCCTTTTTGGTAGTAACATACTGACTAGTCAGTATGTCCAATTCCAAAATAAACCCTCTTTATGAGTGGAGTCAAGAGGAGACCTGGGAAAAATGCGGATTATGTAGGCTAAGGCCAGCGGCTAACGGTTACCCACCCTTCTCCTCTCGGGTCACAGCATTAATTAAGGTTAGCGAAGGCTAGGGATCCAGGGTTATTCCTTCACACTCCCTAAGGTAATGCCGGATACGAACTCCCTCTGCATACCGAGGAAAAGAAGGATGATGGGCAAAGTGGAAATTAAGGTGCCGGCCATTAACATCCCATATTCCTGGCTGTAAACCCCCACCAAACCAGCTAGACCCAGAGGCAAGGTGTACTTCTCGTCCGTCCTCAACACTACTAAGGGCCAGAGAAAGTTATTCCAAGAACCCATAAAAGTAAAGATGGTTAGAGTCCCTAAGGCGGGTTTGACCAGAGGGAGGATGATTTTCCAATAGATAACCAATTCAGAGCATCCATCTAGCCGGGCTGCATCCATCAGCTGGTCGGGGACTGAGAGGGTATATTGTCTCATGAAGAAGGTACCAAAGGCGCTGGCTGAGAAGGGGACGATAATGGCAGTATAGGTATCAAACCATTTAAGGGTTGCCATCTCGGCGAAGAGGCTTACGAGAAGAACATGGAAGGGTACCATCATAGACCCCAGTAGGAGGGTAAAAAGGGGACCTTTGCCGGGGAAAGAGTATTTTGCAAAAGCATATCCTCCGAGAGAGCAGAAGAAGAGGGTTAGGAGCGTTTCAGCAGTAGAGACGAAGAGGGTATTAATGAAGTATTGGCCGAAGGAGAGCTCCTTAAACAACCGAGTATAATTCTCCGTGGTGGGTTTATCCGGCCAGAGGAGGTCTAAAGCCACTCGAAGGGGGTTAGGGTGAGCTTGGGGATTGCTTTTGCGTACCTCGGTGACGCTTTTAGGAGGGCTGAAGATCTCTCCTCCCGGTTTAAAGGAGCAGGCTACCATCCAAAGGAGCGGTAAAAAAGTTATGAGTGTAGCGACACTCAACAGGCAGTAAGTGAAGAGAAGGGAGAGATTGCGCTTTTTCTTTGTGTTAGCGATGAAAGGAAGGGGGGCTTTTATCTCCTCTTTAAGGTTTATCATCTTACACTGCTCCTCTTACCCTAACCTATTCACCTCCCTCTACCGGTCGGCCTAGAGTTTTCATTTGAAGCATAGAGACCACGAAGATAAGGGCGAAGAGTGCCCAGCCGATAGCTGCCGCATAACCCAGCCTCATATATTGGAACCCCTCCCGGTAGAGGTACATCGTTACTGTAAGGCCCGAGTCATTGGGGCCTGCTCCCTCCAGGAGAATATAGGGGAGGTCAAAGAGTTGCAGGCTCCCCATTACCGACATAACGAGGACAAAAACCAAGATAGGTCGGAGACCAGGAAGAGTAACGTGCCAGAAGCTATCCCAGGTCCCTGCGCCGTCTAAAGCAGCCGCCTCGTAAAGCTCTTGGCGAATGCTCTGGAGGCCGGCGAGGAAATAGACCATATTAAAACCTGTCCAACGCCAAACGCCTGTAAGGATTAAGGCAGGCATCACTAAGTCCTCACGCTGAAGCCACTTCAAGTTGGAAGTATCTACTCCTAGGGAGTTCAATATAATATTAATAAACCCATATTCGTGATTAAAGATAAGGCCGAAAATAATGGCGATAAATACCCCTGCGATGAGAACTGGACTGAAGAAAGCAAAGCGGAAAAAGATGCGCCCTCGGAGCTGAGGAGAGTTAAGGATGAGAGCCAAGAGGAGGGCTAAGGGAATTTGCAGAAACACGCTTCCTAGGGTAAAATAAGTGGTATTCCAGAGCGATTTCCAGAAGAGGGGGTCTTGAAGGAGGTAGAAGTAGTTGCCTAATCCTACGAAGATCCGACTGCGCAACCCCACTGTATCGTGTAAACTGAGCCAGAGGCTATCTATCAAGGGCCAGGCGACGAAAGCTAGGAATAGCAGATAAAAGGGAGCGATAAAGAGGTAGGGAGCGATTTCCTCCTCCCTAATTCGAGGAACAAAGACCTTAAAGGGTTTGCGATGGTTCTCTTTCATCGGTTTAACCTTGCCGAAACCGGTCCCGGTGGATCCGTTGTCGAATCCGGTTACCTGCTTCTGTTAGAATTTGTCGGGCGTCCGCTTTAGGATCCGTTAGTATTTTATAACACGCTCGATCCATCTCCTGAATAGCTTCCGGGGCATATTGGTCTTGGATTACAGGGGGAACTTCCTCTCCCAGTTGCACAAAAAGGAGTCCCAAGGGTTGCCCCCCCAGGTAGGGATCCGGTTGAGCGAAGATAGGGTCTTTCCAAGCCTCTTTAAGAGGGGGGATAATCCTCGTTTTCTCGTACCGGTTAACTAAGGCTTCTTTATCAAAGTAGAGGAATTTGAGTAACTCCCAGGCCAACTTCTTATTTTTACATTGCTTGGTCATTCCGATCATTGTGCCTCCCCAGCTGGAGGTACGTCGGCCTCCTTTCTGCCAAGCTGGAAGAGGCATTGCCCTCCACTTTCCTGCTAATTCTGGGGCGAACTTTCGGATCATCCCCACGAACCAGTCAGGAGCCATAACGCAATAGACCCTATCCTCCTTCATAGGACCGTAAAGATCTGGGCCAAAGGGAGGAGTAGGGAAAGCCAATCTTTTTTTAAAGAGCTTTCGGGCGAATTCCACGGTATCCACCGCTAGAGGGCTATCCATTAAGACTCTCCCTCGATGATCAAAGAGATTTCCTCCCCTCTGGTAAAGGAGAAGACGAACGTGGCCCGAATCGGTTTGGTTAAACATAATCGCAAAGCGGTCCTGATGACCATCCCGGTTGATATCCAGAAGATCTTTTCGGGAGAAGAGGCGGAGAAAGTCGTCCCAGGTTTGGACTTGTTGGGGGAGGTTCACCCCTAAAGGGCGGAGGAGGTCCTCCCGATAAAGCAGAACGACGGGGTGGAGGTCATGGGGGACTCCAAAGATGTGTCCCCGGCTTGACCAAGGGACGAAGCGTTGCCGGACTACACGCTGGAGCCAACCTTCTTTTCTTAGCCGTTCTGTTAGGTCTTCAAAACCGATGTCTGAGAGCCGGCCGAGGAAGAATCGGCCAGCCTGACCGATTTCGATCTCCACTAAGTCGGGGGCTGCTGTTTCGGAGAGGAAAGCAGCCATCAATTTATCTGCTAGGACATTGCCCGGAAGTTGCTGAAGGCGAACTTTTACTCCGGGATGAGTTTTCTCAAAGAGGGGGATTCTCGCCGAGTATTCATCGTAATGGGTGGAAGCGAAGACCCAGAACTCGATCTGCTCCTTCACCCCAGGATGTTTTTGGGGGTGAGGGAGAAAAGGGATAGAAAGAAGAAGGAGGAAGAGCATCACCGCTGGAGCTCTTCCTAGGGGGAAATCCTCCAGTTTCCTCCAAGGGTTCATCTACTACAAAATTTATTCCTTTTAAGGAGGTCAGAATCCTTCTCCTAAAGGAAAGATTTGTATTTATAGAAGAAATCTTCTATAATCCCCCGTTTTTTAACTAGGGATGGGTGGGGGCGAAACTCCTAGTGAGCCGAAAGGGAGGGGGGCTCGGTAGTCGTAGGCTAAAACCTGGATAAGGCTTGGCGGGAAGCCCCGCCCTCCCTCACAGGGATATACTCTGCAAAAAAATGGGGGTAGGAAACCATCCCTAATCCTGCAGTTGTCCAGACAAATAGGCTTCATAGGCGCTGAGGTCCAGCAATCCGTGTCCGCTGAGGTTAAAGAGGATGACCCGTTTTTCCCCTGCGGAACGCGCTTGTAGAGCTTCCTCGACCACTGCGTGAACTGCGTGGGCGGATTCGGGTGCTGGAACGATCCCTTCAGTTTGGGCAAAGAGTACCCCACTTTCAAATACCCGGTTTTGGGGGTAGGCAACTGCCTCAATTAACCCCAAACGATAGAGATGGCTCACTAAGGGAGCCATACCGTGGTAGCGGAGGCCTCCCGCATGGATTTTGGGAGGCATAAAGTTGTGTCCTAAAGTGTACATCATTAGCAAAGGGGTAGTTTGGGCGGTGTCCCCGAAGTCGTAGCGATATTCCCCTTGCGTTAACGAAGGGCAGGAGGTAGGTTCGACCGCTATAATGCGATAGGATCTTTGCCCAAGGATTTTTTTCCTCAGGAAGGGTAGGACAAGGCCGGCGAAGTTGCTTCCTCCCCCTACACAGCCCACCAGGATATCCGGCTCCTCTCCCGCTAATGCCATCTGTTCCAAGGCCTCTAACCCAATAACTGTTTGGTGGAGGCAAACGTGGTTGAGTACACTCCCCAGAGCATATTTCGTTTTTGGGTTGCGTATCGTCTCCTCAATGGCTTCACTAATGGCGATGCCTAAGCTTCCCGGATTCTCGGGGTCCTCCTGGAGAAGCCTCCTTCCGAACTCTGTTTGGTCACTAGGGCTAGGATGGACTTGTGCACCCCAGACCTGCATCAGCAGTTTCCGGTAAGGTTTCTGGTAATAGCTTACTTTAACCATATAGACCGTGCACTCTAGACCGAATAACCTGCAGGCAAGAGCAAGGGAAGAGCCCCACTGACCTGCGCCCGTTTCCGTGGCTAACCTTTGAATACCTGCTTTCTTGTTGTAGTAAGCTTGGGCAATTGCTGTGTTAGGCTTGTGACTTCCCGCGGGGCTGACCCCTTCGTACTTGTAATAGATGTGGGCGGGGGTTTGCAGAGCTTGCTCAAGGCGTTTAGCTCGGAGTAAAGGAGTGGGGCGCCATAGCGCATAAACCTCTCGTACAGGTTCAGGAATTTCTATCCACCGCTGGGTACTCATCTCTTGGGCAATCAGGTCTTCGGGAAAGAGGGGAAGCATATCTTCAGGAGTAATCGGTTTTTGCGTTGCCGGATGGAGTGGTGGGGGAAGAGGTTCAGGAAGGTCACTTAAAATATTGTACCAATGAGTGGGAATCTTGCTTTGATCGAGTGTGAAGTGAGTATCTCCTTTCATCTCTTCGAAACCTCAAAAAGAAAATTTTAAAAAACTTCCTTATCCAAGAGAGGACGCAGGGAGGGAGCAAGTTCCTTCGGAGCAACAAGTAAACTAAGGCCTTTAAGGATTTTTCCTTGGTGAAGGGGAAGGAGATAGTCGTAGGCTTTAGCTTGTGCAAACCCTGCCCATTGGCGGAGGAGAAAGGGTCTTCGGAAGACCAAAAAGATCTTGGGACC
>CAYSAW010000012.1:79494-103622 GCA_964429225.1 uncultured bacterium
GTCTTCGGAAGACCAAAAAGATCTTGGGACCGCTCCTTCCCTTTGAGCCAAGGTTGATACCTGGCAATTCCATTATAGCAGAGGGGGTTTTCAACTAAAGGAGAGGGTGATAGAAAGGATAGAGGAGGAATAAATTTTTTAATAGTCGAAAGTGGAGGAGAGGAGGTGGACGAAAATGCTGACTCAGGACCAAGTTAACTTTTTCCAAGAGAAAGGTTTCCTTCGTTTGGAGCAGATTTACCCTCCGGATGAACTCGAGCGGATGCGAGAGGAGTTAGATTATGTCATCCGGACTTTTGCCAACTGGAATGCGGCCTGGCAGGGACCTTGGCGGAAGGAGTATATGAGCGAAGAGGAGGATAGGAAGGCTACTTTAGTGGCTATCCATGAGCTGCAACACTACTCCTCCGCTTGGGCCAGGGCTATCCTCAACCCTCGATTAGCCGAGGCTATTGCTACTTTGATGGAGACAGACGCAGTAGAGCTTCACCATGTGACCCTCCACGCTAAACCGCCTGATGCTGGCGCTCCTTTCCCTATGCACCAGGACTTGCCTTTCTATCCCCACGAAGATGGACGGTATATAGATGCCTTAGTTCATTTAGATGATGCGGATGAGCTTAGCGGGTGCATCAAGTTCCTTGCTGGGAGCCACAAGCTAGGGCCTTTGGAGCATATTATCGGCCCTCATACCGCGCCACATCTTCCCACCGATAAATTCCGCCTGGAGGATGCGGTTTCCGTCCCTGCAAAGGCGGGAGATGTGGTGCTTTTCCACATTTGGACGGTCCACGGTTCAGCAGTCAACCACAGTGGGCGCTGGCGGCGATTGGTACGCCTAGGTTTCCGGGATCCTCGCAACCGGCAAACTGGCGGGCAGGGAATGGGACGACCGGGTATTATGGTCAAAGGCGTTCGGCCTAAAGTGGAAGGCGTGGAGATCAACGTCTACGGCAACTGGACTCCTCCTGCGGTAGCTCGACAGTAGAAGAGGGGTGGGAGATAAGTTCTCCATCGGTTCTCCAGGAGATGCCCTCAACCCTCTCCCTGAAGAGGGGAGCAAAGCAAAGGCTGAGACGGCTTCCTCCCTTTCGGCTCACCGGGAGGCTTACTCCCTTATAGTTATCAAGAGGTTTGCCCTTCAGAGGGCTATACCCCTTTAGTGAATCCCCAAAAAGAGGGAGGGGACCCATCTTGGGGTGCCCCTCCCTCAAGCAATAGAGCCTTATTCAGTGTTAATCGAGCTAGAAGGCGAAGGGGTCCTTCTACCTTGCTTAGAGTTACTCCTGCTCTGCAAAGGCTGCTTCAAAGGAGACCGCGGAAGGTGGGAAGTCGGTCTTCTTAACAAATTCGCAGGCTTCCTTGGCCCCGTGCTCTCGGTCCATTCCACTATCTTCCCACTCTACGGAGAGCGGTCCCTGATACCCGATGTTGTTCAGAGCACGGATGATCTCTTCAAAGTTAACCCCTCCTCGACCCAAGCTTCGGAAATCCCATCCTCGGCGAGGGTCCCCAAAGGGGAGGTGGGAGGCCAGAATCCCGCTCCGGCCGTCCAAGGTAACGATAGCATCCTTCATATGGACGTGATAGATACGATCCTTAAACTCGTAAAGGAACTTAACGGGGTCTACTCCCTGCCAGTGGAGGTGGCTGGGATCAAAGTTGAACCCGAATTCGGGTCGGCCCCCTAAGGCTTCTATCGCTTTTTGAGCGGTGACGATGTCAAAAGCGATCTCCGTAGGATGGACTTCCAGAGCGAACTTCACTCCGACTTCCTTGAAAACATCTAGGATAGGGTTCCATTTTTCCGCAAACTTTTTGAAGCCATCCTCGATCATCTGAGGAGGCACGGGGGGGAAGGGGTAGACTAGGTGCCAGATAGGAGACCCCGTGAAGCCATTCACTACTTTAACCCCCAGCTTAGCTGCTGCCCGGGCGGTGTTCATCATCTCTTCCGCAGCACGCTTTTGCACCCCTTCTGGATCTCCATCTCCCCAAACGTGAGGGGGCAGAATCGCTTGATGACGAGCGTCAATAGGATCCAATACCGCTTGCCCTACCAAATGGTTCGAAATCGCAAAAACTTTTAAGTTATAACGGTTCAGAATCTCATGGCGCGATTGGCAGTAATCAGGGTCTTCCAAAGCTTTAGTCACATCAAAGTGGTCACCCCAGCAGGCAAGCTCCAAACCATCATAGCCCATTTGCGCTGCCTTTTCGGCCATCACTTCTAGGGGAAGGTCGGCCCATTGACCAGTAAAGAGGGTTACAGGTCGAGGCATGCTGAAAACCTCCTTTTCAGAAATTCTCTTTGCCGAATCCCCTATTCCTTAAGGAACCTTTTCCCTCCTGCTTCTTTGCCTTGAAGTTGTGCGGAAGAAGGAAGCGATATAAGTGCTCCGCGTTTGCCAAGCTGGGGGTCAAGGTGGTGAACGGTTTCATGGGTGTGATATGATGTATAGAGGGTAATTTAAGAGATCGCTGGTTAAGATGAGTTTGGTTAAAGCCTTCTACGAAGATAAGGTACTCTTTATAACCGGTGCCACAGGCTTCCTAGGGCAACCTTTGGTAGAGAAGATCCTCCGAGACCTCCCTCATATTCGCCGCCTCTACCTCCTGGTTCGTCCCAAGTCTAACCTAGATGGAACTGAAGTTTCTGCTGAAGAACGCCTCCGGAAAGAGGTTTTTGGTTCTACCGCCTTTCGCCGGCTTCGGCAAGAGCTAGGGCATATCCGTTTCCATCAGTTGATCCAGGGGAAAGTGGTTGCAGTTCCAGGAGACCTTGCCCTGGAAAACCTGGGGTTAACGCCTGATTGGCTAGAAAGGCTGACCCAGGAGGTTGACGTGATCATCAATAGCGCGGCGGTGGTGAATTTTGATGAACCTCTGGACTCAGCTCTCACCCTCAATGCCTTAGGCCCTGCTCGGGTTGCTCAGCTGGGCCAACTCTGCCCTAAGGCGGTACTTCTTCACGTCTCTACCTGTTATGTTTGCGGCCGGCGGAGGGGGCTTGTACCGGAGAAGCCCTTGGAAGTCGATCCCTCCTCAAATCTCCCGCTTGCTGGAGATACTAGGAAGGCCTTTCCCCGTCTTCCTCAGGACCTAGAGACGGTTCTATCAGCTATGTGGGCGCGGATCGAAGAGATTCGCCGGAGGAGCGTATCGCTGGAAAAAGAGGCGGAGTTCCTCGCTTTGGCGAGGAGGGAGATTCCCACCGGGGAATCGGTTACAGAGGAGCAGTTAAAAGCCCAGGCAGGGCTTATTCGGCAGCGATGGCTCCGGGAAGAGCTGGTCCGGGAGGGGATGCGTTGGGCACACCGGTATGGGTGGAATGATACCTATACCTTCACCAAGGCTTTGGGAGAAGCCCTGCTTCTTCGCCACCGGGGTTCCTTACCCACCATTATCCTCCGACCCTCTATTATTGAAAGCAGCCTCCGGGAGCCGGAGCCAGGTTGGCTAGATGGTTTCCGAATGGCTGACCCGATTATTGCTGCTTACGGAAAGGGGCGGCTTTCGGATTTTCCCGCAGATCCGAATATTGTGATTGACCTCACCCCTGTTGATTACGTGGTGAATGCTATCCTCGCTGCTATCCCCCGATCCGCCCGGGAAGGAGGCGTAAAGGTTTATCAAGTAGCTACGGGAACTACTGCCCCCCTGGTTTTTAAAGAATTAGTCCGCATTACCCGTGAGTACTTCCTGCAACATCCGTTGACTAATCGGCGGGGGGAGCCGGTCTTGGTTAAGGACTGGACCTATCCCAGTAATTGGCGTTTTGCTTTGACCCACGGCCTTATTTTTCGACCCCTACTCCGTAAGATAAGAGATTTATTAGAAACTTACCGGTGGTTTCCTAAGCTTCGGCTCAAACTGGATGTCTCGCTCGCAGCAATGGACCGATTAGCTTATTATGTGGAGATTTATGCCCCTTATACTCACCTAGATGCTCGCTTTGAGACCTCCCAAACCCAGGCTTTGTACGAGGCATTAAGCGAGGAAGATAAGAAAATTTTCTTCTTTGACCTCCACCAAATCGTTTGGCAGAACTATATCCAAGAGATTCATATCCCAGGTCTTCTGCGCCATGTATTAAAGATAGACCCCTCCCCAGCGCTTTCATCAGGGGCTCCCTCCCGGAGGGGGCGAAGAGGGCAAAGGATTCTTCCAGTGCCTGAGCCATCCTCCCTCATTTCTCTCCCGCAATTACTCCTCCGGTCTGCAGAGAAGCGGCCCCAGAAAATCGCTCTTCAAATGAAGCAGAAGGGCCGATGGATTCGCTATACTTATGAGCAGGTGAAAGACCTCTCCTTGCGGATGGCCACTCGATTACGGAAGTTGGGGATAACCTTTGGCGACCATATCCTCCTCTATGCGGAAAACCGTCCGGAGTGGGGCATCGCCTATTTTGCTTGTGCCCATCTTGGGGCAACGGTAGTTCCCCTTGATCCCCAGTGGCCCCTTGAGGACCTAAAGTCCGCGGTTAAGTTCGTTTCCGCCAAAGCGATCTTAACTACCGAGAGCCGTTTCGCCTTTCTTAAGGGTTCAGACTTAGCGAAAGACTTACTCCTCCTCAATATCCAGCAGTGGGGCCTTCCCTTTGGTTCTGAATCCATCTCTTTACCTCCACCAGACCCTGATCTACCCGACCCTCGCGTTCGCCAAGAAACTCCAGCCTCAATGATCTTTACCTCCGGTCCTTACGGGAACCCCCGGGTGGCGGTGCTGACTCACGGGAATTTTCTAGCCAACGTCCAGGCAATTGCCCAGGTTTTAAGGCCCTTAGAAACGGATCAGTTCCTCTCCATTCTTCCCCTTTACCACGCTTTTGAGTTCACGGGTGGGTTTCTTATGCCCATCTTTGGAACCGCTACGGTTACCTATCCCTCAGCACTCAACTCCAAAGCCCTACTTGAGGGGATGAAGGAAACGGGGACTACTTGTGTGCTAGCGGTACCTCGGTTTTACAGCCTGATTTATGAGCATATTGAGAGGGAGGTGCGGCGAAGGGGGCCGATAGCCTTCTTCATCTTTCGGGCCTGCCATTGGATCAGCCACTGGGTGGAGAAGGTCACAGGGAGGAACCTGGGGCGAAGACTTTTCTCCCGGATCCATCGGGCTTTCGGAGGACGAATTCGGGTTATGGTTTCCGGTGGGGCCTCTTTAGACCTCTCCCTTTATGATGCCTTTCATCGGATGGGTTTTCCGATTTGCGTGGGCTACGGCCTTACGGAAGCCTCTCCAGTCCTTACGGTGAATCCTCTCGAACGACGCAAAAGGGGTTCGGTGGGCCTTCCTCTCCCAGGAGTTGAGATTCGGATTGCGGGGGCAGATGAAAGAGGTATAGGGGAGATCTGGGCGAGGGGGCCGAATATTATGCGGGAGTACTTCCGCAATCCTGAAGCCACTGCCAGGATTCTCAAAGAGGGGTGGCTTCATACCGGAGACCTTGGTTGGCAAGATCCTGAAGGTTATCTCTACCTCACCGGCCGAACTAAGGAGATGATCCTCACTTCTGCAGGTAAAAATGTCTACCCTGAAGAGGTAGAAGCCCGCTACCGGAACCTGCGAGGGATCCGAGACCTTTGCGTCATCGGTTACCCTGCCCCAGAGGGTATGGGTGAAGAGATCCACGCAGTAGTGATCCCTGATCCCCAGGTGTTCTCGCCTAAGGAGAAGCCGGAGGTTGTGCGAAAGGCTTTGCTGAAGGAGATTCAAGCGATCTCCGCTTCTGTCCCCAGCTACCAACGGATCCAGAAGCTACACCTCTGGCCAGGACCTGAGTTCCCTAAAACTCCTGCTTTGGCTACCGATAGAACAGCGGTTAAGAAGGCTATTGAAGAGGGGCTTGAGTTAAACACCCGATCCCTTCAAGGGCTAGAACCCTCTCCTGCTAAGGAGGTTGAGTCCTCGGAAATCACCTCCTTATTGGCCCGGTTTGCAGGGATGCCGGCTGAGGAGATAGTACCTGAGCATCACTTACGCTTTGATTTAGGGTTGGACAGCCTGCAGGTTGTGGAAGTCGTTGCCCATTTGGAAGAACAAACAGGCGTCGAATTGCCGGAAGAAGTAGTGGTCCGCCTCCATACTGTGCAAGATGTTTTAGAGGCTTTTAGGAGAAGAGGGGTTTCCGAAGTAAGGGTGTCCCCTTCCCAGAAGGTCACACCTGAGATACCTTGTTTACTTCCTGACCCCTTCTGGGGGCCTTTTGCCCGTCGCCTCCTCCGCTTTTGGGGAAGGCTTTTCTATCGTCTCTACTTAAGGCTGGAAGTCCGGGGGCAAGAGAACATCCCAGATCGAGGCCCTCTGATTATTGCGGCGAACCACACTAGCCACTTGGATACAGGGGCGGTGATCTGCGCTCTGGGAGAAAAAGCTGAAACCCTCTATCCCGTGGGAGCTAAGGATTACTTCTTCAATCATCGCTTTAAAGGGTTCCTGTTTCAAACCCTGGTCCACGTGGTCCCCTTTGATCGGCATGGGAACTTTATAGAGGGTTTCCGAATTTGCAAGCAAGTTTTGGATCAGGGCAAATTTCTCCTGGTTTACCCGGAAGGGACACGCTCGCTAGACGGTCAGATCGCACCTTTCCGTCCTGGAGTGGGATACATTGCGGTTGAGACACGCGCTCCTATACTCCCTTGTCTCATCGAGGGGACTTATGAGAGTATGCCTAAGGGAAGAATTTTCCCCAAGCCAGGTCATATTCGAGTTACTTTTGGCCAACCGATTCAGGTGGAGGTTCTTCTGAGTCAACACCCGAACCTGAAGGGACATCAGCTTTACCGAACCATTGCGGAAACAGTCCAACAAGCGGTCCAGGCCCTAAAGACGATGGAAGGATGCGAAGACTAGTATTCCCTGGGATTACCCTCCTTGCTTTGAGCCTCTTTTATCTCACTCATCCTCATAAGGCTCTCTTGCTTCGGAGCTTGTGGCCAGGATACTGGATTTTAAAGATTCAGGGGAAGGACCTTTTCGATGCTGAGCTGGGGATCCTCCGACACGGGAGCTACCACCTTCCTAAAGTAGCCCTCACCTTTGACGATGGGCCTCGGCCGGGCATTACCGATCGGATTCTGAAACTGCTCCGCCAGGAAGGCGTTCGAGCCACTTTCTTTATCGTAGGGATCCGAGCCAAAGAGGCTCCCGATTTGATCCGAGCGATCCTAAAGGAGGGACACGAGCTGGGGAATCATACTTATGACCACCAACGGCTCACTGCTTTAAAGGACCACAACATTCGGAATGAGATCCGGGACACTGAAGTTATTATCCAGCGGATCTGGCCAGGGTATCGCCTCCGCTTCTTTCGCCCCCCTGGCGGACAGGAGCAGAGAAGGGTTTTCGAGATTGCCCGCTCGCTTGGCTACATCACCGTTTTATGGAGTGCTACCGCTGGTGATTATGACAATCTCTCTCCCTCTCAGATCGTTTCTGATCTTCTGGACGCTACGGATAACGGGGCTATCCTTCTGCTTCATGAAAGCCATCCTTCTACCGTCGAAGCGCTTCCTGAGTTGATCCAGTCCCTTCGGCAGAGGGGTTACCAACTGGTCCCTTTATCTGAACTCTATTCAGACCTAACGACCCGTAAGGTTTCGCCCTAATCAGCGTTGTCTTTGACTAGGAAAGAGGGAAGTCTGGAGAAGGGTGAGAAAGTTTTCCTGGCCCGGAAGTCTTAGGGGTGACCTTGGAAGGCGATGTAAATGGGGGCAAGAACCAAACTCCCTTTAGAGGATTCCTATCATTACTGCGTTCGGTTAACCCGATCCAGAGCGAGGAATTTTTACTACTCTTTCCTCATTCTTCCTCGGAGGAAACGCGAAAGCCTTTGTGCAATTTACGCTTTTATGCGGGTTTGCGATGATATTATAGATGCTCCCATCAGTTTGAAAGCCTCAGAAGGAGAGCTTCGCAGGAAGCAAGAAGAGCTTCAGGCTTGGCGGGAGGAGCTCTCTTTGGCCCTTAAAGGAGGTCGGCCTTCTCATTCCCTCTGGCCTGCTTTTATAGACACCCTCCAGCGTTACCAGATTCCTGATCACTATTTCTATCTTCTTATTGATGGAACTGCAATGGATTTAACAGTGCGGAGGTATCAGACCTTTGAAGAGCTTTATCGCTATTGCTACCTGGTAGCTGGTGTCGTGGGCTTGGTGACCATCCATATTCTGGGGTTTGATGACCCTTCCGCTTTGGGTTATGCGGAGGCCTGTGGAATTGCCTTCCAATTAACGAATATCCTCCGAGATCTCCGAGAGGATGCTGAGATGGGGCGAATTTATTTGCCTCAAGAGGACTTGGAGTGTTTCGGTTACTCGGAGGGGGAGCTGAAAAGATCGGTTGTTAACCTAGCTTTCCTTCGGTTAATGGCTTTTGAGGTTCATCGAGCCAGGGAATACTATTACAAGGGGAAGCAGTTGATCCCCCATATTCACCCGGACAGCCGACCCGCTTTGTCTGCTTTGATCGGGATCTATGAGGGGATTTTGGATAAGATCGTCAAAGTGAACTACGATGTCTTTCACCACCGGGTGAGGTTGTCCGCTTTGCAGAAGTTAGTGATTGCGGGAAAGGCATGGCTCAAGTACAGGTACAGGGCAAAGGACCAGTTGTCATCCTTGGGGGAGGGTTAGCAGGCCTTTCAGCAGGTTGTAGGTTGGTGGAGGAGGGTCTCCCTGTTCTCCTTCTGGAGCGGCGGGGTGTATTAGGAGGGCGGGCTTCTTCTCTGCCAGGTTGGGATGGAGAGGTGGAGGTAGATAATTGCCAGCATATTCTCCTGAGGTGTTGTACCCACCTCCTCGATTTCTACCGCCAGATTGGAGTTGCTGAAAAGATAAAGTGGTACTCTTGGATTCCCTTCTTAGGTTCGGAGAAGCGTTTGGCTTACCTCTACCCTTCTAAACTCCCTTACCCTTTTCATCTATTGCCCTCTCTGCTTCGCTTTCCCTTTTTGAAAAGGTCTCATCGGTATGCTCTAGTACTGGGGATAGCCCGGCTCTGGGCAACACCCTCCAATAAGGTGCCGGAAATTTCTGTGGGGGAGTGGCTGAAGGCGGTTCACCAGCCTGTCCCTGCTATAGAGTATTTTTGGGAACCTATTCTGGTGAGTGCATTGAACGAAAGTCTTTACCGAGCCTCTCTCAAGTACGCCCGGCAGGTCTTCGCCCAGGGTTTTCTCGGTTCTCGCCATAGTTATGAAATGGGAGTACCCGCTTGCCCTCTCAGTGACCTTTATGGTCCCCCCTGTGAAGAATACATCACTCAGAGAGGGGGGCAGATTCGCCTTCGCACTGCTGTAACCCGGCTCGATATTCAGGGCAATCACTGCTTAGGGGTGCAAACTTCAGAGGGTTATATCCCTGCCCGGGCGGTTATTTCTGCAGTTCCTTACGAAGCCCTTCTCAAGTTGTTGCCTCACCAATGGTTAGAAGAACCCCCCTTTAAGGATTTCGAGCTTTTGGGAAGTTCTCCGATTGTAGCAGTCTATTTTTGGTTCGATCGTCCCATCACCTCTCTACCCCAATCTGCCTTGCTAGGTAGACGTTTTCAATGGATGTTTAACAAAAGGATTCACTTTCAGCTTCCTGAGGGAGGAGATTATATCGGGTTGGTGTGGAGTGCGGCTAGGGAAGTAGAGGACAGGTCCCGAGAAGAGATTCTCAGGATTGCTAAGGAGGATTTGTTAACCGCTTTCCCCCAAGCGAGATCCGCCCGAGTTCTCCGAGAAGTCGTCGTTAGGGAGAGCAGGGCCACTTTTTCCGTCTTTCCGGGATGTGATCAGTACCGGCCGGATACGAGAACCCCTATTCAGAACCTTTATCTTGCAGGGGATTGGACTCAAACAGGCTGGCCAGCAACGATGGAGGGAGCGGTTATCAGCGGTAGAAAAGCGGCTGAGGCTTTATTAGCTGATCAGTTTGGGGGAGAGAGCCTTCCGGAGGAAGAAGCCCGTTAGGGATCCTTCTTGCCCTAGCCGGGAATTCTTCGGAGACACCCCCGTGGGATAGAAAGAGGTATTATTCAAACATATTTTCCGCATCTTCTAGATAGAGCTTGCGGAGGATGAAACGGGAGGTCTCCAAAACAGGGAGGTCAGGGAGGGGTTCTCAGTGAAGCATCTTATTTCTCCTTCAGGGGCGTTCTCACCGGTGCTGCAGCGGGAAGCCAAGGATAATCGAGATCGGGTTGGCTTAAGTCTCGGTAAGTGATGACTAAAGCGAAACGGTCCTCCCCTCTTTGGTTAGGATGAGAGGAGTGGAGGGTCAAATCATGGAAGAAGACAGCGGTTCCTACTTCGGCGGGGACTGTCACTGCGTTGCTCTCGTCCAAGGCGATGATCCGAAAGCCGAAACCTTCCCTTGGCTGATGGACTTGATGATGTTCTATTGGTTTTTGGTGGCTACCGGGGATGAACTTCAGGCATCCGTTCTCAGGTATCGCCCGATCCAAGGCTATCCAAACCGAGATCTTATGGCTTCCCTTCCAGTAAGGCCAATCCTGATGCCAAGGAGTGGCCTTTTTTTCTGCTTTAAACACCACTTTGTCGCTTAAAAAGCCAATAGAAGGACCGATAAGGTCTTCCAGCATATCGAGGAGGTGCTCTCTTCGAGCAATTTCCCTGAAGAAGGGGTGACGAACCGAAAGGCCAACAAAGACCCCATGGTTATCCAGCTCCGCGGGGTCTTTTCCCTGGGCGCGCCATTCCGCTCGTACTTCTTCCAAAATCTTTTGTATGGTTACTTTCATCTGTTGGCATTCTTCAGGAGAAAAAACCCCTTCTACCTTGAGGAAACCGTCTCTTTGATAGGCAGATACTTGATCCGGGGTAAGCCTTTTCATAAATCCCTCCCCATAAGGATGAAAGGTGATGATGGCAGACATTATAAGTTTCTCCATTTTTGGATTAACACCTTCAGACGATGGTGGGACTCTTTAGGAGTGAGGGCCTGGGCAAAGGAACCCTCCATGGGGCTAGAAGTGCCGGAGTCCGCGAAGTTCCACCAGGTAATAACAGCTGCAAAGATTCTTTTAAGAGGATGGTAGGTTGTGATTTTGAAGGGAAGAGAGAAACTTTCGAGGTTTTCAGGAAGGACCACCGGACTTAGCCCTTGTTGGGCAAGAGGTTCCTCTCTCTGCGATTGAGAGGCCAAATCAGCCCACCCCCCTCTTAGCTTTGGTTCGCAACTATTTTCACAAATTCCAACTTACATATATAATGGAGTGGGAAGAGAGGAAGCTCTGTAACCTTTAAGAAAGGAGAGGTGATTTAATGGCAAGGAAGATTGTTATTGGTTGTGCGCTTTCTGTTTTGGGATTGTTCTTTGCTAGAAATAACCTTTCTTTAGCTCAGGGGAGAAAAGTCTCGGATCCTACTTTAAAACTTGCACTCCAGTTCTTTAAACCATTACCTCCTTCAGTTAATAATCCTCAAAATCCTTTAACTGACGCCAAAGTGAAATTAGGGAAAATGCTCTACCATGATCCTCGCTTATCTAAGAGTGGGGCGATCAGCTGTAACTTCTGCCATAACTTAGCGACTTATGGGGTAGACAATCGTCCCACTTCCCTAGGGCACAATTGGGTGGAGGGTTCCCGGAATGCTCCTACCACCTTAAATGCGGGCCTCCATATCGCTCAGTTCTGGGATGGCCGGGCGAAGGACCTTGAAGAGCAAGCTAAGGGGCCTATTCTTAACCCGAAGGAGATGGCTATGCCTTCGGAGGCTTTGACCGTGGAGCGTATCGCCTCCATTCCTGAATATGTGGCCCTTTTCCGAAAAGCTTTTCCGGGGGAGGCTCATCCTGTTACTTATAACAACATCGCCAAGAGTATTGCTGCTTTTGAGCGCACTCTGATGACGCCTTCCCGGTTTGACCGCTTTTTGAAAGGGGATACCAGCGCCTTGAGCCGGCAGGAGAAGGAAGGGCTAAGAACTTTTATAGAAGTAGGATGTGTTGCTTGCCATAACGGGCCAGCTTTGGGAGGTAGGATGTATCAAAAATTTGGGCCGTTTAAGCCTTATTGGGAGTTGACGGGAAGTAAGAATAGGGACTTAGGGCGCTATGAGGTAACCCACAAAGAGCAGGATCGTTATGTCTTTAAGGTTCCCTCTTTGAGGAATGTTGCTCATACTTATCCTTACTTCCATGACGGCAGCGTATGGAGCCTAGAGGAGGCTATCCGCATTATAGCGGAAGCTTGCTTGGGTAAAAATCTTTCTCAGAGGGAGATCAAGAGTATTGAGGCCTTCTTGAACAGTCTTACTGGGCAAGTTCCGAGGAGCGCTTTGGAACTCCCTGTGCTCCCTCCTTCTACGAAGAGGACACCCAAGCCGGAAGCAAGTTAAAAGTTGAGCCGGGGTAGCTTGGGAGGCTATCCCGGCTTTCCGGTTAAAAAATGGGTATATTTTCAGGCTTCCCCTTTGGGGTCCCTAAAGGACAGCAGGAGAAGGGAGAGTTTCTTCAAGGTCTTTTAAGTTCCCATGTTCGTCAAAAGGGAGCGGTTGTGGGTCTCCCACCACTTTGATCTTCCCCAGTCGGTTGCCTTCCTGCAGAACCGCCCCCGAGGCCCAGAAGCGGTGGATATGAAGGGTATCCTGGATTCGGACGATTCGAAGGTCTTCAGGCCGGCGGGCGCGGTGGAGGTAGAGGGCTGCTTCAAGGGCCTCTTGGTCTGAGGGATAGGCAGGGGGGATTTTTCCCCTTTCGATGAAAGTCGAGACCATAATATTAGTGTAGGTGTGGTGGGGGTCCATCTTCTTAAGCAGTCGTTGGGTGGTAATATCCGCTAAACCGACCCCCGCAGCGTTTCCGTGAGAGGCAGGGGTGAGGTCTAAGGTAATAATGGTGGACACTCGTGGGTAGCGAACCCAAGGTTCTTTACCAATAAGCAATCGCCCGATGACATTGGTATCCATTCCTGCACCGCTAATGTCCTTGCCGATGTAATCTACAATGAGGATGTCCACCTCTCGGAAGGGGACTCGGGGGTGGTGCCGGCGGGCTTCTGCTAGTAACTGAGGTTCCACCACTGGAATCTGGGAAGGAGGGAGGGCGACCAACTGGGCTGTTTCACCAAAGCCGTTCTCCAGAATAGCTAGTCCGCATCGCACTTTCCCGGTGTTGAGGATCGCCTGAGCCACTTCGGGGATCAGCTCTCTCAGTCCTCGAGTCCCTAGAGAGTGAACCACCTCTGCTTGGTCTCGTTTTCCTAGGCCGATGGCCATCATCTTCATCAGTCCACTTTCATAAGTACCCCGGAAGTCTGTATGAGGCTTGATCCGGTTGACCACGATGATCCCATCGGCGTTCCAGGCGTTTTTGTCCATAAAGACCGCATACCCCTTGGAAGTTGTTCCTAGGGCGACTGTTTCCATAGAGGCGATAATAGGAGCGCCGACAGCCTCTTCCGTTACGCCTAGGGCTTTGAGGAGTTCTACTTGACCTTCGGCTGTGGCTCCACCATGGCTACCCATTGCGGGGACGAGGAAGGGGTGGGCGCCACACTTTTTGACTGCCTGAACAACATTGGCGAGGATAGTGGGGATATGGGCAATTCCCCGGCTTCCTGCGGTAATAGCAATGTTTTCTCCGGGGCGAAGGTAATCTTGAAGGGGGAGCTGATGGAGGGCTTTTTCTACTGCTAGGGGAACAGAGTTGACCTTCTTCTGATATAATTGCTGTTCAACTGGGTAAAGCCGAAGCTCTTTTACCGATGATTTCATTGGTTCACTGCCTCTGTTAAACCAAAGAGAGTATGGGAGCCAGGGGTATGAAGCCCTGGATCTCCCATACTCTTTCGGGATGTTAGTGGTTGTGGGCGGTGAGTTGGGGAGTTAGACTCTACCGTAGTCGTCCTGTACTCGCACTACATCCTCGAGGTGAGGGGTTGAGACCTCCATAACATCGCAGTCTTCCAGAGCGATCATCCGGTGTTTTTGGCCGGGACGGATGTGGAAGGCGTCTCCGGGTTTCATCCGGATCACCTTCATTGATCCATCCGGCATTTCCACCTGGAAATCCATTTCTCCTTTATACAAATAGATGGTTTCGTCCTTCTCGCAATGGTATTGGAGGCTGAGACGGCCTCCTTTATTGATGTGGAGTACCTTTCCTACGTATTGATCGGTATGGGCATAGAGCAGTTCATATCCCCAGGGTTTTTCCGTCCGTTTAGGGGAGTGAGGTTGAGTTTGGAATTGATTCTTTTCCATAGGCTTTTATTCTGCGGTAAAGGGAAGTAGGGCCATATGACGGGCGTATTTAATAGCCCGGGTAAGTCGCCTCTGGTGTTTGGCACAGGTCCCGGTGGTTCGGCGGGGGAGAATTTTCCCCCGGTCCGAGACATAGCGGCGCAGTCGGGCTACATTTTTGTAATCAATCTCCTCCACTTTTTCGGCGCAAAAGCCACAAACTTTCCGTCGTGGTTTCCTCATAGCCTCCTCAGCAATGCCTTCTCTGGTCCGGGAAGAGTGAGGTTCCGGAGGCTCCTAAGAATTGATTCCCCCTTTTTTAAACCTTTCCCTTTATTGGTCAGCGAAGGGGTCTTCAGGCTCGTCGGCTACCATATCCAGGGCGATGTCTGGTTCAGGGAGGACTTCGGCCTCTGGTAACGGAGCAGAGGCATCTGGCCGGCGGTCCAGGAACCGCACTCTTTCAGCAACAATCTCGACCACACTTCGGCGGAAGCCGTCTTGACTCACCCAGGACCTCTGCTGGAGTCGGCCGTCAACAGCCACTAATCGCCCTTTACTTCCGTGATTTCCGACGCTCTCTGCGGTTTGGCGCCAGGCCACGCAATCAAAAAAATCCGCCTCTTGCTGACCTTCTTGGATAGTGTTGGGGTTAAGCGGACGGTTCACCGCGATCCGGAACCGAGTTACCGCCACACCGCTGGGGGTGTATCGGAGTTCTGGATCTCGTGTCATCCGGCCTACTAATACCACTCGGTTGATCATCTTAAGGCACTCCATTCGGTTCTTTCTGCTTCCCCACGGGGGGTTACTGACCTCAGCTGGTGTTACTCAGACCAAGGCCGGAGACTTATTCATCCTTGCGTAGGATGAGGTGGCGGAGTACGCCATCAGTAATTTTAAAGACGCGCTCTAGCTCAGCCACCGCCTTGGGTTCAGCCTTAAGGTTCATAAAAAAGTAATAACCCTCCGACTTTTTGCGGATTTCGTAGGCCAGCTTCCTTTTCTCCCAACGATCGGTGCTGAGAATTTCTGCCCCTTGAGAACGAGCAATCTCTTCAAACCGATTTACCAAACGATGAAGGTTTTCCTCAGGTAAATCAGGATCAAGGATATAAGCGACTTCGTAGGTTCGTACCAAAGTTTCCTCCCTGTGGACATAAGGCCCCGGGTGGCTTCTCTTCCCGGAGCAGGAAGGGAAAGATGAACAGCACCCAAGTGCTGTGGGATAAAACCCTTATCTATTATATCAATTCTTTCTCTTTTGTCGAATCTCCTAGACAAAGGGAAGAGAGAGAATCCTCGGGGAGAATAAACTTTCACCGGACGTAGGCTAAAGCCTGCGACTCCGGAAACTCCCCTCCCCTTCGGCCTTATCATCTCACCTTGACCAATGGCTCTTGGCGTGGTAAGCTTCTGTTGGCTTTTAATAGCCTCTCCTTGGGTTTGTGAGAGGCTTTGTTTTTATTCCTATGCCTAGTAAAAAGGAGACGATGGACTTCTATGATGCTTCTTGGTACCCAGAGGATTAATGGAAAGGGCCATCTAGAGATCGGGGGGTGTGACGCTGTCGAGTTGGCTCAACGCTTTGGTACCCCCCTTTATGTGATAGACGAGGACTTAGTTCGCTATAATTGCCGAGAATACTTAAGAGCTTTTCGAACCCGTTATCCCAAAACTGAAGTCGCCTACGCAGGTAAAGCTCTCCTTACCACTGCCATCTGTAAGATCATCGAGCAGGAGGGACTTGGGCTAGATGTCGCCTCGGGAGGAGAACTCTACACCGCCCTCTGTTCCGGTTTTCCCCCTGAACGGATTGTCTTCCATGGAAACAACAAATCGGAGGAAGAGCTGGTGATGGCCCTGGAGGCGGGGGTAGGGCGTATTGTGGTGGACAGCTTTTACGAGTTGGAACAACTTAAACGGTTGACTCATCGCACAAGGAAAATTGCTCGCATCCTGATTCGCTCCACCCCAGGGATTGATCCCCATACCCATCGGCGGATTAAAACGGGCCAAGAAGATAGCAAATTCGGTTTAGGAGTCAAGAACGGCCAGGCTCTTCAAGCTCTTCAGAGGGCGTTGGAGATCCCCAGGGTGGAGGTTCTTGGATTACACTGTCATATTGGTTCGCAACTCCTTCACCTCTACTCCTATCTGGAGGCCGTCAAGATTATGGTCAACTTTATGAAACAGGTTAAGGAGGCCACTGGTTTTGAAGTGGAGGAGTTCAACTTGGGAGGGGGGTTAGGTATCCGGTACTTGCCCGAACATCATCCTCCTTCGCTGGACCAGTTTGCCGAGGAGGTCACTCATACTTTAAGGGCGCGTCTCCATCGCCTCCGCCTTAAAGAACCTACCCTCTCCCTCGAGCCGGGGCGCTCGATCATTGGGGAAGCAGGTACCACCCTCTATACCATTGGGGTAGTTAAGGAAGTTCAGATCAGCAAAGCTCCCGGTAAAAGGGTTTATGCCTCTATTGATGGAGGTATGTCTGATAACCCTCGCCCCCAGCTCTATGACGCTGTGTATTCCTGCCTTCTGGCCAACCGAGCGGGGGAACAGGAGCTTCAGCCCATTACTATCGCAGGGAAACATTGTGAGACGGATATTCTGATATGGGACACCCCCTTGCCTTATCCCCGCCCAGGGGATATTTTGGCGGTTCAATCTACAGGAGCCTATAATTACTCAATGGCGAGTAATTATAACCGGCTTCCCAAGCCGGCGGTCGTACTGGTCTCCAAAGGTCAAGCGGATATTATTGTTGAGCGAGAAACTTATGAGGACTTGGTGAGAAAAGACGTCATCCCTCCGCGCTTACAGAGTTATTCTCGGGAGCAGGAGCAGGAAATCCCTCTCTCAGTGGAAGAGGCCCTAAAAGCCTAGATGATGATCTTGTTAACCGGTTGCTCAGAAAGGATCCAGGCTCAGGTTAGAAGACCCTGAGCCTTCTTTATCGAAAGAAATAAAGCCAGGAAGGATGAATCTCTCCCAGCAGTTAAGAGAAGCTTTAGACCCGCAAACTTTTCGACTGGTCCTAGAAGTGAGTAGGGTACGCGGGGAGACCGGGATCCCAGTTTATCTCGTGGGAGGAGTGGTCCGCGACCTGCTTCTCCGACAGCCCTCTTTCGATTTGGACTTCGTAGTTGAGGGAGACCCTCTCCTTCTCGCTCAGACTTTCGCTCGGCGTCTCGGAGGGCGTGTGAAGCCTCATCAGCCCTTTGGCACCGTCAGTGTCTTCCTCCCTGAAGGGCGTCGAGTGGATTTTGCCCAAGCCCGGCGAGAAACCTATCCTCACTGGGGCGCCCTACCGATGGTGGAGCCTTCTTCTCTCTTTGAAGACCTCCGAAGGAGAGATTTCACCATTAACGCCCTAGCTATTGATCTAAGTCAAGAAGCTTTTGGAGAAGTGATAGACCCTTTCGGAGGGGTTCAAGACTTGGAGGCTCAGATTTTAAGGGTTTTGCATCACTGCAGTTTCTGGGATGATCCTACTCGGATTTTAAGAGGATTGCGATATGCAGTTCGGTTGAACTTTTGGTTTGATCCTTATACCGAAGAGTTAGCTCGTAAAGCCTTATCCAAAGACTGCTTCTCCTGGGTCTCTGCTGACCGCTTCCGCCAGGACTTTTTTAAAGGGTTAGAGGAGAATCCCGTTCTTTTCCTCCAAAAATTGGCCTCCTTAGGAGGGTTGGCCCATTTTGATCCCTCCCTATCAGTAGATTGGGATCTCCTTACCCGCATCTCGCAGACGATCCAAGAGTGGCGGAACTTCCAACCTCCTGTTTCGGTTGAAAAACCTCGGTTAGCTTACCTTGCCGGTCTGTTTTATTCTCTGGGAGGCTTGAAAGCTAGGGAACTTTGCCGGAGCAAGCTGAATCTCTCGCCCAGGGATTGTAGAGTGGTCACTTTAGCTATAGAGGAGGCCAACCCACTTACCCTGCAAATCCCTATCCTCTCCAACGCCCAGCTTCGCCAGTGTCTCGATCGCTGGGCGCTGGAGTCCTTAGTCTTCTTGTATAGTTGGACCTTAGATCCCCGGGTTCGAGAGAGGGTGAAGGAGTATCTCCTCCGATTGCGTTCTATTCGCCTCTCTATAACCGGAGATGACCTCATTGGTATGGGATTTGAACCTGGGCCTCTCTTCGGGCAAGCGCTTCGTGAAACGTTGGCCGAGAAGCTAGAAGGCCGTCTCTCCTCCTATGAGGAGGAGACGGCCTTTGCGGTGGGACGATTGTCGGAGTTGATCCAGAGGCAGAAAGAGCTTTCCTCAGAATCGCTGAAGAAGGATTCGAGGTGATTTAACCCAAAGAGGAGCTTTAGAGATATGCTACCCCTTTTAGACGCCCTTCGCCTTTTATCTCTGGGAAATATCGGTTTTCTCGATTTTCTGTACGCTGTCTTTACCTTCGTGGTAGCGGTCACCGTGGCTCTCACTATCCATGAGTTCGCTCACGCAGTCTCTGCTCTTCGCTCAGGGGATAAAACCGCTTACTATGCCGGCCGGGTGACCCTTAACCCTTTAGCGCACTATGACCCAATTGGAACCACGATGATTCTCTTGATGGGGATGGGTTGGGGCAAGCCTGTTCCGGTTACAGAAGGGAATCTGAAAAATCCCCGGTGGGACTCGGTGAAGGTGAGTCTTTGGGGGCCCTTATCTAATCTCATCTTAGCTACCACCCTTTTGCTATTAATGAAACACCTTCCCTCCAGTATGCTTCAGGGGGACCGCTTATTTGCTAACTTGATTCTTTTAAACTTATATCTCGCTTTCTTTAACCTTATCCCCATCTTTCCCTTAGATGGGTATTACATCCTGTTGGGTTTGCTCCCCCGGGACCAATCTCGGCGGTACTATCTCTTTATGCAGAGGTGGGGCCTTTTGGTCCTGATTCTGATCCTCTTTACGGGAATCGCGAGTAGCCTGGTTAATATCGGTGTGAGGCTCTTTTTGCACTTACCCTTCCTTAGGGAATAAGGCTGGAGCTCGGTAAACCCCTTCTGAAGATAAAAGGGGCTTTATGGCTGTTTCCGTAAAACTCCCGGTTTTTGAAGGGCCTCTTGATCTCCTGTTGCACCTAGTAAAGGCGAATAAGGTGAAGATCTGGGATATTCCTATTGCCCAGATCGCCCAGCAGTACCTGGAGTATTTGCAATGGATGCAGTCCTTAGATATGAACATTGCGGGAGAATTCCTGGTGATGGCAGCAACCCTTATGGAGATCAAATCTCGAATGTTGTTGCCTCGACCTGCTCCGGGGGAGGAGGAACCAGAGGACCCTCGGGAACCTCTGGTCCATCAGTTGATCCAGTACCAGCAGTTTCGTAAAGCAGCTGAGTGGCTCAGGGAACAAGAGGCTCGGAGCTTGCGTACTTTTCCTCGGGGTTTCTCTCCAGAAGAGGATCTTGAGCACCCTCCTTTACTTCTTCCTAAGGATGCCCTTCAAGTTTTGGTAAAAGCCTTTCGGGAGTTGCTCCGGGAGCGACCTGCCTTTGTCACAGAGACTCAAGTTCGCCGACATCGCATCACCCTCCGGCAACAAATGGCTCGAGTTTACGATCTCCTCCTGAGAACACCAGATGGACTTCCTTTCCTCTGCCTTTTTGAACCAGAAGCTTCTCGGGTGGAGGTGGCTATCACTTTCCTGGCTATCCTTGAGCTCCTCCGCCTGCGGAAAATCCGGATTCTGTCGGAGTCTCCCTTATATTTAGGTGTCTGCCTAACCCCCTTGGGGGGCGGGTCCTCTTCAGGAGGGGCTTAATGAGAGAAGGGATCTTCGGTCGGCTCTCTGCAGTGATAGAGTGTTTACTTTTTGCTAGTCCTGACCCCCTAACCCCTGAAAAGATGGCCCAGGTTTTGGAGGTAGAGGAGAGCTGGGTGCACCAGGCCTTAAGGGATTTACAGGCCCGCTATGCTGAAGATGGGAGAGGGCTTCAGATTGTTCAAGTTGCCGAAGGTTATCAGTTAAGGACCCATCCCGATTTCGCTCCTTATGTCCATCGTTTGCTCTCTTCTCCTCCCCAGAAATTATCCCGGGCTTCGCTAGAAGTCCTCGCCATTGTTGCCTATCGTCAGCCTATCACTTTAGCTGAGATCGAGGCCATCCGGGGAGTGGACAGCTCGAAGGTGGTGAAGGCTCTGCAGGAACGTCAGCTCATCCGGGAGGTGGGACGTAAAGAAGCTCCAGGCCGCCCCATATTATACGGTACTACGGATCAATTCCTCCTCTACTTTGGCTTGAAGAGTCTGTCTGACCTTCCTCCTTTAGAAGATTTCGAGGAGCAGGAGGAATCAGCTGGAGCTGATCTGCGGAGATGCGGTGCATAACTAGAAATTTTGGGGAAGGAATGCCCAGGAATCAAAGAGAGAAAGCTTGGGTTCTCACCTTTTGGTTATTGGCGAGCTTCCTAACTCCTTCTTTGGCCAAGCCTCAGCAGGTTTCACCTGAGGCTTCGGAGAAGGCTGGTCTCGGAGAGGTTCCTTCTATCCAAGCAGTGAGTGCCCTTTTGATGGAGGCCCGTACCGGCGCTATCCTCTACGCGAAGAACCCCCGCCTTCCCCTCCCTATCGCTTCTCTTACGAAAGTAATGACTGCGGTTCTCATCCTGGAGTCGAATCGGTTGAAGGAGATCGTCACTGCTCCTCCCGGAATAGATCAAATTCCTGCTTCCTCCCTCTTCCTGAAACCGGGGGAGAAGATATCCTTAGAAGATCTTCTTTGGGCGATTTTGCTTCGGTCTGCCAACGATGCCTGCGTAGCGGCGGCGGTCCATTTAGGAGGCTCGGTCGAGGGTTTTGTTGCGAAGATGAATCGTCGGGCTAAGGATTTGGGTTGTCAGCGAACGCATTTTGTCACGCCTAACGGCCTTCACGATCCCAATCACTACTCCACCGCGGAGGATCTAGCTCGCATCGTTCAGTACGCAATCTCTTTCCCGGAGTTCAACCGGATTGTAGCCACCAAAGCTTTCTCCCTTTCGCGACCGATGTTCCCTGAGGACCAGGTGGTGGTTAACCGGAACCGTCTTCTGTGGCGTATGGAAGGAGCGGATGGTATCAAGACAGGTTATACCCGACAGGCTGGACATTGTCTAATCGCTTCCGCTACTCATAAGGATTGCCGTTTGATCGCTATTCTTCTGCACAGTCCCAGAGTTTGGGAGGAAGCAGAGGAGCTTCTCAACTGGGGTTTCCAAAGGTTTCGTTTCTCCCTCGCTTATCGGCCGGGAGATCTGTTCACAACGATTCCAGTAGGCTCTCAAAAAGTCCCTTTAATGGTGGGCAAGCCCCTATGGGTTCTCGAAGATCCTAAGACCGGAGAGAAGGCTCAGCTCAGCCTCCATCTATCGACCTTTCATCCTCCGGTTTTCTCTGGAGAACGAGTTGGCTATATCCTGGTGGAGTGGCGGGGTCAAGTTTTAGAACGCGTTCCTCTATTCGCCTCTCGATCCCTTCCTTATCCTCCTGCCTCGTCTGCAGAGCGAAGTTGGGCTATATTAGTACCTGGGTTTTGCTTAGGGATTATCTTCTATGCCTTTAGAGAAATTACAAAAAATCATCGCAAGTCGAGGAATCGCTTCTCGACGAGAGGCGGAAGAGTGGATTCGCCGAGGGCGCGTTACCGTTGATGGGCGCGTGGCTCTCCTCGGAGAACGGGCAGACCCCGATATCCACGACATCCGGGTGGATGGGCGCCCTCTGCCTCAACCGGGGGAAAAACGATACCTCCTTCTCAATAAACCTCCCGGATATGTTACGACCTGCAAGGACCCTCACGCTGAGAAAACGGTTCTAGACCTGCTGAAGGGAGTGAAAGAGCGCGTTTTCCCTGTAGGTCGGTTGGATAAGGATACCTCCGGATTACTGATATTGACTAATGATGGGGATTTTGCCCTTCGTCTTACCCATCCACGGTATAAGGTTCCCAAAACTTATGAAGCAGTGGTAAAGGGGATAGTTCGGAGGAGGGTTCTTCAAGCCCTTCAGGAAGGGGTAATTTTGGAGGAGGGGAAAACTTCTCCTGCTCAAGTAAAGATCCTTGCGGTAAGGGAGAACCCTCCCGAAACACTTCTTCGGATTACTCTCTCGGAGGGGCGAAAGCGGCAGATCCGACGGATGATGGAAGCAGTTGGTCATCCGGTGAAGGAGTTGGCACGCACCCGAATCGGGCCTGTTTCTCTGGGGGACCTCCAACCGGGAGAGTGGAGAGACCTGTCACCGAGGGAGGTTTGGGCACTTCTGAAATCGGCTAAGGAAGATGAAGAATAAGACGCTAATCCTCTCTTTTTGTACTTTGCTATCTTTCATTGGTGTTTTCGCTTCCTCTAGCCTCGCTCTCATCCAAGAGAGGGATGCCCGAGGAAAGAGGATTATCCTCTCCAGAGCACCCCAAAGGATTATCAGCTTAGCACCTAGTGTGACTGAAATCCTTTATGAGCTGGGGTTGGAGGGACAGGTGGTTGGAGTAACTGATGCTTGTGATTACCCTCCCCAAGTTCGGAAGAAGCCACGCATTGGGGGAGTTTTACTCAATTTTGAGAAGATTGTCGCCCTAAAGCCCGATTTGGTGATAGGGATCTGGAGCCTTCAGAGGAAAAACATCCTTCAGTTAGAGAGAATGGGGATAAAGGTTTTTGTGATAGATCCCCACAGCCTCCAGGACACCTTAGAGTCGATTCTAAAGATCGGCCGGTTGACAGGGAGAGCAGAGCGAGCAGAGATCCTTGTAAAAGCGATACATCAGCGCCTCGATAGCCTAAGGAATAAGCTAAAGAAGGTGAGAAGCCGGCCTAAAGTCCTCTTTATCGTCTCTTGGGAGCCTTTGTATGTTGCTGGGCCGGGTACTTTTGTTGATGATGCTATTCGGCTAGCAGGGGGAAGGAATGTGGTTGTTGGAGCTAAAGGCTCTTTCCCGGCCCTTTCGAAGGAGCAAGTGGTTTTGTATAAACCGGATGTGTTGTTCTTCACGACTCGGGAAGCTTTAATCTTAGCGGAGAAGGACCCGTCTTGGAGGACTATCCCTGCGGTTCGTTCCCACCGTCTTTATGTGGTTAACCCTAACCTTCTTACCCGGCCTGGCCCTCGTCTTATTCAGGGGATCGAGCAGTTGTATCGCTACCTTCGTTCCTTTCCCTGATAGTCTTTCTTATACCCCTTTACCCTAATCCCTCCCCCATAAGGGGAATCCAAGGGAGCGGACACCCCTTGAGGACGTGTTGCGCAGGCTACAGCCTGCATAACTATAGCGGATTCCTTTGTGATTTCTGTTCCCTCTGACGACCCCCACCGTTGGATGCTGTTTCTGGGAACGCTGCGGGGGTCTTTCCTCTGCTCTACCGCCGGTTAGAGGGGTTGGTCCGAGGGCTGAAGAGGTGCTGTTGGGATTGGCGGTGACTTCCAGCCTGGGGACTTGATAAGCGGTGGGTAAGGGGGAAAATAGGGGTGTGAAAGTTCGGAGGAGGAGAGTTGTTCAACAAAGCAGAAGATATTATCAAGAAAGACTTCATTTCGGTTTCGGATGCCCAAGCAGGTAGACAAAGAGGAGGTGAACAGGGATGTATCAGGAGGCAAGCCAGATCTTCCAGCAGGCCCTGCAGACAGCTTGGGAGATCAAGGACGCTAGCGGTCGTGCTGGGGCCCTTGCAAGGATCGCGGAGGCCCAGGCGGAGGCGGGGCAGGTGGTGGAGGCGAAGCAGACCATCGAGCAAGCCCTGCAAACCACCCGGGAGGTCAAGGAGGCTTATTGGCGTGCCGAGGTTCTTGCAGAGATCGCGGAGGCCCAGGCGGGGGCAGGGCTATACCAGCAGGCCCTGCAGACCGCTTGGGAGATCAAGGATGCTAGCGGTCGCGCTCGGGCCCTTGTAAAGATCGGGAAAGTCCAGGTGAAGGCAGGGTGGGTAACGGAAGCACTGCAAACCTTCCAGAAGG
>CAYSAW010000013.1:0-77062 GCA_964429225.1 uncultured bacterium
GGAGATGCCGCCGGAGATAGAGGTTCTGATATTGAGACAACAAAGCAGGAAAGACAAAGACCGAAAGAAAGGGAGGGGAGACGATGAAATTGCTGGATGGATGGGTAAACCTAGGAGAAGGGAGGGATAGGTGACGGGAGAGATGGGTCGGTGATAGAGGAGGGATATTGACAGTGGAAGGGGGAATTGAAGGAGTTTGAAACAACTATCAAAATGGCTCCTCGGCCAGGACTCGAACCTGGAACCCGCTGGTTAACAGCCAGCCGCTCTGCCAATTGAGCTACCGAGGAACTTTTAGGAGCACTTTTATTGTATCACAAGAATTGCATAGAGTCAACAAGGGTGTAGAGTGTCAACAAAGTGTGCAGGGTCAACAGAGTGTGCAAAAAGAGCTCTTTTACCCTTATCTCTAGAAAAAGTTTCTGCTCGGTTCTCCCTTAAGGAAAAGCCTGGCTACTCCTGCCGTCCTCCCTTTAAGGCGTTATAAGCATCCCCTTCGGTGACCTCTCCTCTCTCGGTTTAACTCCCTCCTCAAAAGGATAAATACTTTTTGAAATATCCTTGGCCTTGGAAAAAGAGGGACCCGAGTCCCAAGCCTTGAGGAAGCCCCCCTCCAAGGGGATAGTGGTTTTTAAAAGGACTACCTCTAAGATACGATATACCGATGGAATATCACCCTCCTCAACAAAAATTCTCTGCCAGGAGCTGACCCTATGATCCCAACAACTCCTTTTCGTGAAAAAAACTACATTGCTGGTCAGTGGTTACCCTCTCACAGCCAAGAAGTTTTTGAAAAGCGAAATCCTGCCAACTTTAAGGAAGTTCTGGGTCGTCCTCCCCGCTCCGGCCCAGAGGATGTAGACCGGGCAGTTGCCGCGGCTCGAAAAGCCTTCCCTGAATGGCGCCGGCTCTCTATGATCCGCCGAGCTGAGTATCTCGAGACCTTTCTTCAAATCGTTAAAGAGCACTTGGAAGAGCTTGCCCGGTTGGTCACCTGGGAGTGTGGCAAACCGGAGGGACGAGCGGATATCATTGAAGGCATTCATATGGCTCAGATGTGCATTGGCTGGGCACGCCAATTTACCGGCTCCGTTATCCCCTCGGAAATTCCGACCAAGGATTCCTATCTCTTGCGGAAACCTAAGGGCGTTGTGGCAGTGATCACCCCCTGGAATTTCCCCTTCGCTATCCCCCTTTGGGGAGTACTCCCCTCCCTTGTTTGGGGGAACACGGTGGTTCTTAAACCGGCGGAAGAGACGCCCTTCACTGCAGAACGCATTGCAGAATACCTCCACCAAGCGGGTCTGCCCCCAGGAGTATTCAATTTGATCCAGGGATTGGGTGAAGAAGCTGGATCCGCCTTGGTACGCCATCCAGATGTGGATGTGGTCCTCTTCACTGGCTCCTACGAAGTTGGCTCGCAGATCCGCCAGATTACCGCGTCGGACTGGCGAAAAATCGCCGCCTGCGAGATGGGTGGAAAGAATGCTCTCCTCATCCTCGAGGATGCGGATATGGACCTAGCGGTTCGAGCAGCGGTCCTGAGTAAATACCGCACCTCTGGACAAAGATGCACTGCAGTAGACCGGCTTATTGTCCATCGCTCTCGATTAGAAGAATTCACCGACCGCTTTCTCCAAGCTTCCCGGAAGATTAAGATAGGAGATCCTCTGAAGGAAGAAGTCTTTATGGGCCCCTTAATTAACCAACAGGCTGTGGAGAAGGTTCTATATTACAACCAACTTGCTCGGGAGGAGGGTGCGGAAGTTTTGCTAGAAGGGGGACGCTTGAGCGGACTCTCATACGATAAAGGCTGGTTTGTCTCCCCCTTTGTTTATCAGATGGCTCACCGGTCGGACAGCCGAGTTCTGAGAGAGGAGGTTTTTGGCCCCCATGTTGCCATCATCCCCGTGGATTCCCTAGAGGAAGCCATTGCAGTCCACAACGACACCGATTATGGACTTGCTATGGCTGTGATTACCGAAGATTACCGAAAGATGCGGAAGGTTCGGGAGGAGTGTGAATTCGGAGTTGGGTATTGGAACCTCCCCACAATTGGAGCGGAGGTACAGCTCCCCTTTGGAGGGGTTAAAAAGAGCGGGTCCGGTTTTCCCGCAGGGCTAACCATCATCGATGCGGTCACTCACCGGATCGCTTTTACCTATAATGCCGACCGACAAATCCAACTTCCCCAGGGATTAAGTGCGGAGTTCTGAAAGAGAAACCCCATCTTCCCTTAAGAAGACTGATGTTTCACGGGAAACTATTCCCCCTCTTTCGGAGGAGGAATCAACAGAACTTTACGCACTCGCCGCGCCCGGACTTCAAGCACTTTAATCCGAAACCCATCCACAGAAATCTCCTCGCCAGGACGGGGAATAGTGCCAATGAGTCCCATCACATAGCCCCCTATCGTTTCAAACTCCTCGGTCTCTACCGGAAGATGAAGGGTTTCCCGAAGGTCCTCCAAGAGAACCCCTCCCTCGATAATATAACCCTCAGGTACCTTTTGAACAGGAGGAGGCTTCTGGCCATACTCATCCGGAAGAAGCCCCACCAACTCTTCTAAGACGTCGTGAAGGGTAACTAACCCAGCCGTTCCTCCATACTCATCCAGAACTAAAGCGATAGCCGTTTGATTGGTTTGAAACTCCCGAAGGAGGCGATCTACTCGTTTGGTTTCAGGAACCATCATCAGAGGACGAAGAATCCGCCGAAGGTCAGGGGAGCTCTCTTTCCGCAAGCTGAAAAGATCCCGGATGTGAACATATCCTAAAACCTGGTCGAGGCTCTCCTCACAAACCGGATAGCGCGTAAAGCCATACTCCTGGGCGATCTTAAGATTCTCCTCCAAGGGTCTCTCTGTGGAGAGATAGATAATGTCGACTCGAGGCGTCATAATTTCTCGCACCATCCGGTCAGTGAAGATAAAGACGTGCTCCAAAAGCTCAACTTCCGTCTCCGTTAACAGGCCATGCTTCCCTGAGGCGATTAAGATCATTCGGAGCTCCTCTTCCGAATGGATTAGATCTTGTTCGGAGGGAGGGCGAAGCCCCAAAAGTTTTAAGGTTCCAACAGCGGTGGAATTAAAGAACCAGATGATCGGATAGAACCCTTTATAAAAGAGCACTAAAGGGAGGATAATGGCTAAAGCAGTAGTTTCTGAACGAGCAATCGCCAGAGACTTTGGGGCGAGCTCTCCAAAAACAATGTGAAGGAAGGTGATCAAGAGGAAAGCCAGGGTTGCGGAAATCGAATGGGTCACAGGAGGGGCCCATTGACCCAACCAGCTGAGGAGCGGAAAGAGGAGGGTGGAGAAGGTGCTCTCCCCTATCCATCCCAAGCCTAGGCTGGCAATGGTGATACCCAATTGGGTGGCCGAAAGATACTCATCCAAGTGCGTTACCGCTGTCTTAACCAGCCGGGCTAACCACATCCCTCCCCGAGCCAGCTCCTCTACCCGGGTAGGACGCACCTTTACCAAGGCAAACTCGGCCGCTACAAAGAAGCCGTTAAGGAAAACTAGGAAAAAGGCAAAGAGGAGGTTAAAGAAAAAAAGAAGGTCCATTACCTGATCGAAAACCCTTGTCCCTCAAAAACCCTCTTCAGATTAACCGTCTCCCCAAAGTGACTCCCCCTTATCTTCTTTGACTTTTCCTCAAAAGCTCCTGCTACCTTCTTAAGACTCTTCTCCCACAAGGGTTGTAAAAGGCTTGGGGGCCAAAGAGAGGGTTACTGCTTAGCAGAACCCTGCCCTCCTTATTAGGGGGATTGGATTAGGGAGAGCGAATTTCTTGGTGATAAAGAAAACCGTTTTTATACCTACTAATCTTCACCCTCTTTATAGAAACAGTGAGCGTTTTGCTCTTATCGAAAATGTTACATGTGAAACATCCCTTTCAGCCTCAATTGAGGGGAATTCCGGGGCAAAAGCGAAAAGCTATATGGCACTCCTCTAAAATCCTCCGGAGGGATCATCAATGAGAGGGAGAAAGGGCTTTATCCTCCTTACCCTCTTCCTAACAATCAATGAAACAACAGTTTTAGGCCAAAAACAGCTAATGGTTCATCTCGTCCAAGGGAACAACAGGAGCCCTTATGCCTTCGTTCGAGCAAAATTCAAGCCAGGAGAACTTTTTAACCCCTGGGCGGTTCGATTCCTAGATGGAAAAGGACAGAAAATCCCCTACTTCGTCTGGGACTCCCTCACCTGGAAAGAGGCACGAGAAGGTTGGCCCCATTGGGGATACCGTTACGCCCTGATGAACCACGGGTGCGGGGATACCCCCGAAGTGAAGGAAGCCAGACACAGGAAAATCCAATGGGCGCAAAACCACTGGCCCGAACTCGGAAAAATCCTAGCAGAAGAGGAGAAAGCCGAAGAACGATACAGTCAATCCCTCTGCTCAGTACTTTACCTCCTCCAATATTCGGTACCCCCTTTTGGGAAGAAACGAGTGATCCTCCGCCTCGAAAAGAAACCCCAAGATACCCCCCAACAGTGGCAGTTCAACTCTCCGCCCCAAAAATCCAAAAGAAAAATCACCCTTCAACAAGGGGCCTTGACTTTCAGCCAGCTCCCCGACGAAAAAACGGTTCTCTGGAAAGGGAGGATCCTTTTCCGATATAAAGGCTTCGATGCTGGGGGGATATCCTCTCCACAAGCTCACTGCGACCCCCGGTATCCTTGGAAGATCACAGTGACCAAGAGCATCATTACCAAAGTAGAAATCCAAAGCCAAACCCCCGGCCGAAAAGGGGGACAGATGAACTGGCAATGCACCTACTGGCTTTTCCCCCAAGGAGGCTATGTGGCCTTGGAGGGTTTTAGCGGAAGCCATCCCGAGGGTTACTTAGGGGGCGAACAAAAACTCAGCCTCTGGGAAACCCCCTCTCACCCTCGTTTAATTCACGAACCCTTGTGGGAAACCCCCTGGTGGCTATACCAAGTCGGCGATTCCGCCTTCGTCTCTCTTCACCTCTTCTATGACCTCCCCCTAACCACCGGGTATTCTAATAACCCCTTCACCGTTAACCCCGAGGGAGGAGACAAGTCCCCCCGGGTTGAAAAGGTAGGAGATCGCCTCCTAGCCTTGCGATGGTTCTATCGTCTTGATGATCCAGCAATCTTTCGCCTATTCGCCCCCTCTCTCTTCTACCAGCTTCATTATACCTATCGCCCTCCTGAGGACTATGGATGGCGATGGCTCTCGGGGAAACAAGAGGTGTTTCTAAAGAGCCGGATCTTCAATCCCCCTCCTTGGATGACCCTCCAAGCTCAACAATTCGTGGAAAAACAACTCCGGTGGGTCCGATGGCATCCCAAAACGGATTGGCTCTATCGTCAATACCTCGTCGGTGTAGGAGAGAAAGGGGAGGAAGCGGAACAAGCTCTTCGGCAAATCCTCGGTGCTTCTGCAGGATGGATAGACCGAGAATGGACGGAAGAAACCCTCGCCAACTTCCTGGTCCGAATCCTTGAATACCAGAAGGATTTACCCAAAGGTTGGGCTGGCCCCCTTCAAGCCTTACCCTATCTGTTGACCGCCGATTTATCAGGCTTGTACTCTCTTTTGAGAAACTCCCAAAATCTGATCTTGGCCCTGGAACAACAAAGAAAAAGCATCCAAACTCATATCGCCCACGGAGGAAATCCCATTGATGGAGCCACAAGGAATGAAAAAGGGGAGTTGATCGGAGAAGGATGGATTGCTAACCCCGCTTACCACGCCTGCGAATGGCCTACCCACCTTCGCTTTCTGGAACACTTTGACCTCCCTCATCCCTCAAAAGATTACCGGGAAGCCCTCCTCCGCTATGCAGACTTCACTTTGGAAATCTTGGGAGGTCAACCCTTGAACCCAGAGAAACTTCGGAAATCGCTTCATTCTCATTGGCCCAACCGCTTCGTGATGATCCTCCCCCTGATGCTTCAGGCCTACCGTTTAACGAACGAGAAGAAATATGCCCACGTCGCTACGATGGTCTTCGATGACCTAATGGCAATGGTAGAGAAGAATCCTCTCGGATACTGGGCCGCTTGGACCTTCGAGCCGCGAAGTGCCAGTACCTTCGATACGGTATATAACCCGGTGGGCTATCCCAGGGGGATTATCGCCTTCTGGTCCGAAGGGTTCTTAGACCTCATCGGAAGAGAAAAGGCCTCTCGCTTTACCGCAGCCCAAGCAAGATGGTTTGTCTTTAGCCGACAACTTCTGGAAACCTTCGAAACCGATAATGAAACCGCTTTGCGGGCCACCGACCACGGGGGACACCCCAATTTTCGTAACCAAATCGCCCTCTTCCTTTATGATGATTTCCCCTTCTACCGAGGCTTAGTCGGAGACCTCCTTCAATGGGCCGCCGCTACTCCCCCTCCTCCCCTCCAACACGGAGGATGGGAAGGAGGAGGCCCTTATCGAACCCTAGGAATGATTTACTACTCTTCACCCCTCCTCCGATGGGCCTTGAATATCGGTAGGGAAACCCGCTGGTTCGAGCGGAGAGTTCAAATCCTTGATAGCCCAAAGCATTTCCGCTGGTTGATCCGAAATGGGCTTCCTTGGGCACAACCCTCCGACTGGCTTTACTCTCAAGAGGTCGGTCTTCAACCCAGTCATAAAGTTCTCCTCTGGATCCAAATGAAGCAACCCACTCTAAGAAACGAAGGAGAAGTGGAAATCCTCCTTCAAGGAGAAAAAATCCTCCTTCGAGTCAACCGTCTGATGCATATCCGCTTCTATTTCCCCCTGCTCAAACCCGATTGGAGGCCGGAAGAATTGCTTCTTACAGGTAAAACGAAAAGGTGGGAGAAAGGAACGGACTTCATCGAATGGGAAGCCCTGCCTGGAGAATACCAATTGAGGAGAAGCCCAAAAACTCTTCTCCCGAGAGGCAAGAGGGAGGAACTCTCCCCTCTTTACCAAAGCCCTAGGCACCCACTAGGATAAAAATGGTCTATCTGGCGGAGGAAGAGAATCCCTTCTTCATCTCTTTCGAAAAATGTAAGATACAGGAGGTGATGCAAATGCTTTTGCTGACCACCAGCCCAAGGATAGAAGTTCCGCAAATTCTCTCTGAAGAACAGGTTCAATTCTATCTAGAGCAGGGCTACTTAGTGGTTCCCAATTTAGTGACCCCTGAAGAGATTGAGGAGCTCCGGGAGGACGCCATTGCTATTGCCCGGGGAAAATACCCTTGCCCTAGTATTCAACCAGCTCCTGAGGATCTCAGCGATGAAGAGGTTCTACAAAACATCCTCTGCATCCATCAGCCCCATTACATTAGCCCTGTGATGGAAAAATACGTCAGGCACCCCAAAATCTGCGGCGTTCTCAGCCAGATTGTCGGTGCTCACCTCCCCTATTGGGATGGCAGTGTCAAATGTATGCAATCTATGCTCTTTGTAAAACCCCCTGGTTTTCAAGGGCAAGCCTGGCATCAGGATGAAATTTATATCCCCACCCGAGACCGCTCCTTAACCGGGGCCTGGATCGCTATGGACGATGCTACTATAGAAAATGGCTGCCTCTGGGTGATTCCCGGATCTCACCGAATGGGGTACCTCTACCCCCAAAGACCCCACAACAACCCGGAGGAATTCGACTTCGCTCAGGAGAGCTACGGTTTCGACGATTCCGGCGAGATCCCAGTGGAGGTTCAAACAGGCTCCGTGGTTTTCTTCAATGGTTACCTGCTCCATCGCTCGAAAAAGAACCGGAGTCAAATCTATCGCCGAGCCTTGGTAAACCATTACTGCAATGCCTGGTCCTTACTCCCTTGGCAGGTCCGAGAAGGGGAAACTCCTGCCAATGCAGACCGACGCTGTATTATCCCCGTAGCCGGCATTGATCCTTATGCCTGGAAAGGCTATGACAATCCCCCTCAAAACGTCTGGCTGAGACCTTGTAAAGCGTTGGAAGACCGAAAGAAAGCCTAACTCGGAGGGTCGAAAATGGTGCAAAGGACAGAGGCTTTTCTCCCTCCCCGCTTCCACCGGTACGAAGACCTCCAACAATGGGTTCAAAACCACCCCGGCTACTGGATCTCAATGAAAGGAATACCAAACCCTGTTCTGGGAATCTTAAAAGATTTAAGGAGGGATAATCTTGCTAGACCGGGATTCAGCCTTCGCCCTCTTGAAAGAATACACTCAAAACGAAAACTTGATTAAACACGCTCTTGCAGTAGAATCGGCTATGCGCGCCTATGCTCGGCGTTTTGGAGAGGATGAAAACCTGTGGGGCATTGTCGGCCTCCTTCACGATATGGACTATGAAAAATGGCCCTCCCCGGAAGACCACCCTCGGAAAGGGGCTGAGATCCTTCGGCAGAGAGGTTATCCAGAAGAAGTCATTACCGCTATCCTCTCTCACGCCGATTACCTGGGTATCCCTCGGGTGACCCCCCTTCAAAAAGCCCTCTTTGCTGTGGATGAACTCTGTGGATTTATCGTCGCTGTTGCTCTTGTACGCCCCAATAAAAGCCTAGCGGAAGTGGATGTACCCGCTGTAAAAAAGAAGATGAAAGACAAGGCCTTCGCCCGAGGGGTCAAACGGGAAGATATTCTTCGAGGGGCCGAGGAATTAGGGGTTCCGCTGGAGGAGCATATCGCTACGGTAATCTCTGCTCTTCAGGCGATCGCTCCTTCTTTGGGTTTATAGGGAGCAAATCGCTCCAACCGCTCCCAAGGGGTGACCTTCTCACGCCTAGACAATGGATCAACCCGCCTCGATCATCTTCTCACGATCAAGGACAAGGCCTATCATCTCCAAAATTCGCTCCAGATCCTCCTCTGAGTAAAACTCGATGAGGATGCTCCCCTTGTTACGGCTCTTGAGGATCTCCACTCGAGTACCGAAATGATGGCGTAAACGGGCTTCCAAAGCGGAAAGATGGGGGTCTTTAACAGGAGGATTTTGAGGGGATCTCCTTAAAGGAGAGGTCTTCTGTGTCGTTTCTGAACTCTCTCGGATGAAGCGGGCTTGAGCTTCTACTTCTCGGACAGAGGCCCCTTGTTCCAGGATCTTCCGCCACACCTGCATCTGCAACTCAGGATCGTTGATACTCAACAAAGCACGAGCGTGACCTTCGGTAATCTTCCCTTCAGCTAAGGATTTCTGGATAGGCTCCGGAAGGTGAAGCAACCGTAAGCAATTGGCTACCGCGGGACGACTCTTCCCCACTCTTAAAGCGATCTGCTCCTGGGTAAGATGGAATTCTTCTATCAGTCGCTGGTAAGCCCGCGCCGCTTCAATAGGGTTAATGTCCTCCCGCTGGAGATTCTCCACTAAGGCCATCTCCAGCATCTCTTGGTCACTGCACTCCCGGAGGATCACGGGGACTTCGGTAAGACCCGCCTCTTGGGCCGCTCTCCACCGACGTTCTCCACTAATGATCTGATATTCATTCCCTTGGGGGCGTACCAGGAGAGGTTGGAGAAGGCCATATTCTCGGATGGATTGAGCCAATTCATTGATCCGGGCTTGATCAAAAGAGCTCCGAGGTTGATAAGGATTAGGGCGAAGACGATCAATCGGCACCAGGCGATCCGGAGGGGCAGAAGGCTCTTCCTCCTTCCCTCCACCGATCAACGCTCGAAGGCCTCTACCTAACCCGCGCCGCTCCAAGTCGGAGTACCTCCTTCGCTAAGGACTGGTAAGCTTCGGCCCCCTTCGACTTCGGATCATAAAGAGTTATCGGAAGGCCATGGCTGGGAGCCTCGGATAGACGGATATTTCGGGGGATTACGGTTTCAAAAACCTTATCCCCAAAATGAGAACGTACCTCCGCAATCACCTGCTGGGAGAGATTGGTTCGAGGATCGTGCATCGTTAAAAGAACACCGGCGATCTCCAAAGGGGGATTCAGATGGCGTCGAACCAGATCAATGGTCCGAAGGAGCTGGCTGATGCCTTCTAAAGCGTAGTACTCACATTGAATGGGAATGAGAACCGCATCCGCAGCAGTAAGAGCATTAATTGTCAGAAGACCTAAAGAAGGGGGAGAATCAATAATGATATAATGGTAGCGCTCTCTTAATTGCTCAATAGCTTGCTTTAGTTTGGTCTCTCGAGAGAAAGCGGAAACCAGCTCAATCTCTGCTCCTGCTAGGTCAATCGTTGCAGGAATCACCCAAAGGCCGGATACACAAGACCTCTGGATCACCTCTTCGGGAGACCTCTCTCCTAACAGCACATCGTAGATGCAAGCCTTAAGCCGGCTCCGATCAATGCCTAAACCGCTGGTAGCATTCCCCTGGGGGTCAATATCCACTAATAAAACTTGGCATCCCTCTCCCACCAAGCAGGCAGATAGGTTAACAGCAGTAGTTGTCTTGCCAACGCCTCCCTTCTGGTTAATCACCGCAAAGGTTACCGCCATACACCAACAGTATAGCATATCTGTCGGTAGACAAACAATTTCTATGAAGAGAGAAGATCTTCCCCTCTTTCCATAGGGAACCGAAGGGAGGAAAAGGAGATATTATTAAGAGGGAGGGGAAAAGCCTCTAAGGCTAAAAGAAACTCCCCCCCCCTTCTTAGGAAGGGAAACAATCCACTTGGAGGGATCCGATGAACCGAAGATTCACCGCTCTGGTCACTTCGGGGGCTTTGCTTAGCTCCCTTCTGCTCGGCGTTAATGCTATAGCCGGTTCTCAGAAATCGGCAAAAGCCTCTGCTCATGCCAAAACGGCCAAAGCTTCTCTGGCTACCGCCACCCTAAAGGTGGAAGGCCTTCACTGCTCCGCCTGTGTCAAAGCCACGACCGAGATGCTGAAAGGCGTCAAGGGGGTCAAATCCGCTAAGGTGGATTTAAAAACCGGCAAAGCTGTTGTCCGCTATGACCCTAAACAAGCTAATGTGAAACAGATGGAGCAAGCCATCAACAAAAGCGGGCGGTTTAAAGCCAAAGCGGTCTAAGGTCCTCCCCCAACTCCTGGAGGGTTCAGGGAGAGCGTTAGGGAGTGGGAGGCTTAAGGCTTTTCCTCCCACAACACGTTATCAATCAACCGGGTATTTCCCACCCGGATCGCTCCCAGAATAACAGCGGATTGCCCAACAATTTCGAGAGGCTTCAAAGTCTCCGGATGGCAGACCTCCAGATAATCTACTTTAACCAACGGGTCTGCAGAGAGGATCGTTCTACCTTGCCTTTGGATTTCCCACCCCCTGCGCTCCCCCGCCTCCAGGAGGCGCAGACACTCCTGAAGAGAACGATAGAGAGATAAAGCAGACTGGCGTTCTTCTGGAGAGAGATAAACGTTCCGAGAAGACATCGCCAAGCCATCCGGTTCCCGTACCGTAGGCATCGGCACAATCTCAATGGGAAGGTGAAGGTCCTGCACCATTCGCTGAATAACTTTCAACTGCTGATAGTCCTTCAAACCAAAATAAGCCTTATCCGGTTGAACCAAATGGAAGAGCTTCAGAACAATAGTTGCGACTCCTCGAAAGTGGCCTGGGCGGAAAGCCCCTTCTAACCGCTCAGTTAATCCCTCTACTTCCACAAAGGTTGAATATCCCTCGGGGTACATCTGTTGAGGGGTGGGAGCAAAAACGAGGTTGACCCGGGTTTGGCGAGCCATCTCCAAGTCACGCTCCAAGTCCCGAGGATAACGCTCATAATCCTCCTGAGGGCCGAACTGTGTTGGGTTAACAAAAATGCTCAAAACCACTGTCTCGCACTGAGCCCGAGCCGCCCGAAGGAGGGAGAGGTGCCCCTCGTGGAGGTAACCCATCGTCGGCACAAATCCGATACTCATCCCCATCTGCCGAACTTGCTGACAAGTCTCCTGAAGGGCCTGAGGATCTGTAATGACTTCCATATTCCCATTCCTCCTTAGATCAACGAACAAGGTCAGTAACAGGGACAATCTCTACCCCCTGTTGGCGCAAAACCGGAAGTGCCCGGGCAATAGCCCGCGCTGTACCAGGATGAGGATGACCAATGCCTATAGCACTCCCTTTCTCTAAAGCGATCCGGCCCAGCTCGAGAAGAACCTCGTAAGCTTCTTCCGTTCGTCCGCCATCATCCAGAAAACGACCATCCCGAACCCCATAAGGAACACCTAATTGCTCGGCTATCTCACCTCCAACGGTCCCTCCAACGGTTCGGCTGTCCACAAAGAAGAGCCCTTTCTCCTTCACCACTTCCAAAACCGCCTGCATTACCCGCCGATCCCTTGTCGCCCGGCTCCCCATATGATTATTAATACCCTTTACACCAGGAAGCTCAGCAAGCCATTCACGCACCCGAGATTGAATCGCTTGCTCAGAAAGGTCTGTAGTGATGGCGTCAGGGGGCATTAAGTGGCGATTAAGCGGTTCCATCGGCAAATGCAACATAGCAACGCGTCCCTGAGAAAGAATCCTCTGCAGGCAAAGGTGTTTCTGAGGAGCCTCCGGAAGAAGGGAGAAGGTCAGTGGGGCCGGAATTCCTAGAAAAGGCTCGATCTGCGGTAAACTATAGCCCACATCATCAATGATAATAGCTAACCGTGCCTTGCTCTCCCCAAGAGATGGAGAAGGCGAAAAAGGCGTGTTCTCCTTCCGACTCTGAACCAGATTTTCTCCTCCCTCTGCCCCCTGGGATTCCTGTTCTGATCCTCTCTCCCTTCCTTTCGACCCCTCCGAAAGAGAAGCCTTCCTTAAAGCCGCCTCTTTTTCCCGCTCCACTGTTTGGGAGGACGAGGGTAAGGACTTTGAAGCGATAACCCGCTCCTCCTGCTTGGAAGGTGGAGCAGTCCTAACCAACTCCTTTGCCTGCGTCTTTCCCCCAGAAGGAGGTGCCGGAGGAGCCACACATCCGGGCAAAACTAAGATTCCAACAACAGTCAATAACCAAAGGATTCTCATCGGTTTCCCCACCAAGGATAAGGAACTCTGGGACTTTCGCTCACATTGTACTCGGAAGAGAAACTTCCAACCTATAGAGAGGAAGCGGTTTTAAACCCCTTTGATAAGAACATCCTCTGCTCTGGGAGGTTAGGGGAATTCAGAAATCAGCAAGCGTTTATCCCTCCGAAAGCGGTCCGAGTCCCTCGGAGGATTCTCCTCTCAACTCTCGGAGAACCTGGGCAATCCGAGAGAAATCAGCCTCTAAATCGGAAAGGAGCGATTGCTGATAAAGAGCAGATGCCGGATGATAGACTGCAATATAAACCCGGCCCTCCGGCCCTGAAAAAGGTTGACCGTGAATTTCCGTAATCTTTCGCTTCTCTACAAAGGGCATCAGGCGCAACATCGCATATCGGCCTAAACAAACAATCACTTTAGGCTCCACCAGAGCAATTTGTCTCTCTAACCAGGGCCAACAAGCGGAAATCTCCTCCGGGTGGGGATCCCGGTTGTTAGGAGGACGATGCTTCACCACATTGGTGATGAAAACCTCCTCTCGATGCAAGCCGATACCCTCTAACAACCGGTTAAGGAGGCGGCCCGCAGACCCCACAAAGGGTCTTCCTTGGCGATCTTCTGATAAACCCGGGCCCTCTCCCACAAACATTAAATCCGATGGGACTCGCCCCTCACCAGGAACCGGGTTCTTGGCCTCTTGATAAAGCGGACACTCCCGACATCTTCCGATCTCCTGGGCCAACCGGTTCATCGCCTCTACCCGGTCTTCTTCTCCAAAGAACAAGGGTAACTTTTTCAAAGATAAACTCCTGGCCGGAAAAAGGGAACACAAGTTCCCTTTAGAGGGAACCTAGATCACAAAAGAGGAGTCTTATAAAGTGAAGTCGAAATTTACTTTTTTCTGTGGAGAAGAGGTTTCGGAGGTTTTCTCCTCCTTTCCCTCGAAACCTGGCTCAGAGACCCCACACCCCCGGCGGGGTTTCCCCCTGCCCCGCCGGGATTCTTCTGCCCCAAGGGGGTCACCCAGAGCACTCTCGAAAAATTTTAACTCCTTTAGCCTCCCCGCTTCAAAAGAGCATTAATATCTTCCGCGTAAACAACCTCCGAGTCATCCTGGGGGTCGTAACCGATTACCTGCCGGGCGTTAACTATGCTCCAAAATCGCCGCGTATTACCTGAAATACCATAAAAAATCTGGTAGGGGATCCCATATTCATTCTCAATGTTCGGAGTTTCCAAGGACTTAATGAAGAGCTGTTGAAGGTCTCGTTGCGAAATCCAGGCGCCCAGATCGCGAATATACCCTTGGGGGTTATTTAAGTACTTCTCCCGAGGAAGAGGTCGGGGCGCTCCGATACGAAGGAGAACCACAGGGAGCTTCCGACCGAAAGCGCCACTGGCAAAGACAAACCCCATCGCTTCGTAGGCGATCTTTGCCCAGCCATAAAAATTATCCGATAAGGGGCGCATCTCCGGTGTTACCACATCCAATAACTTCTGCCGAACAAGCTTCTCATACCAATCCCCCGCGTGATTAGAACTAGCAACGACCACTCGCTCCACTCCCTCTTCCAGAGATAAACGGTAAACGTTATAAGCCATATCTATATTGGCCCGCTCGGTATAATAATCCAGCCAACCCTCCGGCCCGGGTTGTTTATAACCCAAATGAACCACCCCCTTCACCCCTCGAAAGAAGGAACGGTTCTTCTCCAAATCAGGATCTGATAAGTCAGCAATTTGGATCCCCTCCACCTTTCTGCCTTCTCGGTCCGTCTCACGGACATCCACTAAGGTCAGGTCATACCGCTCCCGAAAAGCTGGTAGGAGCTGACTCGCAATATAACCAGCAGATCCGATGACCAAAACTCGCTTCCGATCCATCCTCCTCTCCTCTAGCCAAAAGACTCAAAAAACCGTGCTACTTCGTCTTGTGCAAAAACCGGGAGAGGAATACTCTCCCCTTCTTTAAGCAGGAGAAAAGTGTCTCTTTCCGGGAGTAAATGCCCAATAGCAGAAGTTGGAATACCTGCTTCCTCTTCAGCTCGGCAAATCGCCTCCGCCTTCTCCGGTTCCACAGCCATAATTAAACTTCCCGAGGCCAGCAAGCCCAGGGGATCAAGACCAAGAGCCTGGCAAAGAATCCGGGTTTCGGGAAGAAGGGGAATCGCGTCGTAATCTACCCAGATCCCGGCTTTGCAAACCGCTCCTAACTCTCGTAGACCTGTAGCCAAGCCCCCCTCTGTTGGATCATGCAGAGCTCGAACGCCCCCCACTTTAAGAGCGGTTTCCACTGCTCGCACCACACTAATCCCGGGATTCTTCAGCAATTCCTTTGCCTGAAGAATCAGTGACCTCTCCACGCCTGCTCTCTGAAGAGCTTCCTCAGCCTCACGAGCCAGTAAAGCTGTCCCCTCCACTGCAATCGGTTGAGCTAACAACAAGGTATCCCCTGGACGAGCATCGTTCTTAACTAACTTTCCCTCTTTTACTTCCCCAAGCATCATCCCCGCCACAATCGGTCTGCTTAGCCCAGGGGTAACCTCTGTATGACCTCCTATAAGGGAGATGGAAAGATCCTGGCAAGTTTCCAAAATTTGATCAAAGATTCCGCTGATCAGAGCCTTGTTTACTCCCTCGGGAAGGAGAAGAGAAGCCAGAAACCAACGAGGTTTGGCCCCCTTCACCGCGACGTCATTAGCGTTAATATGAACGGCATACCAACCAATTTCCTCAGTGGCAAAAGTAATAGGGTCGGTGGTAACTACCACCAAGGAGTTACCAACCTCCAGTACAGCAGAATCCTCCCCCACCGCAGGCCAAACTAACACAGAGGGGTCCTGGTGAGGGATTCGATTTAATAGGTCCTCTAAAATTGGCGGAGGGAGCTTCCCCAGCTTGAGCATCGCTGAGCACCTAGATTCCGGTTGATCCTTACCCTCTTTCAGGGGAAAGATTTATCAATAAAAGACGTTTGCAAATTATCAACCAGTGACCGGCCTTATTCAGTTTCCTAAGGAGGGACCGGTGCTTGAGGGTTAATTTCGGATATATTGGCCATCGCTTATTCTTGGGAATCACCCGCAGGCCACCGAAAAGGGCGAGTTGATCCCTCATTGTCTTCTCCTCATTGGACCTTCGTCCTATCCAAGGCTTCTTTTAATCCTTGGGCGAGTTTTCTTGGATCATCATATCCCCAAAAATGTAGGAAGAAGAGACGAGGGGATTCGCTGAGCATATGGTTGTGAATAGCGGTCACTGCAATTTTATGACGGGAGAGTGCTTGGATAACAGGGTTCACCTCCTCGGCCAAGAGGACGAGATCTCCCGCCACAGCCATCTTCTCTGCAACCTGTTGGAAGTTAATCGCTGAGGCCACACCCATAAAAGGGGGAATTTCCTCCCCCTCCTCTCGAACCCTCTCCTTCCGGGGGATGGAGAACTGCAGAAGATTTCCCCTCCCCTGTCCCTTGTGACCCAGAAGAGCCTCTATGGTTTTTATCAACCCTGATTCTATCCCGACACCCTCTGGGGATACCGAAGAAAGCCGGAAGGGAGTACGAGTCAAGCTCAAAACCGCTCGGAGGTCTTGGGCGAGCTCTCGGAGATTTCCGCGACCCCAAAAGTGGAGGTACATCACCTTAGGAGTTTCTCCTACAAGATGATTATGCAAAGCGGTCACCTGTAGCCCCCTTCTCACCAGTTCAGGCACTACCAACGGCACCTCCTCCTCCAAAAGCACCCAATCCCCCATTGCCATCGCTTGGCCTCCCATCCCCTTGAAAGCAATCCAGCTGGTGAGCGCAAGACCAGGTTCAATAGGAACTTGCCCTACCTGTACCTTCAGATCGGATCGAGGAAAGGTAATTTTGAGGACCCCACCCTGTACAGACCCCTGCTGTCCTAAGATTCTTTCTACCCATTGCCACCCGACCTCCTGGGGATAAACCCGAAGAGGAGGTGTCCAAAGGAGGAGGAAAACCAGTAAAAACTTATATCTACTCGCCTTGCCCTTGCTAAAGCCCCTGAGAAAGGCGATAATCCTTCGGTTCATTGAAGATACCTCCAAGTTCATGATCACCCTATTCAAGAAAGGGGAGATTTTCTCTTAGCCTTAGAGGCCTTTTTCTTGTTTTTCTACCTGGTTCCCTGGACAGTTGCCTAAGATCTCTTCCCTCTTTAGCTACCGAAAGATGGGGTCCCCTTGGGAAAGAGGTGTCCTTGATCAAGCTTCAGCGATCACCTTGTTAAGGTACTCCAAGCTTCGTACCGCTTGCTCTTCAGTTCCGCATTCAACAGACAAAACTCCCCTATAACCCACCTTTTTAAGGATGCGGACTACTGCGGGCCAATCAATCACACCCTCCCCGCAGGCAACTCCTACCGGCGTTCCCGTAACCTTACCCCGCTCTTCCAAGAGCACTCCTCCAATATCCTTAGCGTGAATATGAACCACCTTATCCGCAATAGCGGATAGAAACTCAAGGGGATCCTCTCCCGCTAAATAGGTGTTGCCTGTGTCAAAGTTGATTTTGAGATAGGGAGAATCTACTAGCTCCAGGATCCGCAGAAGGGTGTCCCGTTGAGTGGTATATTTGCCGTGAGGCTCAATAGCCACGTAGATGCCATATCGCTCCGCCCAAGGTACAACGACTCGGAGGGTATAGCGCATTATCTCCCAGCAATCCTCTTCGCTCATCCAAGGATAAGGGGTACCCTCATCGGTATTTACTACCGGAGCCCCCAAATCCGAGGCCCACCGGATGGCCCGGGTCAAATAGGGAATCGCCCGTTCAGGTTTCATCAATTGAGAGTGAGCGCTTAACCCCGAAGGCTTCAACCCCAAACCCTCCATCATCTCCCTGACTTCCAAGGGATCATCCTCCATACTTTTAAAATGGTAATAGCCTGCCTCGGCCAACAGATCCCGGCCGTTCAACACGCAAGGTTCCACATACTTGTAGCCAATCTCTGCTGCCTTCCTCAACCCATATTCAAAGGATTTGTCCGCATGGCGCACATATTCCAGGTTAATCCCTACTTTAATGTCGCTCATTTTGCCCTCCTTCTGGTAAGAATAACCCCTCAACGGTCTCTCAATCAATAAGGTTCAATCCCCCAGGAAGACAACTCTAAGTACTTTTTCAAGAAAAGAAGAGGGAAACCTCCCCAAAGACCCCCTGGATATCTCAGGCTGTACTCCCCCCTTGACGCAAATGAAAGAGAGCCTTAGGGAGGTGGTTCAAAACATCGCTGGCGATCATCCCCTCGGTACCCATTTCTTGGGCTATCAAATCGGCGGATAAACCGTGAAGGTAGGCTCCTAGCTGAGCTGCCCCTACTACCGACACTCCTCTAGCAAGGAGGCCCGCAATTACACCTGTTAAAACATCGCCGGTCCCTGCTGAAGCAAGCCCAGGGTTGCCTGTAGGATTAATATAAATCTCCCCCTCGGGGGTTGCTATCACACTGCGCGCTCCCTTGAGGAGTACCACCCGCTGAAAACGCCGAGCTGCATCGAGGGCACTTTGAAGGCGATTCTCCTGAATCTCCGAGACATTTAAGCCCATCAGCCGGCTGAGCTCGCCCGGATGAGGAGTCAGTATACACTCAGGAGGTAGATGCCAATCAGGATGCTGAGCCAAGAGATTCAATCCATCTGCATCGAGAACTGTTGGTATTCGTACCACCGGTAAGAGCTCGGCTAGCAAGCTAGCAGGCTCCTCTGTTGCTGTTAAGCCTGGCCCAATGGCTAAAGCGTTCACCTGATTCAGCTGCTGAAGTAAGAGGGAGAGAGACTGCCGGCAGAAACGCCCACCCTCCGCTTCGGGCACAGGAAGGGTGATCACCTCGGTAAGCTTGACCTCGTAAATATTGTTTAAGCTTTCCGGGCAAGCAAGCCAAACAAGCCCCGCTCCTGACCTTAAGCAAGCCAGAGAAGTAAGGGTAGCTGCCCCCGTATAGCCTCGACTGCCTGCCACCACTAATACCCTTCCCCGGCTTCCCTTATGGGCCACAGGGCTAATAGGAGGGAGTAAGGACCGGGCGTCCTCCTCCGTAATGAGATGGGTCTTAATCTTGGGATCCTGCAAAAGGGTAGGAGGTAGGCCGATATCATCTATCCTTAGCCGGCCGACATATTCCACACCGGGGTAGATCACCATCCCTACCTTAGGCAATCCAAAAGTTACCGTCTCCTGAGCTCTTACTGCTCGCCCTCGAGGACGCCCTGTATCCGAATCTAATCCAGAGGGGATATCTACCGAGAGAACCGGAAGGGAAGACTGATTGATCCGATCAATGAGCTCTGCAGGTACTCCTCGAACCTCCTCCCGAAGTCCAGTCCCTAACAGTGCGTCAATGAGGAGATCGCAAGGAGGAAAGTGTTCAGGAACTTGGAGGATCTCCCGAACCGGGACGCCAGCCAACTTAGCCCGTCGGCAATTATATTCTGCATCTCCTCTTAAAGCTCGTTGTTCCCCTGCTAACCATATCTCCACTCCATAACCCTTGTTGTGCAAAAGACGCCCAGCGACAAATCCATCTCCACCGTTATTCCCCCGCCCGCAAAGCACAAGAACTCGTGTTCCTCCGCTTTCTCGAAGGAGCCGATCAGCAGACAAGGCTACCGCCATTCCAGCCCGCTCCATTAATTCAGCGGTGGAAATACCGAATTCTTCCGCAGCCCGACGATCTATCTCTCGCATTTGCTCCGCTGTTGCCACTTTCATCCCTTTCCTCCTCTTCCCGCCTATTCAAAGAGGGGAGAGATTTTCCTCACACCCTTCTCCTGTCCTACCCCCCTACTGGCTTCGCAGAATACCCCTGAACTTTTGAGAAGCGAAAAGAGTATCCCCTAAGACCGCAAGGAGAACCAAAAGCCCTTGAACCGCAGGCTCCCAAAAAGCAGAAATATGAAGGAAGGTAATGGCGGAACGGAGGGTGGAAAGGAGAAGGACCGCTAGGACGGTGCCCCAAAGAGTTCCACTCCCTCCAAAAATACTTGTGCCTCCTACTACAGTGGCAGTAATCACCTGAAGCTCTAGCCCCTGACCAGCATCAGTTTGGATTACGCTGAAACGAGGGGCATAAGCCAAGGTTCCAATGCCGACCGATAAACCAGAGAGGAGGAAGACCAGTAACGTATACCCACGGAGAGAAATTCCCGCTACTCGGGTAGCCTGAGGGTTGCTCCCTAACGCATAGATATTTCTTCCCGCCGGGGTGAAATTCAGAATAAAACCGAAGAACAGAAAGGCCAAAAAGGCCAACCCTATGGGATAGGGTATCCCCATCCCACTCCCCTGACCCAACTCAAGAAAGCGTGGAGGCAGGTCCGAAATCCATCGTCCCCCAGTGGCCCATATCATCATCCCTCTTAGGGCCGTCATCGTTCCTAAGGTAACCAACAGCGAGGGGAGCTGGAGGAAAGCAACCAAAAAACCGTTGAGGAATCCCAGAAGAAGGCCAGTGCTCAAGGTGGCTAAAATAACCAAGGAGAGAGGCCATCCCTCTTTAGCGGTGAGGCCTGCTACAGCGGAACACACCGCTAGAAGGGAACCTACCGAGAGATCAATCTGGCCTGCCAAGATTACCGCAGTCATTCCACAACTGATAATCGCTAAGTAGGCTCCTCCGGTCAAAATGTCGGCAAAATTGGCGGGGGTAAAAAAATCGGGGCGTTGAAACCCCATCACCAGGTAAATGAGGACCAATACTAAACCAACGCTATACTCTCTACGCTGGAGGAGATATAACCAACGGTTTCCCATCTCTACTTGATCTCAACAAAAAGAACCCCCTTCCCTCTCACCGACTGGAAGAGGAGATGGAACCCTCCTTTTTCCCCAGGGCCAGGGCAATCACCGTCTCCTGGGTAGCCTCCTTCCGAGAGACCTCTCCTACTATCCTTCCACTCCTCATCACCAAAATCCGGTCCGCCATAGCGATCAACTCCGGGAGGTCCGAGGAGATCAGGAGAAGAGCTTTCCCTTGAGCTGCTAATTGATCTATCAGCCGGTGGATCTCCGCTTTAGCCCCTATGTCTATCCCCCGCGTCGGCTCATCGAGGATCAACACCTGAGGTTCAACGGCGAGGGCCCTCCCTAAAACCACCTTCTGCTGGTTCCCCCCTGAAAGGAACAGGGTTAAACGTTCGGTATCCGAAGGGCGAATATCCAAAGTGGAGACATAATCCTGGGCAATCTGTTGCTCCTGGGCAAAATCTAATACCCCCCACCGACTAACCCGATCCAAGATAGAAAGGGTAATATTCGCCCGGATGGGGAAACCCAAAACTAAGCCCTCCTGCTGACGGTCCTCGGATAGATAAACCAACCCTCTTTTCAGAGCCTCCGAGGGGGAGTGGGGAATCAGCCTTTCCCCCCTTAGGAGGATGGTCCCTCGGTCAAAAGGGTCTAAACCATAAAGACATCGGGCTACCTCCGTTCTTCCTGCACCAACAAGGCCTGCTAAGCCAAGGATCTCTCCCCTCCGAAGGTCGAAAGAGACCTCCTCGAAAACCCCCCTGCGAGTAAGTCCTCTCACCGAAAGCACAGGAGGCTCCCCCTCTTTCATGAGCTGGGGTTGACGGGGGAAGAGAGTCTCCAAAGGGCGCCCAACAATATGTTGAATCAACTCTCCTTCTTTAACCTGAGATATGGGAGAATGGAAAACGCTCTCCCCATCCCGAAGAACTGTTACCTCATCAGCGAGAGCGAAGATCTCCTGAAGGCGGTGGCTCACATAAAGGATGGCAGTTCCCCTCTCCCGGAGCCGAAGCAACAAGTTGAAAAGTCGCTCCGCCTCCTCAGTGGTAAGGGAAGCGGTAGGCTCATCAAGGATCAGAAGGCGGGCTGAAAAGGAGAGGGATCGGGCAATCTCGACGATCTGCCTGCCCGCGGGTCCCAGACGAGCAACTTTCTCCCCTGAAGAGAAACCGGCGTTCAACTCCTGCAAAATTTGCTCCGCGATACGCCGGGCTAAGGGGAAATTGACCAGCGGAATTCCCTTTTTCCAAGGGAAAGGCAAGACGGGTAAACGCCCTAAGAAGATATTCTCAACTACCGAAAGGTCTGGGCAGAGGAGAGGCTCCTGGTGGATGAGGGCAATTCCTGCCCGTTGAGCAGACCGAGGGCTCCGAAAATCCTGGGGTTTCCCTTCCAACAAGATTTGACCCCCGTCCGGCTGAAGCTCCCCTGCAATGATCTTCAGTAAGGTGGATTTCCCTGCTCCGTTCTCACCTACTAAGGCGTGAATCCGTCCGGGAAAAAGGGTGAGATCCACCCTTTTCAGAGCAACAACTCCGGGGAATACCTTACGAATCTCTTTTAATTCTAGAAGCGGCGGGTTTTTCAGAAAACCACTCCCTTGAACGAGACTCCTCCCACGCCTCCCCTTCTATTATATTCGCTGAGAGGGGATTGGCCTATCCTGCTCCCTTTTAAGAAGGAAAAAGGGAAACTCCACGGAAATTAAATTTTGACTTAAAAATATTTCCGATTCCCAGGAGTGGGAGCCTTGAAACTAGCTTTTAGCAGTAACGCTTATACCGGGGGAGACTACACCCTCCCCGAAGCCATCCGAAAGATTGCGGAAATAGAGTACAAGGGATACCGCTACCAGGGGGTAGAACTTCTGGGTGATAAACCCCTCTTGTGGCCTCCAATGGCCCCCGGAGAAAGTTGGGATCCTCCCCTGGAAGAGGTGGCTAAGGCCCTTCAGGAGACGGGTTTAGAAATCGCCAACATTAACGGCAACACCGCCGCAGGCTATTTTGGAGACCGCACCGCTCCTCCTGGCCAAACCTTCGGTCCCTCCTTCGGAGATCCCGATCCTCGAGACCGAGCTTGGCGGGTGGAATACACTAAACGCCTCATTGACGCGGCCCAATTCTTGGGAGCCAGGAACCTTTGTGTTACCTCCGGCTTCCTTCAAGAAGGGGTACCTTACGAAGAAGCCTTTGAAAATACCCGCTCCTGCCTTGAAGAATGCCTGCGCTATGCAGAGGGGAAAGGAGTAGAGCTGGCTATTGAGTATGAGCCAGGTTTAATCCTAGGGGATGCTTGCTCCACCTTACGGATGATTGAAACCCTCGGTTCCCCCTCTTTAGGAGTGAACCTTGATATCGGCCACGTCCACGTTTGCAAAGAGGATTTTCACCAAGTCATCACCAACTTCGGGCCTCGAATCAAGACGACTCACTTCGAAGATATTCTCGGGGAGGTCCACGAACACTTGATTCCGGGCCTAGGAGACCTTTCTCAACGGTTCCCTGAAATCCTTCGGGAACTAAGAGAAGTCGGCTATCGGGGTTACATTATCCTCGAACTATACCCCTATTCCAAGGAACCCGTACGGGCCACCGAGGAAGCTTTGAGATACTTTGTAGACCATAAAGAGGATCTCCGGTGGGAAGATGCTTAAATCTCACCTGGAGGCCCCCCAAAGGAGATAACAATGGCAGAAAGGATGCCGGCAGCCGTATTCTGTGGAGAAGGGCAGTTGGTGATTGACCAACGCCCCATACCCCCCCAGCCCGGCCCTGGAGAAGTGCTTCTAAGAGTTCGCTCGGCGGGGATTTGTGGCACAGACCTTCACATCTTGGAAGTTCCTCCTGGCCACCCCGCCACCCCCGGAGTGATTATGGGGCACGAGTATACCGCGGAAGTCTTGGCTCTAGGACCTGGAGTAAAACACCTTCAACAGGGAGACACAGTAGTCATATCTCCAGATATAGAATGTGGAGTTTGTGCCTACTGCCGGAGAGGCCTTCCCAACCTATGCGGAGATAAAACGACCTTAGGTATCTTTATAGATGGGGGATTTGCTCCCTTCAACCTCGCCCCTGCCAAAGCGGTTCACCGGATCTCCCCTAGTGTTCCTTCAGAGATCGCTGTTCTTGCGGAACCCCTCTCCTGCGTTCTCAATGGATTCCAGAAAGTCTCCTTCCTCCCCGGTCAAAGCGCGGTCGTCCTTGGTGCAGGGCCTATCGGCCTACTCTTCCTCCACCTCCTGCGCTCTGCAGGAGCAGGAACCCTGATCGCTTCGGAACCCAGTCCCATCCGTAGAGAGAAAGCCTTGATCAGCGGAGCAGACCTCGCCGTCAACCCCTTGGAGGAGGACGTAGAAGCTTGCGTCCACCGCGTTACTCCCCTAGGAGCGGACCTCGTTATTGACGCTGTGGGGACCGCTTTTCCAGAAGCTTTAAAATGTGTCCGCAGGGGAGGAACTATCCTGCTCTTCGGAATGAATTCCCAAGCCCGCGCCACTCTTTCTCAGAACGAGATCACCCGTTACGAGATCAAAATCCTAGGCACCTATAGCTCCAACTCAACCTTCCCGTCGGCTATCCAACTTTTGGAAAGCGGACGCCTCTCCTTGGCCTCCTTAATCACCCAGGAGCTCCCTTTAGAGCGGATCTTTGAAGGCCTAGACCTTCTCCGCCAAGGCTTGGGGATTAAAATAGTGGTAAAACCCTCCTAGGCTTTCTACCCCCTCCGATAGAGAAGGTACGACTGAACGGTCACCACAAGGACCGAGGTTAAAAGGAAGCCTATACTAACCCCTAGAAACCAGGGAGACCAAATTCCTAAAAAGGCGATAATCCCACTGATAATAAGCCCCCAACCAAAGATCCGGTTAGCCTCTCTCCAAGCTCGATCATTGACTAGAGTCCAGGGCAGGCGGACTCCTACCACCCAGTTGCGCTTTACCCGGGGGATAAGAAAGCCGAGGAAAATAAAGAGAAAGGCAAGCCCAGGACTAACAACATAGAAGACGCTAGGAAACCAGAGGAGATTGACTCCTATTACCCCTAAGTGAGTCCAGAAGAGAAAGCCTAAAACGAGATGGCGAATAATCCAATAAAAATACCAGTTGGCCTCATCTAATCTCAATTCCCCTCTTTCGGTCAAGGCGAGCCATCCAAGAAACGTGAGCAACCCGTACAACCCCAGGATCATCAGTGGGCCAAAAAGGCTAGCCCCTATGGGGGACATCCAGCCGTTAGGCCGTCCGTAGAAGTCGAAGTGCGTAGCCACCTTTTCAGGCAAGAGGGGGTAAGTCACCCAACTGAGTAACCCCGCTCCCACCGCCCACAACAGCAGAGAGACCTCCCGCTTCAAAGTTCTCATCGTCCTCTTCTCCTAAGGGGTAGGGAAAGGGAGGGTACTACCCCAGCTTCACAGAATTCATCCTCTGGTATGAATATTCTCTTTATTCTTATAGATACCCTTCGGGCAGACCATTTGGGGTGTTATGGTTACCACTATGACACCAGTCCAACGATAGATTGGCTGGCCAGAGAAGGAGTGCTTGTAGAAACCCATATTGCTACTGCTATTCCCACTCATCCCGCCCACACCACAATATATACAGGGAGGCATCCCTTATACCATCAGATTGTCAGCCACGGAGGCCAAGCGGATCTTCGGGATGATATCCCTGTCTTTCCTGAAATCCTCCAGCAACTGGGATATACTACCTGCGCGGTAGATAACCTCTATGATGGGAAGAAGTGGTTCGCTCGGGGATACGAGTTCTATATTAACCCCAGCTTCCGGCATAAGGCTCGCCTATTGGTCTCTGCAGAGGAGATCAACCAGCGGGCCATTCCCTGGCTTAAGGCTTACTCTAAAGAGAAGTTCTTCCTCTTCCTTCACTACTGGGACCCTCATACCCCCTATATCCCACCAACCCGCTACCGCTCCCTCTTCTATCAAGGGGATCCCTGTGACCCCAATAACCACTCCCTGGATGTGCTCCACCGGCAACCCCTGGGGGACTTCTGGATGGAAAATTGGTTCCCTAAGCTACTCCCCAACTTAACCGACATTGACTACATCCGAGCGATGTACGACGCTGAGATCCGCTATGTAGACGACGCTATAGCCGAGCTCCTAGAGGCCCTTGACGAAACCGGGGTTGCGGAAGATACCCTAGTGATTCTCACCTCCGACCATGGAGAAAGTCTTACAGAACACGACATCTACTTTGAACACCACGGTTTATACGAGCCCACCCTCCACGTTCCCCTCATCCTCCGATGGCCAGCAGGAGGTTTAACCGGAGGGCGAAGAGTGAAAGGGATCACTCAACATACCGACTTTGCTCCTACCCTCCTTGCTTTAGCAGGCGCCTCTCAAGGAGGGTTAAGAAACCAGGAGAAGATAGAGTTTGACGGCCTTAACCTTCTCCCTTGGCTCTTGGGAGAACGAGAGGGGCCTATCCATCCTTACGTGATTGCAGAGGAATGCACTTGGCAGGCCAAGTGGTGCCTTCGAACCGAAACTCACAAATTCATCCTTGCCCGTCAGCCAGACCTCCACAATATGCCGATGCGAGAGCTCTACAACCTGAACGAAGACCCTCAAGAAGAGAAGAACCTCGCCTTGGAAGATTGGAAAACCGCCCAGAAGATGGAGGCCCAATTGGAGAAATGGTTGGCAGAACGCATGCAGCTCTACGGTCTTAGTCAGGATCCTCTCCTCGCTCAGGGAATTACCTTAGGGAAGAGGTGGTTAGAATCTCGGCGCCGGGTCTTGAACCTCCCTGAGCGAAAGCCTGGATATGAAGGATGACCAACGTTTTGATTCTACCCTCTGTTTTCCTTCAGAGTTACCCCTGGCTCAGCTAGCTAAGAAACCCCCTGTATATAAAGCTTTGTTATAGCTGTAGGGATGTGAAAAGTGTGAATATTACGGGTAGATAGGCGTGAATAACTTGTGAATAACCTGTGTTCTTTTTGTGAGAACTATGTAACGAACCCTCTTTTATCCTCCCCTCCTAGGAAGTTCCCTAGAGAACTTCTACTTTACTCACAGCTTTTAAACAGCTTATTCACAGGTTACTCACATTCCTAGGAGTTCTCCCATCCCCTTGCCTGTAGAAGCGTAATGAATTGTGCTCCTACAGAGGAGGTTTTCTAGCCAAGAAGATGAAGCCACTGCAGAAGAGGTCAGGCCAGTGCTGAAACACCCAGCGTTTTACAGGGTTTTTGCTCCTCCGCCCCGACCAGGGGGTAATCTGGATATCGTCCATCTTCTCCCGTTCTAGCATCTTTTTGAGAATATCTCGGTTGAAAAGGCGAAGGTGGGTAGGATCCTCCTCCAGGTCTTTGCCGATCAAAAAACGGAGTCTTTTTCGCCAGTGATAGGCGTTAGGTACCGAACCGACAAAAATTCCCCCGGCTTTCAGCACCCGGTGTACTTCTCTAATGAGCATCCAGGGGTAGGGGAGGTGCTCCAGGACCTCACCGGCTACAACGGTATCAAAAGAAGCCTCCTTGAAGGGCAATCCTTCATTAAGATCGCAGAGGAGGACGGGGATTTTCAGCTGAGTCCTGCAAAGGTGCAAGGCTTCCACGTCCACATCTACGCCGTACACTTGGTTACCGATGTTGTAGAAGCGGGTGAGGCTTCCATCCCTACAACCTAAGTCCAATATTTTTCTCCCTTGGCCAACGGCCTGGGCGATGAGAGAAGCCCTTAAATCTCCCCCAAAAACAAAGCCGTACCGCTCTCGGGTTCGGTGATGTTCCCTATAAACCTCTTCAATAGTAGGCCGATATTCCATAACCCTCCATCCGCCTTTGCTAGATGTCCACCATTAGACCCCTTGGATATGAAAGCTTGCTAGAGTCCCATCTCCCAGAAGAGACTTTCAAGACAAGAAAAGTGTAACAAAGAAACCCCTTCGGCGTAAACACTTCTTCTATCCTTAAATCCTCCTAGTCTTCTTAATCCTCTCATCGCTATAATAGAAGAGGGTTAGTTTGTAGCCGTACCGAGGAGATCGGTGCTTTTCTCCTTTACTTTTTTTAGGAGGATTGGGTTATGTCCAACGGTAAGCGTGTCTATCTATTTTATGAGGGCAACGCCCGGATGCGGGATTTGCTGGGGGGTAAAGGAGCAAACTTAGCAGAGATGACCAACCTAGGCTTGCCTGTTCCCCCAGGTTTTACCATCACAACCACCACTTGTAATGAGTATCTGAAGCTTGGCCGATTGCCCGATGGTTTAATGGAGGAGGTTCGATCCGCCCTCCGCCAAGTTGAGGAGAAGATGGGGAGGCGGTTCGGTAACCCTCAGGATCCCTTGTTGGTATCGGTGCGTTCAGGGGCCAAGTTCTCTATGCCGGGAATGATGGATACCATTTTAAACTTAGGCCTTAATGATGAAACCCTAGAAGGTTTAATTAAGCAAACTTGCAATCCCCGCTTCGGCTATGATGCTTATCGCCGTTTCTTAATGATGTTCTCCGATATTGTCCTCTCTAATGAATACCCCGGCCTTAAAAAGGATAGGTTTGAGCAGATTTTTTCGGAGCTAAAGCAGAGCTTGGGAGCAAAAGAAGATACCGACGTAGACGCTGAAGGGCTTAAAAAGTTGGTTGAGCTGTTCAAACAGCATATCCACAAAGAATATGGAAAACCTTTCCCCACCGACCCCTGGGAGCAATTGCAGCTGGCGATTGAAGCAGTTTTTAAATCCTGGAATAACCCTCGGGCTATCACTTACCGTGAGGTTGAGAAGATCCCCCACGATCTCGGCACAGCTGTGAACGTCCAATCGATGGTCTTTGGCAATATGGGGGGAGACTCAGGCACAGGAGTTTGTTTCACCCGCAACCCTGCTACAGGGGAGAAGGAGCTCTACGGCGAGTTTCTCTTCAACGCCCAGGGAGAAGATGTTGTTGCCGGCATCCGAACCCCGATCCACATTGATGAGCTGGCTCAGGCGATGCCGGATATCTACCAGCAATTGGAGGATATTGCGGAAATCCTGGAACGGCACTACCGGGAGATGCAGGATATCGAGTTTACTATTGAGCGGGGGCGTCTGTGGATCCTTCAGTGCCGGGCGGGAAAGCGCACCGGTACCGCTGCTGTTAAGATCGCCGTGGATATGGTCCGAGAGGGGTTGATCGGCAAAGAAGAGGCTCTGATGCGCGTCACCCCCGAGCAGCTTGAGCAAGTCCTCCATCCTCAGCTCAAGGAGAAACCGGTGGAGCGGAGAATCGCCCGGGGTCTTAACGCAGGACCGGGGGCTGCTGTCGGCCGAGTCGTCTTCGATTCCGAAACCGCTGCCCGTCTAGGGAAGAGGGAACGTGGAGGTAAAGGAGAGCGAGTGATCCTGGTTCGCCAGGAGACCAACCCTGACGACTTGGCAGGGATGCTTGCCTCGGAAGGAGTCCTTACCGTAGAGGGAGGACGGACCTCTCACGCTGCTCTGGTAGCCCGCCAATTCGGCATTCCTACTATCGTTGGTGCCCGGGATATTCGTATTGACGAAGAACGCCGCCTCTTCAGCGTTAACGGTGTCACGGTCCACGAAGGGGAGTATATTACCATTGATGGAACCGAAGGATGGGTTTATCTAGGTGAGCTGCCCACCGAACCCCCTCGCATTGCCGGCGAGTTTGAAGTGTTTATGTCTTGGGCTGATGAGTTCCGTCGGCTCGGCGTTCGAGCCAATGCCGACACTCCTGAGCAGGCTGCCGAGGCGGTTCACTTTGGTGCCGAAGGGATCGGTCTCTGTCGAACGGAGCATATGTTCCTGGAGTCTGCCCGGTTGCCGATTGTCCGGCAAATGATTCTGGCGGATAATGAACAGGATCGCCAAGAGGCTCTCTCTGCCCTCCTCCCCCTTCAGAGGGCGGATTTCGTCGAGATCTTTCGGGTAATGAAGGGGCGACCGGTTACTATTCGCTTAATTGATCCCCCTCTGCACGAGTTCCTTCCTAAGTATGAAGAGCTCCTTTTGGACGTGATTGCCCTTCGTATCGTTCGCCCAGACAGTCATGAATTGGCAGAAAAGGAGAAACTCCTCAAGGCTGTGGAAAATATGCGGGAGGCTAACCCTATGCTGGGCCTCCGAGGATGCCGGTTGTCCTTGGTCTTCCCAGGGATCGTGGAAATGCAGGTCTCTGCCATTATTGGGGCGGCGTGTGAAGTGGCCCGGAGCGGAGAGGCGGTTCATCCTGAGATTATGATCCCTTTGGTGAGCCATGTAAATGAGCTCACCCGATTGAAGAAGCAGTTGGAGCGAGTAGCGGAGGAAACTATGGAGAAGGAGGGGATTCGAGTAGATTATAGCTTCGGCACGATGATTGAGGTGCCCCGAGCCGCTTTAACTGCCGGAGACATCGCTCGGGAGGCCGCCTTCTTCTCCTTTGGAACGAACGATCTAACCCAAATGACCTATGGCATCTCCCGGGATGATGCTGGTCGTTTCCTCCGCGTATACCTCGATGAGGGGATTTTCAGTTTTGACCCCACTGAAACCATTGACCGGGAGGGGGTAGGGCGCTTAATGCGCCTCTGCGTGGAGGAAGGTCGCCAGGCCAATCCGAACCTTAAGCTAGGGATCTGTGGAGAGCACGGCGGAGACCCAGAGACGGTAAAATTCTGCCATGAAATCGGTCTGGACTACGTCTCCTGCTCTCCTCGCCGGATCCCTGTAGCTCGTTTAGCGGCCGCTCAAGCCAATATTAAGATCGAGGTCCAACGTGATAAGTAGGGGCAACCCTTTGCAGTCATCCCTATAAGGTGGGTGTTTAGGGGCAGGCTTTGTGCCTGCCCCTACCTGTGGAGACCCTCTTGTCAGGGATATAGGGCAAAGGGTTCCTGGTAAGGAAGATGATCCTGCGCAGAATCTCTCCGAGAGCCCCTTCTCCTCCCTCCTGTGGGTTAGAGGTTCTCTCCGACCCGCGTTATCAGGAATTCTTTAACACCCTGGGTTCAACCCAAAATCTCTCGAGTACTCTCCAAGTTTTTAAACTCTTGACACCCGATAAGTATCTTCTCTCCAATATCGCCCTCTTTGAAGAGAAGTTATGCGAAAATAAACCCTTTTGGGAGCTGTGCTGTGCTTTGAATGGTTACACTCAGATCTTTAAGCCCCGGAGCTACTTGGAGATCGGGGTCCGCAGGGGGCGGTCTATGGCCCAGGTGGCCTTTCACCATCCCACTGCAGAAATCGTGGGTTTTGACCTCTGGATTCCTGATTATGCAGGAGAGGCGAACCCTGGCCCAGAGTTCGTGGAGAAGGAAATCCAACGGCTTGGTTTTCGGGGAACTCTCACCCTTATCCAGGGAAAAAGCCAAAAAACCGTGCCTCCCTTCCTGAAGAATCGAGGGAGAACCTTTGACCTTATCACCGTAGATGGAGATCACTCCCCTCGGGGTGCTCGAAAGGATCTTCAAAACGTTGTCCCCTGGGTTGCAGTGGGAGGGATAGTCCTCTTTGACGACATCACCCACCCGCAGCTTCGGCTCCGTCAGGTCTGGGAATGGTTTAAGAGGCGGTACCAAGAACAATTTGTTTTTGTGGAGAATCTCCAGGATATGCATGGAACGGGGTTGGCCATCCGAATCCGATGAAACAGCGTGTAGGCTTGATTACCACCATCAATACGAACCTTGGGGATGACTTTATTCGTGAAGGGATTTGTCGAGTTATTGAAGCGGTTTTTCCTGGGGGTGATATTGAGTATGTGTTGGTGAACAAACACTATCCCTTTACCGTTTATCCCCAAGGACATCCTTTAAGGAGGATCGGTCTTTGGCTACAAGCTCTCCCTCGGGGAAAGAAGCGCCTCTATAACGTGGCCTCCCGAATCTTACACCCCTTTGGCTCTCATCTTTTTGAGAACTGTGACTTTGTCGTTCAATGTGGGACCCCGGTGGCCTGGCCCGGATGCTCCCGAAGTGAGTGGGCTACCCCTTTATGGGAACACATTATCGGAAGGATTCGGCAAAAGGGAAAAAAGGTCCTCAATTTGGGGGCTGGCTCTTGCTACCCCTGGGAAAGTCAGCCTCAACAGATCAAAGACTCCAGGGATACTCGCTTTTTGCGAAAGATTCTCGGCTACTGTCAAGTAACAACGGTTCGAGACCGCTTGGCCCAAACGCTCTTTAGCCAATTGGGTTATTCTTGTCCTCTCCTTCCCTGCCCTGCTTTTCTTACTGGACGTTTTTTCTCTCCTCCTCGGCAGGGGGAAACCCTAGTAGTCAATTATATGGAGAAGGGAGGGCATTACGACTGGGGGCAGAGGATTGACCCCCAGTCTTGGCGAGAAACTTTATTAAAAATCTTAGAGCAAGTTCGTAAGACTCATCCCGTGGTCTTTTTATGCCATAGCGAAAAAGAGTATTCTCTCGCCTTCTCTCTCGATCCTTCTATTCCCCGGGTCTTTCCCAAAAACCCCCAGGAGTACTTCTCCGTTATTGCTCAGGCCCGGGTTGGGATAGGGAATCGTTTGCATTCGGTCATTGCCTTGGCCAGTTTAGGAATCCCTGCTCTAGGAGTTGGTACGGATACTCGTCTGCTTATGCTGGAAGCGATTGGTCTTCCTTATCTCTATGTTAAGGAGGCCCAGGAGGATACGGTAAAGGAGATTCTTCACCACTTACTCAATCATCGAGAGGAGGAAAAAGAGCGTCTCCTTTCCCTGCAGAATCAGAGCTGGGGGCAGTATGTTGCGAAAGTGGAAGAGGCCTTAAGCTGTTCTTCCTAACTCAAATTCCTCCTCGGCCCTCCTCTTTTACGCTAAAAGAAGTGAGGATAGGGTAGGAGCTTCTTTCAGTCAGTAGAGGAGAGAGAAAGGATAAAGAGGGGCTTCTATGAGGTTTTCCCTCCGGTTAAAACCCTTCCGATTGCTTTTACGTTCCTTCTTCGCTTCTTTGGTTTCCTCACCCCTTATTCTTGCTCCTTGGGAGCTCTATCTCCTTCTCCGAGGTCTTCGCCGAAAACCTGGTGATCTTGACCCATTGCGAGTGGGGAGGGTCCTCATTCTTCGGCCGGATGAGATTGGGGATGTCGTTCTCACTACTCCTCTCCTCCGGGAGCTTCGGAGGCTTTTCCCCTCCGCATGGTTAACCCTTGTGGTTAAGCCCTCTGTCTTAAATTTGGTAGAGCTTTGCCCCTATGTCGATGAAGTGATCTCCTTTGATAGTCAGGGAAAAGGCCTCCTGGGATACCTCTTGGGCTATTATCGAGCCTTCTCCTTCGCTCGGAGAGTTCTTCTTCCCCGGCGCTTCGACCTGGCTCTAGTCCCCCGATGGGATACTGATTTTTACCAGGCTCCTTTAATTGCCTATTTTAGTGGAGCAACTTGGCGGATTGGCTATTCGGAGAAAGTGAATGAGGAGAAATCTCTGCTCAATAAAGGCTTCCACCGTTTTTTCACTCACGCCTTGGAGGATAGAACCCCTAAGCATGAGGTTCAGCGCTCTCTGGATATCCTCCGGTTTCTGGAAAGCGAGACTTCGCTCTGTTCCTCACCGGTTCAGGAAGAGGGTAGGGAGGCCTCTACTTTGGAGCTTTGGTGGGGGAGAGAGGAGGAGGAATTTGTGGAGCAGGTATTGGCAAAATGCTATCGTTCCGGTGGCCCTTTACTCATCGCCTTGGGCATTGGGGCCCGTTCTCCTCGTCGTCAGTGGCCTCTAGAGAATTATCTTCAGGTAGGAAGATGGCTCGTAAAAACTTACTCTGCCACTTTGCTTCTGTTGGGAGGACCTGGGGAAGAGGCTTTAGGTCATTCCCTAGCTGAGGAACTTGGTGAATATGCCCTTAACCTTGTGGGGCAGACAACCCTTCGCCAAGCTTCCGCTCTTCTGAAGCAATGTGCCCTCTATGTAGGAAATGATGCCGGACCGATGCACCTTTCTGCGGGAGTAGGAGTGTCTGTGGTCGAGATTTCCTGTCATCCTCGAGGAGGAGACCCCCTCCATCCCAATTCCCCAGTCCGTTTTGGCCCTTGGGGAGTCCCTTCAGAGATTCTTCAACCCGAGAAACCTTTACCTCCTTGTGTCAAAGGATGTGAACAGGAACGTCCTCACTGTATTCTTAGCGTTACCGTCCAACAGGTAAAAGAGGCCATTTCTAACCTGTTAGAGTCACGCGATGATTAACCCTGGTTCACTGTCTCAGGAGGGAGTTTTGAAAGGCCTATCCAGGGATTTCATTACGAAGCATAGGAGTTCTTCTCCTTTTGGAAAAGGTGGGTGCTGGGGATATAATATTAGTGATTAAAGGGGTCTTCCTTAATTTAACCCGCTAGAAAAATCCTAAGAGAGTTGGCAGATGTACTACGCTCAATCCCTGGCTCGTTTAATTGCCGAATTGGAGCAGCTTCCTGGGATAGGGCCGAAGTCCGCCCAGCGCCTCGCTTTTTATATCCTTCGGATGCCCAAAGAATCGGCTCAATCCCTGGCCCATGCCATCCTGGAGGTTAAGGAAAAGATCGGGTTGTGCCAAGAGTGTTTTCACTTTACCGACCAACCTCTTTGTGAGATTTGTCGGGATCCCAAGCGAGATCGAAGCCTCCTCTGTGTAGTAGCGGACCCTCGGGATTTAATTGCACTGGAACGGACGAATGAATATCGAGGAGTATATCACGTTCTTCACGGTTTGATTGCCCCCATGGAAGGGATTGGTCCTGAAGCTTTGAAGATCCGGGAGTTGCTCCACCGTCTCCGGGAAGGGTCTTTCCGGGAGGTGATTCTGGCCCTCAATCCCACGGTTGAGGGAGATACCACCGCTCTCTATCTCTCCCGGCTTCTGGAACCTTTAGGGATTCGGGTGACTCAGGTCTCGAGGGGGTTGCCCATAGGGGGGGATATGGATTATGCTGATCCCGCTACTCTGATTCAAGCGTTAACAGGGCGACGGGATCTGAAACCTTAAGGTTTTCTCCCTTGAACCTTAGATTTTAACTTTTAAGCAAAAGGGTTGGGAGAGGGACTTCTATTCCGTGGAAATCCTTAGCTTAGAGGCAGTAGGGAAGCGTTTCGACTCCCGATGGGTCGTCCGACATATCACTTTGGGTCTTCAGGTGGGCGATTGGTTAGGCCTTTGGGGACCTTCTGGGGCAGGGAAGAGTGTCTTGTTGAGGTTGATCGGTGGTCTCCTCTCCCCTTCCGAAGGGCGGCTAGCCCTCCAGAAGCGAACAGATTTAGAGTGGTTCAGGAGGCATACCGCTTATCTTCCTCAGCACTCTTTTGCAGACCCTGCTTTAACAGTGTACCAGTGGTTGGAATGGTCTGCCAAAGTGTATGGCCTTTCCCCTAGGGTTCGTGCCAATCTCCTTTACGAGGTTTTAGAACGGTTCCAGCTCCACTCTCTTCGGGATCAGTTTATCGGCCTTTTGCCTCCTGGTACGCGACGGCGTGTAGAGGTGGCGACACTCTTTTTGCGGAGACCTTCCCTGCTCCTTCTGGATTGTCCCGAGGAGGAGATGGATGCTTCCGGGCGGGAAATCCTCCACAATTACCTCAGGGACCTCCTTCAAGAAGGAATGACGCTCATCACTGCTTCGAGCCATCCTGAATATTTGGAGAGATGCACGCAGTTGGCGGTCCTTGTGGAGGGCCGGCTCATCGCTTTTGACCGCTTGGAAACTTTGCGGGCCTCCCTTGGGCCGGAAGAGATTAGGGTTCAACCGAGGGATACGGGGTTGACTTCCCTTCATCTTAAAGAGCGCCTGCGTTTAGAAGTGGAAGTTACCCCAGAAGGGTTTTGTATTCGGGTACCTCAGGCTGAACCCTTAGTAGGAGAGATCCTCCGGGACTTTGGCCCTCAAATTTCCGCTGTTCTCGTTCGTAGGCCGAGTTTAACCGAAGTTCTAACCACCCTAGGAGAGAGGGGTACCGAATTCAAGGGGCAGGGAAAAGCAGTTTCAGGTTGAGAAATCGTGCCTAGACCCACTTTTTTACCGGGGCGAGCCCGCTACCGAGAGAAGGATAAGAGAGCTGTTCCTCCCTCTTTAGAGGAGAGAGAGGTAGGGGGTATCGTTGCTTTGCCACGCTTATGCCTCGCAGTGATTGAGCGGGATTTTTGGCTTTTCCAAAGAGCCCCCCTAAAAGGTTTCGTTTTTTTCCTTCTACCCCTCTTTACCCTCTTACTCCTCCGAGGGTCTGTTCCTCAATCCAGGGCTTTTGGTCAGGTGCTCGTTGGTTCCTCCCTTCTTTTAGGTCTCCTTCCTTCTGCTGTTATCGCCCGGGACTATTCTCTAGGAACCCTCTTTTTCTGTTGGGCTACGCCTCAACACCGTTTATCTTTTCTTTATATCCGAGTTCTAGAGGCCCAGATCTTGGCTTGCGTTAACGGTTTCATCTTAGGCTTAACCCACTTCCATACCGTGGTGCTTTCTCTTGTCTATCTCCTCCTTTGTCTTTTGCCTGCTAGCTTCAGTGTCAGCCTAGGGATGATTTTTGCCCTTAAAGGGAGGCGTTGGGAACCGGCTTTGGTTCTCCTCTATCTCGGCTTGCTCTGGACCTCCCATCAGAAAGCCTTTCCTTTTCTTGCTCTATTCAATCCAGTGTTCTATCTCATTGATGCTTGCTCTCGTTTTCGTCTTGGGCATCCGTTAGACATCTATTTTTGGGGGGAGGTGAGCCTTTGGTTGGGGCTGACCCTTCTACTGTTCCTTGCCCTTTCTAAAGGGGCAGGGGAGGATAACCCTTCCCTGCCTATGCATCATTGCTAAGTCCCTGGATAAGGGGATAAAAACCGAAACCTTAATGGAGAGAGGAGATGAATGATGGCTCAGTATGAACAAATCCTTGTAGTAAAAGGAGGTCCTCATCCCCGGTTATACACACCGGTCTTTGTAGATTTGCCTCATCCCAAGGAGCTGGCTATCGAAACTCTATCTTTGCAGGACTTAGACACAGGGGATTTAGTGGTTTGGCAGCCAATCTTCCATCAAGAGGATAAGGTTCGCCTTACTTGGGTAGTGGGTCAACAAGCCGCAGGCCAGGACAAACAGTACCGCTTAAGCGGTCCGGACCTCAGCCTTATTGAGAGGGCGGTAGCAGGTGTTGAGCTCCAAGAAAGAGACCATCAGATTGTTATCAGTGTCGGAGGGGATCCTTTCACGGTTTATCATTATGCGCCGGACCTTCCGCGACCTTTTTTCTACCCTGTATTAACCTCTAACCGCCTTCGCGTCACCCGGGGTTACCCTATGGAGCTCTTTCCTGAAGAAACCCGGGACCACCGGCACCATCGTTCGGTTTGGACCGCTTATGGTGATGTCAACGGAGTAGATAATTGGAGTGAGGAGGGAGAACATGGCTGGATCCGTCATCAGCGTTTTACTGAATTCTTCTCCGGCCCTGTCTATGGGGGATTTACTGCTCTGAATCTCTGGACCGACCACAAAGGCGATCCTATTTTGGAAGAGTGCAGGGAATGCCGGGTGTGGAATCTGCCTGAGGGGCCTCGGTTTATGGACTTCACCATCACCTTCTCTGCTTCCTATGGGGAGGTAAGATTTGGAGATACAAAGGAGGGAGGATTACTCGCTGTGCGTGTCGCTTCCTCAATGGATGTTTTGCGAGGGGGGCGTATTGAAAACTCCGAAGGTGGGATTAATGAAGAGCAGACTTGGGGGAGACAAGCCCGCTGGTGTGATTACTCCGGCCCTGTAGCTGGCCACCAATGGGTAGGCATTGCCCTTTTTGATCATCCCTCCAACTTCCGCCATCCCACTTATTTCCATGTGCGCAATTACGGGTTAATGACCGCTAATCCTTTTGGTATCTCGGTGTTCGAGGGAAGAAAAGACATAGACGGAAGCTATACCCTGAAAAAAGGGGAGGCCTTGACCTTTCGTTATCGCCTGGTGATTCACTTGGGCACCCCCCAGGAGGTTCAACTCGAAACCCTTTATCAGAGTTGGATTAATCCCGCAGAAGTTGTGCTGATAGGATAAAGAGCGGTTCATCCCCACGTGTGTGAGGACAACGTTACCCGGGGGGTACCCATTTCCGCACTGTACGATTCATCCCCACGTGTGTGGACTTTATCCGGGGACTTTAACCCTCACTTTCTCAGTCGCCGCATTATTCGCCAAGTCCACCGCCCGGATTTCTATGGTGTGATCTCCCGGCGTTAGGGGATCGGTAATCACCCGGAAGGATTCCCGAGGCGTGTCAAAAACCCCATCCACCGGTTGGGCAGCGATCCAGTCGCCATCATCAACTCGGTAGGAGACTGTGGCAATGGAGAGCTTCGCGGTAACCGAACCCTCTATTTTGATCTGTCGGGCTGAGTTAATCATCGTAGGGCCTACAGAGAGCTTGGGACGTTCGTTAACAACCAATATAGGCCCCAAGATCGCCTCATCAGATAGCCAGTCGGTAGGGTTACTCCGACGATCCGTGGCGATGACTTTCAAGAAGTACTCCCCATCCGGCACCTGGGTGGTATCCCAAGAGAAGGAAGTTTCTTTGATTACTCGTCCACCACTTCCTGCTCCTGGCATAGCGACGGGCACCGGTCGCTCGGGTTTGGGAGATTTCCCCACTGCTTCCCGAACAATCTGAGGGAGGAAGGAATCCAGAAGTTGTTTCTCTTCAGGAGAGAGGGTAGGGTCCTTCTGGATCTCTTCAGTTACCTGAGCCAAGACCTGCTCTTCACTCAGGGGTTTCTCCTCGGGCTTGGTAGTACCCTCTTTGGTTTCCGCAGGCGAAGGTTGGGGAGGTGCTGAGGGTTTTGTCTCTTTCTCTTTCGCCTCTCCGTCTATTCGTTCCCAGGTCTTGCCGCCATCCCGGGAGTAGTAGAGCTCGTAGGTCAGCACATCCTTGTCTGGGTCAGTAGCGGTCCATCGGATAGTCTTGGTACCGGAGAGAACATCTCCCACATTAGGTTCGGTAAAGTTGACCTTGGGTCCACGGTTAGCAGGAAGGTAGGAGATAGTAACCGACTTCAGCTGAGGGGATGCACCATTGGAGCTCTCTAGAATGGCCCGGTATTGGATATATCGGGCCGAAGGGCTGGTAATTGGTGAACCTGAGGGGTCCGTATAAACCGGGGACCAGTCACTCCAGGTGGGATCCGGCTCGATAGTGTTTCCTGTGCGAGTTTGAAGCTTGATTGAAGTTCCTTCGGGAAGAACTGCTTGCCAGGAGATTTGCCCCCAACGCGAGATGTTTCCTGTATCTCGAACCGCAGAGAGATATTCCCCGCGGTTAGGCCTGCCTCCGATATGGTAAACGGAGGCGACGTTTCCGGAACCTGCCCAGAGGTCGTCTCCATCAACTCCTAGGCATAAGAATTGGTTTTGGTCATCATTATCCAGCTCGGTTACCACCTCATCCGAGGAGATCCGGTAAATACTCGTTCCTGCCACTGCGTAGAGCTGGCCGTTGCCTCTTAGGGCAAGCCCCATCACCGCGGTGTTACTCACCTGGTAAAGGGTTTTGGTTTCTCCTTGTGGGGAGATGCGGACGATCAACCCTTTGGGAGAGGTACCGGCGTAGATATTTCCCGCTGGATCAACAGTCAGGGCAGTAACCGCTCGATCATCTAAATCTGCGAGAGCAGAACCTTTACCCTGGGGGTCAATGCGATAAACGATAGCTTCTTCCGAGGTTCCCGCGTAGATTTCTCCTTTTGGCCCTATCGCCAGGCACAAAACGTGATTTTCCCGAGTCGTGAAGAAGAGCCGTTTAACGCCTTGAGGGGAGATTGCATAAATCCTTCCCTTCGGGCCGGTGCCTGCGTAAATGGTGCCATCGGGGCCTACCGCTAAACAGAGGACATATTTTTCCCCAGTTTTGACCCATTCCGTGGCTTGGCCCGAGGGAGAGATCTTGAAGATAATCCCGTTGGGGGCGCTTCCTGCATAAAGGTTCCCCTGAGAATCTCGAGCCAGGCTATGAATGCCGACTTCGTGAGAATCGTAAAGGAGTTGGAGGGTACCATTACGATGGACCCGATAAATTCGGCCGTAATTTCCTGTTCCCAGAAGAGCAGAGTCCTTCCCCTCGGGGAGGATAGTCCATATATAATTGTCTTCCGTTAGCTCCTTGACCCGTTCCACCACCGGAGCAAGGCGCACGTCGCCTTCACTAGTTACCCCGGTTCCGGTGACATCCCCCAGCTCAAATTGCTGCTTTGTGCGTTGGGTCCAGAGGACGGCTTGCCGACCGGGGCCTTTCTCCGCAGTAGCAGGCCCACTCGGCTTTTGTTCTGAACCCTCTTTGCTCTCAGGGGGGGGAGAGGGAGAAGGCGGTTGCTGATCCCTCCTTTGAGATTGACGATTAGGCCCCGGTTGGTTTTGTTCCGGCTTAGGTTGGGACGGAGGAGCATTGGGAGAGTCTACTTGTAGAGCCTCCTCTTCTGCTCCGGAATCAGAAGGAAGGTCTCGGTTTCCTCCCATATCCTCTTCTTCAGGAGAGACGTTCACTGTTTGCGGCCCGGTGCTCCCCGGGGTGGGGGGTTGAGGTGGCGGAGGAGCAGGAGCTGGCCGGCGTACCGGACGCCCGTTCTCCCGCATACTCTTTCGCTCGATGGTAATCGGGACAGCTGCACCCCCCATCATTAATGCCTTCATCGGGATGCGAACTTTCACTTCATCAATCTCCGGACGATACCCTCCTCCCTTAGGAGAACGCATCACCTCTGCTAAAGGACTGGGGAGACGCAGCAACTTCTGCCCCCGAATATTTAGAGAGGGGGTGTTGAGTACCAAGCGTGCAACGAGTAAGTTGTTGGTGTCGCGCTCTAGGAACAACCGTTGGATCATTTGCTGAAGGTCCTCATAGGGAAGAGTGGAGGAAATCGCTGTGGGGCCTGAGACACCGCCAGGAGGTCCAACCACGCTCACCGCCACAGGGCCGGATAAACCTCCGTAAACACTTAAAGTAGTGGTTCCGTTAGGGGCATTATCCGGAATCCGGAAGTCAAAGGTCTTAAAGAAAGGAGGTTTTCCCCAAGGCCGAAGCTGGGCAGTAACTTTAATCGTCTCCCCCGGTTCCACCTTTTGCTTATCCACCGTTACCCGCTCTACGCTGATGGTGTTGCGACCTGGAGTAATTTCTACATCTACCTCCATCCGCTCAAAATGAACGTTTTTAAAGGGGTTCCGGGCGATCAAGGATACCATTTGGAAGAGGTCGAGGGTAGCAAAAAAGTAGACATCTCCAGGAGCATAGTAGAGGTTCTCTCGAATCACTGCAGGAATTCCCTCTGGCTTCAGGCTCACCCGAACTCGAGCCATTACATCCCCAGGGAAAGAGTGCACTCGATAGAGAGCCTCCATTGTGGCCATCCATAAGAGGCTAGAGGTCAACAGGGGGTGATCTGCTACGTTCACTCGAAAGACCTGGGTTCTTTGCAGGGTACGATCAGCGATGCGAATAATCGCAGGTACCGTACTCGGTTTGCGATGCAATTCCCCGGCAATGGCCCAAGGACGATCTTGAGTCCAAGTTCCAATGACGTCTACAAAAGAGCCCCACTTGGCAGACCTCATCCAGGAGCTGAAGATATCATTAATGACTACCCGGGCCATAGGAAGCTCCATCGGACCCATAGGCGGTTCGCTCATCGGGTGGCCAAAGGCCAGGATTTGATTTCCTTTCCGATAGGTAGCTGTTCCATAACCCCACAAGAGGATGTCCCCTGTCAAATAGGCCACCCCGATAGCCGAACCGGGGCCGATAGGAATGTTCTTCCCCCTATCCGTGGCTCCGGCCCCTCCGGTGGTGACAAATTTCATTCCCATCCCTGTAAACAACCGCTGAGCGTAACGCAGGGTGGTGGGGCTAAGGCCTGAGAGGACCATAGGAATGGGCCCTTGGAGCTCCTGCAGGGATGCGGAGGGTGAAGAGGAGGCCCAGGGTAATGCTTCTGAAGAGGGTGCTAAAGGCCCCTCTAGGTTCCCCTCCGAGTTGAGAATTTTTTGTAAATAGTCCCCATAGGAGAGGTTACCTGTAACGAAGGGTGCGGAAGTAGAACTCAGAGTAGGAGCACTGGCTATCAGGGGTTTTTGCGGCAGGCGAGGGTCCAAGGCCTCGAGCATATCTTCAATAGGGGTCACCAGCGCCATCGGCTCTTTAGGGAAGAGGGACATCATCGAGACCGCTCCAGCCAAACGCCCGTTCAGGAAAATCGGGCTTCCGCTCATCCCTGCCATAATATTAGCGTGGCGTTGGGTAATAGGTCCGCCACTCATCCGAACAAGGATTAAATCGTGATCCAGTGCCCAGGGATGCTTTTTAAGGACATCTACAACCACAACGTCAAACTTTTCGGGCCGGTAGCCTCTGAAAACCGTCAAACCATAACCCCGCATCCCCGGCTTAATCTCTTTTACTGGGATAATCGGGGGAGGCACCGTAGGATTCTTCCAGTAGACTAGGGGGTCAACACGGGTGGAAGACGAAGCAGAAGGTCGAGCGGAAACCGCATATCCTATTGAGAAGACCCACAGAAACAGGGAAAATCCAGCGAGTAGACGATGAGATACCATAGAATTCTTCCTCCAGAGGTCAAAAGGAAACCTTAAATAAAATATCCCCTCCTCAGGGTGACGCAAGCAGTCCCCTTGCAGAGTTCTATATCACAGGCAATTATACACCACTCAAGGAGGCCCTTTCAACTGCCCTAAGTTCCGGCAAGGGGCTAGGAAAAGCCATGGGGAAAGATTGTCCTCTTGATTCTTTCTCTGGGAAACAACGATTATCCTCCCAACCCAATAAGTGGAGGGAGGAGCGGTTTCCCTTCCCGTTCGGTTAAGAGGCGGAGGGAGAACGCTATCTGCGATAAAGTTGCTAGAGATTCCCAGGCTTGGCGATCTTAGCTGGGAGAAGCTTTTAAGAAGGTCTTGGGGCGATTTCTTCCAAAAGAACCGCTCGGTTTTCCAACGCGGAACGTCGGACTGCCTCTATAACGCGCATATTGGCCAGACCGTTTTCAGCAGGAGGTTGAAGACCCTTACCCTCTCGCAAGTTTTGGCAAAAATGCTCTACTTCCCTACGATAAGTATTCACCGGAGGAAGGATTTCCTCCCAGCTTTGCCCCTTAACAGTGAGGAGAATTTGTCCTCCCCGTTCTCCGGGGGTAAAGGGGGAGGGAACTCGTAGATGGCCATGCCAGCCCGCAATCTCGTACTCCTGGGGACTACTCACCCGAAAAGAGGCGGTGATCAAAGCCATTTTGCCATGGGGAAACTCCAGAAGCCCAGCAAAAGTGGTATCCACGTTGAACTCCGGTTCCATATCAAACCCCGCCTGGGCCCGGATAGGCTCCTCATTGAAGAGAAAGCGAGCTGCATTAATGGTGTAACAACCCACATCCATCAAGGCTCCACCCGCTAGATCATCCCTAAGCCGAATATTTTCCCTCCCTGCTTGCAAGGGGAAGGTAAAGGAAGCCCGAAAGAGGTGGAGGTCTCCCAAAATCCCCTCCGCAAGGATTTCACGCACTCGGGTATGAACCGGATGGTGCCGCCACATAAAGGCTTCCATCAGCAATACCCCGGCTTTTTCACAAGCCTGCACCATTTCCCAAGCCTCGGTATAATTTACCGCCAGGGGTTTCTCACAAAGAATGTGCTTTCCCGCTTCCGCAGCCTTGATCGTCCATTCCTTATGCATTGAGTTGGGAAGGGGATTATAGATGGCCTCTACTTCCGGATCCTCCAGGACCTCTTGGTAGGAACCGTAAGCTCGGGGAATCCCCAGTTTTTGAGCAGTGGATTCGGCTTTTGCTTTGTCCCTACTTCCTAGGGCAACGACTTCCGCCCACTCCGAGTCTTTTATGGCTGGGATCAAACGGTCTATCCCTATCCGGGCTGTGCTGAGAATCCCCCATTTCACTTTTTCCGGCATCTTTCTCCCTCACTCAGAGTGATTAAAAGAAGTGCTGCAGGCTTTAGCCTATGGCTACCAGCCTTTGTCAACCTTCCTCCGAAATTCCCTCCCCCACAAAGGGAGGAGAGCTAGGGTAGGGGGACAACAAGTCTAACACCAGTTAGTGAATTGTGAGCATCCGATTAAGGGCAACTAAGGCCCATTCCGCGATCTCTGGTTCTACTTGGATCTGATTGACCACCCTCCCCTCCAGAAGGTTCTCTAAGGCCCATAGTAGATAATGGGGATGGATCCGATACATTGTGGAGCAGGGGCAGACAATAGGGTCTAAACACCAGATTTTCTTGTCCGGTTGTTCCTTGGCAAGGCGGTTCACTAAGTTGATCTCTGTGCCTACTGCCCACTTTGTCCCTGAGGGAGCGGAAGTCACCGTTTTGATGATAAACTCAGTGCTTCCATCACAATCAGCAGATTGGACAACCTCCATCTTGCATTCTGGGTGGACTATCACGTTGACATCCGAGTACATCTGCCGGGCCAGTTGGATTTGCTCAACAGTGAAGCGTTGGTGAACGGAGCAATGTCCCTTCCAGAGGATGATCTTAGAGCGTTTAAGGGTTTCGGGGTCGTTCCCGCCATAGGGTTCCTCAGGATCCCAGACGCAGGTTTCCTCTAAGGGGATCCCTAATTTGAGAGCGGTATTTCTTCCTAGGTGTTGGTCAGGGAAGAAGAGGACTCGTTCCCTCTGTTGAAAAGCCCATTCTAGGACGGCTTTAGCGTTGGAGGAGGTGCAAACCGCACCTCCTAGCTTTCCGACAAAAGCTTTAAGGTTGGCTGCGGAGTTCATATAAGTAATTGGAAGGGTGTTTTCTTCCAGTCCCAAGGAAGTGAGCTCCTCCCAACACTGCTCAACCTGATAAATGTCCGCCATATCGGCCATAGAACAACCAGCGTTTAAATTAGGCAGAATCACCTTCTGGTGGGGGGCGGAGAGGATATCCGCACTTTCCGCCATAAAGTGAACACCACAGAAAACAATAAACTGAGCCTCTTTCCTGCTAGCAGCTTGTTGAGAGAGCTTAAAAGAATCCCCCCGATAGTCGGCAAATTGAATAATCTCATCCCTTTGGTAGTGGTGGCCTAAAATGACGAGCTGAGAACCCAGCTGTTCTTTGGCTCGGGCAATGCGTTCTAGCGTCTCCTCCTCACCAAGGGAGCGATATTCTAGAGGGAGAGGCTTTTGGAAAAGCCTCGTAGGTCTCTCTGTTAATAGAACCGCCATCCTCTATCACCTAATTTCCGGGAGAGGAAGTCTCCCTGAAGTTTTTTCTTACGGGTTTGTGATTATTATATCATAATTCTCAGCTTTCTGAGAAACTCCACCAATAACCTTTTCCCCTTTGCCCCCTTTTTCCCCTATCTGCTGAAACCGGGGTTTTCCTGGATGAAGTACTAAAGCTTCTTGACGAACCCATTACAGGAAACTCTTTTGACCCCCTTAATCCCTGGGCTGGGGTCGATTTTGTTCTTGAAGGATGCCTAAACCTACTGTATAATAAGAATTGCCCTAGAAGATCGCTCTGCGCTACGCGTGTTGGGCTTTGGGGGAGTTTGAGCCGGCACCAAACTCCTATAGGGACCGAGGTCCTGAAGCCGAGTGGCAGCCCGAAAACTTAATCCTTTTCAGGGAGGGTTTTCGGGAATCGCGAGGCAAAGGCTAGGTTCCACCCGTGTTTTATCGGGTTCAAAGCCCCCCACCCCACGGTAGCGCGGAGCGGTTTTTTTTGTAAGTTGTTTACCTCCCTCCAAGAAGTGGGTAACGAAAAAGAGGGAAAGATTGAGCAAAAGCTTGAGGAAGTTGGCTATGGCGCAAGAAAGGCCTTCTACCGCTTCGCTCAACCGGTCTCTACGGAAACAGTTTTTAGAAAAGCTTCAGCAGAACCTAGACCGTCTTTATGGTTATGTAAAGCGCCAGATTGATATTCATACCGCTTTAGGAGACTTCTTGCCCCAGGAGATTACCGCGGAGGATATTGTAGCCGAAGTAGTAGCGCGTGCTGGAAACAATCTCCAAGCTTTTCAATCTCATAGAGACCGTTTTTACCCTTGGTTGATTGGCATCGCCTGTGAAGTCCTCCAACGGGAAGTCCACCGGGCTAGGGAACGCCACCACTCCGAAGAATCCCTCTATCGCCCTCTTAGGTCCGAGGAACCAGAGGATATTTTTAGCGACATCCTCCGCCTTGAAGACGTGATCCCCTCCTCGGAGCCTCTCCCCGAAGATTGGATTCTTCTAGAAGAAGTTCAAGATCTGGTTAACCGGGTTTTAGCTTCTCTCCCTGAGGATCAGCGATTAGCCTTTCTTCTCCATGATGGGGAGGGTCTCACTTATGAGGAAGTGGGCAGGCTAATGGGTTTTTCTCGGGACAAGGCCCGTCGCATAGTACAAAGAGCTCGGGCCCGCCTCCGCCGGTATTTGCAATCCGCAGGCGTTGAAGAGGGAGATGTAGTGTTGAGCCGAGCTCGTTTCTCTGCTCAAGCTCCCCAGCAAATCCTTGAGCAAGCCGCCCACCAGCTTTACCACGAAGAAGGACCCCATGAGGAGGGAGAAAGAGGCTTTTAAACCTCAAGGAGGTGAAGAGGACCGTGGTTACCGAGAAAGATATCGAGTTTTTAACTCGGTTCTCTGCAGGTGAGCATTTGGTCCTAAGCCTTTATCTTAATGTGGATGGACATCAGGTGACCCGTGAGGAGTACCGAAGCTCTGCTGTTAGCTTAGCCCATCAAGCCCGGACTCTTCTAAAAGAAAGGGCCTTAAGTAAAACTCAAGAAAGAGAAGTTCTACAAGATATTGAGCGGTTTGAAAACTATATCCTCAACGATTTCGACCGCCATGGTGTAAGGGGGTTGGCTTATTTCGCCTGTGGGCCTCTCAATTTCCTCCAAATCTACCGATTGCCTCGACCCGTGAATACCCAAGTGGTTATCGATAAAGATCCTTATACAAAGCCCTTAATGGGTTTACTAGAAGACCTGAAACGCTACTGTGTACTGCTGATAGACCGAGAAAAGGCGAGGATCTTTAGCGTTTATCTAGGAGAGATAGAAGAATTCACCGAAGTCTTTGACGAAGTTCCCCCTCAAGTGAGGGAAGGGGGTTGGTATGGGTTAGAAGAGAAGCATATCCATCGCCATATTGAGGACCATGTCTTGCATCACTTGAAACACGTCGCTCAAGTCCTCTTTGATGAGTTTCACCGGAGGAAATTTGACCGGTTGATCCTTGGGGGAACCCCGGAGAACCTCTCCCTCTTCCAAGAGCTACTCCATCCTTATCTCAAAGAGCGCTTGGTAGCAAGGATAGACCTCCCAGTAACAGCGCCGGTTCGAGAGGTCTTAGAGAAGTCTTTAGAAGTGGACTTGCAGATTGAGAGGGAGGAGGAGTGGCAGAAGTTTGAACGCTACCGGGAGGCCGAAGCTCATGGGTTAGGCGTTTATCGTCTAAAGTCGGTAGCGCGTGCCATCGCTTGGAATGAGGCGGACACCATCCTAGTGGAGCATGGGCTCGCCGCCCCAGGTATCCGATGCCAGGATTGTGGCTATCTCGGCCCCCAAGAAGGAGAGCAATGCCCCCTTTGCGGTTCTTCCGCTTTAGAACCCAAACCGGAAGTGGTGGATGAGATGTTAGAGGAGGCCCGACGGCGGGGAATGACCATTGAATTTTTCTCCCCTGTGGGGGTTCTCCGGGCTAGAGAAGGAATTGCTGCTATCCTTCGTTATAAGCCCCAAGTCACGCCCCAAACGTATTCCTAACGAATTGACGGCTGATCTTATAGTTTTCTGCTAAGGATCGAGTGACTACGGTTCTGGTTTCATAAGCCAGCTCAACGATGAGCAACCCTCTCCAGCCGGATTGCTGGAGGAGGGTTGAAATTTTTGAGTAATCAATATCCCCTTCCCCTAGTGCCTCGCTCCAAATCCCTTGAAGGGAGTTCCGAAGATGAAGGGCTTTTACTCGGGGAAGATAGGCTTCTAACAGTTCAGTGGGGTTCATCCCTCCCCGGTAAGCCCAGTGCAAATCTAAGCAAAAACCTACGAGGAGAGGGTCTGTCTGTTCAGCCATAGCCTTAAACTCTCGGGCCTGCGACCGCATCTCCGGGTCGTGGTGATGGATGAGCAGTTCCAATCCTATCTCCTGCAATTGATGAGCTAGCTGATTGAGAGATTGAGCCTGTGTAGCTAACTCCTCCTCCGTCTTCTCCCTCCCTATGGGGTCAGGATTAATGTTAATATAGCGTACCCCCGCTTTTAGGGCCGAGGGAGCTTGAGAGAGGATCCGCTCGAGGGTAGCCTGAGCTTGAGGAAACTGATGCAATGCTCCACCGGAGTATACGGACGGCATTACTATCTGATGGTTCTGAAGGAGATGTTTGACTCTTTCTGCCTTCTCCTCCGTCTCAACAAAGCTGAGCATCCCCTCACAACCCGCATATCCCGCCGATTGGATCTCTGAAAAAACCTCTTCAAAGTGTTCTTCCAAGTGTTTTCCTTCTTGGTAATAGTTAACCATCCACTGGTACAGCTGGGCCAAGACTAAGATTTCCACTCCCGTCTCTCCTCCTTCCAAAGTTCTTCGATCTTGGTAATTCGTTTTTCTAGCTTAAGGAATTCTGCTTCAAGGGTGGTTATGTGCTTTTTCAGTTTTTTAACCTCGGATGTTAAACAGGCGATATCCTGGAAAAGAGTTTCTAAATCCCTGATCACTTCCGGCTGGAGATGAGGGTATCCGATACTCTCTTCGGGAATCGGAGACCTTTTGCGTGCCTTCATCTTCGGAAAATCCTCACAAGGATTGCGAAAAAAATATCTCTAAATTGTTTTCCCCGGTGAAGGAAGCCGGAGAAGTGTCGTCCTAAAGCTCGGTGCTTCATTTGAGTAGGAACTTCCACCAACCGGAAACCTTTACGGAGCAGATCAATAGTCATCGCGGTTTCCACTCCATAGCCAGGGGCGAGGCTGGGGAGGGAAGCATAGACCTGCCGGTGGAGGAAGCGCTGGCCAGAGAGGGGGGATTCCACCTCCTTTCCTCCTAGTTTGCGAACAGCCCACCGGGCAAATCTCAGCACTATGCCAAATCCTCCGGTTTTCCCTGCTTGAGGAAAGCCGGCTAAAGCGACTTCGGCCTCCCCGGAAAGCACAGGAGTAAAAAGGTGAACGGCTTCTCTGGCCGAGTCTCCTAAATCTGCATCCAAAAAAAGGAGATAGTCTCCTTTAGCAGCCTGGCATCCGGTCTGAAGAGCCTTTCCTTTCCCCAGCCGCCGAGGGTGTCGAATCACCAGGGTTGCCCCTGCTTCTCGGGCAACGCGCGCTGTTTCATCCGTCGAACCATCGTCTACTACAATGACTTCCTGAATCCCAGGGAGAGTGAGAACGGCGCGGAGAGTTTCGTCTAGGCGGTCTGCTTCGTTATAAGCAGGGATAATAACCGAAATATTCTTCATTCCCTGCTTACCCCTCCTTCTTGGGTGTTCATATCGGGCAAAGGGAGATCAGCAGTCTCTTTAACCCCATAATGCCCTTTACCTACTTTAGCCCCTAAAACCATTGCCATTTGTCCTAAAGCGGTATCTATGTTGTCCACCGTAACGACTGGCTTGCCTAAAAAGAGAGGGATCAGAGAGATTCGAGCTTCCTTAGGTTCCCCGATAACTATCGGTAAATTTAAGGAGAGCCAAGCTTGTAAAAGGGGTGTTTCCGGGGTATCACCATTAGAAACCCGATTGAAGCGTTCCGGAGAGTTCGCTTGAGTAATGAGCACCACCAGGTCAACGGGTTGGGTATAGTCTCCTTCTAGGCGTAATTTGGGGCAGAGGAGTTGAACCCTCTGAAGAGCCTGGGACCAATTTCCACTCACTAGAGCTTTTGCTAGAGCTTGGAGAATCACCCTCTCTTCCAAGGAGTTAAAGATTAACAAACGATGAGCGACTGCCTCCCTTTTTTCTTCCGAGAGCCAATCATCGGGGAGGAGGGTTGTTGAGAGGACCTGAGCCCCCGCTTTGTTCAGCACTCCTGCAACAGCTCCTTTAAGGTTGGAAGAAACCCCTCCGCAAACGATTAAGGCAACCTTTCTCCCTTCTAAAACTCTATTAACCACCGCAGGAAGGATCAGCCGATCTATCTGGTCCCGGAGTTGAATCTGCTGAGCCAATTTCAGATTCTCCCTCCGCATCTTGTCAATTTCCTGGCGCATACTCCGGAGGTCTCTGCCCAGGCGTTCTACCCAAGAGTTTATTTTTTGAGCGGAGGCTAAACCAACAAAGGAATTCCCGATGAGGATCCCTAACCCCAGGGCAATGAAGACTGCAGACAAACTGGCTAAGTGATAGCGGAAGTCCATCATCTTAGTGGATTAATCGCCAGTAAAGGATTTGAAGGTGCCACCAAAAGAGTTTCAGATAGTTATTCAGGGAGGGAGAGAGGAGTAACACGATGATAAAAGGCACGGCCGAGGAGAGAGCCAACATTCCCAGATACCGAAGCCGAATCCCTGGGCGGAAGAGATGGTTGACTCCTTTAGCATCAATAAGGATAGAGCCAACTTTAAGGCGAACTAAAAAAGTGGAGGCCATCCCTGCCCGCCCCTTGTCGAGAAAATCGGTTAGGGAGAAATGGGTGCCTACTGCCACAATTGCTTCTGCTCCTGCTTCGTAGGCTAGGAGAAGTGCTGCATCTTCGCTGGTACCCGGGATAGGGAACAGAGTGTAAGGCAATCTCAGTCTCTTAAGGCGTTCCGCCCCCGGTGCCCGGCCGTCGGGGTAAGCGTGAACCACGATCTCTGCCCCACATTGCAAGGAGCGATCCGAAACGGAGTCCATATCTCCCAAGATGATGTGAGGGCGAAGGCCTTGGTCCAGCAAGGTGTCCGCAGCTCCATCGACGGCAATAATGATAGGGCGTATCTCCTGGATATAGGGTAACACCCTTTCCAAGTCCCGCTCGTAACCTTCTCCCCGAACAACCACAACTACCGGACGCCTCTGCATATTGGTTTTTAAGGTGGGGAGATGCACCCTTTCATAAAGGAGTTCAATCTCTTCTTGGAGGTGGTGGAGGGTGTTCTCAGCAAAGGCCCGCAGCTCTTTGGTGATGTTTCCCCTGCCTTGGGCCATCAAATCTTCCACTAAAGCCTCGGTGAGCCTCCGGCCTTCCCCTATCTTCCGACCCTTGGAAAAGAGAAGGTTGTCCCGAAGTTCCACTTCCTCCCCCTCTCGGAGATTCTCTAACAACTCTTCTCCAACACAATCAATAAGGGGAATGCCCGCTTGTAAAAGGATAGAAGGCCCTCCATTAGGATAACGCCCTGTAATTGCTGGGAGGAGGTCCACCACAAAGGAAGGCCGACATTCCACCAAAGCCCGAGCTGCTACGCTGTCAAGGTCTTGATGGACAATAATCGCCACTTCTCCAGGTCGTAGACGGCGGACCAAGTTCTTGGTCCGAGCGTCAATCCGGGCTATCCCCCTGTGAAAGGCCCCCTCCTGGAGACACCGAGACTTAATAGAAAGGAAAGCGAGCTTACTGTGAGTTTTGGAACGATTCATCTAAGGCCCTGTTCAAAGAAGGGGGAGGCGAAAGAACGTCCTCCGATGGAAAAGTCGGTGTTTGTTGAATTAAAGAAGCGATAGCTTGCATTATTCTTTGGGCACACGCTTCGGCTCTCTCTTTTGTAATCCGGTCTGAGTAGAGATCAGGGAACAGTAGGGGGAGGCCAATTCTCACCCAAAGGGGCTTCGGTTTGGGGAAATAGGCCTTTACTGGCATTGCTTCATAAGATCCAATAATTCCAATAGGAACCACCGGTGCTTTACTCTTTAGGGCAATAAGCCCGATTCCTGGCTGGGGTGATTGTAGGCGACCGTCTGGAGAGCGAGTTCCTTCAGGAAAGATCACTAAGGCTTCTCCCGCGTCTAAGGTTTCAAGAGCCCATCTCAAAATTGCTCGGTCCCCTTCGCCTCGACGAACGGGATAGGCTCCCAGTTTGCGAAGAAGCCATCCTAGAGGGGTTGGATGGAAAAGCTCTGCTTTGGCTATGAACCAAACAGGACGGTTGACCGCAGCCCCGATAACAGGAGGATCTAGAAAGCTTGTGTGATTGCTTGCCAAAATCACAGGACCTTTTAGGGGAATGTTCTCCCGCCCTTCAACCTTCCACCGATGATACAGGAAGAAATAGGTCCGAAAGAGAAAGTGCCCTAGGCGATAGAGGCCCCAATGGCGTTCTCGGGGGTTGAAAGAGATGTTCAACATTTGGCCTTCCGCTCGCGTACTAAATCCAACACTCGAGCTGTTACTTCTTCAACAGTTAAGCCATCCGTCTGAATTTCCACAGCATCAGGAGCTCTCACTAGCGGAGCAATAGAGCGAGTGCTATCTCGATAATCTCGCTCCGCTAAATCCCGGTATACCTTTTCATAAAGGGAGGCTTCCGGTACACCTTGTTCAGCGGATAACTCCTCAGCACGACGACGAGCACGCTCCTCAAGGGAGGCGGTGAGATAAATCTTTACCTGGGCTTCGGGAAACACCACCGTTCCTATATCCCGGCCTTCTGCTACCACCCCTCCTTCGCGTCCCATCTCCCTCTGTTTTTGGGTAAGTACCTCTCGGACTTCCGGTAAAGTAGAAATTACCGAGGCCAGCTGGCTCACTTCAGGGGAGCGAATCATCTTAGTCACATCTTCCCCATTAAGATAAACGCCTTGAACCTCGGGAGATGACTCTTTATCTCCGGGTGGCTTCCATTCTATCCGGACTTTTTGTAATTCTTCTTTTAATCTTTGGGAGTCGGAGGGTTCTATCCCTTGCCGTAGAACATATAAGGCTATTGCTCGGTACATCGCTCCGGTATCAATATAAGTGTAGTTAAGAGCCTGGGCCACCGCTTTGGCAACAGTACTCTTCCCTGACCCAGCAGGACCATCTATGGCGATGATCAATTTTCCCATTTCCAAACCTTGAGAGCAGAGGAAAAATTGGGGGTAGCCATCCCTTTTAGGGTGCGTCCCCTATCATCCCCCACGTGCGGGGGATGAAGCACAGGCTCTAGCCTGCGACTACCAAGGTTCTCTCCCCGTCCACAGGGGAGGATTAGGGTGGGGATAAAGTAGCCGCTTCCTTTAGAGTGACCCTGCGCAGGCTAAAGCCTGCGACTACTACCAAACCTCCGATTCATTATCTAACCCAAGACTGACGTAAGCACTTGTTGGAATCCAGGAAAAGAAGTATTAATGCAGTGAGTATCCTCAATAACAGTTTCTCCTTCTGCCACCAAACCTGCAATAGCACCTGCCATAGCGATTCGATGGTCTCCATAAGATTGAAGATAGGCTCCTATAAACGGACGTTGAAAGGGTTTTCTCCCTGTTCCAGTGATCTTTAACCCATCCGGCAACTCCTCAACAGAGACTCCCAATCGGGAGAGTAAATCGGCAGTTGTTTTTAGGCGATCAGACTCCTTTACCCGGAGCTCCTGTGCCCCTTCGATTACTGTGGTCCCTTCAGCGCAGGCAGCTGCCACTGCAAGGATAGGCACTTCATCAATGAGGCGGGGGATCTGTTCAGCGGAAACTCGTGCCCCCTGAAGGCGAGAGGAGCGGATGCGGAGGTCTGCGATCGGTTCTCCCTTCTCCTCCCGAAGGTGAAGGATTTGGATATCTCCTCCCATCTCCTGGAGTACCTCTAGCAGGCCTGTCCGGGTGGGATTCATCCCCACATCCCGAATCAGAAGATCTGAATCGGGGGTGATCAGAGCACCAACAATAAAGAAGGAGGCTGAGGAAAGGTCTCCCGGAATCACGAGGTGTTGGCCTACTAATCGGGGATTTCCTTTGACCGAAACAGATAAACCTTGGCGTTGGACCTCAGCCCCGAAGGAAGCCAATAGTCTCTCGGTATGGTCTCGGCTCAAGGAGGGTTCGGTAACTTGAGTAACACCTTCGGCAAAGAGGCCTGCCAAAAGAAGGGCGGATTTCACCTGGGCGCTGGCAACGGGAGAAGAGTACTCTATCGGACGAAGGGGGCCTCCCTGAATAGCCAGGGGGGCCAAGTTACCTCCTTGCCTCCCCCAAATCTGAGCGCCCATTTCACGAAGGGGAATCGTCACCCGCCCCATTGGTCGGCGGCGAACTTGTTCATCACCGCTGATAACAGAGAAGAAAGGTTGGCCAGAAAGTACTCCGGTAAGAAGGCGTATTCCTGTTCCTGAATTCCCCGTGTACAGAAGATCCTCAGGTTCTTTTAACCCCCTCAACCCCACCCCTTGAATCACTATCCGGAGGCTCCCAGGAATGTCTACCTCAGGTTCTTGGGTAAATTGAACCCCCATTTGCCTTAAACACTTTAAAGTATTCTGACAATCCTCTGCTCCGAGGAAACCCCTAACAGTAGTTTGGCCTTCCGCTAAAGCCCCCAAAAGAGCAACCCGATGGGAGATAGACTTATCCCCAGGGACTCGGATGACCCCTCTCAAGCCGCAAACCTGTTTGACGATAATTTTCGATGGTTCAACCAACATCTTTGCCTTCATTAAGAGCGTTGGGTGCTTCCATATCTCACGAGAGCATCACAGGCAAGAATCGTCATCCCCTCGGGGGTCCGCACCAGAGCTACTGAAAGCACGGAAGCCCCAATCTCCGGACTATACCAATCAATCACGGTGATTTTTTCCCCATCGGTCTCCAGTAACTCGGTCTTTACCTGATAACACATAAACTTTCCCGCAGGAACTTCTATCATATCCCGACGAAGAACTTTCGCGGTCTGCTCCCCTTTAGAACCATCATTGAAGGTGAAACGACTGGACCAACTGGTCCCCACCGATAAAGGGCTTTTAGTATCCAGAACATATCCCTCTGGGGGATCGGTGACCCATAGAACCTGGTCCTTCTCTTCTCGGTACCGGCCGTGCATATAAATGGTCCCCTCCTTGTCTTGAGTGATGTAAGCCTCGCTCCGACGGGTTTGAGGTTGACCGGAGGGGTCTATTCCTGTCGTTTCTATCGAATAGATCAGGCATTCCTGCCCCTTGGGACTGGTTTTGGTTTCGTTGAGAATAGTAATTTTCCGAGTTTCTCCTACTCGTAGTCCCCGGGGCCCCATTCGTACCACTGTGCTGGAGGAGTACTCCCACCAATCCCCTTTCTTCAGAATTCGCAAATTCGCTTTGGCCTCTTGAGGATTGGGGTTCTTCTGCTGGCCAAGGACAGGAAAACCGATAAAGAGGCCGGCTAAGAACAAAAATAAGAGGATCCATCCTAATTCGTATCTGCGCATCTCGATTCTCACCTTTCCAAAGAGCTATATATCCCTTTCACCAACACAAAGTTTTTCCCTTTTCGCTGAAGAGGGTCCTCTTTCTCTCTTCCGCAAGGGGTGCAAGGAATTGCATCCTGGCTAAAGAGAAAGGAGAGATAACCCTTTGATCAGAAGGGGATGAGTTTAAGCATCACCATCTATATTATTTACATATCTGTGGAGGGGAAACCTGCCTTTTTTAAGGTTTTGACGAAAAATCGAACCCCGTGCCGAAGAGTAAGGAATTTTCAGCTCACCCGGAGGTTTGTCCTCCCAGAGGGGATGCCCTTTAATACGGTCACTGAACGCGCCCTAAAGGGGGCGGCTAGTTTTCTTCCACCTTAACCCCCCAACCGGGGGGAGAGACCTTGGTAGTCGTAGGCTTTAGCCTGCGTAACTTAATTAAACGGGGAACCTTTCTAGGAAGCAAAGAAAAACATTAATGGAGGTGAGTGATGACGGGAGAGCAAATTCTTCAACAACAGAGAGCAGAGGTTTTAGAGTTGGCTAGAAAAGATGCCGGTTCTTTCCTAGGCTCTGGACCTTGGTATGTGAGCCGAGCTCCAGGGCGGTTGGATGTAATGGGAGGGATTGCGGATTATTCGGGATCTCTAGTGTTGGAGATGCCTTTGGCTGAATCTTGCTGGGTAGTATTAAGCAAACGTGAGGATAATCAACTTCGGGTCTGGAGTCACCCAGGACCTTCAGGGCAGGACCTCCAAGCGGAGGCGACTCTCCAGGATTTTCTGGATCAGGATTACTCCGCTATTCAACAAAAGTTAAAAGAGAAAAGAATCCTTTGGGCTGGATATGCCCTAGGAGGAATTAGGGTTTTACAAGAAGAAGCCGGCTTCCGGTGCCCTTCAGGGTTTAATCTGTTCATTCGTTCTTTTGTTCCGGCAGGAGCAGGGGTCAGCTCTTCTGCCGCTTTGGAGGTTTCTGCTTTTAGTGCTCTTTGCCAAGCCTTCGGTCTCTCGCCCGATGGTTTGACTCTCGCTCGGTGGTGCCAAAAAGTAGAGAATTGGGTGGTAGGAGCACCTTGTGGAATTATGGATCAGGTTACCGCGGTGATGGGGCGTGAGCATCACTTGCTCGCTCTCCTTTGCCGCCCCCATGAAGTGCAAGGATATATTCCTCTTCCCGAAGAGATTCTCTTCGTGGGTATAGACAGTGGGGTCAAACACTCGGTAGGAGGAAGTCAGTATCGCAGGGTAAGAACCGCCGCTTTTATGGGGAAACGCCTTTTGGAAAGGGTTTTATGTTCCTCTAAAAAGACGAAGAATCTCTCTGATGAAACGCGCCTTCATTATCTTACCGAGGTAGACCCTGCTCAGTACCGGCCCTACCGAAGTTATCTCCCACTCCAAATGAAAGGAGAGGATTTCCTCCAACAATATGGTTTTATAGATGATACCGTAACTTCGGTAATCCCTGAGGAGACCTATTCCTTAAGGGTTTGTACAGAGCACCCCATTTATGAACATTTTCGAGTACACAAGTTTCGCCGTTATTTAATACGGGCTAGGCAGTGCCCTTCGCCTCAACGGGAGCGGTGGTTAAAATTGGCTGGTCAATTGATGTATGCTTCTCACTGGAGCTATGGGCGGTGTGGATTAGGTTCTCCTGAAACCGACCTCCTCGTCCGATGGGCACGGCAGGAGGCTGGTGTGCTAGGAGCCAAAATCACGGGTGGAGGCAGTGGAGGAACCGTTGCCCTTATGGTGTACCGGCACCAAGCCGAGGAGGTTGTTCACAAACTGAGTGAAAAGTATTTCAAAGTTACTGGAATTAAGCCGTTTTCTTTCGTTTATAGTGCTTCAGGAAGCATTGAAACCCCTGTCGAGGTCGTTCAATGAGCCAATCGCATCCTTTCTTTAAGGTAAAAAAAGCAGTTATTACTGCCGCCGGAAAAGGGACCCGGCATTTTCCCTCCACCTTGGCGGTGCAAAAGGAGCTCTTTCCAGTGGTGAGTCCCGATGGCATCAGTCGACCGGTACTCCATCTGGTAGTCCTCGAAGCCCTTCAGTCGGGAATTGAAGAGATTGGTATCGTTGTTTCTCCTTCTTCCGAAGGCCCTATTCGGTCTTACTTTAGAGGGGTAAATGAAAAGGGGTTGGAGGTCCTTCAAGGTAAAGAATGGACGTTAGAGGAGGCTCGGCGATTGCAAGAGGCCTGCCAGAGAATTACGCTGATCCGTCAGGATCAGCAACTCGGTTATGGCCATGCAATTTTCTGCGCTCGAGACTTTGTTGGTAACGACCCGTTTCTTGTGATGTTGGGCGATCATTTATACCTTTCAGAGACAGAAGTTCCTTGCCCACGCCAGCTGATCCAAATTTTTGAGGCTTATCAACGTCCCTTATTTGGGGTTCAACTGACCCCTGAAGACCAGTTGTACCTTTTTGGAACAATTAAGGGGGAGCCCCTACCAGGGACACCCCCTGCTTGGAGAGTGCTCAAGGTTGTAGAAAAACCCTCGGTAGAATATGCTCGGAAATATCTTCGGACTCCGGGTTTGCCGGAGGGATACTACTTCTGCTTTTTAGGAATGCATATCTTTACTCCTTCCCTCTTCCATTATTTAGAACGCTTAATCCGGGAAGATCGTAGGTCGAACGGGGAGTACCAGCTGACGGATGCGCAAGCCCTGATGGTGGAAGAAGAAGAGGTGATTGCAGCTGGAGTTCGAGGCCAGCGTTTGGATATGGGTATTCCAGAAGGTTATCTCGAAACCTTTATTGCCTTGGGATTGAGATCCCCCTTTAAGGAGAGAATTTTAAAGATGATAAGGGAAGCCAAGGGAGCCGGTAGTAGCCACAGGTTTTAGACTGCGCCTCATCCCTTGCATCGGGGATGACGGAGCCTATGAGCCAAAAAGGAAAAAGGATCAACTAGGTGGTTAAAAACAAAAGAATGGAAAAGGGAATGGAGGTCCTTCGTTTTCGCGAAGATAAAACCTTTACTATCCTCCAGTTTACAGACACTCATTTTAGTGATGGTGGAGAAGAAGACCAGCGCACTCTTCGCCTTATTGAAAAGATACTGGATCTAGAGAAACCTGACCTGGTTATGCTCACGGGGGATGTTATTTCAGGGGGGGAAAGCCGACAACCGGAAGAAGCATGGAGGATGGCTGTGTTTCCTATGGAGGAACGGAAAATCCCTTGGGCCTCGGTTTTCGGTAACCACGATGATGAAGGCTGCCTTACCCGAGACGACTTGATGCTCCTCCAAAAATCGTTCTCCTACTGTCTCTCGGAGCCCGGGCCTAAGGGGATAACAGGATTAGGCAATTACGTGCTCAAAATCTTCTCCTCTACTCAACCAGCCCTTTCCGCAGTCCTCTATTGCCTCGATTCCGGAAGCTATGCCCCTCCTGAGATAGGTGGCTACGCTTGGATCGCCCACGACCAAATTGCCTGGTACCTCTCTACTGCTCAAGAAATCAGCCGTGAATATCAGATAGGCTCCCTTACATCTTCCAGCGATTGCCCTAAAATCCCGGCCTTGGCCTTCTTTCATATCCCCCTTCCCGAGTACAATGAAGTGTGGGAACTTTATCCTTGCAAGGGTTATAAATATGAACCAGTCTGTTGTCCCAAAATCAACAGCGGTTTCTTCTCCGCCCTTTATGAAGTTGGAGATGTGTTAGGCACTTTTGTGGGTCATGATCATATCAACGACTTTGAAGGGAACCTTTGGGGAATTCGTCTCTGCTACGGTCGGGGGTCGGGATTTAATACTTATGGTCGTGAAGGCTTTCAACGGGGAGCACGGATAATCCGTTTGTACGAAGGGAAGAGGAGCTTTGATACTTGGATCCGTCTTGAGGATGGTACTGCTCTCTTCTAGCCACCAGAAAATCAAGCAATCTATCCAGAACTAGAATGGTGTGGCAACATTTCAACTCTGAGATTGTCAAGTTTTTTCAACGGGGAGTTTGAGTATGTCCGGATGGATCCCTTTAGAAAAGTTAGAACCGGGAATGCCTATCCTCTTTGGAGGGAACCGGGTTACTTATGTGCCAAGCGAGATTGCCGACCGATTTAGGCCCGGAGACCGGCTTTTAGTGGTTCAAGAGACCGGAGACCTCCTCCTGATTCCGGAGGATCAATATCGGATTGCTACAGAGGCAGTAGGGAAGGCTTACTCAGCTTTCCAAGCGATGGGAACTGTAGGGGATGACCAGATTACTCAATTTTATGAGGAATTCGCCCAGCGTCTGGAATCGGAAGTCTGTTGGGAGTCGATTGCTCAAGCTAATGCTCAGGATGTGGAGCGTGCCAAAGCTCGAGGTCGCTCCACAACCCGATTAGTGGCCACCGAAAAGATGCGCCGGGATATGATTGCCGGCCTTCGGGAATGGCGAGACACCCCTCCGCTGAGAGGGAAAATTGTAGAGACCATTGAGCATAAGGGTTGGCGGGTGGAACAAGTTATCGCCCCCCTAGGAGTGATAGGCTTTGTTTTTGAGGGGCGGCCAAACGTTTTTGCGGACGCCACAGGGGTTTTGCGAGGGGGGAATACGGTGGTTTTCCGGATTGGAAGCGATGCCCTGGGCACCGCTCGAGCTATGGTAGAGTATGCCTTGAAGCCCGCCCTTCAGGCTGCAGGGCTTCCTGAGGGAGCAGTGACCTTAGTGGAGAGTGCCGAACACGCCGCAGGTTGGGCTATGTTCTCGGATCCTCGGTTGGCTTTGGCTGTCGCCCGAGGCTCGGGTAAAGCGGTAGAACAACTCGGAAGTATTGCCCGCCAGGCAGGAATACCTGTTAGCCTCCATGGCACGGGAGGGGCCTGGATCGTTGCAGATGAGACAGCAGATGCCCATAAGCTAGAACTAGCGGTTTATCACTCCTTAGACCGAAAAGTGTGTAATACTCTCAATGTTTGTTGTATTCCTCAGAACCGGGCCGAGGATCTGTTGGAGGCCTTTGTTAAAGCGCTTCAAAGGGCTGGAGCCAAAAGGGGCTATGGTTATAAACTCCACGTTGTAGAGGGAAGCGAAAAATACCTCCCAGTGGACTGGTTCCATACCCTTGTCAAAGTCCGCCGGGCCGAGGGAGAAGTTGAAGAACCTTTAGCCGAACTCCTTCCTGTAGATCAAATGGGAAGAGAATGGGAGTGGGAGGAGACCCCGGAGGTTACCCTGAAGTTCATCGCTGATTTAGAAGAGGGGATTCATCTCTTTAATACTTATAGCCCTCAATTTATCGCTTCTTTGATTAGTGAGAATCCTGAAAACCACCGGGTTTTCTATGAGAGGATCAATGCACCTTTTGTAGGAAATGGCTTTACCCGTTGGGTAGATGGTCAATATGCCCTCCACCGCCCAGAATTAGGGCTTTCCAACTGGCAAAGGGGCCGTCTTTTTGCCCGAGGAGCTATCCTCACGGGGGATGGAGTTTATACCCTCCGCACCCGGATGGTCCAAAATAACCCTGACCTTCACCGTTGAAAAGGGGAGATAATTTTCTTGGTTTAGGAGGCAGGAACTCCTGCCAAGCACAGGCTAAAGCCTGCGACTACCGAAGTTCCCCTTGCGGCCACTGGGAGGTTCGCCCTCCCTAATCCTCTAATCTCCTTATACCTTCCCACCCTCCCTCTTTTTCATAAAATATACCGGCTTAAGTCTTGATCCTTTAGAATGCCTTCCAGCTTGCTCCGGACGAAGGCTCGATCTACCACAATACGCACCCCCTCGAGGTCTTCAGCTTGGTAGGAGACGTCCTCAAGCAATTTTTCCATCACGGTGTGCAGGCGGCGTGCCCCAATATTCTCGGTCCGTTCATTCACCTCTGCAGCGATACGAGCGATCTCCTCTATGCCGTCCTCGGTGAACTCTAATTCTACTCCTTCGGTTGCCAACAGAGCTTTGTACTGCTTAACCAAGGCATTCTCTGGTTCGGTAAGAATACGCTTGAAGTTTTCTTGGCTGAGAGGCTCCAGTTCCACACGAATGGGTAAACGGCCCTGTAATTCAGGAATCAGATCAGTCGGCTTTGAGACGTGAAAAGCCCCTGCAGCGATGAAAAGAATGTGGTCTGTTCGCACTGGCCCATAACGAGTCATTACGGTAGAGCCTTCAATGATCGGCAGGATGTCCCGTTGGACCCCTTCTCGGGAGACATCGGGGCCTGAATGGGCACTTTCCCGCCCAGCGATTTTATCAATCTCGTCAATGAAGATGATGCCTGATTGTTCCACTCGCTGGATGGCTTCTTGGACCACTTCATCCTGATCAATCAATTTTCGGGCTTCTTCGTGAAGCAAAACCCTTTTGGCTTCAGCAACGGTCATCCGCCGAGGTTTTTTCCGCCGGGGCATAAGCCCACCGAAAAGGTCTTGAACGTTCATCACGATCTCTTCCATCCCAGAGGGGGAAAAGACGCTGGAGGTAGGTAATTGGTGGGTTTCTACCTCGATTTCTATCGTTTCTTTGTCCAATTCGCCCGCCTTGATCTTTGCCCGGAGTTCGGCTCGCTTGCGTTCGATTTCCGCCTCCTCCCTTCGTAGACGCTCTTCATCTACCTGAGAAGTGGTTGAGGAGGGCCGTCCCAGCAGTTGACCCACTGCCTCGAAAGCCATTTCCCACTCGGTAGTGGGCCTTCGCTCCGACCTCCGTTTAGGGCACATGGCATCTACAATTCGTTCAATCACGAGCTCTTCAGCTCGATCTTTCACCAACTCAGTTTTCTCTTGCTCCACCATTCGGACAGCAATCTGCATAAGGTCCCGCACCATCGAGTCTACATCTCGGCCGACGTATCCCACCTCGGTAAACTTACTGGCCTCTACTTTAATAAAGGGGGCGTTTACTAACTTAGCCAAACGCCGGGCAATTTCGGTCTTACCTACTCCTGTTGGGCCGATCATCAGGATGTTTTTCGGGATCACCTCCTCCCGAAGTTCAGGAGGCAGAAGCTGTCGGCGATAACGATTGCGCAGAGCAATGGCCACCGCACGCTTAGCTGCCTCCTGCCCGATGATATATTTATCTAACTCAGCGACAATCCGTTTGGGGGTTAGCTCCTCCATTAACTTATGCATCGTTGGCTCCTTTGAAGGCTGGGTTAAGAAGGTTCAATTACTTCTACTGTAATCTGATCATTAGTATAAATGCATATATCGGAGGTGATTTTCAAAGCAGTACGGGCAATCTCCTCCGCAGGAAGCTCCGTATACTGAAGCAGGGCTCGGGCTACTCCCAAAGCAATAGGGCCTCCCGATCCAATTCCGATGACCCCATCATCCGGTTCTATAATATCGCCATTTCCTGAAAGTAGCAGGAGGGATTCTCCGTCGGTAACCAGCATTAAGGCTTCTAACCTGCGCAAAACCCGGTCCGTCCGCCAGTCTTTGGTGAATTCAACGGCTGCCCGGCGCAGTTGACCCCGGGTTTCTTCCAATTTGTTTTCAAAGCGCTCGAAAAGAGACAAAGCATCGGCAGCAGCGCCAGCAAAACCTGCAACCACCTTATTGTGGTACATCCGTCGGACCTTCACGGCCCTCTGCTTAAAGATGGAGTGCTCCATCGTGATTTGGCCATCTCCGGCAACAGCTACTCGACCATCCCGTTTGACGGCAACAATAGTAGTACCCTGAATTTTCATTTTTCCTTTATCCTTATTCTATTTCTATTTTGTAGGTTAGAAAGTGTTAGTATCTTGGGAAAGCCTGTTTGTAGACCTCTAGAAGGTGGGCATGGGACACTTTGGTATAAACTTGGGTGGTTTGCAAACTGGTGTGCCCCAGAAGTTCCTGAACCGTTTTAAGATCGGCTCCTCCTTCTAAAAGGTGAGTAGCAAAGGAGTGCCGAAGGATATGTACCCCATGCCCGGATATTGCCCCAGCTTGGCGGAGGCGTTTCTCCAAGATCAGACGTAAACCCCGGTCGGAGAGACGGCATCCCTTCCGGTTCAAGATGAGAGCTTTCTCCTCCTGCCCATCTTTGCGTTTAGCCAGCAATTTCGGTCGTCCTCTTTCCAAATAGTCTATCAACGCTTCTATCGCCGGTTCACCGATGAGAACAATCCTCTCTTTATTCCCTTTACCTTGAACTCGAATCTCCCCGATGCCAAGATGCAGATCCTCCAGGTTTAAGTTTAACAGCTCGCTCGCCCGAATCCCTGAAGCGTATAAAACCTCCAAGATCGCCCGATCTCGGAGGTCTATCGGGAGGTCCCCGGTGGGAGTACTCAATAATCGGAGGACTTCCTCTTGGGTAAGGGGACGAGGAAGCCGGCGGTCCTGTCGAGGGGTGCTTAGCCCTTCAGTAGGGTTATCGCTCGTGAGGCCGGTTCGATTTTGGTAGCGATAAAAGCTGCGCAAAGAAGCTAGCTTTCGAGCTAAGGTTGCTTTGGAAGCCCCTCTCCTCTTCAAATGACCTAAGAAACTCCGAACGGTACGGTAATTCACCTTCTGCTCCTGGTGGTGAAGCTTCAGAAAGTTCATAAACTGTTCCAAATCGGTTTTGTAGGCTCGCAGAGTGTGTTCGCTAGCCCCTTGCTGATGACGCAGGTATTCCAAAAAGGTTTGGATTCTTTCCTCCCCAGGAGTTTGATTTTGGCGATTCATCTCAAAGGCTCTCTATGATTCCCCTTCCTTTTAGGGAAGAGTAGGAAAACAAGCGAAAGGATTCTCTTACTGTGTGAGAACGCCTTTTAACTACCCGTTGTGCTTTACCCTTTTTAGGGATTCTTGCCCTATCAAAAACCCCTTGCGCTTGTATTATAGCAGATTGCCCAAAAATGCGAAGGGCACGGGCATCCCTTTGAAAAGCACCTCTCCTTAGTCTCCGGGATTTTGGGGCAAAAAGGGAACCCTCTAAGTTTTTCCCTCGTTTATAGGGCAGAGTAAATTTGCAAAAAATTGGAAGGTATGCTAATAGTTTTTTAGAGTAAGGCGAAGAAGCCTTGCAGTTGTAGGACAAAGGCGTCCGTTCTTGAAGCAATGACGCTGAAGAACGGGCGCTTTTTTGTTTAAGTGTTACTGAACCCTTTTTCATAGGGGGGGAGAAAAGGATGAAGCCTGAAGAGATTAAGGTTATTGCGGATACCATTTGGGTGTTGGTTACTGCGTTTTTGGTTTTCTGGATGAACGCAGGTTTTGCTCTGGTTGAATCGGGATTCTGCCGGGCCAAAAATTGCGTTAACATCCTGGCCAAGAACTTTATCGTTTTTGCGGCTACCTCCCTTATCTATTGGGCGGTAGGTTTTGGACTCCATTTTGGAAATGGAAACGCCTTCTTCGGACAACAAGGTTTCTTTTTAGACCCCCGGATGGAGAGATTAATTAAACCAGGTCCTGAGGGGTGGTTTAATGCGTTGGATTGGACCTCGGTGCCGCTCTGGGCTAAGTTCTTCTTCGAACTAGTGTTTGCAGGAACGGCAGCCACCATCGTTTCGGGAGCGGTTGCTGAGCGCATCAAGTTCCATTCCTTCTTGATCTTCAGCTTTGTTATGGGAGCTCTACTTTACCCTATTACTGGTCACTGGATTTGGGGGGGAGGGTTCCTCGGTTCCAGCGGAATGTATGACTTTGCCGGTTCAACAGTGGTCCATTCGGTAGGGGGGTGGGCTGCTCTCACAGGGGCTCTTATGCTTGGGCCTCGGATTGGGAAATATCGCCCGGATGGTAAAATTACTCCTATCCCCGGGCATAACATTACCAGTGCAACCCTGGGTGCTCTGATTCTTTGGTTGGGTTGGTTCGGTTTTAACCCGGGGAGCACTATGTCCGCCGATATGAAAGCTATCGGACACATCGCAGTGACGACGAATTTAGCTTGCTCCGCAGGTATTTTGTCGGCTACTTTATGGTCCTGGTTGCGTCTGGGCAAACCTGATATGAGTATGATTATCAACGGAGCTCTTGCAGGATTAGTGGCTATTACCGCTCCTTGTGCTTTTGTCAGCCCTGTAAGCTCTATCATTATCGGGGCTGTTGCTGGAGTTCTGGTAGTAGAGAGTGTTCTTTTCTTCGATCGGATCAAAGTAGATGATCCGGTGGGGGCTATTTCTGTCCACTTGGTAAACGGCATTTGGGGAACCCTATCAGTAGGGATCTTTGCCCAGGAGACGATTTGGAAAGATTATCTCGGTTGGTCTGCTGGGCCGAGGACCGGTTTCCTAATGCCAGGAGGAAGCTTTGAGCAATTCCGGATCCAGTTCATCGGTGTATTTTGGGTAGGAGTTTACACTTTCTTTGCGTCTTTGCTGGTTTGGGGCCTTATTAAAGCTTTGGTGGGACTGCGGGTAAGTGCGGAGGAAGAGATCCAAGGTTTGGATATCGGAGAACACGGGATGGAAGCTTACCCCGGTGATCCGCTAGCAACTACCGAGGCCTTACGCCAAGCTGGATGGGAGCGAATAGTCCCCAGTCTTCTACCTGAACCTATTCAAAGAAGAAGCTCATTGCAAGAAGCCTTATCCAGAGAGGAAAGCCCTTTATCTCGGACGATCGCTCAGGAATCTCCTTCTTCAGAAAGACTGCAGACTGCTTCTGTCGGGGTTTTAAGTGAGCCTTCCCGAGGCTTCAAGGTGATCGTCGAAAACGCTAATCGGGATGCCCTTCGCCGCCGATGGGAGATGTTATGTCGGGGGACCACCAGTGATACCCCTCCTGAGTTTGCAGAGGTGTTCAATAACCTTACCGCTTTTGAAGACAACACCTTTGTTTTCCACCGGGGTGATCCCGAGCGAATGCGTCGATGTGTTGAAAGAATTCTAGAAGGTTACGCAGGAATTGGTGCAACCACTCGGATCGAAAGGTTATCGGAGTAAAAGAGAAAAGGAGGTGTGAGAAGAATGTGGTCTATCTTAGGTTTACTCTTGCTTGCCGGTGGCATTACCGCTGCTCTCTGGATTCCCCTCTACTACAAGTATTACCGGCGGGCCACCGCAGATGTCGCTTTTGTCCGAACGGGTCATGGAGGGGCCCGAGTTGTGTTAGGAGGAGGGGCTCCCGTTTATCCTTGGCGACACCAAATCACTTGGGTTTATCTTGGTACCAATAAGCTAGATATTCGCCGAGCCAACCGAGAAGCTCTGATCACCAAAGATCGCTTCCGGGTAGATGCTGCCGCCGATTTTTATGTGAGGGTACCGCCTACCGAAGAAACAGTTCTGTTGGCTGCTCAGTCCTTGGGAGAACGGACGATGAATCCCGAGGCACTTAAAGCCTTGTTGGAAGAAGAACTGGTTGGTGCCCTTCGAGCAGTTGCTGCCTCTCGAACCCTGGACGAACTTCATACAGACCGCAAAGGTTTTGAACAAGCGGTTCTGGAAATGTTAAGGGAACCTTTAGCTCAACGGGGCCTCACCCTAGAAAGGGTTTCTCTCTCCTACTTGGATCAAACCTCTGTGGATTGGTACGATCCCAACAACGTTTTCGACGCCGTCGGTCTCGAGCAGATCACCCGTCAAACCACCGCAAGTCGTACCGCCCGGAATGACTATGAACGGGCTGCAGAGGTGGCCATCACTCAGAGAAATGTCGAAACCCATAAAACGATTCTCTCCTTGGAGCAAGAGAGAGCTTTTGCTGATCACAATCAGAAGAGTGCTATTGAGGAGCATCAGGCCGAGTCTCAATCGAGAACGCGTCAGTTTGTCTACCAGCAAGAAGAGGCTGAGCGAAAAGCTGCCATCGCCCGGGATATGCGGGTGCGAGAGTATGAGATCCAGTCGGAACGGGATATCCGGGCCCAGGAATTGGAACGAGAAGCTTTTCTCTTTACAAAGGAGCTGGAGAAAGAGCGTGCTCAAATTGACAAAGACCGGGAGTTGAATATTGCTCTTTGGGAGAAGGAACGGGCTATTAACTCTGCCCGAAGGATAACGAGCGTGGAGCTTTCAGAGCACGAAATGATGATGTTCCAGAAGATGGCAGCACGCCTCCGGGCGGAAGCGGAAGTGAAACGAGCGGAACAGGAAGTGATCACCACCGAACAGGAGACGGCCGCCCAGAGAGAGCGTACTCTGGCTTTGATCAAGGCTCTTGAAAAATTAGAGGTCGCCCGCCACGAAGCGGAAGCCACAGAACGCATTGCGGAAGCGATTCGCAAGGACGGTGAGGCTCGAGCGGAGGCCCGGCGATTAATGGTCGAAGCCGAAAATGCCACCCATGACAAATTCATCCTTAAAGATGTTCTGCTGAACCTCATTCAGCAGGCTCCTGCCATTGCTAGGGAGCTAATGGAACCCGCTCGGCAAATCGAAAGCATTAAGATCCTTGACCTCAATGCTCCCAGCCTTGCTAGTACCACTGGTGTCGGTAGCAATGGCCCCTCCAGTGAGATGGGAAGCATCATTGAAAAGGTTTTGGGAGCCGTGATCGGAAGTGGAGCGGTGCTTCCCTTGGTCCGAGAACTTCTCCAATTCTCTGGCTACGATAGGGATAAATTGTTCCAATTAGTAAAAGAGAAATTACCCTCTCTTGAGAGCTTGGTGAAAACCAACGAGAGCGAGGAGGGGTAGAGAGAGTTGATGGTAGTCGCAGGCTTTAGCCTGCGTAAAACTGGCAATGAAAAAAGGAGGTAAAAATGGCAACCCTTGTAGAGGAGTTAATTGAACGTTTCCCCAAGGATATCATCGCAAAATATCCAAAGAAATCTCCCTCGGAAGTCATTCGGATGGCCAGAGAAGCCGGAGCCAAGTTTGTAGACCTCCGCTTCACCGACCTCCCAGGGAGATGGCAACACTTCAGCATCCCTATTAAGGAATTGAAAGAGGACTTGTTTGCCGAGGGAATCGGTTTTGACGGTTCCTCCATCCGAGGGTTCCAGGAGATCCATGAGAGTGATATGATATTGGTACCGGATCCGGAGACGGCTTTCCTCGACCCCCTCCTCGATGTGCCCACTTTGGTCCTCATCTGCGATGTTTACGACCCTGTTACCAAGGAGGCTTATAGCCGAGACCCGAGGTATGTTGCGCGGAAAGCGGAGCAATACCTCAAACAGACTCGGATTGCTGATGTCAGTTATTGGGGGCCTGAGCCAGAGTTTTTCATCTTTAATAGCGTCCGTTGTGATCAAGGGATCAACTATAGCTTTTACTTTATTGACAGTCGGGAAGGTTCCTGGAATATGGGCAAGGATGAAGGAGAACCAAACTTAGGCCATAAAATACGCCCCAAAGAAGGCTACTTCCCGGTGCCCCCTGCAGATACTATGCAGGATATTCGGAGTGAAATTGTCTTAGCCATGGAGTCTGCGGGGGTAGAGGTGGAGGTGCATCACCACGAGGTTGCTACCGCTGGGCAGGCGGAGATTGATATGCGTTTCGATACCCTAACCCGGATGGGGGATAAACTGATGATTTACAAATATATGGTCAAAAATATCGCCCGAATGCACGGGCTAACAGCCACCTTTATGCCGAAACCTCTCTTTGCCGATAATGGAAGTGGGATGCATACCCATCAAAGCTTGTGGAAAGGGGAGAGCAACATCTTTTATGACGCTCGAGGATACGCCCAGCTCTCCGAAACTGCGCTCTATTACATCGGAGGTTTGTTGAAGCATGCCCCGGCCCTCCTCGCTTTTTGTGCTCCTACCACCAATTCCTACCGGCGGCTGGTCCCGGGTTATGAAGCCCCTGTGAACCTTGCCTATTCTCAACGGAATCGCTCCGCTTGTTGCCGAATTCCGGTGTATTCTCGGGATCCTAGGGCCAAACGAATTGAGTTCCGCCCCCCTGATCCCAGCTGTAACCCCTATCTCTGCTTCGCCGCTATGTTAATGGCGGGCTTAGACGGTATTCAAAATCGCATTGACCCCGGAGAACCGATGGATCGAGACCTCTATGAGCTCCCACCCGAAGAAGCAGTCCGGGTTCCCCAACTCCCGGGATCCTTAGATGCGGTGTTGGAGGCTTTAGAGAAGGATTATGAGTTCCTCTTGAAGGGAAACGTTTTCACTATGGATTTAATCCAAACTTGGATTAAATACAAGCGTGATAATGAAGTTGATGCCCTCCGCCTCAGGCCTCATCCTTATGAGGTCTATCTCTACTATGATATCTAGGTGGAAAGAAGGATGACAAAGTAGCTACTAACTTTGATCCACCATAGCTAACATCAACCCTATTGCCCAAAGCAAGCGAGATAATAATCACTTCCCTAAGGGTTTTACCCTTTCTCGATGACGAGTATTATAAAAACATTCCTCGAGAAGCGATAATAGAAGGGGAGGGCCTCTATCCCTTTTGTTTAGGAGGATAAGCGTTCTTCTTGATTAGAGAAAGCTTATCTCTTTTTAATGAAGGCTTTTGAAGGCTTATTCTTGGATAAATTGGATAAAAGGAGAAATTAGGTAGAGTAAGCATGATCTTTCAAAAAATCAAGAGTACGCCTATCTTCATCTTGCTGGGTTTAGGCATCGCCTCCATCACTTGGGCCGATCCAGTGCAGGGAGGAACCGCTCACCATTCTCCTGTGGCTCCTGTTTTGATCGCTTTGGTCTTGATGTTATTCGGCTCTCGGGTGGTGGGGCATCTTTTTAACCGTTTTGGACAACCTACAGTTTTAGGGGAGTTACTCTTTGGAGTTGCCCTGGGGGCTTTATCCTTGCTGAATGTCACTCATCTCGACTTTATTAAAACGGACCGGGCTATCGAGGTTTTGGCTGAGATCGGAGTGGTGCTTCTCCTCTTCCAAGTGGGATTGGAATCGGATATGGCCCAGATGAGGAAAGTGGGCTTAACCTCCTTTCTGGTCGCGGTGGTTGGCGTCTTAGCACCTTTCTTTTTCGGCTGGGGCGTGAGCCAATTTTTCTTTCCTCAGCGACCGGTTTACGTCCACATTTTTATCGGAGCCACCTTATGCGCTACTAGTGTCGGCATTACAGCCCGAGTACTTCAGGAGCTCAACAAAGTGAATACTCCTGAAGCTCGGATCATCCTGGGAGCTGCGGTTATTGATGATGTGTTGGGTTTGGTGATTCTCGCTATTGTCCAAGGTCTCATCCTTGCCGCCGATAGGGGCGCCTCCCTCTCCGTTGGAGCTATTCTCATTATTTTCCTTAAAGCAGGATTGTTTCTGGCTGGAGCATTGATGATCGGCCCTTTCCTTTCTCAGCACTTTTTCCGCTTAGCCAACCGCTTAGAGGCCCAAGGACTTCTGCTCTCCTCAGTTTTGGGTTTCTGCTTCTTCTTTTCTTGGTTAGCCAGTTTGATTGGCTTAGCTCCTATTGTAGGAGCCTTTGCCGCCGGCCTTATCCTGGAAGAAGTCCATTATCGAGACCTTGCACACCGAGAAGAGCATCAGTTAGAAGATATTCTTGAGCCAATTGGAGCCTTCTTAACCCCTATCTTCTTCGTGCTGATGGGCGCCCGAGTAGATATCACTACTTTTCTAAAAACTGATATTTTGGCCTTTGCTCTGTTTCTCACCTTAGCAGCGATATTAGGAAAGCAAGCGTGCTCCTTAGTAGCTGGGGGAGAGGGTGTCAAGCGAAGTGTGGTAGGCCTGGGGATGATCCCCCGGGGGGAAGTGGGCCTTATCTTCGCTTCTATTGGTGCCGGGCTAACTCTTAAGGGAGTAAGGGTGGTAGACTCCGGAGCCTACTCTGCGGTGGTGATTATGGTGATGATGACCACTCTTATGACCCCCCCTCTCCTTAAATGGATTTTCAGCAATGGCTCCCCTCAACCTGTTCCCGAAGTGATCCAGCGGAAATAAAGGAAGTTGTTTCTCCCCTTTAGGAACAGGTGTTGTGCACCTTTTGCAAAAGCGCTCTAACCATCCCCACATGCAGAAGATAAAACGCAGTCTAAAGCCTGTGTAATTGGTAAGTGTCCGTTCTTGCAGGCTTTCCACAAGAAGGGGCTTTCTTTACTTCTACCGAAAAGAAAAATAGACTAAAGAAAATTTGCAATTTCAGGAGGGGGAGAAAAGATAATGAAAGATCGTTTTTGGGTCAAAAGAGGCTTTACTCTTATTGAGTTGCTAGTAGTCATCGCGATCATTGCCATCCTGGCGGCTATTCTTTTTCCAGTCTTCGCTAAAGCTCGAGAGAGTGCACATCAGACGAGCTGCGCTAATAACCTAAAGCAGATCTCTTCAGCAGCTCATATGTACTATGAGGACTGGGACGGGGTGTTCTGGCCACAAAGATATTATGAGATTTATCGAAATAATGCCGGTTGGGCCGACCGTATCCGTTTCTACAACAAGACGTTTGGCTTGTTTCATTGCCCTTCTGGAGACCGCAACTACTCCTATACGGTTTCCGGAGGAGCCGAATCTTGGGGTGAGGAGGGAATCCCTGACCCCCTCCAATGGGGCCGAGGTACGGTTTCCGATATCAAGAATCCCTCCCAGTTTATCCATTTTGCCGATTGCCCTGGCACGGGGACTTTCCAACCGGATCCTTCCAAGATGAAGCCCCAGGATGTGGGGGATGCCGATGAGGATACTGATGTCCAAGCTGATGGAGATGTGTACGATGGGGCCAAGAGTCGAACCAACAAACCTTGGCATCAAGCTCAAATGCACTGGCGCATCTACTGGCCTGGTCGGCATAAGGGAGGCAATAATATCATCTTCTTTGATGGCCATACAAAATGGTTTGATGATTGGAAGTGGGGGCAAATGACGCTTCGCCGTTCTGGTCCCTTCCCACAAGGAGACAAGCGTAACAGTATGGGGTTATGATGGAGGATTAAAGGCGTTTGTAAGTAGGGGCGAGCCGCCGGCTCGCCCCTACAGCAATTTGTCTACCGCTCTATAAAAATTCCTTCTCCGCCCAATAACTCTACCGCTTGCTCTAGTAATTCTTGGCAATAGCTTACCCGTAGCCGGCTACGGATCTGATCTCCGTTTCGATGAACTACCACGGGAATGCTCCCCGGATAACGATCTAAAAGCTGGCGGAGAGAACGGGCAACCCGAAGGGTATCCTTCTGAGGAAGGTGAAAATGAATAATTTTTGCCCCATTTCCCTCTGAGGGAAAAATTTCTTCTCCGAGAGTCTCCTCACCGTTTCGGTCAATGGGAATCACTTCTTCCCCCATAACCTCAACCATCACGCTCTCCTCTTCCTCCGAGCGAACCCGATCTCGGTAATTTGTTTTCCCTCGAATGACTAGAATTTTATCTTTCTCCACCAGCTTGCCGTATCGTTCAAAAGCCTCGGAATAAAGGGTAACGGTGACGGACCCGGTAAGGTCTTCCAGGTTCAGGAGCATCCAGGTTCGGCCCGAACTTTTGCTTACAGAGCGTTTAAACTGGGTGACGATCCCGGCTACGGTTACCGTTTGTTTATCAGGGATGTCCTTCAAATCGGCTGCTAACACTGGTTTATAAGGCTTCAGCTTCTCTTGGACATGGCGCAAGGGATGGTCAGACAAATATAAACCGAGGAGGTCCTTCTCCAAGGATAGTTTTTCCTGTTGCTCGAATTCCGGCACCTCGGGTAGCACAAGGTCAGGAATCACCCCTTCAGATACCAAGCCGAAGAGACTAGTCTGTCCGGCGGAACGTTCTCGGTGGGTTCTTTGGGCTAGGTTGATGGCGGTTTCAATGGCTTCCATCAGAGCGCGTCGGCAGGGGTGGAGATGGTCAAAGGCTCCGCAGCCAATAAGGGCCTCTAGTGTAGAGCGCGTTACCACACTGGGGTCCACTCGGGTGCAAAAATCGGCTAGGGAAGTAAAAGCTCCATCTTTTCGGGCTTCTAAAATCGCTTCGATAGCGGATCGGCCTAAACCCTTGATCGCAGCCAAACCGAACCGAACCTTTCCCTCCTCCACAGTGAAATCCATCAGGCTCCGGTTAATATCTGGAGGGAGGACACTGATGCCCATCCGCCGGCATTCCTCTACATAAAAGGCGACCTTCTCTTTGTTGTCCATTTCCGCGGTCATTTTAGCGGCGAGGTATTGAGCGGGATAGTTCGCTTTGAGCCAAGCAGTTTGATAGGCTAGAACTGCATAAGCAGCCGAATGGTTCAAGCTGAAGGCGTAGGAGGAGAAGTTATACATTGCGTCAAAGATCTGTTGAGCAACTTCCTCTCGAACCCCTTTTCTTTTGGCCCCTTCGAGGAACTCGATCCGGAGTTTCTCCATCTTGGCTGAGTCTTTCTTCGACATCGCCCGGCGTAAATCGTCTGCTTGGGCCGGCCGAAAGCCGGCTAGTTCTGAAGCAATCTGCATTACCTGCTCTTGGTAGACCAGAATACCGTAAGTGCGTCGGAGAATGGGTTTGAGGATAGGTTCGACGGAAGGATCGAAGTAGGTTACCGGGCTTAAGCCGTGCTTCCGCCGAACATACTCCTGAGTATCACCGTTCTGTAAGGGGCCTGGACGGTAAAGGGCGGCCACAGCGATAATGTCTTCAAACTCGGTGGGTTTTAAGTCCTGAAGTAGCCGGCGCATTCCATCACTCTCTAGCTGAAAGACCCCTGCAGTGTCCCCCCGCTGGAGCAAACGATAGGTCTTTTCATCATCAAAGGGTATCGAATCAATGTTAATCTCCTTACCTGTTGTCTCCCTGATCAACCGGAGGCTGTTTTCTACGACCGAGAGATAGGCTAACCCCAGGAAATCCATCTTCAGGAGGCCGACTTTCGCTACATTATTCATATCAAACTGGGTAACGATAGTGCCGTCATTCATCTTTTGGAGGGGCACAAAGTGGGTGAGAGGTTCGGGAGCAATCACTACCCCGGCCGCGTGTACTGAGGCATGGCGGGGAAGGCCCACTAAGCCCTTTGCGGTTTCCAGCAGACTTTTCACCTGGGGATCCCGGTCGGCTATCTCTCGGAGGTCGCTTACCGTTTCTAAAGCTGTGTCAATATCCACCCCAAAGGGAATGAGCTTAGCGATCTGATCCACTCGGCTAGCGGGGAAGCCCATCACTCTGCCGGCGTCCCGGACAGCAGCTCGGGCTGCCATCGTTCCAAAAGTAATAATCTGAGCCACATGGTCTTCTCCATACTTGCGTCGAACATACTCCAGAACCTCCTCCCGCCGAGTATCGGTAAAGTCCATATCAATATCCGGAGGAGTAATTCGCTCAGGGACAAGGAAGCGCTCAAAGAGTAGACCATGTTTGAGGGGGTCTATATTGGTCAGGCCGAGGAGATAGGAGACTAAAGAACCTGCAGCTGAACCCCGAGCCCGAGCCAGAATTCCCCGAGACTTAGCAAAGTGAGCAAAATCCTGAACAATAAGAAAATAAGCGGAGAAACCCTTGTCAGAGATAACTTTTAACTCGTAATCGAGGCGTCGGTAAACCTCTGGGCCAGCATGAGGATAAAGCCTAGGAATAGCAGACAGACACTGCTCCCGAAGGTAAGTATCATAAGTATGGCCTTCCGGGACCTCATAGTGGGGAAGGATGGTTTTCCCTAAGTCCAGCTCTAATTGACAGCGGTCAGCAATGTCTAAAGTGTGAGCCAAAGCTTCGGGCAGGTCACTGAATTGCTGAGTGATTTCTTCAGAGGATTTAAAGTAGAACTCTGGTGCGTGAAAGCGCATCCGCTTGGGATCGTCCCGGGAGGAGTTTGTTTGAATGCACAAGAGAATGTCATGAAGGTCGGCATCCTCTTTGCGAATATAGTGAAAATCGTTGGTAACTACCAAAGGAATACCGAACTCTTTGGCAAAACGCTTAATCGCCTCATTGACCTTTTTTTGCTCAGCAATCCCATGGTCTTGGATCTCGAGGTAGTAGCGGTCTCCAAAAACCTCTTTGTAAAAACCGATGGTTTCTTTGGCTTTTCTGAGGTTATCCCGAAGAATATGCTGGGGGATTTCTGCTCCGAGGCAGGCGGAGAGGCAGATTAATCCTTTATTGTATTTTGCTAAGAGCTCGTGATCCACTCGGGGCTTATAGTAGAAACCTTCTAGGTAACCTAGGCTGACTAATTGCATGAGATTCCGCCAACCCTCTTCATTCTGGGCGAGTAAAACCAAGTGGTACTGTTCCGCATCTTTACGGGGGTCTCGGTCAAAACGGGTTCGCGGAGCAACATAAACCTCGCAACCGAGGATCGGTTTGATTCCTGCTTTCTTGCACTCTTCATAAAACTCCAAGGCTCCGTATAAAACACCATGGTCTGTTAGCGCCACTGCAGGCATCTCATATTCCGCCGCCTGTTTCACTAAATCAGGAATACGTCCTGCACCATCCAACAAACTATAAGCAGAATGACCGTGGAGATGAATAAAACCTTTTGGCAAGGGGGTTTCCTCCTCGGGGAAAAGTACTTCATTTTTAGTTTACCAACAGGATGAGGAGGGAGGACAAGGGGATTTTAGGCGTTAGAAAGGATGATTTTAGGAGCAGAACAAGAGTATTGCCTTTGGCAGAAAAGGCGATTTTAGAAGAATTTTGTCTGCTCCCCCTGCGGCATAGAGCTTGTCAGCGAGGGTGACCCTGTTTTCGGCATACCCTGAATTAATACTTTTCCAAGACAGCCAAACTGTTGTGTATGGATCCTTGGCAGTCAAGCCACTTCCAATATGTACGTCAGCATTCGACGAAGTAATCGGGCAAAACGAATCGGCTGGACGATAGCATTCAGTTCATCTGCGACCGAGGCGGGGTCGACTGGAACGAGTTGTTAGGCGGCGGTCTCATCGATCGCGCGAAAGAAAATGATTGCTAAAATGATGTCTTTCACCGCACCGAATCATCCTCTTTTCTCTTCAAATTCAAACAACTTGGGAGCGTTAAAACCCAAAGAGAATTCTCTAATCCGCCTTTTCGCCAAGTTTACATATTCTTCATTTATGTCATAGCCTACATAATGACGATGAGTTTTTATTGCTGCAAGAGCCACCTGTCCACTTCCTATAAATGGATCAAGAATAACCTCTCCTTCAAAGGTGTAAAGCTGAATCAATCTGTAAGGGAGTTCAACAGGGAAAGGTGCCGGATGTCCGACTTTCGTTGCTGGTTCCGCAGCAAATGTCCATACGCTTTTAGTAAACTCAAGAAACTCCTCCTTAGAAATAGTGCTCTTTCTTCTCAGATTCCCTCTACTGAACATACCCTTTGAGAAGACTAAAATATACTCATGAATATCCCTAAGTGTAGGATTTTTAGCTGAAAGCCAACTGCCCCAGGCAGTCGAGGGGCTACCACTTGAGGCTTTGTTCCAGATGATTTCACCCCTCATCAAAAATCCTAAATCTAACATATCCTCAATAATAAAGGCATGGAGCGGGATATATGGCTTTCTTCCGAGATTAGCGATATTAATGCATACCCTACCACCTGGAACGAGTACTCTCTTGACTTCTGTCCATACTCTTTTCAAAAATTCCCTATATTCATTTAAAGTAAGGTCCTCATCATACTCCTTTCCTACATTATAAGGCGGTGATGTTACCACGAGATGAACGCTATTATCTGGTAGCTCTTCCATTTTTTCACTGGTTTTGCAAAAGATTTTATCTAAAAATTCAGAGGGAACCGGATTTTCTACATACTTGACTATTTTCTCCTTTGGTAACCCCTCATATAGTTTACTTGTATAAAAGGGTGTGGAGTCGTGGTTAATCCGTCCAGGAGAACCAAAAGCACTTGTCTTGGTCCCTGTTTTTCTTCGATTAAATCTCATTTCAGTCCTCCCTCCAGAGGTCAACCCATCTTTTATAAGAATTAAACTCTATTTCTGTTCTTTGCCAATCTATTGTGATACTCTTACAACCGGGTTCTTTAACCAAAGTGAATAATGCTTCTTTAGTAATTTCAACCCCTCGGGGATTTGTGCCAGGTTTCGGAAGTTTAATGTAATTGTCCCTGCCTATTCTATCAAAAACCCTCTTCTGGACATTCAATGGAATATAATAAAATCCTCCAACATCATTCCAGTTTATTTGAACAAGCAGAATATCACAGTGAGGATAGTAGTTTTGACGAAATTCTTTCGCTTTCTGTGCGTCAACCGTCCAGATAAGTTTTACCCCGCCAAAATTTTTGCTTGTAGTTGTTTTGACAGATAGTGGTTTTCCAAACAACTTTGCATCTACCTCTGGTTCTGTAATAGGGATTTCTGTTTCCACATTTGCCTCGCCGAATTTATAAATAAGCAGAGCAACGACTATCCTTTCACGGACCGAGCCAACTTCCATCCCGGTTTTACCTGCTCGTGAACTTTCTAATTCTGCAAGCTGGAATAAATAGGGTAAACGTCTTTTTATTTTATCAATAAGATTTTCATCATCAAATATCTCTATCAGACGGTTGGACATTTTTTACTTTCCTCCACGCATTTATTGGCACAATGGCGTATAAC
>CAYSAW010000014.1:0-49383 GCA_964429225.1 uncultured bacterium
AATCCCCCGGCAAGTCCGCTCCCGAAATCCAGTCACCCGTGAAGTTCAATGGCACCTGGAAACCGACAGCAGTAAGCCCCAGCGTGAGATCTTTCGTCGTCACTTTACCAGACTCTACCTGGACGGTATCCGTAGTTGGAGCAAAGGTTCCCGGCTGGAGGGCACCGATAGTATAGCTCCCTTTAGGGGCAACGATGAGGTACTTCCCATCTACTTTGGTAGTAGCCTGAAGCGGGCCTAAGGAGACTAAGGCTCCTGCTGCGGGGTTACCCTTCGGATCCTTGACCGTTCCCGTTACGGTGCCCAAGTCCTCCGGCTTCTGAGCTGATTCCATCGTCATCGCCCAAAGCATTGGGGTAGCCACTGTGCTTCCAAACAGCTGAGAAGAGAACTCAATAGAGATAAGCTGTTTGCTGGCATCCACCGGGATAAACTGGTAGAAGATGTTACCATCGCCGACGTCGTTCCCCTCGTTATCCCGAAGGCGGCCTGTAAAGGCCACGGTCTCGTTAGCAGTGGGAGCACCTGTCCGGTTAGCAATGGAAATGGGCCGGCTTTCAGTGGTCCCATCGGCATAGGTCAGGGTTACCGCACCATTGTAGGTACCGCCCCCCGAGCTTCCCCCGCTCGAAGCCAAGATATGAATAGCAGTATAGTTGGCGGGGCTAAAGAGGAAAGTTGACAAAGCGATGGGAGCAACGTTTGGTTTCCCTTTACTGACATCTGGGAAGAGGAAAGGAACAGTACCAACCTTCAACTCCTTCCCACTAATGTCCTTGAGGGAATCAAAATCGTAGGCAGGGTCGGTAGCCACTACATCATAATCCTTGGGATCTGTATCCGAGTTCACCCAGTCCCCGGTATAGGGCACCGGATAGACTGTTAGGACAACGATCTTGCCCAAGGTGATATTTTGAGTAGCAGAGGATCCCGGCTGAACCGAAACTTTAACCGGGTCACTAGGAGCAAATTGACCAGGCTTGAAAGCTGTAACCTGATAATCCCCTCCTAGTACACCCAAGCTATAGTTCCCTCCAGCATCGGTCACTGCCTGGAAACGGATTGGACCAGAGGCTGTAACCACCGCGCCCTCGACTGCGTTACCGGCCCCATCCTTCACGGTACCGGTGATCTTCCCCAAAGGCTGGACCACCAAGTCATCGAAAATACCATCCCCTAGGGCTCCCGATTGATGGGAAGTGGTAGCAATGCCGAAGAGAACGGGGTCAGTAAGGTCAGCTAACGTTACCTCACCAAAGGCCTTCCAGGTTTGGCCCCCATCTTGGGAAACAAGAGCGGTAATCTTATTCCCCGCTTTGATCATACCTACCCATACCGGTTTGTTGAGGTTCCTCACACCACTGTCTATATCCGAGGAGCTTCCCCCATCGGAGGCCCGGTACTGCAGGCGTACCCCGTTGTCCCGAGTACCACAGACAAAAGCGTGGATGCTCCCCGCATCAGTGGTTTGGCGAACCATTAAACCTGCTTTAGACCAACCATTGGTCTTGGGAGCCTGAACAACCTGGAGCGAAGCGAAGAAATCCCCGCTAACCTCTTGATAGACATAAGTGAACTGATCTGCGGTGCCCCAAATATCAGCACCATCCGCACTCACAATAAGGCGGCCATCTTGAACTTTGACAGTGCCCGCCGTGTCCACATTAATGTCCTCAGTCTTCCAAACCGCTTTTAAAGAAGAGAAATCATCGCTAGCGGGTAATTTTTGCCCCAACGCTGGAAGACTGAAGGAGAGAAGGGAGACAAGAATGCATCCTAACAAGAAACGCACAGAGGTAAAAAGAGGTTTCACTACCTTTCCCCCCTTAAGGAATTTGAGACTACTTTCAAGTAGTCTTCTATCCAAAGTATTCTCCTCATTCCTCATTTCTCTTAAAAGGAGAATACTCCTTCACTTTATTCTTTCAACAAAACTTCTTTTTCTCCTCCTTTTTAAAAAGGGATTAAAAAGATAATTCAGAAGAAACTTTTGGAAAAAACTTTCCTAGAGTGTGCTAAACTACTCTCCACTTCTTCTTTCGATAGATTTCTCCATATCCTACCCTTCATTTTAATATTTATTTGGTATCTAGTCAAGGGGTATATCGGTTGGGATCGGTCTGTCGATCATCAAACTGCTTTTGGTTCAGCCAACGAACGTGCCAATCCAAGTAGAGGACATTAAAACCGTTAAAGTGATTTTTGGCAGGGATATCCGTTGGCCGAGCGAAATATCCATCGTTAATAGTCTCTTGGCTCTCCTCGATCAACAGATAAAGCCCTGAGGAAGAAGCTCGAATATTTAGGCTTGCCCCATGCATTAGCCAGTTCATCGTATAGCTAATGGGAATGTCATCCTTAGGATACATAGGGCATTTGTAAACCTTCTCGTTGCGGACATAGGGGAAGAGAGACCCCTTCTGAACATCAATCAAAAAAGGGACGTTCTTCACCCGCATTCGTACCCAATCAGAAGGTTCCGGGCCAGTAGGAGCGTTAAAAGTCGGTTGGAAGGGAGCTGCGGTAGGAAGGGTTTCATCCCAATCTGTTGCGTATTGAGAAAAAGCCATCCCCAATTGTTTAAGATTGTTGAGGCAAGTCGTTTGTAACCCCCTTTGGCGTGCCCTGCTAAACACGGGGAATAAGATAGCCGCTAAGATAGCGATAATAGCAATAACGACCAATAACTCTATAAGGGTGAAACCCCAAGACCCTCTTCTCATTGAGGCATCCTCTGAAAATTGTTCGGATGAGGTCCCCGGATCCATCTTGTGGGGCAAGAACCTCTTTTTTCTCTTCCCCTCCTTCCCTTCATTTCTTCTTCTTATAGGACAATCCCTCTTTTTTTATTCAGGGGGATTTTAAATCCCTTCTTTCACTCCCCTCTTCCGAGAAAACCTCCCGATATCGCCCCAGCTTAATCCCTTTCTGTTGCAACACTTCTTTTATTCGCTGGCTCAATAATGCCTCCAGCTCTCCCTTTCCCTCCCCCTGGGTATCGGGATGAAAATAAATTTCATGAATCCCTTGGGGAAGATGATGCAAAAGGGAGATCACATAATCCTCCTTCATCCTTCCAGTTTGTAAAAGTCCCCAGACGGAGTCAGCAAAGGGAATACCTACGGAACAAAGCTTGCTGATCGCCCTCTTTACTAACAAACGAAAGATAATATAAAGAGGAAACCCTGAGGCCTCTCCTCCGATCTTTCGGTGGATTTTCCAATCCTCCCGGGGAAGCCGAACTGCAACCCGGCCATATTGCACCACCAGGGGGATCAATAAATGAAAAACAGTAGGGTGAAGATGATAATGAAGATGACCGTTAACGTGGTCTAGAATGAGACCGGTGCTTTCGAAGTGTTGGAACTGAGCCTCGATCTCCGCTTTAAGAGATTTTTGGAGGGTTGGGGAGAAGTAGTACTTCAACCCTATCCAAAAGGGCTGTTCTCCAAAACTGCCATCTGGTTTCAATAGGGAAGGGACCTGGGAGGGAGACAAAACCCCTCGGCCTTGTAACACAACGAGGTGAAGGCCCACTCCTAGTTGGGGGCGAAGGCGTGCTAGGGAAACTCCTGATTTCCAGGCAGACCCCCCAACCATCAAACTGGCGGAGGTCAGAACGCCTTCGTCAAAGGCTTGAGCAATCGCTCGGTTAATCGTCTCACTCTGCCCTAGATCATCAGCGTTAAAAATAACGACGCAGGAGTCTTGTGCCATAGTTCTTTCTGCAGGCTGAAGTTAGTCCCCCTCCCCGCATGCGGAGAGGGATTAGGGATGGGGCTATCAAACCCCCTTTTATCCCTCGTAAGTGGGCGATAGGAACAGTCTATAGGGGCAAGGCGTTGCCTTGCCCCTACTATCCTGGTGATAGTTTTCAGTCTTCCTCCTCGAGGGGGAGGGTTGGGGTGATTGTCCTCCCCTTCTCGCGTTACCTCCTACCCTAGCCTCCCCCCAAGGGGGGAATCAATAGTAGTCGCACCCTAAAGAGTACGCTGATTTTGGTAGGAGACAGGCTTAGGTTACCTTCCGTTTTGCATAAGGTAGAAGCACACCACCGTGCACTCCTACCACCTCTAGAAATTATTTAAGAAAATCGCTGGCTAGCTAACACTTGTCGACGATGCTTCAAATAAGCAAACCACTCTTTCGCTTCCTTGTAGAGTCGACTTCGCTCCTCGCCATTAAATAAGGCTCGGCCTACTATCCGGGCTACCACTCGGGGACGGTAGTAGTATCGCTTATAAAAGGTTTCTACCGCTTCATAAATCTGACGACGATTCAAACCTGGGTATTCAAAGTTCGCCAGGACTCGCCCCTCCTCATCCAAGCAATTGTCGTTGACGAAGTAGTTATTCTGCTCCAAATAGCGATACAAAGCAGTCCCCGGATAAGCTTGGGCAATAGAGACCTGAATGGTATCCACGTCTAATTCGCAGGCAAAACGGATACTGCGCTCAATCGTTTCAGGGGTCTCGCCCGGCAAACCGATGATGAAATCACCATGAATCTTGATCCCCAGCCTCTTGCAATCCTTAACGAACTGACGCGCCCGTTCAATACTAGCCCCCTTCTTAATGTTTTTCAGAATCTGGGGATCCCCCGATTCAAACCCCACAATTAAAAGGCGACAGCCTGCCTCCTTCATCGCTTTCAAAGTCTCAAAATCGGTCGTCACCCGAGAATTGCAAGACCAGGTAAAACCGATCTTCTTAAACTCCTGGCAGAGTTCCAACACCCGAGATTTACGGATGGTGAAAGTATCATCATCGAAGAAAATTTCCTTAATTTCAGGAAAGAGGTTAAGAGCGAGTTTGACCTCCTCCACTACATTCGGTGTGGAGCGAACCCGCCAGGCATGCCCACTGAAGGTTTGGGGCCATAAGCAAAAAGTACACTGAGCGGGACAACCCCGCTCAGTGTAAAAAGAGATATAGGGATGGAGCAAAAAGGGAACGTTATACTGTTTGATGTCCAAATCTCGCTTGTAGATAGGGGTCACAAAGGGTAAAGCGTCTAAATCCTGGATAGCAGGCCGGTCCGGATTACGATAGATCCTACCTCCCTTGCGATAAGCAATCCCCTCGACGGTCTCCCACGGTCGGCCTTCAGCAATCTCTTTAACAGAATAATCAAACTCTCGGATACAAACAATATCTATCGCCTCGGAGGCCTGGAGACTCTTTTCCGGCAGAACACTTACGTGAGGTCCCACAAAAGCGATTAGGGTATCCGGCCGTTGATTCTTAATCGCCTCAGCCAAACGGACATCGTTCTGAAAGGAGGGTGTGCTGGTAAAGAGGACGACGAATTCGTAATCTTGGGCAATCTGCAAGGTTTCCTTCACCCCAATGTTGTGAGGCCCGCAGTCTAGTACCCGGCTGTTCGGAATAAAACCCGCCGGATAGCACAACCAAACCGGATACCAAAAAGAGGCTACTTCTCGAGATGCTGGCCAACGGGAGCTTGCTCCTCCATCAAACCCTTCATAAGAAGGGGGGTTTAATAACAAGGTTTTCATCATTGGTATTTCCACCCCTCAACTCAGGAGATTTTTTCAAAACTTGTTCCGAGGATATACTTCAGGGAAGGGAGTTTCTCCTCCTTTATCCACTATCCACAGCGAAGCTAAGGCTGGTTGAGTTCCTTAAGCAGGGGAGAGGCGGAGCGAAGGATCAACAGTCGGAGGCAGAAACCTGGGTAAGATATCCTCCCACGGGTATCATCTAGGAATCCCCTACGAGATTGCCCCTGAGTAAATACAACAGGGTTCTCTTTTTAATGTTTGGTAGCCGTAGGCTTCAGCCTGCGGCATCCGCACCTTAAAGGGGATGACTACCAGTCTCAGAAATCAATCAGGATAGGGGACCGATATCACCATTAGGTCCTCCGACAATTCCACGTTGGGGAACACCTCCCGGGCCTCCTCCAACAAAGGCAAAGGGTTAGGATACCGAGGAGTAATATGGGTAAGAATCAAGCGTTCTACCCTGGCTTTTAGAGCCATCTCTGCGGATTGACGAGCGGTGGAGTGCCCCCGAAGCTGGGCCTCCGCTGCTAAAGCCTCCGTAAAACTCGCCTCTCGGATCAGTACATTCGCCTTCTCCGCCAAAAACAACTCGTTCTCACAGGGACGGGTATCGGTGATGAAAGCAATTCGACGCCCCGATCGTGGTGGGCCTAAAACTTGCCATGGGTAAACTACCCGTCCCCCCTCCAAAACTACAGGTTGCCCCCTTTGCAGTTGACCCCACAGAGGGCCTTGAGGAACTCCTAACCGTTGGGCTTCCTCCACAAGGAACTTCCCTGGCCGCGGTGGCTCGATTAAAGCATAACCGAGAGTGGGTACCAAATGATCCAGCAGAGTATGACGGATCTCGTAACCGTCAGCATTAATAACCCCTGTCCCCTCTAACTCGTGAATCTGCAGATCTAAAAGGATTTTGCTTAGCATCAGCCGAGCTGTAGTGTTAATCAACCGTTCCAAACCCGGAGGGCCATAAATCTCTATCGGTCCTGTTAAGCCACCCAGCTGAAGGGTGAGGAGAAAACCCACTAGTCCGGCAATATGGTCGGCGTGTAAATGAGTGATTAAAATCCGACGAAGTTTGGCTGGGCGAAGACCCGCTTTGCGGAATTGAACCTGGTTCCCCTCTGGACAATCAAAAAGAAGGATCTCTCCCTCCCGAACCAGTGCCACCGAGAGGAGAGCTCTCTCCGGAAGGGGAATGGTCCCCCCGGTCCCTAAAAAAACGATCTGGATCATAAGAAGCGGATAGCCACCTCAACAGTTGAGTTAAAATAGTACTGATGAACCATTCTTTAGTCGTTTTACATCTTGGGACTTTCGAATACGCTTCTTCCCTTGCCCTCCAGAGGGAGTTGGCGCAACAACGTCTTGAAGGCCAAATTCCAGACCATCTACTATTGTTAGAACATCCTCCCGTTTATACTCTAGGCTCTGCGGGCCGAAAGGAGCATCTCCTCTTCCCCGAGGAATTCTTTCGACAAAAAGGAGCCGATATATTTTATATCGGCCGAGGAGGAGATGTCACCTTCCATGGGCCTGGTCAGTTAGTAGGTTATCCTATCCTCGATTTACGCTATTATAACAAGGATGTCCACCAATATGTGCGTCGGTTAGAGGAAACGATCCTTCGAACGCTGAAGGAATATGGAGTTTGGGCAGAACGTAAACCGGGTCTTCCCGGAGTTTGGGTAGGGGAGGATAAAATCGCTGCCCTTGGCATCGAAGTTCGCAAATGGATTACTCGCCACGGCTTTGCCTTCAACATCAACACTGATCTCTCCTACTTCCAGTGGATCATCCCCTGCGGGATTCCCGATAAGGGAGTTACCTCTCTCAAAGCCTTGCGAGGGGAAGCCCCTCCGATGGAGGAGGTAAGCCAGAAAATCGTGAAACATTTTGTTTCCCTCTTCGGATATACAGAGGTACAAGAGAGATTTGAGAAAGGGGAAGAAACTTTAAAACGACTTTCACAGTAAGCGGATACCTCCTCCCTATAAAAAGTGTTGATTCCAAAGCCAGAGTCTTGGGATAATGATTAAGACAGAGTGAACCAACGGTTTAAACAATCTAACCCCTCTCAAACACATGGGGACATCTCCAACCGCATTTCGGTTCGCTAGAACATAGAAGGAGCAGGAGTAGGCTTACCTGAGAGAGGCAGGTACCCCTAAAAAGCACAAAGGAGATGAAACCAGCGCCCATAAGGAGGCCAATATGCCTGAAGCAGTAGGGGTACGGTTCCGGGGAGGTCCTAAACTCTTTTATTTTGATCCGGCAGGTTTGACTCTCCACCGGGGTACGCTAGTCCTAGCCCACGGTGTCTGGGGGTTGGAAATCGGTCAGGTAGTCCTCGAACCCCAAGACTTCCCCCCTGAACGCCTCCCCTCGCCCCTAAAGCCCATCCTCCGGATCGCCACCCCGGAAGACCTCCGTCAGGAGGAAGAAAACCGCCTCCTCGAGGAAAAAGCCCGAAAACTCTTTCTCGAAAGAGTCCGGGCACGTAATATGCCGATGAAACTGATCGAAGTCAACTATACCTTCGACCGCAATCAGGTGACCTTTTACTTTACTGCCGATGACCGCTTAGATTTTCGGGAGTTGGTTCGAGACCTAGCCGCCGTTTTGAAAACCCGAATTATGTTATATCAAATTACCGAACGGGATGCTGCCCAAAGGTTAGGAGGGTTTGGTCCTTGTGGCCAGCAATTATGTTGTTCCCGCTTCCTTGAAGACCCTCCTAACGTGGCTATTCGGATGGCTAAAGACCAGAGCCTCTTCCTCAACCCTTCGAAATTCTCTGGCCTCTGTGGGAAGTTAATGTGTTGCCTGCGTTTCGAGCACCAACTCTATCTAGAGGCCCGAAACTCTATGCCCGCTCTGGGAAGCGCGATCCAAACCCCCTATGGTCAGGGGTTCGTCGAGGAGATCAATGTGATCCGCCAAACGATCGTGGTTCATGTTCCCGGCCGAGGACGTCTTACCCTGCCTTGGTTTCCTTCCTCCCAAGATCCTTCCTCACCCGGAGCAAGCTCTTTCTATTGTGGAGATAAAAACTGCTGTCCTAACAGTGGGGCCCATTGTGCCCACTGCCCTATGAATCCTTCCTAACGACCTCTCCTTAAAGAAGAGAGAGGAGACCTTATTGCATAGAATTGGGTATCGTTTTCATCACACCCTAGAGGTATTGAAACTGAGGTACTAGGATGGAATCTTCCCAACAAGCCCAATGCCCCCGATGCGCTAGCGAAGAGGTTGTCATCGGCTATTTGCTAGATAGCCAAGGACAACCTATCCAGTTCGCTCTCCTCTATCGCGCGGCGGGGTCAACCGGCCAGAGTCCGAATGTGCTGGCTCTCTATTGCAACTCCTGTGGAGAGGTTACCCTCACTCTGGAATAGAGAGGTGGAATACCCCGAAAGGAAAAAATCCTTTTGGGGTTTCACCCTTCTTTGCCCCTTCTCTCATCTTTGAACCGTATTCAGGAGGCCTCCGGCCAAAGCAATTTGGACCTGGCGAGGGGTGAAATGATGCCTTACCTGGAAGGTAAACCCTTTCGTGAGGTTCCTCACACTAAGAGTCTCCGAGTGGGGAAGAAGATCCCTCACTTCGGGAATCTCTAAAAGGTCATCCTGATCAATACGGTCATAATCTGAGGGGTCTGCGAAAACTAGCGGGAGGATTCCGAAGTTAATCAGGTTATTGCGGTGGATCCGAGCGAAGGACTTGGCCAAAACCGCCTTCACCCCTAGATACATAGGAGCCAAAGCAGCGTGCTCCCGAGAAGAACCTTGACCGTAGTTCTCACCTCCAACGATAAAACCTCCTCCCCGTTCTTTGCATCGCTGGACAAAAGTAGGATCCACTCCAGCGAACACATATTCGGAAATGGCAGGGATATTCGAACGCAAGGGAAGGATTTTAGCCCCTGCGGGCAAGATGTGATCCGTGCTAATATTATCTCCGCACTTCAACAGTACGGTCCCCTCCAAGCGTGCCTCCAATTGACCCCGGCGGGGCAAAGGTTTAATATTCGGTCCCCGAAGGATCTCCACCTTCTCCGGCTCCGAGGAGGGAGGGAGGATCATTTCATCATTAATCCAGAAGGCTTCCGGCTCTTCAATCTGGGGAGGATCCCCTAAAGACCGAGGATCTGTAATCACCCCTTTAAGGGCAGTTGCCGCGCAAGTTTCGGGGCTGGCCAGATAGACCAGCGCATCCGCAGTGCCGGAACGGCCTTTGAAGTTTCGGTTAAAGGACCGAACGGATACGCCTCCCGAGGGAGGGGCTTGCCCCATTCCGATACAAGGCCCACAAGCCGATTCGAGAATTCGGCATCCCGCAGCAATCATATCCGCCAATCCGCTACTCCGAGTGACCATCTCTAAAACCTGTCGACTCCCCGGAGTGACGGTCATAGACAGGTTAGGAGCAATCACTTTCCCTTTAAGAATCTGAGCCACCACCATCAAATCGTGATAAGAGGAATTAGTGCAGCTTCCCACACACACCTGATCCACTTTAACCCCTTCAACTTCCTTCACCTTACAAACGTTATCCGGGCTGTGAGGTTGAGCGATCAGGGGTTCCAACTCCCTCAGGTCAATGTAGATCTCCTCATCATACTGGGCATCAGGATCAGCCTCGAGGGGGATCCACACCTCTTCTCGCCCTTGGGCCTTGAGGTACCGACGGGTGATTTCATCCGAGGGGAAAAGACTCGTTGTGGCTCCCAGCTCAGCACCCATATTGGTGATAGTGGCTCGCTCGGGAACAGAAAGACATTTCACCCCAGGGCCGGCATACTCAAAGATCTTTCCAATCCCCCCCTTAACAGAAAGCCTACGAAGTAGCTCCAGGATAATATCCTTTGCGGTGACCCAAGGTTGGAGCTGGCCATCCAGATAAACCCGAACGATCTTTGGCACAGTAAAGTAGAAGGGTTCCCCTGCCATCGCCATCGCGACATCCAATCCTCCAACTCCGATGGCCAGCATCCCCACACCTCCGCAGGTAGGAGTATGACTGTCTGACCCTAAGAGAACCTGGCCTGGAGCCGAGAAACGTTCTAAATGAACCTGATGACAAATACCGTTACCCGGGCGGGAGAAATAAATTCCGTATTTTGCCGCTACCGTTTGTAAGAAGCGATGGTCGTCTGCATTCTCAAAACCTGTTTGCAACATATTATGGTCAACATAACTCACCGAAAGCCGAGTCCGCACCCGGGGGATACCCATCGCCTCAAACTGCAAATAAGCCATCGTTCCTGTGGCATCTTGGGTCAAGGTTTGGTCTACTCGAATGCCAATCTCTTCCCCGGGGGCTAACCGGCCTTCCACTAAATGCTCTTCTATGATCTTTTGAGTAATACTTCTACCAGGCATAGTATTCCTCCTTAATTTTTTAAGGAACTCTAATAAGAGTAACGGGTTTGGTAAGATCTAAGAACTCACTGAAAAAGGGGTGTGGCTAAAAGGACTCCTCGAGGGAGGGTTCTATAGTAACGGTTTTGATCTCGGTGAAGAATTCCATAGCCGATCGCCCTTGTTCGCGCGAATGGGAGCTTGACTCCTTCATCCCTCCGAAAGGAGCCTGAGGCTCCACTCCTGCGGTCTCTCCGTTGATCCGCACCATCCCTGCCTCAATCTTTTCGATGAACTGGAGGGCGCGGTTGATATTACGAGTGCAAATACTGGCACTCAATCCCAAAGGCACAGCATTGGCGATTTCTATCGCCTCCTCCAAATCCCGGGCTTTCATCAAACAGAGGACGGGGCCAAAAATCTCCTCTTGGGCAATCCGCATCTCCGGTTTAACGTGGGTGAAGAGAGTAGGCTCCACATAAAAACCTCGATCATAAAGGGGGCCATGGGGCACCCCTCCTCCAAAGAGGAGCTGGGCTCCCTCCTCACAACCCATCTGAATATAAGAGAGAACTTTCTGCCGTTGTTGCTCCGAGATCAAAGGCCCAAAGAAAGCGGAGGGATCGGTTCCCGGGCCAACTTTTAAAGTCTGGATCCGTTCCAAGAGCTTTTGCTGAAACTCTTCAAAGATCGGTTCCTCCACGATAACCCGGCTGGTAGCAGTGCACTTCTGACCTGCGGAGAGGAAGGCACCCCTCACAGCTAGCTCCACCGCCTGATCCAAAGAGGCATCTTCCGTTACAATCAGCGGATTCTTTCCCCCCATCTCCAGCTGATACTTAATATTCCGGGCGGCCGCTTTCTGCCCTATCTGACGGCCGATCTCATTCGACCCCGTAAAACTCACCCCTTTCACCAAAGGGTGGCCGATGAGCGCCTCTCCCAAGGTTGCGCCGGAGCCAGTAACCATATTCAAAACTCCGGGGGGAAGGCCTGCATCATCAAAAGCCCGAACTAGATTCCAAGCGGTTAGCGGTGTGAGACTAGCAGGTTTAAAAACAACGGTGTTTCCAAAGGCCAAAGCGGGGGCAATCTTCCAAGCAGGAATAGCAATCGGAAAATTCCAGGGGGTGATCACCGCCACAACCCCCAAAGGCACTCGGATGGTCAAGAGCAAGTTCCGGGCATTAGCCGAAGGAATGACTTCTCCTACTGCTCGCCAAGCCTCTCCGGCGTAGTAGCGCAGGATAGCTACCGCCCGGAGAGTTTCTCCCTTGGCCTCAGCCAGAGACTTCCCCTCCTCCCGAGTTAAGTCACCAGCAATAGCATCGACCCGGCTTTCTAAGAGGTCTGCCGCCCGGTAGAGAAAAGTGCTCCTCTCCGGCCCGCTCTTTGATTTCCACTCGGCCAATGCTTCCGAAGCTGCCTCGATGGCTTTTACCACATCTTCCGGCTGAGAATCCGGAAACTGGGCGACCTCATCCTTAAAATCTGCCGGATTAAGGTCTTTATAAGTCCTCCCAGACTGAGAGGGCACCCATTGCCCTCCTATATAATTGAAGTATTCCGCCACCCTACTCTCCTCCCACCTCACTTACAACCTTCAGTGGGATCTGAATCTCTCCGTCTACTACCCGCACGGGATAAGTCTCCACTCGAACACGGGGATTAAGAACCAACTCTCCTGTTGAGAGGTCAAACTGCCATCCATGCCAAGAACAGATAACCCGATGGTTCTCAATAAATCCTTCAGACAGGGGAGCTCCGCGATGGGGACAAAAGTTTCGCAGGGCATAAATTTTGCCTTCCACATTAAAGAGGGCTATCTCCTGATGGCCAATCACCACCGCTTTAGCAAAGCCCTCAGGGAGCTCTTCCAGGGAACAGAGTGTGACCCACTGTTCATCCATCAAAGGAGTCTGAGGCCTCCTCTTCAAACTACCTATTTAAATGGTACCACTGCAAGGCCCGCTTCCGCAACCGCAGAGGTTCACAAGCAACTACTCTCTTCCCCCCTCCCAAACAGCCGTTTCACCCAAGATTTATTAAAACCATCCTGGTCAGGGCTTGTGGACCTTCCCGCTTCTACCCGCCTAAGGGTTCCATAAAGTGCCGTAGATATTGCCTCTCTCCCCTTCGCTGATGTTTGCCGAGACGATGATGGGCACCCAGGGCTTCAGGACATATCCTCACCTTTCAGCAACCGCTCCAAATCTTCCCGCACCTCTTTTGCCCTTTGATGCCCGATACGCTCAAAGATTTCCAGTGACTGCTTTAGCAACCCTTCCGCCTCCCCCTTTCTCCCCTGTGCCCACCGCAACCTACCCAACTGATGGAGCGTCACTGCTTTTCCTGCCAAGTTCCCCAACCGCTCCTCAATCCCCAAACTCTCCCGATATAACCGCTCCGCCTCCTCATACTCACCCCGATCATGCGCTAATATTCCCAACTGGTGCGACCAATCAGCAATAGCCTGTTCATCTCTGTTTTCCCTTGCCAGTTGAAGAGCCTTCTCACCAAGCTGAAAGTCTTCCGCCCACTCGCCCCAGCGGTAAAGAAAATTGAAGATAGAAGACGCTGCCTGCAGGGCTGATTCCGCTTCCCCTGCCCCTGCAAAGTGCCAGAAGGCACGGCGAAGGTAATTTGCCCACGTCTTCTGCACTTCCAATGACCACGCTTCCACTTCCCGTTCGCCCTGGCTGGCTCGGAGCTCTTCTGCCTGCTGGCACAGCCACTTCCCTGCCTGCCGATGCCAATCCCGTCGCTCCCTGTCGCTCAATTTCGTTTGCCAGTATTCCCGAAGCAGATCATGTTCGCGCCATCGGTCATCCACTATCCGTTCCACCAGTCGGTAATCCTACAACTCCCCTAGCCCTTCTTCGGTTGCCCCGATGGCAAGGAGCAGGGGCCCTTCCACCGGCTCGTCAAAGAGGGAGAGGCGTTTTGCTGATTCCTTGGCAGGCTCGCTCAAATCGTCAAGCAACTCGTCCATCCATCCGGCGGCACCCTCTGACCAGTTGGGCAATGGTAAGGCGAGAAGCTGTTTTACAGAGCGTCGTCGGGCTGCCTGGGCGAACAGTTTCATGGCGACGGGATTACCATGACACTTTTCCCAGATGCGGATCGCTGTCGCTTTGTCCACATCCAACTGCAATGCCTTCAGGTAGTCTTGCGCCACTCCTTGAGGCAACTCAGGGATCTCTACGATTCATGAGCGCCTGTCGGAATCCTGACATCCTGCAGGGCTCCGGGCTCCCTCCGGGTCGTCAGCAACACCTTTGTCCGTCGGCATCGTTGGTCAAGGAACTGAATGAACTCGTCCCATTCTTCGTCGGTGGCTTTGGGGAAGTTGTCCAGCACAATGAGCCACCTTTCGGGTTGGCTTTCTAAAAACCGCACAGCGTTATCCCAGCGCACACCTCGTGGCCGTTTCGGGTCGCTGACGATGGCAGCGAAGGGGTCGCCCCCCTTTGCATCTCGGTGGCGAGGGAGAGGAGCAGTTGCTCAACGGTCAGGGGGAATTCTGCCCATCGGACCTGCCAGCCTGGCTGCTGTTTCTCAGCGAAGCGGGCGGCGAGGTAGGTCTTGCCTTGTCCGCCCATTCCAACGAGAACGCCCACCGTCTGCTGTTGATCCGCCAACCACTCCTCCAACTGCTCTAACTGCGGCTCGCGATCAAGGAAGTTGGCGGGTTGGGGAGGGATGATGAAATATGAGATATCAGGGACGATCAATCTTCCTTCTTCCAGCGCTTCCGCTTCCTTCCGTTCAGTGCGTTGCCGCAGGAAGTCGGCGATCCTATTGCTTCGGTTTTCCCATTGCTCGTTACCCTCCAATGCGATTGCCAACTCGCGATAAGCGCCCTCCAAAAAACTCTTCACCTCATCCTCACTGACTCCAGGCAACTGTTCCTGCAGGCGTCTCAGGAACTCGGCGAACTCATGTGACACGTTGAAAGGCTTCACATACTCGTCAAAGAACTTCCCGCGCAGGATTTGGATGGCGGCCTTCGCCAGTTCCGGCCTCTCCATACCCCCTGCTGCCCTCCGGAGTGCCTTTTTGTAATAATACCTCAGTATACAGAAGCGGAAATTCCTGTAGATGAGATTGGGATCACAGAAAGGCTTTATTATCAGGTTCGCCACTAACTTCACCAGCCACCATTCTAGAATTCCTCCCCATAGTTCTCGCAATGGTTCCCGGCATCCTAAAACGAAACCCTTCATTGTGTACCTCCTTCTGACGAGCAGTGGACAATTTGCTAAGCTTCTTGTTACCCCCGAAATAAGTTGACGCCAAGCTTCTTTAAGTGATATTATATAGTAAAAAGATAAAGCTTGCAAGCACCACATAAGTCTTAATTTATTTACCACGCTTTGACAATTACCCAAATAGGCAATTGGGGCATTTACAAGGGTTGGACGAATCGGTGTATAGAGATAGGGCAAATCGGATGGTCAAACAGACCACCTGAACAGTTACACTTGGCGTAATGATTGAACGATAAAGTTAGTAGGCGACTGCGAGTGATAAAGAGGTACAGTTTGATCGATAATGGGTAACGTAGGTGGTGATTTCAGTGAACACGAAATGGATCCTCAACAAGATGGATAGGGACCGACCACCCTCCTGGAGCTGCCGGAGAGGCTTCCCTTTTATGGCTTCAACGGTACTGCATGTTGAGTGCGTACTGAAGCTACTCTCCGTCTTTCTGCTATCTATCCTTTTAGGTAGCTGTGCTCGGGAACCTGCAGTGAAACGGGAAACGATTACCTATCGTAAGGCTGCTCAGGAGATCCAGATCGGCTCATGGAAATGGAAAAGGGAACTGCCCGCCGATATCGTTCTTTTGCTCGACCAGTCGGGGAGCATGAGCAAGGGTAGGCAGCCGACCGACCCTAACGGCTTACGGGCATCAGGCAGTCGCTCTTTTGTTGAATTCCTCGCGCAGCGCTCTTCCCAAGACCAGCCCAACCGCTTTGCTGTTGTCAACTTCGGTAGTTATGCCCCACGCCTTCACGCTTGTCCTCTGACCTCTATTCGCTCTCCTGATGACCCAGCGCTTCACTCTGTCTTCACCAAACTGACCCAGCTTGAATTAGGCGCTACAAACTTCATAGAAGCGATGCGGCTGGGGATGCAATTGCTCCGTGAAGGCGGCTCCTTTGACCAGCCACGCAATCGGGCATTAGTGCTTTTCACCGATGGCGAACCAGACGATGCCCGCAACCTATCCATTGCTCAATACTTTACTGAGCTATCCGAATTTATCCGAGAACAAGTTATGCCTGCTAAGGTGGATGTGTTCGTTATAGGCATTGATGCTGCCGGCAAAAAGTGGAGCGGTACAGTGTCGTATTGGCAAGAGATAGTGGGCAGAGACCATGTGTTTACTACGCCTGATATGCCCGCTCTAAAAGAGCACTTTAATCGCATCGTCCAGCGAATCTGGCGTCTTCCCGAAGTCGAGCCGGTTATCGTGTCATCAGCAAGCCCGGTGGAGTTTGACTTAGAGCCTTACTTGTCTGCCGTAGAGTTTCACATCTTCCCAAGCCGCAAAGGTCTGACCCTGAATGTGCGCCGTCCTGATGGTAGGGTGGTAGAGCCGGGCAAAGACCCCGATGTACCCCCGGTCAAGCACCTGAGCACGTTTGATTTGCTTGTGGTTTACGACCCAGAACCGGGACCATGGCGCTATGAAGTTGTAGGCGGAGCAGGGACGGTGGAAGTGCTGCGCAACCCCATTCCCTTACGGATGCGCCTCATCAGTCCTGCGCCCGTGCATCCTCAGGGAAAGCCGATGCGCTTAATTGCCGAATTCAAGCGCACCGACGGGAAGCCCGTCCAATCGCATCGTGATTACCCACTGGCGTTAACGGCTGACATCGTTACTCCATCTGGCAAGCGAACGCCAGTTAATTTTCCATTGGAGCGGGGAAGGGAGGGCGTCTATGTGGGAGAACCGACCCTTGAAACGCCGATGGAAACCGGGGAGTATCAAGTGGTGCTGAAGGTGAGTGGAGGCGACAAGTATCACTCAACCTATCCAGTGCGGGTGCAGGTGAGACCAATACCTTACCTGCTGGTAGATGAGCCAAGCGAAGGCATCCCTCTACCGCCGGCAGCGTCGCTACCTGTTCGTGTTCGCCTGATGCAAGCGGGGAAACCCTTAAGACCGCAGGAAGCTTTCACCAACCATCCTGACCATCTGGTCATTGCGCAAGTGGTGGAAAGCCCACAGGGACAGCGCAGCGAAGCGGTCTGGCTGAGCCTCGCCAAAGAAACGGATACGCCGGGGCAATTCATCGGCGCTGTGCCTGTGCCTGCGCCTGCTGAAGGACGGAATGTCTTAGCCGTCAAACTCGCCCCCGAGGAACCGTCTAAGCAAAAAGTTGCGGACCAGACCGTGCTGGAGGTCATCACCCAGCGTCCACCGACACCTGGATGGCGAAAAGTGCTCTGGACATTGCTTGGCATTGTTGGCACAGGAGTGGTCGCGCTGGCGCTCTGGCTGCTAAGTCTGCCACGCATGGACTGTGACTCTGCCGAGATTTATCCCATCGGAAGGGATGGGGAGGGGGACCCGATGACCGTGTTTCTCAGCAATCGCAAGTTTGCCTTAGTGCGCACGCGCCCTAATCAAGATGTAAAAAGCAGGTTCTTTTTCTTCAACGGACATAAAGGTGAGCAGCAGCCCGTTACGGTGCGGTGGTTCACCTTCATGCTGCCTCACATGCGCATCGTGAATGTGGGCCGCGACACAACAATCGCGAAGCATCGTATTGAAATTCATTGAAATTCACTGAAAAAGGAGTGATGAGAATGGCAGCAGCACCACCTCCCCCACCAACCTATGCGTTCATCGTCGTCGGAGTAGGCGGTGGCGGGCGCGGCACCTTGAACTGGCTGAAATACCGCGCCCAAACCGAAGCCCCCGACTTGATCAAGACGGGGCGGTTACAACTTTTCGAGTTCGATGGTCCACTTAACGACGAGCACTATGACATCCCTGGCGGGATGCGAATAGACACCGGTCCCGGTTCGCCAGAGTTCTACCAGTTTCATCAGAGTCCGGTGGATACTATCCTGAGGTGTAGTAAAGGACAGAGGGTGCCTTACATCAGTGACTGGCTGAATGAACAGGATGCCAGGCGCATCGCGCCCGTTGGCATTGACCCGCAGCAGGGATTCGGTCAAAGCCGTGTGCCCGGGCGTGTAACGCTGTTCTTAGAGGTCGATAGCGTCGTCAGCAAGATTGATGACCTCCGGCGCAGGGCAGCCCAAGTGCCGATGGAAGCGGGACGTGTCGGGCGTATGAATTATGTCTTTCTGGTCGGTTCCTACACAGGCGGCACGGGCGGAGGCACCCTGAACGATATGGCGCACCTCATCCGCAGTCGGTTGGATGGAGGCGACCGACTGGTAGGTATTCTCCTGCTGCCCAACTCCTACAACACCGTGCAGATTGCCCAAGACACAGTGCGCAACCGTGATGCCCGTGCCTTTGCCGCCTTGCGGGAGATGCTGCGCGCTTTGGGGCTGAGAGGGACGGCGACCACGAACCTGACCTATTCTAACAACGTGCAAGTTGCCAACCATCAACTCTTTGATTTGTGCTTTCTGGTGGACAGCGAGGGGCGGAGCTTCTCTCTCACCACCGAGCCGCCGATTGAGGGCGTATGCGCCGCCGCTGCCGACTTCATCCTCAGTTGCGTCTGCAACCGGGATGTCTTCAGCGGAGATGCCACCAACTGGATTCAGCAGGATATCATCCCGCGTGACGCCTTTAGTCGCTTCAGCGATTTTGGCATCCATTCCTTCATCTTCCCCAAGGAAGACGTGCTGCGCTCTTTGAGTCTGAGGTTTGCTGTTGAGTTCTACGATGCCCTGCTCACGGTCCCGCCGAAGGATGCAGACACCGGCTTCAACCTGGCTTGCGGAATCCTGCGCTGCACGCCGCTGACTGAGTTGGTGGTTACTTTCCATCAGGGTAATCCTGTCCATCTGAATCCACCAGTCGCGGAGCCGCGGACGGCACGCACCGACTTTGAAACGCTGCGCGACAAATACAACGTTCACGGCGCCCGTGACCGCTTCCCATCCCTGGATTTAGACCCCATCATCCAAATTGACACTATGTTCACGTCCGTCAGTGACGAAGAGGTTCGCGAGCAGTGCCGTCGGACAATTGGCCGCATCATGGGCGAAGCGCTTTCCACTGACCGCCGAACGGTGAATGGATGGCTGAACACGAAGAACGGGGACATTCAGAACGAGTTCGCCGACAGGCTGTTAACGGAAATACTGAGGTTGTTTTACAACACCCAGAACCAGCCACCCACGCCGCTGCCGCTGCATAACGATCCCTACCGCCTCGCCATATTGAACGACCTCTTGAACGCACTTTCACAGATGCTGAAAGGGTTTAATGAGGCGGTAAAGAATCTGCGAGAGGCACACATTGACTCCCCGACCAACGTGGTCACACAGCAGCAGGCTCGTTTGAATGAAATCGAGCGTCAGATGCGCCAGTCAGGCAGGCGCATCAATCAACACCTGCAACAACGCTATGTGCGAGAGGCTGAAATCCTGCTGGAACTTTTGGCATGGCGGGAATCCATCCTGCATCTGTCCTCCCTGTTGAACAATATCCAGAGGCTGGTTGAGCACCATCGGAACAACGTCAGTGCGTCCTCCTACTCATGGATGCAACTGTTCCAAACCTATCGCAACACCTTAGCCGGACAATTGGAAAACCTGACGCGCGAGCGGAAAGCGCGGGAGGAGATTCCCGTACGCACCTACTTCCCGAAGGCTGGCGATGACGGAGAGAAGCAACTTTATCAGGACCGGGTAGTGGCAACAAACCTCCACCGCACGCTGCTGTCGGGGATGCATTGGGAACTGGTCGTGGAGACGGGTGTGGCGGAGCCAACGCCGCTTGACCGAGCGATGGCTGCCGAGTTGATTCTGGTCATCCCCGAAGTGCCAGGGTTTGACCGCAGGCAGTATGGCGAGCAGGTGCGCACCCTGCGCAACCTCGCCAGCGGCTCCATTGAAGCGAAGCGGCTGAGCAATCATGCCGCTGAAGAAATCGTCCTCTGGGCGCGGCAGCATATAGAGCCTTACTTTGACGGTGACGCAACCAACCCGACCCCGTTCACCATCTGGGACGCGCTTTGGTATGACTATAGCGCCCGCTGGCAGCCCAAAAACCCAGGCAGAACGCTTGGGGACTATGTGCGGGAGCGTGTGGACTTGCTGATTGGACGTTCCAATGTCCTGTTGGGGCATAACACTCATGGCTTGCAACAGCACATCCGCCTATATGCACAGCAAACTGTCAAAGAGCAGAATGCCGGACAACTCCTAACTGCTTTCACAAAAGATTTGCAGAATCGGGGGCAGAACTTCATTGCAGGGGCAAGCCCGACGGAATGTGTGCACGTCGTCACCGAACACGGCGCAGACATCACACTTTGGGCCTACTACGGAACAGCACACGACAACTACCGCGCATATCTGGACGAGTATTTCAACACGGCGGCAACTCCGCAGGGCACCAATCTTTATCCTATCACCGTCTGCCCGGAGGAGCAGCTCGCGGTCATGATTGAACGTCATCTCGTTGTCAACCGCATTATTACGTCCTACCAACTGCTGCACCCGACAGTTATAACGCATTTTCAGGACCAGCAGGCGTTTCGGCTCTTTGCGCTGGCATATCTATTTGACCTGTTTGACAAAGACACGAACGATGCTGTGCGCTCGGAGCACTACTTCTACGTGCCCATCCTCGACCAAACTGGACAGACCGTCAACGTAAGGTTAGGGCGGTTGTGGGAGATGGACGAGGTCTTGCGTGCTTTCTTGGCTCCACAAAACGACTCGGTGCGCAAAGTGGTGCAGGAGCGTTACAATGAGATGTTTCAAAGGTATCGTAACCAAACCGACTACCCGAACAACTTCAGGAAACTACTGCTGGACAAATGCCGGAACATTACGTTCAACAACCCACCACATGGTAGCCAGGACTCTATCAACCGACAGCATCTGGCGCTCGCGATGCGAGCCGTGGTGGAGCAGTATGCGATTCAATTGTGAGCCGGGGAGTGACGTGGTAGCTGTCGCTTGCTCAATCACAGCAGACTGTGCGCATCACAGTGGACAGACGCCGGAGCCGATTGAAGCAGGCGCAGCAAAAGCTGAAACCGCTGCGGTGGAGATGGTGAGCAAGAGACGAGGTCATTTTGATGGACTACGCCAGATATGCTATCCTTCAACGTGGAGGAGAAAAATATGGGAGAGATACTGAGTTTTCAAGAAATGCAGAGCCAACACGCCGGCGAGTGGCTGCTCATCGCTTACACCGAACTGGATGACGAGATGAAAGTCATTCGCGGCGAAGTCTTAGCCCACTCGCCGAATCGCGACGAGATTTACTGCGCTCTTTTGTCCATGAAAGGTAAAGCGGTAGCCATCGAATACGCAGGTGAAATACCCGAAGACACGGCGGTGGCGCTGTGAGGCGAGGGAAACTCTATAGGCTGGCGCATCGAAGAGATAAACAAGCAGGGGGGCATTAACGGCAAACAATTGGAAATCATCTATGAAGACGACCAAGCACAGCCCAAGATGGCAGCGTCAGCGATGCAAAAGTTGGCGACCATCAACAAGGTGCCAGTTGTGTTTGGTTCATGGGCTTCTTCCAGCGTGTTGGCACAGGCACCTATCGCTGAAAGGACAAAGACGGTCATTATGGGCGAAGCCATCTCGCCAAAAATTCGTGATGCCGGTGATTACACATTTCGGATTCAACCGGACGCTCGTTATTATCTCCGGCAACTGGTGCCCTTTGTATCTGACAAGTTGGGCATCCGCCGAATTTCCATCCTCTATGTGAACAACGATTTTGGGGTTGACCAGGCGAAAGTCTTCCAGAGGGAGTTTGAGAAACGCGGTGGTAAGGTTCTGTCCAGCGAGGGGTTTGCTCAGGGATCAACCGATTTCCGCACCCAACTGGCAAAGGTTCGCACTCTGAATCCTGAAGCCGTGTTCATGCCGGCTTACACTGAGGCGGGCTACATTCTCAAACAAGCGCGGGAATTGGGCGTAAAAGCGCGCTTCGTTGGAAGCATCCCGTTTGAGAATCCCGACAATCTCAAGGTCGCGGGCAAGGCTGCGGAGGGTGTCATCTATCCGCACCACTTTGACCCAGACTCGCCAGACCCGCTTGTGAAGGAGTATCAAAAAAAGTATGTGGCGAAGTATGGGCGGAAGTCGGAAGGCTTCGCAGCGCTGGCTTACGACGGTATTCGCATCATCGCCGATGCACTCAAAAATGTGGTGATGATGCCTCTTGTATCAAGGATACGCTCTACAAAGTAAAGGGCTTCCCTGGGGTGACCGGACCGACTACTTTTGACGACCATGGAGATGTGGTGAAACCAATTGTAATTAAGACAGTTAGGAACGGCGCGTTGGCAAGGTATTAGGAGGTGAGGTACTAAGATGAAAATTAAGCTCCGCCGATTGTTAGATAGCTGGCTGGCGCGCTCGTTAATTACCGTGGCGGCATTTATAGCCTTGGGCTGGTGGATAGAAGTTAAGTTTCCTGCCGTTATGGGATTAGGTGATTTCTTTAACTTGGTCGGGCTCCTAATTGGGATCTACGCAGCTATGGAAGCAGCCCGCGCCGAAAGCAAGGCGAAAGAAAGTCTTAACCAGTTGAAGGAGACGGCTCTTATCGTGAGTGAAGCGAAAAACGACTTCAAGACAGTATTTGAGAATTTTTTAGTTCAGCCACTGAAGAGAGCACAAAATAAACCGGTCAAGGCTTATCTATTGCTCTCAACACCAGCGTATGGATTCCCTGTGTTGGGTTCTAGTCGATTCTCGGAATTGACAAACCGCTTTGAGAGGTGTTCACAGAAACTCCGAAACGGCTAGATTACGCTTAGCGCCAAACATGCCATCGTTGGCGTTAGCTTCCACACCGGTATACGGAGCACCCGGCAAGGCAAACTTCCTCGCGAACTCACGCTCAGACGTTGCCGAAATAGGCAATCTCAACCGACGCCTTTACCTTTTTCCACCGCTTGACGGGCAAGAGGAAATTCTTCAAAGAGGTGTGGATATCTTCTGAAGAGATTCCTCAGGCGGCGGCGCAGAGCAAAACGGTCGTTAAGTCCCAAGACCCGAGCTGCATCCGTTTTTCGGGCTCCTGTCTGCATAAGCGCCTGTTCTATACACTGTAGCTCAAAACGCGCTTTTGCCTCATCTATGTTAAGGCTATTCTTAGGGAATACACTGCTAGTTCGATCGGAGGGGATGGGTTGCATACGCATTTCCATCGGTAAGTCATCCGCTTCTATACGGGTATGCCCATTAGCTTCGGCGCGAATAACAGCGCCTTCCAGCATACTTTTCAGTTCCCGAACATTGCCCGGCCAGTTATAACCCTCCAACAGCCGCAACGCCTCAGGGCTTATCTGCGAAACAACCGTCCGTCCCTGCTTTTTGAAGAGTTTGAGAAAGTGGTTAACCAGCAAAGGGACATCTCCTCGGCGCTCCCGTAGAGGGGGCAACCGTATCTCGAAAGTCCGGAGACGGAAGTAAAGATCGTCCCGGAATCTCCCTTCGTTGATAAGTTGCCGAAGATCCCGCTTCGTTGCGGCAACAATCTGCACATCCACCCGAATGGGGATGCTCCCTCCCACCCGGCGGAATTCTCGTTCTTCCAAGAAACGCAGTAGCTTCACTTGGACATCTAGGGGTACGGAGTCTATCTCATCCAAAAACAGCACACCTTTGTTTGCCTGTTCAAAGTAGCCAGGCCGGGTCTCATAGGCATCCGTGAAAGCTCCTTTTTCATGTCCGAACAGCTCTCTTTCCACAAGGCTACCGGGCAGATCCGCGATGGAAACGCCGACAAATGGACCTTCGGCACGGTAGCCTCTTTGGTGAATAAGCCGCGCCACCAGCTCCTTACCCGTTCCCGTTTCTCCCACCAGAAGGACGGAGGCTCGGCCATCTTGGGCAACGGCCTCGACAAGTTGGCGAACCTCATCCATCTTTGGATCCTGCCCTATCAACTTAGGTGGTTCTCGAAGCAGGATGTCCCTCTGGAGAGAGGCAACCTTACGTTCTAATTCCGAACGTCTAATCGCATTGACGATCGTAGTGCGTAGTTTCGCCATCTCAAATGGTTTGGGCAGGAAATCGGTCGCTCCACACTTCATCGCTTCTACGGCCGTCTCGATATCACCATAGGCGGTTATCATTACAACGGGTATGTCAGAGCGAAGTGAATGAAATTCGCGCAACAGGTCTAGTCCCTCGCGGTTCCGCGGGTCTGATTCATTTAGGCGCATATCCAAGAGCACTACATCACAACCCTGGAGGAACAGTGCCCGCCCCTCGTCGGCTGTGAAGGCCATTACAACCTGGAACTCATCCCTAAGCACCCGTGCCAGGGACTGGGTGAAATGACGCTCGTCATCCACAATCAACAACTTCGGCCTGGGCATTACCCCTCTGCTCCCATGCACTGTGGATTTTCGAAACTACTCTGCATGCGAAACTTTTGTGACGCCCCAAATAACAAGGGCTAAAGCGATGGTGGGTGAAAGAAGGAGTATCGCGCCAATAACCCACGGACATTGCTTTAGAAACAGCCGTAGATCGGGTAGAAACACCATCAATGCGAATAAGACAGCCCATACCCCTGCCGAAACCCCCACAATCTGGAGAACCGATTTCTCCGACTCGTTCGTAGAACCTTGCATCTGGAGAACCGATTTCTCCGACTCGTTCGTAGAACCTTGCACTTGCCTTCACCTCCGCGCGATCGTTGAGTATAGATGAGCGATGAAAACACCCAGATGGAGAAACCCCAGACCGATGGCAAACACACAGAGCCAGCTGAGACCCGGATATTTCAGAACATCGGCAACTTCATGGGGAAGTTGCAATCCCACAAACGATGTCATGGTATCCACCAAACCATGCCGCCATGATGGGGTTGCGAATCTGCAGAAGTTCCTGTAAATCACTGTGAAAAACGCGACCCATACGGTTAAGGCTCCTACAAACCACCACATCGAACTTAGGAGAGACTCAATATACCAACGGAACGGATGGGCTATTAAAGCAAGAGACCTTCGGACAACGCTTCCACTATTAAGGGCCAGACCACGTTCCAGCTTCCTCGCCCTGCATAAGCACTCCTGCTCTTCGTCAAATTGGTTATAATTGCGGAAAACCACGACCAGCTTGTTAACGATGCCGGCTTGGGCGTTAAGCTCGGCCAGTTTTCGGGTGGGGGGATTGAACCAATATCCAATGGAGTGCACCTCGTCTTCAATCTCCCTAAACCTGTCCTTCACATTCAAATGGGCCTCCACTCCGTAGAACATACTCTCTGCAGTCACCTCCAGTTGCTGGCGAAGGGAGAGGGCGTCCAAAGCGGTTGTTGGCGTCCGGTTCCCTAGGTATTCTTGGGCTTCCAACGCAAGAAGGGCTCCGTAAACGCTGTCCTCCACTGTGAGCGCGGACTTCAGGATCCTCTCGGCTCGCTGGATGAGCCGCTCCGCAATCACTAGAAGCCTCCCGGGAGCACTATGGGAACCTTTTGTACCAGCCCGTTGTGGCCGGCACGGCTTGGACGGAGGCCACTTAAAGCCCTCGGCCTTTCCGAGCCGGGCATCCTTCTGAAGGTTGTAAATACTCGACACGGGCTTGAAGATGAGCTTATATCGCCTCCCGTACTTTTTCTGGAGATATGCTTTGTTGTTTTCGATCTGTTCATGAGAAAGCGTTCGGTGGTGCCCTACGGTCACAAAAATCCGCTGATTTGCTCCTCGGAGGCCCGGAAATTCTGTATCGCGTTCCTTCAGGTTAGAGTAGTGTTTCCCCGCCTCCCGGTCGGGAAAGTTAAGAAAGAGATCCTCCAGCAACAGGTCGATCTTATCCGAGTTACTAACTTTAAAGAGTTTCTCCATGAACGAATCTGTTGTGACCATGTAGGCGCGGTATCCCAACCGATAGGCAACATAGGCGTTCAGATAAGCATAAGAGGCCTCTTCATCTATTACGGCTGCCACTTTGCTACGCTCAGGTAAATACCCTGCATCTACCTCTGGGTCTTCTTTGGTCATCTTGCGGATTTTATCCCGGAAACCTGTCGGATCAAAGAGGGGACGGTAGCCTTCGGCGTGGAGATCCAAGCACTCTTTTAGGGAATCGTGGAACCTGGCTATGCCCGAGCAAAGATGGGCCTTGCAGAAGAGGCTGTCGCCCAGGAAGCCATCGAGAATGGACTGCGTCGTCCAGTAAATCCAATGCAGTTCGGGAAACGCCAGCGACAGCATCGCTGCAACCGCAGCCCACCGAATCCCACCCACAACGGGCTTGAGACCGCTGGCTTCGACCAAATCCTCGTCAAATAGCTCGATGAACGCAATAGCATTTTTTAACGCACCCGAACCCGGATCGCCAACTCCTGCTTCTAAGGCATCCGCTACTTTGCGGAACGTCACGAGAACCCAGGTATGGGATCCCACCGCACGGGTTTGACCGGCCCCGGGTAGGATATCCGGAAGCACAAAGGGAGTAACCCGAAGGCTGAAGCAGTACCGCAGGTAGCGCTCTATACTCCCGGCCAACGGTTTACTTGCCGCAACAACAAACACCGCGCTCATCTATGTCTCTCTCGGCTAAATCGGGTTGTTGAACAACTCCCAACCCAGTAGCCGGTTCAGTGTGAACTTAACAAATCCGACCGCTTCATCGAAATTGGCAGGCCTACCATGGCCGGGATGAACCATAGCATTCCTGCGAGAGCGCAGTTTCTTCTCCTGTTCTTCAAATGGTACCCCACTGTAGTTGCGCTCCACCTCAAGTCGCAGTTCCTGAATCAGCCCCATATCGATGATAACTAGGTCGTAAGGATGATCCTCACTGTGCATCGGCCGGCGAGCTTCTTCGCCTTCCCAAAGCAGTTGAAACGATTCGCGCAATAGTCGCTGTACCAGTTGACGATTCAACTCATCCAACACCTCAGTCTTAAGAGAGTTCTGCGGCTCTTCCCTATAGTAGTAATTAAGGCTTTCTTTCTTCTCGACCATCCGAATGGCCCGCCAGATTTCCCTCAGCTCCGCTTTCTTTAAGCACTTTCTGATAGCTTGTCTCAGCTCTTTGCCACTGGAAACGTTCTTGATCCAGTAAGCATCCACTCCGTACTTCCTAGCCTCCATTTCACTGATTGCCTGTCTGGAAGCGGTCAGCATAATGACGGGAAGCTCAGGGAAATTCTCTTTGATGAGTTTCAGAATCTCAAGCCCCTTAGTCTGCGCTATAGGGCGCTCCTCATCCTCCGGCTCCAGACGCAAGTCTAGGAATACAACGTGATAAGGAAGGAGCTCTTCCATCCTTCTTCTGGCCAACTCCCTTTGTTGGTTCACATCTCCTTCATCTCCTTCTTCTACACCAACCCATTCATTAAGTATCTTTTCCAGTTCCTTGGCATTGTCCGTGAAGAACTTACTCGCTTCCTCTGGCGTAGCGATGCAGAGCAGATTCTTGTCCGGCGTTTCCAACCGGCACCGATTGGTTTCAAAAAACTTCGGACCCACTTGGTCGGAACGCCCGAACAACCCAGTGTAGAGCCCGAAGGACCAGCCGAGGCTGTGCTCATCATCAATGAGAATGTATCGATAACCGCTTGTATCTTCGTGGTTCTGTGCGGCGGCGTCCCGGGCCGGGCCAGGCGGGTTCAAGAACTGCATTTTCTTGAACCAGATTCTGTTCTGAAATTTCCCCTCGTAGTACTGGTAGTAACGATCGTCCTCTTTTAATCCAGCGAATTCTTTGAGAAACCTGCCGACCCCGGCCCGGTTGCGGTACTCGTGCTCCCGGCGGTCTCGGTCTTGATCGGTGAAAAGCACAAACGGGAGAACGGCTTTGCGCATCTAGTCGTAGTCCGTAAAGGCCCTGCAATGCTCCAGGGCCCGACGGATGCTTCCCAGCTCCGCAGGGAATTCCACTACCTCACAGCCGGGGGAACAGAGAATCGCGTGATCCATCGACTGCCGGATAAGCCACCGGACGGAATCTACCGTGCCGAGGACGATAGGACGGATCGAAAGCTGGTTGGGCAACAGACTCAAGCGGATGTGCATGAGGAGCTCTAGTCCACCGTATAAAGAGTCCTCACACCCTTGGTAAACCAGCTGAGCATCTAAGAAGAGAATATCAAAACTTTCGGTTTCGAGCCCTTTAAGGAGTTCTTCGAGGGACTTGTCTAGCGATTTTTCTTCGTTATCTTTCGTTTCTTTCTCACATACCGGGTATACCGAAGCCTCGGCCCAACCGCAGAACTTAATAGCCCGCTTTAGAGCGCGGGCAAGAGCTTCATTATCGCGGTCTTGCAGGATGAGCACTCTCACCAGCCTTCCCCCTCGCTTCGGGCCGAATGGCCACTACCTCATCTCCCTACCCCCCCTTGCTTTATCTTCTCCATCAAATCGTTCAGCACCTTTTCCAGATTCTGGAGCCAACAGTGAAAGGGATTGTTGCCCCCCTTACACAGTTTCCTCAGCTCTTCCAGCCCTCCTTCTTTGCCTAAGTATTCTAGAATCTCATCGATCTTGAAAAGCTTGAAAAAACAGGGTCCTTTGCTGGGGAGGAATTTCTCAACTTCCTCGAGGAGTTCCCCCTTACCCGCTCCCTCCAGCACCTTCTCAACGGTGTCCCTTTCCGAGTCCTTTCCGTAGATCAGGCTTCGTGCTTCGTCCAGCGCCTTAAGTGCCCGTCCACCTTTCCACTCCTCAACCACCTCTCTCCAGTAATCCTCTCGGAAGCCCGTCTCTATTAACCCCTGCAGGTCGATATCGATCGGCAGAAAGAGGTGCGCTATGCGGTGCTTGAGGATGGAGAGCTTCGTTACCTTAAACCTTGGAAAAAAAAATTTCACCTCATCCGCCACGTCCTTCTGTACCAACTGGTCAATTACCAACTGGTCAATACAACCAGCAAGGCCCCCGCTAGTACTGCTATACCTACGCACTAGCACTACTATGGTTTCGTGATTTAAGAAATTGAAGTCTTCGGCTTGGTATTGCATTCCACCATCCTGAGGATGGTAACATATAACCACTTGACCGTATGTTGTTGCTATCTGGATCCCCTTTTTTCCGACCTGCTCATAGACATCACAAGGTAATGTTTTGGGTGATGTTTTGCCTTGATATTGATATTTTTCTCTGTATCCATGAATCACCAAGAGATCAAGCTTTTCCCCTTGAGAGAAAAAATACTCCTCATTTTGGGGACCCCCCCAATCTTCTACAAACTCATCCCCATTGGAACCTTTCTCCGCGTACATCCGCGTAACGATAATAAAGAGTACCTTCTTCATTGATCACCCTCCTTTTGCCGCCTCGTCAGACTCATAACTCCTAGGGTCAGGGAGTACTTCGCCACGCGCTTTCTGGCGATCACCAGGTCGTGAAGAAAAGAAAACGGAAGGAACTTGACTCCCTCGGGTAGATTGGGCGGTATCCCTCGTCCCGATTCTACCACGACAAAGGGTATCTTCTTCCGAAGCATCTCCAGAAATGCTTTCGGTTCGACATCCTTCACCCACTCATCCAGAACACCCTGATGGATGATGACCATGTCTATTTTCGGCAACTCTTTTGTTTCTTCACAGATGCAACAACACGGATATTGAAAGTTGATACAATCACCATTTTTCGTAATCCTAACAGCAAGATAAGGAAGGGCCACCTCTTCTCTTTTAGCATAGGAAGTTGAATGCAAGGGCTCGGGATCTTTGTTGAATCCGAAATGGGTGGCGATGTAAACCTTTGCCCCAAATGCCAGATGCCATAACGTTGGAGTTGGGCCAACACTACCCTGTGTCGGCTTACACCCCAAGCGCTGTCCTTCCTTGGTGATTTCCATATCACCGGGTTCCAGGCATGCTTCGGCGATTCGTTCGTCAATGACCAGGATCCGCAAGAGCCCGCTCTCCATAAGTTCGAACGGTAGCGTCCAGTGGCTTGCATCTCCCGGAAAGACCGGTTGAAAAACGCGCACAAAGTCGGCATTCAACTTGTCTAAAAGCATGTAAGCATGGCAACCAAGAAAGTCGCCCCCAAACCCTGCTTTCTCAGCTTTCTCAACACCACCGGCGTGACGATCAAAGAAAATGTGCACTGCATTTGCATCAAATTGAACCTCTTGAGAGCACTTCCCTTCTTCCCTACCCCATACCCGGCAGAATAGCCCTTTGCCCTGATTCGACTTATTGATAGTATTAGCGCATTCTGCCCACTCCTTTGTTGGGGATTCTCCGCATTGTTGATCTAAATAAACCTCCAGCACTATATTTTTCTGGCCCCATCGTCCTAGCCAATGTTTCCAAAGCCACACCATGATTTGGTCCGGCTGAGTCGGGAATTCTGTCCTTTCTTCCTGGACCCTATGGACGCCGTTAGGAAGTGGCAGGTTACTCTCCGTGTTTTTTCCTGTCAAGACCAGCACCCGGAAGGGGAGGTAGGGGAGCAGGGGTTCGATCTTCTCAGCGATTGCTTGCCCATCGGATCCGGAACAGTCAAAAACGGCAAAGCGGAACGACGCCGCGGAGCGGGAGGCTCCCTCGGCACCGGTGGATGCGACAATCTTTTGTAACTCTTCCACGGAGGAGACAATCCGGATCCCCGCGTTCCGCAGACTCTGAAGTTGATTTTCACCCCCCTGCCACCGAGGGAACACGCCGATCATCCTCTTTGCCTTCATCAGGCGAAATTCGTAAATCAACCGTTCTTGGGACTCCGTCGCTTGCCTTTTCTCCTTTTTTACCTTCAGGAATTCCCTCATCTGCAGGAAGTCCGTCGAACCCCGTAGGAGTGTCGCCGCCACCTTCATCTCGGCGATCCCCCACGCCTGCCGCTTCAATTCACCGGTTGTTTCTTCAATTACGTCTGACGCGATGTATTCCTGGATTTTTTCGAAAACACCCTCTGGGTTGGTCACGTTGTCCCAGACTTCGATTATATAGTACTCGGCCTTCTCCTTGTCGTCTTCGGGTTCCTTGATTTCGATGGTGACCTCGAGGTTCTCGCAAGGATTTTTATCGAATCGGTCACGGTTGTGCTTGGCGGCGTTACGGATGAAGTTCTCCAGAAAGGCGTAGAACGCCTGTTCACCGACGGGTCCCGGGAGTTCGATTTCCACATCACTATCGCCGTTTTCAATACTTTTCAATTTCACCGGTTCGCCACAACAGCAGACGCTAGTATAAGGATATGTACAAGGATATATAAATGTTTGAGAACAGGGGGTTGTACTTTTGCTACACCCGTAGGTCACCTTGAGTTCCTTATTCCTGATCAACACGCGAATGCGCAAGCGATTGTCCGTGTTATTTCGATAGCAGATACCTTCGTTTCGGGCGATGTTGTCCATCAGGAGGGTATTCTCGATCAGGGGCAGGATGAGCTCCCGGTAAAAGAATGCCGGCCGGGTCGTCGTCAGGGGTTCAGAGGTGACTTCGGCGAGGAAGTCGGCTCGCTTTTGGCGGTAAAGATCCAATCGGTCCTTAATGACTCGAACGATATCTAAAGAATTGGAGGATCCAAGATCCTCAAGTCGCTTCCTTACGGCCTCCACGGTGGCTCGGGGTGTGACGTGGCTTTCGATGTTATGCGACATATTCCGTGCCATAATGGCCGCGATGGCGGAGCGAAGAACATACAACCTCACTTGGCGGGTGGCAAGATCCACTGCCTCATGGAAGCTGAGCGCATACCCCGTACCCAGGACACTGGCCACAATCTCGTCCAGTTCGCCGATGTCGCGTTGACGAACGGCTTTCGGTTCCAGACGACTGAAAACCACAACGCCCAAAAAGGTGATCTCTTCCCCCTGCTTTGTCCTCATCACTGGAACTGGAACGAACAGTATGCTATTCCATTCGGGAATAATGCACAGTAACTTGAGGCCCCTGTAAACTCGGCACATCGTGCACTGGCACTCTTTGAGATCGCCTTGTTTGTGGTCTGTCTGACTCACGGGAAGGTGCTGAGAGAATGCCCTCTTGAATTGATCGAAATCCGATTGATCCAACTCTCGAAAATCGTTACAAGTAGGGTATTGAGCCAGGTCTACTGCAATCGGAACATCAGAATGACCAGAGTTCCAAGAACCAATTAGGGGAGAAGCCGGAGAGAAAGGGTAGTTTGGTGTACCGAAGATTTCTTGATGAAGTTCGGTGTTGATCTTGATCTTGCACCTACAGTCGTTACGGTGCGATTCACAGGGGATCTGTATGGAGATATGTTCAGTGCCCGTCACGGCGTTGAAAATGCTTTCTTCAACTCTCCAGTTGGACCCTCGTCCTATCGTGCATATCGGTTTCCTCCCTCTTTCCCTGAAAATGTAGTCTGCAAAGGAAGCTGTACGACTTAAGTTCAGAAACGTTGCATAACGATGGAGGTACCTGCTCAAGTCGCCCTCCTTGGAAAACGCGCCTGAGCGGATCAGAAACACAGTGCCAGCCCTTTCCCCCTGAGCCATGTCTACGACACTGGTAGGCCTCCAAAGCAGAGCAACCCAATGGTAGAAATGCTCAGAAAAGCGCCCGTTGATAGCGAGGAGCCATTCTACAATCTTTCTTTCGATGTTTGCTGTGTCGACCATGGGCGTTCACCTCTTGGGCGAAGAGCTCTTATAGTATTGTACGATGATCAACCTGACTGGTGAGTGCGAAGTGGGAACGCAAGTACGCATCTGCTACGATCTCAGGCTTTTCCTGAATCCGGATAACCCATATCCGATGACCCTCAATCCTCGGGATTTTCTTTTTCTCCTGTTTGCCTTGCCGGTTGAATTGCCTCCAGATGATCTTTCTAAGCTTGACAGGAAGATACAGGCCCATGGCCAGAGCCTTTCTCCGGCCGGTTAACGCTTCCAAGTATTCAGCAAAAGTTACTGCATCGTTTTTCCACTGAAAGTCTCTCTTCTCTAATCCTATCCATCCCGCCTCTTGGAGTCGTCTAAGGCTTTCCTCCAGAATGCCTAATGTCGCGGCTGAATGGAGGTCGTAGAGACGCGTGCAGTCCTTCTCCAGTTGTTCCCTGACACAAAGAAATTTATTCCTCAGTTGGAACTCTTGATTACGAAGATGCGCGCCGCTCAGGTCCTGTCCGGCAAAATCGCCGATCTCGTTGGCAAGCAGAAAGTACCCACCTTCCTCCAAACTAGAAAGGATTTTGGAAACCACCTCATACCATCGGGGCAAGAGATACAAAACAAAGAAGGCTGTGGCGATCCGGAACTTGAGTTCAGAATGACTTTTCCAAAACTCATCTATGTTCACATTATGAACGTGTAAGGTAAAACCAGAAAGATGCCGGCGAAGAGCCTCCATGAAGCGATCAAGGAACCTTCTATTGACATCGACCACGTGGATCTCCATGCATTGGGACTTCTCAGCCAGCCCCTCCAAAAGGGGTATTTCGAGCCGTCCGGTGCCGCAACCTATCAGTAAGATTTTTGGAGCGGTGCTTACTTGAATTTCAGTTTGGAAAAAGTGTTTAATATCATAGGCAGTGCTACTATCAATTCCCAGGATTTTCTTATGCAACTCAATGTCCCAGTCACGATCATAATATGGATTCCACCGGGCAGATGTCAGCCTGCACTGACTACAATGATTTACCGACTCATTTACGGAACGCATATTTCCACCTCCTCGAAATCGGGAAGAGGCTTATCCGACCGAAGTATCCTAAATGCCCTAAGGGATTGAAAGCCCTTAGAGTTAACATGAACGATCACGCAAAGGGTCTTCTCATCACAATGGAGGGCGCGATCGACCGGGGAGGGAATCTGAGCCGATTGGTCGGTTCTGTCGTCGCAAGGATGCAAGTGGAAAACTGCAAGCAGTTCCAGAGATTCCTTGGCTGCAGTCTTCATCACTCTCGCAACATCCTCCGGGTTGATCACAAACCCCATGTCATCTCGTGGACAGCTACACTGAGGCCATCCGTGCTTTTCGAATACTTGCGCCAATAAGGGCCAGAACTGCTCCTTCCTGCTCACATCCGTCAATCCTTCCGTGACCACCTTCTTGGCCTCCCATTCCTCACCCTTCTTGACGCCAAAAACAAGACCAAACGCCTTCCTTGGGCTCTCCCCAAGAGCAGTCTCACAGCAACTCTTGATCTGTTCGACCAGGGGACTGGGTATGACTAACCTCACTGCTGTCCCTCCTTCGCGCCAACCGGCAACAGCTCAAAACTCCTTCCGTAGCGCGCGACAGCAAGTTCTGTTTGAAGATTTCCCATTGGATCGAAGCTTGATCGGCCGGTTACTCCGGTGAACTCGCTTGACATAAGCCTCTCCCTCACAATCTGTGCCGTCGCCTGCGGATTGTTGGACAGCACTTCCGCAAGCATATGCAAAGCATCGTATGCGTATACCGCATCATATGTTATGCTTCGCTTCCACTTACTTTCAAACTCTTCACTTAACTGCTGAAACAGCCGCGAGCCCCTGACAAGGAACGCAGGACTGACGAAAACAGCGTTCTCTACGGCCTCATAAGGCACTTGTCCTACCAGCTCAATGAAGCCTATACCACCAACGGTTTTCAAGCCTTGAAGAGCTTTCTGCTCCAACATCTGAAGTAGTAGAAGTTTGATGTCCGAACCGTATCCGAGCACAATGAGATGAGACGGAGACAACGCCCTCAGTCTGGCTATCTGATTGCGATAGTCTTTAGCTCCGAACTCAAACCACTCCTCGTGGAAGTCAATGCCCGCTTTCGAAAGTTTGGGCCTTATAACCTCATTGACTTGGACTTCGGACAAAGGATCTCTTGATGCAAGTATGAGGATCGATCCCGGCTTTTCTTTAAGAACAAGATCCGTCATAACCTCTGCTTCCCTTCTTCCATCGTATAGAAAGCGAACTGTATGTTTTGCCTCTTTGGTAATGTCAGGATGAAAAGCGATTGCCCCAAGAAACACATCTTGAGATTCAGCAACAGGCTTTAGTGCCATGCCAACGCCACTTACAGATGCAAGAAAGACCTTGATCCCATCAGCGGTGATCGCCTGTTGCATGGCCGCCACGGCGGTTTTCGGATCGCCTTGACTATCATAAAACCTGACCTGAAGGTTCACCCCCTTTTGCTTCAGATGTTGCGATGCTAGAAGCAGTGCATCTCTCTCCGGTTCTCCAAGAAAAGACAGCTTGCCTGTCAACGGCAAAATGGCGCCGATTTTGATGACCTGTTCCTTCTGGGTAGGTTTTTGGATAGCACGAACACCTACGATGATGGCGGCGATAATGACGACTGCACCAATGATCAACCATAAGTTTTTGTTTTTCAAGGATGGTACACCTCCTTAATACCGACCTTTGAGGAGGTTTGAAAGAAGATCTCCTCTAACTCCTCAGATTCTATTAATCTCTTTGGTTCGTCATATTCTGCTTGAAGTTGTCCATTTACTAAGATGAGAACCCGATTGGCAATTTCCAATGCGCCTCGGATATTTTGTTCAACTAAAAGGATTGCGATACCAAAAGTCTGGTTAATAGTCTGAATTTTTCTCATTATCTCCTGCATCAGATTAGGTGACAGCCCTGCCGAAGGCTCATCCAAAAGCAGTACCTTAGGTCGCTTAACCAATACCATGCCCAATGCCAGCGCTTGCCTCTGCCCACCGGAGAGGAGCCCTGCCCGATGAGATAATCGCTCCCGCAGGGCCGGTAGCAATGTCAGAACGCTTTCCAGAGCCTCATTCCTTTCAGCCGGCGGCACGGTCAGCAAGCCCATCTCCAAGTTCTCCTGAACCGTCAGGCTTGGAAAGACCTCTCCACCCTGAACCAGATACGATACCCCGTAGTGCGTGCGCCGATAGGCTGGCAGGAGGGTTATATCCCGTCCATCGAGCCGGACCGAACCCTTCCAAGGCGTCAGCAGTCCCGCGGCTACCTTAAGCACCGTGGATTTGCCTGCGCCGTTCGGACCGATCAAAGCGACGATTTCGCCGGGTCGAACAGAGATCGAAACGTTCCGCAGAATCTGCTTCTTGCCGTATCCCGCTTCTATCTGCTCCATACACAACCTGCTTTTGTCGTTTTGGACTGTCATCGCCTGGTTTGCCTCGGTTGCTTGGGTTTGCAGAACCGCTCAATCCCTCAATGGCCTACCGCTCTCACTATAGTTATGCTGCAACAAATTCGTCCGGTTTTTCGGTGTTTTATAACCCCTTTCGTAACAGTTTGCGCACGTCTTAAGTGACAATTCCATCACATAATTATCATCCGAACTTCACAATCCTAGATACGTGGCACGGACCGTCCGGTCGCCCAATACTTCATCGGGCAAACCGAAAGCGACGACCTGCCCGTTATCCATAAAGAAAACCCAATCGGCAACTTCCACCACCACGTTCATATTATGCTCGATCACAACGATTGTTTTACCTTCCTCCGCCAATCTCCGGATCAGGTCAAGGAGCGAGCGCACCATTTCCGGGTTGACCCCCGCTGTTGGCTCGTCCAGCAGGAATACATCGGCCCCCGATGCCATAAGCCTTGCGAGGGCCAGCAGTTTTTGCTGTCCGTATGAGAGGTCTTCGGCTTGCATCTGTTCCTGCCCACTCAATCCAACGAACTCGAGCCAGTGTTTTGCTTCCTGGGTAATGCTCTGTTCCTGCCGAGTGACATAAGGTCGGCACATTAGCGCCCAGAGCGGATTCTCGCCCTTCTGGTGCCGAAAGGCGACGCGTACGTTGTCCAATACAGTGAGTTTGTGGAACACGCGGACATCTTGGAACAAGCGTCCGATGCCCAATTGGGCTATTCGCCACGGGGGCAAACCGTCTAAACGCTGTTTCCTATACCATATCTCGCCGCTATCAGCCTGCAGCGCCCCACTGATGAGGTGAAAAAGGGTGGTCTTACCCGCTCCATTGGGGCCAATAAGGCAGGTTACCTTACCCGGCTCAAAGGTGAGGGAAACCTCATCTACTGCTCTCACGCTGCCGAAGGACTTTGTAACCTCAATGCACTCCAGCATCATTATTCCCCGTTCCTCGACTTATGAACCGGCGGATGTGGTAACTGACATCCCGATGCGAAACTACAACTCCAAAGCACTGTTGCAGATACTCGGCGATTTGCCTGTTCCCCCAATCGGGGTGGGCTTCCGCCAGGCGACCGATAACCTCCTGCAGGCGCGGCATTAACTGCCTGATGACAAACCGGCCGTGGGGGGTCATGATCCACTGTTCACGAGTCAATCGGCAGACGACGGAACGATGATACCCTGTGAGCCGGGCAACTTCCGACTGTGACAGGGGGCCCAGGTCTAACAGATTTCCGGAGGCGATAAAACTTTTCTGAACGGAACAGACAGTGCGTACTATGTTTGCTAGAGCATTGCCGCGCTCGTTCAGAGCTTGGACAGCTTCAAGGAATTGCCTTAGTTCCTCACCCGCACTTTCAGATTTCTTCCATTCATTCAACCGCTGCCAGTCAATCACATACCGACGCTGATTGCTTAAGAAGCGCAGATGCAAAGACCCGTGATCATCCACCCACGCTTCGGGTAAGAGTGCTTCGCCGGTGGATCCCACGGCAGGAGCGCCGCTTGGAAGGGAAACACTGGGACTCGAAATCTCTCCCAGAATGCACAGGCGGTCGATTGAATCGAGCAAATTTTTGGCCTCGGCAAGCGGACATCCGAAACGATCGGAAAGCTCTCTGGCGGAACAGCGGCCGCTCAACACGTAATCAGCAAACTCCTGTTGCGTAAGCCCGTAACGGTGCACCAATTCCGAAACGGCCCTGACGACATGATCAATCTCTTCCATATCCGCGGTCGCTACCGGCTCTGCTTTGTTGGGAATATCCTCCAGCAGCGTCTCCCTTCGGTATAGTGGCTGTGCTTTTAAGAAGCGGAAAACACCGCGCAGTTCGTTCTCGGGAACACCCATTTGCTTCGCCCATCCGCCGAGATGCGCTTCCGCGTCCGGATCATTCCACATCTGTTCCCACTCGGGACGCTCATACAGCTTATATTGGTGAACGAACTGGATGGCACAGCGCTCTATATAAGCAGCATAGCGGTCGGATGGTATAATCTCCCGCAACGGCATCTTGTGGATAATACCTTTGGAGTTCAGAATCTGAAACAGCGGATGCTGTTCCACCCATTCTGCTAGCTCCTTTGCTTGTGCTTCAGACTGGAACGCCTGACGGAAGAGATCTGAAAGCCGCCGAGGCGACATCCTGGGTTGGGGCTCCGCTGACGTCTGCAACTTAAAAGTTAACACCGTATTTAGCCCCCGAATTTATACTCACCCATCAGCCCTTGTGGGCGATAGCGAACCAGGATGATGAGTAGTAACCCGTAGATCACTTGGCGTGCATTCGCGGCAATAGCATCTGGAATCTGAAGGAATCTCAGAAGTTCTGGCAAGAAGACCATCAGCGCAGCTCCCACAAGCGGACCTTCAAGATTGCCAGCTCCTCCAATGATAACTGTGGTAGCGATGAAGACCGATTCCATCAATGTGAAACTGGTGGGATCGATATAGCGCATGTAGCAAGCAAACATAGCACCAGGGACCGCGGCGAAAGCGGCAGCAATTGAAAAGGCCATTGTTTTGAGTAGCGGTACGTTCTTGCCCAACGCCGCCGCAGCTATTTCATCTTCTCGAATGGCTTTCAGGGCGCGTCCAAAAGGTGACTCTTTGAGCGCCCACAACAGTATCCCACACAGTAGTGTGAGGCAGGTGCTGAACAGAAAGTAGCCGAATACAGAATCAACCACTACCCCAAAGAACTCCGGAACGGGGATACCCGGGATCCCGTAGGGCCCGCGAGTTAGGCTTATCCAGTTGTACAGAATGGTGAAAACGATAATCTGGAAGCCGAGCGTTACTAACACAAAGTAGTCTCCACGCAAGCGTAGGGATGGCACGCCGATAACCAGACTCAGAACCATTGTTAACACAATCGCTGCGAGAAGGGCCGGCAGAAAATTCCAACCTGCATTCTTCATTAATAGTGCCGTCGTATAAGCCCCGATGCCGTAGAAAGCGGCGTGGCAAAGGGATATAAGCCCTGTGTACCCTGCCACCAGGTTGAACGAGAGAGCCAAAATCGCATAGAGATTTATCATAACTAGGATGTGCCAAAGGTAGTTCACTACGATCCCTCCTCTTCATCTTTTGGCTTTAAGCGGTTTAGAAATGTGGGCATATTCGTTAGCGATGCACCCTCGAGACTCGACACTCCCACCAGCCACACAAAATCCCACCCCTTATCACCAGGCTCGTTCAAGAGTTGCTCAGCATCATCAATAACCTCAAATGATCCCAAGGCGCCCCAAGTAACACAACCTTCTACTCCCACCTTAGATTGCATCATACCGATGTCTCCTCTAACCGTCGACGTCCACCGAGGATCCCCTGCGGGCGAAAGAGTACAAAGAGGATGAGTAGCCCAAACGTAAGAGCATCCGTCCAACGAGCAGAGACCTGCCAGATGACTAAGCTCTGTAGGATACCCAAGAGGAAGGCACCGACGACCGCCCCACCGAAAGTTCCGACACCTCCGACAATCAGGGCTACAGCGGCAACCAGCAGGGCAGGCATGCCCACATACGGGTCCATCCCCACGTCCAACGCCGATAGAATAGCCGCAACGCCGCCCAAAACAGAACCGATCACAAAGACCATCAATCGAACGGCATGAGGATCGATCCCCATTACCATCGCAAGAACCGGGTTATCCCGTATGGCGCGGATCATTTTACCCCATCGTGTACCTCTGATAAGGAGCAGAAGCCAAGGAACAAGCACAACCGCCGCGATAGCCTGAGCGACTTGAATCCGCGTGAGGATAACCGATCCAATATGGTAGGTAACCTCCACACCCGGCCGTAGAATCTTAGTTTCGTTGCCGAAAAACAACGCGATCAGATTGATTATCACGATATACAATCCCAGCGAGCTGAGCAATGCTACCAATAGCGAGGCTTTGTGGCGCTCCAAAGGTGCGTAGACAAGCCACTCAGCGCAGGCTCCCAGAAACCCTGTTAGCGCCAAAGCAACGCTGATGGCCAACACAAAGGGCCATTTGAGCTGAATGAGTAGTGCATAGCAGAGATAAGCGGCAACCGTGTAAACAGCGCCATGAGCTATATGGAAAATACGCGTGGTGTTATAAATCAGGGCAAAGCCTAATGCCATCACCGCGTAGAGGCAACCATTGACCAGGCCGTTCGCAAGTAACTGCCAAAGCATACTTGGAGCACCACTCCCTTTCAATTATTGGCGATTTTGCCGGGCTTCAAACTCCAGAGTACGGTGTTCAGCGAAAGAACGCAAGAGTTCCTTCAACTCGCGCAGATCGATGGGTTTCTTAAGGAAGTGCTCAGCGCCGAGATTTAGTGCCTCCACAGCAGCGTCGAAGTCGCGATAAGCGCTCATCATCAAGGTCGGAACTCTCGGAAAGTTCTTCTTAACCCATTCCAGAAATCTAACTCCATCGCGGTTTTGATCATCCTCCTCAGATAGGCGTACATCCACCAGCGCCACATCAACAGAGGCATCCATGTTCTCTATTGCTTCTTGCAGTGACTTCGCAACCGTTACTTCGAAGTCCCGCCTCAACGCGCCGGTAAGCGCGCGAAGGTAATCTTCTCTGTCATCTACGATCAGAATCTTCACCATCGAATGCTTACCTCTCCTTATCACCACGCTAAAAACCTCTCGTTCCGGTTGCTTCGGAGTCTGGTCAGCTTCCTTGCAAGCTAGTTACCAAACACAACCACCTGTATCATGTCAAACCTTTGCTTCCACTGACCGTTTCGGCTTCCGCGTTCGCCATCCCCCATAATTGTATAGCAGAACGGTCTCCGAATCCAAGTTGTAGTTCCTCCTTTCTCAACCCTGTGGTACACTTGGGGGTGGGGCTACTTCTCCTTCGGTGGAGGTTAAAACCATGCTTCTAATCAGGCTCCTTTACCACCTGCGCGACGGACGAAGGCCGCCTGCTCCGCCTACGTTTTTGGCCCTGGCTTGGGCGGTGTTCGAGCCCTTATGCGTTGCATACCTTTTGTTCCCGCCTTCCAGGAGGAAGTTCTATGGTGGAGCCTTTGTGCCTCTGTTTTAGCTTGCGTACCTTATGTCTTCGCTTTTCCCCAGAGGAATATCGCACGAGCTGTGGCTGAAGAGCAAAAGCACTGTGCCCTCATACCGACTTACCCGAGTCTTCGAACCGGGACTTTTACAAAGGTACGGGGGACTGTCCGGCCCCCGAGAACGCTACTGACGGTGTTTGCGCATCCACTCCCACCCCAGTGTCCGGCGGATGGTTACGCGGGAAAGAAGCTCCGGTCGGTTGAAGCGATGATCTAGGACAAGAGTATGCCCCCTAGAGGTGAAGCTTGATATAGGCCTACCGCATCCCAGTGGGGTTGCCGTCTCCGTGTGAACTCTCCGAATGCGGCATCTGTGCCCAGATTTCGAGGATTGTCCTGAGAAGCAACCTCAAATCTTTCTGGAGAGAAACCCCGTGGCGGATGAAACTGCCGATTCATCCTTACCCCACCTTTGCAGGATCCTACGCGCCTTCAGCAGCGGACTTTTTCCGAAACCAGAGCCCTTACCACTACATGCTCGTCATACCGGTTTCACGGAAAACAATGTTCAATGCCGGATCTGATTTCCACTTCCATACCACGGTTCCGAAAGGCTGGACCGGCGTGAATCGATACGCGGGAGATCGAGGTCCTCACCCGAAGTAGGCTCTACGAGGAGAGAGGCAGAACCAGCAGAGGGAGTCTCCCGACCCGTTTTGTCCTTCCATGCTCCCTAGGTATCCGCCATGGCTATTCAACGGACCGGAAGCGCTTCGTTGCCTCTCGCTTCAACAGCCATCCGAATAAGACGGCTATGAATATGAGAAATATCGACAACCCCCGCCAATGCAAAGGGACCTTTGATAGTTCCGGGAAGAGATCAACCAATGTGAGAATAACACTGATAACGGTGAATATGGATACAAGCGTATTCGTCCTCCGCTCCCACCAACTCGAGCGTACATCCGCTCTCGTCTGCAGGCTTTGCATCATCTGATCGGCCTGTTTTTGGGTGACGCATAGATACCGGAGGTCGGTGTCGAGCTGTTCCGATACTAGGCGCCAGGGCGCGGTCAACAGTTCACATAGCCTTGTCTTCGAAGGTGCAAGCAGAGGGTCATTGAGGGTTCTCTCCAAGTTGCCCACATTTACGCGCATTGTCTCTAGGTTCTCCTCAACCTGGCTGAGCAGTTCAGCAAACTCCCCTTGAAGCTTGGCAACGTTTTCTACAGCTTCCTCCAGAGCCTCCAAGCGGGGCTGCCGTTTTTGGAAACGATGGAGTTCTTGATTGAGGTAGGATTCCACCTTGCGCGCCTGCGGCAACAAATGCTTCTCGGATTCTGTGTTTATTCGCCGACACTTGAGGTGGGCCAAAAGTATTTGCGCATGAGCCTGTGCAGTAGGTCGGATGCTTGTTTAATAGCTTTAGTCTTGACAATGAAAGCCCAGCTCTCTTCTTCCACGCCGCAGGGACTGACCCAGTAGCCCCAAGACATGGGAACCAAACTGTGAGTCTCTACAGCAACATTTGCACCCCAAGCTTTGTATGCCGCCTCCGAAGGAATCCATCCCATTCCTCAAGGAGGCAAAAACATCCGCGGGTCGCTCCCCAGGTAAGCTCAGACCTGTTTGAATGTAAATGGTATCAAGCAATGTCCGCACTTCTAGACTTCGCAATTCGCATCCAATCCTCTGCCATTTAGTCCCGATCAGCCGTACGCTTCTGGTGCGCTCTGAAGGCCAAGACCACGTGTCAGGCGCCTTCGCTCCGGCCCACGATCTTCCCCAACGAAGAGGCTGCGTTAAGGCTGCTTGGCGCCGTGCTTATGGAGAGAGACGAGGCCTGGGCAACCGGCCACCGCTATCTCGACATGGCGGAGTACCTGGCATGGATGGACCAACCGAAAGGAACTGAGGTGATACAGCAGAGAAGGAACGAACTAGAGGTGGCTTAATGGTGCATTAGCAGGCAACAAATTCTACCAGGGGGATTTTACACACGGAATCGGACTTGACCTTCTATCAATGGTGAAGAATTCTTCCTTTACCTCCTTTTTAGTTTTTAATCACGGTTCATAAGAAGTAAAAGGAATAACTGCTGCTACAGGCTCTTCTCCCGCTTTTACTTTTTTGAAAACTTCCTTCTAGTCAAAAACCTCGGCCAAGTCAATAAAGCCCGCCATTTTCTTCACATCTCTTCCCTCATCCTTTTTGCCTTTTTAGGCTCTGCAAGATAACCCGGGCAATGGTTTCTCGCCTGGCTTTCTTTTCCTCTTCGCCCAGTGCCTGATACTGAACCTTTACTTTATAACCCTCCACTCTTTCTTCTCTACCTGCCAAATTGGCAGCTTCTGTCTCAAGATAAGAGAGGAGCTCATCTGGCTGGAAGAAGAAGAGCTTTTGTTGTCAGAATCCCCTATCCTTTGGATAACCATTGCCTTTATCCTATCCAGAGCCCTTCTCTCAGGGGAGCAGATGATCACCCTTTCATAGCCGGCTCTGAGGCACTTCTCGATGTTTGAAAGCTCCTGCTCATCGGTCGAGGTAACCGAAATCTCGCAGGCTGTCTTTTTCCCGCCCAGCTCAAGCCCAACATCAACCCTTCTGCCATTGGGGACTGGCTCCTCGATTGTCGTCCGATAGCCCTTCTCCTCCACCATCCGCTTGATCAGGCTCTGGAGATAGCAAGCTTGCGCTTGCCTTTTGCTTCAGCCGGCTCAGCTTCTCCTGCTCTTTTTCTTGACCACTATGCACTATTGCAAGTATCTCTCATTCTATAAACCTTGCGTCTGTCTCTTTCCTCTTTAATAATTTCCCACTGTATGAAAGTAAGGCTATTGTTACTATCAAAATCGTTTGAGCTTCAAATCTATCAAAATGGCCGATTGAGGGAAGATGGTGTGGTATGCTACTAACATTTCTGGTCTTCTTGTAAACCTTATCTATCCAGTCATAAGTTGCTTGCCCCACTTCCTCTAACCATTCGTATTTTGAATTTGTCAGCAAATTTTTTATTTCAGGAAGACGATTTTTTAGAGATTCCAGAGCATTGCGGCAGTGTTCAACAGCCTTATCATAATCACCATTTATAAAGTAATTTTGCGCTCGTTTAAGTTCTTCTTGAGCAGTCGTAGAAATATCGGACTTTTCCGGGATAGGTATCTCAATAAGCTTAACTTTACCATGGCCTAAACCAGGTAGAATTTTATTTACCCAATGTGAGTGAGGAATACTAAAGATGATTTCAAAAAAACCTCTTGTAAATTTTTCTACGTCCATTTTGTATTCTTGTCGCTCATTAGGTCCTGCTTTTGGAACGGACGGGTGCAGAGCAATCAATGCAGAACCAGAGAGGGAAAACTGGATATCATCTCCCCCTCCTAGCTCTTCGATTTTTTCAATTCGATAAAGATCTAGAGGAATTTCTATCATTACTGGGCGTGGACTAATACCTGGCCAACTATACTCTGCTATTGGTTCAGAACAACTCTTCCCTATTGTAGTATTATTTTTATCTATACGTAGTCCAATTTGTAGCCAAAGAAGGGAATATGCATTAATTTTTCCTTCATCTTCAGATGGTCTTAAAGTAAAATTAATGGGGATAATAAGCCGTGGATATTCTGGCCCTCCTTCCCCCCTTATTTGATCCACTTCGAAAGAAATCTCGCTTCGGGTTAACCATCCTCCTATATTGAAATCACCCTTAGGCATTTTGACCTCCGTTAAGTTCCCTTTCCTCCTACGAAATCCCCCAAAACCCTCTTGACTTCCTGTCTATCTTCGATGGGTCTTGACCCATATTAAGCATCAGTTTCTCTACCGCCTCAATCAGACAATGATGAGTATTGGTTACATAGGCAGTCAGATCCTGCTGATCAAAAAGGTCAAGCTCCTTCACTAAAGTCTCAGGTCTTGGCTTTCTGGCAATAAAGAAAAGAATTATTGCCATAAGGATTCTCCAGAAGCCAATCCTCGTTACCAGATACCAGGATACCTGAAGATTTTGGTCATAATCCCCGACATTGATATACATCCGGTAGGATTTCAGATTGGGCCGGGCACTGTTGGAGATGACCAGGAAGACCCTCCTCCCGCCCAGAAGGCCACGAATGAGGCCAGGGGCAACTTCCCGAACCTCCATTCTGATATTGGGTGCCCTGCTGGGCAAGACGAATTGCTCAGCTTATTAACATCTCTTTCAAAATTTGGGCAGGTTCTTGGTGGGAAAGTTCTGGAAATTCAAGGAATTCAACATCTACCTTTTTTATAAAAAGCCTTGCTAGTGTTTGCCTTTCCTTTGGTTCAAGAGAAGGATAAACCTTATAAAATCCTTAAGATTTTAGTTAACATCCAATTATTCATCTTCAACACCCATATTACGGAGTAATTCCTTTAATATTAGTATCGTACCTTTCTTGTCCAAAGGTTTATTCTCATTTCCGCATTTAGGAGAATATATACAAGCAGGACAACCGTCTTCACATTTACAGTCTCTCACAAGTTCGTAAGTCATTTTGACTATTTCGGTAATTAATTCAAAAGCCTTTTCAGCTAATCCAATTCCACCTTCAAAACCATCATAGATGAATACAGTTGGTTTATTAGTATTTGGATGATCCGGTGTAGATACACCACCAATATCCCATCGATCACACATAACATGAAAGGGCATTATTCCAATCATTGCGTGTTCAATGCCATGAAGACCACCAGCAAACACCTCTCTCTTTAAGTCCTCCTCAGATCTATCCTTCAATTTTTCTTTAATATCTTTATTTTTCTTCCTCTCTTCCCATATTTTTTCTTTTGTACCTTCCGGCACGATAAACCAGAATCCCATTGTTTTAAAGTTCAATAGAGGTAAATCAAGTCTTTCCATTCCTATTACTTCATCGTATTTCATTATTTTGTAGCCGACATACTGCTCGTTTACTTCGACATCACCAAACGAAACTGCAAAGTTGCCGATTTCTTTCTCTTTAATTTTCTTTAAAATCGTAATATCTACAATCTTCATAGCTTCTGTGTGATAATCCACATTTTTCTTTATAACTTGAACAGCAGAGTTTTTAAAATCTAAATCTTCCACAATGTATGTTTCTCCTTGATGAAGTAAAACTGCTCCTTTATGTGCCTCTCTGTATACTTGTGTTCTATCCATTGTCTCAAGGATTTCCCCATTACAAATAACTTTAAATATATCAGAAGAGATATTATCTAAACTGACTGCCTCTGTAGCCCTTCCTTTCCCAGAATATACCCAACCATTGGGCGTATTTTGAACCAAACCCTGTCTTTCCAATGCCTTTAAAATATCTTTGGTATCTTCTCCCAAATATATCCCATCTTCTGCTTTAATAGGTATCTCGGATGCAGCACACATCAAATGCCCAGAAACAATATAAGGATTCGATAAATCGATTATTGCATGCTCATGAGGTTTAACAAAGAAGACCTCTGGGTGCTTCATAAAATATTGATCTAATGGATTCTGAAAAGCAACCAAAGTAGCAATAGACTCATCAGTTCCTCTTCCAGCCCTTCCTGCTTGCTGCCATGTTGATATAATCGTTCCTGGGTAGCCTGAAATCACTACGCTGTCTAAGGAACCAACATCTATTCCTAATTCTAAAGCATTTGTGGATGTTACACCTCTTAAAATCCCATTTTTTAAATTACTTTCTATTTCTCTTCTCTCCTCTGGAAGATAGCCCGCCCTATACGCAGTAATTTTGTCGGCAAGATATGGCTCTGATTCTTTGACTTCTTTCTTCGACCATAATGCAATTAACTCTGCCATTTTCCTTGAGACAGTGAAACACAAAGTCTGAAGACCTTTCCTTACAAAGAATAAGAATAAATCTTTTGTCTCTTGATGGGTGGATAGCACACCAACACCATCGAAATAGGGATTGTAAAAGATGAAGTATTTCTTACCTTTAGGTGATCCATCATTGGCAATTAGCTCAAATCTAACTCCTATTAACTTTTCACCAAATTCGATTGGATTAGCAAGTGTGGCAGTGGATAAGACGAATTGAGGTTCAGAGCCATAGAAGCTACATATCCTTCGTAACCTTCTAATTAAAAATGCTACATTTGACCCAAAAACACCTCTATACCGATGTGCCTCATCTATCACAACGAACTTCAAATTACTGAGGAATTTTTGCCATTTATAGTGCCAGGGTAGAATTTGATGAAGTTCATAGGGATTGCTTATTATTATTCTCGAATTATCTCTAATTTTTGGCCTTTTATTTGGTGGTGTATCCCCATCATATACATGTGGATTTACGCTTATGCTACTTAGGCTTTCAAACTCTTTTATTACTTTCAATTGGTCATTGGCGAGTGCCTTTGTGGGGTAAAGATAAAGCGCCGTAGCACCTTTATCATGGTCTAATCTCTCAAAGATCGGGATATTAAAAGCAAGTGTTTTTCCAGATGCAGTGGGTGTGGTAATGATAATGTTTTTTCCTGACCTCAGATTTTCAACAGCATCGCATTGATGCCTATAGAGTTTTTTTATGCCTTTTTTAAGTAAATAATTTTTGATGTTTTGCGGTAGGTCCTTTTTCAGTTCTCCATAAATAGGTTCTTTAGGAGGTAAGATCTCAATATGTTCCACTCTATCCTTGTATCGGGATTTTCTTTTTATAGCATTTACTATTTGCTCCACCATTATCCCCATTCCTCGCATAATTTTGAAAAGATATTAGCAAGCGTAATTAAATCTTGTTTATTATGTTCAATTATTGGAATTAAAGGTCCTACATTTTTTCTTCTCATATATGTCTCATAGAAGTCCGGAATTAAAGCACTTGGAACATCATCCTTTCTTTCTATTCTGAGTAAATATTTCTCTAATATGTTTAATCTGCAACTGGGTACTTGCTCTCTCCATGCGCGCCTTGAGAAGTGAAGTATATCGAAGTGTGGTTTATCAAGGTCTCCTCGCAATCTGTAATATGCCAATCTTTCTCTTATATAGGGTAGATCAAATGCCCGACCATTGAATGTTATAAAGACACTATTTTGATTGATGTGAGATAAAAAGCCCATTAGAGCTGCCGGTTCTTCTTTTATATTGCGTAAAAGATATTGATTTATCAATATATGGCTCCCAGAAATTTGGGCAACACCAAACAATATAATAGGCCTTGCAAAAAGTCCCATAGTTTCTATATCAAAAAAGATAAAATCCTCTTTGTTATGGAGACCTGAAGCGTATAGAACTAATGGATGAGATTTAGGAAACCAGTGCGTAATCCAATCAACAATTTGGCAAGTATTGTATTTGTTAAGAAGTTCTAAAAACTTTTTAGCTTCAGGCCCAAAATAAGGATGTTCCGTGAGATCCTCAATCGTTTTATATCCTTCTTCTTTCAAAATGCACTCTGTTACTTTTCCTATCCCATAAATCAATTTTAAATCTGATATAATTCTCTTCTTTGCATCTTCTGAGTTAATTACCTTTAGTTCTATTCTATCTTGATTTTCTATGTGATAACATGTCCCTTCTTTGGTATTGAGTTCCTCACCTTTAACCACTTCTTCTAATTTCTTGCCCTTATACTTCTTCAGTAGTCTTTGTTTTAATTTTTCTGCTTCTTGGTACTCTTGAAATAAAAAAGACGGTGTAAACTCTACAAAAACTTCTTCCTTACCCTCAATAATCTCAAATTCCTTAACCTTATCTACACTTTCTCTCCATCTTTTGCCTATTCTATCTTTATCTTTTACCATAGGAATCACCTATTAATTTCATAGTTAATATTTGTCCGCCGAAGTCTGATTGCGTATAACGGTTTGGGCGTATGCGAAGTTGTGCCAAAAGCACAATTTGGGTGAGGCAACTTTGTTGTCTCACCGTATACGCACCTGCTAGGTGTAGGGAACGATAGCGACCGTTTTATATGGTGTTTTGTGTGTTATACCGAGCTTTCTAAGTTCTTCCCGGATCCTTCTTACATCTTCTTCATCAGTCCAATCGTATATATAAACGCATGTAATATGTGCTTTTGATTTTCCTGCTAAAGGATTAGGTTTTGCAGTCGCTACTCTCGCACTGCTACCTAACTTGCCTTCTTCCACAGCTCCCTTGATTTTTGCCCACCCCTCATCCACATTTATCATCCCCCCATAGGATAAACTCGTTGCGTGGTAGCCTCTTCTTGCTAAGGTTACTACCATAGTAACAAAGCAAACAGGGATTGTCAAGAGATAAACTGACTATAGGGGAAAAGGAAAATCTACTTGGGGAGATGCCGCCGGAGATAGAGGTTCTGATATTGAGACAACAAAGCAGGAAAGAC
>CAYSAW010000015.1:0-38568 GCA_964429225.1 uncultured bacterium
GCAGTGGCGACGGGCAGTTCAATTGGCCATTCGGCGTTGCGGTGGATGCCTCTGGAAATATTTACGTTGTGGACACAGAGAACCATCGTATCCAGAAGTTTGCCGGCACGGCAGGGGCAGCACCTTCAATTCCTGGGTCAATCCGACCGGGTGATGCGGATGAGGATGGTCGGGTGACCATTCGGGATGCCCAAATCGCCCTTCAGATTGCAGTAGGCGGGATGAAGCCGAGCCCTCGGGTGCTGATGGCTCTGGATGTGGCTCCGAAGGGTGCCCCTGATGGTCGGATCACGATTGGGGATGTCATCCAGGTTCTGCGGATTGCCTTAGGATTGAACTAGGTTAGGAGGGTTTTATTAGGGGGATAGACCTTGTTCCAGATGGAGCAGAGGTTCACCAGGGTTAACACTTCCAGAACCGAGGGTAAGGAGGGTTCTCTATGAAGAAGTTCATGTTGCTGGGTTTGGTAATTTTGGTGGGGTTGGTAAGTGTTCGAGGGGTGCAGGGGCAGGTGTTCCTTACAAAATGGGGCAGCGAGGGCAGCGGCGAAGGGCAGTTTGATTACCCAACCGGCATTGCAGTGGATCCCTTTGGCAATGTTTATGTCGCTGACACATACAACCATCGCATCCAGGTGTTTACCGGCAGAGGGGTATTCCTTACGAAATGGGGTAGCTTAGGCAGTGGTGACGGGCAGTTTAATTATCCATATAGTATTGCAGTGGATACCTCTGGGAATATTTACGTTGCTGACACATGGAACCATCGCATCCAGAAGTTCACTAGCAGAGGGGAGTTTCTTGCAAAATGGGGCAGTTTTGGCAGTGACGACGGGCAGTTCAATCAACCATCTGGCATTGCAGTGGATCCCTTTGGCAATGTTTATGTTGCTGATACACTTAACCATCGCATCCAGGTGTTTACCAGCAGAGGAGAGTTCCTGACAAAATGGGGTGGTTTTGGCTTTGGCGACGGGGAGTTCAATAGACCATTCGGTGTTGCGGTGGATGCCTCTGGGAATGTCTATGTCGTTGACACAGACAACGATCGCATCCAGGTGTTTACCAGCAGAGGGGAGTTCCTTACAAAATGGGGCAGCGGTGGCACTGGCGACGGGCGGTTCATAGCCCCACGAGGCGTTGCGGTGGATGCCTCTGGGAATGTCTATGTTGCTGACACATTCAACGATCGCATCCAGGTGTTTACCAGCAGAGGGGAGTTTCTTGCAAAATGGGGTAGCCGGGGCAGTAGCGATGGGCAGTTCCGTTGGCCATCTGGCATCGCGGTGGATACCTTTGGCAATGTCTATGTTGCTGACACAGGCAACGGTCGCATCCAGAAGTTTTCCAGCATAGCGGTGTCAGCACCTTCAATTCCTGGGTCAGTCCGACCGGGTGATGCGGATGAGGATGGTCGGGTGACCATTCGGGATGCTCAAATCGCCCTTCAGATTGCGGTAGGCAGGGTTAAGCCGAGTATTCGGTTGCTCGTTGTTTTGGATTTAGCTCCGAAGGGTGCTCCTGACGGTCGGATTACGATTGGGGATGTCATCCAGGTTCTGCGGATGGCTTTGGGGTTAAGCTAGGTTTAGGGGTTTTATGAGAGGATAGTAGGATCCTTTTGGGCTTTTTCCTCGTCCAGCATCGTTGGTTCACCTCTTGACAAGCCTTTGGTACTATGTTACTATCATAATAACCTCAGCCCAAGGAGGCTTCCCCGCAAGAAGTTCGGTAATTACAGGCTTTAGCCTGCGTTCAGTAGAGAAACGATGAATGGAGATCCAGTGATGAAACAATTCAAAAGAGTTGCTCCTATTGGGGATACTGATATCAGTGCTTTGCCGGTAAGGCGTCTTGGACCGGCCATAGGGTATTATACCCAGGTTCTGGGGTTCTCGGTTCTTTCAAAGGAGCCGGGTAGAGCAGTACTCCAGCGAGATGATGTGAAGATTGGGCTGGAAGAGAACGATCGAGATCCCGAGCAGGCGAGTTGTTATTTCGAAGTTAGTGATGTTGAGGCTCTGTACCGGGAACTGGAGGCTAAAGGCATTGAACCTTCGGCCATTAGTCTGCAGGAGCATGAAGGTAAGCGGTATCGAGTTTTCTTTGCAGGAGAACCCTATGGTGTCTGCTTCTGCTTCGGCCAAAGGGTAGAAAAATGAGGTCTGTGGCTTAGCCTGCGCTTATGGGTAATGACATTGTGGTGAAGCGGAGGCTAGACATAGTTCTAGTAGAACGGGGGTTGGTCGAAACTCGAGAGCGAGCCCAATGGTTGATCAGAAGGGGTAACGTTCAAGTAGAGGGGAAGGTAGTCACCAAGCCCAGCTTTCGGGTTTCCCCCGAGGCGGACCTCCATCTTCTTGGTACATTGCCTTATGTCAGCCGAGGGGGGCTTAAGCTGGAATCTGCTTTAAAAAGCTTCGGAGTGAATCCTGAGGGATGGGTTGCTTTAGATGTGGGGGCCTCAACCGGAGGATTTACTGATTGTTTGCTTCAGTGGGGAGCTCGACGAGTTTATGCGGTGGATGTGGGTCGTGGCCAACTGGCTCCCCAGTTAAGGCAGGACCCTCGGGTAGTCCTTTATGAGGATACCGACATCCGGCACCTGCTTACTCTTCCTGAACCGGTAGATCTCGCAGTGATTGATGTCTCTTTTATCTCCTTAAGGCAGGTCATTCCCTCCGTCCTCCGTTTCTTAAAGCCCCAAGAAGGTCAGATCATCGCGTTGATGAAGCCTCAGTTTGAAACCGGTTCTCCTCATCTTGTGAAAAAGGGGGTAATCAGAGATCCCAACCTCCGTCAGAAGATTGTTGCGGAACTACTTGCTTGGTTCCGAGAGCAAGGTTTAGAGGTTTTAGGTTTCCTCCCTTCTCCTATCCCTGGTGGCGAGGGCAATGTGGAGTACTTAGTGCATTTAAAGCCCCTTCAAAGAGACGTTTCAAAAGACCAGCCTGCTTTTTGACTCCCCGAAACTTTTCAGGAAGAGTAGGCCTTCCTTGAAGAGGTTTAAGGCACGAAAAGCCCCCATTTGTTATAATAGAGGCAGAAATTAATTCCTATAGTTCGTTTCTTAAAGAGGCTTTTACCCTTTGTTAAACCCTAAATAAAACCCCCTTTAAGAAGAGTGGAGAGGTTCTTTATTTCCCCTTTTCCAAGGAGGAGTGATTCCATCTTAGGAGGCTTCAGGCAGTATGGCATCAATGGAGACGATAGTATCTCTCTGTTATAAGCGAGGTTTTGTCTTCCCTAGCAGTGAGATCTACGGTGGCTTTAGCAGTGTTTGGGATTATGGCCCTTTGGGGGCCGAAATGAAGCGGAATATTAAGGAGGCTTGGTGGCAATCCATTGTTCAAGAGCGCGAGGATGTGGTGGGGTTGGATTCGGCTATCCTGATGCATCCCCGAACCTGGGAAGCCTCTGGGCATTTAGAGCATTTCCGAGACCCATTAGTAGATTGTAAGCGGTGTAAGCTCCGCTTTCGGGCAGACCAGATAGAAGGGGAACGATGCCCAGAATGTGGTGGGGAGTTAACCGAAGTTCGGATGTTTAATACCATGTTTAAAACTTTTGTGGGGCCGGTGGAAGAGGAAGCCTCGGTGGCTTATCTTCGGCCTGAAACCTGCCAAGGCATTTTTGTTAACTTTAATAATATTCTGCGGGTTTCCCGTAAGAAGCTCCCCTTCGGAATTGCTCAGATCGGTAAGTCCTTCCGTAACGAGATTACCACTGGGAATTTTGTTTTCCGCACTCGAGAGTTTGAGCAGATGGAGCTGGAGTATTTTGTCAAGCCGGGAACGGATGAGGAGTGGTACCGTTATTGGATCCAGGAACGATTCAATTGGTATAAAAGTTTGGGGATCAAAGAGGAGAACCTGAGATTATCGGAGCATCCTCAAGAGGCCTTGGCTCACTACTCCAAAGGCACCACGGACATTGAGTATCGTTTTCCCTTCGGCTGGGGGGAGGTCGAGGGCATCGCCAACCGTACCGATTACGACCTTCGCCGGCATACGGAATTTTCTGGGCAACGGTTAGAGTACTTTGACGACGAGACGGGAGAGCATATTGTCCCCTATGTCATTGAACCTTCCGCTGGGGTTGAGCGCATTTTCTTAGTTCTCCTCTTGGACGCTTATGATGAGGAGCCCGATAAGGAGGGAGTTCGGGTGGTACTGCGATTGCATCCGAAGGTTGCTCCCATTAAAGTGGCAGTTCTTCCTCTCTCTAAGAAAGAACCATTGGTCAGCCTCGCTAAAGATATCCGGAAGAAGCTGGCGCGTTATTGGATGACCGATTATGATGATCGGCAGAGCATCGGCCGCCGTTACCGTCGGCAGGATGAGATTGGTACCCCTTACTGTGTAACGGTTGATTTCCAAACCTTGGAGGATAAAGCGGTCACGATTCGGGATCGGGATACGATGGAACAAGTGAGGGTCCCTATTTCGGAGTTAGAAGCGGAGCTTCAGGCCCGACTCGAAGGTTAACACCCCTTCTCCTCTTTTTCTGGGGGAGGCGAAAAGGTCTTCTATGCCTAAGGTCCGTATCTTAGATGAACATACCGCTAATCGCATAGCGGCTGGTGAAGTGATTGAACGTCCTTCGGCTGTGGTGAAGGAGTTGTTGGAGAACAGCTTGGATGCGGGTGCCCAGCGGATTTTGATTGAAGTAGAAGAGGGAGGTCGCCGGTTCATCCAAGTGACCGATGATGGTTGCGGGATGAGCCGAGAAGATGCTTTACTGGCCCTCCAACGCCATGCAACGAGTAAAATTAGCACAGCGGAAGACTTGGAGAGGATAGTTACCCTTGGTTTCCGGGGAGAAGCCCTGCCGAGCATCGCGGCCGTCAGTCGGATGGAGTTGATTACCTGTGAGCCTCAAGCACAGACCGGCACTCGTTTGCTTGTGGAAGCGGGGGAGGTCAAGAGTGTCTCCGAAGTAGGGGCTCCGCCGGGGACAAGAGTAGCGGTTCGAGACCTCTTTTTTAATACCCCTGCTCGCCTGAAGTTTTTAAAATCAGTACCGACTGAGCTGAGTCACTTGGTAGATATTGCTGGAAAGCTCGCTATTGCCCATTTTCGTATCAGTATTCGTTTAGTTCATAATGGCCGGGAGATTTTCTCCACGCCCGGAAGTGAAGATGTTCGCCAGGCGATCGGTGCGGTGTGGGGAAGGGAACGAGTTCAGGGGCTTTTACCCTTCTCCTTGGAAATAGGCCGACTGAAGGTTTGGGGGTATGCGGCGCCTCCGGACCAAACCCGGCCTAACCGTAGCGGCCAGATTCTCATCGTCAACCGACGGCCAATTGTGAGTCGCCTTCTCTCCCACGCTGTTGAAGAAGCCTATCGAACACTCCTACCCGAAGGTCGTTTCCCCGGAGTGATTTTGTTCTTGGAAATTGACCCTGAATATGTGGATGTGAATGTCCATCCCGCTAAGAATGAGGTGCGTTTCACCGGAGAGGGAGAGATTCATGCCTGGGTGGTGAGAGCGGTTCGCCAGGCTCTCTTGAATGCTGGTGCTCTTCCCCGAGTTACAGAGATTGGGGTTCCCACCCCTCAACCTCCGCCGGTAGGGAGCTTCTCTTTGACTCCTTCTCAAGACTCTGGGCCAAGGATCCAGCAATTTTGTCCAGAGGCTTTAGAAGCCCGAAGAAGGGAGTTTTTCCCCGATCTGAGGTTAGGTATTTCCGTAGAGGTGATTCCCCCGGAGAAGGCCGGGGAGAAACCTGTTGATCACCCTCCTTCCTCAGCTCATCCTTGGCGGTTAATTGGCCAAGTTATGGATACCTTTTTGATTGGGGAAAGCCCGGAGGGACTAGTGATTATTGATCAGCACGTAGCTCATGAACGCATCCTGTATGAGAAGCTTCATCGGGAGCTAAAGGAGAAGAAAGTAGAATCTCAATTACTCCTTCTGCCAACCGTTGTTACTTTAGAGCCGAAATCTGCTTCTGCTTTGGAAAATGCTTTGGAGGCTTTGTCTCAAATGGGTTTTGAGGTGGAGCCTTTTGGAGGAAGAACCTTCTTGGTTCGGGCGGTCCCCGCGGTTTTCAGTACCTCCAACCCTGAGCGATTGATTCGAGAGCTGGCCGAGGATCTCACGGAAACGGAGGGATTGGGTCTTACCCCTTCAGAAGAGCAACTGGACCATATTGTTGCTACTACTGCTTGCCACGCAGCGGTTAAGGCCAATCAACCTTTGGCCCCGGCAGAGATTCGGCACCTGGTTCAGGAGCTGTTGAAATGTGAGGACCCTTATCATTGTCCTCATGGGCGTCCGATCATCCTCCAGATTCCCCTTCAGGAGATCCTTAAACGCTTCAAGCGGGTTTGAGGAGACAACTTTACAAAAGAGGGGGGAACCGGTAAGCGCAGGCTCAAGCCGGTGGCTATCCCCCGTCAACGGGGGATAATAGGGGGCTACCAACGCACCCAAGAATTACCTTGGTGAGTAGTGGTGTTCCAGACGCAACAGGCAATTGTCCAGCAACAACGGGTAATGCTCAGTATCAAGGGATGCCCATTGGCTGACAAGAATGCTGTTGAGTTGCATACGGTGAATCTTGGTGGAGGAGCATCAACAAAAGCCCCGCTAAGCAGGGCCAGCGTTCGCAACTTTGATCGCAATAACCCTGACTTCCAAGCTGTAGCTCGAAGCAAGAATCCTGATGGATCGCTTTATGGCGTCATCTAGAAAAAGAAACTAAAGACCGCCCTACAGGGTGCGACTACCAGAAACCGCTTCTAGAGGTTTTTAAAGTGGAGAAGAATAACGATGAAACGATGTTGGTATATCTTTGAGATCCTTCTGCTCCTTATTCTTTCGAGTATAGCCCTGAGCCAAGAAATTACCCTTCGCCAGGTTGAAGAGGCTCTTCAAGGGAAAAAGGGAGGGGTATTCGATTTCGGCCCTTTGCTAGCCCCGGATAAGGTCAATGAGCTCCAGCGGAAGGTAGCTCAGTATCAGGCCCAGGGGTTGAAGGTTTACTTTATCCTTCTGCCCCGAAGTACCTCGCGGGGGGATGTTGATGCTATGGCTGAGGCAGTTTATCGGGATTTGCAGATGTCTTCCCAGGACCTTCTTATCGTTTTCAACGGTAGACGTGTTTACGGTAAGACTCTTGCCCTCAAAGGAGACCCTTCCGCTTTTCAAAAAGCCTTAGAGGAGGCACGCCCGGCCTTCAAACTAGATTATGCTAAAGGCTTAGCCCAGTTTGCTGGATCCTTGGTAGAACAGATCCGTCTTCGGCAAGCACAGGAGGTTGCTCAAAAGCAGGCAGTGGTGAATCGTCGGCGCTTCTTGGGGTTAGCTCTCCTAGGGGGGCTCCTTTTGGTCCTTGGAGCTATCCTTTATCCCAAGATGCGGCAGCAACTGATAACGCGTAAAGCCTATAAAGAACGGCTCCAACAAGCGGAGCACCTTTTTGATAGAATCACCCTCAAAATGCCGGAGAATGTGCCTCAAGACCTTACAGCCGAATACCTGCGTCTTGATCAGAAGCTCAACCGGCTCCGAAGAGGCCGCGGTACCCTTGAAGAGATAGACCAGCTGATCACGCGTTTAAAGGACCTAGATAAGCGACTTCCACAGAAAACGGATCAACCCGGTATTCTGAGTATGTTGGAAGAGGATGAGGAGCAGGGGTAAAGGCAAAGGATACCTGCCCCTATAAGCGTAAGAGGAGGTGGAGACAAATGTACTTAAGAGGTCGCCTAACCCTTGATTTAAGGGGTACCCGTCTTCAGCTAAAGCCTCCTGAGGGTTTTTTCCAGGGGATCGCCAACCTCCTAACCCAGGGAAGATGGCAGACTAAGGAGGAGGTGGAGACCTATAAGCTCCTCTCCTTTATTCAATCGGTTTACAACATCCTTGCTGAGCTGGGGGTTAAAAATGTGATTCGAGTGGCTTTGGGAGAGGAAGTGCTTTATGAGGACTTTCAGGATACCCCCAACGATTTAGAGATCGCACTGAAGTCTCTCCAGTCCCGGCTTGAGGAGGGAATGGAGCCAGACCCTCGCAGTGAGTTTGATATGGTGCTGAAGCATAATGACGGGGTACTCACTTATGTGATTGATTTGGATTTCCTCCGAGTTCATAAGGTTGGAGTTCCTCCAGTGACAGTCCTTGTTACCGCAGTGCCTAGTGAACTTCGCCGGGAGGAGATGGAAGCTGAGGAGGCCTACCAAGAGCGTGTCCTTCAGTATTTCCAAAACCAGGAGAGTTTCGATTCGGCTTTGACACGATGGCAGGAGCAGTTTGAAGCCTTCATCGAGCAAATTCGGGATCGTTTTCTTACTTACCTCGGGATTCAGGATGTCAAGTTGGAAACCCGAACGATTTTACCTCACAGCCGAAATAGAGAAGCCTTGGAGACCTATGCTCGCTTTGGTTATCCCCTTTATGGGTTTGATCTTTTGACGGACCTGGCTTACCTACTATTGTGGGACTGGATGTGGGATCGGTATCGTTTCCGAGTTTATGATGTCTACTATGGGGATTATGGTTCCCCTTATATCTATGTGGGAGATAGAGGATGGGGTTATGAGGAAGTCCAGCGTCAGCCGGAGCCGGTTTTGGTATCCGGAGGGGGAGGGGACCTAGGATTGGATCAATGGACCGCCTCCTCGGATTCCGGGGGAGGGGGAGATGTTGACCTTGGAGGTACCACCGATATTAGCAGTGATTCCGGGGGCGGTGGGTGGCTCGATAGTATTGGCGATTTCTTTTCTGATTCGGGAGGCGGAGGAGATATAGATATAGGTGACATCGGAGGCGGTTCGGATAGCGGAGGGGGAGGGGACATATAGCGTTGGTCGGTGAAGGATTCTGAGTATTTAGTTGAGTAGTCGTAGGCTTTAGCCCCCTATTATCCCCCATTGACGGGGGATAATAGGGGGCTACCAACGCACCCTAAAGAATGCGGATATCAGTTCTCCCGATTTCCTCTCCACCGGGGGATTAAGGGAACCCGAGGGTACATTAGGATTAGGGGGTTTAGTAGTCACCGGTTTTAGCCTACACAACATCAGTTAATAAAGGGGGCAAGGGATAATGAAGCGGTTTCTTCTTTCGAGCATCCTCCTCTCGGTTTGGATGATCAGTGCCTATACTCTTCTTATGGGAGAGAAATTAAAAAAGCCTCCCTTAATTCCTTTTGGTAAGCTCCAAATCCGCAGTCCTGCTTTTAAAAACAATGGCGTTATTCCCCGTCAATATACCTGCGATGGAGAAGATGTTCCTCCCCCTCTGCAGATTTCAGGGGTTCCCAAAGGGGCAAAGAGCCTCGCTCTTATTATGGATGATCCAGATGCCCCTGGTGGTGTTTTTGTCCACTGGCTCCTTTGGAATCTCCCTCCTCAGACAAGGGAGATTGGCAAAAGGCTTCCACCGCAAGTAGTTCAAGGGATGAACGATTTTGGTCGCCTTGGTTATGGAGGTCCTTGCCCACCTTTCGGGACTCATCGCTATCGGTTTTGGCTCTATGCTCTGGATACTACTCTCTCTTTAAAGCCTTCTAGCCGAAAAGCAGACTTGGAGAAAGCAATGAGGGGGCATATTCTTGGGCGAGCCCTTCTCGTAGGTCTCTACAGTCGGAGGCGATGAATGAGCGTGGTTTTACTTTGTGCAGGCTACCAAGCCATTATAGGGGCTGAAGCCTGCGGCTACCGAACTCGCTAACAGGGTTTGGTAGCCGCAGGCTTCAGGGTGCGCAAGGAATGAAGGTGAAGGGCTTCTATAACCCGCCTGTGATCTCCTTTAAAGTGTCGAAGAAGAGTCTTTTGGAGGGAGTGGTCAGGCACCAGTTGACGGGTGGGGTTTGAAAACCGCTTTCATAAACCGGTCCCACCCGTTTTCTCTGTTCCACCCTTCCTTCCCCTTGATCGAAGAACCCCCAGGAGACTCGGAGGCGGGCACAAACTTTCAGAGCCTCCCTCCAAGTGTCTAGGTGATCGTAATCCAACCCGGGGCCAGCTTCATTAAAAAGAATCGGCAGGGCATAAGGGTCCCCTCTGACTTCTTTGACAATTTGGCGAGTTTCCTCGATCATCCAGCGGTGCCTATCGGGAGATTGATTGTTACCATGGAGCAGAATAAAATCGGCCTCCTGAACGAGCTCGGCAGGAGGAAGTGCTCCTCCTCCGAGGCTGGTGGAGAGGAGCAAGCGGAAGGAGTTATGATATCGCTTAGCGGAGAGCTCTCGGAGGTGGTGCATAAGAGTGAGAGCCTTAACCCCGCCTTTTTTCGTTCGGATCTCCATCCGTTCATTAGCAATTTCGATAAGGACATTGCGATAATCCCGGGAAGCCAGCCACTCGACAAGGTTATTGGCCATTCGATAAACCGCCTCAGGGTCAGCAATATAGCGGTAATCTATACCGAAGTAGGCCAAACCCAGGATCACAGCCATCCTTAATTTATTAGCGGCGGAAAGAAGGCGTTCTAGGCGTTTCATATAGGCTGGCTTAAGTTCCCCCTGAGGAGTGTAGGCTGAGTTGATATAAAAGTTGTAGGGGAAAGGGTCACCGGAGATGGGGCGGCCTCCTTGGAGGTTCACGGTAAAGGCAAGCATTCCGTTTCGGCGGTACACAGGGAGATGGGCGATAAATTCCTCCGTGTTTCTTTCTGGGTCCCATTCTCCGGTATCCGGGTAGGCCCAAAGGGGGCGGGTTTCCGGATTCTCATCATCAAAGAGGGCCTGAACCATTCGGGAGTTAAACAGAAGGCCCTCCATGGAAACTTCTTCCCACTTTCGTCTGGTATAAGTGGGTTGACCGTCAAAGAGAAATTGATCTCCCTTGATGGAAACTTGCATGAAGTTTTCCCCCTTTTATCATACTCTCCGAACCTGTACCTCTGGAAGTCCTGTCGCGTTGACTTCTGTCTGGGTTTCCATTACCATCAGAGAAGGGAGTAAAGACAATGAGCAGGCCCATTATTGCTATCGTCGGTCGTCCGAATGTGGGAAAATCTGCTCTCTTTAATCGCATTATTGGAGAGCGCAAGGCAATTGTAGAAGCCACCCCGGGTGTCACTCGAGATCGCATTTATGGTCAATTCGATTGGCGGAGGAATGAGTACATTCTGGTGGATACCGGAGGGATTGTCACCGATACGGAGGACCCTATAGCTCTTCAAGCCCGGCGTCAAGCAGAAATCGCGATGCAAGAAGCGGATCTCGTCCTCTTTGTGGTGGATAGCAAGGAAGGCCTGACTCCTTTGGATGAAGAATTAGCGGATATTCTGAGAAAATCCCAGCGCCCGGTTCTCCTTGTGGTGAACAAAGTCGAGGGGAAGAGAGAGATTAACTTGGTAGAGTTTTATCGCCTAGGATTAGGGGACCCCCTTCCAGTTTCTGCCCTCCAGGGAGATGGTGTGGGAGACCTTTTAGACCGGATTGTGGAGTGTCTTCCTAGTGCGGAGCTTGAGGAGGAAGAAGAAGACCTTATCCGGGTGGCTATTGTAGGGCGACCGAACGTGGGCAAATCTTCTCTTTTGAATGCTTTTTTAGGGGAAGAGCGAGCAGTGGTTAGCGAAATCCCCGGTACCACCCGGGATGCAATAGATACTCTTTTCCTTCGAGGAGATCAGCGTTTTCTCCTCATTGATACCGCGGGTATTCGGCGGGCAGGACAGATTCAAGGTTCCTTAGAGTATTACACCTTTTTAAGAGCCCAACGGGCGATTGATCGTTGCGATGTCGCTTTGTTGATCATTGATGCTACTGAAGGGGTTACCCATGGAGATTGCCGAGTGGGAGGAATGGTTTTAGATGCTGGCAAGGCCTGTGTTGTTGTGGTCAATAAGTGGGACTTGGTGAAAGGGGTTCAGATGCATCATTACGCTGAGCAGATTTCCTCAAAGTTAGACTTTATCGGTTTTGCACCCATTGCCTTCGCCTCGGCCAAAACGGGGCGTGGTATCCCCGCCATTCTTGATACGGTAGAAAGTGTCTTTAATAACTATACTTTAAGAATCCCTACCCCAGAGCTCAACCGTTTTCTTCAGGAAGTGTTCCATCAACACGTCTTAGTTCAAAAGGGGCGAACCCTAAAACTGCGCTATGCCACTATGGTCAAGGTGAAACCACCGACTATCGTGTTGTTTGTGAATAACGCGCAGATAGTGCATTTCTCTTATGAGCGGTATATCGAGAATCGTTTGCGAGAGCAGTACGGATTTGTGGGGACCCCGATTCGCTTGATCTTTAGAGGGCCACAGGAGAGGGAGGGGCAGGGCGAGAAGTAAATAATGAGGACAACCCGTTGTGGAGGGCTTTTCCGCTGGCGTTAGGAGTGACCGAAATGGTGTCTACCTCTCCCCACCCTTTAGTATGTTTGGCTCGGTCGAGTATTGAGGCCTTTATCTTACGAGGAGAAGTGATTTCTCCCCCCGAACCCCTTCCCCCGGAGATGCAGCGCCGGGCAGGGGTTTTCGTCTCTTTAAAGCGCCGGGGACAGTTGCGGGGGTGCGTTGGTACCTTCTTGCCGGCCCGGGATAATCTCGCTGAAGAGGTGATCTACAATGCCATCGGCGCGGCTACCCAAGACCCTCGTTTTCCTCCCCTTCAACCTTCCGAATTACCCGACCTCCAGATCACTGTGGACGTTCTCTCTCAGCCAGAGCGTGTGGGAGATCCGAGTTCTCTCAACCCCAAGAAATACGGTTTGATCGTCAAAGCCGGCCTCAAAGCGGGGCTTTTGCTACCCGATATTCCGGGTATAGATACAGTGGAGGATCAGGTTCGAATTTGCCGTTTAAAAGCGGGCATCAGGCCGGAGGAGCCCGTCGAGCTTTTTCGTTTTGAAGTAGAGCGATACCATTGAGGAGGCTTCGCATAATGGCGTATTCAGTTACTTTAATCCCCGGAGATGGCATAGGCCCCGAGGTTGCCGAGTCGGCCAAGAAAGTTTTGGAAGCTACTGGCGTTGAGATTGAGTGGCACGAAGTAGAAGCCGGTGGGGAGGTCATTGCTCGGTATGGGACTCCTATCCCCGAATATGTTTTCAACTCCATCCGAAGGGACCGAGTAGCTCTTAAAGGCCCGGTGACTACCCCTATTGGTGAGGGTTTTCGGAGTGTAAATGTTCTCCTGCGGAAAGGGCTGGACCTCTACGCTTGTGTGCGTCCGGTGAAGAACCTTCCTGGAGTCCCCTCCCGCTTTGAGGATGTAGATCTCGTGGTGATCCGGGAAAATACCGAGGATCTTTACTCAGGGATAGAGTATCTTATGGTCCCTGGGGTTGCAGCCAGCATTAAAGTGATTACAGAAAAGGCTTCTCTGCGCATCGCACGCTTTACCTTTGAATATGCCCGTGCCCACCATCGGAAGAGAGTGACCGTAGTCCACAAAGCGAACATTATGAAGATTAGTGATGGACTGTTTTTGGAAGCTTGCCGAAAAGTGCGGCGGAATTACCCTGAAATCGAATATGATGAGAGAATTGTTGACGCGGTGGCGATGCAGTTGGTCAAGAACCCCCAAGATTTCGATATCCTGTTAACTGAGAACCTTTACGGGGACATTATCTCGGACCTGTGCGCGGGATTAGTCGGTGGGTTAGGAGTGGTACCCGGAGCGAATATAGGAGATGATTGTGCAGTTTTTGAGGCGGTTCACGGTTCTGCTCCGGATATCGCGGGAAGGGGGATTGCTAACCCTATTGCTCTGATTCTCTCTGGGGCACTGATGTTGAGGTATTTGGGGGAGAGGGAGGCGGCGGACCGAGTGGAGGAGGCGGTAAAAGCGGTTTTGGCTGAGGGAAAGGTGCGAACTCCGGATTTAGGAGGGAGCAGTACAACCCGGGAAGTAACGGAAGCCTTGGTAAATTATCTGCTTGCAGGTTCAGCTCGAGCTCCCCTATCGGTGGCTCCCACTCCTGTTGGGGGAGTAGATTGATTTTTGGCAAAGGAGTTGATATAATGAAGCCGGTCGGGGCGTGGCGCAGCTTGGTAGCGCACCTGAATGGGGTTCAGGAGGTCGCAGGTTCAAATCCTGTCGCCCCGACTATTCTTTTTTATCCCTCCTCGCAGGAAGAAGATCCTCGTTCCTTCCTTCAAAGTTGACCTAAGAACTGTTCACCCCCGCTTTGATCCCAAACCTCGGGAATTCCCTTTTAGGGAGATAGGCCCTGAGGTGCTTTCTCGGAATCCCTACGCGGAGAGATGAAAAGTACCTAAGGTGATGATCAATAAGCACTCCCAGAGAACGACACTGAAGTACAACAGGATCCCCAGCCAAAGAACCAAGCGCGCCGCGGTGGTGTGAAGGTAGTGGAGTACTTCGCAGGTCAGAGAAGCAAACCCCACTAGGATAAATTTGATGATTAGGAAAGCATAAATTCCATAGTGTTCAATAATCCACCGGGCGAAGGGATTGGCTTCTCCTCCTCCAAAAAGCAATACTACTATTGTTAACAGAGCATCTAATACATTAAAAAAGAAGAAGGCACTATGTTCATCTTTCAAGGCAGAAGAACGCCGCTGGAGAAACATCTTTGGTCCTCCCTAGGAGGTAAATCGTTCTCTCTACCCAAAATAATATATCCCCTAGGGATGTAATTCATTGCATCCCTGTCTTCTCCCCTCTTCCTATTTCCGCTCGAAGACCAAGATGGTCGGGTAGGGATACAACCAGTCATGGGGGGGTAGACCTTTTTTAGGAAACTTTAAGGGACCCAGATGAGGGATATTTTCAAACCGAGTAACCTCTTTATATTGAAGAAGTAAAGCCCTCCAAAAGGTGATGAAGCGGTCAACCGCAGCAGCATCCGCAGGGTTCTTAATCTTCTGCCCCTGAAGGCGAAGCGGGTCACCATACTCAAAATCGGAGATAACGAAGAAGTCCGGCCTCTCCCTGTGCAATCGAGAAAAATTGTGGTCTACAATAAGCAGGGAAAACCTTCCCCAAGAGGATTCTTTTAAAAACAGAGAGCGTGTCTGGGGACCTCCATTCCAAGGGAAGATCGGAGGGGTATAAAACCAGGGTTCTGTCGTCAATCCGATGCTTTTTCCTTGAGCATGAACTTCTAGCCAATCCGCGGATTGATCCCGAGGGTCTTTGTCTGAAAAGAGGGAGAGGTAAGCTAGGGTGTATATCAAGGTAATTATCGCTCCTGCCCCTAAAAGGATTTGTAAAGCTTTCTCCCCCTTTATTAAGAGAGGCTTAAGGCGAAGAGCGTTCCCCAGGAGAAGGCAGAGAGGGGGGAGAAGGGGAACTAGATAGCGACTAAAACGAACCTGTGCGGATCCGATAAGGAGGAAATAAGGAAGGATAAAAGCGACGAGCACAGTGGTAAAGGAGAAGATCTGAGAGTCAGAGGGGTGATTAAGCTTCCCCATGCTCCCTTTTGCTCGGAAAAGAGATAGAAGGAGACCTAGGTGAAGGAAGACCACCAGTAATCCCAAGGTCCATAAGGTCCATCCCAGACCTGCGGGAGCGTTACGGAAAAGATGGTAGCCCCAGCCTGTACCCGTATTCACAAAAACCAACCCGTGCCCTGTCTTTGTGTGAAAAACCTCGTACCGGAAATCTCGCCAGAAGTCCTGGAAGTAGAGCAGGGCTCCGGGAGTCGAAAGGATAAGGCCGAGGAGAGCGCCTGCTAAACTGAGCCCCATTAATCGGCTTTTCTCTCTGCTGGGGGAGAGATAAAGCCCAGTAAGGACAGCTAGGAGAACGAGGCCTGCGTTATACTTAGTTCCTGCAGATAAACCGGAAAACAACCCTCCCGCTAAAGCCCACCGTTTTTGGGGAGATAGGCATCCCTTTAGGGCGTAGTAGAGAGCTAAGGTAACCCATAAACTGGCCATCACATCTACAGTGAGATAGTGGGAGTGGGCCACGTGGAGGGGGGTTATTGCCAAGAATAGGGCTGACCAGAAAGCGATGAGAGGATGGTTGAGAAGATGGCCTATTTTCCAAACCACCACCACAGTGAAAGCCCCACATAAAGCAGAAAGACACCGGCCTGTTAAATAGGCTGTGTATAAAGAGTCTCCTAGAAGGAGGAAAGTTATAGGAGTTAAGAGCCGGAGGAGGTAGATGAAGCAAGAGCCATAGTTATAGAAACCCGGGTTGAGCTGAAGACTCCCAAAGTCAATCCGATTACTTGCAGTAATGAGGAGGATTTCATCAGGGTGGTAGGAGAGGTAGTGGCGGTGATCCGGAAGCCCCCAGGTAATTCCCCATAAACGGAGGGCAAGAGCGAGAGCGAAGAGGAGGGTGGGGAGAAAGGAGGATTGAAGGAAAGGGGATAGACTTCTTTGTTTGGACATTCTTCTCTCGAAACCGGAAGGGTAGGAATGAAAGCTTTTTCAGCCCTTTGTCCGGGTAGACACATAGGTCTACCCGTAGGTTGTCTCTTTGGTTTTAGCGTAATCGGCCGCCAATTTTTTGAATTTCCTCGAGGATGTGGGTAATAATAGGGGCGATATCCTCCTCTGTTAAGGTGCGCTCAGGAGAGCGAAAAGTCAAATGGAAAGCCAAACTGCGGTAGCCCTCCGGAATCCCAGGCCCGGTGTAAACATCAAAGAGAGACAAGCTCTCCAGGAAAGGCCCTGAAGCTTTTTTGAGAATAAGCTCTACTTGCTTTGCAGGTACAGAGGTCGGGACCACTAGGGCTAGGTCCCGATCTAGGGCGGGATAGCGGGATAAGGGGTGATAAGTAACAGTTTGAGAGGAGGCGAAGAGATCCTCTAAGTCTATTTCAAAGAGGTAAACCCGGGAAGGAAGCTCTAGTTGCTCTTGGGTGGAGGGGTGAAGTTCTCCTAAGATGCCTATTGACCCTTTCTCGGTAATGACTTGGGCAGTTCGACCAGGGTGGAAGCCAGGGGCGGTGGTGGGTTGGAAATCGGCAGAAACGTGAAGGGCTTCCAGCAGCTCTTCCACGATCCCTTTCATAGAGAAGAAGTCCGCTTCAATCGGCAAGGATTTAAGGTTCCAAGGGTTACGGATCCGGGTGCCCATTAATAGGCCCGCCACTCGGTCTCTTTCTTCATAGGCATCCCCCTTTCGGAGGAACACCTTGCCCACTTCGAAGAGGTGAAGATCTCTGGCTCCCCGGTGAGCATTTCTTTGAGCAGTAAGAAGGAGGCCGGGGATGAGGGTGGGACGGAGGACTGAGTACTCGGGGCTGATGGGATTTCGGAGAGGGATAAAGGGGCCTTCCCAAAAGAGGGTTAATACTTCCGGATCAATCAAGCTATGAGTGAGGACTTCTTGAAGGCCGCCTCGGCATAAGAGATGACGCACCCTTCTTATCCTCCGTTGACCCAGAGAAGCTTGCCCTTGAAAGTTTGCCGAGGGGAGGATAGAGGGGATTTTCTGGTAGCCTGTCATCCGAGCGATTTCTTCAATCAAGTCTATCGGTTCTGCTAAGTCTGGTCGGAAGGAGGGTACTTCCACTTCTAAAGTTCCCTCCTCTAAAGTTTGGACCTTCAGCCCCAACCGTTGAAGGGATTGTTCACAATCCTTGAGATGAAGGGGGATGCCTAGAAGCTTTTGGCCTTGGCGTACCTCCAACCGGATTTTTCGGTTTTCGTAAGGTTTCGGATAAACGTCTACGATCCCGCGAAGGATTTCTCCCCCTGCCAGCTTCTGAATCAATTCCGCCGCTCGATCAGCGGCGCGAGGGACTCCTGAGGGGTCCACCCATCGTTCAAAGCGGTAGGAGGATTCTGTGGAAATTCCCAAGCGTTTAACCGCTCGACGAATAGCGGACGGGGTGAAATGGGCTGATTCTAGGAGGATCGTCCTTGTTTGGGGGGTAACTTCTGTATCCGCGCCTCCCATCACCCCAGCCAGAGCCACCGCTCTTTCTGCATCGGCGATTACAAGGAAGTCCGGAGAGAGCTCTCGTTCTTCGCCGTCTAAAGTAGTTAATTTTTCCCCTGGGAAGGCTCGGCGAACAATAATTTTTTTGCCGATGAGGGTATCATAGTCGAAGGCGTGGAGGGGTTGACCCATTTCCAACATCACGTAGTTAGTAACGTCCACCACATTGCAGATGGGCCGAAGGCCGGCTGATTCCAGCCTCTGCTGAAGCCACTGGGGCGAGGGTTGAATGTGAACCCCTCGGAGGATCCGAGCGCAGTAACGGGAGGCCAAGTCGGGGTCATAGATTTCGACTTGAATCCATTTATGGGTTTCTTCCTCGCTCTCCTGAGGTTGGGGGGTAGGAGGGTGAAAAGCGGATCCCGTTATTGCGGAAAGCTCCCGGGCTAAGCCAACTATCGAAAGCCAGTCTCCTCGATTAGGGGTGGTTTTAATCTCAAGAACTTGGTCCTGAAGGCTTTCAACCTCTAAGCCTGCCCAGGTGAGTTGATCCGCTATCTCTTGAATAGAACCCGGATAATCGGTAAACTCCTTAAGCCAGTCAACAGGAACTTTCATCGCTGTTCCTTCGGGCTAGGATGGGAACATAGGTTTGCTGATAGGTTGCCCTTAGAATTGTTGCAAAAAGCGGAGGTCATTTTCCCAGAAGAGGCGCATATCCTCAATGCTATGCCGGATCATGGGCATGCGGTCAATACCCATTCCGAAGGCGAAGCCGGAGAATTCTTGAGGGTCTATATCGTATTGTCGGAGGATATTAGGGTGGATTAAGCCACAGCCCAGGAGCTCTAGCCAGCCGGTGCCTCCACAGATGGAGCATCCTTGTCCTTGGCAGAGGGTACACGAAACGTCCATTTCTGCTCCGGGTTCAACGAAGGGGAAGAAGTGGGGGCGAAAGCGGGTTTTTACTGTAGGGCCAAAGAGGCCACGGGCGATGGCGTCCAGGGTCCCTCGGAGGTGTTGCATTCCGATGCCTCGATCCACCATAAAGCCGTCAATTTGATGGAAGGTAAACCCATGAGTGGGGTCTACAGCTTCGTAGCGGTAAACCCTTCCTAAGGTAGCGATTTTCATAGGGGGGCGCCGGGTTTCAAAGATATGCCCTTGGACTGTTGTCGTTTGGGTCCGTAACAACACGGTGTCGGTGATATAGAAAGACATCTGCTCATCCAGGGCTGGGTGGTCGGGAGGGTAGTTCAAGACCTCAAAGTTGTAGTGATAAGTTTCGATCTCCGGGCTTTCCACGAACTCGAACCCCAAGCTAATGAACAGGTCTTCTAGATCCTCAAAGGTTCGGGTGAGGATATGGGTTCGACCGAAGGCCGGCCCTCTTCCGGGAAGGGTAACATCCAGCCTTTCCCTTTCCAGGCGTTCTTGAAGCTCTTTTTGAGAGAGGAAGGTTTTCTCCGCCTCCAACATTTGTTGGAGGCGTTCTTTGGCTTCGTTAAGAGCTCGGCCAACTATAGGGCGTTGTTCAGGGGGAAGGGTCCCTAGGGAGCGCAGTTTTTGGGTTAAATAGCCCTTTCTCCCGAGGTATCGGACTTCTATTTCGCTCAGCTCCTTAAGGTTTTGAGCCGAGCGAATCTCTCCTTCAGCTTCTCTCAGGAGGGTTTCAACTTCAGCGAGCATGGAACTTTCGGAGGGAGAGGAGATCGCCATAAGAGGGTTCTCCTAGGCATTTTAGGAGGTAGCACAAGCTTGTTCAACCAGCTTTTGGAAAGCCCCAGGATCGTTAATAGCCAAGTCAGCCATTACTTTACGGTCTACTTGGATTCCCTTACTCTGGAGCCCGTGAATGAATTGATTATAGGTAACGCCTAGTTGCCGGCAGGCGGCGTTGATCCGGGCGATCCACAGGCGACGGAACTGCCGTTTACGTGCCCGACGGTCGCGGTAGGCGTATTTGAGGGCGTGTTGAACCGCTTCCTTAGCTTGTTTAAATTGTTTACTATGAGCTCCGTAGTAGCCTTTAGCAAGTTTTAAGATCTTTTTATGGCGCTTGCGCACCATTACTCCGCGTTTGACTCGACTCATAATGACTTCACTCCTATGCCTAATAAGTTTCGAATGTGTTTGGCGAAACGGCCTTTCACTTCTTTAGGAAGGTCGAGGCGTCTTTGCTGAGAGCCTGATTTCTTAGAGTAAGCGTGAGCATTATTGCTGGATCGGCGCATAATTTTCCCTGTTGCGGTGATTTTGAAACGTTTGGCAACACTCTTGCGCGTTTTCATTTTAGGCATAGTTTCTCACTCCTCGAAGAAATTTTTATTCTCAAGATGAGGACACGGGCAGGTTCTCCTCCTGCACCGTGTCCTCCTGAGGGGGCGTTCTTCATTGCGCCCTTAAACTTTACCCTTATGAGGCGAGGGCGGGTTCTTCTTCTCCGTTAGAAGCCGGAGCTACTCGAGGAGCCGATCCTCGGGAGGAGTCGCCAGAGGTGCTTCCGGTTCGGGCCTTAGGCCCGATAACCATTACCATGGTTCGGCCTTCCATCTCCGGCTTCTGTTCAATGATGCCCAAGTCTTCAATGTCTTTCGCCAGCCGGTCTAAAGACCTTCGGGCGATTTCGGGATGGGTGATCTCCCGGCTTTTGAAGACCACGGTTACCTTGACCTTATTGCCGTCTTGCAGGAACCTCCGGATGTTCCGGAGTTTAAACTGGTAATCATGTTCATCGGTTTGGGGGCGCATTCGGATCCCCTTTACCTCGATGACATGTTGTTTTTTCCGGGCCTCGCGCTCCCGCTTGCTTTGCTCGTATTTATAACGACCATAATCCATTATACGACAAACAGGCGGGTTAGCTGTAGGGGCCACTTCCACTAAGTCTAGCCCCTTCTGGCGGGCCATTTCAAGGGCTTGGCGGACGGGGAGAATACCCACCTGGTTCCCTTGCTCGTCAATCACTCGAACTTCTCTCGCCCGGATCCGCTCGTTCACACGTAATTCTTGTTTCTGAATCCCGTACCACCTCCAAAGAGGATCCCTGGCTTCTAAGGACCTTTAACACCGATGCGAAGGTTGGAACCGTAGAAATCCAGGTCACACAGAAGTATAAGGCATTGAGGAGGAAATGTCAAATCCTTATTCGGGATAGGGATTAAGCTTCTCTTGGTTGTCACCACTCTCTCCCCTCCTTGGAACTGATTTCCTCTTCAGCCTTCAATATAAGTATACCCTCTTAGCCTTCCTTTTCACCGGCTAGCCAACGATCAATGGCATTTCCAATATCTCGAATCGTCTGGTCGGGATAGTGGCGATAAGGGCCTAGTTCGGCGGTTACCCAGCCATCATAGCCGATCTCGGCCAGGGCCGAGCGTACTGCTGGCCAATTGACATCACCCTCCAACAGATTACAAAAGCCCTGGATGTTCCCCACTGCGGTCTTAAAGTCTTTCAGATGAATGCGGCGAATCCGCTTTCCTAAAAGGCGGATCCATTGCTCCGGGTACCCAAAGGCCAGGACATTCCCTACATCAAAGTAAGCTCCCACGTAATCGCTTCCCACTTCGTCAATGAAGCGAACCATCTCGAGAGGGCTAAGCAGGAATTTGTTCCAGACGTTCTCAATGCCGAGGTGAACTTTTAGCCGTTCCGCCTCCTCAGCGAGCTCCTTTACTGCGGAGAGGGCTCTTTGATAGGCGATGTCATAGGGAATTTCGGAGGTTACCACTCCGGGAACCAGCAGGATCGCATCGGTCTCTAGCCATTGAGCCGATTGAAGCATCTTCTTCACCACTTCTTTACCCCTTTGAACCACCGATTCATCTGGGCTGGTCAGTGGGGTATTCCAAAGCATACCCGTGCAGACACTGGAAACCCTCAACCCTTCACTTTTAACAATATCTAACAGCCGTTTCACTTCGGCTTCAGAAGAGATGGGGGTAAGCTCTCCTTGGTCGGCCATATTGAGCTCGATGCCATCAAAGCCGGCTTCTTTTAATAGACCGCAAGCGGTTTTTAAATCTACATTACTGGGAAAAGCCCATCGGTTAACTGCTTTTTTCATCCTTTCGTTCCAAGCTCCTTTCAACGGGGATTCTTTTTGCTGGGAGAGGGACTCCGAGGGGATCAACGGGGAGAGAACAAGCCCCGAGAGAACCCCCTTTAATAAGTTCCGTCTGCTAAGGGTAAAAACCCTGTTTCTGGAGAGTTTTCTTTGGTTGCTTACCACTGAGGGTTCCTGGATTCTCTTCCTGAGAGGTTAGGAGTAGGGTTCTAAGCATCGGCTCCATTGACCGGGAAGAGGGGGAGGACCAAAGGAGGAGGTTTTAAGCACCGCTCCAGGAGGAGCAGGTCGGCCAAAGAGAGAAGGATGGAGAATGCGTGCGAGGATCTCTAGGCTATCCACAAGGCGGGGGCCTGGCCGGGTGAAATAAGCACGAGCATCCACCAGAAAAACCTGGCGTTGCTGAACCGCTGAAAGGCTGTACCAGGTTTCGGGGAAATTTGTTCTGTCTAGCTCCTGAGCCATTCTTGAAGGAGACATTCCACAGGGAATCATCACCAGGAATTCCGGATCCCATTGAAAGATCCGCTCCCAAGAAATTGGAACCGAAGGTTGACCTACATTACCTAAAGGGTCATTCCCACCAGCCATTTGAACCAGCTCGGGAATCCAATGGCCGCTGTTCATTGGAGGAGATAGCCATTCCATACAAAAAACTTTGGGAATTCTTTCGGCCGCTGCCCCGACCTCCTCAGCGACGAAGCGGATCCGACTTTCCAATTGGTTGACCAAACGTTGGGCGGCTTGGGCGGAATGGGTTAGTGCTCCAATACGCAAAATACCTAACAACACCTCTCCTAAAGTCTTGGGATCAAAGGTTAAAAGGCGAGGGCGTTGGGGCCATCCGGCGATGGCTTTTTCGATATCCCGGGGAGAAACCGCACAAACCGGGCAGAGCTCTTGGGTAATAATTAAATCAGGCTTCAGAGACAGAAGGAGCTCTTGGTCAATTTCGTAGAGGCTTCCCTGGGTTTGCATTATCTCTCGGACGAGGCGATCAATCTCTTCAGAAGAAAGGTCTTTTTCTGGGAGACGAGATCGGGTGAGAATAGGCTTGGTAAGAGCTTCGGGTGGATAATCACAGTCATGAGAGATGCCCACCACTTGGTCCCCCAGCCCTAAGGCAAAGAGAGTTTCTGTTGCCCCTGGAAGAAGAGAAACGATACGCATTGATCCACCCCCTTGAGGGGGTTTGTTCTTTTACCGATCGTTTTGGGAGGAGCTTTCCTTGAAAGCCCCGAGTGTTTAGTTGGAAGCATTAGCAAAACAGGCTGGCCAGAAATTTTTAGAACCGAGGATCTTCGCGAACCGATCTTGAGAGAGAAGAAGAGCGGTTCGTTGAATATCCTCTTGAATCTGATGGATGAGGGCTTCTACACTATCAAACTGTTCTTCGTCTCTTAAGCGATAAAGAAAGAAAAGGCGTCCTTTTTCTCCATAGAGATTTCCAGTGAAATCGAGCAAATGGGCTTCGACCCACAAAGGTCCTTCAGTTTCAAAGGTTGGTCTTACTCCCACACTAATAGCCGCATTATAGAGTTCGTCCTCTCGTTGGAAATATCCCGCATAGATGCCGGGTTTAGGAACAAGGAGTTGGGGTTCGGGTTGAAGGTTGATTGTGGGGAAGCCGATCTTATGACCTCGGCCGGCCCCTTGAACCACTCTCCCTCGAAGGTAGAAGGGACGCCCCAAAAGTTGGGTAGCCAGTTCAACCTTCCCTTCTTTTAACGCTTGGCGGATGCGAGTGCTGCTCACCGGAAGGCCCTGCCAAGCCACTGGGGGAACCTGATGAACTTGGAAACCCTTCTCCTTCCCGATGGAGGCAAGAAGCTTCGGGTCTCCTTGCCGACCTTGGCCAAAACGGAAGTTCTCACCCACAATCACTACTCGGCTTTTCAGCAGATACCCGAGAATCCGAGAGGCAAAATCCTCAGCAGGGGTTGCCAGAAACCTCCGATCGGTGGGAATAACGAGAATTTCTTCGGTGCCTAAAGCGAAGAGAGCGTCAATTTTGTCCTCCAAGGGAATTAATCGTTCCGGAGCATTTTGAGGTTGGAGTATCTCAGCAGGTGGGGGATCAAAAGTAACAAGGAGGGGGATTAGGTTTCCCTCTTGAGCCTCCTCTCGGACTCGGCGAACTAAGGTTTGATGTCCGAGGTGAACTCCATCAAAATTACCAATCCCAACACACCGAGGGCCCTTGGGAAGGGGCGCCTCCGGAATAGAGCGATAGACCTTCACTGGCACGGGTGGAGTACCTTTATCGGTTTAACCTGATGATCTTCCCAAATCGCCAAAGCAATAAGACTACCTTGGGGGTCCAATACAAGGACTTTCTCTTGGATTCCTTCCAAAACTTCAGGGATTTTCACAGGTTGCCCGTGAGTAAGGGACCAAGCCTGGGCTTCATCCACTTGGAGGAGAGGAAAACCGATCAGGCCCGCCTGAGGAGGGTAGAGCCGTTGGTAAAGGGTGTGGGATTGGATAAGTTGTTCCACTTGGGGGAGATCCAGAGATTCTTCTATTCGGAAGGGGCCTACACGGAGCCTTTGAAGGCGAGAGAGATGAGCAGGAAGCCCCAAGGCTTTCCCAATATCCCGGGCTAAGGCTCTTAAATAAGTTCCCGAAGAGCAAGTTACTCGAATCACCGCTTGGGGATACTCCCCAGGGATAAAGTGCAGGAGCTTTATCTGACTGATTTCTACCTCTCGGGCAGGGGGGGTAACCTTAATGCCTTGCCGGGCCAGGGTGTAAAGGGGTTTCCCCTGTTGTTTGATTGCCGAAAAGGCTGGCGGGACTTGGAGGATCTTGCCTTTAAACCCTTCTAAAACCTCCCGCACTTGGTCTTTGGTAAGAGACCCTGCCGGGCGATTTTCCAAGATTTCACCTGTGGGATCTTCGGTGGAGGTACTAATGCCAAAAGTGATGGTACCCTGGTATTCCTTCGACTGTTGGGCGACAAATTCGGCTAATCGGGTGGTGCTACCGAAGGCAATTACCAAGACCCCTGTAGCGAAGGGGTCTAGGGTACCGGTATGGCCCACTTTTTTTTGCTTCGTCCTTTTTCGGAGGTAGGCCACAACCTTGTGGGAAGTCCATCCTTCGGGTTTATTGATATTCAGCCAGCCGGTCATCGGGTCATCTGGGGTTCAAGACGATGAGAAAGGACTCGTCGAGCTTCCGCGACCACTTTTTCAACAGCGGATTCGAGGGGGACTTTAAGGGTACAACCGGAAGCTTGGGAATGTCCTCCTCCTCCGAAGGTACGAGCAATTCGGTTCACATCCACTCCTTCTCGGGAGCGTAGGCTCACCCGAATGGTCCCCGAGGGAGTTTCTCGAAAGAGTAAGGCGATTTCTGAATTGGCCACAGTGAGGAGGTGCCGGGCAATCCCTTCTGTATCATCTTCGGTAGCCTGAGCTTCGGAGAAATCCTTTTGGGATAGCCAGGAATAAACGACCTTACCATCCTCAGTAATTTGGAGGTTCCGCAGAGCAATGCCAAGGAGCTTGAGGGCAGATAGGGGGAGGTCTTCATACAAATAACGGATGATCTCCGAGATGTGAGCTCCTCGTTCTAGGAGGTCGGCAGCAACTCGTAGAGTGCGGGGTGTCACATTGCTGTAACGAAAGCTTCCGGTATCAATGATGATGGCAGTCATTAACTGCTGAGCGATCGCTGGGTCCACGGGCCAATCAGCAAACTCTAGAAGCAGGGCTATAATCTCCCCCGTAGCCGCTGCTAAGGGGTCCCGGATCTCTACAGTGCCAAAACCTTGGTTGCTTAGGTGGTGATCAATAACCAGCAATGGGTTCGCCGTCCGGACCAGGGGTTCCAGCTCCCGCCCCACTCGACCGGGATTTTCACAATCCACCACGCATACCAGGTCGAAGCTCCTTTCAATGGGGGGGCGTTGGACCCTCTCAATATCGGGAAGGAAGCGATACATTGTTGGCGGGGTATCTTGCAGGGCTACGGTTACCTCTTTTCCCTGCTGGCGTAAGGCCCGGGCTAAGGCCAAGGCGGATCCGATGGCGTCTCCATCGGGGTTAATATGACTGGATATTAAAATTCTTTGCCCGGCCCTCAGCAGGGATAAAGCTTCGTAAAATTGTTCCCTCATCCTTGATTCTGGTCCTCACCCTCCTTTGCTCGTTCCTTCTCTTCGTTTTTTCCTGAAGCGGTTTCAGGAGGAAGCACTTCCTGAAGAAGATGGAGCACACGGGTACCCTTTTCCAGAGAGGGGTCCAGGCGAAAATCCAAGCGGGGAACCACTCTGAGATCGAGTTGTTTGCTAAGGAGAGTACGGATAAAGCCAGTTGCTCCCCGCAAAATTTGCCAGCTCTCTTTTTGTTGAGCTTCCGTACCTAAAACACTCACATAGACCCGAGCGTCTCGAAGGTCGCTGGAGACTTCCACTCGGGTGATACTCACAAAACCCAAACGCGGATCATCCATCTCCCTTTGGAGGATCTCACTGATCAGGTCCCGCAACAGATCTCCCACCCGCTCCTGCCTTCGGCTAGGGTTTCTGGCCATTTTTATCCTCTTGCCCTGAAAACTTTATAAAGTTTCAATGGAGTAATGCTCTACCGAGATGCGTGGGTTGGAGCGGATCATGTCCATCGCTTTGTTGAGGACCTGGACGGTGAAACGGGAATCGTTACTCACAAAGACGAACCCGATAGTAGCGTGCTGCCAGGAGTCGAGGCGGTCTACTTCAGCTGCCGAAACCTTAAAGCGATTCTGCAAATTGTCAATAAGGCTTCGGATCACTTGACGCTTATCTTTCAAAGATCGGCTTTCGGGTACTAAAAGATCAACGGTGCAGATTCCGACCACCATACTTTTACCCTCGCTTCATAGAGGATAGAAATCTGCAAAACCGTTTATCCCTGTTTCAATACCCCTAGGGTGCGACGATTAAAACCTTCTAGGAAGATGAGCTCCTTCGAACTTCTTCAACGGTAAAGCATTCAATAATATCGCCTTCTTTAACTTCATTAAAGTTTTCTAGTAGGATACCGCATTCAAAACCTGCAGGGAGTTCCCGCACGTCTTCTTTGAGGTGTCGGAGGGAGGCGATACGGCCGGTGTAAATTGTTTGGCCATTCCGAATCACCCTTACATCACTGCCACGAGAAATCCTACCGTTGGTGATATAGCAACCGGCGACGATGCCTCGAGAGGTTTTGAAAATTGCTCGGACTTGGGCGGTTCCCACCACCACTTCCTGATAAACCGGTTGAAGTAGGCCATTAATAGCGGCACTCACGTCATTAATGAGATCATAGATAATGCGGTAGGTTCGGATGTCTACTCCTTCATTTTCAGCTGCTCTTCGGGCGTCGGGTTCCACCCGGACGTTAAAACCGATGATGATGGCATTTGAGGCTGAGGCGAGAAGAACGTCAGATTCACTGATTGGTCCCACTCCTGCATGGATGATAATAATACGGACTTCTGGATTAGAGAGTTTTTCTAAGGCTTGGCAGACTGCTTCTACCGAGCCCTGAACATCTCCTTTCACAATCAAGGGCAAATCTTTAACTTGGCCGCTGGCTCTTTGGGCGTGAAAGTCTAAGAGGGTTACTCGGCTTTGGGTTTTCGCTTTACTCTCTTCGAGGCGTTGCTCGACGATGGCTCGGGCTTGTTTTTCATCGGCCACTACTTCAAAGCGGTCTCCGGCGTGAGGAACCTCCGAGAGGCCGGAGATCTCTACAGGGGTTGACGGGCCGGCTTTATTGACTTTGCGTCCGTGGTCATCCACCATTGAGCGAATCCGGCCGTAGGTGGTTCCGGCTACTACGACATCTCCTGTTCGCAAGGTTCCGTTTTGTACCAAGACAGTGGCTACCGGACCTCGCCCGCGCTCCAATTCTGCTTCGATTACTACTCCGGAGGCTTTAGCATAAGGATCGGCTCGAAGATTGAGTTCCTCGGCTAGCACGAGAATCGCGGTGAGGAGGTCGTCGAGGCCTCGTCCCTCCTTGGCGGAGATGTCCACACAGATAGTATCTCCTCCCCATTCTTCGGGGACGAGGCCCTGCTCGGCCAGCTGCTCTCGGGTGCGCAGGGGATTAGCATCCGGCTTATCTACTTTGTTCACAGCGACGATAATGGGCACTCCAGCGACCCGGGCGTGGTTGATGGCCTCGATAGTCTGAGGCATAACTCCATCATCAGCGGCCACTACCAGAACGGCGATGTCCGTCACTTGAGCTCCTCTTGCTCTCATCGCGGTGAAGGCTGCGTGTCCCGGGGTGTCCAGGAAAGTGATCTTCCTCCCATCCACTTCTACCTGGTACGCACCGATGTGTTGGGTAATCCCTCCAAATTCTTCTTCGGTGATCCGGCTGTGGCGGATCGCATCCAACAGAGTAGTTTTTCCGTGGTCTACGTGGCCCATAATAGTGACCACCGGAGGGCGAGAAGCGGTACCCTTAGTCTCTGCTTTAGGAGTTTCGACGACAACGGCGGGTCGCTCTGGTTCCTCAACGGTAAAGCCGAAGCGTTCAGCCACTTCACGGGCAATGGCCCGGTCAATAGGCTGGTTGAGGTTCACCAGCATCTTCCTTTCCAACAGTAAATATTTTTGAATATCCTGGGGAGGAACTTCCAGGAGCTGGGCTAGGTCCCGAATCAGCAATTGATCGGGGAGGGTCACGATTTTTGTGACTCCTCCCGGGGTTTCCCGCCGCTGGCGAGGAGACCCATTCGATCGCATTTTCCCCCGAATCCGCTGGGCTATCTTTTCATCAATAGCATCGTTGCGGTCTCGCACTTTAACTCCTATATCCGACAGAGTTTGCAAAACTTCTTGGGGGGGCACCCCTAATTCTCGGGCTAACTGTGATATTTTAACGCTCCCCAAAAGGAATCACCTCGAGATCATTAGGATAGTCCAACCTGTTGTCTCTGTTCTAAAATCTGCTTCAAAGCTTCTTTTAATTCGGTTAACAGCTTCTCCGGAATAGGCATTCTCAGGGCTTGTTCGAGGAGCTTGCGCCGAAAGGCGTGCTCCAAGCACGTTGGTGTGGGACAGATATAAGCTCCTCGCCCCGGAAGCCTTCCCGTGGGGTCAATGACAACCTGGTCGTCCGGGCGTCTCAACACCCGCAGGAAGGATTGTTTAGGCCCTTCTGTTCGGCAGGCGATGCAGGTTCGTACAGGCACCTTACGTTGCAACGTAGTCCTCCGGTGGATTGGGGGTTTGGGCTCCGGTCTTTAGAAAAGATCCCCCCTTAGTATCCGAGTGGGTTCGGAATTCCTTCATCTGACTCTCACTCCGGATATCAATATGGACCCCTGTTAAGCGAGCTGCCAATCGGACATTTTGTCCCTCCTTGCCAATGGCAAGAGAGGATTGATCGTCCGGGACGATCACCAGCACCCGGTCTTCGCCGACTTTTTCTACGGAGAGAACTTTTGCAGGAGCCAAAGCGGCTTCAACAAATTTACAGAGGTCTTCGTGCCACCGGACGATTTCAATCTTTTCGCCATAGAGCTCGTTAACCACGGATTGCACCCGGCTTCCGCGATGACCAACACAGGAGCCTACGGGGTCTACCCGCTCATCTCGGGAGTAGACGGCCATTTTAGTGCGTGATCCTGGCTCCCGGGCCACTGATTTAATCACCACGATGCCCTCTGTAATTTCGGGTACTTCTAATTCAAATAAACGGCGGATCAAAGAGGGGTGGCTTCGAGATACGATGATTTGAGGCCCTTTATTGGACGGGCGCACGTCCAAGAGATAAACTTTGATCCGATCCCCAAATCGGTAGGGCTCGGTGCGAACTTGCTCGGAGGGGGGGAGGATCGCTTCTGCTTTTCCGATATTCACAATAACTGATCCACCCTCTCGTCGTTGAACCACTCCCGTAACGACTTCTCCGATCCGTTGAGAGAACTCTTCGTAGATTCTCCGGCGTTCGATCTCCTTCACTTTTTGCAAGAGGGTCTGCTTGGCTGTTTGAGCTTCGATCCGGCCCAAAGCTTCCAAAGGGATTTCTTGGCGGATGACTGACCCTGGCCGGACCTGGGGATCAAGCCGACGGGCCTCCTCCAAGGAGATTTCTCCCGGTGCGGAGGGACGGTTTTCGACCACAGTTCGCTCCACAAACAATTGTAAAGCGTTCCGGGTCCGGTCCAAGTAGAGGCGAACATTCCCAGCATTCTTCTCCCGCTTGCGATAGGCCGAGGTTAAAGCGGCTTCCAAGGTCTCTAGGAGAACCTCAATGGGAATGTCTTTATCTTCGGCCAGCTGTTGCAAAGCATCCAAAAAGTCGCTGTTCATTTTATTCACTCCCATCCCAAGGGGCTAGCCTGCATCCCTCTTGCGATAAAACCCCCGTAGTTCAGCCGGGGGTTCATAGGTAAGGTAGCCGAAATCCTTTCCCAAAGGATTACTGAAACCTCATAGCAGAAAAAGCAAAAAGTGGGCTTTGCCCACCTTTCTCCGGCCGGTTTCTCTACACTCTAGTTTATCATAGTTTCCCTTCCAGAGCAAACTTTGCTCTTTTCCGAAGTTTTGTTTTTATCCCCTTAGGGTAAACCTAAAGTACCAAATATCCTCTCTTTGTCCCTTAATCAATGGAGTATAGGTGGAGGTCCTCATCGAGGTGAAGAGCGATGCCCCGGTTAGCCCCTCACATTTTTGAAACTCTTTATCGCTTAGGGGTTCGTTATTCTTTTGGCATCCCCGGGGACTTTGCCTTAACCCTCTACGATGCCCTGACCGAAAGTCCTATTCAGCCGGTCATCACGACCCATGAACCCTGTGCAGGTTTTGCTGCCGATGCTTATTCCCGGATCCGAGGGTTGGGCCTTGCTGTGGTGACTTACAGTGTCGGTGGATTGAATATGGTGAACGCGGTTGCAGGGGCCTACGCGGAAAAGTCTCCCCTTATTGTTATCAGTGGTAGCCCAGGAGTGAAAGAGAGACAGGAACACGATTTGCTCCATCATAAGGTGAGAACCTTTGACACCCAACGCCGGATCTATGAAGAGGTAACGGTTTACTCAGCGACGCTGGATAACCCCCTTACTGCAGATTTGGAGATCCACCGAGCGATTGATTATGCCCTGACGTTTAAGCGACCTGTTTATCTGGAAATCCCTAGGGATAGGGTTTATGCGGAGATTCAGGAGTTGGAGTACCTTCCCCCACCGGTGAAACGCACTGATCCTGAGGCTCTGGAAGAGGCTTTGCTCGAAACCTTGGAGATGCTTCACCGAGCCAAGTCGCCTGTGATCCTCGCGGATGTAGAGGTCCATCGTTTTGGTCTTCAGAAGGAGGTGATTCATTTAGCTGAAAGGTTGGGAGTCCCCGTTTGTTCCACTATGTTAGGCAAGTCTGCTTTCCCTGAAGGTCATCCTCAGTATATCGGGATTTACAATGGTGAAGCGGGAGATCCTTATGTCAGGGAGGTTGTTGAGAACTCGGATTGTTTACTGATGCTCGGGGCTTTCCTCAGCGATATTAATTTGGGGATGTTTACCGCCCATCTCCATCCTTCTCGAACCGTTTATGCAACCTCGGAAAAGATTGCTATTAAACACCATGAGTATCACAATATCCTGTTTGAAGATTTTATTAAAACCCTCTCTTCTCAGGAGGATCTTCCTCGATATGATCCTTCAACCATTGTTTCGATGAAGCCCCGAGTGGAGCCTACTGAGGGAACTATAACAATGAGTGGACTTCTTTATGAACTGAACCATTTTCTGGATGATAATACCATTTTGGTTACTGATGTGGGGGATGTTCTCTTCAGTGCGGATGATATTCAGACCCGGCAAGGGACTTCCTTTCTTTGCCCTGCTTTTTACGCCTCGATGGGTTTTGGGATACCTGGGGCGATTGGTGCTCAGCTAGCAGATCCCCAACGTCGGGTGATTGCTCTTGTGGGGGATGGTGCTTTTCAGATGACAGGGATGGAATTGGTAACCGCTCACCGCCTTGGGCTAAGGCTCATCATCATAGTGGTCAATAACGGAGCTTACACCTCTCTGCGGGCTATGGGGCACCCTTCGGCAGATTACCTGAACATCGCTCAACTCAACTATGCTGAATTGGCGGGCGTTTTGGGAGGCAAGGGTTTTCTGGTGAGAACAGGGGTTGAGCTTCGGCGTGCCCTTTCTTTGGCTCGTGAAGAGAAGACCTTTAGTCTTTTGGATGTCCGTATTCCTCCGGATAGCGTGTCGCCCGCTTTGGCCCGGTTAGGAGAATTGTTTGCCAAAGCCCTAAGAGGTTAAGGATGATTTAAGCCTTTGCCTGGGATACCCCTTAGGAAGCTTTGCCCTTTTCTTAAGGAAGATTAGTATCCTCTGAAGAGCCTGCCCCAAAACCGAGTAGGCGAATTTCCAAACTTAGGCTCCTCAATCGCCGCCTCCAGATGATCCGGGGTTCTATACAATGAAAAGAGTAGCCTAAGGCAAGACGTTGGTCGAAAAGAGCCGATTGGTCTAAGTCGTAGCGGGTTCTTCCCTCCAACACCACTTTCCTAAGGCGAAACAAGAAGTCTACCTTCAACTCCTTAGGGACCAGTACTTCATCAAAGAGAAAAGGCGTTTTTCCTTGAAGAAAGTGCTGAAAGAAACCGAGGGTGATAAATTGATCCCCCCGAAAAGCCCGGTGAAGCTGAAGGCCTATATGGGGATCTTGGTAAGTTTTTCCTACAGAATAGAAGGAGATTCTTAAGCCGGGTTGCCCCTTGAAACTCCACGGACCACTGCGAAAGAGGGATTGAGGAGAAGCTCTCAAGTCTAAGTGGAGACGCCCTGCGGTCACTTGGGGAGCAAATTCTTTAAACCAGCCTAGGGTGACTTCTCCTTCCAGGGGGAGGCCCTGGGGAGAACGCCATTGCAGGCCGATTTCTGGAAGCCGGGCCACGGAGACCCGGAATCGGCGTCGGCCGATGCTCTCTTCTTTCCAAGTAACTCGGGCGAAAGGGGTGGGATTACCAGGACTGGCGATCGAGCTGAGGAAACGCAGTCCTTGGCGGGTAGTAGTCTGAAGCTCCAGACGGGTTTCAATCCCTTCTCCCAAGCGAGGGGAATAGGGAAGGGCAAGAATCCAACCGCCTAGCCGAGTTCTCTCGATCCGGGGTAGGCGAAAGGTGCTAGTCGGAGATCCTCTTTTTAAGTCTATCTGGTGGTAGGGGAGGCGAAAAAGGCGAAAGCTTCCGATATAAAGGCTTGTTGATCGAGCAATCGCTTTATCTCCTGGTTTTAATTCTAATTCTTTGGCCTCTAGGTGATATTCGGGGTGGGCACGGTTGCAGGCCGAAAACCAAGCCGATTCAAGGATAATGCGGGGGGTGTTAGAGGAAGAAGGCTTTTCGGAGGGAGGTATAACTCTCATCTTTTGAGCCCGGAGTTGAAGCCCTTGGTAGAAGGCTTCCGCCTGGAGCAATTCTCCCTCTTCTCGATCTATGTCATAAGTGACCTGCCGAGCTTTTACTTGAAGAGGAGCCTCAGTGGTTTGACGACGGATCCTCGAGGGGAGGATTTGGCGGAAGAGGACGGAACCCATTGCTTTGACCAACCGTTCTTGCCCAGGTTCTCCTAAAAAGATCAGCACCCGATCCGCGCGTAAGAATTTTCCATCCACGTTGATTTGCACGTTACCTTCGGCGGACCAAATGTTCTTCCCAAGAAGTTTTTGCTGCTCCGCAAGAATATGAATTTCGCGCCCTTCAGGGGGGGTATGAGGGTCTTCGCCCTTGGAGAAGGCAGGGGAAGAGGGGAATAGTCCTCCAAGGACATAGAGGAGCAGGAGGAACCTTTGAGATAGGTAGGGTTTCATCGTTCGGTTTGGGAGTTTGGGGGAGGGGTTCACCAGGGGGGATTTTTGATCCTCGGGGGGCAGTGACCGATTGTTCCGCTCCGTTGCCAGAGCAGTATCGTAGGCCCGGAGGGGTTTCACGACCGTGTTCGGGATGGGAACGGGTGGGGCCCCCTCGGTAGGACCACCCCCCGAGGGAGGGGGGACGGGGGAGGAGTTCGTCGGGAAGCCCTCGACCGAGGCGGACGGGTCGGCTGCAACCGTTACCGGTTGTCCACTTCCCGCCGCTTGACCCGGTAGTCTTCCGGGGGTCTTACCCGGCTGACCCGGAGAGAGGTCTCGTGTTGGGGAGGGTTTCGCGCTTAGAGGCTTTCAGCGCTTCTCCCGACCCGACGTGGCTACCCGGCGGCTGCCCCGGGCGGGACAACCGGGACACCAGCGGTCGGTCCGCTCCGGTCCTCTCGTACTAGGAGCAGGGCCCCTCAGACCTCTCACCCCCGCGATGGATAGGGACCGAACTGTCTCGCGACGTTCTGAACCCAGCTCGCGTACCGCTTTAATGGGCGAACAGCCCAACCCTTGGGACCTCCTTCAGCCCCAGGATGCGACGAGCCGACATCGAGGTGCCAAACCGGGCCGCCGCTGTGAGCGCTCGGGCCCGATCAGCCTGTTATCCCCGGGGTAACTTTTATCCGTTGATCTCGGGGGCGCCCCCGCGCTCCCCGAGGGTCACTAGGCCCGCCTTTCGGCTCCGCTTGAGGGGTCTCTCTCGCGGTCAGGCTCCCTTCTGGCCTTGTCCTCACCAGGTGATTTCCAACCACCTTGAGGGAACCTTGGGACGCCTCCGTTACCTTTTAGGAGGCGACCGCCCCAGTCAAACTCCCCACCTGCCACGGTCCCCTGGGGGGGTGAGCGTCTCCCGTGTTTCAGGGTGGTATTCCACCGTTGCCCGAAGGCTCCCACCTATCCTCTACAGAAGCACCGAAGACGCAATGGCAGGCTGGAGTGAAGCTCCACGGGGTCTTTCCGTCCTATCGCGGGTCGCCGGCATCTTCACCGGCACTACCATTTCGCCGAGCCTCCCGTTGAGACAGCGCCCAAGTCGTTACGCCTTTCGTGCAGGTCGGAACTTACCCGACTAGGAATTTCGCTACCTTAGGACCGTTATAGTTACGGCCGCCATTCACCCGGGCTTCGGTTCAGGGCTTAGCACCCTTCCCCTTCACCGACGGGCATTGGGCAGGCGTCAGCCCCTATACTGCGCCTTTCGGCTTAGCAGGGACCGGTGTTTTTGGTAAACAGTCGCTTGGGCCGTTTCCCTGCGGCCGGGGAGGCTCCGGGGGATCCTTCACCTCTCCGGCACCCCTTCTCCCGAAGTTACGGGGCGATTTTGCCGAGTTCCTTAACGGGAGTTCGCTCGCGCGCCTGTGGATTCTCTCCTCGCCCACGTGTGTCCGTTTCCGGTACGGGCCACCTTCCCCTCCCTCGAGGCTTTTCTTGGCCCCTTGGCGAACCGGTTGGGGGCGAGCCAGGCTCACCCTTTCCTCCGAGGCCCAGGGCTCGGGGGGAGGATTTGCCTTCCCCCTTCTTCGTCCTGCACCTCGGAACGCGGACGACCAGCACCGCGCTCGGTTCTTCTTGGGGCGTCCCCCCGAGTTCTGCGGGGAGGGTGGGGGCCGGAATCTCCACCGGCTGTCCTTCGGGGGGGTCCCTTTCGGGACTCCCCTTAGGCCCGCCTAACCTCCAGCGGACGAACCTTCCTGAAGAACCCTTGGGCTTTCGGCGGAGGGGATTCTCACCCCTCTTCTCGCTACTGAGGCCGGCATCCTCACTGGGACGGTCTCCAGGGGTCCTTTCGGATCCCCCTTCCGCGACCGTTCCACGCTCCCCTACCCAGAAGGGGTTTCCCTTCTGCCACGGCTTCGGTGGGAGGCATAGCCCCCTTCCATTCTCGGCGCCTCACCGCTTCGACCCGTAAGCTGTTACGCACTCTTTCAAGGATGGCTGCTTCTAAGCCAACCTCCGGGTTGTCTTGGCGGTGGGACTTCCTTCTCCACTGAGCCTCCCCTGAGGGACCTTAGCCGGTGGTCTGGGCTCTTTCCCTCTCGACGTCGGAGCTTATCCCCCGACGTCTCACTCCCGGACTCCTCTGAGGGCCTTCGGAGTTTGGTTGGACTTGGTAGCCCGGGAAGGCCCCTTGCCCATCCAGTGCTCTACCTCCCTCAGAGAGCATCCGAGGCGGTACCTCAATACCTTTCGGGGAGAACCAGCTATCTCCGGGTTCGATAGGCATTTCACCTCTACCCCCAACTCCTCGGAGCCGTTTTCAACCGACACCCGTTCGGGCCTCCACGTGGTCTTACCCACGCTTCACCCTGGTCAGGGGTAGCTCACCCGGTTTCGGGTTCCTCCCCTCGGACCTAGGAAGGTTTGGCCTTCCGACGCCTTGGGCGACTCGCTTTCGCTTTGGGTGGGGGACTCCTGTCCCTTCCCCTTTCGGCCCGAGAGGGGGACTCGCCGGCTCATTCTGCAAAAGGCACGCCATCACCCGGAAGGAGACGGGCTCCTTCTTCGGGCTCTGACCGGCTGTCGGCCTCGGGTTTCAGGTTCTCTTTCACTCCCCTTCCGGGGTGCTTTTCACCGTTCCCTCGCGGTACTCTGCGCTATCGGTGGTCCCCTGGCTTTAGCCTTAGGAGGGGGTCCTCCCTGATTCCCCCAGGTCTCCTCTTAGCCCGGGGTACTCGGGATTCGTCTCCCCGATCCCTTCCCGTCCCTCTACGGGGCTTTCACCCTCTGGGGCGGGCCGTTCCAGGACCCTTCGAGTCCGGGTGAGGGATCCGGTGGGAGAGGGGGTCCTCTCCCCGAGACGTCCCACTACTCCCTCCTCGCAACGCGACCCCGCTTGAGCACGAGGAGGGTTTAGGCTCTTCCCGGTTCGCTCGCCGCTACTTCGGGAATCGCGGTTGCTTTCTTGCGCCGGGTACTAAGATGTTTCAGTTCCCCGGTTGCCCTCTCCCGAGGATCGGGAGATCCGGGACTTTGGGTCCCGGGGGTTTCCCCATTCGGGGATCTCCGGATCTCAGCCTGCGAGCGGCTCCCCGGAGCCTTTCGTGGCGAGCCACGCCCTTCATCGGCAGGGGACCCCGAGGCATCCCCCCGAGGCCTTCCTCGCTTCCTCGACGAACTCTTCCCTCGTCCTCCTTGTCAAGGTGCGGAGGGTGGGGCACCCTCAAGACCGGGCAGAGGGGTCTCCTTAGAAAGGAGGTGATCCAGCCGCACCTTCCGGTACGGCTACCTTGTTACGACTTAGCCCCCCTTACCGACCGCACCTTGGGCGTTCCCTTCCCTGGGGGGGTTAGGGGGACGACTTCGGGTGCAGCCGACTCGGGTGACTTGACGGGCGGTGTGTACAAGGCCCGAGAACGGATTCACCGCCGCTTGGCTGATCGGCGGTTACTAGCGATTCCGGCTTCACGCAGTCGAGTTGCAGACTGCGATCCGAACTGAGGCCGGTTTTAGGGATTGCCTCCCCCTTGCGGGATTGGGACCCATTGTACCGGCCATTGTAGCATGTGTGTCGCCCCGGGCATCCAGGCCATGCTGACTTGACGTCATCCCCACCTTCCTCCGGCTTACGCCGGCGGTCCCCCTAGAGTGCCGGCGGGGAGCCGTTGCAACTAGGGGCGAGGGTTGCGCTCGTTGCGGGACTGAACCCAACATCTCACGACACGAGCTGACGACAGCCATGCAACACCTGGGCCCGCGTCCCTAGCGGGAAGGGAGGGTTTCCCCTCCGGTCGCGGGCCTGTCGAGCCCGGGTAAGGTTCTTCGGTTTGTGACGAATTAAACCACATGCTCCACCGCTTGTGCGGGCCCCCGTCAATTCCTTTGAGTTTCAACCTTGCGGCCGTACTCCCCAGGCGGGGCACTTAACGGGTTACCTCCGGCACCGGGTCGGTGACCCGACCCGACACCTAGTGCCCATCGTTTACGGCTGGGACTACCGGGGTATCTAATCCCGATCGCTCCCCCAGCGGTCGCGCCTCAGCGTCGGTGCTCGGCCAGAGCGCCGCCTTCGCCACGGGTGTTCTGTCCGATCTCAACGCATTCCACCGCTCCACCGGACATTCCACGCTCCTCTCCGAGACCCGAGCCGGTGGGTTCCCAGCGTTCTTCCTCGGTTGAGCCGAGGGCTTTCCCACCGGGCCTCACCGGCCGCCTACACGCCCTTTACGCCCAGTGAATCCGGACAACGCTGGCCCCCTACGTCTTACCGCGGCTGCTGGCACGTAGTTAGCCGGGGCTTGTTCCGGAGGTACTGTCAGTTCTTCCCTCCGAAAAGCGGTTTACACCCCGAAGGGCTTCTTCCCGCACGCGGCGTCGCTGCGTCAGGCTTTCGCCCATTGCGCAAGATTCCTGATTGCTGCCTCCCGTAGGAGTCTGGCCCGTGTCTCAGTGCCAGTCCGGGGGGCCACCCTCTCAGGCCCCCTACCCGTCATCGCCTTGGTGGGCCGTTACCCCACCAACGAGCTGATAGGACGCCCGCCCCTCCTCCAGCGGGTTACCCCTTTTCTTCCTCCTCCCAGGCGGGGGAGGAAGGCATCCGGGATTACCCGGGGTTTCCCCCGGCTATTCCGGTCTGGAGGGCAGGTTACGGACGCGTTCCTCGACCGTTCGCCGCTAGGAAGGGCTTCCGCCCTTCCTCGCTCGACTTGCATTTCTCAGGCACGCCGCCAGCGTTCGTCCTGAGCCAGGATCAAACTCTCCCAAAAACACCAAACCACCTGCTGCTCTCTCCTCTGCCCGGTTTTCAAGGTGCTGGGGAAGTCTTCCCCTCCCCTCTCTCCATTCTATCACCCCTCCCCCCCTTGTCAAGAGGGGGGAGTTCCTCCTCCACCCCCCATCTTATCACCCCTCCCCCTCCCTGTCAAGACCC
>CAYSAW010000016.1:0-33733 GCA_964429225.1 uncultured bacterium
CCAGAACCACCCCATTTTGTGAGGAATCTCCCGTTGCTGGAAAACTTCTGGATGCGATCGTTGAATGTGTCAGCAACATAGACATCGCCAGAGGTATCCACCGCAACACCGAATGGCCAATCGAACTGCCCATCGCCTCTGCCAAAACTACCCCATTGTGTAAGAAACTCCCCTCTGCTGGTGAACTTCTGGATGCGATAGTTGCCTGTGTCAACGACATAGACATTCCCAGAGGCATCCACCGCAATGTCGGTTGGGTAATCAAACTGCCCTTCGCCGCTGCCCTCGCTGCCCCATTGGGTGAGGAACTCTTGTCCCTGCACCCCTCGAACACTTACCAACCCCACCAAAATTACCAAACCCAGCAACATGAACTTCTTCATAGAGAACCCTCCTTACCCTCGGTTCTGGAAGTGTTAACTTTAGTAAACTTCTTGCGGGGAAGCCTCCTTGGGCTGAGGTTATTATGATAGTAACATAGTACCAAAGGCTTGTCAAGAGGTGAACCAACGATGCTGGACGAGGGAAAACCCAAAAGTATCCCCCCTCCCAACGCCTGAAAGAGGTAGGGAGTGGGGGGATAGAGAGAAGGCTGTAAAGCGGGGTTATAAAAGGTCACCCCGTCAATGGAAAACGACTCAGGCTAAGGGTGTCCCTCCTACAAATCCTCAATCACCACCGGCTTACCCACTTCCATCGAACGGTTAGCAGCAATAGTAACTTCCAGGGTTTTTAACCCATCGGCGTAAGAACATTTGATAGGACGAGGATCCCTATTCTTCACCGCTTGTATAAAAGCGCGGTCTTCGATGGCGAAGATATCCGGTTCTCCTCGGATCTCAAGGATGTCTGCACCCGAGCGGAGGAGCCTTAATGAGTGCTCCCAGCCTGTAAAAAGGGCGGTAGTTTGATTGGCGTAAATACTAAGGGTTACCCCCCCGCCACCACCATTCGCCGAGCAAGAGGCCCACAAATTGGCCACTGCCCCCGTTTGGAAACGGAGGTTCACCACGCTAGCATCTTCAATACTATACTCAGGAGGTACAGACTTGTTAAAACCTTTGGCGGCGAAACTATGGACTTCCACTACCTCCCCACAAAGGTAGCGAACCAGGTCCACTGTATGAGTAACCTGCTCTAAAAATTGACCTCCACTTTTATCTTTTTGTATCCACCAGGACCAAATACCCCCTCCTCTAGCCGAGGGCGTCCCCCCGATCCACCCACCGAGGACCATAATGGGGGGATCTTCTTGCAAGAGTCCTCGAACCAAGTTAATCCCCCGCCGATACCGGTTCATATAACCGACAGAAGTAAGGAGGTTCTTCTCCGCTACCGCCGAAGCAATTTCCCGGCAAAGCCCTAGGTCTAACCCAAGGGGCTTCTCAACAAAGAAAGGTATCCCTCGCTTTACTGCCTCTAACTCGGCTCCATGAGCGAAGGGAGGAAGGCAGAAGTAAAGGCAATCGGGTTGGACTTCCTCCATCAGTTGAACCGCATCGGTAAAAGCCTTAGCATTGTACCGCTTAGCGACTTCTTCGGCCCGGGAAAGGTTAATATCACAAAAGCCGACGAGTTCCACCTCAGGATGCTTACTCAAGCCGGAGAGGTGAGCCTCGGCAATCCCTCCGCTCCCTACAAAAGCAACTTTCACTTTATTCTCTGCCATCTATTCACTCCTCCAATTTCCCAGCAGACCACAAAGCCCCTCGCACAAGTAATTGCCCAAAGATCTCTTGCTGACAAGCCTTGGCATCGTGACCTAATGCTAGGTAGAACACTCGACCTTTACCCCAGCTTTTTGTCCAAGCCACAGGCATCGCCTCCCCCTTCCACAAAGCGGTACATAAAACGTGAACCCGAGGGTCATAGTCCAGAATATATTGTTCATCGGTCACCATAAATTCCTCTGGCAAGCCCTTCATAATAGGGTGCTCAGGATCCTTAACGCTCACTTGGTACTGCCGGTAGCGAGGGTGTGTGACGAAAAAACCTCCGACCATCGCCCGATATTCTGGACAATTCCGGAAAGAATCGGCCGCGGAGTGAATGCCTACCCAACCTTTTCCCCCTGCAATCGCATTAAGAAGCCCATTCTTCTGAGCATCGGTGATCTCCCCAACTGTATAGAAGAAGACAATCAGCTCATAAGGGTCTAAATGAGGCGCTTCGAGTACCGATAAATCCTCATTCACCCGGGTGAGGTCAAACATCCCAGCCGATTCCAGGTGCGCTTGGATAGCATCTCCATTGCCTCTCCAATCGTGAATTTGACCTCCTGTAAAGAGAAGAGTCCTAATTTTGCTCATCTTCCTTTCTCCTTTTTAGGAACCTTGAGTCGCCAACCTTAAAGTTTCCTGGCCTTATTAAGAAGAGGGAAGAGGCCCCAAAGCTTGGATCACTGCTTTAAGGTAGTGAAAATCTCTGCGTGTTTGTTCCAGGAGCTCTTCTGTAGAGAGATCTCGGAAAGAATGGCTTCCCTGATATTCACTATGGAAGGTTACCAAGCCATCCCACCCCCACTGTCGAAGGTAGCGAAATACCTCAGGCCAGGGAGTAATCCCCTCTTCTAAAGGAACGAGCTTAGCAATCCAAGCTTTAGGCCCCTTGTTCTCTTCTCGGAACCAGCCGAAATCCTTGATCGCAAGGACCGAAATCCGTTCCTTCAGAAGATCTAAACCCATCTTCCATCCGGATAACCCCCCCTCCACTGCCATATGCCCAGGATCGGGATAAGCCCCCAGAGCACGGGGGTCGTAATCCTCAATCAACCAGGCGACAAAAGCAGGGTTGGCGGTTAAGCAATTTCCCGAATGAGTATGCAACACTGCTTGAACACCGTATCGCAAAGCGAGTTGTTCAATACCTTTTAAGGACCGCCTGGCTGATTCAAGAAGTTCTTTCAGAGATCCCCACTGAGTATAGGGCCAATAACCCAGTTTAAGAACCTTTACTCCACATTCTCCGGCTACCGCAAAGGTTTTCTCTGCAACAGGGTCCTCAGCCGAGGTGATAGCCGTTGTAATCATCGGGACGGAAAGGTCTAAAGCCTCTAAAGCTCGGAGGGCCTTAGGCAAAGAGTGAGTTACCTTCTGAGGGTCAATGTGCCCCCCTGGGCGAACGGTTAAGTCTACCCCATCAAAGCCCAGGCTTTTAATCAGTTCTCCAGCTTTTTCCACAGGATAAACTTGGAGGTGCTTTGAAAACATGAGAAACTGCATTTTTCACCCCAAGTACTTTTTCCACAGGAGGAGAGAGTTATCCCCTCTCTTTCTTAGTCTCCTAGAAAGGGGAGATACATTCTTTAAAACCACTAAGCAGGCTAAAGCCCGTGGCTACCGAGGATAAGGGGTTTTAGGCAATCGCACCCTTTAGAGTCGCTGGTTCCCCCAGTTCCCCCCTCCGCGGACGGGGTGGAAAGTGGGGGTGAGGGAGAGGTTACCTCCGCAGAGGTTGGAAGACAGGGATAGGCAAGGGGTAACCCCCCTTAGCCCTTACCTAACTGCTGGAGCATAGAAATCAAGGGGGAATCCTCGATCTTCAGGGGCAAATAAACCCTAGTCCGCTGCCGGGCGGATTCATAAGTCGCAAAAATCAATTCGGTAGCCTGCAAAGCCTTACGACTGCTCAGCTCCGGCTCCTCACCCGTCTTCAAACACTCAATCAAGTTTAATAGAGAGAGGGTTGTTGCTCCTCCTGAAGGGACCACTCCTTGTAGATCCACTTCCTGCCAACCCCGCTTCTTGTCAAAGAGGAACAAACCAGACCCTTCTGAATGCCGAATCTCGAGGATCCCGTCGGTACCCAAAATCCGGTTTTGGCACCGTCCCCCATTATCCTGACCCGTGACCATTAGCCCATAAACACCATTCTGAAACTTAATATAAGAAAGGCCATAAGTCTCTATAGGGACACCAAAGGCTTTCTTCTCCTGGGAGCAATCAATCTGTCCCATCACCCATTCTCCGGGGATTTCCTTGTTATAAAAAAGAAACATATCAAACCAGTGCGTCCCCCAATCAAAAAGGTTAGGACAATAGCCTTCTAAGCGGTAAACTTCACCGATAGCCCCTTGTCGGAGTAGCTCTCGAGCCTTAACAAAAGAGGGAGCAAAACGCCGCTGATGGCAAAAGGTCAGCAAAACCCCAGCCTCTTCACAAACTTGGTGCATTCGCTTTGCCTCCCCCCAAGTCGGAGCCATTGGCTTCTCACAGTGAATCGCCTTGGCACCAGCAGAAACTGCATCCATCACCATAGGGTAATGCAAGGCTGTCCAGGTGCAAACACTCACGATCTCGGGCCTTTGTTCTTCCAACATCTGTTGGTAATCTTCATAAATGTGAGGGATAGAAAATTCCTCAGCGAGTTTCTCAGCGTTTTCTCGAAGGGGATCAGCACAAGCCACAATCTCTACCTCTGGGGAGGCTTTATAGCCCAAGGCGTGAGCTCTCCCCCTTCCCCCACAACCAATAATCGCTACTCGATATTGAGCCATAAGCAACTCCTTTCCTGATAATGGGATAGCCTCCCTACCCCATTAGAAGAGAGACCATCCTAACCTTTTCTCTATTCTCTCCCTTATTTGGGGAGTGCTAAAGGTCCTCCCCGTAAATAGGGGATTATAGGGGCCACCGGTAGACTGCGTAGGGTTTTGGTCCTAAGGGCACGGCATGCCGTACCCTTTCAGATTCCCCTCCTTCTTCCTCGCTTCAGCCAATATTGGGTCCCGATCTTCTCCCAAGGGATCTCTCGAAAACCCAACCGGAAAGCGGGAGAATCCGGCTGCAATCGATAATCATCCCGGGCAGGGTTTACAAAGCGAGGGTCAGCAACAAGGGAATGGGCATCAAAACCTGCCTCCCGCCACTGCCGAAAAGTGCCTTCCGGAGTATTCTTCACCTCCAAAGTCTCTAAATCCGCACCTTGAAGCCAGTAAAGATTGTAATCCCACTCAACAAAACGGTCTCTTCGCTGATCCCAAGAATAGACTAAAGCTGAAGAGGGACGAGAGTAATAGACGATATTTCTCACAAAACGATTCCCTTTCATAAAATCGTCCCGAGGTTGCAGACGAATCTGGTGCTCTATTCCCTCCACCAGGATATTATTCTCAAAATGGTTATTCCTCCCACCGTGGACGCAAATCCCCCCTAGTACTGTCCGGGCCACCACATTGCCGTAAACCGTAGTCCCACTGCTGTAATCGTCCAAATAGATTCCCCAAGTGAAGTAAGGGGTAAGAATCCTCCCCTCAGAGGTAGTGCCCATTCCTACAACATCCAAGATGAGGTTGAATCGGAGGATATTGCCAGTATCTTGTTGGTCCCGCCCTAAAGTCTCTATCGCTCCGGTATCATTGGTCTCTAGGTTAGTCCTCCTTAGGTCGTTATACTCCACAATATTACGATGGGAAGAATGAGATCCATCATAGCTTTTAAGGGAGATGGCGTACCGAGGGGTATCCCAAATGGTATTATGGGCTATCCGGTTATCGCTCCCGGTAGTAACATAAACACCAGCCACGTGTTTATAAATCAGCCCCAGGTATTGCATAAAATTGCCCGCAATGAGATTATGATGTGGTTGATCTGAATTATCCCCCAGTAAAATAACACCTCCTTGACCCATATGGTGGATCTTGTTCCCGGTGATCTCAATCTGATGCGACCGGTTTTCCAACCGGATGGCATAACCTCCTAACCAACGGAATTCGCACCCCGAAACGGAACACTTTCTGGCCCCGATCATCCAAAGAGCTGAATCCGCAGGGGTATAGTAAGAGGGTACCTCCAGGGAATAGTCAGTATCAGTAAACACTAAACCCTTGAAGTGAAGATGTTCAACAAAGGCACCTCTTGCGGGATCACCCTGAAGGACGATTAAACGGTCTAAGCGAGGGGCAATTACCGGCAGTTGGGGAAACCGAGAATCCTCAGGAATATAAAAGAGTTGCCCTTTTCGAGTGTCCAGGTACCACTCATCGGGGGCATCCAAGGCTTCCCGAAGGTTAGCAATAAAAAAGCGATTTCCGGGTCGAATGTCCTGCTCACATCCCTTTCCGGCCAAGAAGATGGTGCAGGTCTCGTAATCAATCCGATCCACCTGAACGATACCGTTCACCCAACCCCAAGCAGGGAAGAGATGAATCTCGGCTCCTTGAACGCTTTTCCAACGAGGAATCGTTCCTGGGGCAAAACGAAGGATCCGTTTGTTCCCCGGCGGAGTTGGCTGGGGAACAGTAATTCCTTCTCCCTCAGTCTTTTCACAGGCTTCTGCCTGAATAACCACAAGATGCTTCCCTTCAGCTGGGGGCCTACTTTCATAGCCTCCCCACCACTCGATAGGGCCAATAGCCTTCCTGGGGTCCCAATTCTCGTCATCAGTGAGGAGGAAGGCATCGAGGTTGATTCCCCCTCCCTGTCGGTTCTCCCAACAAAGAAGGTGCTCTCCTTGGGTTAGGGAAAGGGTTGCACTCCAAGACCATTGATAATTCCCCCATCCCCCTGTATCAGGGAGATGCTCCAAGGAGACAGAGGGGCCTTCATCCACGCGTAAAACCGTACGCCCTCCCATATCCTGAAGGCCGGAGGGAGCATTGTGATGAGCATATCTGACCCATACTCGGTATTGGCCGCTGGCAGGGAAACGTACCCTCCAATAAAGGCGTGATCCTGGCGGATGGAGCTGAGAAACCCCCACATTAAAAGCCCCCCGCTCCCAAGGCTCTCCCCACCACTGAGCAAAAAGCCAACCTCCGGTAGAGGGATGTTGAGCATCAAAGTTGGGATAACGAGCTCGGATCGCCCACCGATCCCCTACCCGCAAAACCCGGAAGTTCCACCCGCCCTGGCGAGCTTCAGGAATCTCAACCATCCATAGGCGATCCTCTATTTTCTTCCAACCGTTAATCCGCTTTCCCCCGCTGAGGATAGCAACCTCCCCCGGAGCGGACCGATAGGTAATGGGACAATTGGCAGTCCCAGAATCCTCCGGGGTGAAAACGAGCGGCTGATCCAGATAATAAATCCCTCCCCTAAGGATAACCTCAACCGGTTGCCGAAGGCCTCGTTTCTTAAGGTCTCGTACTGCCGATTGAGCCTTCTGTAAGGTAGCAAAAGGGCCATCAGTACAGCCGCTGTTCGGTGCCTTTAGCTTTCCAGACCATTCATCTCGCCCTACTGGTGAAACATAAAAACGCAAAGGCACTTCTCCTCCTTGAACCATCGTCCCTAAGAAAGCAAAGAGGAAGGATAAAAAGGCCACTAACTGCCGGACCATCGCTATAAATACCCCAAATGAGTAAACTCGAAAAAGTTCCCTGGGTTCAGGATCTTATTGATCTCCGTAGCCCAACCAACCGGGTTCCGTCCACCGAGCCACGTGAAGGTCACCCATCAGGGTGAGGTTTTTTCCTGCATATTTCTGGCTTTGCCCCCGAATAAAGCGCCAATAAGTTGGCTGGTTAACGTGTAAAACACAGAGAAGGAGCCAAACTTTCTCCCGTCCCCCTCCCCCTCGATTCTTGTTAAACCACTCCACCTGGTTCCAATAATCTTGTCGCCAAAAGCCCCCGTTAGCGGTCTCGTCATAGTGGTAAAGGTAAGAGGTAAAACCAAAGTTACCAAAGTTTGGGTGATTGAGACAGAGAGGTTTTTCCCGATCTGGATCACTGGGGCAAAGAAAGACCTCCTTACTTCGGGTATAAGTAGCTACATATCCTTTTCCCTCATTATTGATGATATGCGGAGGTAATTCCTCGTCCCAATCTTGCTCATAGGCCTTGATACCAAAACCGATTTGACGCAGGTTATTTAAACAGGCAGTTTGGCGGGCATTTTCTCTCACTGTGGCGAAAACAGGAAAGAGGATAGCCGCCAAAATTGCAATGATGGCAATGACGACCAAGAGTTCTATCAGGGTAAAACCTATAGAAGGTCTTTGCATTTTCCTCTCCTTTATCCCCCCTACGAGATTCCCTATAAGAAGGGCTTTACCCTCCTCTTGAGAGATACACTGTCTGCTTCTCATTATGTAAAAATCTAAATTTAAATATGGAAGAATTTTGTAGGAAGTACCGAGGAGCGGAAACCAGTGGATTGGACCAAAGCTTCTCTGGAAAACAACCCAGAAGGAGGTCTGGAGATGGAAAAGGATATTATCGCCCTCTTTTTGCAACATTTTCCAGGCCCGGCTTTCATCCGAGACACTGAAGGACAATTCCTTTATGTCAACCCTGCCTGGGAAAGAGCTCTCCAGAAACCCATCCAAGAGGTCCAAGGGAAAAAGCTAGAAGACCTTTGGCCTCCGGAAATCGCCCAGCGATTTCGCACCAACGATGAATTCGTCCTCCAAAACCAACAAGCTCTCTTCACCACCGAGGAAGTCCCTGAGAGAGATAGAGTTCGCTACCGGCATATAGTGAGGTTTCCTCTTCCGCTCTCTGAGGGGGATGTAGCAGTCGGTGGAATTGCTTGGGATGCTGAGCCTTACCGGAGGCTAGAAGAGAAAGTGGAACAACAGATCCGCCATTTAGAAGCTCTTCGGGCCATTGATCTAGCTATCACTTCCAGCCTCGATTTAAAAGTGATGTCTGCTATCTTTCTAGACCATGTAGCAAGCCAGCTGGGAGTCAGCTCAACTTGCCTTCTCCTTTTTGATCCCCAGAGTTTAACTCTAAAACTAGTCGCTCATCGGGGTTTTAAAACCCCTGAAGAGGCCTATAGCCTTGAGTTACCCATTAGTCAAGGGATTACCGGACGCATTTTTCAAGAACAGCGCACCTTTCTTATAGCCCGTCTTACCTCAAGAGAACGAGAGCTCTTCCATCCCATCTACCAGAAGATGATCGAAGGGGAGGGATTCCGTTTCTACGCAGGTACCCCACTGGTAGCCAAGGGAGAAGTGAAAGGGGTACTGGAAGTTTACGATAGAACTGAGAAACAAGTTAACAGAGATTGGATAGTCTTTTTTGAGACATTAGCAAGTCAAGGAGCCATTGGTGTTGATAACACTCAGATGTACCAATTACTCAAAAAAGCGCACCAAGACCTCTTCCTAGCTTACGAGATCACTCTGGAGGCTTGGGGTAGACTTCTTGAAGCTCGGGATTTAGAAACCAAAGGGCACACTCAGAGAGTCACTGAATTAACAGTACGCTTGGCTCGGGAGATAGGTATCAAAAGTGAAGAAATCCCCCACCTGCGTCGAGGGGCACTCCTTCACGACATTGGGAAGATCGGCATTCCTGATGCTATCCTTCTCAAACCTGGAGAACTTACGGAAGAAGAGAGGAAAATAATGCAAAAGCATCCTGAAATCGCCGGAGACATCCTCTCTAACATCCCTTTCCTCCGGCCAGCGATGGAAATCCCCCTCTACCACCATGAGCGATGGGATGGCACTGGTTATCCTTATGGTTTTCGGGGGGAACAAATTCCCCTCTCCGCTCGGATTTTTGCGGTGGTAGATGTGTGGGACGCTCTCACCTCCGAACGGCCTTATCGCAAGGCTTTGTCCCCAAGAGAAGCTCAGGATTACCTTCACTCCCAATCAGGCAAACAATTCGATCCCCAAGTAGTAGATGCTTTCTTACAAGTGATTAACCATTTTGGGTCGCCTCAATAAGCGTCAAATAACCTTCCCCTCCTCTCGAGAATCCGAAGGAAGTTCCCGCATAGTCCAAGAAGCTTTCTTTGGGCCATCCCATGGTTTCTCGTTTTGCCCTACCCTAAAATCTTTAGGATATGAGGCTCAAAAATGCCAGACAAATTAAAACTTGGCTTCGTCGGTTGTGGGATGATGGGCCAGCTCGCCCATTTAGAAAACTACTTCCTCTTGCCCAATGTAGAAATCGTTGCTTTAGCTGAAGGTCGCCCTTTGCTGGCAGAAAAAGTCGCCCAACGCTATGGCATCCCCAAGGTTTACCCTAGCCACCGAGAGCTCTGCGAAGATCCAGAAGTCGAAGCGGTGGTTGCCATTATGTGGTTTAACCTTCATTATGGCGTCGTTCGAGACCTATTGATGGCGGGGAAGCACGTAGCTACCGAAAAAGCGATGTGCCTAACTCCCCAAGGGGCTGAAGAGTTAGCCTCCCTCGCTGAGCAAAGAGGATTGGTCTATCAAATCGGTTATATGAAACGCTTTGACCCTGGAGTCCTTTGGGCCAGGGAGCAGATTCTAACCTGGCGGCAATCCCAGGAAAAAGGCCCACTCCTCTATGCCCGCATCTACTGTGCTCACGGAGATTGGATCTTCCAAAGCCCTCCTCCTATCACCACGGGAGAGCACCTCCCCGACTATCAGATCCCACTAGAAACCCCTCCCGAAGGGTTTACCCCCGAGGAATTCCAGTGGGTGGAAGGATGGCTGAACTATTATAGCCACCAAACTAATCTCCTTCGCTATATCTTGGGGGAAGATTACCACCTCGAGTATTATCACTCTGGCCCTGGACGAGACCTCATCTTAGTACAAACCGATTCAGGAATACCGGCTTTTTTGGAATTCCCCCATTATCAAGTATCGGAATGGGACGAGGGCTTTAAGGTCTACTTCCAGAAGGGCACAGTAGAAGCTTGGCTTCCGGCTCCTCTCGCCCGCCAACATTCCGCTCAGGTGATGGTGAAAGATTTACACGGAGAAAGGAAACCTTATATTCCTCCCCGATGGGGGATGGGGGAACAAGCAAAAGTCTTTGTAGAAGCTTGCCTTGCCCGAGACCCTTCCAAAACGCTTTCTCCTCCTCGGGAAGCGGCTAAAGAGATCGCTTTCGCCTACGACCTGGTTAAAGCCCGGAGAAATTTCACCTAATTTAAAGAGGGGTGCCCTGATGAAAATCGCTTTGAATACTGTTACTGTTGGTCCTAGCTATTCTCTGGAAGCAATTTTAAAAGAGATGGGGAGGTGGGGCTATCAAGGAGTAGAAATCGAGGTGGGCAGGTTGAAGACTTTTCTGGAAAAACATTCCCTTCAAGAGCTGAAAACCCTGCTGAGAGATCAGGGGATTACTGTAGCAGGTCTAATGGCCTGGCCGTTTCTCGTTACCGATCTTAAAGAAGAGTTACTAGAGGATCTTCGCCGTTGTGGTGATTGGGCTAGGGAATTAGAAGCGCCGGCCCTACTGGTCTTTGCCGGAGAAGGAGGGCCTTCAGACCCCTCCCAGAAAGGGGATTTTCTTCGCCGGGCCGGAGAACGAGCCTGTCAGTATGCTGAGGCGGCCGGGGAGGGAGTGAAGATCGCTTTGGAACCTATCGGTGGCTCCTCTTGGCTAGGAAACCCTCAAGATGCCTTAGCGATTGCTCAAGCAAGTGGGCACCCTCGGGTAGGAATTATGATGGATTTATTCCACTACTACAAATCCTCCGTACCAGCCCGAGAGGTTGAAGCGATTCCTCTAGATAAATTGTTGATTGTTCATACCGATGATTGCCTCGACCTCCCCATTGAGGAACTGAACGATTCTCATCGGGTTTACCCAGGGGAGGGAATACTTCCTATCAAAAGTCGGTTACGCCTTCTCCGAGCGAAAGGTTATCGAGGGTTTCTCTCTATCGAGCTCTTTAACCGGGATTACTGGTCTCGCCCGTTAGGAGAAGTGGTGGAACGCTGTTGGCGATCTATGGCCAGGATCCTCGCGGAAGTATAGTAGGTGCAGGCCTCGTGCCTGCCCCTACGGGCTGGCCTGTTCTCAAACCTTACACGGGCTAAAGCCTGCGACTACCGGACCCCCCTCCCCGTGGACAGGGAGGGTCAGGGTGGGGACCAAACTCGTCGGTTCCCTCCCCAGCCGAAGTAAGGTAAGGCCTCTAACCCTTCCTCCGATCCCCTTGAGACTTCTCTTGGTCTTCCAAAAGATCCCGACGCAATGCTTCAAACCCCTCCTCAATCGCTCTTAAAACCTCAGAGGGTTTATCCACCACCCGGAAGCACTCCAGGTCCTCGGGACTAATACACTGATGGGCCAACACCGTATTCCTAAGCCATTCCAAAAGGCCCCGCCAATATTCACTGCCGAAGAGGACCACAGGAAAGTGTTTGATCTTTCGGGTTTGGATCAGCGTAAGAGCCTCAAAAAGCTCATCAATGGTACCAAAGCCCCCCGGGAAGATGACAAAGGCACAGGCATACTTAACAAACATCATCTTCCGAGCGAAGAAATAGTGAAAGGTCATTCCTACATCCACAAAGCGATTAGTAGCCTGCTCATAGGGGAGCTGAATATTCAAACCTATAGAAAGGCCCCCTCCCTTCTTAGCTCCCCGATTCCCGGCCTCCATAATACCGGGGCCGCCTCCCGTAATTACAGCAAAGCCCGCTTTAGCCAACAACTCAGCGGTGCGGACCGCAGAACGATAATAGGGATCTTCAGAGGAAATTCGGGCAGAGCCGAAAAGGGCGACCGCAGGCCCAACCTCAGCCAGAGTCTCAAAACCTCGGGCGAACTCTCCCAAGATCCGGAACAAACGCCAGGTATCGGTGGTCGTGAAGGGTTGATCTGGGGTAGGAGAACGGAGAAGTTCCAAATCATCATGTAAGGTGACAATGGACTTTCGCTTTCTCATTCTTTTATTGTTTCCCTGCCTCTCTTCTTTTCGGTATAATGGTTATGGAAGTCCTTCTCTCGTTTCCAGGAGGAGGAAAGGGAGGTACTCCCTGTTAAAAGATCAGTAAGTTATCACTCTTTTATTGAAGGATTAAACTCATAACGGCAGGTTGCCGCCAGGAGGGTTATTACCGATGGTTGAACTTAGCGCCGGAAAACTCCGTAATTTAATGTCCCTGGCCGACGAAGAGGGCCGATTTAAAATGATGGCCATTGACCAACGAGGCTCTCTTCAAAATGCTCTGGCTAAGGTAATGGGCAGGGATCCCAAGGAGGTCCCTTACGAGGCTATTGCCAGCACTAAACAGATTATTACTCGATCTTTGGCTCCTTATGCCACCGCAGTATTGACAGACCCGATCTACGGTTATCCCTATTCCATTACCGAGATCCCCGGCCATATTGGGGTACTATTGGCTTACGAGCACACAGGTTACGATAAGGCTGGCCCCGAGGGCAAGGAACGCAAATCCAAGTTGATCGAAGATTGGAGCGTCCGCCGAGCGCGCAAAGCCGGGGCCAACGCCGTCAAACTCCTTCTCTATTATCATCCGGATGCTTCGGAAGAAACCCGGAACCACCAGCAGGCCCTGGTTCGGCAAGTAGGTCAGGAGTGCGCGGAAGAAGATGTCCCCTTCCTACTGGAGACTGTTGGTTACGCTCTGGACGAACCTTCTACCGATTCCCCAGAGTACGCCAAGCGCAAACCCGACATTGTGATACGAAGTGCTGCCGAGTTCTCTAAACCTGAATATCAGGTGGATATCCTTAAGTTAGAGTTCCCCGCTGACTTGAAATACACGAAAGAATTCGCTTATCGGGTTTTTGACGACAAAGAACGCGAACCGGTCTACACTCTCGATGATGTTCGGGCTTTCTGCCGGCAACTCCACGAGGCTTCCCGGGTACCTTGGGTGATCCTCTCGGCGGGAGTGGATATTAAAGAGTTTCTGGTAAACGTAGAGCTAGCGGTAGAAGCCGGTGCTAGTGGCTTCCTCTGCGGCCGGGCGATCTGGAAAGACGCCGTCTCCTTCTATCCTGACCTGAGCTCGATGGAGGCTTTTTTGGACGAAGAAGGGGCCTACAATTTTATGCGGGCTAACGCCGCCGCCGAGAAAGCCCTCCCCTGGTTTGAACACCCCCATTTCGGTGGTGCCGAAAACGTTGGCCTGAAAAACCTGAGTCCCCACTGGTATCAAGATTACCGCTAACCTTCTGCAGAAGGCAGAAAGCAGGTCTCTGAGATTCTGCGTCCTGCCTTCTGCTCTTTTTTACTGATCTCCTTCTTTGGGCCGCTTAAAAACCGCGCTCACAATCCCTCCGATGGCATCGTACCCTACTCCTACTAACTCCCATCCTTGTTCTCCCATTTGGTTAAAAACCGAGGTAGTATGCTCGTGATGCCCCAAAATCTCACGAGTCTCCTCCTCTTCCCAAGACACTCGATGGACTCGGAGGATTCTGTATTCCCACTTCTGCATTGAGCACCCCCCTATACCTTAGCCCACCCGAAAACCAACCTGTGGATAGGAATGTCGTTAATTGCCTCCTATCCTCCTTATTAAGAGGGCAGGAAGAGTCGGTTCCAGGTAGGCCCTAATTCTGTGGCTGAACGCTTAGGCTCATTCTAAAATTCGAAGAGACTACTAGGCCTAGGGGTTACACCTCCTTAACGCATTTGCTGAAGGAAGCTCTTTACTTTATCTATCGCTAAAATATACCGAGGCTCCGATCGTTCCCAATTCTCTAGAGCCTGGTGAAGATCCTTCAAATTGCCTTGAGCTACGAAGACCTTCAGAGCCTCCACAGCCTTTTGTTCATACTGATGGGCCTCTACAAAGTTCCTATGGGCTTCTTCTAACTCCGGAACCGGGGGTTTACTTTTAAGAAAAGCGTCCAAACCCTTTAGGAGATCGGAGTTATAAAACCGGTGCATATCCATTAGGAGAGCTCGGCGATGATTGGCTAGGGACTGGGGCCAACGGCTATCCTCCCGGGCCTCCAAAGCCCTTTCATAAAGGTGAAAACGTTCCACAAACAGGTTAAACTGGTTTTCCGCTTGCTGGGCATACCTTTCTACAGGGCCTAACTCCGAAGGCCTTCGGGTGATTTCTAAAAGAATCAAGGCAAAAACGACGAAAAAGCCCAAACCCCACCAGAGAATCTTTCGATGATTCGGGGGGGAACTAGGTAGCTGATTCTTCTCCATCCCTCTTTACTCCCTCCCTTGGAATAATACCCCTAGAGAGACCTCTTGGAGGTGTCCTTATTGTATCGCCCTAAAAAAGTCTTAGTCAAGGACCTTTCCTAACCCTTCTCAAAGAGTTCAACCTTTATCCTTGATTAAATTCTCTTTAAAGGAGAAGGATACTCCCTCCTCGAAAAAGAGTTTGAGGCGAAAGAGAAAAAACTCCCGGATTCTTCTTTCAATAAGTATTTCCAAATGACACCGGCAAACCCTCTTGCAGATCTTTTTAAATGGCTGTTCATCATCCTGGTTCTAATGGTGGTCTTCTGTCTACTCGCTTATGCTTTTGGACGGTGGAGCCAGAAAACCGAGGGGGAGGATAGTCCTCGTTTTAAAATCTTGGAGGCAGATCAACCTCCGAAGCAGAAGAAGAGGTCAGAAGATTAAAGGAAAATGCCTCCCAATGTTCGCCTGATTGTTGGAACAGATAAGGGTGTATGGACCTTTCTCTGGAAAGAGGAATATGCCCTTTTAGAGCTCCTCACAACCTCTTTGGGTGACCAGTCCATTCTTTCTTTAGTGGTTCAACGCTCCCAAATTTTTACGGGGACTCGGGGGAAAGAGGGAGGGGTTTTTGTTAGCCGGGATGGAGGCATTCTGTGGGAGCCCCTTTTGCTAGGGAGAGAAGTTTGGGCCTTGGCTTGCGACCCTGAAGCTCAGCATCTTTATGCTGGGCTTTGCCCCGCAGGAATCGAGTATAGCGAAGATGGAGGCAAAGGGTGGCGTCAATTAGAAAGCCTCCTTCAGGTACCCGGTGTTAATGAATGGTCTTTTCCGGCTCCACCCCGTCACCCCCGGATCCGCACCCTGGCGGTGGATCCGAAAAACTCAGAGAAAGTTTACGCCGGGGTGGAAGTAGGAGGGTTGGTTTGTAGCCCTAATCGAGGGAAAACCTGGTACAACCACAGCCGCGGTCTCCACCCTGATATCCATTGCCTCCTTCTGGACCAATGGGCACCCTCGGTGCTTTACGTGGGAACTGGAAAGGGTTTCTATCGCAGTATGGATTGCGGATGGACCTGGGAGAAAAGAAGCGAAGAGTTAACCCTCCCTTACATCACCGCTCTTACTGCCTCCCCTGAAGATAGTGATCTCCTCCTCACCTCCGCTACTCCAGGACCTCAAGCCGCTGTATCTTCAATCTATCGAACCGCCGATGGCGGGGATCACTGGGTTCTAGTGGCAGAAAACTTGCCCTACACCATCTCTTCCCTCGTTATCCTCCCTCCAGAAACGGTGTTCGCCGGTACCCGACAAGGACAAATCTATCTTAGTGACGACCTCGGCGAATACTGGACACCCCTTCAATCCCATCTTCCGGGAATAAGATCAATGGCTCTGCTTTTGGGGGAGTAGGGGCAAGAGTGGCACCCAACCTTCCCAATTGGTGCAAAGAACCTCATAAAAGCGTAAGAGCAGGTACCAAGGCCCGCCCAACCACTTCTATATAGCCTCTTGCCTAACCTACCCTCCTAGCAAGTCTAAGGCTTCCCGGAGGTTCCGCCGGATACAAGTGAAGATCGGCGTGTCCCGAAGGGTGTACCGGCTGGCTTCGGATTCCCTCATCTCCATCACCAGGTCAAGAAAATCGCTAGGATAATCGGTTTCAAAGGCTACCACAAACTCCTGGTCATCCAACCCAAAAGAGTAAGTGGTATTCAGTTTTACCGTGGGATACTTATTCCCGATCTGGATATGCTCATCCATCATTCCCTGGCGCGCAGGGAGGGTTAAATGATACCATTCCCGGTTCTTCACAAAGGGATAGACAAAGAGGTACTTATATTGGCCGGGTTGAATGTAAACCCGGGAATGTTCGTGTTCAGGGCTGATCTTATCCACATAGATGGAGCGGCGGGTCATTGCCAGGTAAGAGTAGCGCATCTCAAGATATTGTCCCAGAGGAGTAGCCAAGAGGCGAGCGGTCATCTCCTGGAAGGGTTCTAGCTCCCAACCAATCCTCCACAAAAGAAGTTCTGTATCTGCCTTAAGCCCTAGGGTAGAGTAGGAGTAGACCAAAAGGGTATGGGGGTGATACTCTTCGACGACCCGGATAAAAGCTTGTTTCCCCGCTTCTCTCTCCTCCCGAGGTAACCGCCGCCACTGAGGGTCTACCTTGAAAAAGCCGAAGTGCACAAATTGCCGACGGGTTTCTCCCGAAGTTGGACCAGTGGAGGGGGAATTCATTGATCGTCCTCCTTATATGATAATAAATAAAATTTTTTCTCTTCAATTCTATTTTATCTCTTTCCCCCAATAAGGGGAAAAACAGGGATTCCTGGGCACCAACCGAGGTTCCGATAAAAGGGGTTAAGGAAGGAGATACTGCTTTACCGGTTGGAAAGAGCGACGGTGGAGAGAAGAAGGGCCTAGACGCTGGAGGGCTTCGAGATGTTCCCGGGTAGGATAACCCTTATGGTGAGCAAAGCCATAACCCGGAAATTCCTGGTCCAACCGAACCATCAATTCATCCCGAAGAACTTTGGCAATAATGCTCGCCGAAGCACAGGACAAGCTCCTAGTATCAGCCTTGGGGAGGGCGACTTGAGGGTAAGGCAGTTCGGGAATCGACCGACCATCTACCACAACTATCTCTGGAGGAAAGGGGAGGTTTTCTAAAGCTCTTCGCATAGCCAGAAAAGAAGCCTGGAGAATATTCCAACGATCAATCTCCTCCGGGCTGGCCTCTCCCACTCCTATAGCTAGGGCAACCTCAAGAATTCTCTGATAACACCTCCTCCGGGAGGAGGGAGAAAGCTGTTTAGAATCTCTAACTTCCGGCAGAGAACATCCAACGGGCAAAATAACAGCGGCTGCGACCACTGGCCCTGCCAAAGGACCACGACCCGCCTCATCCACCCCTGCCACCCGCCGACATCCCTTCTCCCGTATCAGCTTCCAAACAACTTCAGGTTCTGATAACACTGGCTTTCACTTCAAGAGATAACAAGCCTAAGTCAAAGTCCTCCCAGAGGAGAAGGGTTTCGGTACCGTCTCTCTTCAATGCAAAAGGCCTATCCTCTGCGGAGGCCAGAAAACTACCCAAGCTTTACCCAAAACCCGGGAACGGTCCAGGAAACCCCAATACCGGCTATCCCTGCTGTTATTCCGATTATCGCCCAGCACATAGAGATACCCCGGCGGAACTTTAACGGGAGGGGTATCCATCATCGGAGGTTCCAGAATGTAGTCCTCTTTTAAAGGCTTATTGTTGATATAAACGACCCCTCCTCTCACCTCAACGGTATCTCCGGGCAAACCGATAACCCGCTTAATGAAATCCTTCTCCTCTGGGGAAGCTTGGGGAGGGGCCTTGAAAACGATGATATCCCCCCGATGAGGTTCCGAAAAACGGTAAATGAACTTGTTCACCAAAATTCGGTCATTCTTCAACAAGGTGGGCATCATCGATTCCGAGGGGATATAAAAAGCCTGGACGATAAAAGGTCGGATAATCAAAAAGACAAGAACCACGGCGAACAAGAGTGCTTCTAAGAACTCTCCGACCTGAACCGAGATAGCCTTAGGCAAAGCAGGGGCCTTGGCCAGGCTTAAACGAACCGCAGCCAGGGCCAAAGAAATCACAATCACCCATTCAATGCTAATATTGGCAATCCACTCCATTGTTTACTCTTCAGCTGAGGGAGTTGAGGTTTTGGAAACATCCACCACTAAGGCCTCTCGGCGCTCTTTCAAACGGGCCTTACGCCCTACTTTACCTCGCAGGTAATAAAGTTTTGCCCGCCGAACTTTGGCTCGCCGAATCACCTCAATCTTATCAATCACGGGGGAATGCACAGGCCAGAGCTTCTCCACCCCCACACCGTGATGAGAAATTTTCCGAACGGTGAAAGTCTCCCGGTTCCGTTCATGCTTCCGGGCAATCACCACTCCCTCGAAAACCTGAATCCGCTCTTTCCCCCCTTCAACTACCTTTGCGTGGACACGAACCGTATCTCCCGGTTTAAAATCGGGAATATCTTGGCGTATCTGCTCCTGTTCAATCTCTTTGATGACTTCAGGGGTTAGCATCGTTCTAAGCCACACTCCTTTCTCTGAGATTCCAGCTGATAGATAAAGAGGATGTCTTTAAGGGTTAAAGAAGCTTTTCGCAAAAGGTCAGGGCGTCGCTCCCAGGTAACCCGCAAGGCTTCCTGGCGCCGCCACTCCTTCACCTTTTCGTGATGCCCAGACAAAAGGATGTCCGGGACTCTCATCCCCCGAAACTCTGCCGGCCGAGTATAATGAGGGTATTCCAAAAGCCCCTGAGCAAAGGACTCCTCCTCAGGAGATTCTTCATCACCCAGAACTCCTGGAATCAACCGCGCTACTGCATCCAAGATCACCAAAGCCGGAAGTTCTCCTCCCGTGAGAACATAATCCCCTATACTAATTTCATCGGTGCAAATCTGAGTAACGCGTTCATCTACTCCCTCATACCGACCACAGATAATAATCAAGTGTTTCTCAAGGGAGAGCTCTCTCGCCTTCTGCTGATTGAACAACCAACCTCGCGGGGAGGTCAGAAGGACTCTTACTCCATCCATCACTCCCCCTGTTAAAGATTCCACCGCCTGAAAAATAGGTTCCGGTTTCATTACCATCCCCGCGCCTCCACCATAGGGGTAGTCATCGGTGGTCCGGTGCCGGTCGGTCGTATAATCTCGCAGATCTACGAGGTTCACCTGAAGAAGCCCTCTCTCCTGAGCTCGGTGGAGGATGCTATATTGCAGAGGACTCTCCAACATTTCAGGGAAAATCGTTAAGATGTCTACTCTCATACTTCTTCAGGTTCCAGCAAACCCGGAAGCAGATGGATAATCATTCGCCTCTTCTCCAAGTCCACCTGACGAATGACTTCGCGAATCGCGGGGATAAGGACTCGGCCATATTTCCCTACCACCTCAAAGAAATCGTTCGCAGGGCCAGGATAAACCCTCTCCAAACGGCCAATGACTTCACCCTCTTCAGAGATAACCTTTAAACCCATCAAGTCATCCCAGTAGTAGGCATCTTCCTCCAAGGGCATCCGCTCGGTCTCTTCAATGATAACGTAAGAATGCCGGAGTTCCAGGGCCTGGGTAATATCTCCAATTCCTTTCAACTTGAGGATAATGTTACCTTGATGTTCCCGGACCCCCTCAATCACAAACTCCCGCTCTTCCTTTTCAGGGCCAAGGAGGCGTACTTTCTCCATTTGGAAAAAGCGCTCAGGGAAATCCGTATGGGGGAATACCTTAATCTCTCCCTTATTCCCCCAAGCTCCTAGAACTTCTCCAATCACCACCGGTTCCCCCGCCTTTTTCCGGCCCTTCCTGCTCATATCCCTTCACCGGAAGACGCCTTTCGCTTCAAGGTTCCTTAATATCAATAATCACTCCGTCCTGAATTACAATCTCAGCACCCTCTAGCTTCTCTTCCAAGCTGTCACCAACCTTGAGTTCAACCACTCCCTCCAGAGTATCGTAGTAAACTCGGTCCCCCTCTCTCCATCTTTCGACTTCCTGCATTCGATCTTGGATTTCTCGCTTGGCAACCTCATAGCGTCGGCTCTCGATTTCGACCTGTTGGCGGATCGCTGAGGCCATCTCTGCTGTGGGCGATTGAAGAAGATACCGCCGAGTTCGGGCTTCCAACTCTCGTTGCTCCGCGCTAATTCGATCTAAGGAAGCTTGCAATTCTCGGATAAAACGCTCTTTTAAATTCGGTGTTACCACTGCTCGAACAACTACATTACGCCGTACCTGCATCGATTCCCCCTAGTACAAAACGAAAGATTTTTAACTGTTGTGGAATGAAGAAGGGTACTTAAGAAGATCTTTCCAACCCAGGGTAACCACCCTTAGTACCTTGGGGCCATAAGAGAAGACAGGCAAGGCTACCCCTGTGAGAATAATCGTTAAGAAAGGATATCCAGACGAACGTGGACACGCTTTTTCGCTGCCGCAGAACCCACAACGGTCCGGATAGCTTGGATAATCCGGCCCTTCTTCCCAATGATTTTCCCTACATCCTCCTCGGCAACCTTCAGCCTATAACGGTAAAGGTTCCCTGAGGAGGACTCAGTAACTTCCACCTGTTCAGGATGATCCACTAATTGCTGAGCCAGATATTGAATAAGGTCTTTCATTAAGGAGAATCTCCTTCATCTACTTACTCTAAGCTCTCCGGAGCCGGATTTTCCGCAGTTTCTAAACTCCCCTCCTCAGTAGGAGGGGCCTAGGAGACTTCTTGAGTTGGAGTTCCCTCCTCCGCAGTTGTCTCTGCCGGAGTACTCGCTCCAGAAGAAGGAGGAACCTCCTTCTCTTCTTGGGCCTTCCCTCCCTCCCAAATTCCTGCCTGCTGGAATAGGAAGCGTACCGTATCTGTGGGTTGAGCCCCCCGACTCAGCCAAAGGCGAGCTTTCTCCTCGTTAATCTTAAGGACAAAGGGATCAGGAAGCGGATCATAATAGCCCACAATATCTATAAACCGACCATCTCGAGGGGCGCGGGAATCTGCCACTACAATCCGATAGAAAGGGCGTTTTTTAGCTCCCATCCTTCTCAACCGTATTCTTACCATCCTACCACCTCCATTTATTTATTTTAACGGATAGGTCAAGGGCTTTAGGAAGAGGGTTTGTCTCTCCATCCCAATCCTTCTCAACCAAGAAAAGGAATCCGAACCGGGCCTTTGCGCTTCCCCTTCTCCATCTCGTTAAACTGGCGGATAACTTGGCGCATCTGTTCAAACTGATGAAGCAAACGATTGACTTCCTGTACCGAGGTGCCACTGCCCCGGGCGATTCTCCGCCGCCTGCTTCCGTTGATAATCTCAGGGTGTTTCCGTTCCTCCCGGGTCATAGACTGAATAATGGCCCGTTGGCGGCGAAGGACTTGTTCATCAGCCTCCAGCGAAGGGTTTCGTACCCAAGCCCCTAAACCGGGAATGAGAGACAAGATTTGGTCTAAAGGCCCCATTTTGGTGATCTGTTCCAACTGCTGGAGGTAATCTTCCAAGTCAAAGCGGTTTTGGCGCAGCTTCTCTTCCAGCTCGGCTAGTTGCTTAGCTTCCCAAGCTGATTCAGCCCGTTCGATTAAAGTCAACATATCCCCCATACCGAGGATCCGGGAGGCCATTCGGTCAGGATAAAAAGGTTCCAAGGCATCCAGCTTCTCCCCCACCCCGATGAACTTAATAGGAGCGTGAGTAACTGCCCGTAGGCTCAAGGCAGATCCTCCTCGGGCATCGCCATCCAATTTCGTTAGGATGAAACCCGTTAGAGGCACCCGCTCATTAAAGGCCTGAGCCACATTCACCGCGTCTTGACCGGTCATTGCGTCCAGTACTAGAAGAATCTCCTGGGGTTGGACTTCCTGGCGGATACGTTCTAACTCCTCCATTAAGGCTTCATCCACGTGCAACCTGCCCGCTGTATCCAAAATCACCGTATCCAAGCGGTTCTGTCGAGCAAAGGAGAGACTAGCCCGGGAAATATCCACCGGGTCCGTCTTCTCCCCTAGAGAGAAAACAGGGATATTCAAGCTTTGGCCCAGAACCTGGAGCTGGCGAATAGCCGCCGGACGATAGACATCCGCAGCAACAAGGAGAGGTTTTCGACCACGCTTGCGGAGGAGATTAGCCAGCTTCCCACAGGTGGTGGTTTTTCCCCCACCCTGTAAACCCACCATCATAATCACCGCTGGAAAGGCTCCTGCTATCTGTAAATCTGCCGGAGTGTCCCCTAGCAGGTGAACTAACTCTTCATAAACAATCTTGACCACCTGCTGAACTGGGTCGAGGTGTTCAAGGACTTCCTGGCCTACCGCACGCTCCGCAACACGATTGATAAACTCTTTAGCTACTTTGTAGTTGACATCCGCTTCGAGCAGAGCCAGGCGAACCTCCCGCAGAGCCGCGTTAACCTCCTGCTCCGTGAGCTTGCCTCTTCCCTGAAGCTTATTAAAAACCCCTTGGATTTTCTGAGTCAGATTCTCAAACATACACTCAAAGTATAACGACTTAAGGACAAGCGGTCAAGAGTGAAAGCCTTGAGGTCTTTGATAATCTTCCGTCAGAAAGCGCAAAAAACAGGTTGAAGTTGATGATTTTTCTCAGATAGCGACCAATCCATCCCTTGTACTGCTCTGCTTCCAAAGTAAGCTGAATGGGATCATCCTCCTCACCAAGAAAACTATGCTCCCCATTCCCACAATCCACGCTGTAGGAACCGGATGTATCAAAAGAGATATTGAAACCTTTGAGGACCGGATGGAAAGGGAGTTTCTCCACCGCTTCGGTGTAACAAGCACACCTGAGGGAGAGAGAGGGGAGAACCATCGAGGAGGATAAACCTCTTTCTCTTGGGGTAGAACCTCCCGAGGCAGAGGAAAGACATTAAAAGCCTTCCCTACCCAGGATTCTTCCTAAGACCATTCACCCCAGCGATCCTCAAATTGGTCTCTATACAGCAAACTCCGGGAAACTCTTTCTTCACCAAACCCGGATTAAGCCGGAAGGCTTCCAGGTATACAACCTTTGATCAACGGGGCAAAGCAAGAAGGCCAGATCTGATTCCGGGGAACACAAAGCAAAACTTTATGACCCTGCCCCTCCTCAGCTAAACATCGGAGAAGAGCAAAATGGGCTTGGAGGTTGGCCCATCGCCCGTCTGTCGGTTGATGTGTATGCCGAGGATGAGAACAATCCGGAAGAGCAGGAACAGAATAAAGAATCCTGTCTACCCAAGAAGCCCATTTCAGCAGAATTCCCTTTAACCCCTCCCGAGGAGGACGGTGCGCAACACATCCGAAGAGGTTGAGATCCACATAAAGAGCCGAGGGATACCCCTTCCTGCGAACCTCCTGGAGAAAAGAGATAAGGAACTCCCTCCCTTCTGTTGGCCAGTGGGGAGAAACACGCAAAGCAATCGTTTGAATCTGGGGGTTCTGTCGAACCCTCTCCTCCAGGGAAAAACCTTCCTGCTCCAAATCCTCTAGGGACACCAAGAGGGTACGTCCTTGAAAATCATCTTCAGAAGCAAAGGAGGAGAGAACGCTCCCTCCTCCTAAGAAGTCTACCAGTTGTTCAGGAGTATCCATCACAAAGAGGTAGGTTTCAGGAAGAACAAAGCGTTCCCCTGGTGCCAGAGTATGAGCAAAAGAAGAGCCTTCCAATCGCATCATTAAGCTACTATGAGAGGCAGAGGTCTCTAGCGTTACCTCTGTAGCCCCTGGCCAACCTACAAAGAGTCCTACTCCTCCCAAGTCCTTTTCTGAGAGTCGCATTACAATTCCAGGAAGGAGATCTGTTTGCAAACCCACGGTAAAGGGCGCTCCTCCCGGTGCAAGGGGAGGGCTCAAAGAGAAAGTTCCCGAGGAGGGCTGAACCTGGAGAGAGGACCAGAAGGACACTTCCTCTAAAGAGAGCCTCCAAGGCCAAAGGGCAGAGAGGGTTATTGCACCATATCCTGGCTCTGCTATCTCCCCTTCCAAACGCAATCCAGCCATCTCTGGCAGAAGGACACATCGCCTAAGAAGGCATAGGCCCGTGGGATGATGGAATAAGCGGAGGACAAGCCCCCTTTCCCCTAGCGATGAAGAATATTCAGTCCAATCTAACAGCTCATAAGGGCCGAGAACTCTTTGCTGGTTGCCCAATCCCACGGGTTGATCTACCCAACTCAGACTTAAAAGGTTTCCTCCAGGAAGAGGACGTTGGAGGGAGAATTGAAGCCAGTGAGTAAAACGGAGGCGAACTCGCAGAAACGGGTTTTCGAGGAGCCACTCGGGCATCATCACTGTTTCAGGAGGAGTAGGCCAGGGAGCTTCTACGCACCTTTTCCAAAAGGTCTTCTAAAACTTCCCGCAGGTCTAAGAAGTTTCCGTAGCTCTCTTCAGGGAGGAGTTGGATAGCCTGAATTAAGAGTGGGGGGGCATTGTGACTCTTAGCCCAGGCGAGAATTTGCCCCCTACCTGCTGGGAAGTTCAACCCTGATAAAAAATGCTGGATCATAGCCTGATCTTCCGTCATCCTAGCCCGCCTCCAGAAATCAAAAATCACTTCAAGCTTTCACTATAATTTTGCCCAATTTAATCCCAAAAAAGAAAAGGAATTTAAAAACTTAGGGGATCAGCAGATGGGGGCGAAGTCCCTACTTGTCTTTAAAAGATTTCTACCAACGGTTTCACTCGCCCGCCCTTCGGGTGGGCTCGCTCAAAAGTTTATTTTGAGAAATTAACTTCTAAATCTTGGAATAATATCTAAATTTGCTGCGAGCAAAGCTTCTACCGGATGAATTCCTTTAAAAATATCACAAAATAAAACAATAGCAAATTGGCTTCCTCTTCTGCTTTGGGGTACGCTCACTCCTACTAATTTACATTTTTCATCAAGTAATTTTTGGAGTTTTTCTGGTCTTCCTCGAAAATTAATATCTTCTTGATCTAAAATCCATTTTAAAGCATAGAGAATATAATCTAATTTGTATCCGGGAAGGTTTTCAGTTTCGCTTTTATATCTGTCTATTACCTCCTTCACATTCTTATTCTGCCATACCTCTATAATTCCTCTAAATATTTTTTCAGCTTTTTGGTAGTTATGACATATTTTCCCATAAAAATCAATAGCAAAATGGGCATGTTTCGGCGTATAAAATTTAAGTGTTGCAGGATCGGTTATTGTTCTTACTTTAAAATCCTTTTCAGATTTTGAGTCTTCAGTTTTTACTAAAATCCAACCATTTGATAATGCTACAACCTCTAAAACCTTTTTTCGGTTTTTACCTTTACCCAAATAATCTCCAACTTGGATCATAGATGTGACTAAAACCTATCCCAAAAAATACTCTCTTTATAAGGTGTTAACTTTTCGCCCTTTTCCGGTTTTCTAAAAATAAACAGGTGTTCGTGAGCCAGTAAAAGAAAATCATATTTTGAACCTCTCCATTTTTCTCTTGTACTTTTCATTTTCCATTGAAGTTTTATGACGTCCTCCCTTAAAATAAATCCAACTTGTAAAAATGTTTCTAAAACCCTTACCGAAATGGGAACAAAATGTTTCTTTTTTCTTGTATCTCCTATTAAAATAGCACAGTGTTTACCAGATTTTAAAACTCTATAACATTCTTTAGCAACTTTTTCCATTTCGTTAATAAACTCATCGACATTTCTTATATTTGAAAGATCTCCTTCTATCTTATTTTTGCTAAATCTAACAATATTAGCATAAGGAGGATGAGTAGCAATTAAATCTACTGATTCATCATCTATAAAACTAAGTTTTCTTGCATCGCCTATATAAGTTTTTATTTCGGGATTATATTTATATTCGAAATCCAGTCTATTTCTAGTTAACATAATTGCCTCAGGATTAATATCCACTCCTATTCCTCTTCTATTTAATAACTTACATTCAATCAAAGTAGTTCCAGATCCTACCATTTGGTCTAACACTAAATCATTTTCTTTTGTATATCTCAAAATTAAATTCCTCGGAATATAAGGAGACCAATTAGCTCTGTAGTTTCCTTTGTGGGTTGCCCAATCTCCTCTTTCCGGAAAAGACCAAACAGTAGTAGTCTCTAATTTAAAGTTCTCAGGCTCAAATTTTTCTATTTTGTGTTCTTTTAGAAGAGGAACCTTTACGTTTTCTATAACGACAAATTCATGAACTTTTAGAAAGCTCTTATAATCCTCCTCTGTCATTTCTCTCATTCCACTATTAAATTTAAAAAGAGAGATAGGAAAGGTTTTTTGGATATTAAGTTGGGTTAAAGGGTTCTTTTTCTGCACAATTTAATTATAGCAATAAAAATCAATTTCTTAAGCTTTTGAGCGAGCCCGCCCGAAGGGCGGGCGAGTGAAACCGTTGGTAGAAATCTTTTAAAGACAAGTAGGGACTTCGCCCCCACCTTGACAATGGCTTTTGGTAAGAATTATAATAGTGTAAGGTAGGCTACGTACTATGCAAGTGAAATTTGTATTATTTTATCCCGATTCAGTGTCAAGAAGTTAAAGAAGTTTTACCTCTTTTAGAAAAAGTGGGGTCAATTTTCGATCTTAAGATTGAGAAAAAAGAAATTAAGGAGCGCGAAGAAGAATTAAAATCTATCCTCCAGCCTATTTTTGTTTTTAAAAAGATAAAAATTCCTCAAAGAGGGCAAAATCTCTTTATACCCATTTAGTGATATTTTTGGATAACGAACCATTTACTTTTTATCCTCAAAAAGACGTGGAAAAGAAGAAATAACCATAGAACGATTTTTAAAAGGGTTAATTGAGGGTAAAATATTATGTTTATACGATACTAAGGAGTTGGAAAAATATGAACCTACAGGAGATTTTTAAAGAGTTTTGTAAACATTTAAATGAAAAAATTAAATGGGCTGGAAAGGGCAAAACATCTAAAAAAGAAATAACCAGCTTAGTTTTTAAGTTTTTTGACGAAAAATTTAAAGGTCTTATCAAAACTTCTCCCTATATGTTGATTGATGCAGTTTGGCGTTATCCAACACCACAATATACTGATGAGGGAATTCAAATTGCGCCTGAACATGAAATTTCAAAAAGAAGAATTTGTGATTTTTTGAAAGAAGAAATTCAAAGGCTTATAGATGTTAAAGCAAAATATAAAATTGGAATATTTTATCCACCTTCAGAGATAGATGAAAAGAGCCTAAAAATTGGTATTGAAAAGAAATTATAAAATTCGAAATTTTTATCTGTACCTTGGGAAGAATATTTATTTATATTCGGTAAACCAGGTAAGGAAGAAGGGGAGAATGTAATTTTGTTTAAAGGATTTCATTATTCTTATGATTCACCTCAATATAAAAATCTCAAAACAGACTCCTGGGATCCGATAATTATTAAACAAAAAAAGTAATTATGAAATATTGCGCTATCTACACAAGGGTTTCAACAGAAAATCAAACGGAAAAGGAATTTTCTTCCCGCGAGGTACAGGAAGAAAAAATCAGAGCCTCTACCAAGAGTCAAAATAATTGGAACATTTTTAAAGTTTATTCTGATGCTGGTTTCTCTGGAGCTACTCTTAATCGACGGTATTGACCGTTTAGAAAATATTTCGAGAAATGTAATTTATACTGGAAAAGTAAAGTATACCAGAAAAATTTATCGCGGATAAAACCCTAAAGGGGTTGACATAAGGGGTAAAAATTGATAGAATAAAACCGATAGGAGGGCCTATAGCTCAGCTGGTTAGAGCGCACCCCTGATAAGGGTGAGGTCAGTGGTTCGAATCCACTTAGGCCCATTGAAGTCAATAACCTCTGCCCCGCTCTGTGGGGTTTTATTTTTTTATTCTCTGGAAGCTCGCTCTCCCCTTAGAAAAATCCGGGGAAAAGGGCAATGTTGGGATACCTAAGACCACAACCACTCTTCTCTTCAGAATCAAGAAGGAGACTTTCCTCTTTCATAAAAGATGACCTCCATCGCATCTCGAGGGCTCCACTCCAGATCAAGGTCGAACCAGTGGGTTTCGGTGTGAAACCGAGAGCGCACCTCCTTTAAAAACTCCTCCATCCGTTCCGCTCCAATCCCCACGTTATCCGCAATAATGATGGCCCTCTCAGCTAGCTTCGGTTCAATCCCCTTCCAACAAGGGTAATAATTGGGAAAGCCATTATCTATCAGTACAAAATCCACCGGCCCTTCAACCTCCTTCACCAACTCCCGGGCGTCTCCTAAACGAACCTCAATCACCTCCTCCAAGCCCGCCTCCCGAAAGTGGTTTCGGGCCATCTCGGCAAAACGAGGGTTAATTTCCAAGGTGATCAGTTTCCCAAAACCGTTCCTCTTTAAGGCCCGGCCAATCCACAATCCTGAATATCCTACAGCAGTCCCACATTCTACCACCAAACGAGGTTTACTCCTCTCCACCCACTCCGCAACAAAAGCCGAGCGAGCAGACCCTAGCATAGGAATTCTCTCAGCCCGACACAAGGCGTCAACTTTCGCCACCACTTCTTCCCATAAACTCATTCTTTTTATACCTCCTATACTTTGTTCCTCGTCAAACCCGGCCTTTCCCCTTCTCATCCTTTGTAATCAACTTCGCCCTTCTCTAGCCCTTGGCAGGGAAAAAGGAAGGTTTCTCGAAAAGAATCTAAGGGAGAAATTTTGCAAAAATCTGCGTTCAAAACGGAACTCCCCTTTTATGGAATAATGATACGGAGTGAAAAAGGAAACATTTTCTTTCCTTTTGAAGTCTAACTTAAGGGAGGCCCTTAAAGGGCCAAAAATTGAAGGCGGGAAAAACTTTGGGGAAGGAGCTTATGGAATAATGAGGAGAAAGACTTCTCTCGTTCTTAATGGGGTCATCTGCTTTCTGCTTTTTACGAGTGCTTGGGCATCTCGGGCTTGGGCACAAGGGCGGGAGCAATCCCTAGCGGGGATCCGCTTGCGGTCTAAGGGCATTGTTGTATTGCGCAAATTTGGGAACCCCCACGAGGTCATTCCTGGACTGGGTCAGACCCCTCAAATGCCTCAAGGGGCTGAGGGCACTTCCGCCCCAACCAGCCCTTACGGCCCTTATGGCCCCCGACTTCCTGGAATGCCCCCCGCCTACCCGGGGACTCCTCCAGGAGCTTACCCAGGTTCCCCTCCAGGCATCTATCCTGGGTCTCCTGCCGGACGCACTCCCATCGCAGGACTTCCAGGAGGATTACCCCCTATTCCCGGAACTCCGGCCTACCCTGGCTTTCCCGGATTAGGAAGCCTCCTGGGAGAAGAAGGCCAAACCGGATTAGGGTCTTCCCTCACCCCTCAAACCACTGAGCTAGGCACCGAGACGGGAAACGCCTTGATCTTCGGGGATGCCAACCAAGAGCCGATTGTCACCTGGACCTACCGAAGATTAAAAGGGGTTGTCACTCTCGACTTTCGCTTGGATGAAGAGGGGCGTATTATTGAAATCAGTGCCACAGGCTTACCCACCACTCCTCAAGCCCGAAGAGTGGCAGCGAGTATGGTCCGCACCTCTCGAGGAGTCACTTTAGGAGACCCCTATGGCAAGGTTGTAGCTCTTTACGGGTTCCCAGAACGCCAAATGGTTCAAGGGCAGATCATCACCGCAGTCTATCAAGAGCGGTGGGGAATTGCCTTCCAATTTGCCAATATGAAATTGGTGCGTATTACTATCGGGCTAGTGAGATAATCCAGGAGACATCTCCCTGATGAATCAGGAAGGGGTTCCCCTCAACCCAAGGGTCAGGAGAATAGGGTGAACGACGCGATCCAAGAGATTAAACGGCGGATTGATATTGTCGAGTTCATCTCAGAGTATGTTAAGCTTCGGCCGAGCGGACGGTACTTTATGGGCCTATGCCCTTTTCACCCAGAGAAAACTCCCTCCTTCTCGGTAAGCTCAGAAAAGCAAGTATGGCACTGTTTTGGGTGTGGAGAAGGAGGCGATGTCATCACGTTCCTTGAAAAAATCGAAAGGATAGAGTTCCCCGAGGCCCTCCGTCAGCTCGCTCGGCGTGCAGGAGTTCCTCTACCCAAGGATTCAACCAAGGCCTCCGGAGAGCGCGACCGTCTCTTGGAGATCCACGAATGGGCCTGCGGTTTTTACGAAACCGCCCTCAAACGGTCCTCCGAAGCCCAGGAATATCTCTCCCACCGCGGCTTGACGGAAGAGGATTGCAGGCAATGGAGGATCGGCTATGCTCCCGAGGGTTGGGAAAACCTTAAACACTTCCTAGAGCAACAAGGGGTGAAAGAAGAAGAGATGGAACGAGCAGGCCTCCTGGTCCGAAAGCCTGGAGGAGGTTCTGCTTATGATCGCTTCAGAAAACGATTGATGTTGCCCATAATGAACCTGGAGGGTCAAGTGATTGCCTTTGGGGGGCGAGTCCTCTCCTCCGAAGCCACTCCCAAATACCTCAACTCTCCCGAAACTCGCCTCTTCTCTAAAAGCCATACTCTCTATGGCTTACACATCGCACGCCAATTTCTCAAGGAAGGCCAACCCGCCCTACTGATGGAGGGGTACCTCGATGTCATCACCGCCCATCGCTATGGCTTCCGAACCGCTGTTGCTACCCTGGGCACTGCTCTCACCCCAGACCATGCCCGCTTGCTCCGACGCTATACAGATCAGGCCATCTTACTCTACGACGCCGATTCTGCAGGATTAAAAGCAGCTCTTCGTAGTTTGGGGTTGTTTGAACAATTCGGATTAGAAGTCAAGGTAGCCCGGCTTCCAGAAGGGGAAGACCCCGATAGCCTCCTACGCTCGGTCGGAGCCTCCGCTCTGCAAGAAGTTCTAGACCAGGCTCTCCCTGTCTTAGAATATCGCTTCCAACACCTCTACCAGCAATATGGAACCACCACTGAGGCGGGGCGGAATCTGATCCTCCGGGAAGCAATTCCCCTTCTGGCTAGCCTTCCGGAAACCCGTCTCGGGGATTGGCCCCGCCGCCTAGCCGAATTAAAGGCCCAAGGGCAAGCCGATCGGGTAGCCTTTTGGGAAGAGGATATCCGAAGAGCAATACGAAACTATAATCAACGGCAGGGGAGAAAGACCGCTCAGCCCGAAAACCGGAAAACTTCCCTAAACCCCGCTGGAGAGCCCCCCACGGGTGGCCCACTCCGATGGGAGGAGGAGGTTCTCCGAGCTAGCTTGCATCATCCCGACATCGCCCGAAAAGTGATGTCTCAGATCGCTCCCGAAGCTTTTGAGAGCAAGATCCATCGTCTCGTCGCTCAATTGATCCTAACCGCCCTGGTCCATTACCAGGAGGAATGGCAACCCTCTTTGTGGAATTATCCCGAAGGGGAGGAAGGAGCACAAGCCCAGAACCTAGTGGCCCGCTTGCTCCTTGACCCCACCCCTCCACCAGGGGAGAAGGCTGTGGAACAAACTCTCCTCCGACTAAAACGCTATTGGGGCCGGCAACAGGTGAAAACCCTGTTGAAGGAAGGGAATTCACCTCTTGATGAACAACTCTTGCGCCAAATTGTGGAAACCTTTTCACACCATTGACGTTCTATAATTTAGGGTAAATATATTCTAAGAAGACCCTTCTTCAACTTTATTAAATTGCTGAATTCATTCTTGTTAGGAGTGTGAGTTAACCGTGCAAGATATTCGTGAACATCCTGAAGTGCGTAGGCTCATTGAGATAGGACGCGAACGAGGTTTCTTGACCTACGATCAAATTAGCGAAACCCTTAGTGAAAGTGAAGACCTCTCTCCTGAGCAGATGGAAGATATCTATCACCTGCTCAGAGAAGAGGGTATCCAAGTCGTTGATAAGGGAAAAACCTTAGACGAGGAGACCGTGGAACCCATCGTTGGGGATACCGGCCTCAGCGATGATGAACTCTCCTCTGTGGAAGGCCCTATTGACGACTCCGTCCGGATGTGGCTGAGAGAAATCGGGCGAACTCGATTGCTAACCTTTGACGAGGAAGTTCGCCTGGCCAAACGGATGGAAGCCGGCGAAAAGGCCAAGAAAATCCTCCAGGAAAAAGGTCCTAAACTCTCTGAAGAAGAGAAACGCCGGCTTCAGCGCATCGTAGATGTCGGCAGTAAAGCCAAAGATACCCTTATCCGTGCAAACCTGCGTTTAGTGGTTGCTATTGCTAAAAAATATAGCGGCCGGGGAATGGCTTTCCCCGACTTGATCCAAGAAGGTAATATCGGGCTGATCCGCGCTGTGGAAAAGTTCGACTATCGCAAAGGATATAAATTCTCCACCTATGCTACCTGGTGGATCCGCCAAGCCATTACCCGAGCCATTGCAGACCACTCCCGAACTATTCGTATCCCCGTCCATATGGTAGAAACCATCAATCGCCTGGTCAAGGCCTCCAGCCGACTCCAGCAAACCTTAGGACGGGAACCAACCGTTGAAGAAATCGCTCGAGAGGTCAATATGCCCGCGGAGCGAGTGAGCGAAATCGTTCGGATCGCTCCCGAACCCTTATCCCTAGAGACCCCTATCGGGGAAGAAGATGATAGCCATCTGTCTGATTTCATCCAAGACCCTGAAGCTACCTCCCCTGACGAAGCTGCAGCCACAGGTCTGCTCAGGGAACAAATCGCCAGCGTTCTCAATACCCTCACCGAACGGGAACGTGAAGTGCTAAAGATGCGCTTCGGCCTGGATGACGGCTATCCTCGAACCTTAGAAGAAGTAGGCCGATACTTTAAAGTCACCCGGGAGCGCATCCGGCAGATCGAGGCCAAAGCCCTTAAGAAACTTCGCCACCCCAGCCGGGCTCGGAAACTCCGCGAATACGTTGAATAAATACCGCCCCAAAGAAAGAAGGAATTTTGGACAAGTCGTCGAAGGAGAATCGCCTTTCATCTCTACACCTCCTTAGTAGAGGGTTGGTTAAAGACAAAGCGATTCTCCTTCTTTGCATTTGACCCAAGCTTACCCTACTGGATTCATGGGAAGTCGTACAGTAACTGAAATTGTGGACTTCCCATACACTATGGGATGTAAACATGCCTAGGTCTCCTAGGAACTGGTTGAATAATTGGTTTGTTGCTGGCGGAATCATGGCCTCCGCCTCATGCTTGTTAGGTTTTACTATATTCCCTCGCTGGACTTCAGACAGTGAGTGGTATCTTGCCCTTGCAACAGGAGGTAACAACGTCCCGAGGCCATGGGGATTACGAATCCTACATCCGTTTTTGGCAGGATGGATCTCTCGCACATTTGGTATCTCAATTGAGAACGCTTTTGTTGCTCTTGCTGTTGTTTCGGCGTTTATAGTTTTTGGCGCGACCGCAAAGCTTGCGCATCGAGTTACAGGAAACCCATGGTGGGCAGCCTTCCGGTAGGGGGTAGCCCTCCTCCCCTACCGGCTTTGTTACAGGAAACCCATGGTGGGCAGCCTTGGCACTAGGTCCTTTCGTTATCCAGG
>CAYSAW010000016.1:33833-35446 GCA_964429225.1 uncultured bacterium
GTTACAGGAAACCCATGGTGGGCAGCCTTGGCACTAGGTCCTTTCGTTATCCAGGCAGTGGGTAGCATATATCTGAATGACCTCTTTACCTTGGCTATGACGTTGATTTTCGTGCTTGTCCTTGACGCGTGGCCTGTACTTGGTTTACCTATCGCGGTTTTGGTTGTTCTGACTCGAGAGATAGGGCTTGTCTTAGTTCTAACAGCCAGCATTGTCTTGCTATGGAAAGGACGACGCGCATTGGGTATCGTGCTGTCCCTTGTAGGCATCTTGTCATGGTGGGTACTTCTTCCGAACTTAGCGCCAAGCGGATCGAATCTCCACAATTTGCCAGATGCGATTTTCTTGGTCGGCAAATCCTTTGCTGCTTTCCTTAAGAACTTCTTAGGATTTCAGATTTGGACCAATAGTTTTGCGGAGCTATGGACCCGCTGGGGGAGTGGAGGGTGTCGAGAGCCCTTGGTGGCCTTTGACTTACCCGGGTGGATACGCTTGGGAAAGGTTAGTTCGGTAGGTCTCTGTCCTTGGGATCCGGGGTACATAGCCACCTTTCTGGCCGTTTATCTATGCGGTTGGGGCGTTGTTCCAGGCATGAGTTCGGCAGTTTGGCGATATGGCGGGTGTTTTCTGAGGAAGGCCAGTCCAGGTATCGCCTCGGGTGTTATTTTCGGCCTAATAATGTTTGCGATTACTCCCTTTGTAGGCTATGGACTTGCATTAGGCCGATATTCTCTTTACGCAGTTATACCTGCGGTTACTGTGGTGCCTCAGAGTATCCTCGGCCATTGGCGCGGGTTGGGCACAGCTGGGCAAATAAGTATGACCCTCGTTCACATCTTCCTTATGAGCTTGATCCTAGCAGTCCTCTGGGGCCTTATAGGTAGTGAGTGGCTTTGGGTGTTCGCAGGGTTAGGAGGGTTAAGCCAATTGATGATTAGATCGTGTATGGCTCGTCTCGAAGTGAGATAAAGGACGCCTGAAATTTTGTGACGGCCTCCGGTGCTTCCCAGACTCGTAGAGGTAGAGTAAAATGGGATGGGGGGTGTAGAAGTAAATAGACAAGACGGTGTCTTGAGCGAAGGGACGTTAGCGGTGGACTGCTGAGGAGAAGCTTCGGATCCTGGAGGAGGCCCGACAGGCAGATCAGAGCGTAAGCAAAGTGTGTTGCTGGCATCAGATCGCCCCCGATAGCTCTACCTTTGGGAGAAGCGGGCGCGGGAGGGGCCTGCAGACTCTACGCAACGGCAGACGGAGACGTAAGAAGGCCGATCCCAGAATGCAATTACAAGCCGAGGTCGAGAGACTGCGGATCGTAGTGGCCGAGCTGAGCGCAGAAAACTTGCAGTTCAAAAAGGGGCTCAGCCATAGGCAAGCGGTGCTACTAAACAAAGGAGAAGATCTTGATCCTCAACCCGCGAAATTAAAAAAGAAAGAAGGAATTTTTTCGCCCAATGTCGTAAAAAATTTTGGGAAGCCCAAAATCTTTGAACGCCTCGGGTTTCCGAGAATTCAACCCTTGGGGTTCACCAACTCCTTAACAAAAAGAGGAGTGGGGACTTCCTCTTAAAAACCCCTGCCCTGGCCGAAAGCCATCCGCACAGGGCACTGCGGTG
>CAYSAW010000017.1:0-33940 GCA_964429225.1 uncultured bacterium
GGAGTTCCTCCTCCACCCCCCATCTTATCACCCCTCCCCCTCCCTGTCAAGACCCCCTAAACAAAGCCTAACCGGTGGGGATAGTCCCCAGCCTAAAAAGGCTTCTCTGGGGGAAATTCGGAATCAAGATTGCGTTGGAGGGTCTTTTCGCAAACCGATCGAGCAGACCGAGCCCCTGCCTCTATCTCCTTTAAGGCTTCAACACTGTGAATCAAACCTTGCTTAAGTTGCTCTAAGGCGGAGAGTAGCTCGGCTTCTTCTCGAGCGATAAATCCCACCTTCTTGGCTTGCTCCAAGGCGTGAAAGGTCTTCTCAAGCTCTGCTCCAGCCGACTCCCGGCGGTGAAGAACCTCCATCGCCAGCTGAATGATCTCTTTTAAAAGCAATTCGTCGTCTAAAGTTTTGAAAGGAGGAAGGGATTCCTCCGGATAAGCGTTTTTGTCCATAGCACTCCCGCAGGGATGTCTGTTAAGAGTAATTCCAATTACCGAGATTAGATTTCGGATTCTAACGCGGGAGTCCTCTTTACAGAGGATATACCCATTTGGTGATGACTTTAGGAACGAACTTCTTCTCGTTGGGATCTCCCACTATGAAGAAGGTTTCTACTCCTGCGAAGCCTGAACTCCGATAGGAGCAGAAACCTCCGGTTCCATCATCTTCAATCACGATCCTTCCTCCAATGGCTCGGCGAGCATCAATTTCGTAGTTGAAAGTGAGGATATGTTGTTGCCGGGAACCGTTGTGATGAAGGATGGAAGAGGAGAGGCCCAAGTCCAAACGTTTGAAGACACGAAAAGAGGCTTGGGGAGTGATAAAAGTGAAAGGCTTGTCTGCTCGCTTTCCAAAAGAGTAGCCGATGCCATAGGAGCGAAAACGGTTGCTGATGTTGAAGCGTAGACCCAGGTTAAGGACCAGGTCATGCTCTTTTTGGAAGCGTCCGCCTTCCATCCCTAAGGAGATGCCCATATCCGAGCGGGTTTGAACAGATAGGTCAAAACCAATGAACTTGCGAAAGAGATCGCCGTTATATTGCCAGTGGTAGTTGGACCAAAGAAACCCTTCTAAGGACCTTAAGGGCCCTTTACGCCACTGGTTCTCGTAAGTAGCAAAGAACGAAGGTCCATAGTAACCTGTAAAGGGGATAAAGCCGTTAGCTGCCCGGAAGTTCGGTTCAACATAGGTATATCGGAGGTTAATGGTGTAGAGTTTACCGATGAAGCGAAGACCGATGTTTCCTGCCGAGCCTCCGGCTTCGGTTCCTAAGCTTTTAGCAACTTGAGGTTCAAAGGCTAAGTTGCCTCGTCTGAGACGGCTGGAGGAGACGAAGACAGTGTTATGATCGCCTTTGCCCTCCTTATGCACCAGGAAGAGGGCGGTATTGGAGGTTTCTGTTAGGTCTCGGCGAAAACTGGCGACGAAGTCGGTTCGATCGCCCAAATCTACCGTACCGAGAAGACCTATAGCGTTTTTCTTGCCGATTCGGCCGTAGAGCTTGGTTCCGAAATCGAACTGGGGGATGCGCCTGCTGAAGAAGAAGTTGCCTATACCAAAAGGGCTTCCTAAGTTGAAGAAGTCTCCACCTTCCAAGAAGAAGGGGCGTTTTTCGGGAACAAAGCGTTCGCTTCGTGAGAAATCAATGCCCTCTACCGCTCCTTCCACGGTGGCGAAGTCGGGGTTAATCACAGAAACCGAAACCAGCTCGGGGGTTAGGGTGTATCGGAGGTCTAATCCGCTGTGGAGGGATTGTTTCCCTGTAGTTCGCCACTGGGGAGCGAAGTAGGGGAGGAGAGAGAGGGTTGGCCGAAAGCTCTGTTTAGGAGGTTGAACCCCCTGCCAGTGTCCTGAATTTTCCAAGAAGAACCGTAAGCCGATATTAGACCACCAAGATCGGATCTTGGTGCGCTCTTGTTGGCGTAGGAAGTTAATTCCGAAGGTAAGGGTAGATTGTGCGGGAGGATAGTTCAGAATAGCCCAGGGAATCGCCATCTCGGCGGTCCAACCATCTTGAACCCGTTTTGCTGCAGCTTGCCAGTCTCCTTTCCACTCCGTTTTGCTCGCCCTTCCCCCTCCGATCCGAGAGGATTGGGTTCCTAAGGGATTTACCGAGAAGAGGGAGATATCGTTAAAGTTATGGGTGTGGAAGGGGTCTATAAAGAAGGTAACCACATCTTCCCCACGAAAATCCGCATCGCGGCGGATTTCTCGACCGACGATCGCTGAAGGTTCGCTGTCGTGGGCGTAGAAGGCCACATAGATGTTCTTGTCATCATAGAGGAGGTAAGCTTCTGTTTGATCTTTGGGAGGAGTTCCCAAAGCCTCGTCGGTGAAGTAGTCAGCTTTAGGGGCATCGTGCCAACACGGATCTGAGAGGTCTCCGTCAATCATCGGAGGTTGGGAGGTTTTGACCGCCGGCAATGTCCTACGGGTTGTTTCAGGTGGGGGAAGGTTTTCTTCAGCCAGAAGAGGATAAGGATGGGAGAGAAAACCTAGGGATGTAAAGAGGGTTGCAATTGCTAAAGCACTTACACTTTTAATCATTTTTCTTACTCTGAATCTAAGATACCAAAGGAGAGCACTCTTAGCAATCGGAGGTTATTCTGCTTTTATCGGTTGGCTTCTTTTATCAGTGGTTTTTGAGCTTAGATCTTGAGTTCTTCTAGGTAAGTGACTGTTGGGAGTGTTTTGGAGGTAGGGCAAGGTATATCTCGCCCCTGGGGGGTTGGGAGGGGGAGGAGTAGGGGATGAAGTGTGGAAAGATTATAGAGGGCAGGAATTTTGCAAAGAGCGAAACAGAAGCTGGGCCAGGAGGGGGAGAGAAGAGCGGAAGAATATCTTGTTGCTCAAGGTTGGCAGCTTCTGGCTAGCAACTACCGCTGCAAATATGGTGAGATTGACCGGGTATTTCGAAAAGGGGAATGGGTTATCTTTGTGGAGGTGAAGACTCGTCGAACTTTCACTTATGGACTCCCACGAGAAGCCGTGGATGCCCGAAAGCAGAAGCAGATTTTTCAAAGCGCTTTACATTTTATTCAGGAGCACCAGCTGGGCCATCTGAGTTTCCGATTTGATGTGGTGGAAGTGCTCTTTTTACCCCGGACGAGGGTTCAAATTCGGCATATTCCTAACGCTTTTGAACCGGAGAACCCTGTAGATTGGGGCTTCTAGAGCTAGGGGGAGAGGGTTGTTTTTAAAGGGGTGTTGGTTGAGCTTTTCTATCTTGGCTCATCAGAGGGGGGGAAATTCTGATGTCACCTTAAGGAGAAGAGGACAATCTTGGAGCCGGGAACTGGAGTTTCTCTTTCTACTCGCTTAAACCTTCTTAAGACTTATCCTACCTGGGATGTGATTATCATCGGTGGGGGGATTGCCGGGTGCGGTATTGCCCGGGATGTGGCCCGCCGAGGCTTGACGGTTCTCCTCTTGGATAAAAACGACTTCGGTTCGGGTACCACAGCTCGCTCCTCCCGGTTGATCCATGGTGGGATCCGTTATTTAGAGCAGTATCATTTTCGCCTTGTTCGGGAAGCCCTCCAAGAGCGAGAGATACTCCTTTCTATAGCCCCTCACTTGGTTCATCCCCTTCGCTTTCTCCTTCCTGTTTACCGAGGCTATCGGCGGGGGCCTTGGGCCCTTCGAGTGGGATTATGGCTTTATGATCTCCTTTCGTGGGGTAAAAGCCTGCCGAACCATCAGAAGCTTTCTAAAGAGGCCCTCCTTCGGGCAGAGCCTTCTTTGAAAGCGGATAATCTATTGGGAGGCTTCGCTTATTATGACGCCCAGTGTGATTTCCCCGAACGATTGTGCATTGAAAACGTGATCGACGCTCATCTGGCCGGTACCTATCCCCTTAACCATTGTGAGGTCTTGGAGATTCACCAGACCCCTGTTGGAATTATTGAGGTGACTCTTCGGGATAAGGATACGGGGGAGGTGTTGGTAGCCAGAGGACGCACCTTGGTTAATGCAGGAGGCCCTTGGGTGGAAGAAATCTTGGGTTTAATGAATACCTCTTCTCCCCCCAGGATCCGGCTTACTCGAGGGACTCATCTTGTTCTGCCTAGGTTTGTCCGCCATGCTCTTCTTCTGTTGGCTCATAAGGATGGAAGGGTCTTTTTTACTCTGCCCTGGAGGGATTATTGTCTCGTAGGTACGACAGATGTGGACCATAGGGGATCTTTAGATGATCCCATGCCCTCTCGGGAAGAGATTCGGTACCTAGTGAACGAACTGCAGGCCTTCTTCCGGGATCCTCCGATCCACCAAATTTATTTTTCTATGGCGGGGTTACGCCCTCTTATTCGTCAGGAGCAAGGTGCTCCTTCCTCCCTCAGTCGAGATCACTTGATTATCCATCACGAGTCAGAGGGATTCCCCAATTTTTATACTGTGATAGGGGTGAAAATCACCCCTTACAGAGCTGTGGCCGAACAGATGGGGGACCTTCTGGCTGAGCGATTAGGGGTATCCCGGAGGAGTGATACCGCTGAACATCCCCTCCCTGGAGGAGAGGATTTCTCCTCTAAGGAGGAGTTAGTGGAGTATTTTAGCCGTCATCATCCCCTACTCCCTCTCGATTCAAGCCAGTGGGATCACCTGGTGAGCTTGTATGGCGCTCGGACGAAACGAATTGTTGGCCTGATGACTCACCGGCCCGAGTTGGCCCAGCGGATTCATCCAGACCATCCCGACCTTTGGGCACAGGTTCTCTACGGTTTGCAGTATGAATTTGTACGCCGAACAGGGGACTTTCTGCTTCGGCGTACGGGCATCGGGTTAAGCCGAGGTTTGGGAGAAGAGTGTGCTGAGGCTGTAGCCCGGTTTATCGGAAGCTACCTGAACCGCTCCGAAAAGGAGATTCAGCGGGACTTGGAGGAGTATTGCGAACAGGCAGAAAAGAGACGTTATTCTCTTACTGGAGAGGATTTTTCCAAACGGCTTTAAAATTCTGCGGGGGATGCTTCTCTTTCAGGTGAGAAGGAGTTCTTCTCACAAGAGTGGAGGAAGAAGAGGATAGCGGACGGAGGACAAAAAACCTTTTTCTTCACCTCCATCGAAGCTTGTCCTTTTTGAAAGTTTTTTCTATAATAAAGGGTGGCTTAGGGACTTCCGAGGTGAGTTTTTACCTGAAAGGATTTCATTCTTCTGGAGGATAAGCGAATGATTTCTTTAACGGAACGCGCGGCCCAAGAAATCAAGAAGATTCAGGAGAGCCAGGGGAGCCTAAACTCGATGCTCCGGGTTTTTGTTACCGGAGGAGGATGCTCTGGCTTGCAATATGGTATGGCTTTGGACGATGAGGCCCCTGAAGAAGGGGATCAGGTTTTTCAGTCGAATGGAGTGACCATTGTGGTGGATGAGCGTTCTTATCCTTTCCTGGCCGGCTCCGAGGTAGATTATATTCCTGACCTGCTGGGAGGAGGCTTTAAGATCAACAATCCTAACGCGGTACGCACTTGTGGGTGCGGTCACTCCTTCCAAACGGAGGATAGTGAAGGGGCTACTGGAAGCTGCTGTGGTTACTAGAGGATACTGCTCGAGGAGGCTGAAGTTCGTCTTATTGTGGGCTTCCTAAAGGGCTTCGGGTTCTTGTTGAAGGCGTGGGTTTGAGGCCTGCGCCTTCAATTTTTAGGAAGGGGTTTTAAACCAGTATGACCACATGAGAGAGGAATCTTTCACTTGTCTCCTGCTTTAAAGATAAGGAGATACTCGTGCACCTTGTTGATCCTGAAGACGGAAGGATATCCTAGGGGGCGAAGGTGGTTATACTCCTGCCGGCGATCCCAAATAATCAGATCCTCGATTTCGAATCCCACCTCTTTTTGGCAGAGGCGATGAATCAAATCGGCGTGAAGGGGGAAAAACCGCTCCTTCTTCCGAAGGTCCATCACGTTGATGATGAGGCGTTTCCCGGGTTTAAGAACTTCTCGCACTTGGGTAAAGATCTCAACCAAAGTCTCTAGGAAAAGGGAGTAATCCTGGATTTTCCCTAAGTCACCCGGAATAGGACCATAATCTCGGATCTCCTTCCTGTCTGCAGACCTTTTTTGGGAGAGGACGTCCCAATAAGGGGGAGAGGTAATGCAGATATCCACTGAGTGAGGGGGGAGAAGAGCGCTGAGGGAGCGGGCATCAGCATAATAAAGGAGGGGTTCTGGAGCACATCGGCCGGATACTCCTTGAAGGGACGCCTTCTGGGCGGAAAGCCGTTGTTGAGCCATCTGTAGGAAGCGGGGGGAGATTTCTAAACCGATCCCTTGTTTTCCCAGGTTTCGGGCAGCAATCAGTGTTGACCCAGAGCCGGCAAAGGGGTCGAGAACTACTTTTTCTTCCGCATTGGTGAAGCATCGGAGGAGACGTTCCACCAGTTGGACGGGAAACAGAGCGGGATGGTTTAAGCGCATCTCCTCCGGGCTCTTGCGAAGGTCACTCCAGATACTGACAGAATATTTTGTCCATTCCACTCCGTTAAGATCATTCGCCCGACGTGGCATTCCAAAAGCCTACTCCTTTAAGCCCAACTTATAAGAGAGGGGAGGAGTTATTCTTTTGGCCGGCAAAGGAGCGGTTCTGACCAGGAAATTATTCTACTGTAACGCTCTTGGCGAGATTACGCGGTTGATCGATCTCCCGGCCCAGAGATCGAGCGATGTAGTAGGCCAGCATTTGGAGGGGCACCACGCTAATTATCGGAGTCATCAGATCGGGTACGGAGGGTAAGGGGAGTGCGTAGTCCACTGCTTGAGGGGTTTCTTGGTCTTCCTCCCGAACTAGAGCGATGGCAAAACCTCCTCGGGCTTTGATCTCTTTGATGTTGGAGATCATCTTCTCTCGGAGGGAGGGTTGAGATACAAGACAGATCACGGGGACATCTGAAGAAATGAGAGCAAGAGGGCCATGTTTCATTTCTCCTGCGGCGTAAGCTTCTGCATGAAGGTAAGAGATTTCTTTTAGTTTGAGGGCTCCTTCTAAAGCAACCGCATAATCTAGTCCACGTCCGAGGAAGAAGAAATCCTCCTTACTTTTCAATAGCTCGGCCAGTTCCTGGACCTTTTTATCCAAGGTGAGGACTTCGCTGACTTTGTGGGGGAGGGTCCGAAGGGTCTTTTTGTAAGTTGTTTCCTGGGGTAGGGGGGTTCCTCTCACTTCGGCTAGCCATAGGGTAAGGAGGTGAAGGGCTAGTACTTGGGTGGAATAGGCCTTAGTAGAGGCTACACAGATTTCTGGCCCTGCCCAGGTAAAAAGGGTGGCATCAGCTTCCCGGGCGATGGTGCTTCCAACTACGTTGACAATCCCAAGAACTTTAGCACCCCGGGATTGGGCTAAACGAAGGCAGGCTAAAGTGTCCGCAGTTTCTCCCGATTGGCTGATGACCAAGACGAGGGTGTGGGGGTCTATGAGAGGGGAGCGATACCGAAATTCAGAAGCGAGGTCTACTTCTACCGGAATCTTAAGCAAGCGTTCCATCACATATTTTCCGATACAGCCGGCATGGTAAGCGGTCCCGCAGGCGACAATAACCAAACGATGGGCTTGCCGAGCCACTTCTCGGAGGGAATCTAACTCCGGAAGGGAGAGGGTACCCTCCTCAAGTAATCGGCCTCGTAAGGTATCTTGAAGAGCTTTCGGTTGCTCGTAAATCTCTTTGAGCATAAAATGCTCAAAACCTCCCTTCTCTGCCGAAGCCAGATCCCAGGTCACTTGGAGGGGAGGGCGGTTTACTACTAATCCTTCTTGCGTCTCTACCTGGACCTTTTCAGGTGTGACCATAGCGATTTCCCCATCTTCCAGAACAAGAACTGAACGGGTGTAGGCCATAATGGCGGGGATATCGGAGGCGATATATTTCTCCTTCTCCCCTAATCCGATGATCAAGGGGCTTTGGGAGCGGGCCACCCAGATTTTATCGGGTTCTAGAGGGGAGATAAGGGCCAAGGCGTAGGAACCGGTAACTTGAGAAAGGGCTTGCTTGAGGGCTTGACGAAGATCCCCTTGATAGAACTCCTCGATCAGGTGGGCTAGAACCTCCGTGTCGGTTTCCGAGGAGAAGTGGTGTCCTCGGTTTTCTAGCCATTCCCTAAGGGCAAGGAAGTTCTCGATGATCCCATTGTGTACCACTGCGAAATGACCTTTACAGTCGGTATGGGGGTGAGCGTTCTGGTTAGTGGGTGCTCCGTGGGTAGCCCATCGGGTGTGGCCAATCGCTACAGTTCCTCGCAAGGAATGGCCTTCCAGTAATTTTTCCAGATCGGCGATTTTCCCTGCGGTTTTTACCACTTGTAGACGATGGTTATCGGCTACTGCGATGCCCGCCGAGTCGTAGCCCCGATATTCCAAACGTTTCAGTTGGTCCACAACTAAGGAGACTGCTGAAGGATTGAGACCGATATATCCCGTGATGCCGCACATCTTTTGTAGTGCCTCCTAGGCAAGGAAATTGTTGGGACACCCCTTTGGGAGAGGGTTGATCTTGATGAGCTTTGAAAAGATATTCTAGTAACCTCCCGTCCCCTCCTACAAAGAGGTCGAATTGCTCCCTTTGGGATAAGATATTCTCCTCCTCCCTTAAGGGGGAGGGCTCCTGCCTCTTTAAGGGAGGGGGGATAGAGGTGTATTTTGTTACCAGATTTTAAATTTTTAGCCCTTATTGAGAAAGGGAGTGACCCTCCCTTATTTACGAAGAATGAAGTCCCTTTATTAAAACGGGTTTTTGCCACCCATAGTCACTAGGAGAAGGAGGCTTTGTCTGAGGCAGATAGGGATCAACTTCTACGAGAATTAGAGGGATGACCAATGATACTTAGGGGGGTAAAAACTGGAGGGAATTTTCCTTCCCTTTGGGTTTGAAGAGGGGGAAGTTTTGACCTCGTTGAAGAGATTCGGGAATCCTGATAAAATAGAGTTGACTTACCTTTTTACCGAGGGGGTTGGGGAAGGAGGTCTATGCCTATCTTTGAATATCGGTGTAAGGAGTGTGGGCATTCTTTCGAAACCCTCCTTTCCGCTTCTCAGGCTGACCGTGTACAATGTCCTCAGTGTCAGGGGCCTGTTCTTCGGTTAGTTTCTCTCTTTTCCGCCCCTAGCCGGGGGCAGGGCTCAGCCTCCTCTGTTTTTTCAGGAGGTTGTTGCGGAGGATCTTGCGGTTGTGGAGCACGTCGCTAAATGAAGACCTTCTACATCACCACCCCGATTTATTATGTGAACGGAATCCCTCATATTGGCCATGCTTATACTACCGTCTCTGCGGATGTGATTGCCCGTTACCACCGTTTGTTGGGGCAGAAAGTTTTCCTGGCGACGGGGACGGATGAGAATGCTACAAAAATTGTAGAGGCGGCTCAGGCTCAGGGGAAACAGCCTCTGGAATTTCTTGAGACCCTCCTCCCTTATTGGTATCAAGCTTGGGAAGCCCTCCATATCCACTATGATGATTTTATCCGAACTACTGAACCTCGGCACGTTGGCGCTGTTCAGGAATTTTTTCGGCGTTTGAAAGCCAAGGGGGATATTTATCTAGGTGTCTATGAGGGTTGGTATTGTGTTTTTGATGAAACCTACTTCCGGGATAGTGAAGTAGGCCCCGAGGGGTTGTGTCCCAATCCGGAGTGCCGGCGGCCTCTTCGGCGAATGCAGGAGGAGGCCTACTTTTTCCGGTTGACGAAATATGAAAGACCTCTTCTGGATTACATCGAGAAACATCCTGATTTCCTACAGCCCGATTTTCGCCGAAATGAAGTGATCGCTTTTATTAAACAGGGGTTGAGGGATACCTGTATTAGTCGGCCGGCTTCCGGCTGGGGAATTCCTGTTCCGGAGGACCCCAAGCAGGTGATTTATGTCTGGTTTGATGCATTAATTAACTATCTTACCGTAGCAGGCTGGCCTGAGGACTCGAAGCGTTTTGCAGAGCTTTGGCCTGCGGACCTCCATTTGATGTCCAAAGATATTTTCACCCGGTTTCACGCAACGATTTGGCCGGCGATGCTGATGGCAATGGATCTCCCTCTGCCCCGGTTGATCTTCGCCCATGGATATTGGACCATCGGCGGAGAGAAGATGTCGAAATCCAAGGGGATTTTTGTCAGCCCTCTGGAGCTGACCCAGCAGCTGGCCCGGGACTCCGGGTGCGATGTGGAAGTTGCCGCCGATGCTTTGAGGTACTACTTTTTGCGGGAGGTTCCTTTTGGAAGGGATGGAGAGTTTTCCTTAGAGGGTCTTTATGGACGTTTCAATTCCGACTTGGCCAATGATCTGGGGAATTTACTTAACCGTACCCTTTCTTTATGCCACCGGTACAATTCAGGAGTTGTCCCCGAGCCTCAATCGGATGGAGAACCCTTACGAGGTAGGTGGAGGCAAGTTGTTGAAGAGTACCAATCAGCGATGGAGCGTTTGCAGTTGAGTGAAGCTCTGCAAGCCCTTTGGGAGGGTCTCTCTTCAGCCAACCGGGTGCTCAACGAAAAAGCGCCCTGGACTCTTTATCGGGAGAGCCGGGCTTCCGAAGCGGGGGATGTTTTGTACAGCGTGTTAGAAGCTTTGCGCATTGGGTTGATTCTTCTTTATCCTGTGATGCCTGTAGCTACCCAGAGGATGTGGGAGCAATTGGGTTTAGAAGGTTCTCTAGAGGAGCAGAGGATAGATCAGGCGAGGAGTTGGGGAGTTCTTCAGCCGGGGCACCCCTTGCCGAAGGGTCAGCCGGTATTTCCTCGAATCGAAAAAATAGCTCTCCACTATCCTCCGTCAACGGGGGATGTGGAACGTGGTACCCAAGAAGGAGAGAAGCTTTTGATTAAGGAAGAAACGGAAGAGATGATTAGTATCAGCGATTTTCAGAAGATTGAGTTGCGTACTGCAAAGGTGGAGCAAGCAGAGCCTATCCCTGGAGCAGATAAGCTTCTGCGATTGGAAGTTACTTTAAATGGGGAGCGTCGTCAGTTAGTAGCGGGGGTTGCTCCCTATTACCAACCCCAGGATTTGGTGGGGAAGACCATTGTCGTGGTGGCTAATTTAGCCCCAGCGAAGATCCGAGGGGTGGAGTCCCAAGGGATGTTGCTGGCTGCGGATGGCCCCAATGGGCCTGTTCTTTTGGTTCCGGATCGAGAGGTACCCCCTGGGGTCAAAGTGCGATAGCTTTACAATTCTCTCTGCTTCTTTTATAATTGTTTGTGTACTGCGGTGGGGAAAACTACAACTTTTGGCGAGAACTCCCGATAATAAACTGGGGGGTAAGTTTAAGCCTGGAACAAGAAGGATAAAATTTCCTTTGAGGAAATTAGGGTAAAATTCTGACCCTATTCTGCCCTCCTCAGGGGATGGCAAGGTAAGAAGAATGAAGAGAACTAAATTGGTGACTGCTACCCGACCGCAGACGGATGAACTGCTTAATAGAGTGTTGATGGAGCTCAAAAAAACGCGCGCGGAATTGGTTGAATCGATTCGCCAGAAGATTGCTCAGGGCAAACTGGAAATCTCTGCCGAGGCGATCGCCAAGGGTCTGATCCGTAAGGCTCGAGAAGGCCGTTTATAGTTTTCCATTTTTGATCAGGTTGCTTAGGGCTAGAGCCGGTCGTAGAGGGTGATAGATACTCATACTCATTTGAATGACCCCTGCTTTGATAACGACCGGGAAGAGGTGCGCTGTCGGGCTTATGAGGCAGGCGTACCCTTGCTGGTTGTTTGTGGTTATGACCTCAGCTCAAGCAAGCATGCGGTTGATATTGCCAGCCGTTGGGGAGATGGATCAGCAGTGGGTATCCACCCCCATCAGGCGGCAGAGGTTTCCCCTTCCTCTCTTCCATCCTTGAGAGAACTGGCCCAATTTCCCTGGGTTGTGGCGGTTGGTGAAACTGGTCTCGATTATTACTATCACCCGGAGTACCAGTTAGATCAACAAACTGCTCTCCGAGCTCATATACAATTGGCTCGGGAACTCTCCCTGCCTTTGATCCTTCACTGTAGGCAAGCTTATCAGGATTTGATCCAGATTCTTCAGGAGGAAGAGGCTGAAGAAGTCGGTGGAGTTGTTCATTGTTTCACCGGGAATGAGGAGGAGGCGGAGCAGCTCCTCGACTTAGGCTTTTATCTTGGTATCGGAGGGATTATCACCTTCAAGAAGTCGGCTTCTCTGCGGGAGTTGATTTCTTATCTACCTCGGGATCGTATCCTTTTGGAAACCGATTCACCTTATATTGCCCCTGAACCCTTTCGAGGTCGGCGCAATGAGCCTACCTATATAGTAGAGGTAGCTAGAGTGCTGGCCGATCTCTTCCACCTCTCCATAGCAGAGACCGAAGACCTTTTAGACGCCAATGCCCTCTGCTGTTTTCCCAGGCTCCAACAATTGATGGCTGGGAAGGCAGTGGGGGTTAGGGGGAAGGGATAGGATTGGGAGCGATTTGACATCTTCTTTCATCCGTTTTATAATGAATAACCCCGTAATATATTTTCACCATTGTCCCGGCGAAACTGCTGGGCCAAGGTCTGCTATTAAAGGAGGGTCTCTTTCACTATGCAAACCACTCCAGAGTACCAAGCTTCCAGAAATAATCCTGTTTTGGAAGAGTTGTCAGATATCCCTAATCTGATTGAGATTCAGATGAACTCCTACCGTTGGTTCCTGGAAGAGGGCTTGCGGGAGCTCTTCAGGAATTTCTCCCCTATTGAAGATTTTACAGGTACCCTCGCTTTAGACTTGGTGGACTATTACCTAGAGGAGCCAAAATATTCCCAAGAGGAATGTCGTCAGCGGGATATGACCTATGAGGCTCCGATGAAGGTCAAAGTGCGCCTTCGAGGGCCGGGACGAGAGGTTCTGGAACAAGAGGTTTACCTCGGAGCCTTGCCTTTAATGACCGAGCGCGGGACCTTTATTATCAATGGTGCTGAGCGGGTGGTTGTTAGCCAGCTAGCCCGATCTCCTGGGGTTTACTTTGATGATACTATTGACCTCTCAGGCCGGATCCTCTATTCGGCTCGGATCATCCCTGCGGAGGGGATGTGGACCGAAGTCGAAACCGAGCCGAATGATGTTTTAACGGTTCGGTTAGGCCAGAGTAAGAAGTTCCCCGTTACCACCCTGATCCGGGCTTTGAACTTTTTGCCTCGATCCCGACCAGAATACAAAGCCCCGGTCGCGCAGTTGGTCCGCCGCAAGCTGCTCGAGCCTTTGATTGACCAGCGAACGGGAGAAGTTCTTTTAGACGAAGGGGCAGTAGTCACCCCCGAGCTCTTCGAGGAGAAGATCCGCCCTCTCCTCAATGAGCCGGGAGCTCTTCCGGAGGAGGGGGTACTCTCCTATCTGCCGGCTACAACCGACCGGGAAATTTTGGACCTTTTCAGCACTAAGACCCTCCTCAAGCCGGCTGAAGGAGAGGATTTCCTGACCCGAGAGGTGCTTCAGGGGCGTCGGCCCGCCCAAGAGGTTAAAGACCTTACTGGTCGGGTTCTTTGTCCGGCTTATCAGAAGATCGATGTTGCCACTGCTCGGAGGATTGAGGCGCTTCACTTAACAGAGTTGGAGGTTCTTGAGGTTCCTCGTTATATTGATGCTACTTTAGATGCTGATCCGGTGAAAGGTAATGATGAGCAGGAAGTTCAGAAGGCAGCTCTCTTGGACCTTTACCGTAAAATCCGCCCTGGGGATCCAGCTACCTATGAGAGTGCAACGCAGTTAATCCAATCGGTTTATTATGACCTTCGGCGATACGACCTGGCGCGGGTTGGTCGTTATAAGATCAATAAAAAACTGGGGCAGAGCATTCCGATCGATGACCACCGAGGGGTAACCCGGGAGGACTTGATCAACATCCTTTTCTACATTTTGGCCTTGGCTATGGGAAAAGAGGGTTATCAAACAGATGACATTGACCACTTGGAGAATAAGCGGGTTCGGAGTGTAGGGGAGCTCTTACAGAACCAGCTTCGGCTGGGCTTTCTCCGAATGGAGAAGGTAGCGAAAGAGCGGATGACTGCTTTAGACCCTGACAAGGCAAGCCCGGGTATCGTCCTTTCTATCAAACCAATTACCGCAAGCATTAAGTCTTTCTTCGGTTCCAGCCAGCTATGCCAGTTTATGGATCAACATAACCCCTTGGCAGAACTGACCCACAAACGCAGGCTTTCTGCCCTAGGCCCTGGAGGGCTGTCCCGCCAGAGCGCTAAGCTGGAAGTCCGGGATGTTCACCATTCTCACTATGGCCGAATTTGCCCTATCGAGACCCCTGAAGGGCCTAACATCGGTTTGATCGGTTCAATGGCGATCTTTACCCGGGTTGATTCTTTCGGTTTCCTTCTTGCTCCCTATCGGAGAGTGGTGAACGGGAAGGTGATTCCTGAGACCGTTTATCTTACTGCGGATCAAGAGGATAACGCCCGTATTGCTCCGGCTTCGACCCCGGTGGATAAGGAGGGGCGGATTATCCCCGAGTTTGTCCAAGTTCGGTACCAGAGCAAATTCCCTGTGGTTCGTCGGGAACAAGTGGATTATATTGACCGCTCCCCGATGCAGATCTTCTCGGCGGCAGCCTCTTTGATTCCCTTCTTAGAGAATGACGACGCCAACCGTGCCCTAATGGGGTCGAACATGCAGAGGCAATCGGTTCCTCTGATCCACCCGGAGGCCCCTATTGTGGCAACGGGGGTAGAGGAGAAGGTAGCCCGAGACTCCGGCGCGGTGATTGTGGCCCGAAGAGACGGTCGAGTAGTGAAGGTGACCTCAGAGGAGATTGTGATTCGCACGCGAGAGGGCGAAGAGGATCGTTATCCCCTCCAAGCCTTAGCCCGATCGAACCAGAACACTTGTATCCGCGAGCGACCTTTGGTTCGCAAGGGCCAACGGGTGAAGGCTGGGGAGATTATTGCGGATGGCCCTTGCACGGATCATGGTGAGCTCTCCTTAGGGCGGAACATCCTTGTAGCCTATCTCCCTTGGGAAGGGTATAACTACGAGGACGCCATTATCATCTCCCGAAGGATTGTTCGGGATGATGTTTATACTTCCATTCATATAGAGAAGTATGAGGCGGAAGCCCGGGATACCAAGTTGGGGCCAGAAGAGATCACTCGGGATATTCCTAACGTAGGGGAAGAGGCACTTAAGGACCTGGATGAGGATGGCATTGTCCGGATTGGGGCGGAGGTTCAGCCCGAAGATATCCTCGTTGGGCGAGTCACCCCTAAGAGCCAAGGGGAACAGACTCCTGAGGAGCGGTTGATTACTGCAATCTTCGGGAAGAAGGCGGAGGATACCCACGACAATTCCCTGCGAATGCCTCATGGCGGTAAGGGAAAGGTCGTGGATGTGAAGAAGTTTTCCCGCTTCAAGTATGAGTGTCCTCATTGCAAGATTGAGAAGAAGTTTAGTAAGAAACCGGACAAGGCAATTTGTGACCGCTGTCAGGGAGAGATGAAGAAGCTAGAAGGGGATGAACTCCCTGCTGGCGTGAATATGCTTGTCCGGGTTTATGTGGCTCAAAAGCGGCGGATTATGGAAGGGGATAAGATGGCAGGACGGCATGGTAATAAGGGTGTGATTAGTCGAGTAATGCCCGAAGAGGAGATGCCGTTCCTACCCGATGGTACCCCTGTAGATATTATTCTGAACCCCTTGGGAGTCCCTTCCCGAATGAACATTGGCCAGATACTGGAAGCCCATCTGGGTTATGTCGGGAAGGTCCTAGGGATCCGGTTTATCGAGCCAATCTTCCGGGGCAAAAAAGAGCCGGAAGTTCTGCAAGAATTAGAGCGTTTAGCTGAGCACTTCCGACGGGAACGGTTAAGAGAGTATATTCGGGATGAGCTAGGTTGGGATCTTCAGCTGTTGGCCAATGGGAAACCTCCTGAGGAGATGTCCTCCTCGGAGTGGGCAGAAGCTCTGAGAACCTATATCTCGCAGCTGTCTCAGGAGGAACGAGACCAGCTGGCCGAATATCTGGGCCTTGGCGTGGAGCAGGAGGTGCTTCCTCCCGTAGAGCAGAAAGAGGAGGGAGTAATCTTCCATTTAGTGGATCAGCCTGCCGGCGAGCCCCAGGTGCGGTCCGTAACGCCTGAGGAGCTCGTTCAGCGGATCCAAGAGAATGTTTATCGGCGCATCGGTTTGAACCCGAAGACAGGGAAATGCCGTTTAATCAATGGCAAAACCGGTGAACCTTACGATCAGGAAGTCACCTGTGGATATATCTATATGATGAAGCTCCTTCACCTTGTGGAGGATAAGATTCACGCTCGCTCTACAGGGCCTTATGCCTTGGTGACCCAACAACCTCTGGGTGGGAAGGCCCAATTTGGTGGTCAACGTTTTGGTGAGATGGAGGTCTGGGCCTTAGAGGCCTACGGTGCTGCTTATACCCTCCAGGAGATTCTGACTATCAAGAGCGATGACGTGCAAGGTCGAGTCAAAACTTATGAGGCGATTGTGAAAGGAGACCAGATTTTGGAGCCTGGAATCCCAGAATCCTTCAAGATTCTCGTCGCTGAATTGCAGAACTTGGGCCTTAAAGTGACCGTGGAAGATGAAACGGATCGGGTGATTCCTCTGTCCGCTTTGGAGGAGGAGGAACCCACGGGAAATGGTGGTCGTTCTTCACGCTCTGCTCGTGCGGTTTCCACTGGAGCAAGGGAGGAGTAATCAACGATGGCGCAAGCAAGCACTTTTAGCAAGATCCGAATCAGCCTTGCTTCTCCGGATGAGATGCGTAAATGGTCTCACGGAGAAGTCAAGAAACCAGAAACTATTAACTACCGGACTCTTAAACCGGAGCGGGACGGCCTCTTCTGTGAGCGGATTTTCGGCCCGGTGAAGGACTGGGAATGCCACTGTGGCCGGTATAAGAAGGTGAAATATAAAGGGATTGTTTGTGAGCGGTGTGGGGTGGAAGTGACCCGTTCTAAGGTGCGTCGCGAACGTATGGGCCACATCGAGCTGGCAGCACCCGTGACGCATATCTGGTACTTGAAAGGCGTGCCCAGCCCGATGAGCCTGCTCCTAGACATTTCTCCCAAATTGCTCGAGAAGGTCGTTTACTTCGGTTCTTATATCGTTACTCATGTGGATCGCCTGCGTCTGAATGAGGAGCTTCCTGCTATTCAACAGGCGGTTGAAGAACAGATTCAAGAGATGGAGCGGACAGGGATTGAGGACCCTACCCTCCTCGCCCCTCTACCAGAGCCAGAAGAGATTCTGGAGGCCATTGAGGTTCCCGAGGTTGTTTTACCGTTGGAGGAGGTTGAAGGAACTCCCCTTGTTCCTGAGGAGGAGATTGAGCAAGAGCCTTTGGTGGAGACCGAAGCTCCAGAGGTGGCTTTAGAGGAGGGGATCGAGCCGGAGGTTACTGATGAGGAGGAGATTTTTGATGAGGAACTCCTGTTTGAAAAAAGCGCTATCCTGGAACCTACCCGGCTCGAGGGGAAGAATTTGGAGGACCGCATTGCGGAACTCCGGGCGGCGGTGGACCGCTTGCAAGTGATTCAAAAGCGGGAGCTCATCGCGGAGGATGAGTGGCGGAATATCCAGCGAGTGCTGGAAATCGCCTCAATCCGACTGAATAAGGATTATACCCACCTTGTTAAGGCAGGATTAGGCGCTGCCGCTATTCGGGATCTTCTTGCGGAGATTGATTTGGAAGAACTCGCCCGGGAACTTCGGACAGAAATCGCTCAGACCCAGGGACCGAGGCGAGCACGAGCCATTAAGCGATTGGAAGTTGTTGACGCTTTTCTGAAATCAAAGAGCCGACCGGAGTGGATGATCCTTGAGGTAATCACGGTGATCCCTCCTGACCTCCGTCCGATGGTCCAACTGGATGGAGGCCGTTTTGCTACCAGTGATTTGAACGACCTCTACCGAAGGATTATTAACCGTAATAACCGTTTGAAGAAGATTATAGAGATTCGGGCTCCGGAAAGCATCATCAACCATGAGAAGCGTCTCCTCCAGGAGGCTGTAGATGCATTGATTGATAACAGTCGCCGAAGCCGGCCAGTAGTCGGCTCGAATAACCGGCCTCTGCGCAGCCTTTCGGATATGCTGAAAGGCAAAGAGGGGCGGTTCCGGAAGAACCTTTTGGGGAAGCGAGTGGACTATTCCGGTCGTTCGGTGATTGTAGTAGGGCCTCACTTGAAGCTTCATCAGTGTGGTTTGCCTAAGGAGATGGCCCTGGAGCTATTTAAACCCTTTGTAATGAAGAAGTTGGTAGAGAAGGGGGTGGCCAGCACTGTTAAGGCAGCAAAGCGGAAGATGGAGCGGGCCCACCGGGAGCCTGCAATCTGGGATGCTCTTGCCGAAGTGATCCAGGACCACCCGGTGTTGTTGAACCGAGCTCCTACCCTCCACCGCCTGGGTATTCAGGCCTTTGAACCGATCCTGGTAGACGGAAAAGCGATTCAACTGCATCCCTTAGTTTGTGTGGCTTTTGGAGCGGATTTTGACGGTGACCAGATGGCCGTCCACGTGCCCTTATCCGCAACAGCTCAGGCAGAGGCCCGATTGCTGATGCTCTCTATCTTAAACCTCTTTAAGCCGGCTTTTGGGGAACCCATCTCCGCACCAAAACAGGATATGGTTTTAGGCCTCTATTACCTAACAATGATGGATCAAAAAGGAGGGAAGGGAGCAGGTTTAGTCTTTAAAGATGCTGGGGAAGCCATCCGCGCCTATCAGGCAGGCTATGTAAGCCTCCACGCCCCAGTAAAGATTCGGATGCGCACCGAGGGAGGGGGATATACTTATGTGGAAACCACAGTCGGCCGGGCTATCCTCAACCAGCTCCTGCCGGAGGAGAGCACAGACGGTAAACCCACTATTTGGGTGGAGCGTACCGCTGAGCGCTTCATTAACAAGACGATGGATAGTCAAGCGGTAGCAGACTTGGTGGCCCAATGGTACAACGAGAAAGGTTGGCAGGCTACTGTAAAATTACTCGACGGTCTGAAAGACCTGGGCTTCCAGTTTGCTACCCAGTCGGGAATCTCCATCGCTATCACCGATATGGAAGTCCCCAAGGAGCGAGACCTGATTATTGAGGAGACTCAGAAGCGTGTAGACCAGCTGAACCGGGCTTACCAACGCGGATTAATCACCCAGGGAGAGCGGGAACAGCAGGTGTTACGCTCCTGGACGGAAGCTTTTGATCGGGTTGCAGATGCCATTTTGCGGAATGTAGACCAGTTTAACCCAGTCTATATGATGACGGATTCGGGTGCGCGAGGTTCCCGAAAGCAGGTTACCCAGCTCTCGGGGATGCGGGGAGTGATGTCCGACCCCTTTGGCCGAATGATTGAAGACCTCCCCATTAAGTCGAACTTCCACGAAGGGTTGTCCGTTCTGGAGTACTTCATCTCCACCCACGGTCAGCGCAAGGGGTTGGCGGATACCGCTCTCCGAACTGCTGATGCGGGCTACCTCACCCGCCGATTGGTAGATGTTGCCCAGGATGTGATTATCCGAGAATGGGATTGTGGTACCACCCAAGGGATTTATGTCTCGGAAATCCGGGAGCCTGGTGAAGAGGAGCCGATCGAGTCCTTAGCAGATCGGATTCGTGGGCGGATTGCCTTGGAGGACATTTATCTGCCAGGAGAGAGCGAGCCGATTGTCCGGGCGAATGAGGAGATTTCTGATGAAGCGGCGCTGAAGATCCAGGAGGCCGGGATCACCCGGGTAGGGATTCGATCCCCAATGACTTGCGAGGCCCGTCGAGGGATCTGTGCGATGTGTTACGGTCGGGATGTAGGCCGGCAGAAGATGGCCCAAGTGGGGATGGCTGTCGGTATTATCGCGGCCCAATCCATTGGAGAACCGGGTACCCAGCTGACGATGCGCACCTTCCACACCGGAGGAGTCGCCGCTCAGCATATCACCGGGGTTGCCGGAGTCAAACGGAAGAAGCAAGAGACTCTCAAGGAACTCCACGAAGATGCTCGCCGAGGATTGCTCTCCCTCGGAGAAGGAGGAGAACGCGAGCGTAGTAAAGCCATTCAGGCGATGCTGAAGGTGCTGGAGGAGGAGGTCCGAGGACTTCTGCGAGTAGTTGAATTAGTTGAGGCCCGACGGCCCAAGGGTCAGGCCATTATCACAGAATACGACGGAGTGGTGGCCGAGATTGTGGAGCAGAGAGGCCTTCCGGAGGTCGTCATCCATTCGGAACTCCCCTTGGATGACCCAGAGCGGTTGATGGGAGAGCGCTTGGCAGAGGATATTCGCCAGCCGGATACTCCCGAGGGAGAAGAAGGAGAGGTCCTCGTTCCTGCGGGGACAGAGATTAACGAGCGTGTCCTCCGGATTCTGCAAGACCTGGGTTACACTAGGGTAAAGATCCGCCGGTCTTATCTTGTACCCCACCGAGGGGCTCAACGAGACCCGCAAACGGGGAAGTTCATCTCCGCGGGACGAGTGCACGTGGGCCAGAAGTTGCAAGCTGGCGATCGTTTAACAGAAGGCCCCTTAGACCCACAGAAAATCTTGGAGCTCCAAGGTGTTCGCGGAGTTCAAGATTACCTGGTTTCGGAGATTCAACAGGTATACAAGGGGCAGTCCGTGGACATTAATGATAAACACATCGAGATCATTGTTCGCCAGATGCTGAAAAAGGTGAAGGTGATCGAACCCGGAGACACGGACTTTTTGCCTGGGCAGATTGTGGACCGCTTTGAGTTCCGGGATCAGAACCAGCGGGTAGAGGCTCAAGGAGGTAGACCAGCGACCGCAGAGCCTTTACTCCTGGGGATTACCGAAGCGAGTCTGAGCACCGATTCCTTCTTGTCCGCCGCCTCCTTCCAAAAGACGACTAAAGTGTTGGCGGATGCAGCCATCCGAGGGAAGGAGGATCAATTAATCGGGCTGAAGGAGAATGTAATTATAGGCCGGTTGATACCGGCTGGGACGGGGCTTTCGACTTACCGCCAGCAGCAGAGGGCACGCCAAAATGGAGAAGAGGCTCGAAAGGCCCGGGTAGCCGATTAGAGGGGTAGGCAGAAATAAGGACAAGGTGTGTTCTGCCCCTTATTCAAAGGCCCAACCGAGGGTGTTCGGTTGGGCCTTTTTCTGATGACGATGGCTTTCTCCCCTCGGTTTTAAGGTAACCCATATTGAGCCATTTTCTGGCGAAGGAACTCTGCGGAAGCTCGGAGGTCCTCCATTCCTGTTTCAGGATTTTGTCCATCCTCGATGCTGATCCAGCCTTTAAACCCTACCCTTTTGAGGATACCGAAGATTTTATCGTAATCGTTTAATCCTCGCCCCACAACCCCGTGTTTTAGTATATGAGCATATCCGGTATGGGGATGAAGTTCAAACTGGCGTAAATCCTCCAGGGTTCCTCCTTCTAAATAGCGGTCGCTAGCATGCATAGACACTACTCGAGGGGCCACAGCTTCTAGGAGGGCAATGGGGTCATCACCAGCGATCAACGCATTGCTAGGGTCATAATTGACACCAAACCAGGGGGATTGAATTCGATCTACGATCTCCAGGAAAACTTCCATTTTTTGAGCGAACTCAGGATACTGCCAGTAGTTGTCTTTGTAGTGATTTTCCATTGCTAAAATCACTCCCCGTTGTTCGGCGTAGGGCAGAAGAGTTTCAATACATTCCACCACCCATTGTATCCCTTGCTCTCGGCTGACTCCGGGTCGGCGTTGGCCACTGAGGACTCGGCAGATTTTTCCCCCGAAATAGGCAGTCATATTAATCCATTTCTTCTCTTGTTCGATCCAGAAGGCCCGCTCTTCCGGATTGGGACTAGTGAAGTCGGGGGAACAACAAAGCATAGGCATTTGCAAGTTCTTCTCTTCCAGGAGGTCAGCAATTTTTTCGGCTTCAATAGAGGTTTGGGGAAGAAACCCAGAGTAGAACTCTACCCCCTCCACGGGGAGGGTGGAAGCCAGATGAATCCATTCCGCAAGGGTCATTGTACGGTGGATACACAAGGCATCAAGGAAGCACTTGGGGAAAACAGCTAAAGGCATTGCTCCTCCTTTCGAAGGCAAGATTTTACCCAGCTGAAAGGGGTTATCTTTTTCTCACCCTTGCTCTCCTTTTGGGGGGCCGTACCAACCCATTCGTTCTAGGCGTCGAATAGTAGAGAGGGAGCTTTTTCTCCGCTCCAGGGCTTGTTCCACTTTAAGGACTAGCAGATCATAGGGGTCTACCCCAGGGATATTTTTTTCGATGTAGTCAAAAGCTCCTTGCTTCATACACTCGACGGCGTTGGCCACATTCCCATAAGCGGTGAGAACGATAACTTCGGTAAAGAGATCCCGGGCCAAAGCTGCTTTGAGGACTTCTACACCGCTGTTAGGTGTTTCCATCAGCATATCTGTAATCACGAGGTCAAAGGCGGGGTTAGCCGATCGGATAAGGCGGATCCCTTCTTCTTGGCTCTCCGCTGTGGCGACCTGGTATCCTTCTCGGGTCAGGCGTCGGCGGATCGCTTCCCGGACTTCTTCTTCGTCATCAATAACCAATATTTGTGCCATAGTTGCCTCGCTTAGGGAAAGAACTGTTGCCGGCTTTCTTTCCCTCGCTTGAGTAATTTGAGCAGAGTGATAGAATCCCCTGAACGCAGGGCTTCCTTAAAAGTGGATAAGTGGGTTTGAAGTGTTTCAATTGCTTCTAGCAGGGCTTCTCGATTAGCCATACAAATATCGTGCCATAGGATTTCGTCTCCGGCAGCGATGCGGGTGGTATCTCTTAGTCCTCCAGCTGCTAATTGAAAGGAGGCGGGGATTGTTTGGGCGAGCTGGGCCACGCAAACAGCGAGGGCCGAGGAGGTGATGTGGGGTAGGTGACTGACGATGGCCACTGCTTGATCGTGCTCTTCGGGAGAGACAATAAGGGGGTGGGCTCCTAGAGCTTGAATCAAGTGGATCAAGCGTTCTAAGGCCCATTGAGGGGTTCGGGAGGTGGGGGTGATGGCCCATACTGCTCCCTCGTAAAGGTCTACTCGAGCTGCTTCAGGCCCCGATTCCTCGGAACCACACATCGGATGTCCACCGATAAAACCGATCCAGTCGGAAAGGATTTGCTCGGCCCCTCGGACGATAGGGACTTTGACACTTCCTACATCAGTAACCATCGTATTAAGGGGAAGATAAGGGCTAATTTGTTCTAAGATTGTTAGGATGCTTCCCACCGGGGTGGCCAAAACCACCAAGTCTGCTTCAGACACGGCTTGACGGGGGTCATAAGTGACTTGGTGGACAGCTCCAATTCTCAGGGCTGTTTCTAAAGTAGCAGGCTTCCGGGCGCAACCAATCACCTCCTCCGTCAGGCCCCGGGCTTGAAGGGCCAGACCCAAGGAAGCGCCCATCAATCCAACTCCTATAATGGCTACTCGAGGAAAGTGGGGTTCTGTCTTCTCCACGAGTTACATCCGTTTTCCGAGAGCAGGCACAAGGACTTCAAGCTCTTTCATCAAGCGGTTAAAATCACTGAAAGTCAGCGACTGAGCGCCGTCTTTCAGGGCTTTCCAAGGCTCGGGGTGGACTTCAACCATAATTCCATCCGCCCCGGCGGCTACCGCTCCTTTGGCTACGGCTGGTACATATTGCCACCGGCCAGTTCCGTGAGAGGGGTCCGCGATAATGGGAAGATGGGAGAGGTGTTGGATGGCTGGAATGGCATTAAGGTCGAAGGTAAACCGAGTACCCGTTTCGAAGGTTCGGATGCCGCGTTCACAGAGGATGATATCGAAGTTCCCCCGGGAGGCGATGTACTCGGCAGCTTGAAGCCACTCTTCATAGGTAGAAGCGGCTCCCCGCTTGAGCATCACCGGTTTGCGGGTCATTCCCACTTCTTTGAGGAGGGTGAAGTTTGACATATTTCGCATTCCTAGTTGGAGGATGTCTGCGTAAGAGGCAACGAGCTCCACATCTCGGGGGTCCAGAACCTCGGTGATGATGGGGAGGCCGGTCTCTTCTCGAGCGGCGGCAAGGATTTTTAACCCTTCTGGGCCTAGGCCATGGAAGGAGTAAGGACTAGTGCTCGGTTTGTAGGCTCCTCCTCGGAGGATATGTGCTCCTGCAGATTTCACGGTGCGAGCGGCTTTAAGCAGTTGTTCCTCACTCTCAACGGTACAAGGCCCTGCCATCACCACAAGGGTATCCCCGCCAATCTCCACATTCCCCACCTTAACAATGGTCTTCTCGGGGTGGGCTTCTTTACTGACCAGTTTGTAGGGTTTGAGGACCATCATCACTTTTTCTACTCCCGGAATGGCCTCCAATTGCTGGGCTAATTGGGGTTTATCGGCCTCCGGTGCGCCGATGGCGCAGACGATGGTTCGCTCGGTTCCATGGACGATATTCACACCATATCCCCTACTCTCTATGAGATCCTTTACCGCTTGAATATCGCTTTCCGTTGCGTCACGATTAAGCAGGATAACCATTTTCCCTCCCTATTGTTGGTTAATCTGAGGTGGTTCTTCGCTGAGAACCGTTTCTAAAGCGGCTATCAATCGCTGATTCTGTTCCGGGGTACCAATTGTTACCCGGATGAAGGTGGGTGCGTTAAAAATATCGCCGGTTCGGACGATAACCCCTTTACGGAGAAGGGCGTTAAAAACTTTTCGGCTATCCCTCAAAGTATCTACGAAGATGAAATTCGCTTCGGTTGGCACAAAAGGAAGGCCTAGGCGGTGAAACTCCTGATAAAGGTATCTTTTCCCCAGCCGATTTACCTCGAGAGTGCGCGCGAGATGGGCGTGGTCGGCTAAGGCAGCTCGAGCTGCTTCTTGAGCCATAGCATTCACATTAAAAGGCGCACGGACCCGTTGAAGGGCTTCGATAATTTCCGGCCGGGCTACCCCATAGCCGATGCGGAGTCCTGCCAGGGCAAAAGCTTTCGAGAAGGTACGCAGAACTAAGACAGGCCAACCTTTTCGAACGAGATCGATACCGTTGGGATATTCTGGATCCTCTACATATTCAAAGTAAGCTTCGTCGAGGATGACGAGAACGGAGGGGGGAAGGTGGTTCAGAAGCTCCAAAACTTCTTCTCGGGTCACAATAGTTCCTGTAGGATTGTTGGGGTTGGCAATGAACAGAATTCGGGTTTTGGGGGTGACTTGCTGAGCCATTGCTTTGAGATCATGACGGAAGTCTTTCAAGGGCACAAGGATGGGTTCTGCTCCATTAAGGTAAGCATCGGTTTCGTACATAACGAAGGAGGGATAAGCCATTACCGCGGTGTCCCCAGGGCGCAGGTAGGCTAGGCCAGCATAATGGAGGACTTCATCACTTCCGTTCCCAAGAATCAGCCAATCTTCAGGCACATCCAAGTAAGCGGAGAGGTCTCGTTTGAGATAGAAGCAGGTATCTTCTGGGTAGAGGTGCATCCGGGCGGCCGCTGCCTGCATCGCGGAAATCGCCCGGGGGGAGGGACCTAGAGGGTTCTCATTGGAGGCGAGCTTAAGGGCTCCGGCAATACCAAGCTCACGCTCCACTTCTTCAATCGGCTTGCCGGGACGATAGGGCCGGATCCGTGACAGCCATTCTTTCGGACAAGGAAGCTCAGCCATTGAAAGTTAGGTTCAAAATCCGTTTCCATCGGCTTTTAGCCTTTGATAAAAGGGCTTTCCTGATAATCTTCTCTCTTTATTCCCCAAAAGAGGAAAACTCGTTCTTTTTTGAAAAACTTCCTAAAACAACGTCAGTCTTAGTTTATCATAAGTTCCCCGAAGATGGCAACTCTCCCCTCATCCTCTTCAGCAAGAGGCGGTCGCACGAAGAAGGGGATTTTGTGGTATAATCTGTCTATGGATTAATAGCACTTGCTCTTTCCAGGAGCTGATCCAGTACTCTCTATCCTTTCTTATCAGGAAACCTCCTCTTGTTTTCGTGTAACTTTGCCCCAGGATTTTACGTCGGAAAGGAAGGGGTATAAGGAGAGAGAAATTCCTTCTCTGAAAAGAATCTTCTCGCAGGAAAGGACTTGATGATGGCCTTCTGGGAGTACTTAGAGCAGAGGAAACTTTCTCTTGCAGTTATTGGATTAGGATATGTGGGTTTGCCTGTAGCCTGCAGCTTCGCCGAGGCGGGTTTCTCCGTTACAGGGATTGATTTAGATGAGAGCAAGGTTGCCCAGTTGAAGGAAGGGTGTTCCTATGTTCGAGATGTTTCCTCGGAGAGAATCCGGGGGCTTTTAAACAGGGGTAACTTTGCTGTAAGCAGTGATTATTTCCCCCTAAGGTTTGCAGATGTTGCCATCATTTGTGTTCCCACTCCTTTTAGTAGTGGAAAACAACCTGACCTCTCCTACATCTCCGAGGCAGCCCATTCCATCGGGGAGAATTTAAGTCATCGTAAAGCGAACTTTCCTGCCTTGGTAGTTTTGGAGAGTACTACCTATCCGGGAACCACGGAGGAGATAGTCCAACCCGCTTTAGAAAGCAAGGGCCTCCGGCTGGGAGAGGATTTTTGGCTGGCCTATTCTCCTGAACGGATTGATCCGGGCAATACCCTTTACCAGTTTCATAACACTCCTAAAGTAGTGGGAGGAGTGAATCAACCCTCTTTAGAAGCGGCTTGCGCTCTTTATAGCACGGTTTTGGAGAAAGTGGTTCCGGTTTCTAGTGCTCGGGTTGCGGAGATGACCAAGCTCTACGAAAATATTTTCCGTCATGTCAACATTGCTTTAGCTAACGAGATGGCAATCATCTGCTATGAGTTGGGGATTGATATTTGGGAGGTGATTGAAGCGGCTTCGACTAAGCCCTTTGGGTTTATGGCTTTTAAGCCAGGGCCGGGGGTCGGGGGGCACTGTATTCCTATTGATCCTTATTATCTCTCCTGGAAACTCCGGGAGAGGGATCTTCCCGCCCGTTTTATTGAGTTGGCGGGGGAGATTAATGACCGGATGCCTTGGTGGATCGTTCATCGAGTAGCGGAGGCTTTAAATGAACGACGACAGTGCCTGAACGGAGCCCACATCTTGGTCTTGGGAGTGACTTATAAACCGGATATCGCCGATATTCGGGAATCTCCAGCCCTCCGAGTGATTGACCATTTTATGAAGAGAGGGGCTTTGGTTTCGTACTACGACCCTTATATCCCCGAGTTGCAGGTGAATTCTTGTTGCCTCCGCTCCGTTATCCTCTCGCCAGAGGCTATTCGTTCAGCGGATTGTGTGGTGATCTTAGTTCATCATTCTAACTTGCCTTATCAGGAGATATTGGAGCAAGCTCAGCTAGTGATGGACACTCGCAATGTTTACCGTTCTTACCATCATCCCAATTTGATTCGGCTTTAGGATACTGCAAATGGGAAAGCTTTTTGGAACCGATGGAGTTCGAGGGATCGCTAATAAGGAGTTGACTGCAGAACTAGCTTTAGCCTTGGGCCGCTCTGCGGGATATCTTCTCCGAAGGGAAAGACCTCGGAGTCGAGTAGTTGTAGGGAGGGATCCCCGGGCTTCGGGAGACTTGTTGACTTCGGCCTTGATGGCGGGATTATGTGCTTCTGGGGTAGATGTCACTTTTGTTGGAGTGGTTCCCACTCCCGCGATAGCCTTTTTAGTCCGTTATCTTGGAGCGCAGGCAGGAGTGGTGGTTACTGCTTCTCATAACCCCGCTGAGGAGAATGGGATCAAGTTCTTTGGTGCGGATGGTTTCAAATTGCCGGATGAATTGGAGGAGGAGATGGAGGCTCTCCTTCCCCAATCTACCACCCTGCCTGCACCTGTTGGAGTCGAGGTGGGGCGTATTCAACAGCGGGAGGATTTGGTTCACCACTATTTACAAGAGATTCGCCAATGCCTTTCCTATCGCTTGGAGGGCTTGCGGATTGTAGTAGATTGTGCTAATGGTTCCACCGCTGGCTTAGCAGAAGAGCTCCTCTCGGACCTAGGAGCAGAAGTGATCCCCTTGGCTTGTCAGCCCAACGGATTGAATATTAATGTTCATTGTGGGTCTCTTCACCCGGAGAAGATGAGGGCCGAGGTCGTTCGGCAGAAAGCGGATTTGGGGGTTGCTTTTGACGGGGATGGGGACCGAGCTTTACTGGCTGATGAGGAGGGGAAGCTAGTCGATGGAGACCACATTCTCGCCTTTTGTGCCCTTCACTGGGCCGAGCAGGGGAGGCTTCCGGGGAAGTTGGTCGTAGCCACGGTGATGAGTAATCTTGGTTTGGAACTTGCCCTTCAGCAGAAGGGGATCCGACTTTTACGAACATCTGTAGGGGATCGGTATGTCAGCGAAGCGATGCGGCGAGTAGGAGCGGTTCTGGGAGGGGAGAAATCGGGTCATATTATCTTCGCGGAAGCAAGTACTACAGGAGATGGTTTTATCACCCTATTGAAGGTTTTGGAAATAATGTACGAAACCAGAAAGCCCCTTTCTACCTTGGCTGGGCAGATGGAGGAACTCCCTCAGGTCCTGGTAAATGTCCCTGTGAAACGGAAAGAGGGTTGGGATGAGGATCCTGAAATTCAGAGGGTTTTAAAGGAGGCAGAGAGGCGTCTCGGCAATCGAGGGCGTGTCGTCGTGCGCCCCTCTGGTACGGAAAAGGTCTTGCGGATAATGGCCGAGGGGCCGGATTCTCACGAAGTGGAAGAGGTTGTAGCCGATCTTCGACGAGCGATAGAAAGGTGGTCTAACCCAGGCTTATCTTAGGAGTGATGTCTTCATTACTCCTAACCCTAGGAGTGCGGTGTAAAGGGAGAAGAGTGGGAACGATCTATCAGGAGATGAGGTTGGGTGCAAAGGCAGAAACTTCCTTCGATTGAGCTCCGTCCTGTGCCTCGCTACCAGTTTCCGGGGAGAGTAGATTGTAATAGTCCTGCTCATTGGGATGGGGAGGTGATGTATCTTTTTAACTCCGCGGGTCATCCTTATCGGGCCTATGGCCCTCATCTTTTTGAGTTAGGGGAGGCCCAACCGGTCACCTTTAACAACGAGGTTAACGGGGGACGATGGATTGAAGCGACGATCAAGACGGAGGAGGGGGTGCTCTACGGTTGGTACCATTTTGAACCTTTGGGCCTTTGCCCAGGAACTTCCCTAACTGCTCCTCAAATTGGGGCATTGCGTTCGGAGGATAATGGAGCAACTTGGTTTGATTTGGGAATTATCCTCTCCTCCCCTGAGGAGACCCTCAATTGTTCCGCTGAGAATGGTTATTTTGCTGGTGGACACGGGGATTTTTGCGTGGTTCTGGAGGAGGAGCAGAAATATCTCTACTTCTTCTTTGGGAATTACGGAGGAGAACCTGATGAACAGGGGGTAGCCATAGCTCGGATGCTTTGGAAGGAAAGGGATGACCCAGTCGGCAAAGTATGGAAGTGGTACCAGGGAAGTTGGTCAGAGCCAGGTTTGGGAGGAAAGGTTACACCTCTCTTCCCCGTTTTTGTTCCTTGGGAACGTCCTGATTGCGATGCTTTTTGGGGACCCTCCATCCACTGGAATGTCTATCTTAACCAGTATGTGATGCTCCTCAACCGGGCAAAGGGGAAAGGATGGACTCAAGAAGGGATTTACGTTAGCTTCTCTCCCTGCGTGTCTGAACCCTATAGCTGGTCTTCACCCCAAAAGATCTACGAAGGGGGAAGTTGGTACCCTCAAGTTATCGGTATTAGTGAAGGGATACAGGGAACTGATAAACTAGCTGGGAGAGTTGCTCGCTTTTTCCTTTCGGGAGTTTCCGATTATGAGATTCTCTTTCATCTGCCCGGGGAGTGAGGAGAAGTGAGCTTCGTTGACTCTTTTATTGATCAACTCGCCCGAACCCCTGTAGGCCCTCTAGTTTTCAATCAGTACTCCTATGATAGTCCGGAGAATGCGGTAAGGAGGGATAATCTCCGGCTTTACCTGGAGGAGATGAGTGCCCTTCATCCCCGGATATTGTTGGTGGGAGAGGCCCCAGGTTATCGAGGGTGTCGAATCACGGGAGTTCCTTTTACCAGTCCATCCCTTCTGCTTCGAGGGGTGGAAGGGTTGGGGTTATTCGGTGCTCACCAGGGGTATCGGATTCCCGAAGAGGGGAAGGGAATCCGGGGAGAACAAACCGCGACTATCCTCTGGCAGACCTTAGCCTCTTTGCAGATCATCCCCTTGTCGTGGAATGCTTTTCCTTTTCATCCCCACTTACAGGGAAACCCTTGTTCCAATCGGCCTCCTACAAAGAGAGAGTTAGAGGTAGGGAAGGACTTTTTACAGCAGATATGGCTCTATTTTCAGCCTCTTAGAGTAATTGCGGTGGGAAATACCGCGGAGAGAGTGTTGATAGAGGGGGATATTCCCTGTTTTAAGGTGCGTCATCCCGCTCAAGGCGGGAAGAGACAATTTATAATAGGGTTGAAGGCTTTGGTTGGAACTCCTTTGCTTCTAAAGTAGTGAAGGAGGGTTTTATCGTTTTTTTAAATAGAACCCTTGGTTACTCGATTTTTCTTGAATAGTGTGTTATATTAATGATTGAGAGGTGCGCCCGTAGCTCAGCGGATCAGAGCATCAGACTTCGGATCTGAGGGTCGGGGGTTCGAATCCCTCCGGGCGCGTTAAGGAAAGGCGGGGATTCCCCGCCTTTTTTCTTTTTCCGGCGGAAACAGATATTGAACAGGGAGATTAAACCCCTCGATGACGGTTGTAAAGCCAGGCAGTTGTGATGAGGGATAGGCCTAGAAAGCTGAAGGCGAGGACTCGATAAGGGATTTCTAGGAAATCTAGATCGAAGGAGAAGGCTTTTAGAAGGGTGAGGTCCCATAGACCAAAAGCTAGGAGGCGGAAGGGGTGGTAGTGTTTGTGCATCCCAATGCTGAGAAGAATCCCGCTGAGAGTCCAGAGGAGAGATATTCCCATATGGGCGAAGTGTGGCCAATTTCTACCAAAGATCTCTTGATAGAGCTGTCGCTGTTATGGGGTTCCCTCCGCTGCTCAAGGGAGGTTTTCTGGGGAGGGAGTTGCCCTTCAAAGCGTCGAATCCATCTGGAGGAAGACCACTTGAACTTAGATTGAGTCGACAGTATAGAGGGGTGAAACCCTTTATAAGGTGAAAAGATCAAGCCGAGCAGATAATGAGAGGGAGTGTTAGGAGCTATCTTTTGATTTTATTAATGGCTGGGGTTTGGAGTGTTGCCAATTGGGGAGGGTCGGGGAGAGCTTTCCCCTCAGCCCGGCCCATTGGCGACATTAATGGGGACGGAGTTACCGACCGCAAGGACCTTCAGTGGGTGTTGAGAGCAGTCGTTGGTTTGGTTCATCTGACTCCGGAGCAAATCTTTCTTGCGGACGTAGCCCCAAAACCGGGAATTGGGAACCGTTTAATCGGTGATGGGAGGATCACTTTAGAGGATGCCCGCCGCCTTTTCCTCTATATTCACGGCAGAATCTCTCTCCGGGCTTTGGGTCCTGAGCCGGTGGTCGAAACTTGTGCTGGTAGTGGGCCTAGCGGTTTCACCACTGGAGGGTGGGTAGATGGACCAGCTCATCTGGCCCGTTTTTTTAGCCCCTTTGACGTAGCTCTGGACCCTCGAGGAAATCTCTATGTTGCAGACTGGTTCCATAGCCTTATCCGAAAGATTACTCTTCAAGGGGAGGTGGTTACGCTAGCGGGGAGGCCTGGCTCTCGTAAAGGGGTGGGAGGCTTCGCTGATGGCCCAGGAGACCAAGCCCGGTTTAATCATCCTGAGTCCTTAACTTTCAGTCCTGATGGGTTCCTCTATGTGGCTGACTCGGCCAATCACCGGATCAGGCGGGTGGATCCCAATACGGGAGAGGTAACGACCTATGCGGGAACGGGACAGAGAGGGTTGGTGGATGGCCCTCGTCAGGAGGCGGAGTTTAACTGGCCTGCTTACATTCGCTCGGATAAAGAGGGTAACTTGTATATTGCTGATAAGCTAAACCATGCTATTCGCAAAATCACGCCGGAGGGATTCGTTTTTACGTTGGCTGGGAATGGGAGAAGGGGTTTTCGAGATGGCCCGGGCTCAGTTGCTCAATTTAATGAACCGAAAGGAGTGGCTGTGGACGACCAATGGGTTTACGTGGCTGATGGTAGTAATCACGCTGTACGTCGGGTTTCTAAGCGAGAAGGGAATACTTTTACCCTTTTCGTCAGCGATCTTCCTGGTACAGAGGGTTTTTTTGAAAACCCTATGGGGATTGCTGTAACCCCGGAGGGGACCCTCTTCTTAGCGGATTGGGTGCATCAGACAATTCTCGTCTGGCAGAAGAGCTCTCGGGTTCAGCTCTTAGCGGGAAAGTCGGATGAATATGGTTATCAAGATGGGCCAGCTTCTATAGCCCGCTTCTTCAGTCCTATGGGATTGGTTTATGACCCCCAAAGGGCGGCTCTTTACGTTGCAGATACAGAAAATCAACGGATTCGCGTCCTTCGGTTTAAAGAGATTCCTGCTTTACCTTATTGTAGGAGAGGAGAAGAATGAGCTCTTTCTATTGGAATTACCAACCAGGGGAATATCTTACCCTTTTTGTGGGGCATCAGCCTCTTTTTCATTATCAGTTTAACACCCAGCGGAGAAAAGCTTTTTGTCACCCGGTTCACACTCTTGATGGGGTCTTGGTAACCACTTTAGAACCTTGGGATCACGTTTGGCATCGAGGTATTTGGTTCTCTTGGAAGTATATTAACGGGGTAAATTATTGGGAGGAGACAGCCGAAGGGAAGGAAGACGGTGTTACCCAATTTGTCCCCCCCGAGAGCGTTCAAATGAACCCCCTTGGAGTGACCATTGTTACCTGTTATCGCTACTATCCTCCTGGGGAAACCCCGGTGTTATCTGAGGAACGAAGGGTGCGGATTGACATTCCTACCGAGAAGAGCTACTATCGTGCCGATTGGACTTTCACCTTCCAAGCTGGAGAAAAGGAAGTGGTTTTAGATCGAACTCCTATTGAGCCTGGAACTCCTTGGGGAGGGTATGGTGGGTTTTCTTGGAGGGCGGCTCGATCTCTAGGGAATTTTCACGCCTTGAACAGTGAAAGGCAAAGGGATAAGGAGGTCGAGCATCAAAGAGCACGATGGGCAACGTTATGGGGTCAGTCTGATGGGGGGCGGAATCTCTTGGCAGGAGTAGCTATCTTAGATCACCCTTCTAATCCTCGTCACCCCTCTTATTGGCGGTGCATCTTAGACCCTGGTTTTGGCTATTTGAACCCTTGTCCCATTCAATGGGAGCCTTTAACTCTGAATCCGGGGGAGGAAACCTCCTTTCGGTATCGAATGTTAATCTATACCGGTGAACCTGCGGTTGAGGTGATTGAGAAGGAATTCCGGGATTTCTTGGAGAAGATCTCAGAGCCCTCCTAGAAGGGTTTGTCAAGGAGTTTTTTAAAACCCTAAACCCCCTCTCTAAAAGGAGCTGGGGGGCGGTAGGGATGTAATTAATCGCATCCCTACCACTGCAATAAGGGATTTGGTTTGAATTAGGAGAGGTGTCTTTAAGCGGTAAAACTTTTTCCTGATCGAGTTTGCCTTAGCTAGGTTGATGGGGGGCGATCAATAGATTGCCTCCCCATTTTCTTTCCATTTTCAAAATTGCCCAGGGGAACATTATTACCACTCCTTTGTAGCTTTCTGAACAGTAGTGATCCTATGGCCGGATATTCCTGATCCAAGAGCTCCTCATTTTTGTAAAAACAAAAAAGCGGATAATTATAAAGAATTAATCTCTTAGTAACTTATAGGAACTTTTTCTAATAAGAATCGATCTAATTAATAGGAGAAAAAGAGAACAAAAAGGATATCTTAAGATCAAGCGAGGACATTTGGCCGTTTGAGAGATAAGAGTAGATTTTTTGTTTGGGGTTTTAATGATTAGGGTTTTAGGTTCTTAACCAACAAGGCTTGGTACATCTTTACCTTGGTGGAGACAGGCTGTAAGGGTTTCCCCTATGGAAGAAGGTGTTAGCCAAGGTTGGGGGAGGGACAGAGTTCTCCTCTTAAAAACCCCTGCCCTGGCCGAAAGCCATCCGCACAGGGCACTGCGGTG
>CAYSAW010000018.1:0-11602 GCA_964429225.1 uncultured bacterium
GGAGACATAGAAGGAGCTGGCTACGTGGGCTACGTGATGCTCAATATAGTGAAACTGAGCCTTCAGCTGGGAGGGGGATACCCCCATTGCTTGAGCAGTGAGTTCTTTAATATCTCCGAATTTCTTCCAAACCTTCGCCCGCTCAAAGGCTCTTTCCGGGACTTTCAGCGCCCAAAGAGCCTTATGAAGAAGGTGAGCGCTACGTTTTCGGGGGATGGCAATGTGATCTATTTCCTCAGGGCGAACTCCGCCCTCCTGAAGGCAGTAGCGGATAGCATGATAAGGAAAGCCGGCAGCGTGTTTAATCCGAGAAAAGCGTTCCTCTTCAACCGCCGCAATCAATTCACCATCCCGGATCAAAGCGGCACTAGAGTCTCCGTGGAAGGCATTAATTCCTAAGATAATCATTGAAACCTCTCACTCAACCTCATCAAGATAGTATTTGACCCACTCGTTAAGTACATAAAGGCTCCAGGGACGAGACCAACTTGTTCGCCCCTTTAAAAAACTCCACCAAACTTTACCGATCTCCTCCTGGCTTAAATATTCTCTCAAACCAGGAGACAATCTACTCAAACTTTTCTCTAAGCTTTCTTTCAAATCCTTCTTCAGCCAAACTGCCCAGGGAAAGGTAAAAGTCCTTTTCCTCTGGTGAATGACTTCAGTAGGAAGCAAATCTTCCAGAGAAGCTACTAACAAAGGTTTTGGAATCTTAGGAGCAATTTTATATTCGACGGGAGAAAAAAAAGTCCTCTCAACGACTAAGTGATCCAAGAAGGGAACTCTCACTTCTAGTGAATGAGCCATACTCATACAATCGGTATCCCTTAGAAGGGTATTTGTCATATAGGTGGTCATCTCCAGAAAGGAAACCTGGTTAAAAAGAGGTTGGGAAAGCACTCTTTTACTAAGGGAATCTAGCCGTTGCCTCCAGAGGAAACCGTTCTCTTCTCTGCTGAAAAGGCAAAGCAACTGCACTTGGGAGGGGGTAAACACCAGTCGGGTCCAAAAGTAGGGATGAGGAAAGCTCCCGGGGCTCCCCAGTAGAGAGGTTAATTTACGAAGAGCTTCCGAGGCCCAAAACCCCTCTACCTTCCTCAAACCAGATTCACCCAGAGTTCTAAGGGGGGCAGGGAAAGCAGTGGCAAGCCGAGAAAAGTTCGCCAATTTCGGGGTAAGGTGGAAAGTTTGATAGCCTCCGAAGAGCTCATCCCCTCCAACCCCAGAGAGAGCAACTTTAAGGCCTGCTTGCCGGGCCGACCAAGAGACGAAATAGGTGTTGATACCGTCCATACTAGGCTGATCCAGCGCGAGAACAGCCTCCCGCATTCGTTCCAACATCCGCTGGCCAGTCACCAGCAACTCCGAGTGTTTGGTATTCAGGAGACGGGCGGTATGTCGAGCCATCTCTGCTTCGTTATAATCCTCCTCCATAAAGGCCACAGTGAAAGTATGGACAGGTTTTTCTGAAACTCGAGAGGCTAAAGCGGCTAAAGCAGTAGAGTCGATCCCACTGCTCAGAAAAACTCCCAGAGGCACCTCCGCAATCAGGTGGAGGCGAACTGCTTCTTCTAGAACCTGGCGGATTTCTTGAAGGACTTTCTGGCGAGGAAAAACCTCTTTGCTGGTAGCAGAGGAAAGGTCCCACCACTCCTCCTGGATGAGACCGAAGCCCCCCTCCTTTTTTTGGATCCTTAGTAAATGACCTGGAGGTAAGGAGAACACTCCTTTGACAAGAGTATTCGGCTCCATTACAGAGCCAAACAGGAGGAACCCAGGGAGGGCATTCGGATCAATTTCTCGAGGGATCATACTGCTGGCGAGCAATGCCCGAACTTCTGAAGCAAAAAGCACCTCCTTTTGAGAAGGGGAGACATAAAAGTAGAGGGGTTTAATACCCAAGCGATCACGAGCCAGGAACACTAAGGGGGAATAAGGATTTCGCCCATCGTAGAGGGCGAAGGCGAACATCCCACGTAAGCGCTGGAGACAATCAACCCCCCACTCCTCATAGGCGTGGACAATCACCTCGGTGTCGGAATGGGTGGCAAACTGGTGACCCCTTTTCATCAACTCCTGTCGGAGGGTCTGAAAGTTGTAGATCTCGCCGTTAAAAACAATAGCAACTTTACGATCCTCATTAAAGATCGGTTGGTGACCTCCGGCGAGGTCTATAATACTGAGGCGACGCATTCCCAAGGCAACCCCTTCCGCCAGGAAAGAGCCTTCCTCATCGGGGCCACGGTGATGCATCGCCGAAAGCATTTGGTGGAGCACCCTTTGCAGGTGTTCCGAGAATGAATCAGTGGTAAGAAAACCGGCGATACCACACATAGGGGTCGGTCAGGGAATAATAAGTAGAGTATTTTTAAGGAAGGGGCTTGTCTTTTACTGCCAAGACTGCTACTTTGATCCGGGTTCGAGATCCGGTCAGATACCCCAAGACCTCTTCACTTATTCCACTTCGCCGCTTCCTTGTTATCCTGCTTTTCTATTTGCTTGACCAAAGCCATTCGGTTGGTGAAGAAACTACTGGCCAACCGAACCATCCGAGAGGGCACTTCCGTAAACTGGTTCCGGATCATTACCTTCCAGGAAATTGGCCCCCGATTGGGGATCATATTGGTACCCCACTGGAAGATGAAACCGATATTCCATAAAACCATAAGGCCCAAAACCGAAGGAACCCAATATTTCGGGAAAGGTACCCGCCTGGATTCTATCGCCTCCTCCATAGCATCAATAAAACCACTCAATCCTAACAAAAACATAGGCGTTAAGGAAAGTAACATCCGGTTACTGAAAGAAGAGGAACCATGCCAATAATCATTGCTGGCGATCGCATAGGTATAAAGGATGGAAAGAGAGATGACTCGAATTCCCAGCCTTTTATCCCGCTTAAGAAGGTTCACAAAGCCTAAACAAGCCAAAAAGACGATCGGTGTCCAGGTCCACAAACCGTGCTCCGAGGAGAAGAGGATGTTAAAGAGTTGGGGATGAAGGAAATCAAAGCGGTTGCCATAGCGGAGGTCAAAGGGAGTGCCTAAAACGATCTGATTGATAACGAAAACCGGGAGTGCCCCTAGAAAAACCCCTATTCCAAAGGTGGCAGCAGAGCTCAGGGTCTCCCGGATGACCTTCCTCCCCTCCTGCCAAAGCTTTTCGACAACGTCCATTAAAGCGATAAGGATGAAGAGCAGATTGATATAATAGGTAGTGAACATTAAACCGCCAAAGACACCTAACAACAACCATTGGCGGAGGCTTCGGTTGGGATAACTCCTCCAGTAATACCAAAGGAATAGAGCAACAATAAAGACGGAGTGAGCGTGGGACATAAAGGGAAGAAAGTACATATAAACGGGTAATCCTGATGCCCACCAAAGCCCTAATACTGCTAGGAAAGCCGACCTTCGGCGAAACAGAGAACAGGCGATATTCCAGGAGAGCAGTAAACCTATAAAACCTAGGGTGGCTGTTCCTATTGCACAGGCATAAAGATAGGGTTTAGAAAAACCATCTTCCGGAATATGTGTGTGGAAGAGACGGTTAGAAAGAGAGACCCCTACATGGGCTATAAAAAAGAAGGGAGTCCAAAAAAGAGAAGGCCCCTTGGACATTTTATTATAAACGTGCCCTGTCCGAGTTCGCAACCAGGGGTGGAGATTCCCTTTCTCGTCAAAATAACCCCGGTAGTGCCAACTATCCGCATGATGATACTCATTCTCAAAATAGAGATCATGGTCAATAATCGCCGAAGCCACATAAGCGTAGTAACCTAAGCCATCACCCCGAAGGTAAGGAGTAACTAAAGGAAGACTAAGGAGAAAAAGGAGGAGAAACACCCTTAGTTCTCTGGCAACTTTCATTTTCTTGCCACCGCCAATAAACTCTGTCCCAAGGGGGGTGGAACAAGTTTCTCAACAAAAGACAAAGGCTTAACCACCCAACGATCGTAAAATTGCACTGCCCCCCCGCTCCAACTCTGCCAGCGGAGTATCCGCCCCATTAAAAACCAGGTGAAAACCCCTGTAAAATGAAAATACTTGAGCACTTGGACTTCAAACCCGACTCTTGTGAGCAACTTCCGCAAGCCAGCTTTGTGATAGCGACGATGATGACCAAAAACTTGATCTAGGGAACCGTAAAGCCAAGATAAAGCGGGGACAAAGAGGCAACAACTCCCCCCAGGGTTCAAGAGGCTATAGATAGCTCTCAATGCCCCAGCGTCATCATAAATATGCTCCAATACATTGACGCACACAACAGTATCAAAACCCTTTTGGCGGTCTTTTCTCTCGATAAAACCCTCTAAAGAACAACAGATCTTTACCACCCGGAGATCGGCGAGATTCCTATCCAGCAAGGGAAATAAATTTTCAGCAGGCTCAATACAAATCAATCTTTCAATAGGGAGAGATAAGAGATGCCGAGAGAAGGTCCCCGTGCCCGCACCAATTTCTAATACATTCCTCCCGATGAAAGGAGAAAACTCCCCCAACAACCAGCGGTAATAGTTTGCCGCCCCTTCCAGACCCGATAGCTCTTGCCCCTCATAATAGGACTTATCCTTCTCTTTAGAGAACTCTACCAAAAGTGCTCAGATCTCCTTTCCTAACCCATGAGAATCACTTTGCCCTTTACCCGGATAGACGGAACTTAAGGATATACCACAGAGCCTTCAAACCATCCTTCCAATTAATCTTCTTTCCTTCCGCATAAGTACGGCCATAATACCGGATCCCCACCTCATAAACCCTCCACTTTCTTTGCTTAGCCACCTTAACTGTAAACTCCACCTCAAACCCAAAGTCATTGCAGGTGAGCGATAACCCCTCTAAGACCTCCCGGCGAAACATTTTATAGCAAACTTCGATATCGCTCAGAGTAGTGTTACAAAGCATGTTGATGAGATTAGAAATGATTTTGTTACCCAAAAAGTGGTGATAGTAGAGAACCCGGTGAGGCTTTCCGTAAAAACGGGAGCCATAAACCACATCAGCATAACCTTCAACAATCAGACGCCACATTGGCTCCCAATCTCTGGGGTCGTATTCTAGATCAGCATCCTGAATAACCAGCACATCTCCTGTAGCCGCTTTGAAACCGGTGCGGAGAGCAGCACCTTTCCCCCGATTGTGGTCATGGAGAAGAAGGCGTACCTCAGCTATGGGAAAAGGTCCCTCTCTGGAGGGCCTAAAGTCTCTATAAACTTTTAACTCCTCTTCCTCTAAGGAAAGTAAAACCGGGTGAGGGTTGGGGCGAAAACGGTGAAGCAACCACTCTCGCGTCCCATCGGTGGAACCATCGTCCACAATGATAATCTCTTTCTCCACCCAAGGCAAAGCCATAAGAACTCGGGAGAGAATGGGTTCAATATATTGGTACTCGTTATATACCGGCATAACGACGGAGAGCTTCATCCTTTACTTTCCGAAAAAGTCTTTGCCTCTACCAGCAGGATGACGGAGGCCCAACAATGCAAGGGCAACGTATAACAAAGACCATCGTAAAGAAAGAGGCAGGAAGTCCTCTTTAGATTTAAGCACCTGATCTCGCAATCTTCGCCGAAGAAGGAGAGAGAGACACACCAACAGCAACCCAACCCCTTGCATCCGTAAGAAAACATCATCCAGAATCTCAGGCCGACCGATCCACTCCTGCCAGCCGGGGAACCAACGATTCAAAACTTGCTCTCCCCTTCTCCCAATAACAGGGATGCGGGATAATCGGAGATAAGCGGTCCTCTCATAAGAATATTCTTTGGGATAATTGGGTATCTTCTGGACCACCCGCTGAAATATCTGGGGGTTCCGCAGTTGCTCCTTACCCAAGAGTTCCCCAGATTCAGGATCACGGAAAAGAATCTTTAAAGAGGGATCTACCACAATCCACCTGTCTCCAACCCGAACCTCCACTACAATATGCCGGGTAAGACCCCTCTCATCAAGAAGCAGAAGGGGGCGAGAAGGAATCCCTATCACTCCACAAAGGCGATGGAAAGCGTAGCTAGCGGATCCACAAATTTTCAACAACTCTTTGACTTCTAACATTACTTTAACATCCTGTGTCTGGGGAATAGGCGAGTGATCAAGACGCCTTGGCGGATTTCTAAACCAATCGTATAAAGCGATGACTGCCTCCTCATCTCCCCCCCCCCAGAGGAACAATCGCTTCAGCGAATCCTTTTAGATAATTATGCCGACTTACCCGGTTAAACGTGCCCCACAAAAACATCCCTAAGGAAAAGACTAACAACAGATGAACCCCAAACCACTTTCCAAACACTCGGCGGTCCCTCGTCAGAAGTTCCTCTTTCTTCTCTTCAGTCTTTAAGGTTGATATTTTCATAATTCCCCATCATTAAGGAGTATTGGGTATGCGGAAAGTCCTGCTTCGCTTAGCGAAAGTAATCCTGAGCCTATCTTACCCCGCGGGACTTTTTCTCAACTATCTGTAAGGGCTTCTTTAGGGAGGCTACCTCCTGGTACAAATACTCCATCTGCTGGATAGGTTCCTCCCATCCTAAAGAGAGGGCGGTTTCCGCACACCCATGGCGTAGACGGTCATAAAAGTTCCGATCAGTCAATAACCGGTTTAACCCCTCAGCAAGAGATTCTTCTCCATAGGGGACAGCAAGTCCTGCTTTCCCGTCTATGTATTCCGCAATCCCGCAATTTTCGGTCAACAATACAGGGGTGCCACAAGCAATCGCCTCCCCCGCAACGTTGCCAAAGTTCTCGTTCTGGGAGGGGAGCACTAAAAGGTCTGCATCCTGTAGAGCCCCCCACTTATCTTCTCTGTAGAGGGGACCAGTAAAGAAGACCCGACCCGCTAGGCCCAAAGTTGCCGTCAATTTTCGCAAATCCATTAAGTAATCTCGCTCTTCAGTTGGGCCAGCTAAAACAATGTAACCGGGAAAGGAGATTCTTGCACAAGCACGGAGCAAAAGATCGGGGCTTTTTTTAGGCGAAAGTCTTCCTAGGAAGAGGAGGAGGGGGGTATCCTTGGGAATCTGCCACTTCCTCCGGAAAAACCCTTGAGGGGGGATCTCCGAAGAGGAAGGCAAGTCAATCCCGTTTCTCCGGAGGAGGATCAAATCGGAGGGGATTCCCTGAGCTAACAGCTCCTCCTTCTCTTGGGAGGAAGTTGCAATAACCCAGCGGGCGTTTAGGGCCAATTTTCTTCCGCAGACCAGGTGGTACAGGCGTTTTTTGCCCAGGCTCCGGACGATAGGGCGGTACATCCCTATGGGTTCTAAAAGGTAGGGGATCTCCCAATAGCGGGCGAAAAGGGCAACAACCGGGCCTAAGAAGTCGTAGATCCCGTAAATGTGGATCACCTTATAAGACCGCAAATGACGGAGGCAGAAAGTGATAACCCCAGGGTTGATTGTGATAGCCCGGTACCGGGCGACGTAACCCAAATAGAGGACCTCCACCCCTTCCTGCTGGCATCGCAGGGTTCGGAAGGGATGGCCATAGTGAGCGGTGAGAATCGTTACTTGATACCCTCTCCGTACCAGCCGATCCGCAATGGCTTTAACTTTGACCGCTGGCCCCCCCCTCTCTAAATAGGGATAATAAGCCTGGGTCACTTTGAGAAGGCGCATCTCGGTCCCCCATCCGCTAATTGCCGGCTATCTCATCCAACAAACCCCAAAACCGCTGTTGAAAATGCTCGAACAGATAACGAGAGAGAACCATCTGCCGCGCTCGAGAACCTATCTGTTCTCCTGCTTCTTTATCCTGCAATAGATAAGTAACAACCTCTTTCAACCGGTTCACGTCTCCATAGGGCACGAGGAATCCATTTTGACCCTCCTGAAGAAAATCTAAAGGCCCTCCTCGATCAGCAGCGATAACCGGCTTGCCAAAAGCCATTGCCTCTAAAAAGACCAACCCAAAGCCCTCCCCCCTGCTAGGCATCGCAAAAAGGGTAGAGTGGGCATAACAGGCACACAGATCCGCCTCTTCTAACCATCCTAGAAAACATACCTGCTTAGCCACCCCCTTCTCCACCGCTAAGGCCTCCAACCGAGGACGGTCGTCTCCGTCTCCGACAATAACCAAGTAAGCATTAGGGAAATCTTCAAGGATCAAAGGCAAAGCCTCTATAAGAGTGTCCATCCCCTTATACTGTTCCATAGCCGATAGACGGCCCACGCTGAGGATAACTTCTCCATCAGAAGGAAAGCTATCGGGGAGGGGCAAGGCCTTATTGGAAAAGGCAACTTGGGCAAAATTGGGGTCCAGCCCCCAAGGAAGGCAACGGACCCGTTTTTCCGGAACCTGCTGAAGTTCAATAACCTTCCGCCGGGTATATTGACTCGGCGCACAGATAACCTCTGCCTTCCGAAAGGCCCATCCTTTCAAACCTCGTAAAGGTTGCCATACCTCCACCCCATGCGTGAAAAGAATATGAAGGGCGGAGGGGATAACTCCTTGGATCATCGCCCCCACCGGAGCCAAATGGGGGTGGATCGTTACAACCAAACCCGGCCGGGAGAAGAGACCCATCACCGCCCGCTTCAAAAAGGAGATTTTATCCCCCCCACATCCATAGACCTCAAAGGTCTCTCCTCCCAAAGGAAAGCGATGGCGTCCTAGAGGATCATTAAGACTAAGAGGAAGGTAACTCCCTCCTCTCTCTCGACAGTAACCCTGAAGACAAACGCTAATATGGCGGCTAACCCGTTGAATACCCCCCTCCGAAAGTAGACTAGTAAAAAGTCCTATGATGCGCGGGCTATCTTTGACCATCCCCTCCCCTTCCCTTCTGCACCAGGACCTCCTCAAAAAGCTGGGCCAATTGGTGGGCGTTGCGTTCCCAGGTGTACTCCTGCATAGTTCTCGTAGCGTTTTCAGCAAGATGCCAGCGCAACTCAGCATCTTCATATACTCGTCGGATCAAACCAGCCAGCTCCTCAGCATTCGTGGGGTCTTGGAGAACAAGGGCGTCCTCTCCGTCCGTTACAATTTCTGAGACTCCAGCCTCCCTACTGACAACCACCGGCAGACCACAAGCCATAGCCTCAGCCGGAGGCAGGGCAAAAGCGTCTTCCAGGGAAGGGCCCACATAAAGGTCCGCCACCGCGTAAAATCGCCAAACCTCTGGAGAAGGAGGCGAAAACCTCACTCTGCTGGAAAGGTTGAACCTCTCAAGGAGATCTTTATAAGGGGAGGGGTCATCCCGACCCACCACCAGCAGGATGAGGGGAAGATCTGGCAGTAGTGATAACGACTTTAAGAGGGTGGTCAATCCTTTTTGCTTCCAGTCGTTACCAATCAACAAAAGGACAAAATCCCTCTCAGAGAAGCCCATTTGCTGACGCACGCTCTCCCGATAGTTGAACCGCCTTTGAGGGTTGAACAAAGTATGATCAATGCCGTGGTAAAGAACCGTAACGGGATGAGAAGGTTGATAATACCGCACTATCTCCCCTGCTGTTTTCCTAGAAACTGCCGCTAGCCGGATATTCCGCCGGGAGTAAACTCTTTTTTCCAAGGCCATAATCAAACGATAATAGATCTGGCGATGGATTAACCGAGGCCAAGAGGCCAACGGATTTTTCCCCAGGCTTAATTCTCCTCGAACCCTTCGGTAGAACTCTGCGAAAGTGATGTGCACTGTGCAAACATCGGCATCTAGGCAATTAACCCCCGGGGAATAAACTAAATCGTAATGGCAAGACCGAGATCGGCGATTCTTCCAACGCCAAAAATGGTTAGCCCCAAACCACCAAAGATATTTCAGCAAGTGGGGCCCAGGAATGTCCGGCACCCTATGCCAGACAACAGAAGGGTGATTCAGATCAAGGTCTTCAACTCGCTGGCTGTAAAGATGAAATTCATAATGCTCTATTAAACAACGTATCTCTTCAACTATACACCGTTCTGTACCATGGCGCTTATCCAAAAAAGGGGAAACCACTGCGATCTTCGGTTTATCGGGCATATCTGGGAACCCTTACTCGCTCAGCCTCTGAAGAAAGAGTGGGAGATTCAGCCCAATTCGCCAAGCGGAATAAAATTCCTGTCAGTAACCAAAGGTAAGCGTTCAGAATAAAGTTCTGATAGGGTTGCAATCCTCCATAGGTGAAGGGGAATAAAAGAAGGAAAGCAAACCAGAAGATAGCAAAGCCAACCGGGAAAAGATCGCTCCCCCGAAGGGACGAAAGCACCCGCCATAGGGAGTTCACCAGTGAAGTAGTCCATAGGAACCAAAGGAGAAGCCCTGGAACCCCCAACTCCCATACGATAGAACCCCATCCACTCTCAACGCCTCCCGAGGGGTTTACCCCTGTAATCCGAGCAACATACTGACCCCCCAGGGAAGCGGTCCCAATACCACTCCCCAACAACCAATAAGGGGTAGTGAAAGCGGCCAGGAAATTATCCAAAGGATAATTTTTTATCCGATGGGTTAACTCTGAAGCAGGGCTCCAAGGACTAATCGTCTCATAGTAAAAGGCCCACCGGGCTTGCACCTTCTCCGGGAAAAGGGTAACTAAAAGGATTAAAGCAAGCCCAACTGCTAAGCTCCCTTGGGTTAGAGAGTAGAGGAGTTTGGAACGGACAAAACCCCGCTTCTCCGCTTTAAACAGGACCCAAATAAAAAAGAGGACCGTTGCACCACTATAACAAAAAAGGCCCCGACTCCCGTGAAGCAGTATTGCTCCTGCAATAAATCCCACAAAAAGGGCCGGTAGCAATTTATTCCCTCGGCGGAGGAAGACCATAAAAAGGGCACCCAGACCTAGAATCCAGGCTAAAATAAGATAAGATCCAAATCTTCCATCGCTCACAAAGACAGAAGTCGGCCGGTTGAGGGTTAAACCCGTAATGGGGGAAACCCGTTCCAAATACATTACAGGCTCAAGAGCAGGATCCGGGTTAGCAGGGTTTAAAAACTGATTGCCGGTAATGGCTTGGATAATGCCGAGAAGGGCCACGATGCCCGCAATCGCTAGATTAAACTGGAGAAACCGATCTAAATCTTCCCGGGAGGAGAGGAAAGCATAACCCAGGTACATCAGAGGAATATAGTAAAAGTAGAGCTTCAAGCCGACTAATCCGTAGAACAAGTGAGGAGAGTTAGGATTAAACACCTGAGCAATACCATAGCCGACAAAAAGGAGGAGGGGAACAAGGAAGGGGGGGTGGAAAGTGCGAATACGATGGTGCAGAAGAGGCAGGAGGAAAGAGAGAAAAACCACTGCAAAGAGCAAGTCCTTGCCAAAATAAACGGTTATATTATTGCCCAGAAACTTGCGAATAAGGTCTTCAAAAATAAGCCAGAGGAGGAAGAGGTACAACCCCCAACGCCAATTGAGAAGAGTGAAAATTACTATAGTGACAACTACCCCTACTGCCAAGCCCCATAACAACTGCCGGGTCCCGCCTGATATAAGCCAAAGGTTAAAGACCATTCCAATAACAAGGATACACCCAACGAGGAGAACGGGGATCAGGGAGCTTCTATAAGATTGAACATTACCTCCAAAAGTTCTCATAAGGGCAACCCTTTTCTCATTTCAGTCAACCGCAGCAGGGCCAGAACGACCCAGGAGGCCATCCCAAATAGCCTTTAATCGCATTTT
>CAYSAW010000018.1:11702-15895 GCA_964429225.1 uncultured bacterium
CAGCAGGGCCAGAACGACCCAGGAGGCCATCCCAAATAGCCTTTAATCGCATTTTTAAGGTTATTGTAATTCTCCGGCGAAGAGCCATTATCCACTACACTTATCTTCAGGGGAATCCCTTGGTTGAGAAAGGCATTTATAGTAGCAGCACAACGTTCTGGCCGATTCCAATGAATTACCACCACCGTCAAAGGCTTAATTAAAGAAATCCCTTCTCCAGAGTTCATTCTTGACACCAGCGAGAATCAAGCTATTTCATTCGCAATCGGCGATAGAGGGATAGATGTTCCTCCACCATTTGCCCCTGCTGGAATTTTTGCAAAGCTTTTTCCCGGGCCTTCCGCCCCATTAGAGTGATGATCTCCGGTTCTTCCAGAACTTGGCGTAGACAAGAAGTCAGGGCTTGTTCATCACCAGGAGGGAATTTAAGACCCACTCCATCTACCACCTCCCCCAACCCCCCGATATCCGCTGCAATCACCAATTGCCCCCGCATCATCTGCTCCATAGCGGACAGCCCAGCGGTCTCTTCCCATATTGAAGGCATAATCACTGCATCCACCTTAAGGACCTCCGCTTGGAGAATCTCTCCGGTAAGAAAGCCAGTGAACTCCACCCGGTCCGTCAAATCCCACTCTCTCACCCTTCGCTCCAACTCTGCTCGCTCAGGACCATCACCTATGAATTTCAAGATAAAAGAGTAACCTTCCTTCTTCATCTGCCGAGCAGATTGTAGAAGCAGGGGCAAGCCTTTCTCGCTGACCAAACGCCCCACATAAGCGAAAGTAACCGGATGATCCTTCCCTCTTTCTCCCCTCTCTTGCCCGGTATCAGGGATGCCATGATAAATGACTTGTGAGTGTGGGAGATGAAGGCGCTTAGCTACATGGTGTGTAACAGGAATATTCACCACCCATCCGCAGAGCCACCGGCGGAGAAAAGTTAGGAGTAACATCAAGGAGCTCTTTCCCCAACCCACCGTCACCGAGTTACACTTCAAGCATAGGTGATAACGACGGGCTATGAAATGATTGGGGCAAACCTTTTTAGACGGCTCATAAAAAAGTAATCCATTAGGGCAAACTGCTTGGTAGCCGTGATGTTCGACAACAACTCGCTTCCGTAGGAGTAACCCTAAAACCAGAGGAAGAAAACAGGGGCCAGCTAACTGAATAACCTCCGTTTTACGGAGGAGGGAAAGAAGAGCAAAGAAATTTGGCTGTCGAACCACTCGAAAAGGTAAGGAGAGATCGTCATAACCATTCGAAGGAGTCGGGGTTACGACAGTAACCTCCTCTCCTCGCTCCGCAAGGCCTTTCGCCAGTAGCATTACGTAAGTTTCTGCCCCACCAATTTTCGGGGCAAAGGAATGAGCGTAAATAAGAATTTGCATCGTTCCAAAAATCAGGCAAAATACTTCGTTCCCAGGAGAAGACGTAAAAATAAAAAAACCCAAAAGTGTCCGAATCCCTATCCCAACCCCAACCTCCTCACTTGAGGAGGCGATCTCTAATCTGGGTGCTCTCCTACCTTTTTCAACACGAAGATATGGTTGTCACCCTCTAAGGCAGGCCCTTTGAGAAAAGGCTTTATTAATTTAAAAAAGACAACCAGGTAACGGCGCCCTGTTACAAGGTACCCATGAGGTGGATAATTAAGATGCTCTATAAGCTCCAGCCCTGTTATAGAAAGATATTGCCGCAGCATCAGATCATAGAAAATAGGACTGATATGGGTTGGGTCACCCTTTTCATCTAGCATCCTCAGCTTACCGGTGAGCAAAAATTTAAGGCGTGCTGGCACATTATCCACATTAGGAGTGGTAATAATAGCCACTCCCTCTGGTTTTAACAAACGGCGGATGTTACGCAGAAATTGAATAGGACTTTCTAAATGTTCAATAACCTCTACCGAAGTAACCAGGTCGAAAGCTTTTTCTCCTAAGCGAAGAGCGAAATTGGGCTCATTGAGGTTTAACGGTATAAAGGGGATATTCGCTTGGAACCTTTCAGGATGAATATCCACCCCTACTACCTCCATTCCCATTCTTTGGAGGCGTAAGGCCAGCGCCCCACTTCCACAACCCAGATCCACTGCTAACCCCCCAGGAGAGGCATAACGGTTAAGAACAGTGGTTTCTAGAAAACTATGCAAACCCCCTATAGTACGCTCTTCCAGCATTCTCAAACCCCTCTAACACTCATAGTATTTCACTTTTTTCTCCTAAAAGCAAGCGCTCTTCCTACTGCTTCCACCAAAGCTTCTACATTCTCCCGGGGTGACCAAGTTTCCATTCGTTTACGCGCATTTTCCCCCATCCGCCTCAATCGCTCGCGGTCAGGCAGAACCTCACGCAGGATTCTGGCCAATGCTTCCACGTCTCCGCAGGGATACACAAAACCCGTTTCTCCATCTCGTACCAGATCATAACGTGCTCCCACCCGATCACTGACGATAACCGGACAACCACAAAGCATCGCTTCATTCACCACAACTCCAAATGGTTCGTACCCTGAAGGCAGTATCATTAAATCCGCAGCCCGATACACGGGCGGCAATTGAGATTGATTGACAAAACCGAGAAAACGGACACGCTCAGCAATACCCAGAGCCTTTGCTTCCTCCTCCAAGGGTGGCCGCAAAGGGCCTTCCCCAGCGAAAACCAGATACGCGTCAGAAACATCGGCCCGGGCAAACGCCCTCAATACATCCTGGGGCCGTTTCCAAGGTTGGAACTTGGCACAGAAGAGGACAACGGTTGCATCTTCAGGAATGTTCCATCGCCCTCGAACCAAATTCGGATCCACCTGCGAGGCCTGCTGAGTCCACCAATCATTGTCCACGACATAAGGTGTAAGAGCAATCCGTTCTCGATCTATCCCCAAGGACTTCATCAGGGCAACGCTACCACTTGAAGGCACAATGATGATATCGGCAAGGTGAAAAATAGGAGGCAGGATGTATTGCTTCAATCGGCCTCTCCATTTTTGGTTCCCCCGGGGACGGATTTCATGAGCATCCGTCCCAAAAAGCAAAGGGGTCTTAGTTAATTTCGCGGCCAGGGCTACAATCCAAAAACTGGCATAGGCATAACCTGTATAGATGACCACCGCATCGAAGCTCCCAGTGCGCACCAGCTTCCACAAGCCAGGGTTGATTAATCCAAAGAAACGACCTAGACCGGGTCTCGGTGATTTGTTCGGCACCTCCACCCAAGGGTACCCTTCCAACAGAGGAATATTCCATGCTACCTCCACCCCAAACTCAGGGTCTACCCCTGGTTTCGCCCCTTGTAAACTGCAGTAGGCCACCAGGATATCCAGCTGAGGATGCTGAGCCATCCGGCGAAATAAAGGCGCTGAGTACTGCACCGGATGAGAGGAGACTAGCAAAACTCGGTAACGGCTCTTCTGCCCTTGGGGTTGGGGAGATTCCATACGTTTAAGGCCCTTTTTAGTCAAACAAAGGCACTTCCAGGGAAGGGGGTAAAATCTCTCCTTCGTCCTCGGCCGCTAAGCCAACGCCGGCTTGCTGGGCAGCAGTCTCCACGTTGGAGAAAAAAGTTAATCCGAAGAGATAAGGCAAAAGTCTTCCTCTATACCCTGCGAGCCGGAGCCCCTCAATGAGTTCCGAAGGTTCACTCAGTTTCTTTCGGAAATTCCTTGCATCGTCTGCACGCAAACGATGCTTAGCCTCTACCAACACTAGGAATTCCTGCTGAGTTTGGGGGTCCCGCACCTGCATAATCAAGTCTGACTCATGATCCATTTCTACATTAAGGAGAGATTGAAGGATTTCGTAACCTTTTTCTCGGAAGATAGATCGGAAGACCGCTCTGGCCCTGGCCTCTGCATAAGCGCCCACATTATTGGACAACCCTTGGAGATGTTCTGTAAGACGGCGAACGGTTACTGTAAGAGCCTGAAGCTGGGATTGCATTTGTGCCTGTGTTTCTTCCAGCCGAGTCAACCGCTCCTCGGCTCGGACCATCGCCTCCTCAAGCCGAGTTAACCGCTCCTCGGCTCGGACCATCGCCTCCTCAAGCCGAGTTAACCGCTCCTCGGCTCGGACCATCGCCTCCTCAAGCCGAGTTAACCGCTCCTCGGCTCGGACCATCGCCTCCTCAAGCCGAGTTAACCGCTCCTCGGCTCGGACCATCGCCTCCTCAAGCCGAGTTAACCGCTCCTCGGCTC
>CAYSAW010000019.1:0-5473 GCA_964429225.1 uncultured bacterium
CCCGCGATTATCTCTATAAGATTTTAAAAATTGACACGCGCCTACCGGAGCACCGGGGGTGAAAGATTTATTTTACTTCCACCTTCCACACCTTAACCGTCTTGTCAGCGGAGCCAGAAGCAAGCTCCCATTGTGTGCAAATTGTGGCAGAAGTCTGTTTACAAATAGGGTTAAAAGCCACAGCGTTCACATCCCCATTGTGAGGGGTGCTAGAGAACTGTAGTTCTTTGCCTGTGGCTACCTCCCATAGCTTGATTGTGTTGCCGATGGAACCAGCAGCCAATAACCTACCATCAAAGCTGAAAGCCACTGTCTTAACAGGTCTATCATGGCCAAAACTCTTCTGTATTTTGCCTGTCGCTACTTCCCATAGTTTGACTGTGCCATCACCAGAACCGGAGACTAAAAGCTTGCCATCAGGGCTGAAAACTACTGAATAGACGGGGCCGCTGTGTCCGGAGAGTGGGGGGAGCACTTCTGTACCAGTGGCTATGTCCCACACCCTAATCGTGTTATCAGCGGAGCCAGAAGCTAACCGCTTCCCATCAGAGCCGAAAGCGATTGAGTAGACAGAACCATCGTGTCCAGTAAGCGTACTCTTCACTTTGCCCGTATTCACATCCCATAGCTTGATTGTTTTGTCAACAGAACCGGAGGCAAGCAATCCATCCCACTGTGTGCAAGTGCCAGATGAGTTCCTCTCTTTGCATGGACTAAAGGCCACCGCCTCAACAGAGCCCTCGTGGCCATCGCTACTGGAGAGTGTCTGATAACTAGATATGACAGAGTCTCGTAGCCTAACGACCTCCCAGAGTTTGATCGTATTGTCTGCAGAACCGGAGGCTATGAGCTTGCCATCCGGGCTAAATGCCACAGTCTTGATAGCGTCACGATGCTCGGAGAGCGTACGCACCTCACTCCCCTTAGCTACATCCCACACCTTGACTGTACTGTCCCAAGAGCCAGAGGCCAGGAGACACCCATAGGGGCTGTAAGCAACAGCGGAGACATCATCAGCGTGCCCTATACCTTGCTCTTGTATCGAGGTTGGTATCCAGAATCCTTTGAGTTGGAGGAAGGTAGCCCCGCCATCAAGAATCCCTGTCCAGTTACACATCACGTTGCTAGGGTTCTGGCCAGTAATTTGTGACTTCGTATCAGCCCACACCCCAAAACCGATATTGCTTGTAATGGTGTTCCCACGGATATCAGCTTGAGAAGTTTCTAACCTGATCCCATCCCCATTGTTATCGGTGACCTGGTTGTTGATGATTTGTATTGGTACCCCGGAACCTTTCAGCAAGATGCCATGATTCTTGCCTCCACTGATGCTGTTGTTCTGGATGATGATCGGAGCGCTAGCACCACTAACGTAGATGCCGGCGATGCCTTCTAAAGCCATTCCAATGATGGCATTGTCTTTCAATTCGATTTTCTCAGAGTTGTTTTCAATGTAGACTGTTCGACCGTCCTTGATGGTGAAGCCACTCATGGTGACGCTCTTAGTGAACAAGAGGGCAACAGTGCCTTGGACAGTAACCTGATTCTTGCCGTCGCCTTGCAGAATCAGGCGCTTGTAGATGATTGTCAAGTTCTCTGCGTACGTCCCGGATTTAACTTGAATCGTGCTGCCTTCGATGGCTACGTTAATTGCGTCCTGAATCTTTTGGAAATGACAGTCCGGCGGCCCTGCGGGGCAGACTGTGATCGTGGTTGTCTTCTGCGCCCTAAGCGTTGCGCTGCTGTATAGCAAAAGCACACCCAGAGCAAGCAGTGCAAGCTTCAGGCCTGTTGAAAGCTTCATATTGATCACTCTTCCTAATTCACGAAGGTAGCCTTCACCCTCTTCGAAAGTTTGAAATAAGCACCCCAGATCAAGGAGCTCACGATCCAGGTAACTGCCCTGAAGCCATAGTCGAAAGTTAACTGTGGATATGCTTCCCATGCTCCAGTGCTTAGTGCCCAAAGTATCAGCTGGAGCAGTGTGTTTAGAACCAGGAACCATACTACTAAGCTTGGTACTCCCTCTCTCTTCTTGAAGAATTTGACCGCGAGCACGATGGAAAAGACAAAGAACCCCAAGCTACCTAACAGTTCCAGTCCTGTTAACGCGTCAAGCACAGGCAGAGCTTCCGCCGCTAGTCTGTACTGCCAGTCAGACCTTAGGCTGTATAACCCCGCGATGCCGAAGATCAGGAAAGGATTAAGGGCAATTCCTATAGCAGGCAGGATCAGCCACCCTCCTATTCCTTTTTTTTTCGATTATATCTGGTACGTTTACGTTTTCAGACACGTCATCTTCTTTATACATTTCTTGCCCTTTGTTCATCGCTTGTTTCCTCAACGCGGGGTGGCAATGATGGTGAACTCTTGCTCAGTTTCTTCCTTGTTCTCTATCGCGATAAAGTAGAGCCCCGGCTTGAGTTGCGGAGCGAAAATGATAATGAACTCGTTCCCGTCTGCCGCCACTAACGAGAAGTCCGCGATAATGATCTGGCCAGAGCGTTCCACTGGCTTGGCATAGCGAATATGCAGATCGAGATTCCCCGTGCTCTCTAGTTTGATTGCTAACAACGTCGCTCCAGAATCCACCGCAATGTAATATTGGTCCCTGCTGGCTTCCGTGAGCATCTTCGGCCCGATCTTCCCGGTTACAGCTTCATTAGGCCTCAACTCGATACTGGGTGGTTTAATAAAATTCACTGGCCATGCGAAGTCAGGCGGACAGAGGTCGCCTTCCTTATTGTCAAAGATCTCGTTGCGCTCCCCGCCCACATGGATTTGCAGTGGCGCCCAACCCCACGGCAGAGCGTGGACGCCACATCTCTCATTATTGCTTATCTGGTTATTTCGAATCTCTGCTGTAGCTTCTTCAGATAAGCTGATGCCATCGAGTCCGTTGCCGAAGATCTGGGAATTTGAGATCGAGGCTCGAGCCGAACCTCTCACCCAGATGCCGACAAGCTTGTTACCGGAGACAATCGTGTTGGAGATGTTAGCTTGGGACGACGCTGCTACATCAATACCTAAGCAAATCCAACCGGGCGAGCAGCCGACGGCGTTACCGGAGATGATAGTGTTGGAGATCGCAGCTTGGGCTGAATCCAACAAAAAAATACCATCGGATGCATTTTTTGTGATCTTAGCATCTTGAACCGTGACTTTTGCCCTCCCACGGATCACCATCCCGGCGGGACAGACCGGCCTGTCGGCGCATCCACCGTACCTCGTCTCATCTGCTTTGGCTTCGACAAGGCTCAAACCTTCAATCGTAACACTGACATCTTGGATTCCTTGGATGAGGATCACAGGATGGCCAAGCTCTTTTCCCAAGATTGTGATCTTTTCGTGATCTACACCTGTGATTTTCAGACTCCGTTCGATCTTTAGGTTCTCCTTGTAAGTTCCAGGAGCGACAGCGACTATATCACAGGCTTTATCATCAATGGCTGCTTGAATCGTCTTATAGTCCTGCGGCACTTGGCACTCCTTGAGAGTGTCTCCCAAGACCGCTTCAGCACTATTCCCCATGGCTAAGGCTAAGATAAAGCCGATGATAGCTTTGCGCATTACTGTCATTGCTCTCCTCTCTGCTTGATGCTCCGACGGTGCTAGGGGCCTGCCCTCTTGAGAGACTTAAGTACTTCGTTCCCTCAAGAGGGCAGGACCTAATTTGAACTTTAGCGTGAGCGACTGCCTCTCGGCTCGCGCTCCAGCACCATCATGACCCTCTGGTTGCCCACCTCGATTTCCACGATCACCTTGAAGTCTACCTTCTCTGCCTGCAGGCTCTCTACTGCAGCATACCACCGCCCGGCCTTCAGCAACGTGCCCGCCAGCACAACCCCCTTCTGCCCTCCCGGCCCAATGACCGACAGGTCTGCAGCAACTTGACCTGCGACGATCTCCACCGGCTTGTCATGCCGTAGGTGCAGATTGAGCGTCTTGTCTGCTGGCCCTTCTAGTCTGATGGTGACGCTCTTGGCCCCACTGGGCACATCGAACTTGTACTGCGTTAGGCCCAGCATTCCCCCCTGGGTGGCCAAGTACTGCCGTAAGAAAGGAATCAACCCAGCGTTGGGATCCACTGAGCCTTCTGCAGATCCCTCGATCTCTTGAGTGTCAAAGATCGGGGTGGCAATGATGGTGAACTCCTGTTCAGTCTCTTCTTTGTTCTCCACAGCGATGAAGTAAAGCCCTGACTTCAGTTGTGGCGCGAAGATGATGAGGAACTCGTTGCCGTCAGGTGAGGGCAGGGAGTAATCCGCGATGATGGCCGTACCGGAGCGCTCCACGGGCTTGCCCTGGCGGATGTGCAGGTCGAGGTTGCCCTTGCTCTCAAGCTTGACTGCCAACAGCTTGGCTCCGGAAGCCGCTGGAATGCAATATTGCTTAACCTCAGTGAGCGCCTTAGGCGCGATCTTCTGGCCGGCCATGAACTCGTTTGGCTCCAGGATGATGCTATTGCGAGGGCACTCGGCTGGGGTGAAACCAATATCAAGCTGGTACATCGTAGCCGTGTCCCAGTCTACAACCCACAGATACTGACCGTCGAAAGCCAAACCAGCTGGATACGAACCTGGTGATGGGTATGTTGCTAGAACGTTTCCATCAGTGTCTAGCTTGTAGATAAAATCGTCGCTCCCTAAATGGTCCGCATTGGAGAGCCAGATGTGTTCGCCATCCCAAGCCAATCCGCTTGGGTCAGGACCAGGAGTGGGCCACTCTTTACGGATATCGCCGGTTTGGGGATCTAGGAAGAACAGTTTGCCTCTTCCTCTTTCGTCCTCGCTTGCAGTTGGCACCAATAAGTTGCTTCCGTCATAGGCCATATCTCGTAGCCAATAGTATGGAGCTGGGAGTTTACCAACGAGCTTGAAGCTCGTGTCAACTCTGTAGATAAACGCTTGTTCTGGAAAGTCTTCCTCAGGGGTATCGTCGGAGACATAGAAAGCCTCTCCGTCCCATGCCAACCCTATAGGAAAGTCACTAAGGGTCCACTGGTATCTCTCTAGTACCTTCCCGATATTGGGATCTATCTTAAATATATAATCATCCCAAGATGCCTGCGTCATGTAAAGATAGCCTCCAGCATATTCCAGACCGCGTGGAGCCTCGCTCGGGGATGAGAAAGACCTAACCACCGGCAGTGGTTCGAGGCCAGCGCGAGTATCTATCGTTATGCTATGTGATGAGATCCGCTCTTCTTGGGTACGGGCTTCTTCGCCCTTATCTGCCGATTGTGCAGTTGCACCTATCAAGAACCCAGCCACCGTGAGGACTATGAAGAACACCGGCCTGAGACGCGCGTTTTCTTGCATCATTGCCATTCCTCCTTTTTTGTCATTTGTGCTTTGAGTGTAACACCCAGATGTCCTAAAATTGTGCTATGCTGGGTTTGCTGAGTGGATGGTGCTCCGCCAAGCTTCAACGATGGCGCGGTTCATCTCAATGCGGGTGAGAAAGCCCTCGC
>CAYSAW010000020.1:0-5090 GCA_964429225.1 uncultured bacterium
TACGACGCGGGCTTTGGCGAGAAGAACTCGATGGGCTTTGGCATGGTGGAGGTGGCTACTGGAATTAGGGAAGCGAGCCAGCAGAGATTGATTGAAGGAATGGAGTTTGGGGAGTTGCGTGAGATAAAGGAGTAAGAAATCATGAAAGGCCCTACAAATTCATTTGACACGGCTTTCGAAAGCATAGTCGGAAAGAAGTGCTATGGCTTTCAAAGAAAGGCTTTTCTGGCTCTTTGTGAATCCAGACCAGTTATCATTCGGGCACCCACAGGTTCTGGAAAATCTGAGGCTGTCTTGTTTCCTTTTTTGATATTAGCTGATGGCAACCTGCCTCACCAGATGATTTATTCTCTCCCTACAAGAAGCCTTGTTGAGGATTTGGGCAAGCGGTTCCAAGATTATGCCAAGGGAAAACCCCTTTCAGCAAAAATTCACCATGGTAAAAAGCCGGAATCTCCTTACTTTTTTGACACTGAAAGCGGAAAAACCGAAAACATTGTCGTTACCACAATTGATCAAACAGTTGCCTCTTATGCCTGCACACCATTAAGTGCGCCACCACGACACGGGAACATTGCCGCTGGAGCCATCAGTTCCTCGTTCTTGGTTTTTGATGAAGTTCACTGCTTAGATCCTGACCTTGGTTTGCAATCCGCTCTTCTACTTGCTCAACATGCTTATAATCTCGATCTGCCTTTCGCTATTCTCTCTGCAACTTTACCAGATACCTTGCTTGACGGATTAAAAAAGAGATGGCCTAAGCTGGAGATTGTTGAACCCGCTTCCGAGGAAGAAGTTGGGACACGAAGAGACAGACGCGTTATTCTTGAGCTTGTTCTTAAGCAGCCGAATAAACTGTTGACCAAAGAGCAAATTCTTGAAATGATAGATCAGAACAAGCCTAAGGCTATTGTGGTTTGCAATACAGTCAATAAGGCTATAGAACTCTATCGCTCTCTTGAGAAAGAAAACCTGAGTGTACCCACATTACTTCTTCATTCCAGGTTCCTTCCTGAACATCGGCAGAAGATCCAGGAAGAAATCAAGGACATCTTTCACCCTGACTCCAATCAACTGGGAATCTTAATCGCTACACAAGTCATCGAGGTAGGTTTGGACATCTCTAGCCCTCTTGTGTTAACTGAGCTTTGCCCAGTTGATGCTCTCATCCAAAGGGCTGGTCGGTGCGCACGCCGAGGTGGGCATGGGCAGGTGATGGTCTTTGATATTGAGCATCCCGCTCCATACTCTGGCAAGCTCGTGGATGAGACTCGCAAGAACCTTATAAGACAGGGTGATGAGCTGCTCTTGGATTGGGAGACAGAAAAGCGCTTGGTAAATGAAATTTTAGGACCGGAATCTTTGACTTGGCTAGAAAGTGATAGCATGGCTGTTGTAGTGAATAAACTGGCAAAAGCTGCATTTGATCGCAACGTGAAGCTTGCTGCGGAAGCTGTTCGCGAAAACCTATCTTGCGAGGTCACTATTCACTCCAAACCAGCGCAGCTAGGAGATAAAGTTTTCAGATTGAAAACTATCAACATGCCGATTCACGTTCTACGACATTTCATTGAGAAAGAAAGCCCTATGATCTGGAAAGTTGTCGATAACAACCTCATCGATGACGAGTCTTCAGAGTATACCTCCTCTGCCGTTCAAGGTGCTTCAGAAATTCTTCCTTCGGGTTTCTACATCCTGCATCCGGACTATGCCTATTACACACCTAGGACAGGATTCGTTCTGGAACGAAGCCAGAAACCGACCGAAATGGAGCTGGATCAAGCGTCTGGTTCTGCCAAAGCAGAGATTACCTACCCCAAGGAGCCTTGGGAGGCTCATGTCAGAAAGGTGGTTGACCACTTTGACGAATTGGTTCCACCTCACATATTTGCATTGTCGAAGTATGCAAAAGCTTTACCCATCGATCTTGAGGAGTTGATCAGAAGGATGCGGCTTGCAGTAGCACTTCACGATTTAGGGAAACTGAACCGAAGATGGCAGCAAAAGATTGGCTGGGATGGAAAGGTACCTCTTGCTCATTCTGGCGATTCAGATATTCAAGGTCTTCCTTCCCACGCTCCCGTTTCGGCTTACGCCCTTAGCAAAGTGTTTTATGGCTGGGGAATATTAGGAGAGGCGCTTTACTTCGCAGTTGCTCACCATCATACAGTGGGAGCGTCGAGATTTCCTCAATACAAGTTCATCTCTGAATGGAAAGACATTTTGACTCAAGCATTCCCAGACATAGATCGACAAGTCATTCAGAAGATCATGCCAGCTGGTCAAGGTAGCATGCTCAATCGGATGCCAGAGCTACGGAGGGAAAATCCCCTCACTTATCGTCTTTACACTGTAGCAGCTAGGTTGTTGAAACTCTCAGATTGGCTGGCGACTAAAGGAGCGCAAGATGCCTCTTTATTACGTGACGAAAACTGAGATGGAAATGTTCGATGTCTGTCGGGCTTACGGACTCGGCATCCTGTTGGACTCTCTTATTCCCGAGGGAGCTGGCGATGTTATGGTGAAAGACTCCGGGTCTCATTTCGTTATCGAATCACCTGTAGATCCAGATCATTCCAGCCAAGGGAAATCTCTGCTGGTTGATCTGAAAGACGAAAGTTGGAGCCGTGTTTTCTTGACCAACAACGATGAAGCACAGAGAAGGGGCTTAATCGAGGAACTTCGCAGTCAAGTCGCTAATAGAACTAGCGATTTGCTTGGATACTTTCAGCTGCTCAATCAATGGCCATTCGATATTAAGCCGGAAAAACAGGAACAAAAATCGCTTTGCGCTGTCTGTAGTCGAGAGAAGATCGTGTATAAGATCTCGGGTAAGTTATATTGCAATAAGCACAAACCAAAACTGCAAACTCTGCCCCTTAGTATGGATGTAGCTGCTGCCAAAGGCATTCGCTGGTTAGTAAGATTCAAGAGCGATGCTGGCTCATCCAAGTACAATGAAGGCGAGAATGTCAAGGTCCATCCTTTCGATTGGAGCACTGCAGCCCTCGGTCAAGCTCACACGGCTTTGTGGAAATTCTTCCCCAAGAAGATGCTCACTATGGTCCCTAAACCGGGATTTGAAGGAGTCAAGATCAAGAATTGGCGGAACATTCGCACTTCCTTTGGGCAGCAAAGCATCAATTTCGTAGGAGTGACGCCAGCACTTGCCCATACTGCAGTTTTGCTTGCCCGCAACATTCAACAACGAAAAGTCTCCGAAGATCCCTTTATTGATAAATTTGACGCATTTGTCTTTGCCTCATTCTTCAAGACAGCTAATCAATGGAAGCCTTCTTCTGCTGGGCTATTCCCTCTCGAATGGCTCTACCAGTTAGCCCAACATAATCCCTCAGTAGCGGGAGAGCTTCTTGAGCTATGGGATAAGCTCTTTCGTAACGGGAATCGCCAAGGACTGGAAGACTTGGCCCTGAGTCTGGCAGAATTCATCGCTGCCCCAAGTCTGGATAATTTCAGAAGGCTTACGGCTGTTCATCTGAGGCATAACCTCAAGAATGAAATTTCGTTGTTGTATAATTACGAAGCCATAAAGGAGATGATAAGCCATGTCGAATGCTAATTTGGCCGAGCTTTTTAGCCATCCCGCTGTAGAGTCTTTCGGGCAAGCTTTACGATGGGCGATCACCCCGAAAGATCGGGGGGGAGCTGACGACTACTCTTCATTGATCGAATTTGAGTGGACAGAAGATCCGGTCTCGTTTGCTGAGGCGCTTAAGAAATTCATGAGACGGTATCATTCCTATGCGGCTAAACGATTGCGTCAAAGTCAACCCGTTCATGTACCTGACGAGAAGGAGCTGGATGAGCTTGTAACCCTAGTAGATTCGCATGGTGTTCGCCTCGTAAGATCCGCATTAGTTTCTCACGCTCTTGTGCGGTCTTCGAAGAAAGACCAATCGAATTGAAGGAGGAGATTGATATGAACAGCACGGATGACACGCTGTACGAGCTGGCGATTCTAGGTCGTGTGACTTGGCAGATGCATTCGTCGAATAATGAAGGAACGGTCGGGAATGTCACAGAGCCCCGCACGATCGTGTTAGCCGATGGAACCCGCACAGACGGAATCTCAGGAGAGATGCTCAAGCATTTGCACGCTCTCAAACTTTGGGAACTGGAAGCCGATAAAACTAAGTTTTGTAAACCCTGTCAAGGGCTCCAGCCAGAGCGCGCAAATGCGGCAGTTCAAGGCAGCTCCCCAGAAGACGTTGTTCAGAATGCCTTAGCCTGTAGATTATGTGATCTGCATGGGTTCCTTGTTGAGAGGCCTGCGGTAACGAGGGCTTCAGCAATCCATTTTGGCTGGGCTATAGGCATCCCGCAGATTCAACGTGATATTCACGTGCATGCAAGGCAAGCTGTAGGGGAGAAGGCAAAGCGCAGGAAGCTTACGGATGAGCAAAAAGCGGAGCTCAAGCAAGCAGGGCAAGGCAAATGCTCACAATGCGATAAAGAGGCAACTTGGAAGGTGGGCGAAAGCTACTTTTGTGACGACCATGTGTCGGAAGCCGAGACTGCACAGATGCTCTATCATCGCCCTACTCGTTCAGGGGCTTATGGTATCGTCTCATTACTTCAAGCCTGGCGAATCGGCTTGAACAATGTTAACTGGAAGTATGTCAATGGCAACGATGAGCGTGTTAACCGATTGCAGCTGGCGCTTAGAGCTTATCAAGCTATGTTCACCCAACCAGAAATGGCCATGTCAACAACCCGGTTCCCTCACACGGAAAACTTTGAGGGAATTATCGTTTGGAGCAAAACAAATGTGCCTGTGCCGACTCTCAGCCCTCTTAAACCTGACTATAAAGATCAGATCAGAAAGATCGTTGGCAAGCTTGGCAACCATCAAGTCCAGGTCGATGAGTTCAACAGTTTGGCAGATTTTGTTGAAAAGATCGCTGGCTTGATTAACAAAGAGCCCTATAAAATTTCGTTTGACGCTACGGACGATAAAAAGAAGGAGAGCAAGAAGTGACTTGGATCAAAGCTATTTACGAGCCAGCAGCTTTGTTCTCCTATCGTGTACCAGGGCATTCTTCACAGTATGCCACTGCATCGCCATTACC
>CAYSAW010000021.1:0-4109 GCA_964429225.1 uncultured bacterium
GCCTTCTCCAGCCGCGCCCGCACCAATTTGATTCCTTGACTCTAAGGCGTAACGGAGACCGCTTTGGCCTTGGTGGTCGGCTCCGGCACGGATTTCCCTGCCTCTTTCAGAGCTTCGATATAGAGCTGGATAGCTTCTTTCATCAACCGTTCAGTCTCTTCCAGCGTATCGCCAGCGGCGACGCATCCCGGCAAGTCTGGCGCGTAGGCCGAGTAATTCTTACCGTTCCACTCATAAATCACGACATATTCTTTCATGGTTTCTCCTCCAGTTCCGCTTGCTTCCAGATGCTCTTGAGCGTGCCGGGGGCAAGCTCCTTGCTCAGATGCCCGGCGACGACTACGATCCCTTTCTTCGTGGGATGCTTCAGGACTCGATGACTGCCTCTCGTACGTGTTATATACCAGCCATCTTCCCTAAGGCGCTTCAGCACATCGCGAACTTTCACAGTCTACCACACGCTTCTTGCCTTCTCCAGCCGCGCCTGCACGGGTTCCACCACCGCCTCGCCTAATGCCTAACGGTCGGGTTGGTAAATTTACAACAATCCTTTATTCATCAAACAAACCAGGCATAGGCGGAGCCTTCAAGTCCATCGTCTCGCAGGAAAAACGCTCAACTGCAGCTAGTACCTGCTGTTTCTTCTCTGCATCTGAAAGGGATATCTTCCAGGTATTTGAAGATTCGTAAGCGAAGGCATTATTTATCTCTTTGTTAACCGCTTTGCTTAAAGCATCTAAGAGTTGCCTGCATAACGCTCGCATGTGCTTGGCTGACTCAGGATTCTCCCATAAGTTGTACATTCCAAACGTTGCGTCATTCAGAAGCTTTGTGATCTCTAGTCGCAAGTCCCCTAATGGCTCTGCTCTCCCAATGGCTACAAGCACGGCGCTATGAATTCTTTCAAACAAAACACGCTTGCAAAATCGCCGTTCTTCTTCAGATTGATCTACATCTGGATCATAAGGAATGAAGTAGAGTGGTCGTGGATCGGTGTCGGAATCCACTCGCATAACCACCTGATCGTTAGGAGTGATCCCCAAGAACTGACCTCCATTTTCATCGAACACTACACACAAAGCCTTAGACTTAATTTCAAACCCCATTACCCCTGATTTACCGACCGGCAAACTGTGTCTCCTCAATTCATTCGACAAGGTATTCAGCGTGGTTTGGAGACTTATTCTTTGATCTTCAGGTAGGACATACTCGAGGATCGAACTACTTACTTGTCCAGTGGGCAGACCCAGTACCTCCTCTACCACTCTTTCACCCGCCATCAATAAAAATGCTCGTGCTTGCTTCGCTTGGTCTGAGGTAATGCTAAAAGAACTGGCTTTGCACTCTACAAAGACAAACCTCTTGTTTAGCTTATTCGCCAGAATCACGTCGGGTCTGGCTCTTTGTTGAACTTCTAATTGTGCGGATTGTGCCCTCAAAACAATGTCTGGAGGAACACCCAAAGCAGGCGCAATGGCATACACACGAAATCCCTTTTGATGCAACAAAGGTGCAACTAGACTCTTTTCTGGAAGCGGCTGCGTCAGCCACAGAACAGTGTTCAGCTGGAACAAGGGGTCATTAATAATTTCAGTTGTCATTATGGTCATAAGGAACATTCCTTGCGGATTCTTTCACTATCTCTGTGTAGGGAGTGCTGCCTATGAAGGCTGTCGCTCCAGGGTCAAGGTAACGCTGAATGTTAGTTACTAGCCGATGCACGGTATTTCCACAAGTGCCATTGGGTAGTATTGCTGTACAGCCCTGAGCCGTAAGCTCCAAAAAGAGAGGCTGCCAGAGGTGACGATCTACACCGTACACGTGCACCTTTGTAGGACCAAGCCGAATAGGATGCCCCCAGAGGCGGAATTTATTTTTTTTGCGCTCAAAAGTTGCTTTTATCCAGTGATCAAACACCTCTTGCGTGATCTGTTCTCTAAAACACACCGTGACCGGCGCCCCTGCAAGTTTGCGAAATTGACCGGGAATGTCAACGGATTCCTGAATGGAATACCAAGCGCGTTGCTCGGTCAGCTTCAATAGCTCTTCATAAATCTTGACCACAAATAGCAGATGGCTGCGATGGTCACGGAAACTCTCACTGCGATTGGTCACGCGTCCATTGTCATAGAAATCGTGTCCGCCTCTTCCAACCGGTGAAGGGAAACGCAATTGACTGATGGCATAGAGCGGAGAGTAAATCTCCTGTAATCTCTTCAGTTTCTTTTTGATAACACCCACACGATCTACAAGGCGAAAACTTGTCGCTCGACGTTCAATAATCTCACCTTCATCATCCAGCTCCTCGGCTTCCACAGGCTCTTCCAGGTCCGAAAGTTTGCCCTCGTCCTCAGACTCCAATTGGTCAATTTCAAATATACTATCGTGAGTGAAAACAATCCTTGTGAAGCGATGAGGTTGACTGAGCTGGACTATGAGCTCCCACAGTACACCAAAGGTCAATCCACTGAGCCACACGTAGTCCAATTCGTGATTGCTAAAGACGAGACGCCGGACCCAGCGATCAAAAAGATTGCTTCGCAATGGACTGTACACGGCCACAATGCGAGGTCGTAAAATCTCAAGGAATCCTATTTCGCCTTCCATTTCATCGGTGACCAAAAACATGCTTTCATCGAGCGGTTTTGCCTGCACCTTGTGCCGCGCCAAGATTTTTATGAGAGATGAAGCACCGTCTTGCCCATCTCGAAGTTCCAACAGTTGCGTCTTAACCAGCGGCCGCCGAAGCTTCTTTTCAAAAAGCTCCTCGAACCGTTCCGACATATACCCGTCAAAATAGCGGATCACCTCATGGCGGTCCTTTAGGTCTTTGAGGGGCAACACCTCCATAGCGTACCTCCTGTATTTTGTCATACACTCCTCGCCCTTTCCAGCCTGCGTCTCATTAGATTCACCACCGCTACTTTTTTATAGAACTATTCACGCTAGCTTGCTGTCAGTGGTCTTTTGGCAAATAAGAGTTGCGGAGATCACCAGTCAGCCTGGCTCTTAGCTTAGCAATAAGTTCTAGCTTTCCTGTCTGAGGATCCTTATACTTCCAAAAGAACCAACCGTCCTCAGCTTGGGTCTTAGCAGCAGCTCTAGCAGCACCTGATGGACTCCCAAACTCTTTCTTATCCAGTCGCAACTTACCAGTAGCAGAGACTACGGCTATATGGTCTTTACCCTTTCGCTTTGCATAAAACTCCATTCCGGGACTAATTATGTTTTGTTCTATTAAATCTTTGAGCGTTGCCAAGCGACGCTTGCCTTTTGCAGGCATCGCAGGCTCTTCAGGTTCAGGCTTAGCTTCAACTGTCGACATAGATTCAGTCGCTATGCTTGAAGGAAGTTTAAGGAGCATGTCTCTCACTTGGCTGATGAGTGGGCCCAAATTAATTAAGTCAATTGGTAAGAAAACCAGAAGCTGTTCATGATTGAGGCTAGCTCTTTCCTTCAACTCTAAAAGAGCGATTAGCTCATGGGCAGAGATTACCCGAAGCTCGCGCTCGCGGCCACTTCCCCGAATGCTATCTTCAATCTGAGAAGTGTCCTCCTCTGGTCGTCCAATAACATATAACCCCAGCACATTGCTTTTAGGCACTTTATGCTGGCTCTTAGAATTATCCATGTACCCCAATAGAGTTTCATGTTGGATACGGAAGGTGGTGGATGTCTTCACTTCCACTATGAGAGCAAGGCCTTTCGAAGAAAGCCATATCCCATCTGGGCCGCTTCGATATTCTCCATATGTGACCTGAAACCCTAAAAGCTCTCCAATGCGATTAACAGTGTCTTGAAGTGAGAAGCTGTAAGGATCGCCTTTGCCAGCCAAAGCTGCTTCCACAAGGTTTTTAGCCACTTCAGCAGTTTTAACTTTCTGTCTGAGGAACGTGCGGAACTCTTCACGCCCCCCCAAAAACTTGATGACTTCTTGTGGTGTGAGTTCAACCCCCATATCTATTCTCCTTGGCATTAAATATCATAGTAAAACAGCCTCATGGGAGCAAATTAGGAGTTCCGTGAGATACTAGAAACCTCCTTGCACATCGAAATAGAACGCTGGCCCGGGCTGCCCCTCCCCCTGCGCAAGCCCTACCCTCAGCTCG
>CAYSAW010000022.1:0-266 GCA_964429225.1 uncultured bacterium
CCGCGCCAGCATGACTTTCAGATGCTACGTCACGTGAGAACCTCCGTCAAGAGTTCCGGCTGGTCTGCGCGATGGTCCTGCCGGAGAAAGGCTCGGTCAGCGTTCGACCGGGCTTTGCCTGCCGCGACGCATCGCGGCGCAGGCAGGGCTGCCCGCCGGCAAGGCAGGGCGAACCCTCTCGTATTCAAAATCAGAGTTCGTACCCGATTTCTTGGCTCCCCAAGCAAGTTAAAACATAGAACCTTCAGGGCGGTGTTTGAGTTTCC
>CAYSAW010000022.1:445-3521 GCA_964429225.1 uncultured bacterium
CCCAGGTGTTGCGGCTTCTCAAGCTCTCCCCGGAAGTGCTGAAGGCCATCGCCGCCCTTGGCGATCCCCTTCCCTCGCCCATCGTAACCGAAAGGCGGCTCCGTCCAATCGTTAACCTCCCGGCGGAGGAGCAAAGGCGGAGGGTTGAGACGATCCTGACGGGCAGGGCAAGCGCCCACTACAACTTTTAGGCTTAGGTGCCGGGGCATCTGCTAACCTCCATTACTTTTCTCTGCTATCGCAACGGCGTTCGAGATTACCCCTTTGAAGCTTGCCGTTGGTTGGATCGCATCATGGGGAACAAGCTCATACTCCCATGCCTTCCCCGTTGCTTTGCTCATGGCTTTACACCATGCTATCCCTGCCCTCGCTTTGGCCTGTACATCCTCATCCGTGATCTCGCCTCTTGCCTTGACCTCGACCACAAAGAACTTTTCCCCTTTGGCTTCCACTATAAAATCAGGATTGTAGTTGCCTCCCTTATAGGCAATCGGCATCTGCCCGGTCGGAGGGCGAACCCATCGCAAGACTTCGTCATCCCGATCAAGAATGTCTGCTAACCACTTCTCCTGTTTGGATTCAAAGACATTCCTGGAGAATAAAGTCCTTGTGTAACCTCCGATAATATTATGCGTTAGTTCTTCTTCAACAACAGCATCCTTGTTTTTTTCCACATAACCCTTTGGCATGTTACGCCAGTGGGGGCGAAATTCTATAAATTCATCTGTTACCAAGTAGTCAATGCGTGTCTTCTCCTCGATCTTCTCACGGATTTGCGACAAGATGTCTTGGGCAATCTTTCCTCGATGCTTAAACAAGACCTCTTGCTTCTCACCCGAAGCAACCTCAGCCTTATCAACATACGCTTGAACAAACCTCTGAAGCCGCTCCTTGTCCCGGATGTCAAACTCATCGGTTTCCTCAATGAGAATGCGGACAAAGAAATTCACAAGGGAACCGTTGCATTCCTCAAGTATCCTCTCGTAATCCCGCTCCTCTGAAGTGGCAAGGTCTGTCCCCACCAGCTTAACATCCAGGTCTTCAAAACGCTCGTAACTGACTTTTACACCGGTAAGGTCTATCTCTTCCTCGGAGTGAAATTTGGCCTGAATTTTAGGAATAGAGAAACGATACCGCTCATCGCCATCTGGGGCGATCTCTCTTGCTTCCAATTGAAGGCCGTCATCAGTTGCCACGCCAACGGCATCAAGGACCTCCCTCGCCTTGGCAAGCACAGCCGAATACTTCTCATGAGACATAATCTCAAGCGTGTCAATATTCTCAAGCTCTTTGCGTTCATCCCCACTTAAGCCTTCATCACGGCTGACAGGTCTACCGAATGGCAAGCGCAATCCCCGGCCAATGGTCTGCTCAGTGAGGATGTCGCTCACTGACGCTCTCAAAGGAATAATGGTGTATATCGTCTTTACATCCCACCCTTCCTTGAGCTTGTTTACATGGACTACAATCTCAATAGGGTTCTCCATCTTCTCTAAGTTCAACAACTGTTCAATCTGCTCATCTTCGCTTCCGGAGTGAACGAGGAGAACTTTTCCCTTGTAACGGCCTCCAAAGAAGTCATCGCTTTCCAACTTTTCCTTGACCCTCTCGCTATGGGCAATATCCTGTGTGCTAACCAACACCCTTGGCGTCACAACAGGCAAGCCATTATTCCGGCAGTAGGATTCCAACAGCACCTTTTTGCGCTCATGCCTGCGGATGCCGTCTGAAAGCTTTATGTCCTCTCTTTCCTCGGTGAGACTATCATCATCCCGTCGCGCGAGCACTACAGGGCGTTTGACCAGCCCGTCAATGATTGCCTGACGGAGGGGATAAGCATAAATCACATTGGCGGCTTTTGGTGTTGCCGTAAACTCAAGCCCTAAGATCGGTTTTAGGGAATTGATCGCTCGCAAAGATTTCTCGGCCCTGATGTTGTGGCTCTCGTCCATAAGAAAGACCAAATCGGGCTTGGAGCGTAGCACATCGGCAAAGCTCCCGCCGATATTCTCATGGAAGCGGTGGAATCGAAACTCAACATCGGTCCTCTCATTAAAAATCTTCTCAATGTTAAAGAGATACAGAGTAAGGTCATTCGTAAAGAGTTCAGGATAGGCGGAACGCTCGTAGTTGTCCCCATCAATCAAACGGGGAACAGGGAAACCGGCAAGCCCCTTGAATACATACTTGGGCGATGCCGGGTGAAAGTCCTCAAAGCGGTGCTTGTTGTAGATGGTCTCCCCTTTTGAGAGGATGAAGAAGTTTTTGAAGCCCTTGGTGTAATAGAGGTGAGCGATGCAGGCACCCATCAGCCGTGTTTTTCCCCCGCCGGTGGCAATGGCAAAACAGAAGGAAGGAAACTCCGTCCCTCCGTTGCCGCTAAGTTCGGCGTTGAGGTCAAAACGCCTCTCCTTAATCTGAATCTGAATGGCAGGGAGCCCTGCCAGCGCCCCGATAGTCGTCGCCTTCGGGACGCCTTTCCCCAGTGGGACGGCCTGCATAATAGCATCAAAGACCTCCAGTGCCTCCCTTTGAGGCTTCCAGAGGCTCATATCCCGAATGAGTTCAGAAACAATGCTCATTCCACGCCCCCCTTCCCCCCATTGGTCAAGTAGCGTGGTATTTGTAGCTCTTTAGGTATCCGCTTGACCTTTACCTCCGGCGGTATCCTCAAGCCCGTTGCCCTCTTCAGGCAATAGATGGTCAGAGACTTACCGTCAGGCAGTCGCTCAACAAGGCTGTCAAGATAGGCTTGAGTAACTTTTTCCTCCGTGATATGGGCATAGAGGTTGCCTCTAACGCCATGAAACACGCTATCGTTATTGAGCCTGAAGTCCTCCAGGTTGCACACAGCCGCCACCAAAGGCCCGTTCGTGTATTTGGGGTTAATCATCACAAGCCCGGTGTCCTTATCTTTCTCAAAGAGGCTCTCGCCCAGGATGCAATACCTGAAGCCTCCTCCGCCCTTCCATCCCACCTGCTTGCTGATGCCGGTCTGGTCCTCACCGCTCACAACTCTTTTCAAGCGTGGCAGACAAAGGGTTTCAGCGTGTTCTCCCAACTCAATCCCAATCCA
>CAYSAW010000023.1:0-3425 GCA_964429225.1 uncultured bacterium
TGGATCTCCACGTGACGACCACCCGCACGCATGACACCCAGATTGGGCCTCAGCTTACGGAGCGGAATCTGGAGCAGTTCGAGGCGTTGGCGGCGGACAAGGGCTATGACGACCAGAGCCACCGGGACCGGTTGCGTGCCTGGGGGAAGCGTCCCCTGATCAAGCATCGGGAGTTTGCCCCCTCTGACAAGGCGGCCAATGCCCGCATGGATGAAAAGCTCTACCATCGGCGCAGCCTGGTGGAGACGGTGATCTCGGTCATCAAGCGCAAGTATGGAGCAGCCGTGAGCAGTCGAAGGTGGTGGCGGCAGTTCCGGGAGTTAGTGGCGATCTGCCTGGTCTACAACCTGGAGCGGGCGGTGAAGCTGGGGGTAACCCTCCTTGACTGGCTCTGGGCTCGTCTGCTATACTACCTTCAGTGAAGGATTTCTACAGAGCCCAGTTGCTCATTATTGATGCTTTGAACAGGGACTAAAGTGATGGGGCTGACGACGGCTTGGGCACGGGTTAAGAAAACGGCGGTCCTGATCTTCCCCAGAGGGCGGTTCGCTTATAGTGTCTCCATCCTGGCGGGGAGTGCAGCGCTGGGGCAGGCTGTTACCGTTCTCGTCTCGCCGATTCTTACCCGCCTTTACTCGCCCGAGGATTTTGGCATCTTTGGGGTCTATGCCGCGATCTTAGGGATCGTCACCGTAATAGCGTCCTTGCGTTACGAATATGCGATTCCTCTCCCCGAAGAGGATGAAACAGCGGCCAATATTCTGGCCCTTTGCTTTTTACTGCTGCTTGGGATGACCGCGCTGATATGGATTCTTGTTTATGGATTGAAGGACGCGATCGTTGTTTGGACAAACGTCCCGGGGCTTAAGCCTTACCTGTGGCTCATCCCCCTGGGGGTGCTGGGAGCCGGTACATATCAAATTCTAAATTACTGGGCGGTGAGAAAGCGCGATTTTCCCCGAATCGCACGCACAAGGCTCAGCAGGGGCATAGGTCGGGCGGCGCTCCAGGTCGGGATAGGTTTTGCGAGCAATGGTCCTCTTGGACTTCTCTTAGGACAGTTGGCGGGTGAGACGGCTGGAAGTGTGTCTCTGGGGTTAGCCGCTTGGAGGAAAGATCGTGCCCCTTTCAAGGCTGTCAGCCTGCGAGGGATACGCAGAGCTGGAGCAAGATATAAGCGTTTCCCTCTCCTTTCCAGTTGGGGAAGCCTTCTTGATGCCTTAGGGACCAATGTGCCTCAGCTTCTCTTTGCAGCATTTTATGGGGCTCAAGTGGCAGGCTGGTTCGCCTTGGGTCAGCGGGTGATTGCAGCCCCGCTGAACATCGTGGTCGATTCGGTGGCTCAGGTCTACTTCGGTGAAGCGGCCCGACTGCCCCGAGATGATCCTAAAGCTATGCGACGGCTCTTTCTCAAGCTAACCGGTCGGCTCGCCCTCATCGGGGGGCTTCCTATAGCGGGAATCTGTGCCGTGGCCCCTTATTTCTTCACCATCGTCTTCGGTCCGGGCTGGGAGACAGCCGGGAGGTATGTGCAAATTTGGGGACTGATGTTTGCTGCTCGGTTTGTTATAGTCCCACTTTCGCACACCTTAAACATCTTAGAGCGACAGGATCTCTTTCTCATCTGGCAAGGCACATGGATGACTTTAGGTATCGGGGTTCTAACAGCGGGAAGACAAACGGGGTTGTCGCACATTAACGCTGTTGCAGCATACAGCTTGGCAATGACAGTAGCCTACATTCTCTTATGGATCCTCATTTGGCACGCCTTGACGGGCAAGCTTAAATAGGCTAGATCAAGTAGAACATGGTGTGTATGTGTAATTGTGGTTATTGTGCTTATCATAACCTTGGGTGGATTGGCAAGGGACGGTTATGTTTGGGAGTTGCTCGCCTTGCGCTCTTTGGTGTGGAGATGCCGAAAATGGCTCAAAATCGAAGGATAGATAGCCAACCACTCACAAGAAGAGGCCGTAACCAAAGCGGAAGCGTTGTGTTGACCGTCGCGACTACGCTTCTCCTACGGGTTGTTCTGGACTTCACATATGTCAATTATGTGGACAAATTCTTTGCCAGCGAACTTAGCGCTGGAGTTTTTGCTCTTACGAAGATCAACGCTATCCAATTATTTGAATCATATGTGGTTGCGCTTATGCTTAGCATTTGGCTTGTGATTTCTCTTTATCGTCGATGGCAGCCAAGCGGGATTGCCCTTCTCTTTTACTTTGTCTTCGTTATCCTACCTTTGTCTTCACTGCACGGACTGACAGATGCTCCCGCTTCCTTCTTCTACGCGGCAACAGGGAGTTTTGCTGTTCTCATAATAGTCACTGGCCTGTTGCCAAAGGTAAAGGTAGCCCGTCCCGGGCACGATTTTGTGTATCTGGGATTAATCATGACCCTTGGAATATCCCTCTATGTCTATGGTTGGCTGATACTTAGCGGGGGGCTCAGAAGATTCAATCTTGATTTGCTTTCTGTGTACGAAGTGCGTGCCGAGTATCTTCAAGCGCAAGGACCATTTCTTGGCTATTTTGTTCCCTGGCAGGCGAATGCTATCAACATTCTCTTGCTACTTTACGCAGTGTATAGAAGGAAATATTGGTTAGCAGCAATAGCATTTGTGGCCCAGCTGATACTATTTGGTATGACAGGCCATAAATCCTTCCTTTTAGCTCCAGTGCTGGCTATCGGAGTTTATGTTTCGTGGAAAAAACATGCCCTTTTTTGGATACTGGGGGGCGCTGTATTAATTGTAGGAGGCTCTTACCTGGCCTTTCTTATTACTGGTAACCATTTGGTTCCTTCGCTTCTTATTCGCCGGTTGTTTTTTGTTCCGGCTGCAAGCCATTTGATTTACTATGACTTCTTTTCGCGCTCAGAGAATCCCTATGTGATGCTGTCAAACTCCATTCTCGGCCTGTTTCTTCACTATCCCTATGATGCCCCCATACCAATAGTAATCGCTGAAAAATATTGGGGTAGTCAATTTTGGCCAAATGTAGGGTATCTTGGTGATGCCTTTGCACATTTTGGGTTTAAAGGAATGTTTCTTTTCTCCATTCTCTTGGGAGTCTTTCTTCGGGCCCTAGATAGTGTGGGAAGTAAACAGCCGAGTCATTTCATAGCCGCTATAATATCGGTACCAGCGATGGCGCTTGTCAACTCTGGTTTGTTCACTTCCTCGCTTACGCATGGTTTTGTCTTAAGTTTGGCCATGCTATGGCTACTGAGCGGCCGTTTAGGGAACAAGAAAGTATGATAAAGATGGGGTATTCGTAGGAAAACCATGTGCGGCATTGTAGGTATTGTAGGTACTGAGTGGCTTCTCAGCAAGGCAGACTTTATCCGCATAAGAGACCTTTTGACTCATCGCGGGCCGGATGACGCTGGCTTCTGGCAATCCCTTGATGGAAGCGTCAAGC
>CAYSAW010000024.1:0-3029 GCA_964429225.1 uncultured bacterium
AAAGAAATCGGGGTTGAAACTCCCCTGCTTGGGATGCTCCCCCTTGCGCCAGGAGTATTCGATACTGTAGAAGCCGACATCCAAGGACTTGATCCAGGCATCTATCGCCCTGGCCGTCTGATCGGCAGTCAAGCCCCGAATGAACCTGCGCTCAGGCTCGTAGGAAGCAAGCACGACATTAAGCGGGGTCTTGAAGTTGTATTTGTTCGGAACCTTAATAAGGGCCGATCTCGGAAGACTTTCATCTTCATCAAGCTCTTTCAGCAATTTTATATCTGCCGCGTCCCCGGTACTCATGGAATAGTCATCCCAAAACACTGTGCTGTCACGCCGGAGCGATCCCACCCCTAAGGAGTCCTTGATCTTGCTGGTATTGATCTTGACCAGCTCCTTTGCCTCAATCTTGAGCCGAAGGCTCTTTGTCCCCTTTCTTCGGATCACTCCAAATGCGGCCAAGGTCTGATTTCGGTTCGCCTCGCTCACCATGCCACTCTTATCATTGATCTTCTCAAGAGATTTTCTGATAATTTCTGCGATCTTGGTCTTAGGGAATTGCTCGCTATAGTGGGTCCCTGCCTCTTGATCAAAGATAAGAAGGCGATTGAAGACATCATGCGCCACTTCTTCAACCGGATACATCTTGAACTCAATGAGGGTCTTCTTGACATCCTGTTCTCCTGAAACCGCCCTGACATATGTAGTACTCTTTTCAACCTCCTCCGCCTGGCTCGAATAGGTAATATATCCTTTCTTCAGGAGCTCAAAGGGGTCCTCCTGAGGATATTCCACCTCCTTCTCATTCCGCTTGTAATCAATGTTGTGAAGGTCAAAGTTGTAGTCTTTTTCCTTTGGGATCGGGTAAGAGTGTATGCGCTTCTCGATCTCCAGGACCTCATCCACCAGGTGTTTGATACTGCCTGACCACTTATCGTGATTGAAAACGGTTACGACAGGCTGATTGCCCCTGTAAACATCAGGTACCCTCAATCCCCTTCCCAAGACCTGGGCGATGAGAAGTTTTGAATTAAAGGCCCGCTCCTCGTGTGGGACGATTTGAAAGACGTTTTTCACGTCCCAGCCCTCGGAGAGCATACTGACGGAAGTAATCCACTCAATCGGATTGTCCTTATCATCCACCCTCCGCAAGATGGGAATATTGCTCTTGTGCTCGTTGGCGGAGGTTACGATCAAGACCTTCTCCGCCGCTTGCTCCTTGCTGATCTTTTCCTTTTTGGCAAGGAAGGCAATCAGTTTATCGGTGAGACGCTTGCAGGCGGCAATGTCCTTGGTAACAAGGATGGTGAGCGGTTTAACCATACGGTATTTGATAGTCTTATTCTCAATGTGATTGTCGTAAATCTTTTGGAACTTCTCATCCTCGCTCCCTGAGGAGTCCTCCGCCACATAGCGGATGGATTTGACAAACCTTGCTTCAATGGCATCCCTCAGGGAAAAACGATGAATCACATCGGTGAAATAGTCATCTCCGATGTAGCAGGTGCCCGAAACGTTTACGATGAATTTAAACCCGTATTTGGGATCAAGCAAAAACTCTTTCCATTTTTTGAGTGCCGTGTCGGAGGGACTCATCAGATGGTGGGCTTCATCGTTCAATACCAGCGTCCGCTCGCCCTTCCCCGCAAGGCTGTCCTCAATGGCGGACTTGGTGTTGATGTAGGTGGCATGAATGTTCTCAATGCAGATGTCCCCCTTTTGAATGGTATTAGAGGCGTTGATAATTCGAGGATTGGCTATCTTGGAATCGGGAGGCAGAAGGTCTTTGAGGGTCCTATCGGCGGAGAGGCTCCGGAACTTCTCCGTCAAACCGGCTTCAATGGTATTAGAAGGACACAAGACTAGGACCTGGTCCACGGCGCCCTCGGCAAGCATTATGCGGGCAATGCCATACATCACATAGCTCTTACCCGTTGCCGTTGCATGATCCAGGGAGCAGGAGAGCTTATCCGGCAGTTGAAGATGACTCAAGAAATCCTCAAAGGATGAATACTTCTCCTGCAGCTTGGGGTTTTTGTGATAGTTTTCCTCTGCCAATTCTTTCAGACTTTGGTATTGACCGCCCAGAAAGTAGCGCACCGTCTCCCGGATCGCCTCTTTCTGATACTCCCTGTCCCCACAGAGGGCATCTAAAAAAGCCTCGTATTTATTCGGGTCAAACCTCTCAGGATCGTAGTCGGGAGATACCTTGAGGACTAAATCCTTGTTCTGAAAGGTCTGGCGCTCAAGCATGGCTACTTCTTCCTCTTCCCGTTAAAGTCAGACAGGGTCTTTACCTCCCGCTTCTCATTGCCGAAGATGTCAATGTAAATGACCATGATTTGCCCCTTGACCTTCTCCTCGGCAAAGCGCACCTCGTAGTCGTTCTTCTTCAACTCCTCGGCGTAGAAGACCTCGTCTAAGTCAAAGACCTCACCATCAAAGTCGTAGTCCAACATAACCATGGAAAGGGTCTCCAGGTTGGAAAACTCAAGGGGCTTTCGGGAGATGACCTTGCTCTCAAATCTCTCAATCTTAATGACGCATTCTTTTGTTCCTTTTCCTAACTCTAATTGCCCCTTCTTATCTTCGGTGAAGTATTTGCACTCCACTGTCGGCACCTGGATAAAGTCAAATCCCACGGCGTCCACCGTGTCGTTGACATCCATCTCGCTGACCGGCTGTTTGATCTTAGTAAAGCCCCGATTGTGAATCTCCTCGATGATGGAATAGGGAATGCGGAGGACAAAGTATTTCGTCTTGCCCTTCTCGATGTAGTCCTCAAGGAACTGCACCGAGGCAGCCGGAGCAATGATGAAGAAGCGTTTGCCGATCTTGTCTTCCAGATACTTGTGGAGGTCGTCAATGAAGTCTCTGCCCAGCACGGCGTCTTTGTGCCTCTGGTAGTTGAAGACCATGACGCTGTCTGCCCCCAGATAACCGTCCAGCTCAATCTTGGAAATCTCATGCCGCTCATCCCGGCACTGAAAGAGCTTCAGAGCAAAGTCACGATACTGCTCCCAGGGGAGTTCCTT
>CAYSAW010000025.1:0-2710 GCA_964429225.1 uncultured bacterium
TACCTATTTGAAAGCAAAGGGTTTCATCACTTTATCCCAGAAGGTGCAGATAGCAACTTGAGGCCAATCTGGTTTTCCCGTTACCAGGGTGGAGGTAAAAATCTGTTCCAATAAAGCAGTAAAAGGGAGAAAGGAGCCTTTCTCCCTTCCTTCTGCGAGAGCAAAGCGGAGATCTTTAGTATGGAGGGCCAACCCTGCTCCAGAGAATTGTTGAGCAATGATACTCTGAACTGCCCCATTGAGTAGGCGTGAACTCGCTCCAGTAGTGTTAATCGCTTCTAAGACTCTCTCTTGATTAACTCCCATCCTTTGGGCGAAGGCAAAAGCTTCACTGATAATAGCCCAAGTACCAGCCATAATGATTTGATTCACTAATTTGGCTACTTGACCACTTCCCGATTCCCCTACATAAGTCACCTTACTACCAATCGTAGAAAGGAGGGCTTTCCCTTGTTCAAAAGCTTCCGGAGAACCTCCTACCATAATGTTTAAACCTCCTTCACCCCAGCTCACGGGAGCATCTAAGATTAACAGTTCCCTTTTCCCTCCTTGATCGGCAATTTCCCGGGCCAAAGATGGGGGACTGGTAGACATATCTATCCCCAGAGATCGAGGAGATAGAAAAGAGATTATCCCTTCCTCTCCTAGCCATACCGACCGGACAGAAGCCTCCGAAGGGAGACAGGTGAGAATCGCCTGAACATTCTCAGAGAGTTGATAAAGAGAGGTCGGGATTTTTGCCCCGAAAGATTGCGCTTTTTCGCGCGCTGCGGGGAGGATGTCCCAGGCCCACACTTCAAATCCTCCTTGGAGGAGCTTCTGAACGACATAGGTTCCGATATTTCCGATCCCGATAACACCGATAGACCCCAGTTCCATCATTTTTCTCCTCCCTTAGGTTCCAGGCAAGGAAGATTCTGAACCAGGTTTTTCCTCCTCAAAAACGAACCGAGAAATGGGATGTACCTGGAAACTCTTCACCTGATTAATTTTCGGAATTACCTTTCTCAGGAATTAATTCTAACTCCGGGGCCTACCCTCTTTTATGGGGAAAATGGTCAGGGTAAGACAAATCTTTTAGAGGCAGTTTGGATTTTGGCGACGACCAAGTCCTTCCGAGCTTCCCGGGACATTGAGCTCATCCACTGGGAAGCTGATCAGATGCGGATCGAGGCAAAGGTTTACCGGGAGAAGCGCTATCATATAACACTGGCCTTAACTCTCGACCGAGTGGGGAACAAGCAGGTATTGATTAACCAAACCGAGCCTCCCCGGGTTTTAGACCTGGTGGGGGAGCTTAATGTGGTTCCCTTCTGGATCGAAGACATTGAGATCTGTCGGGGGGAGCCCTCCCTTCGCAGACGGTATCTGAACACCACTTTGTCTAGTTTGCGTCCTCACTATTTGTATTTGCTCTCCGCCTATCGGAAGATCTTGGGTCATCGCAACCGGTTACTTAAAGAAGTGCCTTCTTCTCAAGCCCTTAGCTCTTTACCAGTGTGGGATACCCAGCTGATTGAATATGGTTCCGCTTTAATAGAGCATCGTCTCTCCTTTCTCAACCACCTCGCCCCTTTAGCGAGCCAGTTCTACGCTTTTCTAACTCATCATAAGGAGAGGTTAGAGATCCAATATGCTCCCTCTTTTTCCCTTGACGGAGGAATTAGGGAGCCTTTTGAAGAGGCATTGCAGAGAATTCGGCCGGAAGAATTGCAAAAGCGGGTGACGCTGATCGGTCCCCATCGGGATGATCTGGTTTTCTTGATTCAGGGGAGAGATGCTCGGGTTTATGGCTCTCTGGGTCAACAGAGAACGATAGCATTGGCCCTACGTCTAGCGGAATTACAAATCATTCAGGAGGAAGTTTCTGAGAAACCGGTTCTCCTTGTGGATGATATTTTTGCGGAATTAGACTTCCGGCGGATTCAGGCCCTTCTTTCTATTTTGCTATCGGGCTATCAAACGCTGATGACGACTACAGCGCCAGACCGGCTAGTTCCTTTCCTACCAAAGGAAACAGATGAGTGGCTTGTAGAAGGGGGACAGGCTTTGCGAAAGCCTTTTTCTATAGAGGAGGAGTCTCGATAATCGTTCGGTGGTTCTGATAGCCACAAGCTTTAGCCCGCGCCAGGTATTTAGTAGAGATATAGTAGATCGTGCCTCTGCCCCCCTGGGTAACGGACCATAATACAAACAAAACTCTGAGGTGATTTCCTACCCCTCCTCCTCTCACCTGGTGTCAGAAGCAGTAACCCCTTGACTACCTCATCTCTCCATTCTTCACTCTTGTCGGGGTCGGCTTTTAGGAGGAGAATAAGGTTTGGCCTGGATGAGGAGAATTTGCTGGCCGCACCTACAAGTGAAAAACCCTCGATCGTAATGGCGACGAGTAACCCGATTTTTGCGTCCACAGACCAAGCATGTGATGCTCTGAGAACGCATTGTTACTCGATTCAGGATCTCCCGCACAAGATAGTAGAGGGCAATTCCCAAAAGGGCCAGGCCAGCAAAGATCACTCCGCCGATCATCTAATGGGCTCCCGGGGTCTAATGCTATCCAATATATTTTTCCCTATCCGAGAGAATCTTAACCCTTTATCAGTATATGGGGCAAGATTCACCCCAATCCCAAAAGTTCTAGGTTCTGAACGGGGGCGACTATCCCCCACTCTAACCCATCCCCCATTATGGGGAAGAGGAACCGGTAGTC
>CAYSAW010000026.1:0-2510 GCA_964429225.1 uncultured bacterium
GCCATCATCGCGCTACAAGTGGGGGGCAGGGTGTATAATGGGCTCGAAAGTGGGAAGAGGAAGGTTGTTCAACAAAGCACTTTTTTCAATCAATTTCATGGCATAAAGGAGGCGGCTTCGTATGCAAGCGACTAGCTTGAAATGGATCTCGCTGGTGATTCTTGGTGTGCTGGGTCTTTTGGTGTTTGGGCTCTTATGGCGTTCTTTAGGGAGCGGGGGGCAGCTCATCTTCCTACTCGTATTAGCTTTAGGGGGAGTCTGGCTTCTCCTGAAGTTCAACGAGCTTAGGAGGGCTTACATAGCGGCGAAGCTGGCCGAATCGAATCTTGACGCGGCGCTGAAGGGCCGCTTTGAATCTCTGCCGCGCTTAGAAGAGTATCTCCAAAGCTTCACGAATCTGTCAAAAGAGGTACTGAAGGGGCTGGCTGAGGCTCGTAAGGGCTACGGGGTCGCGCGAACCATCCAAGAAAAGTGGGACAGCTATAACCGCCTTGCAGGGGCCTTAAACGTCATCGTGGAGAACTACCCAGATCTGCGACCACAGCAGCAGGCTCACACCCAGCTGATGCAGGAGCTCTCCAAGATGACGGGGAATATCGACATCTTGCAGGCCCGCAAGGGTTATAACCAAGCGGTTTGGACATACAATTTGAAGTGTTCTGAGCTGCCAACCAACATCGCCGCTGCGATCCTGGGCTTCCGACCCCTGGTGCCGATTCAGGCTTTGGAGGAAGAGAGGGAGATGCCAGCCTCTCGTATTCGGCTGGGCTAGCTACTGTGTGGAGGCATCATGTATGCGTTAGGGGAAATGTCCGTCTATGTAGCAGTAGTTCTCGCATACGGGGGCTTCTGGTGGCTGTGGCGGGTGGGCTGGCCCGCTTGGCGACGACACGAAGCTCCCCTAGCCACCAGCTTCTTCCAGTTCATTTCCATTGCGGTGCTGGCGGCCATCTCCCTCATCATGGCCCTCACGGTTTTAAAAGTACAATGGCCCATCTGGCTGGTGCTCGGCGTGACGCTGGCCGGGATCACCTTGCTCTTCTTGATTTTAGAAGGGATTCTCTACAAGCTCCTCCCACAAGGAGCGGGCATTCCCAGTAAGCTGCCCCTCTTCCTGATCGTGCTGGCTCTCATGAACTTCGTTGTCTGGATGGCGCTTCCTGAGGCTTGGGTGAAGGTTTGGACGCAGGGGGCGAACACGGCAGTCGCTTTGGAGGCCGTCCTAATTGTCTGGATCGCCTTCGTAGCTGGGACGGAGCAGTGGCAGGGAGCCCCACGCAGCCTGCTGAACACGATTCTGGTCGGCACCGCTGGTTTCCTGCTTTGGAAGATCTTAGTTGAGGTTTTCAAATATCCGTCGGAGGCTACGGCGTGGGCATTGCTGGCTGGAGGCTTGCTCATAGCACTCTTGTGGTCTCCGGCAGGAGGCGGCCCCAGCACTATCCTGTTTCGTATAGCGGCCAGCATTCTGAGCCTGGTCAAGACCATCCTCTTCCTAACTGTCTTATTAGGTTTCATCTTCTTTGCCGTGCCGCTATTGGTGGGCCAAGTCCCTTGGCCGACGGACTTCTCCGCCGCTTCCTTGGAGAAGTTCATTCAGGGAGCCCAAGAGTTTTGGAGTTCTCTTGTAGGAGGGGGAAAGCGCTAAGGCGGGGGATTCCATTATGACTCGGTTCAATCAATGCCCGAACTGCGGTAAAGAGCCATCCGGAGGCATCTTTGGCGGAGCCTATTTCGACATTTATGAGTGTAATGAGTGCGGGACATGCTATTGCTATGCCTGCAGGGGCGATCGTTGTCCTGACTGTGGCTCCAAGAAACGGGCTAAAGCAGGAGAGTGCTGGGGAAGGAGGAAGACCTCTTAAAAATGCTTCACATGGCAGTTAAGCAAAGAGCATCACTGAGGGAGGTCAGATAAGTTATGCGTGAGTATAGATTCTTGGCCTTAATGGGGGTCATAAGCCTGATAATGTTCTTAGCGGGCTGCCAGCACGAGACCGGCACGATTAGCGGTCGCGTGCTCGATCAGCTCACAAATCAGCCCCTTGGTCGAATTCGCCGACGGCGGATGGAGCAACGGCTTAAGCCCTCCCCTAGGGCTTTTGAAAGCAGGTGCCCTTGATTAACGCCTCTTGCGCTTCAAGAGAAGGTCTCTTCGTGTGAGAGCACCTTTCCCTCACGCCAATTCCGCTCGGACTCCTTCAGAAGATCCTCCAGGGTCAGCTTTTTTAGGATCAAGACGTCGTCCTGGCTGGCCACAATCAGCGTATCGCCCTCTTTGAGCCCCAGCCGTTTGCGGATGGACTTGGGGATCACGATTTGGCCCTTGCTAGACATCTTGATAGCCGCTAAAGCCGTCATACTCTCACCCTTATGACCGTAAGTTACAGCTTACCATAGCGGATAGAGGTTCGATTGTCAAATCTGGTTTCATCAGCAAAGCTGAGAGGCTCTTTAAGCAAAGAGCTTCTGCGCCGTCTTGAGCGCCTCGACGAGCGCGTCTACGTCTT
>CAYSAW010000027.1:0-2485 GCA_964429225.1 uncultured bacterium
TCTGGACAGATATTGTCAAGCCTTATTCTGTTAAGGGAAGTTGTAACTTTGTGGAAAAATCTTAACATCTATTTGCAAACATTAATGGGATAAATAAGATAATCCAACTCTCTATTTCCATAGACCTTATTCCCTATACAAGAAATAATGTTTTCTGTTCTAGCACTGATCCCTCCAACCATGAGCCCGCTCTGGCCGTTATTTGTAATAGTATTATATTTGATGCTGGCCTGAGCTCCCCCAAGCACCTCTACACCATTCCCCCAGTTTTCTGAGATTGTGGAATAAATAATGTCAACTCGAGTTGGAAGACCAAAGGAATCATGTATTTGAATGCCCCCGCCATGTAAGCTATTACTATATCCATTTCTAGAAATAGTGCAATGGTCAAAAATAACATGCTCTGCAGCCGGTACTACCACGCCCTCAGAACCGTTGTCTGAGATTACACAATTAGTAAAGATAGCTTTACCGAACACGACTAAGCCACTAAAAAGGTTATTAGAAAAGACAGAGTCAGCAACTGTAACATCTGAACCATTTATAGACAAACCGTAAGTGTAATCACGTCCTCCAATAAATCGGGCATTTCGGATCATAATTTTGCCTTCCCCTCTTATATAACTCCCAAAATCGCCTGCAGCATCAAGGGTAACATCTCTAAGGACGAATTCAGTATTACTCGGAATTTGAGCTGATATTCGACCTTTAAGGATAGATTGTTCGCGCCCCGCACCTTGCAAGGTTAACCCCTTGCTAATCTCTACCTCCCCCTCCTCCCAAACCCCAGCAGTTAAGCAAATAACAACTGCCGGTGAAACTCTATCAATTGCGGACTGGATTGAATCCCCCGGCCGCAAAGTCACGGTGCAGCCTGGTTGTGTAGGAACGGTGCTAGGTGGAGATGACGGTTGAGGCAATGGTTTAGCAGTGGGAATATCCCTTCTCGCCGCAGTCTCTACCGCCGTAACCCTCACCCGATCTGTAGCCGTTCCACCTCGACCATCAGCCACTTGGAGCTCCAGAAGATAATCCCCGGCCTCATCGGCTACAAAGCTTGGATTGGCAGCTCCGGAAGTTCCGGGCGCAAAAGAGCAAGTAAGAGTAAAGGTGATCCCAAAAAGTCTTAAGAATCCCCTTAAGAGTTCTGAGAGATAATAACATGAGACTGTCAGGAACTCTCGAATAGGGTCAGAAAACTCGGCACGACTCCCTGGGGGTATTGAAATGAATCTCCAGACATATCTTAGGGTATCGCCATCAGGGTCAGAGCCGTTACCATCAAGCTGAACGGTTGAGCCAACTTGGACAGTTCTGTCAGGACCGGCGTTGGCGATGGGGGGACGGTTGGGTGGAGGAAGATTATTCAAGATGTACTTTTTGATGGCCTTTCTTCGTTCTGGGTCTGTAGCTAGTTTCCATGACTGGTAGGAAAATTCAAGATAAGTAGCAAAAGCTTGCTTGTCTCCCTCTGTAATCTTTTCAGGTGTACACTTTAATCTTCCAATGAACCCTTTAGATAGACAAATAACTTTATCAATCAGATCCTCGAATACAGGGAACATTTCTTGAAAAACCGCCTCTGGACTATTTCCTTTTTCTCGTCCTACTTTAATATAATCATCTAGAAGTGCCCTACTGTCAAATTTAGCGATGGCCTTAGCAAGCTTTTTTTGAATCTCTGCTCCTTTTACAAGCGTATCCCATACCCCAATGACTGCAGTTGGCCAAGCAATCTCCGGAATTTTTTGAGCCAGCAACTTCAGTGCCCCTAAAACACCTTTTTTAGCAAGAAGCATTATAAGCTCTATCCCAGGTTGTACATTAAGGGAAGGTTCGCCTAAATAAATAAACCGATTCAACTCCTGACCATATCTTATTTTTTTTAGTATAACCTCAATGAAAATTTTATTTCCTTTATCTTTGAGAAACTGTTGTAATTGCTCATCGCTAGCTTCCTCGGGAGTAATCCCAAGGATTTCCCTTATTTGAGCCACATTCGTCTCCGCCCAAGCCACCTGTGATGTTATCACTACAACAAAGCAAAAGACCATCAACAAAAAGAAAAAAGCTAACCTTTTCGTCTTCACTTACTCCACCCCCAATCTCATTTCTCAACCACTCTAAAAGTTCTAACAACACCCCAAAAAATCCGCTCTAATCGTTCTCTCTCTTTGTTGCTCTTTGTTTTGTGAAGGTACAATATTGCAATTTCGTACACTCTTCTTCTCACATTAAACATAGCACTATTAATGCCAGGGTCTTTTGTAAATCTCCCTCTGTAGAAATCTCCAACCCGAATCTCTTCTCCTCTACTCTTAAAGTTCTCAACGAATCTTTCGGCCTGTCCAGCAGTGAGAAAAGAAGTTAGATGCGTTATCATGATGTGTCCTACCCTTAAATCAGGGGCTCCCCCCGGAGAAGGAAGACTGGGGTCATAGAAATTTGCCCCTTCACCGTCAGGAAATATAAAAATACTCCATTC
>CAYSAW010000028.1:0-2466 GCA_964429225.1 uncultured bacterium
AGCTCTAGAGATTCTCAACACGATTGGCGAACAGCAGATAGAGGAGTGGCTGTGGATGTTGGTGTTAGCAGAACGAGCAGGACAATTTGAGCAAGAATATACTACTCTGTCCCAACAAGAAGGGTTTAATCGCTTTACCCAGGCAATGCAGGTCATTCTGTCGGCCAGCCAAGAGGATATAAAGGTAGTTATCCATCAATTCGTAAGAGATTTAGCGGCAAGTGGAGCTGACGACTTGGACGAAGCCATAAGTATAATAATGGAGCAACCACCATTTGGGATTGGTGATCCGGTAGCGGCCAAGGCGTATTGGATTTATCTCCAGCAGGCCTTTAATTTGGGTTATCCTCTGGGGCTCGCTCATTTGATAGCAGCAAGCTGGGCATATGACTTCTGGCTTCAATTTTCACTTGCTTTGAAAGAGTATGCTCCTGAAGAAAGGTCTCAGTATCGGAGAGATGTAGAGGACATTCTTCAGCATCTTATTGATACAGTAACAGACCCTCAAGAGCGTGCTAACCTCGCTGAGGGACTCAAGAGCGTGATTAGTGATATAGCTAAAGGCGGCTCTCGAAAAGAGGAGAAAGCACTTATACATGTGGCAGCCGTTTCAGTTCGGCCTGCAGGAGACCCGAACAACCCAGGATATGCAGGATATGGATGGTTCTTGAAAGGCATCCGCAAGCAAGTAGGAGGAGAATCTATTGATCTGGTGCTCTACAAACCTGGTTATTATCTAGCAGAGAGTAAAACATGGGTTGATGCACTCTCTCTTATCAACTTTTACGAATGCGGAGGTAACTGCGAGAAGATCAAAGACCGTATCATGAGAGAGCTAGCAGCCATCATGGACAACCTCGATCGCCTCTTAAAGGAATACGGAGCCGATTTTGCCATTATTGGCTTAGTCATAGTAGACCCAAGCGTGGGGCTGGAAAAAATCATCAGCGCGATTTATGATGCTTACCACAATACCGAGGCAGCGATCTTCGTGGCCTGGACTGATCCCTCAGGTCAAGGTTGGTTTGTGTGCATCGGCCAAGGTTGTGGTAAAATGACCCCACAGCAGCGAAGGGACGAAGCCTGTAGACAAGCTGGCCTACCCCCAGGCTGCAACTTTAGGGAATGGGTGTATCAGAAACCATCTACAACTGAGCCACCACCTCCAGACAATGGAGGACCTGTTGAGTGGACTCCGTGAGCAGAACACATTCCCAAGGAGGGAGGATAGATACGATGAGATCTGTTCCAATAGCTAAGCTCGGGCTGGCTCTGCTACTTGCTGGGCTTGTGGTAGGAGCTCTTAGCCCTCAATCTCCATCGGCCTTCATGGCACCCCACTTCAATACGCCAATCTCGATCAGTAAAATTGAGGCCCTGCAGCTAGAGCGTTTTGTTGTGCGTGTGCCTGAGGAATTCCCAACCATTCAGGCGGCCATCGATGCTGTGGCTGAGGGAGGCACGGTGCTCATCGGGCCGGGCGTGTACAAAGAGAACGTGCAGATCACCAAGAGCCTGCGCCTGATCGGGGTGAGCCAGGAACAGGTACGCATCCAAGCGGTGGATGAGCAAAAACCGGTTCTCCATATAACTGCCAAAGCGCCCATGCAAATCTATCTTCAGGGACTTACCATTTCCCGTGAGCAAACGCCTGAGATTCGGGAGCCTTTCACTTTCATCCCTCCAGGAGCGGGGGTCTTCATCATCGGCCCTGTCCAGACGATTATGCGACAGCTCACTATCAGCAAGCAAGTTGGTGCGGTGGTGATCTTCTCTCTAGCAGAATATAACGAGGAGCTCTTGCGCTTCCAACCCCAAGCCGTTCTGGAAGAGGTACAGCTGGTCCATAATAGGGAAGCCGTCGTGGCAGCCTCTGCCCACATTACCATTCTGCACTCGAACATATCCGAAAACGAGATCGGTTTTATGGGGGATAGCTTGTACTTAACTCATAGCGTGGTGCGCAAAAGCCGCTTCTGGGGGATTGATCTGCGTGTGCCTTCAGCAGCGTATGGCCCCCAATATATGGGAGCTTTGGACGACAACGAGATCTCTGAGAACGGTGTAGGTGTCATACTCGGCGCGATGGATGAAGAAGCAGCGGGCAGTTGGCTCTGGATGAATGGAAACAACATCGTCCGAAATCAAGAATACGGGATTATGATTCTCAAGAAGGAGTGCCTGACGTCTCTGCCTCATCCGGAGCTTGCTCTTGGCAGAGAGAGTGCCTTCATTCGAATTCTCGGGGGAGACAACGAACTGGGGGAGAATCTCAAAGGCGATCTTTGTCCTCCTGACTACCCCTGGCCGCCGGGGTTCAGGAAGTGAGAAGACAGAAGTCAGAGGTCAGAACTGGTAAGCTGCCGACGCTCTCTCCAGGGCAGAGCGGGCAGGTGACGGTGCGGTTTGACCCGGACGAGTCGGGGAGTTTCACCGGGAATGTGCAGGTGGGGTTGCAGAATGGGC
>CAYSAW010000029.1:0-2393 GCA_964429225.1 uncultured bacterium
TTGGAGGGGCCTCTTCACAAAAGAGAATGAAGGCGCTATAATCTCTTTAAGGGGTTGAAGATGTATAAATTAAATAATTACCAACTTCATGCCAAAGAAAATCGCCATCATCGCACTCTTGGTCATTGCCATCATCGTAGTGGCAGGGGCTATCACATTCATTGCCCAACAACAAAGGAAGGAAGGAGCTGAAAAAGTGACACGGGATGAGGAGCAAGCGTCGGAGGCTGTTAGATCTCTGCAGAGAATAGAGGAGAGTAATTATAGTATTAGATGTGCTAATAGCAGCAAGAAGAAAGATTTTAATATTTATAGATTTGCACGCCAATTAAAGGAACAATTCAACGTTGTGGTACAAGTCCTTGAGATGGGGCCTCCTCTCTTGGATGTATATACGGTCGATCTTGAAACTTGTCAAAGAGTAAAGGAAGTGATCGAAGCAGTAGGAGATTTCGAAAAGACGAGGGGGTCACCTTGTGAGTGTAAAAAACTTCCAAAGCCTTAGCCTTTTTGAGAATTTTAGAGAGGATTGGTGAGGATAGTGTTTCACAGATTAGTGATGGCTGTTCTGGGAATAATAATAGCATTAATACCCCACTTTGTCTTTGGGCAGGAAGAAGAGGGTAAGAGGCAACCCCTTCAAATAGTCGGTGATGTCGATTGGGTCGAGACAAGTACTCTCGATAAAAATTCTAAGGAGCATAAAAATGCCAAAGCGGTAGCGCTTATTAGATTCCCGGATGGACGATGGTGCACTGGATCTCTTATTGCCCCCGATATATTAGTGACAGCCTCTCATTGCATCCCAGAGGAATTCTCTGAGACTGATGATAACAAAATCATCTTTAATTTTGAAAAGAAGGATGTTCCTGAAACTAATCAGGAGACTTATTTATGTACCACTCTCTTAGGTAATTGGCCATCATCAAAATATGATATAACTCTCTTGAGATGCGATCCCGGCCCTATTGATGCTCCACCTGATAAGCGTGTAGTACCTGGCAAGCGATGGGGCTTCTTGGCATTAAGCAATGAGAAAATTAAAAAGGAGGATCTAGTTTACGTAATACATCACAACTGCGTCGATGAGGATCAAGTGTCGAATGACGAATGTGATGGCTACCCTGAGAAAGACACAGAGAAGTTGAAGACCCACACAAAGAAACTATCAAAAGGAAAAATAGAAAAGATCAGCTCGATAATTCACAGCGCCGACACCTTAGGAGGATCTTCCGGAGCCCCAGTCTTCAGTCAAAAGTCTCATAAGGTTATTGGGATTCATACAGGAGCTCAGGATCAGGGTATCTTCAATGTAGCTACTTGGGTGACTGACGTTCCTCCCATAGCCCAAGCAGGACCGGACCAAGAGGTTAAACAGGGGGCAACGGTTCAGCTGGATGGAAGTAAATCTATCGCGCTATTTGGACCATTGGGTTTCTCTTGGAAATTCGTATCTAGGCCCAAAAATAGCAAAGCTAAACTTTCTGGATCTAATACTGCGAAGCCTATCTTCAAAGCCGATCAACCGGGGGATTATCTTTTAGAGCTGACAGTAAAAGACAAGCAGGGTAAAAAAGCAACTGACGAAGTCCAAGTGAAGATCCTCGAGAATAATCCCCCCATCGCCAACGCTGGTCCTGACAAAGAAGTCTCGGCGGGTAAGACAGTGGTTTTAGAAGGTTCTGGTTCTGACCCGGATGGTGACCCGATAACCTTCAGGTGGTCGTGTAATGGGGGTGCGCTTTCTAGACCTAATATCGCCCAGCCTACATATATTGCCCCCCGGGTAAATAGAGATACGACTTATCGGTGTACCCTAATAGTTAGGGACAATAGAGGTGGTAGCGCTTCGGACTCTGTAGACGTTTTAGTCAGGGCAAATAGGCCTCCTGTTGCCGATGCTGGTCTAGATCAGACCGTTCAAGTTAGTTCAACTGTTCAGCTTGATGGCAGCGGCTCTTACGACTCCGATGGCGATAAAATTCGTTATCAGTGGACTATTCTCTCAAGAGAGAACTCAGCACGCTGCATCTTTAGATCATCTCGCACTATTGTCAATCCCAAGATCATGCCTCTCCGGGAGGGGAGCTGTACAGTTGAACTTCAAGTGATTGATGCACGCGGAGCCAGAAGCGCCCCTGACCAAGTGGTTATTACCGCGACAACAGACATCACTCCGCCTGCTCTGATTCAAAACTTCCAAGCCTCAGACAACGAAGACAGCCAATCCACTTTAACTTGGACCAATCCTCCAGACAGCGACCTATCTCAGGTAATAGTTAAACGTAAGACAACAGGTTATCCGGCAAATCATGATGATGGCGAGACCAGGTTGACCATAGATTCTGCAACGCCTGGCCGGGCAGAGAGCTTCGTTGATACCGGACTTACCA
>CAYSAW010000030.1:0-2364 GCA_964429225.1 uncultured bacterium
AACCTTTGTGGGAAAGGCTGGCGCCCGCCCGGCGTGCACGGGTTGCTCGCCAGCAGAGCCGGATAACTCCGGGCGGGCATGGACTTGTCCGTGGGTCTCCGGCTAAGCTACACATCCTTCATCTGCTCCTTGATTAGTTCTGCAAAGGAAAAGGTCTCTGCGTCGGCCTCTTTTTTCCATTCATGGTATTGGGCGTTGGGTTGCGGATTGCAGTTTTGAAAGGCGAACGCTTTGCACTTGGGGCAGCGGTCAATCCCCTGCATTCCGAAAAGAAGAGGATCGTAAACCGGCTGTGTCTCTCGGTGGCCGCATTCTCGGCATTCCTGATCGATAGTCCCAACACATGGAAGGAAAGAAACCATCCACTTCTGAGAACCAAGCCCTTCTACGAAGTTTCTCTCTTCTTCGGTAGCTTTGGCATCACAATCAGGTTTTTCCAAGATCCACGTAGGGCCGCGTTTAACCCATCTGTAGCCTCGCGTCTTGAACTGTTGCACTAGCTCTGCCGGTATGTGAAAGCGTGGCCAGACTGCAATGAGGTAAAGTTCCATGCCGTCATCCCTCCCTTGTGCAAAAGAAAAAGGGGCAGGCGTGGCCACGCCTGCCCCAAGTCCTGACGTCCGATTGGCCTCCTGCACTCCTGCGCTGGGAGTGACGCTGAATCCGCTCTTGGAAAGGGGGCGGTGAGGCGGGGGAATTGAAATTGCTCCGTAGCCCGCTGAAGAGTACAATGCAGCGGGCGGCGTGGGTCTCGTTGGTCTTGGTCGGTCGCGTGCTCATGTCGCCCTCGTTCCTTTGGCTATCCTTGGTTAATCTCCGCTGCAGACCTTTCTTCAGATCTCTTGACAGCGCTCGGCGAAGCTGGTAAGAAACTCTTAAGCCGGTAACGGTTTGCCTCTCCTCCTTTAGTTGTAATCACCTCGATATTGTTGTTGTCACGGATTATGCGCCATACATGGCGTTCGTCGCAGCCAAGGTATTGCGCAAGTTCCTTTCCTGTTAGAATTGCCTCTCCGTTAGAGTTTCCTTGTACTAAGACGATGATCTGAAGCAACTTTTGAATAGGCTTCTGTTGCGTAACGAGGATCGAAGCAATTACAGAGCGTAACGTCTGGTTCTGCAATCCTATTTCATCCTTTGCCATCAGTCGTGCAAAGAGTCGCGCAAAGGTTTTAATGTACCGCTGCAACTTCCCCCAGAAAATGCAGAGCACCAGGGGAATGGCAGGAATTAACAGAATTGCCATAAGGACCAGAAAGAGGCCAAGAGCTAAGCCAAGCGGGATAAGAAGCGCAGCACCGGAGTACTTCGCAAAAGCGTCCTTCATGGTCTTTCACCCGGAGAGAGTATAAACCGTCTTTAACCGCTTGCCTAGAGACAAAACGGCATTGTTTTAGATCCTGACAATTTGTCAGACCTCCAAGCGTGTAGATGCGGACGTTCTTCTTCACGCTTGGGGGTCTGGATGCTTTCCACCTAACTCCTTCATGGTCTTTCACCCAAAAGGAGCGGTGGTATCCAGGCCCCCTCCCTGCACTTATCAAGGCCCCGGACATCAAGTTCGGGGCCGTTCTTCATCTAGAATGCCTCTATTTTGCGTGAAATTGGGGTTTTAAGGGGGGATTGGGGCTTGACAGCTAATAAAGAGGGGGTATAATGCAAGATGAAATGGACTGGGTGCCCTACTGCTTCTCGCCGTACCTAGTCGGCGGGTTAGGTAGGGACTGGGTTACCCACAAGGTGCTCCCCCGGTCTATTTCTTTTTGGTCTTGTAGGTCAGGACGCGGTGAAGGTCTTTGATGTTGGCCACCTTGTCAGGTGGTCGTTGTTTTTTGTGGACGGCGTAGGCCAGTTGGTCAGGCGGGCTGCCATCAGGGATCTTGCCAAAGCTCAGGGCGGTCTTGGGGAAATCAGGACGCGCCTTCCAGATGAATTCAAGGACAAAGCCCTTAATCTGGCTCTCGCTTGACCGGCCTTCATATTCTCGGTCAATGAGTATGGAGTTAATCTCAGGCAAGAAGTCTTCAATGAGTAAGAAAGTGCCCAGAGCGAACAGTTTGAGCTTGGCCACCTTGCGGCTTCGGCTCTTGATGGTAGCTCGAAGGATCTCTAGGGCCTTGCGCTTCACCTTGGCCCTCATCACCAGGGTGAAAGTTTTGTGATTGGCAAAGGCCCAGACTGAATCGCCCGGGTCTTCAACTTTAATGCTCTGGTCAATCTTGATGTGCATAAGAGAATTAGGAAAGTGGCAAAAGAATGGTTCAGTTTAGCGCACAATTCTGGGGCTGGCAAAGACCTTTCTGGCTTGTTCGTCTCTGGTGCGGCTGGTGAGTTGGCTATAGATTAGGGTGTTCTGAATGTTTC
>CAYSAW010000031.1:0-2336 GCA_964429225.1 uncultured bacterium
TCGCTCAGCTCGACCAGAAAAAATTCACCTCGGGGGCTCGAAGCCAGACGGCTGAGGAGGAGGTCCTTGGAGCGAGAGAGAGGCAAGAGATCTCGGTTTTTACTCGAGCCCTCGGCCTATCCCTCAGCTTCGCCTTGCGGCTCGCTTCGGGATCTGGCTTCGGCCCCGAGCGCGCGCCCTGGGATAAGGTGAGCGCTTCGCGCATTTAAAAAGCAAAGCCCCCGCCGAGGAATCCTTCAAAGGGGGCGAGGGCCTTGCTATATTAGTAGAGCGCTGTCTTCTCCAAATGGACTATAACTGGCTTTGAGGTACTTTAGCCAGTTGCGCCAAGGAGACTTTAGTACCATCACCTCCTTGGCAACCCAGAAAATTGGGCTTCGTTCCCAGCGCCTACAAATCTCATTTTAGTATATCTAATTGATTCAGTCAATATGAGAGGGATCATCATCGCAAAGAGGGGGAGAAAGGAGCTAATTGAGATCAAAAGAAAGGATCGGAGGCATCACATCTACATTTTGGGCAAGACAGGGATGGGGAAATCGACATTGCTCCTCACCATGATCCTCCAGGATATCGAGAGCAATCAGGGCCTTGGGGTCCTGGATCCCCATGGAGACCTGGCCGAAAAAATCCTCTCCTACATCCCCAAAAGGAGGATTCAAGATACGATCTACTTTAATCCCCAAGACAAGGAATACCCTTTCTGCCTCAACCTTTTTGAGGGGAAGCCAAAGGAGCTTCTAGCATCAGGGCTCATCTCAGTCTTCTACCAACTCTGGAAAGATAGTTGGGGTCCGCGGCTTGAACATTTTCTTCGTCATACCCTCTTAGCCTTGCTTGAGTATCCTTCGGCAACCCTGCTTTCGATCCCACGCCTCCTCCAGGATGAGGATTATCGGAGGAAGGTGCTCGCTAAGGTCAAGGATCCCGAGGTGAGGCACTTTTGGGAAGAGGAGTATTCAAGCTATGAGAGGAGATTCAGACTTGAGGCCATCTCTCCGATTCTCAACAAAGCCGGCGCTTTTATCGCAAACCCCATCGTCAGAAACATCCTCTGTCAAGGGAGGAGGGGCTTAGATTTTTCGAGGCTGATGAACAAAGGCCAGATCCTGATCGTCAACCTCCCTAAGGGGACTCTGGGAGAGGACAATCAGAGGCTCCTCGGATCATTGATCCTGATGAAGCTCCAGCTTGCAGCGCTCGAGAGGGCAAGGATCCCAGAGGAGAGAAGGAGGGACTTCTACCTCTACGTCGATGAGTTCTACAATTTCATCACCTCCTCCTTCATCTCCATCCTCTCCGAAGCGAGGAAATTCCGACTCAATCTCATCTTGGCACACCAATATCTCGATCAGCTTGAGCCTGAGCTCAAAGGAGCGATCTTTGGCAACATCGGGACGATCATCTCCTTTCGGCTTGGAGCGAAGGACGCTAAGATCATCGAGGAGGAATTCTCTGAGGCCAACGTCAAGGCTGAGGACCTCGTGAACCTCCCAAAATTCAAGGTCCACCTCAGGCTCACCCAAGATGGAGTTCCAAGGACCGAATTCTTTTCAGCAGAGACTCTTAAGCCACCTCCTCCGCCTCCCGTCTCAAACAAGGAGAGGATCATCGAGCTCTCAAGGGAGAGGTTCTGCCAACATCGGAGTCAAGTTGAGAGGAAGATAAAAAGATGGTTCAAAGTCAGCCCGAGGATCTCAGTTAGGTTGGAGAAATAATCCCCCCAAGGCCGCGAAGCGGCCTTGCCGACCAGCAGCTCACCTTTTTCATTTTAGCATTCGGCTCGCCTATGCGTTCAAGGGTCATTCCAGGCGGGGAAAGACCCTGCTCAAGAAGAATTTCTCACTTTGCCCTCCGCTTTGCTTCGGGCAAAGCAAGTCCCCTCAGCCCCAGCGAGGCTTCGGGGATGAGAAAATCTTCTTGACTTTCCCCGCCAGTCGTTCGTTCCACTTCTCTCGATCCACCCTTGAGCGCGGCTCGCCGAATGCTTCTTTACAACTAGGTGAGCGAAAGCTCAAAGGTCGGCTCACCGAGGAGGTAAAAAAGACAAAGCGCTATGGAGGAGCAAGGATCCAAACTCAATTTCTGGATCTCCTGCCCGAAGTGCAAAGAGAGATTCGGGATCAAGGCGGAGCTCGTTTTCAAATTCCTCGATCGCTTGCTTGAGGAGCTCGAGAAAGAATTGAAAGTGGAGCTCAAGAAGGCAAAGGAGCGTTAGGCCCGCTGCTGGTCGGCATTTGCCGGCTGGCGCCGGCCCCCATCCTCCCTTCCTTTGGGGTTTCCCTCCTTCCAAGATCCCCTCCCCAAGGAGGGAAACCACCACAACACAAAGGGTA
>CAYSAW010000032.1:0-2241 GCA_964429225.1 uncultured bacterium
TATGTGAAGCTGCCGTAACGCTCACTTGCGAAACCCCGGCGGCCAGGGGTAGTCGGGAGGGCAGAGGTCTTGGCCGTTATCACGCAGCTCGTTCTGTTGCCCTACTATTTGTAGAGGTGCACTTTGCTCCTCAAAAAGTAAAAACAAAGGTTTGAGATCTAGGCATTCAGGGTGAAGGATGGCCACCCCGTAGCCTGCATTCTGAGAAACCCTATTGTTTGAGATCCGTACCCGTCCTCCAGGCTCTTGAGCAGCCATAGCGATTCCGTTACCATTCCCCACAATCTCATTTTCCTCAATATCACCCATTACGCCAGCAAAGAAGCTGGATAGAACTAGGGCGGTGAGACTGTTGCCAGAGAGAGTGCTCTTATAAAGGATGAACTCTTCCTGCTCCCATAACCAGCGGGCAATACCTATTTGATTCTCTCGAATGGCCGAGCGCAAGATAGTAGTATGACCACCAAGTGTTACTAGACCGCCACTATTACGAATCAGCTGAACTTCTGCTAAAACCACGTGAGGGGATAGCCGAGGCTCTCGAAGTGGAGGGATTGAGCCTATCCAAATACCAGCTACCGGCTGTCCTCCAACTATCAGGTTTCGCAGGCTTGCTTGCACAGGTCCTTGTATTTGGATTCCTACAGGCAGCATGGGATAGTGAAGCTGGGTAGGGGCGGGAGGGGGCAACTGCTCCAACGGTCGAGTGGGATCTCCGATTGTAAACCCACTAAAGCTGACTTGGATGGGTGCAGTAGCTTCTATATAAATAGTCGGCCACTGCTCATAGAGAGCTCGCACGTTCACTTGTTCTTGACCTGCACCAACTATATGGACACTCTTAGTGATACGCAGATTCTCTTGGTAAGTGCCCGGCCCGATAAGGATGATACCTCCTCCCACGATCGCATCAATAGCTGCTTGAATAGTTGGATAGTCTTCCGGCACGTGCACAACGAACCTATCCCCTTGAAGGGTGGCTTTTTCAATCTCCATGAGGGCCTCTGGAGGAGTTCTCAACGGCATCGGTTGTGTGATTCCTGCACTGATGGCTCCGAGCATCGTGATAACGGCCACTACTACTGTATACTTTCGTATGAGGTGCATCGAAACCCCCTTTGCAGCTATTGCTCTTGCTACTATTATGCTTGCGCTACGGTGTCCAGTCAATAGGCCCAGGGTCTTCTCCTTCTCCTGGCTCTGGCGGCGGTTCATTCCACTCTCTTGCCCTGCAGTTTGGTCCCTTGCCAGCTAGCATACAGGCTTCGCGTTGCCTCTGACTCTTACTCATTTGCTTGCAGCCTCGGCCGACACAGATGAACCATGTCTGCCCGCTAGAGTCAGTCCAGACCACGAAGATCGCTACATCTTTTTCTCCATACAGACCCTCAAGGTTGGTAAATAACGTTTCGAGTTGAGAACCAGAGAACGAACCTAAGAGAACGGCACCGACAATGCCAAAGTCCGCTCCATATTCCTTCAGTAAAGCATCGAGGTTTTGCATGATAGCGCTAATATCTTGCAGAATGAAGTGTTCAATCCACGCTGTATTCCAACCTTCGTAGGCTTGGTCATAGAAGTTAATCATGAAGAGAGCTTTGACTGACTTCCCACTCGCCTCAAGTCGGTAGTTCGCATCGTAAAGAACTAGATCGATATCATAGCTGCTGCCAGGGATCTTCTTCCCGATGTCTTTCAGGTCCCAACCATTGTCAATGGCCTGGGCCAGCACTCTTATTAGTGCTTTCTCCGCCTCTATGGATGTACTAAAGACGGGGTTTCGATACCATTGAGCTATCTTAGCCAAGATATGAGCTAATTTTGTAAGGAGCTCAGCCGCTTTCCCCGCATCTTCCATCTCAAGTAGATGCTCCAGAATAGTGATAATATCGTTGTCAAATTGCGTCATTTCGAGGAACTCGTAGTAGCTCCGAACTTCCCAGAAAAGGTTAGCAAATGCGCTTGCAGCTAGGACAGGTATTAGTGGCACCCCTAGGAGAGAAGCTCTAAGGTATATCTGATAAGCTAGATGAAACACTGTTGAATACGGTTCAATCTGCAGGTTGTCTAAAAAAGCTGATAAAGCTGAAGTGAGATTATCGGCACCAGTTTTCGCTAATAATTGTGCTAGAGAATGCATAGCAGCTTTCAGCTGATCTGAAGTCATGTGAGTGATTAGCCGGAGAGCTTGGACGACTCTATCGAACCCTAGTGTCAGCAGCCGCTCGTACTCTTGGTCGA
>CAYSAW010000033.1:0-2219 GCA_964429225.1 uncultured bacterium
GAGACCCGATTGGGGTGGAAGGAGGGGTGAATTTGTATGCGTATGTGGGGAATGGGGTGGTTGCAGAGATTGACCCGAACGGTTTCGGAGTTGTAGACTGTGACGAAAAGATTCGCAAGATTAATAGCAAAATTAAAGTTATCAAAGCACTTAAGGATTACTACGACCAGCACTGTTTTTTGAATCCGGGACATACGAAAAAGGCTAAGCAATCCTGCCTCGAGTTGGCGGACCTCATAGCCAAGTTTAAGAAGCATTGCTATAAGCATCCGAAATATGACGAGCTAATGGACAGTGAGGACTGGAAGGACAACTATCGCTTTTGTCGCTCCTTCGGCGAGCCTTTGCGTTGGGGGATACCAGAATATCCTTATGAGCCGGGGCTGAGAGACTGTACGTTTGAGACGTGTTCAATAGTGGGTTTAGTTGGAGGAGCAGTGCGTGTAGGAGGGGTAATTTGTTATAAGATAGGGCAACAAGCAGTAAAGTGCCTTCCGAACCTGCTTCGTGGCCTAAGGCCGGGGCTTCAGCCTTAATATCGGTAGAGTTAGTCACGTCTCTGTTTTTGGGAACTAAAACATGGCAAGACTCACCACCAGTAGAGATCCCACGCACAGGGCTGAGCGTGAAAACCTAAAGCAACATGGATACTTACTGGTGCAAGGACGATGTCGGAAAGCCTGAGAGAGATGAATCTGCATCCTCTACCTTTTACTGGGCGGCTCCTTTACTTCATCAAATGGCTGCTTGCTCCACGGCAGGCAGACAGTATAGCGCAGATGAGCTGGCGATCACCTGCTACATGGGAGGAAGAAACCTTTGAACTTACTGCCTTACCTCCTGAACCAGTACAGCTAGGCGGTGCGTCGTTGCTTGCGGAAGCCATGTTTTACGATGTCGTTGAGGCAATGGAGGACCGCTGGCACGGAAGGATTTTTTATGGCAGTGATATTGTGTGGGAATGGTTTTGTTGGTTAACCCTGCAGATATCTGTGCAAAGCAGAAGAGGGAATCTCAGACAGAACATCTTGGATGCTCCGCATACGGAGATGTTTGAACAGCGATTAGATCAATATCTGCAAAAGCACTTCGGCTCCTGGTGGTACAAACCCGTGTCAGTACAACTTCCACACGACCACACTTTGCTTGATGAAGCCTTCTGGTCACTGTTTCATAGCCTTTTGCAGTGGAATACACAACCTTATGACAGTATGCAGCTGCTCAGAGCGTTGTATCCGGTTTTGCGTGACTATCAGACTATGTATGTGCAAGTTTCGCGTGCCCAAATTACGGCATATCAGAGCCACCTTAGCAGCATCAAGGTTCCCCTTTGCTCCCTGTTGGTCGATGAGGAAGATAACCTGATGGGCAGAATAGCGTCGCGGTTGGTCTATTTGTCTGCCTTCCTTATCGCTACTAGCGTCGGAGAGTGGGATATCAGCGAACGTGAAGATTACCCGGCACAGCTTCAACGAATTTGCAAAGTACTTCCCCTGCTGGCGTCGTGGGTGGGCAGAGAGCCATGTTATTCTACTGTCTCTGACCAGTATCCCCTGAAACTTTGGAAAGATTTTGTAGTCTTCTGGGATTGGTATGTGGAGCAGATAATGCTCAAAGTCGATAGTTCCCCAGTCACTCCCGAGGATAACGGAGCGGATATCTTCTGCGATCTGGTCGCAGGGTTTTGGAATGATCAACTGTTACGAACGTTGGGTGATTTCTGGTTTGGGAGACCCGATTGGGGGCAGGAGGGAACACCTAGTATGCCTAACGATGTTTTGCAGTGGATGCAGCGATTTGCTGTTTGTCCGTTTGACCCTTATCAACTGTTGTGGGAGTTGACTGAGCTGGAGGCCTGTATCTGGCAGATTTTGAAGAGGTTTTTGACCGATGCGCTAGGTAGGACGTTCTCGCAGGATAGATGAAGTGTCGCGCCGAGTTCGCATGTGCAAATTTATGTTCCGCAGGAGGCCAGGTAACGGCGTGTTCGCAATTTCCAGTTGCTGGGATATCTCTAACATATACGACGCCTGGGGTGAGTTAAAATGGGGCAATAACCCCACGCCGTATGGCTACAAAGGGCAATGGGGCTATTACAGGGACATGGAGACCGGGTTACTGCTGTTAACCTATCGCTACCTTGACCCCGCGTCGGGCAGGTTTCTCACCCGAGACCCGATTGGGGTGGAAGGAGGGGTGAATTTGTATGCGTATGTGGG
>CAYSAW010000034.1:0-2161 GCA_964429225.1 uncultured bacterium
TTGGGCCGAAGGCCCTCCGATTTGGGGGATTTCGCCCCCTGAGAAGCCTTCAGGCCTCTTGGCTTTTCAAATCGAGTTCGATGCCATGGGCCTGACAGCTCGCTTTGAGATACCCGGTGAAGACCTGGGCCTTGCTCGTCTCAATCCGCCCCTCTCTCTCGGCCATCTCCGTATCCCTCAGGCACATCCGAATAATCTCTGCCGGTACTCGCCGGGCGATGTGGTAATAAAATCCCAAATTCCTCGGCTTGCTCAAGAATTGACCGTCTCGGGTAAAAGAGCCATCGCCAAGCCTCATCGCCATCTCTCTGACCAATCCCTCAATCTCAACCTCTTTCTCTGGACTTGTGCCCGCCTTAAGCCTGAAAGGGGACTCAGCCTCTTTGCTCTCCTCGTGCTCCTTCTTGGCCTTGGGGCCGGGGAAGTAGTAGATCACCCAGTTGTCCCATTTAACCTCTTTGAGATAACCAACCGCGATAAGCTCTTCGTGGGCTTTCTTGAGTTGGCGCTTGGCATATTTGTGCTCTCTCTGAGGAGTAAGGGGTAGGAGCTGGCAGAGCTCCCGGTAAGCGATGTTGTAGAAAGTCCCGCCGGCATTTAGGACCCCGTAAAACTTCACGCCTAAGAATTCATAGAGACGTTGAGCGATTGGGCTGTGGAGCTTCTTGTATAGAGGTAGGCTCAAGGGCTTAGTGTAGCCATAGTTGATGTTGTCGAGAAAGAATTGCGAGAGCCAGATATAGTTCCTGTCGGCGATCTTGCCACTAGGGAGATGTTCGCCGCGAAGCACGACCCGATCATAGAGATGGAAGGTGTCGGATACCCACTGCTTCTTGTCTTTTGCGTAGAAGATCCCCTCTGAGGTAATGGTGGTGCTTACCAAACGTTGGAGTCCTTGGTGAATTTTCTTGTAGATGAATCCGCCTGGCCGCTCCCCCATCTTCTTACATAGTTCAAAAGTACTGATCATGACTGGATTAGAAATGGGCGGTTCCATCTCATTGATACGTTCTTGAATCGCAAGATCAATTCTTTTCTCAAATCTTCCTGGTAAACCGTACATCGTATGCCCTCCCACCTGCCAACCTACTTCGAGCTTCTGGCCATTGCGTTTAACGACTACTCGATACTCGATGGACTTACGACGCTTCACATCTTTGTCGTCCAGCACGAAAATTGGAAACTTCAGCCGGTTGACCTCAAGACGTAAGATCTCTGGGATCGCTAAAGTTGTCTCCTCTTCTCTCTTAATGGCAATGGGTAAAGGCTTTTGTCTTTCTTCTTTGGCGATCGCCTCTTCTAACCAGATCTCTTCCTCAAGCTCCTTGAGTTGGAGCTGTTCAATTCTCCGATTTAGATCGGTGATAAGTTGTTTGATTAAATCTAGTTTTTGGTCCATAGTCGCAGAGGCTTTTCTTTTGAAGCGATTGAGTAAGGATTTAAGGAAGTCCATCTCGCCCCCTTAGATGTTATTATAGCATAGCTCAAACCATCGGGGAAGGTCAAGCATCTCGTCATCGGAAGTCCCCCTTTGGGGGATTTAGGGGGAAAAGAATTTAGAAAACTCATTTTCGTTTGAAGTAGGCTTCCAAGGCTGTGGAAAACTTCTAAAACGCCGCAAACATAAATGAGTTTGAATATATTGTTTGAACGTTTAGTGTTTGCGGGGGCCGTTTTTGCTGATTTTGTTCGGGAAAAAGAAGAGTTAGGGTGAAGACGGGATACAACTGGTGAAGACGGGATACAATACCTCTGGTGAAGACGGGATACAATAGGAGGTGAAGACGGGATACAATAGGGAGTCGGGGGAGGTGAAGACGGGATACAATACCGCTCGAAAACCCGCTTAAAATAAGCAAAAAGACCTGTGGAAAACTCTTGGTTAAGGAATAGTCTTCAAGCTAGAGCTTGAAAAAACCCGCATCGTTAATCTGCGCGTTGCCATGAACACAAAGGTGGGAAAACGCACAGACGCGATGCGGGTCAAATAAAAATCCGCCAGAACCCTTACAACGCAAAGGGCTCCAACGGAGTCATGCGAATTAAATGTGCCACTTCCATTATAGAGCATCTAAAAGATTCATCAAGATCGTCAAGATTGAAAAAGTTTCTGGCCACTCCCACTTTAAATGCCGTTTTAACGCGTCTAAATGCCCTTTAG
>CAYSAW010000035.1:0-2153 GCA_964429225.1 uncultured bacterium
CGTTCGACAAGCTCTTGAACCCGTTGGGGTTGGCTTTGACCCCAGGTTTGTTGGGATCTTCTCAGAAGCAGGAGGTAAAGAACAACTGTTCCTCAACCGTTAGAAACCAGAGCACTCTCTTGTTGTTACTCTGAGAAGAAAAATGCCTCCTCATCTTTCTCCTCCTTCCCCCCTGAAAGGGTAAAGATAGGGACTTTGGTGGCTCCTTCCAAGGGAGAGAGGAGGAAGCGAGAGAAAGAAAGACTATCGAAAGCCTTGTTCCTTCTACCATGATGTCATCGCCTGTTACAGTTTGACCTTTGACCAGATCTTCCACTCACCTGTCTGGACATCTTTCTGCCGTTCTACGATTTCACCTGTGAGAATACCACGCTCCACATCAAAAATCGTCAATTCATCATTTGACACGGCAGAGGAGGCGGCCTAACGGCCTGCTGATGAGCCGCCAAGCGGAGCGAGGTCGGCTGGAGCAAGTTGTTAGGTGGCGTATTCCTGCTCGGCTCTTGTTCTAAACCACTCAACAAAAACAGAAAACGTCTCTGGAAGGATGACATCGTCTAAATCAATCAGATGAAGATAACCGAATCGAGAGAAGTAGATCCCCACCCTCCTTATCTCCGGCTTGGGGATTAGACCGCCAACACCTGCAATTTCGTGCAGAATAAAGTAACCTATCAACTGGTTAAAATGGTCTCGCTCTAATCTCAGATTCTTTGTGGTCTTAATATCTATTATCGCGTCGTCAATCACCAAATCAGCATCCGCCCCGCCGACAAGCCGGGAGGCTTCACCAAAAGTCGGGTTTAGTAAGCAAAGACGAGACGCTTTGAAGAATTGCGGGTCAACAAGGGAGATGAGTTTTCGCAGGTCGTCTACATCTTCCTTATGAACTGTGCCCAAGTTCTCATCTACAACTCCAGCCCTGAAAACAGGGTCAAGTTGTGCAAGCCGAAGCGCGCTTTCTATAAGCTGATCAGTTACCTGACCTGAAGAAAGATAATCCTTGTAATCAGCTTTGGCCTGTTCGATGACCCATTGAGCCTTCCTCGTGAGCTCGGTTTCTCTAAAATGCACAATCTCGCCGCTCCTGCCGTTAATAACGACGTCTTGCAGTAAAGGTGAGGACGGCGTAGTCAGCACAAGCTCAGCAACCCATTGGGTGGTTACAGCGTCTGGATTGAGCCACTTCAAGTAAAAGCGCATCAGGTAGTCGAACGCCGTTCCAACCAGGGAGTAGCGGTTCGAAAGTGGCGGCGCCAGAATCTCGCGTTTTACCGCCATTGGGGGCATTACGAACTCCTGGCGGAATCGCTGCTTAACATCTCGGTTCTGCAAAAATGATGTGAGACTCATCGCTCCTCAGATTGCGCTTACGCCGCATAACGCCCAGCTTGAGGGACGCAGCTAAAAGCTACGTCCCTCTCGAAGCTGTTGTTAAACGTGTTTGTTCGCTTACCTTGGACGGGCTCTCCATGTATTGCCCTTAGAATCCCTCAAACGCCCATTACCGTATTCATCAATATACCCATGCAAAGTATCTCCTGTATAAGGATTTCTCAACCAAGTATACCCATCGTCCTCGATGTCTCCTTTATACCTATATACCTACGAGAATAGTCATAATCATATTGCGGTCGCATTCGGACGCCATCACCTGAACCTTCGATTATCTATCTTTCTCAGCAAACGCTGGGGCAGTAATGAGAATAATGATCGCAACCGCAAAAAGCTTCCTCGTGGTTGTCCTCCTTTCGTACGCCTAACGATCTGCGACTGATCTGCAGCACCGAAGGCGCTGTCGGCTCCAGCCGCGGGTTGGGCGGCTTTTATCCCTGTTCTAAATCCTCTTGCGGCAGAAAAGCCTCCAACTTGTTCAGCAAGTATGGAAGCCGTGCTTAGAATCTCCTTGCGCCGTATCCAGTTCCGATTTCTTCATCTCACATCCCCTGGCTCCATTCACCTATGTAGGCCGCCCAACGGTACCGAGCTCATCTGCTGCTATGGAGCGCAGCGGAATGGCGGTCAGATACAGTGCCTTGTTAGCTCGCGTCAGTACTGGACTCCTGTCTGTATTTTTTCATCGTGGTTGCCAATAGTTCCCTAAATTGCGATATTCGGTTACGCACCCGAGCTCAAGCAGGTGACGGTCGGGC
>CAYSAW010000036.1:0-2128 GCA_964429225.1 uncultured bacterium
CGGGGAAGAGTACGTTGTTGAAGGTTCTTTCACGGATTACGGAGCCGACGGAGGGGTATGCTGAGGTGCGGGGTCGGGTGGGTTCCCTTCTAGAGGTGGGCACCAGTTTTCACCCTGAACTCACCGGGCGGGAGAATATTTACCTCAACGGTGCTATCCCTTTGACAGGCTCAGGACAAGCCAGGGGATGAAGAGGACGGAGCTATGGGAAAACTGGATCGCATAACGGTGAATCCTAACGTTTGCTTGGGCCAGCCAACGATTCGAGGTATGCGTATCACTGTGAGCGTCATCCTTAAGATGTTGGCGGCTGGCAAATCTATTCAAGAGGTGCTTGAAGCCTATCCAGAGTTGGAAGTGGAGGATGTGCAGCAAGCTATCGAATATGCGGCCTGGGTTGTCTCGGATCAGCTCCACATGGTGCCAACCGTGTAAGGGGTCGTCGTGGCGGATATACGCTTTCTGGCCAATATGAACATTTCTCCGAAGACTGTGGCTGTCTTGCAGCATCACGGCTGGGAGATGATTCGGGTCTCGGATCTCTTGCCAGTGGATGCCACTGATGAAGAGATCCTGGAGTTGGCGCGTCGGGAAGACCGAATGGTGGTTACTCAGGATTTAGACTTCTCCGCCTTGCTGGCTCTGAGTGGTTATGACCGTCCGAGTCTGATCACCTTACGGCTATCAGTATCTGATCCAGAGACAGTTACCCGAAGACTGCTGGAGGTGGTGCCTCGGATGGAACAGTTCCTTCGGGAAGGCTATGCTGTGACGATAGAGGACATTGCCGTGCGTGTCCGTCAGTTGCCAATTAGATAACTGGGGTGGGATCATGGGCGACCTTGCCATCCGTGTGGAAAACCTGAGCAAACTCTACCACATCGGTGAGCACCCAACAGGCGTGTATCGCTACAAAGCCTTGCGCGACGTCCTCACTAACACCCTCGTCTCCCCCTTCCGCCGTGGGCTCACTGTCAACGGATACCAAACGGATAAACGGATGGAAACGGGTAACCATCATCTGCTACCCGTCAGGCGACATCCTATGCCCTATGCCCCAGGCCCTGTGCCTTGGGGGTCAGTGGTCCTGTGCTCTGAGGCTTGTCCTAAGCTTGCCGAAGGATGCCTGGGCAAGATGGGGGTGTGGCAAAAGAAGGGCAAAGGGTGTAAAACTCTTGAATGAGGGTAAAGACAATGGCAAAGGTGACCGACATAGGAACGCTTATCGTCCGAACGCCAGAGATACGCGGGGGAAGACCTCGCCTTGCTGGAACAGGCGTCACGGTGCGGCGCATCGTGGGATGGTATAAGTTGGGATTAACTCCGGAAGAGATTGTTGCTGAGATACCGCACTTGACCTTAGCACAGGTTTACGCCGCTTTGGCATACTATCATGCGAATCGTGATGAGATAGAACAGGACATTGCTGAGGAAGAAGCCCTCGCTGATCAATTAGAGCAACAGCATGGCAAGGGTCATTCCGCATCGTGATGACGATTCGCCTTTATTTAGATGAAGACTCCATGCGAGGTGCTTTCGTTAGAGCGTTGCGGGTTCATGGGGTAGATGTGCTCACTGCCTTTGAGGCAGGCATGATTGAGCGTTCGGATAGGGAGCACTTAGACTACGCGACAGCACAGGGTCGCGTCTTATACAGTTTCAACGTCGGTGACTATTATAGGCTTCATATGGAGTATCTGGCTCAAGGCAAATCCCACGCAGGGATTATTCTTGCCCGTCAGCAGAGTTACTCTGTAGGCGAGCAGATGCGTCGCCTTTTGAAACTGATTGCCGTCAAGTCGGCGGAGGACATGAAGAATCAGGTGGAGTTTCTCAGCGCTTGGGAATGAGCGCAATCAAAAAGCCATGAGTGACCTTGCCATCCGTGTTGAAAACCTGAGCAAACTTTACCACATCGGCCAAAACGAGCGCTACCTCGCCCTGCGTGATATCCTGGCTCGCTCTCTCTCCGCTCCCATCCGATGGTTTCGGAATTCAAAATTCGAATTTCGAAATTCGAATTCCGAGTCCATCTGGGCCCTGAAAGACGTCTCTTTCGAGGTCAAGCGTGGCGAAGTGGTGGGCATCATTGGTCGGAACGGGGCGGGGAAGAGTACGTTGTTGAAGG
>CAYSAW010000037.1:0-2101 GCA_964429225.1 uncultured bacterium
CGGTGGGCTTTGGCAGATTCATTGAGCGAGTAAAACAGCCCGATGATGATGGGCAGAACCACAAACAGCATGAAGGGTGGAACCATCCAGTCTTCCATTTCATCCTCCCTTTCTGAGGAGATTCCTGATCCAGCTCCCTAGGTTCTAGAGCAACACGACCGGGGCCAGCAAGAACGCCGGGAAGAGCGCTATGGTTAGAAGGAAAAGGGCGATCTCTTCACCCGTGAACTCGGTGATGGGCTTGCCAGCGGCGGCACGCTCTTCGGCTGGAGCGTTAAAGCCTTCCCAGACGGCCTCACCGAAGTCAACCCAGAATTGAGGACCGAAAAACAGGGTGAGCCCTCCAAGAACCACGAGCACGTACCCCGTGAGAAATTTGCGTATGTCAGCTCCTTTCAATAAACCTTAATCTGGCCGTGCTGAAAGACAGGCACCACTCGGCCGTTATGCAAAGTCAGACCACAACACCGGTTGCACTTGGGGCATTTGAAGACCAGCATCCGCTCGAATCCGCGTTGCTTCTTGTTGAACTTCCACCCCACTGGGTACATTCGGGGGCAAGGATTACTGCGGGCATTCACAGCCATTCTGCCCGGCATCCACCAGGGCGGTTCTTCCTTAGGGTGGGCTTCCGTGCAGTAGACCACTCTCTCAGACAGGTACTCCCAGCGTTCAGAGTTAGTGAGGGCAGAGTTAGCTGGCAGAGCTTGGGGACTCAGAGAAGAAAGCTGCTGGCCTTGCAACGCCTGGGCGATTTGTTGGGAAAGTTCCGCGCTGCTCAAAGAGGGGTTGGTGCGGACTCGCTCTACCAGACGCAAGATGACTAGGGTTAATTCTCGGTAATCAGTCATGGTCGGCCCCTTTCTTTGGAAAAGAGAGTGGGGAGCTGCGGCCGCAGCTCCCCTGATGCCTGCCGTCCTGATGAACTCCGGCGTCGTGCGCGCTTCGGGACGCCGCTGGATTCCGTTTCCGCGTGAGGAGGCAACACGCGGTGGTTTGATTTGCGCCGCTCCGCTGGATATAAAGTGGTCGTAGCTTCGATCTTGGCTTGGCGGGTCGTCTCGATCATGCTGCCCTCGTTCTATTGAACTATTCTTCACACTTTAACGAACGCATCTTCCGCTGTTGAATTTATCGTCCTCATACTCTTCGAAAAGTACGCCCAATTCAGCAAGCTCTGCAAGATGTTCAGCTTCCATTTTGGCTACCTGATGAATCCGCCTTTTGCGGATGCCCCAAACTACGGCCTCGCTTAAAAGTCTAGGGACAAGCTCTCTTTGCCAATAGAATTTGAGACGGTCGGAATCGCTGACCCCTAGGGCTTGCGCAATTTGGCAGGAGTTTTTCAGTGAACGCAAAATTCTAAGCTTTGCCCACCCCACCTCAGCAAACACACGAGCTTTGAATTTGGCTTTGAATTTGGGATCTTCTTGACATTTGGCGCGGAGTTTCATAAGATATTGATGCATTTCACGAAAGTCCCTCTTTAACTGCTCCCACTCATCCACAGAATGAGCCAGTTGCACAACAGCAAGAGTTTCCAGATGGTCCCAGAACTCCTCCCAGTCAATCTTTGCATTTGCAAAAAAATCCTCGTAGATGCCGATGAGATCATAAATGGTGGCACGGTCTAGACTAACAGCAGCGCTAAGACCTCTGAGATAGTCATCGAAGTACCGGAAGCATCCCGCTGCCTGCCAGAGCCTCCCGTCTTTAATCTGCTTCAGGACTTGGCCGAGTTCAAGAAAGCTGTCGGGTAGCAATTGGGCCAAGCGAACTGCTTCTGCATTCAACTGCTGAAACTCTTCGAGTTCTTTCATGATCAGCTCCACTTATAAGTTATAAGAGTTCTGGCCTGGTCCGACAAGAGAGGTTGATTCCTAAGGGGTCCGGGAAGACGAACTCCTTGAAGAGCCTACCTCTCTTCGATTTGTTTCATGGTCACCTTCTCGGACCCCTTGTTCTTAAGGGGCGGGAGGAGTCTCTTTGGCGAGCTCACCTCGCTTTATGAGATTCATGCACCCTCCTGGACCCCTTACACTCAATAAGGCCCCGGACACATCAAGTTCGGGGCCGTTCTTCATCTAGAATGCCTGTTTTT
>CAYSAW010000038.1:0-1947 GCA_964429225.1 uncultured bacterium
GTGGGTTGTTCGGGCACTTGGTAGTAAAAAAGGTATAGAGAGTCTTTGAGCGAAGGAGGTGAAGGGGATGGAAAAGATACCCTTGCAGGAGTATGACGAGTGGCTTGTCACGCACCTGGACGAACTAGTTGCCCAATATCCTGGGAAGGTGGTTGCAATTCACAAGGGCAAGGTGGTGATGGTGGGTAATTTCGAGGATGAGGTCTACAGTCAGATCCGCAAGAAGCGTTTGAGACCGATACCCCTTGTCTTTCGCGTTCCGCGTGAAGAGGATTTGCAATCTATTCTCGGGCTGAGGGCGTGATGCGGGTAAAGCCCGTTGTATTCCGGTACAAACCGATGAGAGGACGGTTGGCTCCTCTCATCACCATTGCGGTGAGAATGAAGGATATCTGGTATCCTGTGGAGGTTTACGTGGATTCAGGGGCAGCGTACACACTACTCCATGCGCGAATTGCCGATGGGTTCGGTTTTGATTACCGGGCTGGAGAGCAATGGTATCTACAGGTAGGCGATGGGGGTTTCATCCCTGTTTACTTGCACAATCTTGAGGTGCAACTGGGGACGGAACGGTTCACAGCAAGCGTTGGATTCTCGGACAGGCTCGGCATCGGTTTCAATCTGCTAGGGAGAACCGGCATTTTTGAGCGGTTCAGGATCTGTTTTGATGAGAGCCAGGGTGTTCTTAGTTTTGAACCTCGAGGGTAAGGGGGGTATCAGTCATAAGCGATATCGCCATCCGTGTTGAAAACCTGAGCAAACTCTACCCATCGGCCAAAGCGGGCGCTACCTCGCCCTGCGTGACGTCTCTTTCGAGGTCAAGCGTGGCGAAGTAGTGGGCATCATTGGTCGGAACGGGGCGGGGAAGAGTACGTTGTTGAAGGTTCTTTCACGGATTACGGAGCCGACGGAGGGATATGCTGAGGTGCGGGGACGGGTGGGTTCCCTTCTAGAGGTGGGCACGGGGTTCCACCCGGAGCTGACCGGCCGGGAGAACATTTACCTGAACGGCGCCATCTTGGGCATGAGGAAGCGGGAGATTGATTAGAATGGCTATAAAGAAACTAGAGTTGAGCGGACGGGAGACCGTGGATATCAGTGGGCTTGCAGAAGTCGTTCGTCGTATTGTAGAGGTTGCTCAACCAGACAAGATCATTCTCTTTGGCTCTGCGGCCCGCGGTGAGATGGGGCCCAATAGCGATCTGGACCTGCTGGTGATCAAATCAGGGCCTATACATCGTGGGCGCTTAACGGAAAGCATTTATATGAACCTCTTTGGGGTTGGACAAGCAGTGGATCTGATCGTCGTGACTCCAGAGGATGTCGAACGCTACCGGAACTCTTTCTGTCTGGTGATAGAGCCAGCGTTGCGTGAGGGTAAGGTCATTTATGAGCGAGAAACGGTTCCCGCCAGATGACCCTCGGGAATGGTTAAACCGGGCAAGAAGCAATCTTCTGCGGGCTCGTTCGCAGAAGGAGGGCATCTATTTGGAAGATCTCTGTTTTGATGCCCAACAAGCGGCAGAGAAGGCCATCAAAGCGGTGCTCATCCATCGGCATGTGCGGTTTCCGTATGTGCATGACCTTACAGAGCTTCTGACCCTTATAGAGCACGTGGGGCAAACGGTGCCTGAGGGCATCAAACAAGCAGCGAAATTGACGCGCTACGCTGTAGTGACCCGCTATCCCGGATTAGCCGAACCGGTCAGTCATGAGGAATACGAAGAAGCGGTTGCCCTTGCAGGGGAAGTGATACGTTGGGCTGAGGAGGTGATTGGTAAAGAGTCTACCTCGGCTTCAAAGACTTGAGGAGGTCTGGATCATGGGCGACCTTGCCATCCGTGTGGAAAACCTGAGCAAACTTTACCGCATCGGCGAGCACCCAGCAGGCGCGTATCGCTACAAAGCCTTGCGCGACGTCTCTTTCGAGGTCAAGCGTGGTGAAGT
>CAYSAW010000039.1:0-1932 GCA_964429225.1 uncultured bacterium
CTGAGTTCTCTCTTGAGAGAATAGCCCACTGATAACGAATTTTATCGCCATCGGGATCGTAAGAACCGCTGCCATCGAGCTGGACGGTTGAGCCTATTTGGACAGTCTGGTCAGGGCCAGCGTTGGCGATGGGGGGACGGTTGTTGAATATCACAACAATATCCAAAGTGTTGTTAACTGTCCCTTCAGTAGGAACACTGGTATTCCAGAATCCATCGCTCACACGATACGCAATAAAAAAGTGATAGCTACCAGCCTCTAAAGGGATGAAACTGCCTCTGTATGTATAGGTTTTCCCAGGAGAAATAGTTATGTTAGTGCGGTGCTCAAAATCTCTCACATCGTCAGCACCCTGTGGACCCCGACCTCCTACAGTAAAAACCTCTACATCAACGGTCTTGGTTTCTCGATTCACGATAGAAAAGGTCGCGGTCAAAGTTTGCCCGACCCTATAGGGAGGCCTGCTCAAAATTCGTAACCCTCGAACCACCCTCAGGTCAGGAAACGATGGGGCAATAGTTCTCGGCACAAAGGAAATGGTCACTTGTTCGCTAATAGGATATTTAAAGGATTTGACAGTATCATTTGCTAGGTTCCACCAAGCACCAACGTTTGCAGCAAGGCTGAAGGCTGTCAAAACAAGATTAGCTTTAGCTGCGATCTGGGCGGCAACCTGAAGCCCAGATCGCTCTAATATCCTAATCAGTCCTTCTTTCACAATCGGAATAGATAAGATGCACTCAGCTACCTTTGTGGCAATACCCCTCAAGTCTTTGGTCGTTAGAGCTTTTACTGTGCCAAACCCCAGTCCGGCGCACTCCCCCAGAACCGTATCAACAAGAAGATTGATGTCCTCCAGAGTGGCTTCGAAAGGTGAAGTGATAGGTACACCAAAGAGAATCCGCGCAAGAAAGTCAGTACCCCAAAAGAAAGTTATCTTCCTATCTTTAAAAAGTTCATTAGAAACGATGATTATGACCTGATCACCACTAGCAGCTTGATATGGAAACTTAATTTCCGCCCCCGGAGGAAGGATGGACCATTCCCCCCAAGGGGTAATCTCTTGGCCATTCCTAATAACTTTTACCTTGTACCAAAAGTCGCGCCTGTTGCCTGCACCTATGTTCCAAACATTATGCTGATCCACCACACGAAATATAACTGGCACAAAGGTAGCCTTTGAGCCCCAACCGGCAGATAGGCTTATGCCCACGTCGTTGGCGTAGCCAATAGAAAAATGGCCCCATAGTAGGATGACTATTATAAGAGCAGTACCACAAGTGGCCCTTACGATCTCTACATCACCCTTTTATCAATCACGCGTGAATTGATACCTCGAATCTATCTCAAGAATCTTAAACTTCCCGCCATTGCTTCAAGAACCAGTAATGCATTTGCATATTGGTTAGTTCCAGTTCTTGGTCCGCCCTTAAGGGCAAGGACTACACCTGAAATAGGTGCACTACTATGCTGAGGCGGTATCAGAAGAATGTATGGCGGGTTAACTTGAATATGCATATACTCCTCATCATACTCTTGCTCTGTAAACTCGTAAGCCTCTCCTTCCTGCACCTCAAACCTTTTGTATGAAATATGAACAAGATACGGATTTTGCTTCGCATCTTCAATAAATCTATCGGGATTAAATTTTCTCCTGGGAATCTGAGTGTCTATAGCTAACGCGATTTCGTAACGTGGTTCAGGATAGGTAGTAGGTTGTTCAACTTTAAATCCCCAATCAAGGGAAGGGTCCGAGTGCTTCCAATCAGGGGGGTATCTTATCTCAAACCCATACTTCTCATTGCGATACACCTTCCAGTCCGAGGTATCAACGGGTTCAGTAGTGGCTGGTTCTTCAGGTTGAGATGCCGGTGTTTGCTTAGGTGTCTCAGGTATAGTTGCCACCTGTTCTTCCTGCCTCACTTTCTCAGC
>CAYSAW010000040.1:0-1868 GCA_964429225.1 uncultured bacterium
CCCTCCTTCCAAGATCCCCTCCCCAAGGAGGGAAACCACCACAACACAAAGGGTATTTAGTTGCATCCCGACTTTACCCCTTTGAAAAATTGACTTTGATGTGCTATAATTATCCCAAAGTTCGGCTAATAAGTCATCGCAAACATTCAAAGAAGATAATAATCATCAATTTCCTCTTGAAGAACGACAAAAGTCCTTCCGTAAATAAAGGATTCTCAATAACCATAAAATTATGAAGAAGATCACATTTGTAGCATTATTAATCGCGATTCTCGTCAGCATTATAGGGGTCTCGGCTTACCTCCTCAAAGGCTTGGGAAGGCAAGAAGGAAAGGTTTCTATCCAGCCAGAGCCTACTATTCCATCTCAACCTGAGATTGATACCTCGGATTGGAAAATCTACCAGAGTCCAATTATGGGGTTTTCTGTCAAATACCCCGCACATTGGAAAGTGTCACCTGAAACACTAGATGCAGGTGCCAGAAGGATCGATTTTGAATCCTCTGAGGATTCTGAGAATGTTAATATTACTTTCACGGTCATAGAAAGGCCAACTTGGTATGGGGGAGAGGAAGACTTTCTAAAAGAAACCAGGAGGGTAGCCGGAAACAATGTTGATCCAGAAGAAGAGCTTATCCTTTTAGATAATTATCCCGCCACAGCCATCTCCTATACCCAATATTGGGAAAGGTCAAAGCAGTATGTCAGACACACTGAAATCTACGTGAGGAACAAAAATTTTTTAATCTACTTTTTGGTGTTCGGATATGACAAAAACAAGAAAGAGAATTATATCTCTCTACGTAACCAATTACTGTCGGCGTTTAAATTCCTAAAGTAAGGTTTTACTTCTTCAAAACGTCTTTAGTCGATCTGGGCCCAGATTTGCTTCTCGAACTCAGAGTAAGTTATAATCTTAATTAGGAACGTAATCTTGTTTTAAAGAACATTACTCGACATACTTAGGAGGGGCATAAATGACAGGGAGAATCTTCAAAGCTTTTCTGTTATGTTTGTTTACAGCAGGGATAGTTGTGAATTTCTCCTCTATCGTTCAAGCTCAGAATTTCCCCAGCACAATAAAAGTACTGATAACCACTTTCAAAAATCAATGTAGCAAATACGAAGGCAGGATTGAGGAAGTGAATTTCACAGACTATGTGAAAAATGTACTTCCCAACGAATGGATCGCCTCTTGGACGATGGATGCGTTAGATGCGTTAAAGGCTGGGGCTATGGCAGTCAAGACTTATGGATGGTATCGAGTCTTGAATCCTAAAAACAGCATATATAAGAAAAAGGGATTTAATGTAAGAGACGATGCTTGTGACCAGGTCTACAAAGCCAACAGTGCAGTTGCAAAAACCAATCAAGCTGTGGATGAGACTTGGAACTGGGTCATAACAAGAAACGGTAAGATATTCGAGGCCCAATATATAAGCGGTACGAGGGGATCGCCAGAACCGTGCATTGTTCAAGGAAGGAGAAAGCGGTGTTATCCTGGAAGGATGAGCCAATGGGGAACCCAGTATTGGGGAGAGCAAGGAAAAGATTGGCAATGGATCCTACATTACTATTATGATCCAGTTGAGCTGACATTTGGCACCACTTCAAACAGACCCCCCATCGCCAACGCTGGCCCTGACAAAGAAGTCTCGGCGGGCAAGACAGTGGTTTTAGAAGGTTCTGGTTCTGACCCGGATGATGACCCGATAACCTTCAGCTGGTCGTGTAATGGGGGTGCGATTTCTAGACCTAATATCGCCCAGCCTACATATATTGCTCCCCGGGTAAATAGAGATACGACTTATCAGTGTACCCTAATAGTTAGGGACAATAGAGGTGGTAGCGCTTCGGACTCTGTAGAC
>CAYSAW010000041.1:0-1830 GCA_964429225.1 uncultured bacterium
AGTATTTCTACCTGATTTTTGGCACCCCGAAAAATCCTGCCCCGCCCTTGACTTTTTTTTTTGCGATGCTATACTTCCTACAGGATCGGTTATGCGGGTCCTGAGGCACTTGAGACTTTCAGGGAAGGGAGCTCGCTCCAGCGAGGAGCGGGGCGGGGACTCCTGGCGCGCCCTGCCCGGCGATTTCATTCTTCCGTGGGCAGTGTTGGGGGTGGGATGCGCTCTTATCGGAATCCTCCTTCCGCTCCTCTATCGTCCTTCTCCCTCCTCCCATTTCCTCGCCAGCGAAGCGAAAGGATATTCTCCCTGGCGCAAGGAGCTGGTGGGAAAGCGGATCCTTTTGCCCGGGAGAGACCTTCAGGGTCAAGCGATAGAGAAGGGCAGGTCTTATTATGCTTTCTCACTTACCGAGAGTTGTTGTTTGAGTGGTGAGGGTTTGGTCAAAGAGGTGAGCCAGGCGCGATTGTTGCCTGTGGTTGTGATAGTAAGCGGCGACTGGAAGCGTTTCCCCCGGGAACTCCTGACCAGGAAGGATTTATTCCGGGTGGTGTCCTTCAGAGAGGCGCAGGTCCCGAAGGAGATGTCACGTCCGCGCCTCAGGTGGTTCTTCTTTCTGCCGAAGGCATCATTCAGGCGGTTCCTGAGGAGAAAGAACTGATGCGAGACTTTTTGAGAAGGAGGCACCCGCGATGAAGGAGCGAGGTTTCACAATAGCGGAGGCGTTGATTGTTCTTGCCATCATCGCCATTTTGAGTTACCTTCTCTTCCCTCTGTTTTTGAAGGTGAAGAGGCAGGTGCAGATATATTCTTCTGTGAGCAAACTTCGTCAGATACACCTTGCGATAGAGAACTACCGCCAGGCGTGGGACGGCGCCGACGTGTTCACGTCTTATAGGTCGTATCATAAACTTGGATTGCCGGATTGGCAACAGCATGGACCTGGGGGGCGCGGTTGCTTGAACCCTTGGGAATATACGGACACCTCTCACCGAGACTGGTGGAGTCCTTGTGCTACAGGGATATATGAGTACGATAGGGAATTTATGTTTTGGGCACCACTACCTTGCGCACCTCCCGGCTACATCGGCGTGACAACGATGCTGTATCGCCCTTCTGCTCTTGAGCCACGAATACCTGGTGTTTCTAACTGGGTTCTGTATACGGACTATATCCCTCGGTACAGGCAGAACATCGTGGTTGCCATAGACCCTTACTGCAATCCGCCGGGGACACCTCTGGGGGCTCCCTTCCTCTACAAGCGTGGACTGTCGCTCCTGCTGAGCGGTCAGGTAGTTCACAAATATGCCCCGGGTTCGGCCATTAACTTGCAGTGGTGGTCGGATCCACCGGAGGATTGAGGATGGAGATTTTCTCTAAGAATCCCTTGACTTTGGGGGTGTTGAGATGATGAAAGTGTGGAATGGGATTGCCTTTGTGCTGTCTCTTGTGGTCACGTGGGTTGTCGTTCAGGCGATTCTTCCCCGTGATTCTGTGCACCCTCTGGAGCAGGACCCCATCACTTTGTGCGGGGATCCTGGCTCCGTGCCCCCCTCGCCCTGTGGCGCAATCGGGAACTGTCAGACGTTCGACCACTGCGAGCAGGGGAGGGAAATGGGGTTATGGGACGAAAAAGGTTGGTGCTGTAAGACAGTTACCCTTCCCGCTAAGTGCGTTGAATATATATATGGGAGCTTGTGTGTTGCAAGCAGGAAGACCAGTACAACTGGAGGGCTCGTTGCAGGGTGTACAGGGAGGTGCCCTCAGGAGTTTGCAACTCAGTGAAGCGGCAATGTGAATGAATAGATGAATAGAGAGAACCGTAGCGCCTTG
>CAYSAW010000042.1:0-1829 GCA_964429225.1 uncultured bacterium
GTTGCACAATCCCAACAAGGTCGGGTACAATCAAATCAGTCGGAGGTCGGTCTTGAAGGCTTTAGGGATTGGTTGGCTAGCTAGCGGGATGACAGGTTGCACTTCGCTCTTTAAGGACAATCCAACAGTCAATCACAATAGATCTAAATTCATTGCTTTTTCAAAAGAACAAAATAATCTAGTAGATATCTTCTCGAAAGCTGACAAGAAACTGCTAAAGAAGGCTGTGGAGAAATTCCAAGGGGTTTCGCGAGCACTAAACACAGTGCTTCACAATAAGGGCGAGGATATACCCCCAGGTTTAGCTTCTCAAGTACTGGCAGCAAATGACACAGCAAGGGAGATACTCGATCACTTCGATCACATCGGCTTGAGCGCAGAACTTGACCAGATGGTTCCTGAGCTTGTTCGTTCATCTCCTTCGTATGTCATGCCTATGAATGCTTTCTCGGATTCCTCTTTGAGAAAGCAATTTCATGACCAAGCGATGGATTTCTTAAAAGAGACAAGAATCTCAGAGAAGAAAATCGAATTGCTGCCGTGGGTAAGGGGATTCAAGCTCACGGAGCAACATAAACAAGCCTTTTTACAAGAAGTTCTAGCTCTAGGCACGTTTGGCATGCTTAGAAGACATTTAGGGAAAGCTGTTTCCTCATTGCTGGTAAAGCTGAATCCTGCTCAACTACAACCCCACGCGCCAACCCCTGGCGAAGACGGGGCTACACAATCTGATCTCGACTTAATGGAAGCCGTTCTTCTGCTGCTCTTTTCACTGATTTGCCTGGGCCTTATAGCGATCGCTGTTGCAGTGGTAACAGCAGCATTAGGAGCGCTTGCAGGTATGTTCACTTCGGTTTTCATACTAGCTGGCTTCGAAGCAATGGAAGCCTTAGCATGGATGTTACTAGGCAATTTTATTGGATGTGTTTGGGGGCTAGCGGTATGCGTTGCAGAGTTTCTTAAAGACTAGTTATTGAGGTTCATCTCAAAACTAGCAAGGAGGTATGGCCAAGGAGGATAGGGAATGTTGCCCATCAAGGTGCTCACCCAGTTTGTTTTCCTGCTCGGCACAGTCATATTTATTTCATTGCTTTTAATTTCAACAGTACCCTTAGGGCCCCAGAAACCCCTAATAGGGCTGGTTGTCTTCTTATTAGGCTTTACGTTGCTTGCCTTAGTCCCGTTAATCAACTTGCTGCAGATGCTTAAAGGAAAGTGGAAGAGCTTTAGGCAGAAAGGCCATTGGGAAGATCCCCAAACGGCGAGAATATTTCTGTCTTTGTGGTGGCTCGGTTTGCTGATACTGTTTACCTGGGGCATGGTTATAGGGTTGGGGATTGTGCTGCTGTACTGAGGACATATGACAGGGAAAATAATCGTTCCAATCATCTCATTGCTGTTTATGGCTTTAGCCGCTTTTGCCACGCTCGTCTTCATCCAGATTTTTCAATTGTCCGGCGAGCTCAGAAATCTCATGGTAGGTCTTCTAGTTGGCTTCATCTTTGTTGTTGTAGGTGCTTTCAATAGCCTCATTCAAGTACAAGGGGGCTGGCGACGAACACTTAAGACGCTGGTCTTAAAAGATCTGGAAGGCTTGCGCTTTCTCGCCCTTGTGGTCTTTATATATTTGCTCAGCCTGTTTGGTCTTCTGATGGCCCAACTCTTGCTCCGAAAGGTGTTAGAGGCCAGCGCGTGATGACCGTCACACCATGTGGACACCGTTCACAGATTGGAAGCGAGTGAAACGATGTTGCAAAATCCCAAGAAGACCGGGTACAATCAAATCAGTCGGAGGCAGGCCTTGAAGGATTGAGGTAGGAGGTGAAAGA
>CAYSAW010000043.1:0-1782 GCA_964429225.1 uncultured bacterium
TATAATCTCTTTAAGGGGTCGAAGATGTATAAATTAAATAATTACCAACTTCATGTCAAAGAAGATCGCAATCATCGCACTCTTGGTCATTGCCATCATCGCAGTGGCAGGAGCAGCCACATACATCGTCCAGCAAAAAAAGGAGGCTCAACAAAGGCAGGAAGGGGCTGAGAAAGTGAGGCAGGAAGAGCAGGTAGCAACTATACCTGAGACACCTAAGCAAACACTGGCATCTCAACCTGAAGAACCAGCCACTACTGAACCCGTTGATACCTCAGATTGGAAGGTCTATCGCAATGAGAAGTATGGGTTTGAGGTGAGGTATCCACCAGAGCTTGTTGCCGAAGTAGTGGAAAGTCTTAGCCTTAATCCTAGCTTTGGGTGGGAAGGTGTTGCTTTTCGACTTCCAACTCAGGATCCTTCATATTCTGGCACACCCTACACGTTTTTTGCAACTCGTTTCACATTACCAGGTAAGCCCGTTCAATGCGAGGGACTACCTGCTGAAATGGTGGGGAAACAAACAGAAGAAAAAATTGGAGGAGTAACGTTTATAAGAAGCGAAATTAGAAGCCCAAATGAATACTTTTTCCAGGAAGGAGATTTGGTAACAGAGATCCTTTCTTATGAAGGAGAATACAAAGGTGTCTGTTATTATTTCTCTTACTATGTTCAAAGGGACGAGCAAGAAACCTGGTCTTCTTTTTTGTCCCGCTCGAGGGGTGAGATTGATACTAATATCATTCGTTTTGATCGTATTGTATCTACATTCAAACTACTTGAGACAAAATAGTGAGACAAGACTTACTGGTAAGGGATAGGTCAGAAGGAGTGTATAAAGCTGAAGTTAGTTTGGTGCATGAAAGGAGGGGATTGTGATACGTGGCGTTATTTGGCGGATTACTCTGCCTACGATGATTCTGGCATTGAGTTTACTATTGTCACTAAGCGGGCTCGAGTTTTGGGCAGAAGCTGTGGTCTTAGGCAGCGATCCAGCAACGAAACCCGCTCAGTGCAATAACCCACCCGACCGTATCGCAATGATAGAGGCAGCTGGTTACGCCTTAAAAGCGGGTTTCGAGGGAGAAAATGCTGCAATTATTGTGGCGATCGCTTGGGCTGAATCCGGAGGTAATCTTTTTTCTTGTTTTCCTAATCGTGATAAGAAAGGTAATATTTGGTCTTGGGATCGCGGTGTCCTTCAAATTAATAACTACTACTATCCTAAGGTGGATGATGCTTGTGCTTTTGATCCTACCTGTACCTTTGATGCAGCGTATAATATTATATCGAATAAAGGAACTGATTTCACTCCTTGGTGCGTTTGGTTCCAAATTTGCAAGACAAAAACTGGTCCAGGAAAAGGACCATATCGAAGTTACCTTAGCGCAGCCCGCCGAGCAATAGAGGGTGCTTCCCGACTTCCCAAAGCCCCCACTGATCTCAAAGCTCAAGCTACATCCTCCAATACTATTGGACTTTTTTGGAAAGATAACTCAGATAATGAGGAGGGTTTTAAAATTTACCGCCGATCTATGCTTCCCGGAGGAGGAAGCGAGGAGCTCGTCAGGACAGTAGGTCCTAATGTCCGGAGATTTTCTGACACCGGCTTTGACCCTAATACTCAATACTGTTATCAAGTGAGCGCCTTTAATTTCAAGGGAGAGTCTAATCGCTCAAACGAAGTATGTATTATCAGTATAAACCGTCCCCCCATCGCCAACGCCGGTCCTGACCAGACTGTAGTTCCCAGGCAAACAGTCCAGCTTGATGGCAGCGGCT
>CAYSAW010000044.1:0-1777 GCA_964429225.1 uncultured bacterium
GGGTGGCATCCACCAAGCTGACCTTCCCATCCCCATTGGCATCCCCACACACCTGAGTGGGTGCAGGCGGAGGAGGCGGACTAATCGGGGGGCCAATGAGTTGGACATGACTTGAACTTATCCAGCCGTCTGGCTGACTCGATTTCCGGGGTAAGTAAATCCGATGCCACCCAGATACGGATGCAAACGGGACAAATCGCTGACCACGGTAAACAAAAACCAACTGGGAACTTATCGGGGACGCCTGTGCACGCACATATGCAGATTCTGGGACAACTTCCACTTGGGGAAGCGTGGGGTTTATTCTTGTGTATATCGTTCCGCTAAGGGTCCCAGCAACCCAGCCAGAAGCGCTCCAACCTTCTTCTTCCATTGCATTGGGCAAGTGAATCTGATACCATTCATTTCCCACATGTCTTATCGCGACAAAGGCTGGTAATCTCCCGTCACCCCTTTGGGCAATCTGTGTTATAATTAAGGACAGATTGCTGTCGGTGCTCGGATAATCTCGAACGTCTAGCGGGTACCGAAGAATCTCTACTGGCATCGGCTGAGCAAATTTTTCGACGGGCAGATTAAGAAAGATGTTCGGGTCATGGTAGCCAAACCAGTTGGGGTGGTAAGGCATGTTAGGAGTAGATGGTGAAGGGGCTGTAACTCTTGGAACGTAACCCCACCAACATCCAGTAGGCCGGTTGCAATCATCATCCAAACCGGAACTTAATACACCTCTATCTTTCACCTCAAAATGCAAATGCGGACCAAAACCATCTTTATCGCTTGTGATAGTCTCACCGGGTGCATCAGGTGGGGCCGGGCAAGGTTTACCTGAGGGGCACCGACGAAGATATTGCTGGTGAGAATTTCCCATGCGTCCAATCACTTGACCCGCTTTAACTTCTTGCCCGATGGTAAGTCCCGTTACAACTGCATCAAGATGTCCGTATAGGGTATAGAGCTGCAGGTCCTGATGGTAAATGATAATACAGATTCCGAGCCCATGGTTACTACCCCGGGTTGGTGCAGGTTCCCAACTATATGTATTGGTTACCGGATTCCAACGACGTAAGTTGTTGCCGGAAATGTTGATGCCAAAAATTTTGTGAACAATGCCTGATCTAGCGGCCTTTATTAATGTAGTGTAACTATAGGGATCTACGCCTTGCTGAATAAGATCCACTCCGGTATGGTATTTTCCAGAAACAACCTTTTCATATGCCGCATAATATTGCGTTATTTGTTTGTTATCGACTGGACTGACAAAAGTTTGACTCTGGACCTGGTGCATGTCAGTCAGAAGAACCATCATACTGAGGAGGAGGAAGGGAACCCAGCGTACCATGGAAGCCCCCGGATCCTCCAAACCATCCCAAAAGAGATGGTTCAGAGAGCTGGGGTATTTGTTACCCGCCTCTTAGGTTGTCCCCACCCCAGCAGGCGGTATTGAGAACAACCCTAACTTTGCCTGGGCTATCCTTTGATCTGCCCTCTCCAAAGCTACTGGTCCTTAACTCTTTTCTTTTATTATCTTCCAACTCCTTCTGGTTGTCAAGGTGGCTGAGAAGTTCCGGGGAGTGACAAAGGCTTCTGGGGTATCACATAGACTGCCGCATCTTTGCGCCTCGTAAACTGTGGGGCATATTTGAGCATTCCTATAACAGATTTATTTATTAGAAGAGCAGGAGGAGGGTTAGTTTTTTCATGGGGTGGGGAGGCTTTAGGGATAGGTAGGGTTTCATCGTTCGGTTTGGGAGTTTGGGGGAGGGGTTCACCAGGG
>CAYSAW010000045.1:0-1739 GCA_964429225.1 uncultured bacterium
GTGCCATTGAACTTCACGGGTGACTGGATTTCGGGAGCGGACTTGCCGGGGGATTACACCTTTGGTGATACTGCCTTCATCGCCGAGCAGTTGCCGGTTGAGGCAGGAAGAACCAAGTTTGGGAACGTGGAATTCCTCTTTGGTGGCCTTGGCCCTGGAGAGGATAATATGATCTTTGTCAACGGCCAAACCATCCCCGTTCCCGAAGGGAATTACCATGCCTTCTACATCTTGGAGTCCTGCGTCTCCGGCTTCTATACTAAAGATGCCACGCTGAAGTTCAGTGATGGTACTGAGGAGAAAGTCAGACTTCAGTTCACCGACTGGTGTGGTGGTGCCAGCGCCATTGAGAAGGAGTGGAAGCGAACGGTCCAACGCCATAACCCTAGCGGGCCTACTGCCCCGAACTGTGCGATCTTCTTCCAGCCCCACACTATCAAGAACTTTACCAAGGTTCTGAAGAGCATCACTCTACCGACTGACCCCAGCGGTTATGCAACCAATTCGGGTGGTCTGTTCGCTCTCACCTTGGAGAGTGGTAAGGCCATTGTTGGTGGGAAGATCACTGGTAAGGTAGTAGGACCGAATGGACCTGTTGCGGGTGCCCAGGTTGTCGTGGGGTATGATCCCAATACTGATGTGACTGGTAGTGGCTTTGTTGCTGCCACAACCGATGCAAACGGGAACTTCTCGGGGATTGCTCCGGAGGGTACTCATAAGATCAGTGTGGTAGCCAAAGGTTCGGGGTTAATGTCCCCGGTGCTGACTGCCACCATCAACACGGGTCAGACCACGGATTTGGGCACGATTACTCTCACGCCCTTCCCGAATAACCAGGTAGTCATTTGGTTGGGTACCCAGAACGTGGGTCGAGGAATTGTTCAGATGGAGGGGCGACCTGTCAACGATTCGGATGCTTTGGTCACCCAACCGGCTACTGCTGGGGGTGAGGAGGGGCGGAAGAGCGTTGGTGGTTGGTTTGGTTTTGCAGTGGATAACAACTTTGCCTTCCGGGGTAAACCCACCAGCGAAGTGACGATCCAGATCCGCTACTGGGATGAAGGTTCTGGCGATCTCTCTGTCCAGTATTGCGGTTCCGACATTATGCAAGGAAATAGCAAATATTTCCTGACCGCTTCAGATACCATCAGCCGAACAGGGACTAAGTCTTGGAAGACGGGAACTATCAGTATTCCGGACTTCGGCGGTTACAACACGATGGAGGGGACGAGTGACTTTCGGATCGTGGTGGATGGGGATCCGGTGATTATTTCTCGGGTGATTGTGAGCACGAAGCAACCTGTTGAAGAGCCTCGTCCAGCTCCTCCAGTAGCCCCGGCGGTGGTATGTGGGGATGCGAATGGAGATGGGAAGGTAGCGGTAGCGGATGCCATTTTGGCTTTGCAGATCGCCGTGGGGACCCGGAAGGCGACAGATACTCAACGAGCTGCTTTGGACTTCAATGGGGATGGGAAGGTAGCGATTGGCGAGGTGATATTGGTGTTGAGGAAGGCTGTGAACCCGGCCTTTGCCTTAACGGGGGCGAACTGCAAGTAGTGTGAGGAGGGGGAGGAGAACTCCCCTCCTTTCTTTAGGTTAGAGGGGGTGAAGAGCAAAAACTCTTCACCCCCTTCTGTTCTTTGGGGAGGGGGGTTAGGTAGTCGTCCTCTGGAGGGTGCGGTGGGTAGCCTTCTATGATCTCCTGTCAACGGGGGTCATAGAAGGCTTCAGCCTGCGAC
>CAYSAW010000046.1:0-1711 GCA_964429225.1 uncultured bacterium
AAGGGATGGGAGTGATCAGCAAGGGTTTCGTGGCGACACCGGAAGCGCGGGGGGAGGGTATGAAGCCTCTACTGCTTGGCGGATGCCAGTGGTTGCCCGTGCAACATGTTGGCAGAGGCTCTTAGGGGGTCGACAGGCAAACTTAACTCACATTTGGTTGACCATGCGTTTCTTTCGCGAGAGGGGGAAGCGTGGTTTTCTTCTGGTTCTCGCTGGCTTTTGCCTTGTTGACTTTGCCTATTCGGGTGTTATTGCTCGTATTCAACCCCAGAGTATCGTTGTCTGCCCTGGCAGAGCGGTCACATGGAAATGCACCGATGAAGTCGATTGTGATGCATGCCCTGAGCCACAACGGATAGTGATGATGGTTCCGGAGGCAACGGACTCAATAGAGACTCCTGGAGATGGGGTTGCCCCGTCGCCGGTTCCACCCCCTCAAAAACCAGGGGATCCGCCTCCAGAAGGTTCTAACGATCCGCCCTATCCCTTTCCACCGAGCCTGCCCAGACCACCAGATCCGCCTGGCGATCCTGGAAAGCCGTGGCCGCCAGGGTACCCCCCTGGAGACCGGCCAGGAGACTGTGAAAATCCTGTTCGGGGAGAGATAATCAAAACATATACATGGAAGATGGAACAGGAAAGAGAAGGTGGTGGTTGGGAGACGATACGGGGTCCCGAACTTAGTGGACCGGTGTGGCCAGTAGAGGGGTTTTTGTTCACGCAAGCGCACGCGGGCAAACGCTTTCGGATTAGCTGTACCGTTGAGGCATATAGGCGATTGCCCGACGGCACGGAGGAGTTATGCGGTGAGGCGACTGCGTATGCTTTTGCGCGTGTGAAGCGCCCTGATGAGCTGGCAGTTTCACTGGAGGCGGCTCCTGAGCCAGCGGGAGTGTGGCAAACGATTACTCTGACGGCGAAACTGGATTTGTGCGACGGAGAAAATGCTCCTATCCCCCCTTTCACCTATAAGTGGGCATTTGGCGACGACCCAAGCAAGTCTGTAGAGCGCCGACGCGAGGCAACCTCAGACACGGTTCACTACTTTTACAAGCAGTTGTATCGGTATCGGGTTCGTGTGGAGGTGACGGCTAGCGATGGTCGTCGAGGTTCTGCCTCGATGTGGGTGCATGTGGGTTTGGCGGTGCGGTTAGGGAGTCCGATGTCGATGTATGTGCCGTTGCGCGAGTATATTCAGGAAGGCGAAAATGCGGGACTGGCGGATCCCAACTGGACACCTGAGCAGATTCAACCCTACGATTATCTCCATGCAGGCGTCAGGCATCCTGCCCATATTGTTTGTGTGGCTGTGAAAGGTCAAACGCTCCCTTACGAGTACACCCACCAGAAAACTCAACGCCTGATTCAGTATCCGCGGGTAGATCCAATATGGGGGATGATGGAACTCCTTCCTGTGCTACAGTTGGCTGGTTTCTCAATAAAGCCGATGGGACAAGTGATTGTTCAGGAGCATCGAGGAGGCTGGAGTAATGGCTGGAGTCCTAAAGGGGTCTGGTGGGTGCCAGACAACACTTACCTTTGGCCACTGAATAAAAGGGTTCGCTCTACGAGCACGGAGGCATATTGGTGGAACTACTGGACAGACAGTGGGTACCCGCTAAGCCAGAAAGGGTTAAGTGTTTTGCGGGCAACAGCAAAGCTCGGTTGGATGGAGAGCTGGGACTTAGCAGCAACAACTGTTGTAGAGGCG
>CAYSAW010000047.1:0-1705 GCA_964429225.1 uncultured bacterium
CCTTACTTCCCATTGTTTTAGGCACATAGTTTTAGTTTTTCCAGGATTTCTTTTTGTTTTTTGGTTTGTTCGGTTGTAAATGTTTCTCCGCTGGTGAGTTCGATTTTCTTTATTTTTTGGAGTTCGAGCAGTAATCCACCTATGGTGTATTTTTCGATTAGTTGGGTTTCTTGCATTTGCTTCATTAGTCGCATTCGGATGATCAGGGCTAAGAAGTTGATGAGCAGGATTCCTTTTAAGGTGTTTTCTTTTTGGACGTTGAGCGGGAGTAACTCGAGGTCGTTTTTCAGGGTGTCAAATCCCTTTTCAAGCAGGTCTTTGCCTCGATAGGTGGTGAGGCACTCACTCCAGTCGAGGTTTCCCCTGTAGAGGAGGATGAATTTGCCCATGCGGTTAACTCGCTGTGCAACTGCTTTCTTTCGAACACTAACTTCAAACCGCCTGTTCACCACTCGATACTTAAGATAGGGCGAGAACAGCTTGCCAGCGATCTCCTCGAATAGGTCTCTGGATTTCATCCATTCTTTAATTTCCACTTTCCTCAGCTTCTCAACCACTTCGTAAAGTCTTCGGTAGAAGAGTTCTCGCTCGCTCTGCTCCCGCTTCTGATCGTAATAAACAAAGCCACTGACCTCTACCTCTTCTTTTTTCTTTTCAATTTTTATTCGCAGGGCTACGGGTTTGACAAAGAGGGGCTCTCCATTGTATATCTTCAGGAGATTGGCATCTTCAATCTCTCGATGAACGCTTGAAAGCAATTGCTTCGCCGCTTTAACGGTTAGAGGCGCAGGCAAAATGAAAGCAAAATCCTTAGAAAGCAGTGCTTCCAGATTGGCGGTGCTGTAGAAGCCCCTGTCAAGCACCAGAGTAACCTCTTGAATTCCCAGGTTTCTTACTTTTGCGAGGGTGTTCTGGAGAGTTGTTACATCCACCACACTACCCGGGTAAACCTCGTACATAACTGGAATACACCTGGCTTTATCCAGGACCACAGACAGGTTTACCTGCGGAACATGTAAGTTATCTCGATTGTAACCATATTCGAGCAGGTTGATAAGTGTGGAGTAGGAGGAGAGCGAGGTTACATCGTATATGAGTGTTGCTTTGGTGCTCAGGTTTTGAATCAAACTCTGAGAGAAACGCAGGTGTAGATCGCTTTCTCCAATCTGGTTTAGTAAATTGCTCAGCGACTGAGAAGACAGAGGCAGATGGCCATATACTCTGGATAGAATTGTGCCTTCATACCAGCTCGCGATGTGATAGAGAGCAAGCGGCTGGAGTATTCGATTTTGAGCCAGGGTTAAGATGACTTTGACTTCTTTCTCAGTCAAGTGCTGGCTCAAAATTTCTGCCAGCTTCAGATCTTTAATTATATCGAGCAAAGGAAGGAACTCGCCGTAGGAGTAGCTCATTCTGGGTGGCTTCACTCTAACTTTAACTGCCTTGCCCCCGACATTCTTTCCCAGGTATTTGCTTCGATGCCGTATTCGCTTTGTCTTCGGATCGTAGTAGGGAGTTATCTCATACAGGTATTCAATTCCATTAATCTTTTTAACCCGAATAAACGATCTCATACATTTGCCTATTTAGGCAAATCAAAGTATATAAATCTATCGCCAGGAAAACATAGCAGTCCACAAGCCAAAAACCAAATAAATCAAGCAACTAACACAAAATCAATTGCCTAAAAACATGGGAACTCAGG
>CAYSAW010000048.1:0-1679 GCA_964429225.1 uncultured bacterium
CCTAAACTCCGCTAAATGCAATAACAAGGTCTGTTTTTGATCCTGTTTCTTCGGCTCCAGGTGGGCAGAAGATTTAAATACTTTCATTGTTATTACTCTTAACTATGACATACGTGGTTAAGCAGAGGATTCGGGGCAGGACTTATGCGTATGAGGTAGTGGGATACTGGGATCCGGTTAAGAAGCAGGCGAGGCAGAGGCGCAGGTATCTGGGTGTCTGGGATGAGGAGTCCGGGACGATAAAGCCGAAGGCTGCTGAGCGTGAGGTGCGTACTACGAGAGCGTATGGCGCTGCGTATCTCCTGAAGGAGATATCAGAAGAGCTGGAGCTGCCTGGAAAGCTGGTGCGAGCCTTCGGCGAGAAGGGAAACGCCTTGCTTGCCCTGGCCTTTGCGAAGGTCCTGGATCCCAGCTCGCTCCGGAATACGAGGCACATAATGGAGGACACCTGCATTCCCGAGTTCTGCGGTGTGCGCGGCGTATCGTTTTCGTCCCAGTGGCTCTCCGATCTCCTTGAGTCTCTCTCCAGGGACGAGAGGGGGCTGGCTGCCTTCCATTCCTCGCTGATCGGAAGCAACGAGAAGTCTCTCGTTTACGATATCACCAGCCTGACATCGTATTCCAAGGGGATAGACTGGCTGGAGTACGGCGATGACTACAGGAAGGTAGACCTGCCCCAGGTTAACCTGGGCCTGGTGCTCTCGGTCTCGCGGAAGATACCCATCTACCACAAGGTGTTCCCGGGCAGCATAACAGACGTGGTTACCCTCAAGAACCTGGTTCTGGAGGTAAAGGCGTTGGGCGTAAGGGACTGCGTCTTCATATTGGACCGTGGATTCTACAGCGAGAGCAACGTACTGGAGATGCTGAGCGAGCGCGTGGACTTCGTAATGCCGTTGCCATTCACTACAAGGGTGGGCAGGGAGAGCATAAGCGAGACCAACTTTGATATCGAGAGCGTGGCGAATGCTCGAAGATACGGGAAAGAGGTATACTACGTCCTCGAAAAAGAAATTCCAATCGGGGGCAAGGGGATACACGCATACATCCTGTTCAACAAGAGACGGGAAGCCGACGAGGTCAACGCCTTCTACAACAGGTTAATGGACATAGAAGCCGCGCTAGACGGGAAGAAGACATATGGCGACGCCTACAAGCACTTCGAGCGTGTCGCGGGCAGGTATGCGAACTACTTTGAGTTCACAGCCGAGAAGCACGTGATACGCCTGCGTCGCAAGCCCAAGGCCATAGCCCAGGCAGTAAACAGGATGGGCAAGATGATACTACTCTCCAGCCGCGTGATTCCCTGGGACGAGGCCCTCACGCAGTACCGCGAGAGAGACGCCCTGGAGAAGACCTACGACGACCTCAAAAACGACCTGGAAATCATGCCACTGCGCGTAAGGAAAAAAGAGACCTTCAGAGGACTGCTACTCGTCTACTTCGTCGCCATGATATTACGCTCCCTGCTCCTCCAGAGGGCACGAAAAGCAAAGCTCCTGGAAAAAAGCTCAGTCGAAGAAATACTGAGAGAAATGAGCAAACTAAGAGCAGTCAACATCGGCAACACCTGGAAACTCACAGAAATAACAAAGAAGCAAAGAACCATACTCGAAAAAATGAAGATCACAATACCACTAACCCCAGAAAACCTTGTTATTAAAACGGGCGGAGTTTAG
>CAYSAW010000049.1:0-1651 GCA_964429225.1 uncultured bacterium
CCTCCAAATCCCCTCCTACCCTCTTGAAAGGTACCCCAGTAGCTCTCCGTTAAGGGAACGACTCACCTCACCCCTGGAGATCAGAAAGACCTTGGTGCTAAACCCCGAAAGAATTCTTGGAGCATCGTTTTATGCCAAAGGTGTTTATTCACTCCCTAACCCCCGGTTATGAGTATTGCTTCCAAAAGGGGTTCGAGTTCCTCGGAGAAGCTGGTGTCATTAAGCCCACGGATCGGGTTTGCCTAAAACCTAACTTCACCTTCCCTACCTTCCGCCCTGGTGTGATGACCACCTTGGAAGCAGTAAAAGCGGCTATCCTCTTCCTCAAAAACTTCACCCCTCATGTTACCCTCTGCGAGTCGGACTCAGGAGGCTATAACCGTTTTTCTATGGACGAAGTTTTTAAAGCAACAGGTATCGCGGAGTTCGCTCAACATTGTGGGGTCAAGGTCGTCAATATGTCCTTCGCCCCCTCCCGGCCCCTCCAGTTTTCTTACCGACGGAAACACTTTTCGGTACCTTTGCCTCGCTTTTTGCTGGAAGAGACTGACCTTCTGATCACAATGCCAGTCCCTAAAGTTCACCTTCATACAATTGTGAGCATTGCCCTTAAGAATCAATGGGGAATGATCCAAGAAATTCCTCTTCGCTGGAGGTTGCACCCCTATTTCAAAGAGGTGGTTTATCAAATTAATAAAGCGCTCCCAAGAACCCTCGCTATTGTGGATGGGAAGTACGGCCTAACTCGAAGTGGGCCAATGCGAGGAGACGTGGTTGAATTGAATTGGATTCTCATCAGCGATAACATCTATTACACTGATTATGTAGTCACAGATTTGATGGGCTTCGATTACCGAAAGATCCCCTATTTGAAATATATCTTTCAGAAGGAAGGAATCTCTTCTCTGGAAGGAGTGGATTTTAATACAGATTACCGCCAGTTTCGCTCAGTGAAATTCTATCTCAAACGGGAGTGGACGGATTATCCCGGGGTTTTAACTTTTCATAGCGAATTCTTTGCCTATATCGGCTATGAAAGCTTTTTAGCCAAGCCTTTACATTGGCTCCTTTATAAGTTTCGAGAACCTTTCTTTTAATTCCCCATTAGATTTTATTTTAATCAAGGGAAAGCTAGTAAGAACATAATGAATTACGTCCCAACAGCGTTCCTCTCTCCGTAAAGGGAGAGCTGGGGTGAACCCCCCTTTCCGCCCTAAACGAATTGACGGAAGGTAGGACATCAGTGGTTATCCTAGGAATTAATGCTTTTCATGGAGATGCCTCCGCTGCAATCATCAAGGATGGAGAGCTAATCGCCGCTGTAGAAGAAGAGCGTTTCACCCGGATAAAGCACGAGTCGGGGTTTCCTAAAAACGCTATTCGCTATTGCTTAAAAGAAGCAGGAGTTCGTCCCGAAGAGATTGATCATGTTGCTATCCCCCGAAAGCGTACCGCTCACCTTTTGCAGAAGGCGTTTTGGGCCTTACAGGTACCAGAACTCGTCAAAGAACGAGTGAGAGTATGGCAAAAAGTAGGAGACCTTCGAGATCTGGTGGCAGGTGCTCTTGGCGTTTCTCCTACTCGTTTGAAAGCCCGGTTTCACTATATTGAGCATCACGTAGCCCACGTAGCCAGCTCCTTCTATGTCTCC
>CAYSAW010000050.1:0-1623 GCA_964429225.1 uncultured bacterium
TACAGAAAAGGAATTAAATGGGTTAATATTTATTCAGATTTCGATTCGTTTTTAAATTATCGAAAAGAAGGTAAAATTAGTTTTAAGGAATGGTTAAACAGCCTCAAAGGACCAAAAATATTTTCAGACTGGGCATGGGATGATAAACTACCAGGATTATATGAATTTCGTTTTGGAAAAAGACTTATTCATTTGCCAAAATATTTAATTAAAAGGTTAATCAAATAAATGAAAAATATATTAATTACAGGGGGAGGGTCAGGGCTTGGAAAAGAAATTGGTATGCATCTTTTTAAAAACGGTTACAAGGTGTATGTAATTGATAGACTAAAAAAGAATGAAATTGATAGTGAATATTTAAAAAAAATTAAAAAATATTATGAATATGATTTAGCTAATATTAAAGAAATATTAAATCATTTGATTGAAGATAATGTGAAAATTGATATTCTGATTAATAATGCATCAATACGCTTATTTAAAAATTTTATCGATTTTACAGACTCCGAAATTCAGAATTATATAAACGTAAATTTAATTTCTCATTTGAAATTAACGAGATATGCAATACAAAGTTCTGAGAATTGTAAAATTATTTGGATTTCATCTCGTGCTGGTTTTTATGGATATTCAACAGGAAGCATGTATTGTGCGAGTAAAGCTTTTATACTCAGAATATCTGAAGCCTTATCAAAAGAATACAAAAGTTCTATGAAGGAGATAACTTCTAATATTATTTGTCCTAGTGCCTTAACTCATCTGGATGGATCCAAAATGAAAAATTACGAAAAAAAAATACGAAAAATATTAAAATATATTGATAAAATTATCAACGAAAATATCTCCGGAAAATGTTTTAACACTTTTTCTTTAAAAGAAAAATGTTATTTCATAATAAAAACAATTAAAAATGTAATTTAGGAATTTTATGTTTGATATTTTATTCATAAAAAATTTTACTAATAAATTAGATTATTTAAAGATTAATTTTGATTTTGAAAAATTACCTTTTTATGAAAGCATTAAAAAGTTTCAATATAATATTAATTTAAAGAATGCTAAATGCTTCTATTTAGAGAGAGATAAGAATAACATTAATTATTATAATAAAGATTATTGGCACACATTCGTTTTTGGCTTTGTTTTTACAAATAAAATTTATTCATACGATGAAAAAGAGAATCCTAAAATTATTTATGCTAAAGAGGTCTTTCAGCTATTTAGTAAATATCAACAATCACTTGTTAAATATATTAAGGGATCATTCGTTATTTTATTTTACAATAACAGCACAGAAGAAATTTTTGTAATTTCAGACAGACATAATGTACTTCCTGTTTACATATATAATAAAAACGGTTTAGTGATTATTTCTTCCTCAGTGAAAGCAATTGTTCATACTGGACTTGTTCATACAAATTATGATAGAGTATCTTTACTACAGCAATTAATCTTTGATTATATGTTGGATGATTATACATTATTTAAAGAAATTAAAAGAATAAAGCCGGCAACAATTTACTACATATCAAGAAATGGAGAAAGAAAGCAAGAATATTTTCAAATTAATAATCTTTATCATGAAAAACTCTTGCCCAGAATGGAATCACTTGATTTATTAGC
>CAYSAW010000051.1:0-1621 GCA_964429225.1 uncultured bacterium
AAGAAGGCTGAACCACTAGGCGGAGAAAAGATGGTCACAGTAGGCGGTTTATTGCTTACTTGATTAAGGACTAATTTAGAATTCCCATGCCATGTAAAATCGGGCTTATACCACAGGGTAGTTTCTCTCTCTTCTCCAGGTGTGCATTGTTTTATCCCATTGGCATAACGAATACACCCCTGCCTATCGCCATCATCATCTTTAAAGATAGTAACCGGATATAGTGCATCAACCGAAAACTTCTCTCTATACCCTGATATTTCAATCTTAGGAGTAGTGTAAGCGGTAATCACATCAACATTAGGCTTCGCTAATAATTCAAATATCGCCTCTGTAACCTGTATCGTTCCCCACGATGCCACGAAAGTCTCATCAGTCCAACCTAAGTAGACTCCCGCGCCTGAATCCAAAAATGCCTGTGCAAATACAGAATCTTGAAGGGTGCTAAGGGTGCTACAGGCATTAACAAATACCAAAGAGTTAGGAAATCTAAGTCCTTTAATAAACCGCTCGTTGATAGCAAAATAAAGACTATTCTCAGCAAATACAATTCCTATGCTTTTATCCCGATATCTATTCCAAATATCAACCAGCTTTGCTGATGAAACCTTCTCTCCGGTTGTTATTCCCCCTATACTCCCATGGGTTGTAATATAAATGACTCCATACTCATCTAATCTTCTCATCAGTTCAACGGTGACATCCTCACCTGTACGAACATCAACGGTATAACCAATGGATTCAAGGATTGACTTGACTTTCGGTGCCGCTAAATCCTCTTCTATCCTAAAAGGCAATAGGATTATGGCTCTCTTGCTATTTGGCACATTGCCATTACCATTAGATGCGACACTAAAAGAACTTGATAGGCCACTTATACTGGAAAACAACGGACTTCTCACTCGCGGGGGAGAAAACATGTCAACGGTAGGTATAAACCCCTCTAGACCAGAATCATATTCAATCCAAATGGTAGTACCATCGGATAATACATCGCTCTTTTTGACGACAGCTTGGGTCCTAAACCATTCTACCGTCTTCTGGATAGCATCCGAATCTCTCTGCCTCTTCAGTTCCTCATATTTTCCCCCGCCAGCAATTTGTATGCTAAGAATCTCTTCAGCCTCCGCTTTACTTAAAAGAGGTACTGAAGGTGGAGTTATAAAATCCTTACATCCAGCAAAGCCTATTAATATCGCTATCAAGATCACCATCGCCCACACGCGCTTCATCTAAATCCCCTTTGAAACCGCCTGATATTTTAAAACAAAAATTAACGAGCAACCAACTAAACTACGGACTTATCTCGTACTCGTACGGACTTACCTCGAATGGTTTGAAAAAAGTAGGACACCCCATAGAAAATTTCCCTGTCAGAAATCCAACTATTATGATGAGAGCGATGAACATTAAGATGAAAGCGATGAATAAGAGTGCGATGACTGCAATCTTCTTTGGCATGAAGTTTGCGTTAGCTTATTGGTTTCGACCGTTAAATGAGTATAGCAGAAATGAGGGCCAATTCAACTAAGGCCCCCGCTCTTGGAAGCCAAAGGCGGGCCTGTGAGACCTTGCCTTCTCAGCTGCTTTCTGCTATTGTCAGGTAAGTATGGCCTGGAAG
>CAYSAW010000052.1:0-1565 GCA_964429225.1 uncultured bacterium
CCCTAACTCTGCCCGATTTAAGTAATAGGCTACTTCTTTTTGACTTCACGGGATGAGTGACCGAAAGCTTTATATCTTTGTATTACTTAATTAAGTAATATGGAGCTTCCGGATTGGGTTGCGAGGTACAAAGAGAAGGGAACGCAGGTTGTGAAGATAAACAACCATTACTACCTGTATAAGGTGAAGAGCGTCTGGGATGCCAGGAAGGGGAGGGCAAGGAAGGTGACTGAGAGGTATCTGGGGAAGGTAACTCCTGAGGGCTTGATAAAACCAAAACACGAGAGGGTTATCGAAGGCTTGAAGGATATAACTGTGAAGGAATTTGGAGCCTCCTGTTTTGTATGTGAGATCGCATCCGATGTTTTCGAGCTTCTCAGGAAGCACTACCCAGCGGAATGGAAGGAAATGGCTGTCTTTGCTGTTGTAAGGCTTTTTCACTCCTCGCCCCTGAAGAACGTAACCCATTATTACGTTACCTCCCATCTCTCAGACGTTTTCCCAGATGCAATGGTCTCGCCGAAGAGCCTCAGCAGTCTGCTCCGTTTTCTGGGAGAGCGAAGGGGGAAGGCTGTGGAGTTCATGAAGGAGTTTGTAGTAGGCTCTGAATTTGCTGTCCTGGACCTCACCCACGTATTCTCGCTTTCTGAAAACGTGATCTCTGCCACGCTTGGTTACAACCACGAAGGCGAGTATGTGCCGCAGATAAACATTGCCCTGATCTTTTCCCTGGACGAGAAGCAGCCCTCCTTCTTCAGACTCATTCCTGGAAGCGTGAGGGACGTCTCTATTATTCCTGCATCGCTCAGGGAAGCCGGGATACAGAAGGCGGTAGTAATAGGAGACAAAGGGCTGTATTCGGAGGACAACGTAAAGTTCCTCGAGGGAGAAAAGCTGGGATATATCCTCCCTCTAAAGAGAGACAGCCTGCTCATAGACTATGTACCAATGCAGGCAGGGGATAAGAAGAAATTCGACGGGTACTTCCTCTTCGAGAAAAGGGTGATATGGTACTATGAGAGGAAGCATGAGCACAGGAGGATAATCGTGTTCCTGGACGAAAAGCTAAGAGCCGAGGAGGAGAAAGACTTCATAACACATGTGGAGGAAAAGCACACTGTGAAGGGAAGGCATCTATCCATAGAAGAGTATTATGAGCGCCAGTTTAAGTTAGGGAGCATTGCGGTCATAACCAGCACGCCATTCCCGGCCAGCAGAGTTTACGAGCTCCTCAAAAGCAGGGTTGAGATAGAAGCGCTTTTCGACACCTTCAAGAACCTTCTCCATGCAGACAGAACTTACATGAGAGATGATTATCAGCTGGAAGGATGGATGCTCATAAACTTCGTCTCGCTGCTCCTCTACTACAAGCTCTACAGAATCCTCATCGAGAAGGATCTCCTGGAGAAATTCTCGCCCAAAGATGTAATCCTTCACCTCTCCAGGATATACAAACTGAAAATCGCCGACAAATGGATGCCATCTGAAATACCAAAAGCATCTAGGACATTGATAGAAAAATTGCAAGTTGAGCTACATATTACTTAAAATTGGCGGAGTTACGG
>CAYSAW010000053.1:0-1536 GCA_964429225.1 uncultured bacterium
AACCGTAACTTCGCAATTTTTAGGGGATAACTTGGGATAGTCTTGTCTTTTAGTTCTGGAGATGGTTTCCGAAAGGTTTATATACTTATACCCTATTAGGGTATAACATGAAGGATTACGTTAAACGGGTGCTCAAGGCGGAGAGGGAGAGGAGGGGTATCCCTTTAGAGGCTAAGAAGATCGGTGGGAACTATTACCTCTACCAGTCGACTACCGTCTGGGACAAGGCTGCGAAGAAGAGGAGGAAGGTCTCAGCATACCTCGGCAAGATCACGCCAAGTGGGCTGGAGGAGAAGAAGGACAGGAGGCATGGCGTTAGAACCGTCTTCGAGTATGGCAACGCCAGGGCCCTGTGGCGCCTGGCCGGAGAACTCCTGCCCTCCCTGAGGAAGTGGTTCCCCCTGGACTACCTGGAGATCCTCGCCATAGGCGTCGTCAGGGTTATCCAGCCCACGCCCATGAGGCTGATGAAGAGCCGCTGGGAAAAGCTCTACCTATCCAAGGAGCATAGGGCCTCGCTATCGCCTAACACCCTCACGGAGAAGTTCCGCAGGATAGGCTCGGACTGGGCTTCGCAGAAGGGCTTCTACGAGGAGCTCTTGAGGGATACCAGGAGCCTGGTCTTTGACTTGAGCTGCATCTTCTCCCACTCAGAAAACCTGCGCCTCGCTGAGAAGGGATACAACGCCAGGCACCTCTACCTGAAGCAGGTGAACTTCGCCCTATTCTTCTCCCTGGACAGGAAGGTGCCCGTCATGCTCAAGCCCATACCCGGCTCTGTCAGAGACATAAAATCCCTCAAAGACGCCCTGGGGGAATATGACTTGAGCTCCTATATCATAGTCCTGGACAGGGGCTTGGCCTCCTATCCCCTGGCAGACCTCATGGCCGAGGAGGAGATGACCTTCATCATGCCCCTCAAACGGGACTTCGAGATAATAGACTACGACCTCCCCCTGAGGGACTGCTTCGTGTACCGTGGAAGGGGGATAAACTGGGGGGAGAAAAAGGTGGATGGAAAGACCCTCTACCTCTTCGAGGACGTGAAGCTCAGGGCAGAGGAGGAAACCACCTTCATAGAGATGGTGGCCGAGGGCAAGAGGAAGATGGGGGAGCTGGAAGAGGAGAGGAAAAGGTTCGGGAAGATCGCGGTCCTCACCAACATAGAGGAGGCGGATGGCGAGGCCGTCTACCTCCTGTTAAAGGAGCGGGAGGAGGTGGAGACTGCCTTCGACGCCATGAAGAACGAGATGGAAAACGACAAGACCTATCTCCAGGACGACGACGCCGTTAGGGGCTACTTCTTCACCGCCTTCATCTCCCTATACCTCTACCACCGCCTGCTGCAGATCCTAAGGCAGCACGGGCTGAACGGTAAGATATCAGTCAACGAGTTGCTCTTCGAGCTCTCCAAGGTATACCTGATCCACTACCAGGACGGCACAATAGGGCTAAGCGAGATACCGGCCAAAGCGGAGAAACTAGGCCAACTATTCGACTTCGACTTATTCCCTAAAAAACTGTGAAGTTACGGTT